>NZ_SRXN01000030.1 GCF_004827385.1 Ensifer sp. MPMI2T
CATCAGCAAGGACTACGGCAACGACGACCTCAACCGCTTCGCTGCGAGTGTCAACGAGCTCGTCGGCAGCGTCGACAGCGGCATCTCCGAAACGCGACGGGTCATCGCAAGCCTTGCCGCCGGCGACCTGACGCAAAGCATGAATGGCCAATTCCAGGGTGCCTTCGCGGAGTTGCAGAAGAACGTCAACGATACACTCACGACCTTGCAGAGAACCCTGCGCGAGGTGCGCACAACGACCGACTCGATCAATGGCAACGCATCCGAATTGCGCTCGGCCGCGGACGACCTGTCGAAACGCACGGAGCAGCAGGCCGCTTCGCTCGAGGAGACTTCGGCCGCGCTCGACGAGATCACGGCCGCCGTCCGCAGCTCGACCGAGAGGGCGCAGGAGGCATCGGTCATGGTCACCGAGGCCAATCAAAGCGCTGCCGAGTCCGCTTCCGTCGTGCGCAGCGCGGTCGAGGCGATGGGCCGCATCGAACAGGCCTCGAACGAGATCGGCCAGATCACCAACGTCATCGATGAAATCGCCTTCCAGACCAACCTTCTGGCTCTCAACGCGGGCGTCGAGGCGGCGCGCGCGGGTGACGCCGGCAAGGGGTTTGCAGTCGTGGCACAGGAAGTGCGCGAACTCGCTCAACGCGCCGCCAGTGCCGCCAAGGACATCAAGGCCCTGATTTCGAAGTCGGGCAGCGAAGTCGCGACCGGCGTCAAGCTTGTCCAGGCGACCGGAACCGCACTCGGCGAGATCGAGACGCGTGTCCTGAAGATCAACGATCATATCCACTCGATCGCGACGGCTGCACGCGAGCAGTCGACGGGGCTTGCCGAGGTCAGCACGGCCGTCAACCAGATGGACCAGGTCACCCAGCGCAATGCCGCAATGGTCGAGGAGGCGAACGCCGCGACTCACAAACTTTCGGCTGAAACCGGCAACCTTGCGAACCTGATCGCCTACTTCAAGGTTGACCGCGATGGCGCCGGGGCAATTGCACCGGCAAAGGAAACGAGCCGTCCCGTCGCTTCGCCCGCCCGGCGTATGATGGGCAGCGTCGCTCGAGCCTTCGCCGGCAGTGCTGCCGTGGCGCGGGACGATTGGGAGGAATTCTGAGCCTCGGGAGCGTTTGACATCACGATATTTCCTCGCGGAGAGCCCTCTACGTTGTCCGCGGGGAAAAGCGTTTGGGGCAACTGCCCAGCGATGCCAAAGACGATGGTTCCCTTTCACGGCAACGTGAGTTGTCAGGGCGAACCGTTCACGTTGACGTTTGACAGCGCGACCATTCGTTATTGGTTCCGGGTCCGGATTCCCTCTAACTCAGGGGTAGATCTCGCCGAAAGCAAAGCCGCATGAACAATGGTGTCAGAAACGGGGCAGAAGGAGCGGCCCTGAACTCTTCGTCCGGGCGCAGCGACGCAGAACATGCGCCACGCCGTTCGTGGTGGCGGTTCGTGCCATTCGCTCTTCTCGTTGCCGGTGGTGCCGCTTGTTATGCGTTTGGCCTGCCGGACTATCTTTCGTTGACAGCGCTCGTCCATCACCGCGAGACCCTCAGCGCCTATGTCAATTCCTATCCGCTCCGAGCCGGATCCGCCTTCTTTGCGGTCTATGTCGCAGTGGTCGTCTTTTCGATCCCAGCTGCGTCCGTGCTGACAATATTTTCCGGATTCCTGTTCGGCTGTGTTACGGGTGGAGTTATCGCGATCGCCGCGGCGACACTGGGATCCTGCCTTCTGTTCCTTGCCGCGCGCGGTGTTCTCGGCGACCTGCTGCGCCCGCGTGCAGGGCGCTTCCTGGAGCGGCTGGCGGAGGGCTTCCGGCGCAATGCGTTCCTTTACCTCCTGATCTTGCGGCTGGCGCCGATCTTTCCCTTCTTCGTCGTCAATATCGCACCCGCATTCTTTGACGTGCGGCTACGCACTTTCGCTGCCGCGACGCTGATCGGCATTGTGCCGGGCACGCTCGCCTATGCCTGGCTCGGTCGCAGCCTCGACGCTGTGATCGCCCGCTCGGCGGCGACCGGCGGCGAGCTTACGCTTGCGGATTTCGCGACGAGGGACATTTCGCTGGGGCTGGCCGCGCTGGCGCTCATCGCGGCATTGCCTCTGGCGTTCAAGCTAATACAGTCGCGCCGCAAAACGGTCTGACGGGGCGGAAAGGGGCGTGGCGAAGGTGCTCAATCCGGATATCTGCGTAATCGGCGGTGGTGCGGCGGGCCTGTCGGTCGCCGCGGGCGCTGCGGCCTTCGGCGTGCCCGTCGTTCTGGTCGAGCGCGGCCGGATGGGTGGGGATTGCCTGAACTTTGGCTGCGTGCCGTCGAAGGCGTTGATCGCGGCCGCCAAACACGCGCAGGCGATCCGCGCGGCAGAGGAATTCGGCATCGTCGCAGGCGAGCCCGTCGTCGACTACGAACGATTGCAGGCGCGGGTTCATGCGGTTATCGGCGCGATCGCGCCGCATGATTCCGCCGAACGCTTCGAGAGCCTCGGCGTCAAAGTCATCGCCGATGCAGCCCGCTTCGTCGACGACAGCACGGTCGCGGCCGGCGATCACCTTATCCGGCCCCGGCGCTTCGTGATCGCGACCGGCTCGTCGCCGGCGGTTCCCGCAATTCCCGGGCTCGCCGATGCGCCGTATCTCACCAATGAGACACTCTTCGACCTGAAACGGTTGCCGGAACATCTCGTCATCGTCGGTGCCGGACCCGTCGGGCTGGAAATGGCCCAGGCTCATCGCCGGCTCGGCGCACGCGTGACGGTTCTTGAGAGCGACAAAGCACTTTCGAGCAGTGATCCGGAACTGGTGGCGATCGTTCTGGACGCGATCAGAGCGGAGGGTACGGTTCTTCACGAGGAAACCGCCATCCTGTCCGTCGAGCGGCACGCGGGCGGCGTGCGGCTGCATTGCGAAAACGCGCAAGGCCGTTTTTATGTCGACGGCAGCGATCTGTTGCTGGCCCCCGGACGTGCTCCCAATCACGCTTCTCTCGATCTCGACGCCGCCGGTATTCGCCACGACGCGAAGGGGATCGCCGTTGGCACGAACCTTCGTACAAGCAATCGCCGCGTCTATGCGATCGGCGATGCCGTGGGTGGCCTGCAGTTCACACATGTGGCGAATTATCATGCGCGGCTCGTGCTGCAGCAGATCCTGTTCCGCCTCCCGGCGAGCGAAGACCGCGACATCGTCCCGAGGGTCACGTTTACGGATCCGGAACTGGCGCAGGTCGGTCCGGGCGAGGCGGAGGCGCGGGAAAAGTTCGGCCCGGTCGACGTCGTCCGCTGGGACTTTTCCGCCAACGACCGCGCCCGCACCGATGGGCTCGGGCGGGGCCTGATCAAGATCACAATCGGTCGGCGCGGACGGATCCTCGGTGCAGCGATCGCCGGAGCCGGTGCCGGAGAGATGATCAACGGCTTTGCTTTCGCCGTCGCCAATCGGCTGACGCTCAAGCATTTCCGCGGCTATGTGGCGCCCTATCCCACCTTGTCCGAGATTGGAAAACAGGCATCGATCTCCTATTATACCCCCATGGCGCGAAATCCGCTCGTTCGATCCGTGATCGGAATGCTGCGGTACTTCGGCTGAGCTGCAGGGAATGTTCTAGGTTTATGGTGGAAGACGCGCGTCCGGCCAATGCGAGTGCTAAGCCCCGAGCGGCCGTGGGGTTCCTCCACGGACTCTCCGGCAAGCTGCTGCTTTTGACTGTGGCATTCGTCATGCTGGCGGAAGTGCTGATCTTTGTGCCGTCGGTCGCCAACATGCGGATCCGCTGGCTTCAGGATCGGCTGAACACGGTGGCTGCTGCGGCCGTCGTGGTCGATGGACTGCAGAATGTCGAGCTTCCGCGGGCGGTGCAGCGCGACACGTTGATGGCCACCGGAACCAAGGCCATCGTCATTCGCCGCAAGGATGCGTCGCGGATGATTGCCACCGTCGACATGCCGCCGGCAATCGACGGCGAATACGATATCGCCAACTTCACCCCCATCGCTGCGATACGCGATGCGTTCGATACGCTGCTCTTCGGCGGCAACCGGATCGTGCGCGTCTATGGCCCCCTCGGCGAAAGCGATGCGACGATCGAACTGGTGATGAAGGATGCCCGCCTGCGCAAGGCGATGCTCGTCTATTCGCGCAACGTTTTCCTCCTGTCGATCGCGATATCGCTGATCACCGCGGCACTGATCTTCCTCGCCATCAACCGCATGCTGATCGTGCCGATCAGGCGGATGACGACGAGCATGCAGGAGTTTTCCGATGAGCCGTCCAACCCCGAGCGACTGCTCGTTCCGCCGGAAGGTGGCGATGAGCTAGCGGTCGCCGGTCAGCACCTCGCGAGCATGCAGCGCGAGCTGCAGAAAACCTTGAAACAGCAGAAGAGTCTTGCCGAACTCGGACTCGCGGTTTCGAAGATCAACCATGACATGCGCAACATTCTCTCGTCCGCGCAGCTCATCTCCGACCGGCTCGCCGATGTCGATGATCCTGTGGTCAAACGCTTCGCGCCGACGCTGCTGCGGACGATAGATCGCGCGGTCGGCTATACGCAGGAGGTTCTCTCCTACGGGCGCACGGCCGAGGCAGAGCCGCACCGCCGCTTTGTCGCGCTGCGTCCGCTTGTCGAGGATGTCGCCGAACTCCTCGCCATCGATCGCCAGAGCGGCATCGATTTCGACATCCAGATACGGGACGACGTCGTAGTCGACGCCGACAGCGAGCAGCTCTTTCGCGTCGTCCACAATATCTGCCGCAACGCCGTCCAGGCGCTGACGAATCACGAGCCGGAGGACGGCCGCGCCAGGTCGATCTCCGTTTCGGCCATGCGAACCGGCAGCGTGGTTACGATTTCCATCGACGACACGGGGCCGGGCATGCCGGCCAAGGCGCGCGAAAACCTGTTCACCGCCTTTCGCGGCTCCGCGCGCTCCGGCGGCACCGGCCTCGGGCTGGCCATCGCCCGCGAACTGGTACTCGCCCATGGCGGTACGATCGCGCTGGTGGAAAAACCGACGCCCGGTACGCTGTTCCGCATCGAACTGCCGGATCGCCCGGTGCCGTTGGACGCTTTCCGCTCGAAGGCGCGGCCCTGATATTTCGTCTTCGGACCACCGGTGTTCTTCTCGCCAGGCCCCGATCGCTCCCTCCGGCGCCTTATCCACTGTCGTCGCAAAAATGAAATTTTTTCCCGAAAGGCGCTTGCAATCGCCGAAAGGACCCAGTAGAGGATCGCCACGCAAGCGGTTCTCACCGCTTCAGGCAAGCACCCGTAGCTCAGCTGGATAGAGCACCAGACTACGAATCTGGGGGTCAGGAGTTCGAATCTCTTCGGGTGCGCCATTTCTTTCGAGCAATGCTTGTTCTCTAACCGTTTCCGTGGCGTCAGGACAGAGCCGGGAAGAGCGATTCGCTTCCGAATGAAATGCGGGATGTTCGTCCCCAACGGGCAACTCCTCACGGCGATGCCCGAATGGCCTCCGGCGCAGCGGGGAGCTTCATCGTTTCCCGCCAATAATGACGAGGTACTCACGCCTGATGTGGAGCCCGGCCTCGACCTGATAGTGCGCGTGATAGGCATCGACATCGCGCTTCAGCGCGGCGCGTTCACCCTCGTTCAAGCCTTCGTAAAGCGTCCGCAACGGCCCGAAGCCGCGCAAGTACCAGTTCCAGATCGCTTCGACGCTTTCGTGGTAGGCGTTGTTGGTTCCGGGTTCGAAAGTGAGTGTGAATTCCCGCCCGAGCAGGTCTTCGACATAGGCAGGATCGCCCCAAGAGAGCGGCGATTCCTTCGGTGGCGGCGTCTTTGCGTGCGCAGCGATCACGGCGAAGAAGCGGGCAACGGCGCCCGTCGGCGACCATGACGAGATGCAGAGCCGGCCTCCTTTGCGGCAGACCCGCGCCAGTTCGCTCGCCGCGCGGCGGTGATCCCCGGCGAAGATTACGCCGAAGGTCGAGAGCATCTTGTCGAAGCTTCCGTCCGGGAAGGGCAGGTTCTCGGCATCGGCGACGCGGTAATCGATTGTCGGCTCGACGCCAGCCGAAAGCCGGCGGGCAGCATCGATCAGATCGGCCGATATGTCGATCGCCGTGACGTTTGCGCCGAAGCGCGCCGCATTGCGCGCGCTCCAGCCGGTGCCGGTCGCGACGTCGAGCACTTTGTCGCCGGGCTTCGGGCTCAATCGCTGGACGGTATGCGCTAGCGCGTCCGAGATGGCGAAGCTGACAAGGTCGTAGTGTCTGCCGCCCGCTCCCCAAATTGCTGCCGCGTCACGGTTGTGTTCCAGGATGCCGTCGTTGACATGTTCCGACATGAAACCCTCCTTCGGCTATCGAGCGCGCCATTTCACCACGTGAGGGGCCCGGTGGCTACGATCCGTAGTGGGATCGCGATGCAACCGGGTGTAAACTGCCGCGCGAAAGGAAGTGATCGCGATGAGGAGCTACAATCAGTTCTGCCCGATCGCCAAGGCCGCCGAGATCTTTTGCGAGCGCTGGACGGCCTTGATCCTGCGCGACCTCGCATTCGGCGCCACCCGCTTTTCCGAGCTGCAGCGCGGCGTACCCCTGGCTTCGCCGACGCTCCTGTCGTCGAGGCTGAAGAAGCTCGAGGCCGAGGGCGTGATCGTCCGGTCCGTTTCCGACGACGGGCGCGGTCCGACCTATCGGTTGACGCATGCCGGCAAGGAGTTCATCCCGATCATCATGGCGCTCGGACAATGGGGGCAGCGATGGTCGCGGCGGACCTTGGCGGAGCACGAGATCGATCTCGGCCTGCTGCTCTGGTCGCTTCAAATGGGAGCGCATCCTGAGCTGTTCGGAACCGAGCGCGTCGTCATTCAATTCGAGCTCTCGGACCAGGCGGAGAAGAAGCGCCACTGGTGGTTCCTCAATCAAAACGGCATCTGTGAACTCTGCCTGGAGCCGCCCGACCGCGACGCGCAACTCTACGTCATCGTCTCACTTGTCGACCTGACACGGATTTGGCGCGGTGACCTGCCGTTTGCTTCGGCACTCCATCACGGGGCGATAGAGGTGGACGGCAGCGGAAGGCTCCGCAAGCTCTTCCCGCTGTGGCTCGGCATCAGCCCGCTCGCCCATATCCGATCCGAGCGGAGAGAGCCTTCGGCCAGATCATGCACGTCACTAGACTCCAATCCGCTGGAGCGGTGATCTACAGCGCGCGTCTTATCAGACGCGCAAAGGACGCTGTAGCACTTTGAATAGCTGCATGTTTCCTTAAATCGGGTACGATTTAAGGAATAGGGGAAAACCGAACACGACCGTGGACGACGAGCCATCTCACGGCGCGTCGAACTCCACGTCTCCGCCGAAATCGAAAACCGCTCGAACGCTGAAGATGTGAGCGGTTTCCTGATCGGCATTGCGTGCAAAGGTGTAAGCGGCGGCGAGTTCCCACCCCGTTCCTTCGAATGGCATGTCTTCGCCATATTCTTCGTCGGGATCGTAGATGACCTCGAGATCGGCAAGGTGCTCGCGTGTGTCCGGCCCGCCATCAACGAGATTGAGCTGCCGGGTGTAGCTCGCGACGTAGGTCAATGAATCCACCTCAAGCGCAGCGGAGCCCGTGAGGACGAGCGCATCGTCCGGACCGCTGTCGAAATGCCGGAGATAGGCCGCCTCGCCGAGCAGCCTCAGCGTCATCTCGTCCATCTCCAGGCTTGCTGTCGTGGATGCCAGGTAGGCCAGTTCGTCTTCAGGTGTCCGCCCTTCTTCCACGTCCTCTCGGGTAGGTTCTCCGGCCCTCTGGTACCGGAAGCCCAGCCTGTAGCCGAAATCACCGTCCAAATAGCAATCGAGCGGCTCCGCCCCCCGGCAGCCGTCAAGAACAAGCGAGAGCGAGGATAGGCCATCGGTGTTGCCGGCGCCGCCATCTGACAGTCGCGT
The DNA here is from genome assembly GCF_004827385.1 of Ensifer sp. MPMI2T. Lineage (GTDB taxonomy): Bacteria > Pseudomonadota > Alphaproteobacteria > Rhizobiales > Rhizobiaceae > Sinorhizobium. The sequence continues at coordinate 7,910 of NZ_SRXN01000030.1, forward strand.
CCGCCCTCGGGCGGTGAACAGGGAATCGCTGAAGATCGATCGGTCGGTGGTGAACGCCGTTGCGGCCAGGCCCTGGTCCATCCCGAGACCGTCGAAGTCCAATACGATCTCGGCGCCGACGCGCTCATCCGCATCGAAATCCGAGACCAGGTCGGTGGCGTTGATTCCCGGCGCGACTTCGCTGGCAAGGCTGAAGATCCTATCGAATTTTCCGGCCCTCATGGTGGCCGGGCCCGCTTCGACGGTGGTAAAGAGTTCGGCCAGGTAGGTTCCGATCCCTTCGAAAATCATGTTCTCGCCAGGCTCTGGCTCGACTACCGGCTCCGTGATGATGGACGTGACGAACTGCAAATAGTCCGTCGGCGCGAAGAACAGGTCGACTGTAATGGTCGGCTGCAGTTCGTCGGACCTGAGACGCGAGGGGGAGGCGGCAAACAACCAGTCATTCTGGAGCTCCGTAGAAACTTCGTATCCGGCACAGGGCGCAGTACAGCCTTCGACGAGCGCCGGCACGGCGTCTTCGGCCATTGCTGTGGCTGGGAGCGCCAGCAACAGCGTGCCGGCGCGGATGAAGGAGAGGAGACGCATACCGACCCTGTTTGAAGCCTGCAGACCGACCATAGAGCATGAAGTGCCTTCCACCAATGGCGCCACAAGGGAGGCATTCGACAAACAGTTCCCGCAAGTCGGATCCATAGGATCGGACGATCGGCCTGCCCGCACATCTCACATCCGTAAGATGGGTAGCCCAGGCCTTTGAACCACTTGAGTCTTTTCCGCGTCACACCTGCCGGATTCCCGCGAAAGGGCAAAACGCCGCATGCTGCAACGGCGAGCGGGCGGTTGGGGCGTATCCGCGACGCAATCACCTCGGAGGACACGCCATGGCCATCTTACCCGACTTCGGTGCAGCGACCTTCATTCCCGGAGCACCGATCGACAACCCTTACCTTCCGCTGATCGCCGGTCACGTCTTGAGCTACAAGGGTGATGAGATCGATCCCGATACCGGCGAGGTCACGACGGAGCGCAACGACCTCTTCACCACTTCTGCGACCTTCGAGGTCCGTGGAGTGAGCACAAGCGTGATCCGTGACACAGTCTACGAGGACGACGTGATTCTCGAGGACACCTTCGATTGGTACGCACAGGACACCGAAGGTAATGTCTGGTACTTCGGCGAGATCGTCGTCAATTACGAATACGATGACGACGGAAATTTCATCGGCGTCAACCACGAAGGCCAATGGTCCGCCGATGATCCCGGCAACCAGCCGGGCTGGGCGATGAAGGCGACTCCGGAATTCGGCACGGCCTATTATCTTGAGTTCGCGCCGGGTATCGCCGAGGACGAAAGCATCCTCGCGGAGACCGGGCTCAGCGTCAAAACACCGTTCGGGCAGTTTGACGACGTGATCAAGATCATCGACAGCTCCGCCCTCTCCACCGGTGCCGAGTTCAAATATTACGCTCCCGGAGTGGGCCTGATCACCGAAACCGCCGTTGCGCCGGACGGCACGACGACGTCGCAGGTCGACCTCTACCGACAAGGCGTGGTTGGCGTGCCGGATCCGGACGACACGGACGACGTCACGCCTGCTCTGGCGAAACTTGTTGAAGGCAAGGAGGTAAAGAATCTCCCGGACGTGCGTGACCTCGATGTGGCGGACTTCACCGGAGCCGGGACGACGAAGCAGGTGACGGTGATCGGCGGCTCCACTGACAGCGCCGATGCGCTGGGTGCCTATTTCGTGGATGCGGCCACCGGTGCTATCAGCGAAGCGCGGATACTCGTGTCGGATCTCTCCGATGCGTCAAACGGTGACTCGGTGGCTGTCGACGTGCCGGAAGGCCAAAGTCTGTGCCTGTTCCTGGTACGCGGCGTGGACGAGATCGGAGTCGATCTGGAGCAGTTCGCCGATGGCGGCCTGCAGCTCAAGAACCTCTTGACCGGTGCGACGGCCAACGCGAACGATCCCTTCGCCCCGACCGTCATGGACGACGGCGGCAACATCTTGCCGATTCAGCCCTTGAGCGCGCTTGGGACCGATGACGGTACAAATCTGTTGAACCCCGCCGGCAGCATGCAGGCGATCGGGCTCTCCTCGAAGGTGCCGGGGACAGCGGGGATCGAGATTATCGGCTTCGAAGACCGGTTGAACACCAGTCCCGACTATGACGGCGATTTCAACGACGCGATCGTCGCGGTCAGCGATGCACCGATAGCGTCCGAAACCGTCAGCCAGCTCGTCCGCGAAGCCGGAGGTGCAAAGTCCGGAGCGGCAGGCGGCAGTCGGCCGAACGGCATCGGCGCAGGTGACCTCCTAGCCGACGACCAGGCCGACGATCAGACTGAGGGCCAGGTCGAAGATCACGTCGAAGACGCGATCGACGACTGGCTTGCTAGCGATACTTTCCGGTTCGTCGACACCGCATTGTATGAGCGGACCGCGGAGTCCGGCACCAGCGGGGGGCGTTTGGTCGTGGCCGAGGATTGGGCCCTCTCCTTTGGCGAGCGCATCCACGATGATTGGTTTGGCGGTACCGATTTGATCGTCCCGGGCGAGGTCGATGTCGCAGCCACCGGCGCCGCCTCGCTGAGTGCCGATGGTTTCTTCTTCGCCTGAGCCCCGCATTTTGCGTCCGTCTGTTGCGGAACCCGGCCGGCGGGCGCAAAATCCCCACGGCACGGCAAGTTGCAGCACGCTACCGTGACGAGTTGGAGAGGCGAACCATGGATTGGACCAGGGGACGTGGCCGAACGATCCTTCTCGCGGGTGCGGTATCGGCATTCGCGCTGTTGCTCGGCCTTGAGGTCGTGAAGGAGGAGGAGGAGTTGACAGTCGCAGAACTGTTGACGGAAGCGGTGAGCATCGCGCTTCTCGTCGGCTGCTCCGCCTGCGTGGCGCTGCTTTCTTCGCGCCTTCGCGAACAGGAAGCGGGCAGCCTCGATCTGCGCGACAAGGTCGCGCGTATACGTGAAAGCAATGCCCAGTGGCGCGCCGACCTAGCCGACCACGTTCAGGAACTCGGCGCGGCCATCCAGCGCCAGTTCGCGGCCTGGGGCTGCACCCAAGCGGAGCAGGAGGTCGGTTTGCTGCTGCTGAAAGGCTTCAGCCACAAGGAGATCGCGCGGATCCGGGGCGCAAGCGAAGCGACCATTCGCCAGCAGGCGACCTCGGTTTACCACAAGGCCGAGCTTTCCGGCCGCGCCGCGCTCTCTGCCTACTTCCTGGAGGAGCTGCTGATGCCGCCGGGGCCGACGTCGCCGTCTCCCGCCCACGGCGACGGCTTCGCGCGTCCGGAGATCTCCGAAGCAGCCGGCCGAACCACACCGGGCTGAGCGCGAGGATAGCGCTCCGTCACGGCGGTTTCGTAATGATCGGCAAGCGCGAATCTGAACGATCGGGTTTTCGATGCAGCACGTCGCTCATCAACGCTGGCATCGGCATGCAATCGTATCGCAATTCGATTGACTACCAGACGAAGGGGATGAGGCGATAGCGCACCCGCGCCGCATAGTCGCCGTAGCCGGCAAGGCCCGCCCGGCCCCTGCGCCGACGACGCTGCGCTTCACTCGGAAGTCGCATACCGCTCATCGCCGGCGTGGCCCCCCCGCGATGAGCGAAACGCAGCTGCGACGGCAGCTCGCCTTCACGCTGTCGTGTGCAGGTCGCTGCTTAACAACCCTTTCCTCGATCCCCATATAAAGGGCGTGCTTCCCGACGCCGGTCCGCCGGGAAGGAGGGTTTTTATGTATCGCTATATGATGAAGGAACTCATGCTCGTCATCGTCGGGCTGGCTGTCTTCTCGACGTTGATGCTGCTTTTCCTTCTGTAGACATTCTGAAGACGCCGGCGTCAGCCTTCACCGAGCTTTTCAAGCGTCCTCGGGTCCCTCTCTCCGTCGAAATAGCGCTCGAGCGCCCTCGCGAAGGCACCGACTGTCGGGCCGGCCTTTTCGAACAGCGTCATGGACGAGCGAAACTTGAGATCATCCGGTCGACCGAAAATCTCGCGCGCGGACCGGCCCTGAACGGCGTTGACCGCCTCCGTGCACTCGAGAATGCGGTGGCCAAGCAGCGGATGCCGTAGATAGGCCCGCGCCTCGTCCAGGTTCGCAAGCGCATAATATTGCGCCGTCGGGGAATGACCGAGGCCCTCGATCTGCGGAAAGATGAACCACATCCAATGGGTCCGCTTGGCGCCGGCGGTGAGCTCCGCGAGCGCGGCGCGATACGTGCTTTCCTGCGCTTTCACGAAGCGCTCGAGATCGAAGGCCTCTTGCATCGGTGCCTTCCTTCCCGTCCCCCGTGGGGGCCGGTCGTCTTACCATCTATGATGAACATGAACCCTGATCAGCCGCTCGTAAAGTGCGGCGATCGCGGCCATGGTCGCATTGTCTGGTGCCGGGAGCGCGCTTGCCGCGGCATTCGACTGCGCCTGCGCCTCGTTGCGGGCGCCGGGGATAACGACTGAAACGGCCGGCTGCTCGAGGATCCAGCGTAGTGCGAACTGCGCCATCGGCACATTGACCGGCACCAGCGTGCGCAACTCTTCCACCGCTTCGAGTGCGATGTCGAAAGGCACACCGGCGAAGGTTTCACCGACATCGAAGGCCTCGCCGTGGCGGTTGAAATTGCGGTGGTCGTCAGCCGCAAAAACCGTGTCCTTGCCGATCTTGCCCGTCAGCAGGCCGGAGGCGAGCGGAACACGCACGATGACACCGACATTTTTCTTCCGCGCCTCGGCGAAAAACAATTCCTGCGGGCGCTGACGGAAGGTGTTGTAGATGATCTGAACCGTCGCTACGCCCGGATATTCGATCGCCTTCAGCGCCTCCTCGACCTTTTCCACCGAGACACCGTAGTGGCGGATCTTGCCCTTGGCGATCAGTCGGTCGAGTGCCTCGAAGACGTCCGGACGATAATAGACGTCCGTCGGCGGGCAATGCAGTTGCACGAGATCGAGCGTTTCGACGCCGAGATTCTGGAGGCTACGGTCGATGAAGGCCTCGATATTGGCGGCCGTGTAGCCGTCGGCGACATGTGGATTGAGCCGGCGGCCGGCCTTGGTGGCAACGAAGGGCTTTTCGCCGCCGCGCTCCTTCAGCACCGCTGCTATGATCTTTTCCGAACGTCCGTCGCCGTAAACGTCGGCCGTGTCGATGAAGGTGACGCCGCTGTCGAGCGCGGCGCGAAGCGCGCGCTTGCCGTCTTCTTCGCTGACGTCGCCCCAGGCGCCGCCGATCTGCCAGGCGCCGAAGCCGATTTCCGAGATCGTTGCGCCCGTTCGTCCCAAAACTCTCGTTTTCATTCCGATGTCCTCGTCGTGTTCGGTTGTGTTTCGCATGGAGGTTCAGTCTCCGAGCGAGATGGTTGCCTTGCCGCGACTGAGATCGGTGACGAGTGCGAGGACCTCCGCCGCGATGTCCCTGCGCATCTCGGTCGTCAGGACCGCCCCCGTATCCGTGAATGTTTCTCCGGCGACCGTTACCCCGCGGGCCGTCAGCCGCGCTTTGATCAGGGCAAGATCGGTAAAGTCGCAGACGATCGTGGCGCGCTGCGTGTCGACGAGTTCTGCCTTTTCAGCGGCCCGCAGGCAGAGTGCCGCAGTGCCGCCATAGGCGCGGATCAGACCGCCGCTTCCAAGCAGGACGCCGCCGAACCATCGGGTGACGACGACCGCAACGCGATCGAGCGATTGGCCGTCGATCGCCGCAAGGATCGGCTTGCCCGCCGTACCGCTCGGCTCGCCATCGTCACTGAACCGATAGGTCTGGCCGATCCGCCAGGCCCAGCAATTGTGATTGGCGGTCGGGTCGGAATGCGCGGCGAGAAGGGCCTTTGCCGATTGCTCGTCCTCGATCGGGCCGGCTATCGCCAGGAACCGGCTTTTCTTGATTTCCTGTGTCGAAGTTTCGATGCGCTGAAGCGTGAACATCCGCTGCTTCCGTTTTCAGGCGTGATAGCGGATTGGGGAAGGATGCGCCAGCGGGCAAAGTGACGGGTGTGGCCGCCCCTCATCCCGCTGCCGCGACCTTCTCCCCGCAGGCGGGGAGAAGGGACCCGTGGCACCGCCTCGTCCCCAAGGTCACCGCGAGTAATGCCTCGGCGAGCGGCACGTCCCCTCTCCCCGCCTGCGGGGAGAGGGCTAGGGTGAGGGGCGCAGATCCGGAACGCCGACGCTCACCCGATCGCCATCAGGCTGGCGTTGCCCCCGGCCGCCGCGGTATTGATCGAGGTCGAAACCTCTTCCAGGAGCCAGTTGAGGCAGTAGGCATCGGGGTTGCGGGCGATCTCTTCTTTCGACGCAGCCTGGACGAGCACGAGCGGACCGGGCAGGGCGGCGATCGCCTTGTTGACGATGCGGATGCGTTCGGCGTCGCCCTCGACGAGGGCACCGGCGAAGGGGCCGTCCGCAGCCCAGTCCTTCGACCAGGAAAGACGGACGGCGACGCTTTGGGGCAGGCCTTTGAGCGAAGGCTGCAGGCCGGAGGCAGCGTCGATGACGACGCTGTTGCCGGTCGCGAGCGCTGCGGCGAGCTGATGGTAGAGACCCGTTTCGCTTTCAGGCACGAGCAGAATGCGGCCGCGCGGGTGTAGCGCGTAGAGATTGCGCTCGCCGACCGGGCCCGGCAGCTCCAGCTCAAGCCCGAGTGCCGAACTGCTGCCGGCGTTGCGCGCCGCTTCCGCTTCGGCCCTCGCGCCGCGGCCGTCGAGCCACTTGGCGAAGTCGAGGAGGGCAGGGTCCGTATGAACCGAGCTATGCTGCGGTGGCACCGGCGCTGTCGTCACCAGCCGGCCGAGATAGAGCGGTCCGCCCGCCTTGGGTCCGGTGCCGGAAAGGCCGCGTCCGCCAAACGGTTGCACGCCGACCACGGCGCCGATGATGTTGCGGTTCACATAGAGGTTGCCGGCCTTCACGCGGCTCGTCACGTGCGCGATCGTCTCGTCGAGGCGCGTGTGGAGGCCGAAGGTCAGGCCGTAGCCGGTGGCGTTGATGTCATCGACCAGCCGGTCGAGATCATCGCGGCGGTAGCGGATGACGTGCAGCACCGGCCCGAAGACTTCACGCTTGAGATCGGAGAGTTTCTGGAGCTCGATGATCGTCGGCGGCACGAAGGTGCCTTGATCCGTCTCGGCGGCAAGGCCGATCTGCTCCACCTTGCGGCCAAGCCCGCGCATTGCATCGATGTGCTTTTCGATGGTGCCCTTAGCCTCGGCGGTGATGACCGGGCCGACGTCGACGGAAAGGCGGTCGGTGCGGCCGATGTTTAGTTCGTGCAACGCCCCCTTCAGCATGGCGAGCGTGCGATCGGCGACGTCCTCCTGCAGGCACAGCACGCGCAGCGCCGAGCAGCGCTGGCCGGCGCTGTCGAAGGCCGATGCGATCACGTCGCCGACCACCTGTTCGGCAAGCGCCGAGGAATCGACGATCATCGCGTTCTGGCCGCCGGTCTCGGCGATCAGCGGGATCGGCCGTCCCGCAGGCGAAAGCCGGTCGGCGAGTTGCGCCTGAATGAGCCGCGCGACTTCCGTCGACCCCGTGAACATCACGCCGGCGATCTCCGGTGCGGCGACCAGCGCCGCGCCAACACGGCCGTCGCCGGGCAGGAGTTGCAGCACATTGGCCGGAATGCCCGCCTCATGCAGCAGGCGCACACCTTCGGCGGCAATCAAGGGCGTTTCTTCCGCGGGCTTGGCGAGCACCGGATTGCCCGCGACGAGTGCGGCAGCAATCTGGCCGGTGAAGATCGCCAGCGGGAAGTTCCAGGGGCTGATGCAGACGATCGGGCCTAGCGGCTTGTGGCCGGGCCCGAGCGTGCGGCGGGTCTGTTCGGCGTAATAGCGCAGGAAGTCGATTGCCTCGCGCACTTCGGCGATCGCGTTCGGCAGCGACTTGCCGGCCTCGCGGGCAATCAGCCCGAGGAGCGTCGGCATGCGCGCCTGCATCAGCTCGGCCGCGCGGTTGAGGCAGGCGGCTCTTTCCGCCGGAGCAACTGCGGCCCATGCTTCGGCGGCCTCGAGAGCGAGGCCAGCCGCGCGCTTGGCATCCGCGTCCGACGTTTCCGTTACCGATCCGACGATGTCGCGGTGGTCGCTGGGGTTGATGACCGGGCGCGTTTCGCCGGACGCCGCGCCGGTCGCAAGCTGCGGCACGGCGGCCCAGGCGATTGCGGCACTTGCCTTCAATGCCTCCGTCAGCGAGGCGAGACTCTCTTCATTCGAAAGATCGACGCCCGCGGAATTGGCACGCGTCTCGCCGAAGATCTTCGCCGGCAAGGCGATTTGGTCGTGCTTGGCACCAGCCACCGGCATGGAACGGGCGGTTTCGACGGGATCGGCGGTGAGCTCTTCGACGGAGACGTTGGGGTCGTTGATGCGATGGACGAAGGAGGAGTTCGCGCCGTTTTCGAGCAGCCGCCGGACTAGATAGGCAAGCAGCGTCTCGTGCGTGCCGACCGGCGCATAGATGCGGCACGGCCGACCGAGCTTGCCGGAACCGACGACCTCCTCATAAAGCGGCTCGCCCATGCCATGGAGGCACTGGAACTCGTATTTGCCGACCTGAAAATCCTTGCCGGCCATGTGATAGATGGTGGCGAGCGTCTGCGCGTTGTGGGTGGCAAACTGCGGGAAGATCACGTCGGTCGCCGAGAGCAGCTTGCGGGCGCAGGCGACATAGGAAACGTCCGTATAAATCTTGCGCGTGAAGACAGGGAAATCCTCAAGCCCGTCGAGCTGCGCGCGTTTGATCTCGGCGTCCCAATAGGCGCCCTTGACGAGTCTCACCATGATGCGCCGGCCCGAGCGCCGGGCGAGATCGATGATGAAATCCAGAACGAAGGGGCAGCGTTTGCCGTAGGCCTGCACGACGAAGCCCATGCCGTTCCAGCCGGAGAGATCGGCGTCGAGGCAAAGCTCTTCGAGGAGGTCGAGCGACAGCTCCAGCCGGTCAGCTTCCTCGGCGTCGATGTTGAGACCGATGTCGTATTTCTTGGCGATGAGCGCGAGCGCCTTCACCTTCGGCAGCAATTCGCTCATGACGCGGGAGGCCTGCGCGCGCGTGTAGCGCGGGTGGAGCGCCGAGAGCTTGATCGAGATGCCGGGGCCTTCGTAGATGCCGCGTCCGGCCGAAGCCTTGCCGATCGCGTGGATAGCGGCTTCGTAGTCCTTGTAATAGCGTTCCGCATCGGCAGCCGTAGTCGCCGCTTCGCCGAGCATGTCGTAGGAGTAGCGGAAGCCCTTCTGTTCGAGCGCCCGCGAGCGGCGCAGCGCTTCGTCGATCGTCTCGCCAGTAACGAACTGCTCGCCCATCATCCGCATCGCCATGTCGACGCCGCGGCGGATCACCGGTTCGCCGCAGCGGGCGATAAGCCGCGACAGCGCCGCAGCAAGGCTGCGGTCGTTGACGGTCGAGGTCAGCTTGCCGGTGACGACGAGGCCCCACGTCGCGGCATTGACGAACAACGAGCGACCGCCGCCGAGATGCGACTTCCAGTCGCCGTCGGCGATCTTGTCGCGGATCAGCGCGTCGCGGGTCGCCGTATCGGGAATGCGCAGCAGCGCCTCCGCAAGGCACATGAGCGCCACGCCCTCCTGGCTCGACAGCGAATATTCCTGCACGAGCCCCTCGACGCCTGAGCCCTTGTGCTTGGCGCGGAGCGCCTCGATCAGCTTGCGGGCAGTTTTGGCGGCGGCATCGCGGGTTTCTTTGGGCAGCGTTGCCGCCTCGATAAGCGCCGGCAGGCATTCCGCTTCGGGACGGCGATAGGCCGCTGTGATCGCCTGGCGGAGCGTGGTTTGCTGCCGGATTGGTGGCGCGAAGTCGGCAAAGGGCGCCGGCGCTGCGTCCGTGGCTGGGGGGGATTTTTGAAGCTTGGTCTGGGTCATCGAACACGGTCCTCCACGGAGCAGTAACGGGCGCCTTGGCGCCTCTGATTTCGTGGGCAGAAAATACGCTTGAGACCGCCGAACATCCATCGGGCAAATTTCGGCATTCTCGGAATGTTTCGCTATCGATGCCCCAGCAAATGGCGAAACATGCGGAGAGTCGCCGTCAGCGCCGGATGATCCAGGGTCAAGCGGCAGCGCCGAAATGGCGTGCGCGCGCGATCAGACATTCGTCGTCGCCCGGCATACACGTCCGGCACACGATTGGTCGTACCGCATAGATCTTGCAGGCGACGAAACGGCCGAGCGTGCCGTCGAGCGCTGTGCATCGATCGTTCTCGCAACGCATGCCGCCAAGATCGGCAGCGACATATTCCGCCGGAATGCGATCGAGTTCCTCGTCGGTCTCCAGCGAAAAGCGCGGCCAATCGGCCGAATAGGCGCAACAGGCGCCGCAGCTTTGACAGTCGAAATCCTGGCTGGATGAAACGGAATGGCTCATGGCCCAGCCTAACACGAAGGCCGTGGCGTCGAAATGGCTGTCACGCCATTGCCGCATCGCGCCGGGCGATTTCGTAGTCTTCCGTGTGGACGATGACTCCGTCGCTGGTAACCAGGATGATGCCATAGGCGGCCGGCTCGTCGACGGACAGCGAAGCATTCGGCATATCGAAGGGCATCGGCTGTTGATGAACCGGGCTCTTGAAAATCGAGAACGGAATGCCGCCACTTGAGCCGCTGATCGTGCGATGAACATGACCGGCGAAGATGTGGCGCACATTGCCGTGGCGTTTGACGAGCGCGTAGAATTCTTGGCCGTTGATCAGGCGGATCATGTCAATGCTCTTGAAGCCGGTCACATGCGGAGGGTGGTGCATGAAGATCAGCACCGGCCGGCCGCCGGCTTCGCCGAGTTGCCGGTCGAGCCAGGCAAGACGCCGCTGGCAAAGATGCCCGGCATGGCTCACAGGATAGTCGTAAGGTGGCGCGAACAGCGTGTCGAGCAGCACGGCGCGACAGTCGTCAAAATCGATCACCTGCTGGACGAAACCGTTTTCGTCGGTCGCTGTGCCGGAAAAAACGTCGAGGAAAATCTCGCGTCTGTCGTGATTGCCGATCATCATCGCCGCCGGCGGAACGAGTTCATCAAGGAGTACCTTCAGACGTTCGTAGGACGGGCGGTCGGCCCCGTGGGTGAGGTCTCCGCCAAAAATCACCCGATCCGCATCGGCATGGTAGCGATTGACGTGGGCGATCCCGCTGGCGAGTCGCCGATGGGGATCGAGCCCGATAATCGTTGAACCTTCGGGAACCATGTGCAGGTCGGTGAAGATGATGAACTTCGTCATGCTCGTTCCGGTGATAGGCCGCGCTTTCACGCTCCCGCGCCGGGGCATGACCGTCAAGCGGCAACTTTGGGCGCGTCGATTCGGGATGGGCAGCTCCTCACCTGCCCGCCGGCACCTTCTCCCCGTTTTCACGGGGAGAAGGGGCTTGCGGTACTGCCTCGGCCCTTCTCCGCCCGCCGAGAGGGCACTGCGAGTTCGCGGCTCGTCCCTTCTCCCCGCCTACGGGAGAAGGTGCCGGCAGGCGGATGAGGGGCGCTCTTGCGGCGGGACTGCGAAGGCTGTATGGCGGTGCTCTGATATATCAGACGTCAGAGCCGGAGACAGGTCATGAGATGGAAGCGCACGATCCAGTTGCTGGACGTTCATTGCGAGGGCGAAATCGGCAAGGTGGCGATCGGCGGTGTGCCGAAGATTCCCGGCAATTCGATCGCCGAGCAGTTGAACCACATCAACACGGTCGATGACAGCCTCCGTCGCTTCCTCTGCCTTGAGCCGCGTTCCGGATCGATAGGCTCGGTCAACCTGCTCGTGCCACCGAAGCGCCCGGAGGCAGATGCCGGCTTCATCATCCTCCAGGCGGATCAGGCCCATGCCATGTCCGGCTCCAATTCGATCTGCGTGACGACGGCCCTGCTCGAATCCGGCATGATCGAGATGAAGGAGCCGGAGACGGTCGTGATGCTCGATACGGCGGCCGGCCTTGTCAAGGCGACGGCCACCTGCCGGGACGGACGGTGCGAAAAGGTGAAGCTCACCATGGTGCCGTCCTTCGTGCAGGAATTGGATGTCGAGGTCGAAACGCCGGATTGGGGCCGCATCAAGCTCGATCTCTGCTTCGGCGGCATTTTCTATGCGCTGGTCGATGTCCGCCAGATCGGCACGACGATCGAAAAGGCAAATGCGCGGCGGCTTGTCGAGGCGGGCATGCTGCTCAAGGATCTCGTCAACCGCACGATCCCGGTCGTCCATCCGGAAATCCCCGAAATCAGCGGCGTCGCCTATGTGATGTTCCGGGACACCGAGGCGGACGGGACGGTTCGCACCTGTACGACGATGTGGCCGGGCCGCGTCGATCGCTCTCCTTGCGGCACGGGCAGCTCGGCCAATCTCGCGACGCTCCATGCGCGCGGCCAGGTGAAGCCGGGCGACGTGCTGAAATCCCGGTCAATCATCGGCTCGGAATTCGAGGTGGGGCTTGAAGGCGTGACGACCGTCGCCGGCAGGCCGGCAATCATTCCGACCATCTCCGGTCGGGGCTGGACCTTCGGACTGCATCAGGTGGCGCTCGATCCGTTCGATCCGCTCGCCGAAGGTTTTGCGCTGACCGATACCTGGGGGCCGCAGGCGGGCGAGATCCGTTGAGACCTGATCGCGCGGCCGGTCCCAACGAACCGTGCGGAGATGGCGTCTTCATTTGGACCGGTCCATATTCGCCAGCATGGCTGTGCGCAAGATGCTGCCCGTGGCGACCGGGTCGAGCTTCTGCTGGCCGAGCGGGTCGCCTCGGTCGGCTGCCTGCCTGAACAATTCGCGGGCGGCGACCGGATTGCGCCGCACGCCTTCGCCGCTTTCGAACATCAGGCCGAGGTTGATCATCGCATCGACATTGCCGCGCTCGGCGGCGAGACCGTAGAATTTTGCGGCCTCAAGATTGTCTTCGGGCACAGACTTGCCTTCGTCGAGCATCACCGCCAAGTTGAAGGCAGCGACGTCGTCGCCGGCGAGTGACGCTCGCTCGAACCAGCCGACTGCAAGCGCGCCGTCAGCGGTGGTGCCGACACCATCGCGATAGGCGACACCGAGATTGTAGGCGGCGAGGATGTTACCGGCAGCCGCCGCTCGCTGGTAGAGGTCGAAGGCCGTTTCCGCTTCTCCCGCCTCGGCAAGCAGTGCGCCGTAATTTACCATGGCCAGCGCATGACCGTTGCGCGCGGCTTCTTCGAGAATACGGCGCGACTGGATTTTTTGCCCGGCCTTGTCGAGGACACGCGCGAGCTGGAATTGCGTGCGCGCATCGCCATTCTGGTTGTAGGCTTCGCGGCAGGCGGAAAGCGCGATGCCAATCCGGATGTCTTCCGTGGAAACGGTCGGGAACGACCTGTTCCGCTCCAGATCGAATTCGCTGCCCGCTTCCCGGTCGCATTGTTCCGCGGCGGTCAGATCGGCGGCACGCGCTGCCGGCAGCGCGATCGCAGCAAACGAAAGGAGCATGATAGCCGCCACTAGCAGGACGTTGGCGATGCGAACGCACTGATTGATCCGGTTGCTCATAATGGTTTTCCCTCTTCGTCCCCTGATCCTAGGGCGGTCGCGTTGCCGGGCCTGTTCCTGGGGAAACAGCGGCGCTTCGCATCGGGCGGCGAAGTTGCAGGGGAAGGCGCCTGCGCGCAAAGGCGAGATGCGGCTTGCTTCGCCTATGTGTGCGGTTATCCTGCGGGACGCCGGAGGCTCGAACAGGGAGCGTTGCAAGAAGCAGCGAGCAAGGCCGATGCGGCAGATATTGGTGAAAAGGCGAATTTTTGTCGGCGGCCTGATGCTGGCGGCGATCGCCGGCCGATCGGCGCACGCGGCGCCCAATTCCGTGGTCGGCAAGGCGCAGACGATACGCGGCAATGTTCGCCGTCGGCAGGGAGAGGACGAGGCGCGACTTGCCGTCGGTGGTGACGTTCTCGACAACGACTATGTATCGACGAGCACCAACAGCTTCGCCGATCTGGCGCTCAGCGAAACGCGCATCCTGCTCGGCCCGCAAACGGAACTCTTGATTGACAGCTTCATCGCCGGTCAGGGCGGCACGCTGGAGCTCGGTCTCGGCCGGATGGTGTTTGACCGGCCGGAAGGGCTTTCGAAGGTGGACGTAGCGGTGCGCACGGCTTTCGGGATGATCGGTGTGCGCGGCACGAAATTCTTCTGCGGCCCGAGCCGGGCGGCGTTCGCCGTCTTCGTGGAGCGCGGAGCGGTCTCGGTCCAGGGCGGCGGTGTGACACGCACGGTCACAGCCGGCCAAGGCGTCGATTTCGCCCGGCCCGGTGCGGCACCATCGGAGCCGACGAACTGGGGGCAGACCCGCATCCGGGAAGCCTATGCGAGCGTCGGCCTATTGTAACGCACGCCGTCACGCCGCTGGCGATGGCGGGTCAGCGATTGTGAAGAGCTCCATCGGTCCGAAACCGCGGATATCGTGGCGTCCGAGCGCTCTAAGAGGCACGTTCGATTGCGCCCCTGCCGCCGGCCCGATGCAGATCGCTGTTCCGAGGAATTTGTTTGCGTCCTGAAGCCGCGCTGCGAGGTTCACTGCGTCGCCATGAGCGGTGTAGTCGAGCTTGCCGCCCGCGCCCACCTCGCCAAGTACGGCAGGCCCGGTTTCGACGCCGATCCGGGTTCGGCCGAAACTGTTTTCTGCAAATTGCGGCCGCCGCCGCATTTCTTCGGTCAAGGCGTGGATCGCCACGGCGCATTCGATCGCCTTGTCGACGTGATCGTCGAGGTCCTCCGGGGCGTTGAAGAGCGCGTGCACTGCATCGCCGACCACCTTGTCGACCATGCCGCCATGGCGCGAGACGAGCGCGTTCACCTCCGCGAAATAGACGTCGAGCAGGGCCACGAGCTCGCGAGGGCCGAGCTTATGGGCGAGGGCCGAGAATCCCTCGATATCGGTGAAGAGCGCGGTGACCACGCGTTCCTCGCCCGCCACGCGGCCGGCATTCGGCTGATCGATGTAGCGCGCGACCACGGATTGCGGCAGGTATTGCGAAAATTTCTGTCGGGCGATCGCTTCGGCGCGGCGCACGTGGGTGAGTTGCAGCGCACTTGTCACCACGAGCACAGCAATGAGCGCCGCACCGAAACCGATGGCATCGACGAGCCAGCCGGTCGCGGCATAAATCCCGCCAGCGCCTGCGACCACGAAGAGCAGCGCCAGGAGGCCGAGGGCGAGCGTTGCGAGCGGCCGAAGCCGCGTCGCCCCGACGGCCGCAAGTGTGCCGGCCGCGAAACTGAACAAGGCTTCCAGGAACGGCAGCCCGCCATAGCGATAGGGAACGAAGCCGGTGATGACGGCATTGGCGATGTCGGCGTGGATCTGCACTGAGGGTTCAAGCGGCATCGAGGCGCTGGGTCTCAGCCCGCCGAGGCTCGGCATGCTGCTGCCGATGAAGACCAGTTTGTCCGCAAGGCGGTTCGGATCGACGATGTTTGCCATGACATCGGCAGCCGAGAGCGTGCGTGCGGCAATTGCATCTTCCCGGCTTGCGACGAAACGCAGGTTGCCCGCCTCGTCGAGGGGGATGACGGCGTGATCGAGCCTGAGCCAGGCAGGCTCGCCGCCGAGCACCGGAGTGCTGCTCCCGGCCGCGAGCCTTCCCGCTTCGATCGCGAGTGCAGGGTAGGCGTCATTGCCGAGGATCGAAAAAGCCTGCGCCCGCCGCACGCGCGCATCCTCGTCGCCGACGAGGATGCCGGCCGTCGCCGCCTTGGACCGGTCCATGAACGCCGGGCATGACGTCTCCGCACCGGCAATGAACCACGATTCCGGTACCGCAAGCGGGCGTCTGAGCGCGAGTGGAGGCACGGGACGCGGATGCTCCAGGGCACGGTCAGCGGCGAGAAAGCCCAGAACGACAGGTGCCTCCGCGATCGCGGAGGCAAGTGCGGCGTTGCCGGCTGCGTCGGCCTCGCAATCGGAACTGAAGACGAAATCGACCGCTATCACCTTCGCTCGCGCCGCGGCCAGCCGCGATATCAGCGCGGCCGTCGCCGCCCGGTCCCAGTTTCCGGATCCCAGCGCCCCATGCGCCTTGCGATCGACGTCGATAACGGTGATGTCCGGTGACCGGGGCGAGGCCACCCATTGCGTGAGGTTGTCGAAGAAAAGCTCGCGCGGGGTTTTGAAGACGGTTTCGCCGTAGAGATAGAGAAGCAGCGCTGCCGCCAGGCTTGCGACGATCCCGCCGAAGAGCGGGGTGACGCGATGGCGGCGGCTGTGCTTCGCATTCAATCGAGCTAGCCCTCCTCGGGATCGGCAACATTCAGGAGGCGATCGACGTTGCAGCAAATGATGCCGTCCGTGCGCTTCAGCGCACCGCATTCCTCAAGCGACAGAATGGCACGATTCACCTTTGGTCGGCTCGCGCCGAGAATGGCGGCAATGTCGGTCTGGCTCAAGGTGAGACGCAGATTGGCGCTGCTAGGAAGCTCCTGGCCGTGGATCTGTTTGAGCGTTGCCAGAAAGAAACGGGCGACGCGAGCGTTGAGGTCGTAGAGTGCGATCGTCTCCAGGCGCTCTGTGGTATCGCGAAGCTGAGCGCACAGAAAGCGGATCACAGCTTCGGCGATCTGCGGCCTGTGGATGATGAGATCGAGGAAGGGCTTCTTGCCGATCACGTAGCCTTCCGATGCGATGACCGCCGTCGCATCGGCCGACCGCGGCTGGCCGTCGAGCAGCGCCATTTCACCGAAGAGTGCGCCCCCCTCATGCTGACGCAGCATCAGTTCGCGGCCTTGAGGTGTGAAAAGCGAGAGCTTGATGCGGCCGGAAACCACGACAACCATGTAGTTGCCTTCGTCGCCGCGCTGGAAGATGACCGTGCCTGCCGGCCATCTCCGGTACGTGGCGATACTGGCGAGTTCCATCAGCGTTTCCTTGTCGAACTCCTCGAAAATCGGAAAGGATCGCCAGAAGGCCGGGCTCCTGTTGACGTCGCTCATGAGTTCTCCCCTGCGTTCCCCTTGCAAAGCGTTGAAATTCTTCACCCAGTCCGTCCCTCCTTGCAACAGAAAAGAGTTGTTTGGATGGGCGCCGGTTAACGATAGACCGCGTCTGTCTCCACATTGTGAACGATGTGTCGCCGGTTGTGCAGCTAGATGTTTTTGAAAATGCTGATATTTCTGCTGCCAACACGTTTCCAACAGGAGCCTCGCGCATGTCTCAGAATGTCATCGTCCTCATCGGGCGCATCCTCCTTTCGATCATGTTCATAATGTCTGGCTTCGGTAAGTTGGCCGACCCGACGGCAACTGCCGGCATGATTGCCGGCGCTGGATGGCCGGCAGCAACGGCTCTCGCCTACGTCGCCGGCCTGTTTGAGCTCGTCGCCGGTATTGCGGTCCTCGTCGGTTTCCAGACGCGCATTGCGTCCTATCTGCTGGCCGCTTTCTGCCTGGTTACCGGTCTCGTCTTCCACAGCGGCGCCATCAACGTTCCGGATTTCCCGCCGGCTGCCAACGGCCTGCTGACGGTCTTCAACCAGATCATGCTGATGAAGAACCTTACGATCGCCGGCGCCTTCCTGGTGCTGGCCACCTTCGGTCCGGGCGCGCTTTCGGTCGATGCCCGCACTGGAAAGGCCCTCGCCACCGCATAAGGCGTGACGAAACGTTTCCGACCAAACAAAGCGCCCGCCGGCTGTCCCCGGCGGGTTTTTGCATTGTGGCGTGATGTCAGGGATAGATGACGCCCTTGCGGAGAATGACGTTGCCATAAAGGCGCGGTTCACTGGTCTGCACCACCGTATGGGCGGCCTTCACGCGCGGATAGAAGTCGGCGCCGAGCAGCGGCACGACGTTGCGCGACGGCTCATGCCTGCTGCAGCACTCGATGATTTCCCGATGCACCGGGTCGAGCGCCTGCTTGTCCTGCTTGACGGTGGCGCGGAAGATCGCTTCGGGCACGAAATCGTCGATCGGCAGGACACTTAAGATCGCGTCGAGCACCGGGATGAGGCCGTGTCCGTCGAGCCGGACAAGGCGACGCGCGTGTTCCTGGCCCGGATAATTACCGTCGACAAGCGCGATCTCGTCGCCGTGACCCATTGCCCTCAGTGCCGAGAGAAGTTCGGGGCCGAGCAGCGGGTTTATTCCTTTCAGCATCAACTAAGCTCCTTGAAGAGGACGTTGGTGTCCAAGAGATAACGGGAAAACAGCGGAAGGCTCGCGCCGCCGATCGCCCGGGCGTGGCTTCCGACCGCGCCTTCGACGAGGTCCGGAATTGTCACACCTTGGAGGTCGAGCGTTTGCAGGGCCCGGCGTGTCGCCGCAAGGATGCGCGCCCGCACCCAGGGGGGAAAACCGCCATCGATGACTGCCGCCGAGAAATCGATGATCGATGCGGCGGAGACAACGGCCTGAGCAAGGGCCGCGGCGGTGTCCTGGATCCAGATCTCGAGCGGTTCGCCGAAATCGATCCAATCGTCCGCCGAATACCAGAGCGGCTGCGGATCAATGCCGTGCCCGCGCAGCAGGTTTTCAAGCACGAAGACCGAAGCGATTTTCAGCAATTGCGTGGACTTGCCGTCCTTGCCGGAGACCGGCAGCGGGCCGACCGCTCCTGCGGTCCCGGTCCGCCCGGAAAAGAGGGCGGAGTTGAGGACGATGCCGCCGCCGATGAAGGAGCCGATATAGAAATAGACGAAATCAGGATAACTTGAGCCGACGCCGAAGGCGAGTTCCGCTCCGCAGGCGCTCGTTCCGTCGTTCTGCAGAAAGACCGGGTGGCGGATCTGTGCGGCCACTGCCGCCTGCAGATTGGAGTCACGCCAGCGGTCCATTTCTTCCCGCGGCGCGCCGACTTCCTCGGCCCAGTTCCAGAGTTCGAAAGGCGTCGCGATACCGACGCCGGCGATCCGCGCGCGCTGCTCGGGCGCCAGTTGCTGCTCGAGTTTTTCGATACCGCCGACGATGAAGGTGACGAGATCCTCGGGTAGCGGGTAGGTATGGATCTGATGCAGATGCAGCCGAATATTGCCGACGAAATCCATCAAAACCAGGTCAGCGCTGCGTCGGCCGATCTTGACGCCGAAGGAGTAGACCGCATCCGGATTGAGGCGCATCGGGATCGAGGGCTGACCGACGCGGCCGCGTACCGGGGCGCCGCGGATCAGGAGACCGTCGCGTTCCAGCGCGCGCATGATGACCGAGACGGTTTGGGCGGAGAGGCCGGAGCGCCGGGCGATGTCCGCTTTCGACAGACTGCCGTGGCGGCGGACCAGCGACATGACCAGGCGCTCGTTATAGGCACGCACGCGGGTCTGGTTCGCTCCGCCGCTTGGGTCGATCACGTCCGGTTGCGTCGATCCCCCGCGGGAATCGTCTGTCAGTGACATGCCACCGTCTCCTCCCGTTGGCACCGCGGCATGATTCCTTAAATCGGGGCCGATCCAAGAACAAATCATGCAGCAAATTCAAAATTCTACAGTGGACCTTGCGCGTATGATCGGGATGCAAAGCGCTGTAGATGCTCGCTTGGCGCGAGTCTGTTGTTGTTTCACTTCAGGTCGATCTGTTATTTCCCGGACGATCCGGATTCCTCCAACCTCGTCCGAGCCTAAGAATGCCACAACCAAATAATAATTCAATTTGATTTATTTATTGACACCCAGAAAGTTTGGTGTTTGACTTACCTTCGGAAGCGTCGTCCGCAGGAGGAGAATGCTGCGGCGGCGGTGCCTGTGCCGGTCCACCGGCGATTTTTCATCCTTGGGAGGGTTTTATGAAGAAAACAGTTCTTTCTGCCGCATTCGGCGCGCTCGCGCTTGGCGTGGCCTTCGCTTCGCCGTCGCAGGCGGCCGATATCTCCGCATGCCTCATCACCAAGACCGACACCAACCCCTTCTTCGTGAAGATGAAGGAAGGTGCAACCGCCAAGGCCCAGGAACTGGGCATGACGCTGAAGTCCTATGCCGGCAAGATCGACGGTGATTCCGAAAGCCAGGTTGCAGCGATCGAAACCTGCATTGCCGATGGTGCCAAGGGCATTCTGCTGACGGCATCCGACACCAAGGGCATTGTGCCGCAGGTGCAGAAGGCACGCGAAGCCGGCTTGCTGGTCATCGCGCTCGACACGCCTCTTGAGCCGCTCGACGCCGCCGACGCCACCTTTGCGACTGACAATTTGCTCGCCGGCAAGCTGATCGGCCAATGGGCGGCCGCAACGCTCGGTGACGCCGCCAAGGACGCGAAGGTCGCCTTCCTCGACCTGACGCCATCGCAGCCGACCGTCGACGTTCTGCGCGACCAGGGCTTCATGATCGGCTTCGGCATCGATCCGAAGGACCCGAACAAGATCGGTGACGAGGACGACGCGCGCATCGTCGGCCACGACGTCACCAACGGCAACGAAGAAGGCGGCCGTACCGCCATGGAGAACCTTCTCCAGAAGGACCCGACCATCAACGTCGTGCACACGATCAATGAGCCTGCCGCCGCCGGCGCCTATGAGGCGCTGAAGGCCGTCGGCCGTGAAAAGGACGTGCTGATCGTTTCCGTCGACGGCGGTTGCCCGGGCGTCAAGAACGTCGCCGACGGCGTCATCGGTGCGACATCGCAGCAATATCCGCTGATGATGGCCGCGCTCGGCATCGAAGCGATCAAGAAGTTCGCCGACACCGGCGAAAAGCCGAAGCCGACCGAAGGCAAGGACTTCGTCGATACCGGCGTCTCGCTCGTCACCGACAAGCCGGTCTCTGGTGTCGAGTCGATCGACACCAAGGTGGGCACGGAAAAGTGCTGGGGCTGATCGGCCCCCAGTCCAGATAGATCATGTCCGGACAGATCATGTGACAGGGAAGGGCGGCCCCGGCCGCCCTTCGTGTAAGCGCCGCAGTCTTTGACAAGGCGCGGAAAACCTGCACAATTTTTAGTAATTGCTGAAACTCGCCGAGATCAGAGGCGGGCCGCATCCGGCAGCAATGCAACCCCCCTTGGGAATGGGGTTCACGGGAGGAGTCTCCATGGCCGAACCAAATACAGCCGCACCGACATCCCAGGAATTCGAAAAGGTCCTGGTCAACAGCTCGACGGAAGTCGCGTCCTTCGACACGC
Organism: Ensifer sp. MPMI2T; assembly: GCF_004827385.1. Taxonomy (GTDB): domain Bacteria; phylum Pseudomonadota; class Alphaproteobacteria; order Rhizobiales; family Rhizobiaceae; genus Sinorhizobium. Next base: position 28,971 of record NZ_SRXN01000030.1, read on the forward strand.
ACGACAAGACGCCGCTTCAGAAGCTCCAGCATTTCCTTCATTCAAGCCCGGCCGCCGTTCCTCTGATCGTGCTGGTCCTGTCGTTGATCGCCTTCGGCGCCATCCTCGGCGGCAAGTTCTTTTCTGCCTTCACGCTGACGCTGATCCTGCAGCAGGTAGCGATCGTCGGCATCGTCGGCGCCGCCCAGACGCTCGTCGTCCTGACGGCGGGTATCGATCTCTCGGTCGGCGCCATGATGGTGCTGTCGTCAGTCATCATGGGGCAGTTCACCTTCCGCTACGGCTTGCCGCCGGCCTTGTCGGTCCTCTGCGGCCTCGGCGTCGGGGCGCTCTGCGGCTTTATCAACGGCACGCTTGTTGCGCGCATGAAGCTGCCGCCCTTCATCGTCACGCTCGGCATGTGGCAGATCGTGCTCGCCTCCAACTTCCTCTATTCCGCCAACGAGACGATCCGCGCCCAGGATATCTCCGCTAACGCGCCGATCCTGCAGTTCTTCGGTCAGAACTTCCGCATCGGCAATGCCGTCTTCACCTATGGCGTCGTCGCCATGGTGCTGCTCGTGGCCCTGCTTTGGTATGTGCTCAACCGCACCGCCTGGGGGCGCTATGTCTACGCGGTCGGCGACGACCCGGAGGCGGCCAAGCTCGCCGGCGTCAATGTCAAGGGCATGCTCGTCACCATCTACACGCTTTCGGGTCTGATCTGCGCGCTTGCCGGCTGGGCTCTGATCGGCCGCATCGGCTCGGTCTCGCCGACGGCTGGCCAGTTCGCGAACATCGAATCGATCACCGCCGTGGTGATCGGCGGCATCTCGCTCTTCGGCGGCCGCGGCTCGATCCTCGGCATGCTCTTCGGCGCGCTGATCGTCGGCGTCTTCTCGCTCGGGCTTCGCCTCATGGGCACGGACCCGCAATGGACCTATCTCCTGATCGGCTTGCTGATCATCATCGCCGTCGCAATCGACCAGTGGATCAGAAAGGTAGCAGCCTGATGGCACAACAACCCATTCTCACCGCTCGCGGTCTCGTCAAGCGCTACGGTCGCGTGACCGCTCTCGACCATGCCGATTTCGATCTCTACCCGGGTGAAATCCTGGCCGTGATCGGCGACAATGGCGCCGGCAAATCCTCGATGATCAAGGCGATCTCCGGCGCGATCACGCCTGACGAGGGCGAGATCCAACTCGAGGGCCAGCCGGTGCATTTCCGCTCTCCGATGGAAGCCAGGAAGGCCGGCATCGAGACCGTCTACCAGAACCTCGCCTTGTCGCCGGCGCTATCGATCGCCGACAACATGTTCCTCGGCCGCGAGATCCGCAAACCGGGCATCATGGGCAAGTGGTTTCGCTCGCTGGACCGCGCGGCAATGGAAAAGCAAGCGCGGGCAAAGCTCTCCGAACTCGGCCTGATGACGATCCAGAACATCAACCAGGCGGTCGAGACCCTGTCGGGCGGCCAGCGTCAGGGTGTTGCCGTCGCGCGCGCCGCGGCATTCGGTTCCAAGGTGGTCATCATGGACGAACCGACGGCGGCGCTGGGCGTCAAGGAAAGCCGGCGCGTGCTGGAATTGATCCTCGACGTGCGCCGCCGCGGCCTGCCGATCGTATTGATCTCGCACAATATGCCGCACGTCTTCGAGGTCGCGGACCGGATCCACATCCACCGCCTCGGCCGTCGGCTCTGCGTCATCAATCCGAAGGAATACACGATGTCGGATGCGGTCGCCTTCATGACCGGCGCCAAGGCGCCGCCCGGCGAGGTGCTGGCTGCATGAATGTGCAAGCCTTGACGGACGAGGTCCTGAAACGGGCGGCCGGCGCCGCCCGTTTCATCGTTGCAATTGCCGGCCCTCCGGGTGCCGGCAAATCGACGCTCTCCGAAGCGCTCGCCGAGGCGCTCGCCGAAGCCGGAGAGAAGACGGCTGTTCTGCCGATGGATGGCTTCCATATGGACAATGCCGTTCTCGAAGAGAAGGGACTGCTTGCGCGCAAGGGCGCGCCGGAAACCTTCGACTTCCGATCGTTTCTCTCGACGGTCGTCGCCGTTCGGGCCAATGACGGCGAAGTCCTCGTGCCGATCTTCGACCGGTCGCGCGAACTGGCAATTGCATCCGCGCAGGTAATCGCCCCGGAGACGCGCATCGTTCTTGTTGAAGGCAACTATCTTATGCTCGACGAGGCGCCGTGGAACAGGCTCGACGGTGCCTTCGACTTTTCGATCTTTATCGATCCCGGCCTTGAGGTGATCGAGCGGCGATTGCTGAAACGCTGGTTCGATCACGGCTATGACGACGAGACCGCGAAGATGAAGGCGTTCGGCAACGACATCCCGAACGCCCGGCGCGTCATCGGCAACTGCCGGCCGGCCGACCTCGTCATCCGGGATTTCTGAGAGATGGCCTTGGAGCGGGATGAGGAAAAGTGTGCGCGGTTTTCCGCCCGCATCCCGCTCTGTGATTTTCGAATCGCCATTGTGTTTTGCGGCGCAATGATGATATCGAGGCGCGGTTTCACCACATGAAGTCCCGCCCATCGAGCGCACCGACCGGCCGCAACGCCGCTCGCGCCGATCGGACGCGAGCATCGGGAGAACGCTGACCATGCAAGACCTCGTTATCCGCCGCCCGGATGATTGGCACCTTCACCTGCGCGACGGCGGCATGCTGCGTGGCGTGATTGCGGACACGAGCCGCCACTTCGCCCGCGCCATCATCATGCCCAACCTGGTGCCGCCGGTCGTGACCACCGCCGATGCCGCCGCCTATCGCGAGCGCATCCTCGCCGCCATTCCCGCTGAGGATCGGTTCGAGCCGTTGATGACGCTCTATCTCACCGAAGGCACCGACCCGGACGATGTCGAGGCCGGCTTCAAGCGCGGCTTGGTCAAGGCGGTCAAGCTCTATCCGGCAGGAGCGACGACCAACTCGCACAGCGGCGTTCGCGACATCGAGAAGGCGATGCCAGTTCTCGAGCGCATGGCTGAGATCGGTGTGCCGCTCTGTGTCCACGGCGAGGTGACGACTGCAGACGTCGACATCTTCGACCGCGAAGCGGTTTTTATCGAAACCGTACTCGACCCACTCCGCCGGCGCCTGCCGGAGCTTCGCATCACGATGGAGCACGTGACGACCAAGGACGGCATCGACTACATCAAGGCGTCGAAGGCCAATCTCGCCGGTTCGATTACGACCCACCATCTGATCATAAATCGCAACGCCATTCTCGTCGGCGGTATCAAGCCGCATTACTACTGCCTGCCGGTCGCCAAGCGTGAGACGCACCGCCTGGCGCTGCGCGCGGCCGCGACGTCCAGTGACGTCCGCTTCTTCCTCGGCACCGATTCCGCGCCCCATGTCGATCCGCTCAAGGAATGCGCCTGCGGCTGCGCCGGCATCTACACCTCGATAAATACCCTGAGCTGCCTTGCCCATGTCTTCGAGGAGGAGGGTGCGCTTCACCGCCTCGAGGCCTTTGCGTCGTTGAACGGTCCCGCCTGGTATGGCCTGCCGGTCAACGAGGAGACGATCACGCTGCGCAAGAGCGAAGAGCCGGTGCGCTATCCCGCAAAGGTCGAGACGGAAGCGGGGCCGGTCACGGTTTTCGATCCAATGTTCCCGCTCCACTGGACGGTTGTCTGATTAACGAGGTTTGTTTTGCCGCGTGCCTGAAGCCCGTCCCCGCTTTCGGGTCACGCTAGAAGGAGAGTTTCATGTTTTCCAACGCGTTCACCGACAAGGCGGTGATGGCCGAGCTGGTCGCGAAAATGCTCTGGGAGATCAAGGCGGTGCATTTCCGCGCCGACGAGCCCTACAAGCTCTCCTCCGGCATGGCGAGTCCTGTCTACATCGATTGCCGCAAGCTGATCTCCTATCCGCGCATCCGCTCGGCGGTGATGGATTTCGCCGCCGCGACGATCCTTCGCGAGGCCGGCTTCGAGCAGTTCGACGTCGTCGCCGGTGGCGAGACGGCTGGCATTCCCTTCGCTGCCATGCTTGCCGAGCGGCTCGGCCTGCCGATGGTCTATGTGCGCAAAGCCCCGAAGGGCCACGGCCGCAATGCCCAGATCGAGGGCCATATGCCGGAAGGCGCTCGCGTGCTGGTCATCGAGGACCTGACGACCGCCGGCGGCTCGATGTTCAAGTTCATCGATGCGATCCGCGCCGCCGGCGGCATTGTCGATCACGGCATCGCGCTCTTTTACTACGACATCTTCCCGGAAGCGCGCGGCGACATGAAAGCAAAGGGCGTCGATCTGCACTTCATCGCCACTTGGCGCAACGTGCTGGCGGTTGCCCGCGAGCAGGCGCTGTTCGACGACAAGACGCTGAACGAGGTCGAAGCCTTCCTCAACGCTCCGCTCGCCTGGTCCGGCCGCAATGGCGGCGTCAGCGCGCTCGCAGCCCAGTAAGCTTTCCGCTGGCTTTGGCGGGAAATCTGATTTAAATCGATTGAATGACCGTTGAGGGAGGAAATGCCGATGATCGTTTGCTGCGGGGAAGCCTTGATCGACATGCTGCCGCGCGACACGGCAGCCGGGGAGAGCGCATTTGCGCCCTATGCCGGCGGCGCGATTTTCAACACCGCCATTGCGCTCGGGCGACTCGGCATTCGGACGGGCTTTTTCACCGGCCTCTCCGACGACATGTTCGGCGATATCCTGCGCGCTACGCTGAAAGCCGCGAATGTCGATTTCGGCCCTTGCGCGACCCTCCCGCTGCACACGACGCTTGCCTTCGTGAAACTCGTCGATGGTCACGCGAGCTACGCCTTCTTCGACGAGAATACCGCGGGCCGGATGATCGCCAAGGAGCATCTGCCGGCGCTCGGCGATTCCTGCGAAGCACTGCATTTCGGTGCGATCAGCCTCATTCCTGAGCCGTGCGGCTCGACTTACGAGGCCTTGATGGTGCGCGAACGCGAGAAACGGGTGATCTCTTTCGACCCGAACATTCGCCCCGGCTTCATCAAGGATCGCGAGGCGCATCTCGGCCGCATGAACCGCATGGCCGCGATGTCGGATATCATCAAGTTCTCGGACGAGGACCTCGCCTGGTTCGGGATGGAAGGCAGCCATGACGAGCTTGCCGCCGAATGGCTGAAGCGCGGCCCCAAGCTGGTGCTGATCACTAAGGGTGCCGATGGCGCCGTCGGCTATACCAGGAACCACAAGGTGGAAGTCGCCGGCGAGCGGGTCACAGTTGTCGATACGGTCGGCGCGGGCGACACTTTCGATGCCGGCGTGCTGGCGTCGTTGAAGCTCAACAACCTGTTGACCAAGGATGCGGTGGCAAATCTAAGCGACGAGGCGGTCCGCCAGGCGCTGGCGCTCGGCGCCAAGGCCGCCGCCGTCACCGTTTCGCGGGCAGGCGCCAACCCGCCGTGGCGCTACGAAATTGGACTCTGAGTTTCATCCCAGCAGCGCTGGGTTTTGGCCGATCTGATCGAAACGCGCGGCCGTGACACCCCCTTTGGCCTGCCGGCCATCTCCCCCACAAGGGGGGAGAATCTGTACGGCACCGCTCGGCGCCTTACCCCAGGCGCTCCCCTGTATTAACATTCCGATCGGAGCGATCGGGCAGCCGCGCAGACTCTCCCCCCTTGTGGGGGAGATGGCCGGCAGGCCAGAGGGGGTTGCTTCGCTGCCCCCTTTGTCTGCGCCGCTTGCGCTCAGCGTGCCGCCTTCAACAACGCCGCAACAAGGCCGGCGGTCGAGGAATCATGGCCCTCGGCGCTTTCCTTGCCTTCGACGACCGGCAGAAGGCCCGTTGCAAGCTCCTTGCCCAGCTCGACGCCCCATTGATCGAAGGAGTTGATGTTGAAGAGCGCACCTTCGACGCAGACGCGATGTTCGTAGAGGGCGATCAGGCGACCGAGCGCGAAGGGATCGAGTTCGTTATAGACGAAGGTGAGAGACGGCCGGTTGCCGGTGAAGACCCGATGCGGTGCAATCTTGTCGGCCTTGGCGTCATTCATGCCCTTCGAAGTGAGCTGCGCCTTGGCTTCGGCAAGCGTACGGCCCTTCATCAAGGCCTCCGATTGCGCCAGGCAGTTCGCCATCAACAGCTGGTGCTGGTGGCGCAGGTCTTTTTCGTGGCCGTTGGCAGCGATCATAAATTCGGCCGGGATGATGTCGGTGCCCTGGTGGATCAGCTGGTAAAAGGCGTGCTGGCCATTGGTGCCCGGTTCACCCCAGACGACCGGCCCGGTCGAGAATTCGACCGGGCCGCTGTCCATGGTGACGCCCTTGCCGTTCGATTCCATGTCGAGCTGCTGCAGATAGGCCGGGAAGCGGGCAAGGCGCTGGTCATAAGGCAGGATCGCCCGCGACGGATAGCCGAGCACGTTGCGGTGATAGAAGCCGATGAGCCCGAGTAGCATCGGAATGTTCTGGCGGACGGGCGCGTCGCGGAAATGTTCGTCGATGGCGTGGCCGCCGTCGAGGAAGCGGCCGAAATTCTCCTTGCCGATCGCAATCATCAAGGGCAGGCCGATCGCCGACCAGATCGAATAGCGACCGCCGACCCAGTCCCAGAAGCCGAAGACGCGCGCCTGATCGATACCGAAGGCCGCGACCTTGTCGAGCGCGGTGGAAACCGCCGCGAAGTGGTGGCCGACTGCCGCCTCGCCGAGCTTGCCGGCGATGAAGGCGCGGGCGGTGGCGGCATTGGTCATCGTTTCGATCGTGGTGAAGGTCTTCGAGGCGACGATGAAGAGTGCGGTTTCCGGATCGATCAGCTTCAGCGTGTCGGCGATATGCGCGCCATCGATATTGGAAACGAAATGCAGCCGTGGGCCGTCGTGGAAGGGGGCGAGCGCCAACGTCGCCATCACCGGGCCGAGATCGGAGCCGCCGATGCCGATATTGATGACATCGGTGATCTTCTTGCCGGTGGCGCCCTTCAAAGCGCCCGAACGGATGCCCTCGGCAAAGGCACCCATCGCATCAAGCACGGCGTTGACGTCGGGCATGACGTCCTTGCCGTCGACGAGCACAGGCCTGTTGCTCCGGTTCCTGAGCGCCGTGTGCAGCACGGCGCGGCCTTCGGTGATGTTGATGATGTCGCCGCGGAACATCGCGTCCCGCTTTTCTTCGACCTTCGCCGCCTTGGCGAGTGCTTCGAGACCGTCGAGAATCCGGTCATTCACCGCGCATTTCGAATAGTCGAAGAGGAGGTCGCCGAGTGTCGTGCTGAAGTGGGCGAAGCGGTTCCGGTCGGCCGCGAAGGCGGCGCGAATGTCGGTTGCATTGGTCTCGCGTGCAGTGGCTTTGAGGTTTTCGACAAGCGCTTTCATCGCAGGCTCCTTGCATCGGAAATTGGCTGCGATAGCTAGTCGGTTTGTTTGCGGTAAATCAAGGGCATGTGTGCACTGCAGCGAAAAAAGGCGGTCCGCACGGGACGGCCCGCGTCGAGTGGAGCTCCGGTGCAGGTCACCCGAAAGTGCGGCGGTTTCTGGCGTGGATTGCCCCTCACCCTGGCCCTCTCCCCGCAGGCGGGGCGAGCGGACCAAGGCGGCGCCGCGAGTCTGCTTCGCCCCGCCTGCGGGGAGAAGGTGGCGGCAGCCGGATCAGGCCCGGGCCTTGGCTGCGGCTACTCGCGCAAATCCTTGCGCAGGATCTTGCCGACATTCGACTTCGGCAACTCGGTGCGGAATTCCACGTGTCTCGGCCGCTTGTAGTTGGTGAGGTTGGCGGCGCAGTGGCGCTTGACCTCCGCCTCGGTGAGGTCCGGATCCTTGCGCACGACGAAGAGCTTCACGGCCTCGCCGGAATGCGGATCGGCAACCCCGACGGCGGCGCATTCGAGGATGCCCGGGTGGGTTACCGCGACCTCCTCGATCTCGTTCGGGAAGACGTTGAAGCCGGACACGAGAATCATGTCCTTCTTGCGGTCGACGATTTTTGTCAGCCCCTCGGCGTTCATGAAGCCGATGTCGCCGGTGCGGAAGAAACCGTCCGGCGAGATCGCCTTGGCCGTCTCGTCCGGCCGCTGCCAATAGCCGGCCATGACCTGCGGACCGCAGATGCAGATTTCACCGATTTCGCCGATCGGCAGCGTGTTGCCTCCGTCATCACGAATCTCGACCTCGGTGGAGGGAAGCGGCATGCCGATCGTGCCGGTGAAGTCGCCAGTATCGAGTCGGTTGGCGGTGGCGACCGGCGAGGTCTCGGAAAGTCCGTAGCCTTCGTGGATCGGGCAGCCGGTCATCGCCAGCCAGCGCTCGGCCACCGGCCGCTGCACTGCCATGCCGCCGCCGAAGGTCAGCACGAGCGAGGAAAAGTCGAGCTTCTTGAATTCGGCATTGTTCATCAGTGCGTTGAACAACGTGTTGAGGCCGGGAAAGATGTTCGTCTTGTACTTGCCGAGTTCTTTGACGAAGGCGGGAATGTCGCGGGGATTGGGGATGAGGATGTTGTTGCCGCCCGTGGCGAGGCCCATCAGCGAATTCACCGTCAGCGCGAAGATATGATAGAGCGGCAGCGCGCACATGAAGGTGAGATTTTCCGGGCGCGGCTTGCGCCGGAAGGCGGTGTCCAGCCACAACTCCATCTGAGCCATGTTGGACAGGAGGTTGGAATGGGTGAGGGTGGCGCCCTTGGAGATTCCCGTCGTGCCGCCGGTATATTGCAGGAAGGCAACATCCGACGGCGCCGCATGGGGCTTCGTGAGGGTCAGTTTCGCACCCTTGGCAAGCGCGGTCTTGAAGGAGAGATGGCCCGGGATCGACCAAGCCGGCACGAGTTTCTTGACGCGCCGAACGACGAGATTGACGACCGCACCCTTGACGCCGAGCATGTCGCCCATGCTGGCAACCACCACATGCTTGACTGCCGTGCGGGCGAGAACCTGCTCGACCGTGTGGGCGAAATTCTCCAGCACGAAGATCGCTTTGGCGCCCGCATCGACAAGCTGATGCTCGAGCTCGCGCGGCGTGTAGAGCGGATTGACGTTGACCACCGTCAGGCCCGCACGCAGGATGCCATAGACGATCACTGGGTTCTGCAGGACGTTCGGCAGCATCACCGCGACCCGATCACCCTTTCTGAGGCCGAGCGATTGCAGCCAAGCGCCGATCGCGGCCGAGTGCGTGTTGAGATCGGCGAAGCTGAGCGACTTGCCCATGCAAGAGAACGCCGGGCGCCAGGAATACTGCGCGACCGCGTGGTCGAAGAACTCGCCAATGGAGCGATAGGGGAGGGGGCCGATTTCGGCGGGCACGCCGGGCGGATAGGATTTCAGCCAGATTTTTCCCGCATTGGAACCCGACTGCTGCGTGCTTGCTTCCGCCATGACCTCTCTCCCTCTGGTCGCCATTGACCGGCCGTGCTCACGGCGAAGAAAAATCCCTCCCGATCTTCCTCTCCGTCGAAGATAAGCTTTTGCAGCCTCTCTTCAAGCCGTGATTCCGATTATATGACTTTGACGTAAACGTCAACAATATGCGCTATGCGGATACACTGGCACAATGCACGTGATTTGATTCGCGCTCAGGTATAACTCCTTGCGATAGTTGGCAAACAACGATAGTGCGGCGCAGCATGGCCTCCCACGCCGCGTTGGCGCCACGCCCTCGTCGACCGCAACGAGCGGCGGGCAAATGAGCTTGCGAAGAGAACCGTCGACTCGAAATTTCGCGCGACATCTTGAGTGTGCCTAAATTTCCCTGTCATGTCCCGCCGCTAACGTCCGCGGCGATCGGGCTTCGATCGGAAACTGAGTGTCAACACAGCGGATGGGCTGGCAAGGCCACGGCTTTGTTGTAAGGTTTCTAAAAGACGGAGGATGACAGGTGCAATTGGGCAATCGTGAACGAGAAAACCTACCCGCGGAGCCGAGGCTCTTCGGGCAGCCGGCCCCTTCACGTTCTGCCCTCGTCCTGCCGATCTCGGCCGCTCGCTGGCTGCTCGTCCTCGTTCTGTTGGCAGGCGTCTATTTCTTCCACGGCTTCGTGGTGCCGGTGCTCGCCGCCGTCGTCATCGGCTTTGCGAGCTGGCCGATTTATCGACGGCTGCTGCAGTCCGTAAACGGTAATCGCACGCTTGCCGCAACGATCGCCATCATTTCCGTGATCGCCTTCATCGTCGTACCGATCTCGATCGCCGCGGTCTACGCGGTCGACGAGGTGCGCGACTGGCTGGTCTGGGCGGTCGAGACCAACGCCAATGGCGCGTCGGTGCCCGCCTGGCTGACGACGATCCCGATTGCCGGCCCCTGGCTCGGCGGCCAATGGGTCAAATATATCGGCCACCCCGGCGCGCTCGGCGAACTGGTCCAGCTCGTCAGCGGTTCCAATATCGGCAATATCTATCGCGGGGTGCTGGTAGTCGGGGCATCCGCCTTCCAGTCCTTCCTGACGCTGCTCTTCATGCTGATCACGCTGTTCTTCGTCTATCGCGACGGCCAGTCCTTCTCGAAGCAGCTCGACCATCTCGGCGAGCGGATCTTTCCGATGCGCTGGGAACGCCTGTCCCGGGTGGTGCCGCTAACCATCAGCTCGACGGTGACCGGCATGGGCATCATCGCGATCGGCGAAGGCATCGTTCTCGGGGTGGCCTACTGGCTGGCCGGCGTCCCGTCGCCGGTGACCCTCGGCATCATCACCGGCATCATGGCGCTGGTGCCCGGCGGCGCGCCGCTCTGTTTCACCCTGGTGTCGATCTATCTGGTGGCAAGCGGCTCGCCGGTGCAGGGCGTCGCACTCTTCGCCTGGGGCACGACCGAGCTTTTCATCGTCGATAAGACGCTGAGGCCGAAACTCGTCGGTGGACCGATCAAGCTGCCGTTCCTGCCGACCTTCTTTGGTCTGGTGGGAGGCGTCAAGACAATGGGCTTCCTCGGGCTGTTCGTTGGTCCGGTGCTGATGGCGTTGCTTGTCGCCATCTGGAGGGAGTGGCTGCGCGAGGTGACCACGCAGCCCGAACAGCCGACCGTCAACCACATCACGCGGGCGGATGTATCCGTGAAGTGATGCTTTCTGGTGACGGGCAGGCCCGGAGCCTATGCTTGGCACTTCGGCTGGCGTCCTACAGGCTGATATTTCCTTGATCTCAGCCGAAAACTAGCATTTTCAATTGCTTATCGTGTTGCGGCGCATTCCGAAGGGCCACAGCGCTGGCTACGCGCGGCGGTACTAAAGCCAGCCTCGTCTATATAAGTTTTTTATTTCTTTGCTCCTCGGCCTCTCTCGAACGTTTATGCGGTTCGAGCCATATTGCTGCCGGTTTAGTCTTTGCGCCCCACTCCTCAGCATGCACGGAGAATATCTGCGTGCCCTTGCGAGCATAAAGAGCAATGTCTCTCAGACTTTATAATAAAATAGGAGCAGTCCAATGGATTTTTTCGTCGTGTCGATAGGAGTTTTGTTTTTCGCCCTGTCTTTTGCGTACACAAATGCATGCGACAAGCTTTAGAAGCGTGAACAAACTATGTTCGTCGAATACATTCTTGGTGGCGCCGTAACGGTGTTTCTCTTCACCTACCTGATCTACGCGCTCGTTCGTCCAGAGCGGTTTTGATCGCAGCGGCACAATACCGGAAAGCCACGTCTATGACTCTCAACGGATGGATACAGATCCTCGTCTTCTGCGGAATTGTTATTTTGCTCGTGAAGCCGCTTGGCGGTTACATGGCGCGCGTCTTTAGCGGCGAGCGCACGGTTCTTTCGATCCTCCTCGGTCCAATCGAGCGCAGTCTTTACCGGATTGCCGGAACCAGCGAGCGCGAGGAACAGCATTGGACCGCCTATGCCGCGGCTGTGTTGTTCTTCAATCTCGCCGGCTTCCTGCTTCTCTATTTCCTTCAGCGCCTGCAGGGCGCCTTGCCGTTCAATCCGGCCGGCATGAGCGCCGTTCCCCCGGAGCTTGCCTTCAACACGGCGGCGAGCTTCATGACCAACACCAATTGGCAGAACTACGGCGGTGAAAGCACGATGTCCTATCTCGTGCAGATGGCCGGACTGACGGTGCAGAATTTTGTTTCGGCCGCAACCGGCATTGCGATCGCCGTGGCCCTGATCCGCGGCTTCGCCAGGGCATCGGTAAAGTCGATCGGCAATTTCTGGGTCGATATGACCCGAAGCACGCTTTACGTGCTGCTGCCAATCTGCGTCGTGCTGACGCTCGTCTACGTCTATCTCGGAATGCCGCAGACCCTTGGCGCCTACGTCAACGCGACGACGCTTGAAGGCGCTGAGCAGACGATCGCGGTCGGCCCTGTCGCGTCGCAGATCGCCATTAAGATGCTGGGCACCAATGGCGGCGGCTTCCTCAACGCCAACGCGGCGCATCCGTTTGAGAATCCAGACGCGATCTCAAACCTGATCCAGATGGTTTCGATCTTCGCGATCGGTGCGGCTCTCACCAATGTCTTCGGCCGCATGGTCGGCAACCAGCGTCAGGGCTGGGCGATCCTCGCGACCATGGGCGTCCTTTTCCTGGCAGGCGTTATCGTCTGCTATTGGGCGGAAGCCGCAGGCAATCCGCTGGTCCATGCGCTTGGCCTTGAAGGCGGCAATATGGAAGGCAAGGAAGTCCGCTTCGGAATTTCGCTCTCGGCACTCTTCGCCGTGATCACCACGGCCGCCTCCTGCGGCGCGGTCAATGCCATGCATGGCAGCTTTACCGCGCTTGGCGGCCTCATTCCGCTCATCAACATGGAACTCGGCGAGATCATCGTGGGCGGTGTCGGCGCCGGCTTCTACGGCATCCTGCTGTTTGTTGTTCTGGCGATCTTCGTCGCCGGCCTGATGGTCGGACGCACGCCGGAATATCTCGGCAAGAAGATCGAGGCGAAAGAGGTCAAGATGGCCGTTCTCGCCGTGCTGTGCCTGCCCGCCTCAATGCTTGTCTTTACCGCCATCGCCGCGGTGCTGCCAACGGGTGTCGCCTCGATCGAAACTCCTGGCCCGCACGGCTTCTCGGAGATCCTCTATGCCTACACGTCGGGTACGGCAAACAATGGCTCTGCCTTCGGCGGCCTGACCGGCAATACGCCCTGGTACAACGTCACCATCGGACTCTCGATGCTGTTCGGACGTTTCCTCGTGATCATCCCGGCGCTCGCGATCGCTGGCTCGCTCGTGACCAAGAAGACCGTGCCCGCTTCGGCCGGCACTTTCCCGACCGATGGCGCGCTGTTCGTCGGTCTTTTGGGCGGCGTCATCCTGATCGTTGGTGGTCTCACCTTCTTCCCGGCGCTTGCCGTCGGGCCGATCGTCGAGCATCTCGCCATGCTTCTCGGACAGACCTTCTGAGGGTGATGTCATGGAACAATGGTTCCAGAAGTCGCGCAAACACGCCGATCCCCGCGCCATGGCGCGGGGATCGGTCGAGCCGCCGCGCGTATCGAGCATCCTTCTCCTGATGATGGCCGTCGTAGTGCTGACCGTGCTCTGCGCCAAGGCGCTCATTCCATTGTTCACAGCGGTCTGACGGATCGCGGTGATCTTCCTTCAAGCTGGAGTCTCCTATGAGCCAGTCCAAATCCGCGAGCATCATGGACGCTCGCATCCTCGTGCCCGCCATTGGCGATTCATTCCGCAAACTCGATCCCAGGAGCCTTGCCAAAAACCCGGTGGTATTCGTCGTCGCCGTGGTCTCTGCGCTCACGACAATCCTTTTGTTCAGGGATCTCGTGACCGGTGGGGACAATATCGGCTTCTCGTTTCAGATCGTTCTCTGGCTCTGGTTCACCGTGCTCTTTGCCAATTTCGCGGAAGCGGTTGCCGAGGGCCGCGGCAAGGCACAGGCAGACTCTTTGAGGCGCACGCGGACGGAAACCCAGGCCAAGCTGCTGGCCGGTGGTGATCGCAAGAACTTCAAACTCGTGCCAGGCACCAGTCTGAAAGTCGGCGAAATCGTCCTCGTCGAAGCCGGCGACATCATCCCCTCCGACGGTGAGGTGATCGAAGGCGTGGCGTCGGTCAACGAGGCAGCGATCACCGGCGAGTCCGCACCGGTCATCCGCGAGTCCGGCGGCGACCGTTCGGCCGTCACCGGCGGTACGCAGGTGCTTTCGGACTGTATCCGCGTGCGGATCACAGCGGCGGCGGGTTCGACCTTCATCGACCGCATGATCTCGCTCGTCGAGGGCGCCGAACGCCAGAAGACACCCAACGAGATCGCGCTTAACATCCTCTTGGCAGGAATGACACTGATCTTCCTGCTGGCAACGGTCACCATTCCGAGCTTCGCCACCTATGCGGGCGGCTATATTCCGGTTCTGGTGCTCGTCGCACTCTTCGTGACGCTGATCCCGACGACGATCGGCGCCCTGCTTTCCGCGATCGGCATCGCGGGCATGGATCGCCTCGTGCGCTTCAACGTGCTTGCCATGTCGGGCCGCGCGGTCGAGGCGGCCGGCGACGTCGACACGCTGCTGCTCGACAAGACCGGCACGATCACGCTCGGCAATCGCCAGGCAACGGAATTCAAACCGGTCACGGGTGTCACGGCCGAGGAACTTGCCAATGCCGCTCAACTTGCGTCGCTTGCCGACGAGACGCCGGAGGGCCGCTCGATCGTCGTGCTGGCCAAGGAGAAGTATGGCATCTGTGCCCGCGAGATGGGCAGCCTGCATGCCACCTTCGTTCCCTTCACGGCCCAGAGCCGGATGAGCGGCGTCGACTTCGACGGCTCCACTATCCGCAAGGGAGCAGTCGACGCCGTTCTTCGGAAACTGGAGCACACCGTCGCGGTGGCTGCAAACGGCCCGGGGAGCCTCGTCGCTCTGCGCGAACCGCAGGCGATCCGCGAAATCCAGGCAATCGCCGATGAAATTGCCAAGTCCGGTGGCACGCCGCTCGCCGTCGTCAAGGACGGCCGTCTGCTTGGCGTCATTCACCTGAAGGACATCGTCAAGGGCGGCATCCGCGAACGCTTTGCCGAATTGCGCCGCATCGGCATCCGAACCGTCATGATCACCGGCGACAATCCGATGACCGCCGCCGCAATCGCGGCAGAAGCCGGCGTCGACGATTTCCTTGCGCAAGCCACACCCGAAAACAAACTCAGCCTCATCCGCGAGGAGCAGGCCAAGGGCAAGCTGGTGGCGATGTGCGGCGACGGCACCAACGACGCTCCCGCGCTCGCCCAGGCCGACGTCGGCGTCGCGATGAACACCGGCACCGTGGCGGCACGCGAAGCCGGCAACATGGTCGATCTCGATTCCGACCCGACCAAGCTCATCGAGATCGTCGAGATCGGCAAGCAGTTGCTGATGACGCGCGGCGCCTTGACGACCTTCTCCATCGCCAACGACGTTGCGAAGTACTTCGCGATCATCCCGGCGATGTTCCTGGCGTTCTATCCGCAGCTTGGTGCGCTCAACGTCATGGGGCTCGCGACGCCTGAGAGCGCTATCCTGTCGGCGATCATCTTCAACGCGCTGATCATCGTCGCGTTGATCCCGCTCTCGCTGAAGGGCGTGAAGTACCGGGCCATCGGCGCCGGCGCGCTGCTGTCACGAAACCTCATGATTTATGGCCTCGGCGGCATCATCGTGCCCTTTGTTGGCATCAAGGCGATCGACGTCGTCATCACCGCGCTTGGCCTCGTGTAAGGATCATCTCCATGCTGAAACAGCTCAAACCCGCGATCGTCATGATCATCGCATTTACCGCCATAACCGGACTGATTTATCCCCTCGGGATGACCGGGATCGCCCAGGCCTTCTTCCCGTATCAGGCCAACGGCAGCCTGATCGAAAAGGGCGAGAAGGTGATCGGCTCCGAGCTGATCGGCCAAGCCTTCGCCGGTGGGGCCTACTTCCATGGTCGTCCCTCCGCCGCCGGCGACGGTTACAACGCTGCCGCATCCAGCGGTTCCAACCTCGGGCCGACGAGCGCGAAGCTGATCGATCGCATCAAGGCCGATACCGAGGCGCTGAAGGCGGAAAACCCCTCGGCGCCGGTGCCGATGGATCTCGTAACAGCGTCGGGCAGTGGCCTCGACCCGCATATTTCTCCGGAAGCCGCCTACTTCCAGGTGCCGCGCGTCGCCAGGGCCCGCGGCATGGACGAGGCCGCGGTAAGGAAACTGGTCGATGGTCATATCGAGGCACGTGAGCTCGGCTTCATGGGCGAACCAAGAGTAAACGTGCTCGCGCTCAACCTTGCGCTCGATGACGCCGGCGCGCAATAAGAGGAAGGCGTCGGAGCCCGTCTGCCACCGGCTTCGACGTTCTCAACGAGGGACGAGGAATGGTTGACGAGAGACACGGTACTGACGCCAGGCCGTCGCCGGACGCTCTCCTTGAAAATGCCGAACGCGAAACGCGCGGCCGCCTGAAGATCTTCCTCGGCGCCGCGCCCGGCGTCGGCAAGACCTACGAAATGCTGGTTTCGGGCAGGGCCCGCAAGGCCGAAGGGGTCGACGTCGTCATCGGTGTCGTCGAGACCCACGGTCGCAAGGAAACCCAGGCACTTGTACAGGGCTTCGAAGTCGTTCCGCGCAAGACGGTCGAGTACAAGGGCCACCTCCTCGACGAGATGGACTTGGACGCCATCCTAGCGCGCCGCCCGGAACTGGTTCTCGTCGACGAGCTTGCCCACACGAATGTCGACGGTAGCCGTCATGCCAAGCGCCACCTTGACGTCGGGGAGATTCTTGCCCGGGGCATCGACGTCTACACGACGCTGAACGTCCAGCATATCGAGAGCCTCAACGACGTGGTCGCGCAGATCACGCGCATCCGGGTCCGCGAGACCGTGCCGGACTCGATCATCGATCGCGCCGATGACATTGAGATTATCGATCTGACGCCGGACGACCTGATCAAGCGCCTGCACGAGGGCAAGGTCTATTTGCCGAAGACTGCAAAACGGGGGATCCAGAACTACTTTTCGCCCGGCAATCTGACGGCCTTGCGCGAACTCGCTCTGCGTCGCACGGCGCAGCGCGTGGACGAGCAGCTTGTGAGCCATATGCAGGCGCATGCCATTCCCGGCCCCTGGGCGGCGGGAGACCGGGTGCTCGTCTGCGTTGACGAGCACCCGCGCGGGGCGTCGCTCGTGCGCTATGCCAAGCGCCAGGCCGACCGCTTGCGCGCGCCGTGGGCGGCGCTTCACGTCGAAACGTCGCGCTCAGTCAATCTTTCCGATGCCGATAAGGACCGGCTTGCGACCCATCTGCGGCTCGCGGAGCAATTGGGCGGAGAGGCAACGACGATTCCCGGGGAGAACGTGGCAAGCGAAATCCTTCGCCACGCGGCGGCGAACAATGCCACGCAAGTGATCATCGGCAAGTCCAATAAGTCCCGCTGGCGCGAATTCGTCGAAGGATCGGTCTCCCATGACCTGATCCGGCATGCGGGCGACATCAGCGTACATGTGATTTCGGGCGCAGCGGCAGCGCCCGCCGAGCAGCGCGGCGTCAAGACGGCGCCGCCGCCGACCCAGGTCAAGCTCCGGCCCTATCTCTTGAGCACGATCTATATCGCCGCCGCACTCGCAGTCGGCGCGCTGCTGGACCAGGTTCTGGACGTCCAGAACATCGCACTGGTCTTCCTGATGGCGGTGCTGACTTCGGCGCTGACCGCGGGACTATGGCCGGCACTCTATGCCTGCCTCGTAAGCGCACTGGCTTTCAACTTCTTCTTTCTCGAGCCCCGCTACACCCTGACGATCGAGGACCCGGAGAGCGTCCTGGCTCTCGTATTCTTTCTCGTGGTCGCGGTGATCGCGAGCAATCTGACGGCACGCGTGCAGCGGCAGGCGATTGCCGCGCGGCAGCGGGCAAGGACGACCGAAGACCTCTATCTCTTCTCGAAGAAGCTCGCGAGCACCGGCACCCTGGACGACGTGCTTTGGGCCACGGCCTATCAGATCGCCTCTATGCTGAAGGTGCGGGTCGTCATTCTCCTTCCGGAGGAAAATTCGATCGAGGTCAAGGCGGGCTACCCGCCGGACGACACGCTGGTCGATGCCGATATAGCTGCTGCCCGCTGGGCATGGGAACATGACCGGCCGGCCGGACGTGGGGCGGACACGCTGCCGGGCGCAAAACGCCTCTATCTCCCCTTGAAGACCGGGCGCACCGCCATCGGCGTAGTCGGGCTCGACAATGACAAGCAGGGACCGCTGCTGACACCCGAGCAGCAGCGGCTCTTCGATGCGCTGGCCGATCAGGCGGCGCTTGCCATCGAGCGGATCCAGCTCGTCGCCGACGTCGATCGGGCGAGACTGGCGGCGGAGGCCGACAGGCTGCGCTCCGCGCTGTTGACGTCGATCTCCCATGACCTCAAGACGCCGCTTGCCGCCATCATGGGAGCGGCCAGCACCTTGCGGGACTATTCGCCCTCCATGCCGGAGGAAGACCGCAGCGACCTTCTTTCGACCGTCGTCGATGAATCCGAGCGTCTCAACCGGTTCATCACCAATCTCCTCGACATGACCAGGATCGAGTCGGGCGCGACCCAGCCGAACGCCTCTTCGCACTATGTCGGCGATATCGTCGGCACCGCTTTGAGCCGGCGAACAAGATTCTGGCAAGGCACAGGACACTGATCGACATTCCGCCGGATCTGCCGATGTTGAAGCTCGATCCCGTCCTGTTCGAGCAGGTGCTGTTCAATCTTCTCGACAACGCCGCCAAATACGCCGCGCCGAACTCGACGATCCAGATTTGCGGATGGGCAGACGGCAACGTCGTCTTGCTGCAGGTCATGGATGAGGGCCCGGGCATTCCGAGCGGCGACCTCGAGCGGGTGTTCGATTCCTTCTATCGCGTCGAAAAGCGCGATCATGTCCGAGCCGGCACCGGGCTCGGGCTTTCCATCTGCAGGGGATTTGTCGAGGCGATGGGCGGTACGATTACCGCCGGAAACAGGACGGACCGATCGGGCGCGATCTTTACGATCAGGATGCCCATTCCGGCGAAAAGGCCAAATCAGGAAAATCCGACATGACGACTTCCGCCGTGAAAATACTGGTCGTGGACGACGAGCCGGCTATCCGGAAGCTGCTTCGCGTAGGCCTGACGACAGAAGGTTATGCGGTGATGGAAGCGATCAACGCCAAGGAGGCGATCGCAAAGGTGAGCGCCGATCAGCCGGACCTGATCCTGCTCGATCTCGGCCTGCCCGACATGCCCGGCCACGACCTCCTTGGCAAATGGCGAAACGAAGGCAATCTGGATTTACCGATCGTCATTCTCTCCAGCCGCACGGACGAGACCGGAATCGTTCGGGCGCTGGAGACCGGCGCTGACGACTATGTCACCAAGCCGTTCGGCATGAAGGAACTTGCGGCGCGCATCCGCGTCGCGCTTCGGCACAGGTTGCAGCAACAGGGAGAGCGGCCGATCTTCAAGACCGGCGAACTTTCGGTCGATCTCGTCAAGCGCATCGTCAAGATCGCGGACAGGGAGATCAAGCTGTCTCCGAAGGAGTACGATATTCTGCGCGTGCTCGTGCAGCATGCGGGCAAGGTCATCACCCACCAACATCTGTTGAACCAGGTTTGGGCCGGGTCGACTGACGTGCAGTATCTCCGCGTCTATGTCCGTCAGCTTCGTCAGAAGATCGAGCGCAGCCCCGATCAACCTCAATACATCACGACCGAGACGGGCGTCGGCTATCGCCTGCGCGAGGTTGAGTAGGGGCATTGCCCTTGGACGCGTGAACAGCGAAATGGCATCATGAAAATCTCGGAAATCATCAATCCGGAGAGCGTGAGACTTGATCTGGTCTCTCCATCGAAGACGAGTCTCCTTCAGACGATCTCGGAAATCGCCGAAGCGGCGCTTGGCATTGGAGCGTCGGAAATATTGCTTGCCTTGAACAACCGCGAACAGCTCGGCTCGACCGGCATCGGTCTAGGCATCGCCATTCCGCACGCGCCCGTGCCGGGTGTGGAGAGCCCCTTTTTTCTGATCATAAGGCTGAAGAAGCTGATTGATTTCGAGGCCGTCGACGACGCGCCAGTCGATATTGTTTGCCTGTTGCTGACACCGGTGGAGGGAAGTCAGCTGAACGTGCTGGCCCACCTGGCCAGAAAGTTGCGGTCGCCGGAAATCGTGGGGGCGATCCGATGCTCTTCGTCGCGTGTGGAGGTAGTTTCGCTACTGGCGGATGACGGCGCCTCGTAGATTCAAAGACGCAGGCTGCTCAAGCCGTGCCGCTGCGAGCCTCGTCGAGAAGCCTGGTGACCTCCTCGTCCGATGTCTGGTCGAAGTCGATATAGTGGAGGCCGACCGCCCGGAATGGGTCCGGGGTTTGCAGGCAGATGACGTCGTCAGCTTCTGCTTTCAGTTGCTTGAGGGCGTCGGTCGGTGCGACCGGAAAAGCCAGAATGATCTTGCCCGTTCCCGCTTTGCGCAGCGCCTTCATGGCAACCTTGACAGTGCTGCCGGTTGCGACGCCATCGTCCACGACGATCACCGTGCGTCCCTCGGTTGGCGTCGGAGACAGGGTTCCCTGATAGGCTTCGCGCCGCCGCTCGATTTCAGCGAGCTGCCGCCGGCTTTCGGCCTCCACGTATGCTGCGTTCGGATTGATGATGCGCATTGCCTCCTCGTTGTATACGAACTGCGGATCACTGCCATCCACCACAGCACCGATGCCGTATTCGGGATGTCCCGGCGCGCCGATTTTGCGCACCAGAACCAATTCGAGCGGTGCGCGCAAGGCTTGGGCTATTTCGAAGGCCACGGGCACGCCGCCGCGCGGCAGGGCCAAGATCAGGGGATCCGACTGGGCATATTTCGCCAGGACGCCCGCAAGTTGCCGTCCGGCATCCCGGCGATCTGCAAATTTCGGCTGTGGAGATGTCATGGTCATGTCCCTCTTGGTTTGTTGCCGAGATGGATCAAGAACCAGTCTGTCGCATGCCGGATCACCTGATCCATCGTGCCGGGCTCCTCGAACAGGTGGCCGGCACCGTCGATAATGATCAGCCGCTTCTCGCAGGTCAGCGTGTCGAAGGCGCGTTCGTTCATGTCGATCACCGGCCCGTCAAGGCTTCCAACGAGAAGAAGCGTGGGAGCGCGAACGCCCGGTAGCATCTGGATCGCAAGGTCAGGGCGGCCGCCGCGCGATACCACCGCACCTACATCCGGTTCAGCATAAGCCGCCTGCAGCGCTGCGCCGGCGCCTGTGCTCGCGCCGAAGTAGCCGACCGCCATGTGCAATATCTCGGGAACTTCGGTGACCCACCGCTTGGCCGCCACGAGCCGATCGGCAAGAAGATCGATGTCGAAGACGTTTCGGCGGTCCTGTTCCTCATCCGGTCTCAGAAGATCGACGAGAAGCGTCGCCAAGCCTGCGTCTCTCAGTGCGGCCGCAACGCGATTGTTGCGAGGGCTGAAGCGCCCGCTGCCACTGCCATGGGCAAATATGACGAGTCCGCTTGCGCCGGAAGGGACGCCGAGAAAGGCCTCGATGCCCGGTGGGTCGATTCTTACGGGTTGCACATCTTCCGGTGTCGAAAAGGCCATCTTTTTGCCCTCTCAGTCGCGCCGCAGGATCCTGCGGGTCACATCGCCGCTGGATCTTTCGGCTTCGCCCGATCCGATTTTCCAGCGGAAACAGCGTTCGGCGTGGTTACTGGCCGGCGGCGTCCGCCGAACCGATCTTCATGTGCCCCAATCCCCGCAGGCGCTGATTGTTCCCGCTTCACAAGACGATCGGTCGGAACCCTTTTCCGGAGCAGAGGTTTGGTGATGAGAGCAGAACACGGCGGCGCTGTGGATCGAATCGTCTCCGCCAACGGCAAAGGTGCAAATCATGGACCCGAACACTGAGCTAAAGCTGCACACCGGCAACAGGATTCCAGTTATGGGCGTCGGGACATGGCAGTTGACGACCGACACGGCGGACACGATCGCAGCTGCGCTGAAGCTCGGCTATCGAATGATCGACACGTCTGGAGACTATGGAACCCAGCCGGGCATCGCAGAAGGAATCAGCAGGAGCGGCGTCGAGCGCAAGGACTTCTACTTGGTCACGAAAGTGGAGGAGGTGGGGGACGCGTATCAAGCGACGCGGAAAAATCTCGACGAATTGCAGCTTCGTTATGCCGATCTCATGCTGATACACCGTCCGCCGCGAACGGGTGCGGGAGAGGATCTTTGGCGAAGTCTGATCCGGGCGAAAGAGGATGGCCTTACGAAAGACATCGGCGTCAGCAATTATTCGATCGAGCTCATCGACAGGTTGATAGATGCGACCGGCGAAGTCCCGACCGTCAATCAGATCGAGTGGAGCCCGTTCGGGCACAGCGACGATATGCTGCGCTATGCGAGGGAAAAGCAGATCGTCATCCAGGCCTACAGCCCGCTGACGCGCACAAAACGGCTCGGTGATGCGACGCTTGCAGAGATTGCCGCGAAATACGGCAAATCGCCGGCCCAGGTGTTGATCCGATGGAACCTTGCGCGCGGCACGGTTCCCGTTCCCAAGGCCAATCAGCGGCAACATTTGGAAGAGAACATCGATGTGTTTGATTTCGAGATCGGGGAGGATGACCTCGAAACCCTCAATGGCCTGAACGAGCGCTACTCGTCGCTCGGGACGCTTCCCTATAATTAAGTGTCAACACCGCCCCTGCAGCGGCATTTTAGAGATGCGACAGTCATCGGCTCTCGAGATATTGGTCAGCGTCAACATCCGAAGGAAGGATGACGACACGCGCCGGCATAGCTGGCGCAATCTGGCGTATCGAGAAAGCCGCTTGAAAAGAATGGTGCCGCTTACGTGACTCGAACACGTGACCCCATCATTACGAATGATGTGCTCTACCGACTGAGCTAAAGCGGCCCGCTAGGGTCCCGCGGAGAGCCGCGGAACGAAGTGTGAGGCGCTGATAAACGCAAAGCGGCAAGATTTCAAGCCATCAGTTTCGAGAACTTGAAAATTCCTTGGGCGGTTGAGCATGGCGATAGGCGCCGAGCCCGAGCCGCGTCCGGGCCGCGTCGTATTCCCGCTCCAGCCGGTCGACGAGTTGCGCGACCGTGCTTATCTCGCGGATGGCGCCGATGCCCTGGCCGCAGCCCCAGATGTCCTTCCAGGCCTTCGCCCCTTCGGCGGCGCCGCCGAAATCCATCTTCGACGGGTCCGCCTCCGGCAACCTGTCCGGATCCATGCCGGCCGCGCTGATCGAGGGTTTGAGGTAGTTGCCGTGAATGCCGGTGAAATAGTTGGAATAAACGATGTCGGCGGCGCTGCTGTTGACAATCATCTGCTTGTAGGCATCGCTGGCGCGCGCCTCTTCGGTGGCGATGAAAGGGGAGCCGATATAGGCCATGTCCGCGCCCATCGCCTCTGCCGCGAGGATGGCGCCACCGGTAGCGATCGCGCCCGAAAGCAGCACCGGTCCGTCGAACCACGCGCGGATCTCCTGGACAAGCGCGAAAGGCGAGAGCGTCCCAGCGTGGCCGCCGGCCCCGGCAGCAACCGCGATCAGGCCGTCCGCGCCCTTGCGGATCGCCGAGTTGGCGTGCCGATTGTTGATGACGTCGTGCAGCACGATGCCGCCGTAGGAATGGATGGCCGCGTTCACTTCCGGGACCGCGCCGAGCGAAGATATGACGATCGGCACCTTGTATTTGATGCAGAGCATCAGGTCGTGCTCGAGTCTCACGTTCGACTTGTGGACGATCTGATTGACCGCGAATGGCGCCGCGGGCCGGTCGGGATGCTGGGCATCGTGGTCGGCGAGCGTTTCGGTGATTTCCGCAAGCCACTCATCGAGCTGCGATTGCGGGCGTGCATTGAGGGCAGGAAAGGAGCCGATGACGCCCGCTTTGCACTGCGCGATCGTCAGTCGGGGATGCGAGACGATGAAGAGCGGTGCGCCGACCACCGGCAGTCTTGTCGTTCCGGAAAGGATTGGCGGCAAGGACATCAGGTTTCTCCATCCCACATTGACGTTTGCGTAAACGTCAAAACAAATAGCAGCAACCAGTGGACTTGCAAAGAGACGCTTTTCCGCGCATCCCTCGGACCCGCCCCGTTTTCCCCGTCGAAGTCCCGGTGTTGTTGCGCCCGGACTTGCAGATTCCGAAAGCAACGGTTACCCAATCGTTAATAAAACCAACGGCGTGGATCGGGGAAGGGAACCGTTCTCTCCTTGAAGGATGGGATACCCGCTCGACCGCGGAGCGCCGCTACAGTGCCTGCACGTCTTGTCAGACGCGCAAAGGTCGCTGTAGTGCTTTGAATTGGTGCATGTTTCTGCAGAAACATGCAGTGGTCTTCGTCGCACAGAAGGACTTGATGTGAGCGGACTCGAAACTGCGATCAGGAATGCACTGGAACGCTCGGACAGAACCAATGCGGAAATCCGTGCACGCATCTATCAGTCGGCCCGTCAGGCGCTGGAAAACGGACTGAAAAAGCAGCAAATCGAAGACCCCGATGTGATCGCGAAACAGCGCCACCGGCTCGAAGCGGTCATTCACGCGATCGAGACGGAAGAACGCGCGGCCCTGCGGGCGCGTCCCACGGCGGCACCGGTCGTCAGCCTCGGCGGAGCAGGCGAGCGGGCGGCCCCTAATCCGGCGGCTGCAGATCTTTCCGTCTCCCCCCGTCGCGAGCCGAGTGCCGGTGAAAAAGGACGCGCCGGGCAGGGCGACAGCGACCTTGGTGCCCTGCGCGCCGATCGCGAGGACTCGTTGGCCACGGGGCGGACCACTGCCACATCACAATCTGCCGCTGCGGGCGGCAAGGCCGAGTCGGCTGCGCCGGACGTCGGCGCCGCGGATAAGCGGCCGCGCAAGCGCCGGCGCGGGCGCCTGCTTTCCTTTGCCATGGTCGTGGCGACGCTCGCGGCGGCTGCCGGCGCCACGGTGTGGTGGATCCAGACGAACGACCTGCTGAAATCTCCGGCCGATACCAGCGTTGCCAATCCGCCGGCCACTGTGGAATCGGAGGATTTCGACGGCGCGGCAGGACTTCAGAACCTTGCCGCTCAGGAAGGCTTCTCCGGCGAATGGATCGAGGTATTCACGCCGGCGGAGGTCGCGGCGATCAGGCCGGGCGCGCGCTCCACCGTCGAGCCTTTGAATGACGAAGGCGGTGAGCGCGTGCGCGTGACGTCGGCAGTCGCCGGCAGGGATGGGGATCTCGTCTTCGAGATTCCCGCCGACATACTGGCGCAGCTCTCCGGCAAATCATCGACACTGGCGCTCACCGTCCAGGCCATGCCCGGCAAGACAGCGGAATTTTCTGTCGAATGCGACTTCTCCTCGCTCGGTGCCTGTGGCCGCCACCGGTTCACCGTGCATGACGAGCGGCTGGATATGCTTTTCAAGATCTCGTTCGATCGCGGTAGTACGCCAAGCGGGCCCGGCAGGCTCGTGCTCAACAGCGACGTCAGTGGAGCAGGCAACAGCCTGGACGTTTTCGCGATTCGTGTGCTGCCGGGGCAATAACGCAGTCAGGCGCCCTCTGTCGCAAATCTGCGCCTGAAAAGACGAACGGCGCGTGCGTTCATTGAACGCACGTTCCAATATTCAGATCATTTCAGGAAACCCGGTCCGGAGCCGACGATCTTGTCATCGATCTCGCCGATGGCCGCCTTGTCCTTGCCGTCATAGTCCAGATTCTTAAGGATGTGGCGGATCAGATTGATCCGGGCACGGCGCTTGTCGTTGCCGCGGATGACCGTCCAAGGGGCATAATCCGTATGGGTTTCCTTCAGCATCCGATCGCGCTTCTCAGTGTAGTCATCCCATTTGTTCAATGCCGCGATGTCCATCGGCGACAGCTTCCAGATCTTCAAGGGATCATGCCGGCGATCATGGAATCGCTTCAATTGCATCTCCCGGCCGATATTCAGCCAGAATTTGAAGAGCTGGATGCCCTCGTGGACGATCATTTTCTCGAAGCGGGGAGCCTGCTTGAGAAAATGCTCGTACTGCTCGGGTGTGCAGAAACCCATGACCGGTTCCACACCTGCGCGGTTGTACCAGGAGCGATCGAAGAGCACGAATTCCCCCGCCGTTGGAAAGGTTGCCACGTAGCGCTGGAAATACCATTGGCCGCGCTCGGTCTCGGTCGGTTTGGTGAGCGCGACGATGCGGGCGGAACGAGGGTTCATATAGGCCATAGTCGCATGGATGGCGCCGCCCTTGCCGGCCGCGTCGCGGCCTTCGAAAAGCGCCATCACCCGCTTGCCGGTAGCCTGCATCCACAATTGGACCTTGACGAGTTCGATCTGCAGTCTCGTCAGCGTTTCTTCGTACTCCTCCTCTTCGAGCTTCTTCTTGTAGGGATAATCATCGGACGAGAAGGCCTCGTCATCGATCCAATTCGGGAATTGCGGGTTATCTATATCGAAGACGCGGGACTTGCCGCCGATCCGCAATTCGACTGCCCGGCTCTGCGGTTTGGCCTCAGCTGCCGCTGTTTCTGCTGCCATTTGCCTTGCCTCCCGCTGATGCTCGATTTCCTCGAAAGAGGCCACAATTGCATTGCGGATTCAAGCGTGTCGTGAAAATCATGTCATGAAGCAGCGCTATCTCTCTGCTTTCGCGGCATCGTGATCAGGGAGAACTGCAATTGAGTCATGAGGAAGTTGTGTTGGACGACGCAAAGGTGTTCTGGCGAACGCTGCTGCCGAGGCTGAAGGCGGAACGGTGGGTTCTCGGCCTTTCGGTCCTCATCGCCGTTCTAGCCACGCTCGCCGGTATTCATATCCTCGCTGTGCTGCCGTTCTGGATCGTTCTTGCCGCGGCGCTGCTCAATCGCAGCGTGCCATCCGAGCAGCCGCCACCGGTCAGCGTCGTTGCCGCCGAAAAGGGAGGGGATCCGCTGATTCCGGCGTTGAACGCGCTCGATATGCCCGTGCTCGCTGTCGCCGCCGACGAGACAGTGGTGTTTCAGAACATTGCCGCCGAAAAGGCCTTCGGCACGATTCCCCCGAACAGCGATCTTTCCGCGCGCGTCCGTTCGCCGGGCATCCTCGATATGGTTCGCGAGACAATCGCCACCGGCAAGATCAATCAGATCGAACACACCGAAAGACTGCCGTCGGATGCCGTCTATGTCGTGAGGGTTGCGCCTGCCGAAATTGAAACGGACGCTTCGAGCCGGCGTATCTTCCTGCTCACCTATCGCGACATCTCACAGGCGCGCCGGATCGACCGCATGCGCTCCGATTTCGTCGCCAATGCCAGCCATGAGTTGCGCACGCCGCTCGCCTCTCTTCGCGGTTTTATAGAGACGCTGCAGGGGCCGGCGCGCAGCGATCCGAAGGCGCAGGAGAAGTTTTTCGGCATCATGCACGAGCAGGTCACCCGCATGAGTCGTCTCGTCGACGATCTCCTGTCGCTCTCCAGGCTCGAATTGAAGTCCCACCTTGCCCCGGAGGATATGGTCGATCTGGCGCCGCTGCTTGGGCACGTGCGCGACAGCCTGCTGCCGCTCGCGACCGAACTTGACGTGACGATATCGCTCGACGTCCCCGATGCACCGGTCTTCGTCCGGGGAGATCGCGACGAATTGATCGAAGTTTTCGAGAACCTGATCGAGAACGCCTGCAAATACGGGCAGGAGGGAAAGAGGGTCGAGGTGCGTCTCGCAGGTGGCGAGGGCGAGCAGGCCGAGGTGACGGTCGAGGACCACGGCCCGGGTATCCCGGCCGAGCACGTGCCGAGAATTACCGAACGTTTCTATCGGGTTAACGTCGAGGCGAGCCGCTCCAAGAAAGGCACCGGTCTCGGGCTCGCCATCGTCAAGCATATCCTTACGCGTCACCGTGCCCGTCTCCTCGTCCATTCGGAGGTCGGCAAGGGTACGATCTTCACGGTCCGCTTCTGACACAAAACGTCGTCGCCCCATCGCGGAATTCAGAATCAAGCAGATTCTCCAACGACATAGTCTGTCATAAATGTTTCATCAAACTGACATAAAAGGTGTGACCATCGGCGGCTAACTAGGGGCCGCCGATCATACGGCGAAGAGAGCGCTGCAAACTAAGCGCACCAACACAAGCCCATTCCGGGAGAACATCTATGAAAGCTCTTAAACTCACTGTAGCGGCGCTGGTCGCTTCCGCCGCGTTCGCGGGCGCCGCAGCGGCTCGCGACCAGGTTCAGGTCGCTGGCTCCTCGACCGTTCTTCCCTACGCAAAGATCGTCGCCGAGACCTTCGGTGAGACCTTCCCCGACTTCAAGACGCCGGTCGTCGAGTCCGGTGGCTCGTCCGCCGGTCTCAAGGAATTCTGCAAGGGCGTCGGCGAAGACACGATCGACATCGCCAACTCCTCGCGCAAGATCAAGGACAGCGAAATCGAGGCCTGCAAGGCTGCTGGCGTGACCGAGATCCAGGAAGTCAAGATCGGTTATGACGGCATCGTCTTCGCGACCGACGCCGGCAACGCCGATCTCGCACTGAAGCCGGAGCACCTTTACAAGGCGCTCGCCGCTGAGGTCGTCGTCGACGGCAAGCTCGTCGCCAACCCCTACAAGAAATGGTCTGAAGTCGACGCCTCGCTTCCGGATGCCGAAATCGCCGCCTATATCCCGGGCGAAAAGCACGGCACGCGTGAAGTCTTCGAAGAGAAGATCCTTGCTGCAGGCTGCAAGGCCGAAGGCGCTTTGGACGTCATCAAGGCTGCCATCAGCGACGAAAAGGCCGCCGCCAAGAAGTGCGTCGCTGTGCGCAAGGACGGCATGGCAGTCGACATCGACGGCGACTACACCGAAACGCTCGCCCGCATTGCTTCCAACAAGAGCGGCATCGGCGTGTTCGGTCTTTCGTTCTACGAAAACAACGCCGACAAGCTGAAGGTCGCAACCGTCGACGGCGTCGTTCCCTCCACCGAAACGATCGCTTCGGGCGAGTACCCGGTTTCCCGCCCGCTGTTCTTCTACGTCAAGAAGGCGCACATGGGCGTTGTTCCGGGCCTTAAGGAATATGTCGAGTTCTTCATCGACGACCAGATGATCGGTCCCGACAGCCCGCTTGCCCAATACGGCCTCGTAGCCGCTCCGGATGCCGAGCGTGAAGAAATCCGCAAGGCTTTCGAAGCCGGCAACATGCTCTGATTAGAGACACGCCCCGGCGCGACCTGGTGTTGCGCCGGGGCATGCGTTCATTCGATTTGCCGGTGGCCAGGATGGCCCTTGCCGGGGAGACGTGCCGATGAGTACTTCGCTCCTTCTTTTGATCATTGTTTTGATTGGTTTCATTGCCTATTTCGCCGGCCGCGCGCGTTCGTTCGCGCAGTCGGGCGGCAAGCTCGCGAATCTGCACTCTCTGCCCGGCTATCATGGCAGCTACGTTGCCATATGGGCGATGCTGCCGGCGGCGCTTGTGCTCGCCGCCTGGCTGATCGCATCGCCGCTCTACATCGATTCCAGCGTTCGCGCGTCGCTTCCAGATTCCGTACGCAGCCAGGGTGAAGCGACCACGCAGCTTGCGCTCGGACAGGTTAAGTCTGTCGCTGCCGGTCTCGTCCGCTTGAACGCGGACGAAATCGCTGCGCTTGAAAATGGTTCCGCCAACCTGCGCGAAACGCTCGCCGCCAAGGGTGTGGCGCTCGCCGGCGAAGGCGAGCCGTACATGATCAAGGCCGCCCAGCAATTCAACGCCATGCGAACCTACAGTCGCTGGCTGATGAGCGCCGTCGTGCTTCTCGTCGCCGTCGCGGGCGGCATCTACGCGATCCGCAATATCACCACTCGCTTTCGCGCCCGCAACCAGGTCGAGCGCGTCATGCTCGCCTCGTTGATCGTTGCCTCGTCTATCGCGATCCTCACCACGATCGGTATCGTCGCTTCGATGCTGTCGGAGGCGGGTCGCTTCTTCAGCATGGTATCGCCCGTCGAGTTCTTCTTCGGAACCGTTTGGGACCCGCGTTTCGCGGCGGCCGGCAGCAGCGGCGAGTCGGGCCAGTTCGGCCTCCTGCCGCTTCTCGGCGGCACGCTCTATATCGCCTTCGTCGCCATGCTGTTTGCGGTACCCATCGGGCTTTTTGCGGCCATATACATGGCCGAATATGCAAACCCGCGGCTGCGTTCGACGGCAAAGCCGCTTCTCGAGGTGCTCGCCGGCATCCCGACGATCGTCTACGGCTTCTTTGCGCTCGTCACGGTCGGACCGTTCCTGCGCGATATCTCCACGCAACTGAACGGCCTCATTACCGGCAATTACCAGAACTTCATCCAGGCGCAGAGCGTGCTGACGGCGGGCATCGTCATGGGCATCATGCTGATCCCCTTCGTGTCGTCGCTCTCCGACGACATCATCACGCAGGTTCCGCGCGCATTGCGCGACGGCTCGCTGGGCCTCGGGGCCACGCGCTCGGAAACGGTAAAGCGGGTCATTCTGCCCGCGGCACTGCCCGGCATCGTCGGCGCGCTGCTCTTGACGGCGTCGCGCGCCGTCGGCGAAACGATGATCGTCGTGCTTGCAGCCGGCGTTGCCGCGCGCATGCAACTGACGCCTTTCGAGCCGATGACGACGGTGACGGTCAAGATCGTTCACCAGTTGACGGGCGACCTGGAGTTCACGTCGCCGCAGACGCTCGTCGCCTTCGCGCTCGGCATCACGCTTTTCGTCATCACGCTCTGCCTCAACATCTACGCGCTCTATATTGTGCGCAAATATCGGGAACAGTACGAATGACCGAGCTTGCCACCCCCACGGTAAGGGTCTCCACCCGTCCCGCCGAAAGCCGCCGTGATATCGGTATCAAGCGCCGCTATGCTGCGGAACGCCGTTTTCGGGCCTATGGCATCAGCGCCATCGTTCTTGGTCTTTTCTTCCTCGCGGTCCTGCTCTCGACGGTGATTAAGAACGGCTACACGGCGTTCCAGCAGACGACGATCACCTTGCCGATCGAGTTCTCCGAAAAGGTGATCGATCCGAAGAACGAGCGGGCGACCGACCCGAAGCAGTTGATGACGGCCAACTATCCGCTGCTTGTGCGCGATGCCCTCGTAAAGCAGCTCGGGCTCGACGCGACAAAGCGGCCGCTGGTCAAGCAGGCGACCGACATGGTCTCCGCCAGCGCCCGCACGCAACTGCGCGACATCGTCGTCGCCGATCCCTCGGTCATCGGCAAGACCATACCGGTGACGCTGCTCGCCGAGGCGAACATCGACTCCGCCTTCAAGGGGCAGATCGATCTGTCTGTCGATGAGAGCAAGCGCAAGGTCAAGGACCGGCAGGTCGCTTGGATGAACCAGCTTGCCGACGCCGGCGTGCTCAAGAAGAGCTTCAACACCGGCATCTTCTCCTTCGGCGCATCGAGCCGCCCCGAAGCTGCAGGCGTTGGCGTCGCGCTTGTCGGATCGCTCTACATGATGCTGATCGTCCTGGTTCTGTCGCTGCCGATTGGGGTCGCCGCGTCGATCTATCTTGAGGAGTTCGCGCCGAAGAATCGCCTGACGGACCTGATCGAGGTCAACATCAACAATCTCGCCGCGGTGCCGTCGATCGTCTACGGTCTTCTCGGCCTGGCCGTCTTCGTGAATTTTGCTGGAATGCCGCGCTCGGCCGCGCTCGTCGGCGGCTTCGTGCTGACGCTGATGACGCTGCCGACGATCATCATCGCCACCCGTGCGGCGTTGAAGGCCGTGCCGCCGTCGATCCGGTCGGCCGCACTTGGCCTAGGCGCATCGAAGATGCAGACAATCTTCCACCACGTGCTGCCGCTTGCCATGCCCGGTATCCTAACGGGCACAATCATCGGCCTCGCGCACGCCCTCGGCGAAACAGCACCGCTGTTGCTGATCGGCATGGTCGCCTTCGTGGTCGATTATCCGGGATCGCCGATGGAACCATCCACGGCCCTGCCGGTGCAGATCTACATGTGGGCGAACGAAGCGGAACGCGCCTTTGTCGAGCGGACGTCCGGGGCGATCATCATTCTCCTGATCTTCCTCGTCTTCATGAACCTGGGCGCAATTCTGTTGCGGCGTCGCTTTGAGCGCCGCTGGTAGTGGGGTAAGGACTATGAACATGATGTCGGAAGCTGCAGTCGAAAAAGCTCTGGATCTGAAAATGAATACTGTACCCTACAAGATGATCGGCAAGGATGTGTCGGTCTATTACGGCGAGAAGCGCGCGCTCTTCGACGTCAATCTCAATATCCGTGAAAACACCGTGACCGCCTTGATCGGTCCGTCGGGCTGCGGCAAGTCGACGTTTCTGCGCACCTTGAACCGCATGAACGATACGATCGAGAACTGCCGCGTTTCCGGCAGGATCACGCTCGACGAGGACGACATTTATGATCCTTCGATCGACGTCGTGGAACTGCGGGCCCGTGTCGGCATGGTGTTCCAGAAGCCGAACCCGTTCCCGAAGTCGATCTACGAGAACGTCGTCTATGGTCCTCGTATTCATGGTCTCGCCCGCACCAAGGCGGAGTTCGACGAGATCGTCGAAACGAGCCTGCAAAAGGCCGGTCTTTTCAATGAGGTCAAGGATCGCCTGCACGAGCCGGGTACCGGCCTCTCCGGCGGCCAGCAGCAGCGTCTCTGCATCGCGCGTGCCGTGGCTGTTAGTCCTGAGGTGATCCTGATGGACGAGCCCTGTTCGGCGCTCGATCCGATCGCGACCGCGAAGGTCGAGGAACTCATTCACGAGCTGCGCGCCAACTTCACGATCGTCATCGTGACGCATTCGATGCAGCAGGCCGCGCGCGTCTCGCAGCGCACCGCCATGTTCCACCTCGGCAATCTCGTCGAGGAGAACGATACCGACAAGATGTTTACCAATCCGGATGACCAGCGCACGCAGGACTACATCATGGGTCGGTTCGGCTAAGCGAAGCGACACGTCGACCGCGTTGCGAATTTGAGGAACGAGAACATGTCATCCACACACATCACGTCGGCATTTGACGAGGAGCTCAAATATCTGACGCGCCGCGTCTCGGAAATGGGCGGGTTGGCCGAGCAGATGGTGGCAGATTCCGTCCGGGCGTTGGTGAATTCCGACCTGGCGCTGGCCCAGAAGGTGATTTCCGACGATGCGATCCTTGATGACGCCGAGCGCCAGATCGGCGACAAGGCGATCGTCACCATCGCCAAGCGTCAGCCTATGGCCTCGGATCTCCGCGAGATCATGGGGTCGATCCGTATTGCCGCCGATTTGGAACGCGTCGGCGACCTCGGCAAGAACACCGCCAAGCGTGTGATCGCGGTCGCCGGATCCGGCATCCCGCGCAAGCTCGCCCGTGGCCTGGAGCATCTGGCGGAGCTGGCTTTGGTCCAGCTCAAGGAGGTGCTCGACGTCTATGCCTCCCGCTCGCCGGAGAAGGCAAACAGCATCCGCGAACGCGACGAAGAGATCGACGCGATCTACACGTCGCTTTTCCGCGAGTTGCTGACCTATATGATGGAAGATCCGCGCAACATCACGCCGTGCACGCATCTTCTCTTCTGCGCCAAGAATATCGAGCGTATCGGCGACCACGCGACCAACATTGCCGAAACGATCTACTACATGGCGACGGGCGCCCAGCCGCAGGGCGAGCGGCCAAAGGACGACACGACTTCGACGTTGGGCTCGGTGACGGACTGAGGTCGCCCGCGCATGCTTGGTGCATGCGTCAAATCTTGTTCCGGCCGCCCTTTCGCGGCTGACACTGTGTCGCGGCGATATGACGGCCGTCGCGCGTAGGAAGGAGTCGTACTGAATGTTGCCGAAGATTGCTGTAGTCGAAGACGAGGAAGCGCTGAGCGTGCTCCTGCGTTACAACCTCGAGGCCGAAGGCTTCGAGGTGGATACGATCCTTCGCGGCGACGAGGCGGAAATCCGCCTGCAGGAGCGCCTGCCCGACCTTTTGATCCTCGATTGGATGCTGCCGGGGGTTTCGGGTATCGAGCTCTGCCGCAGGCTCCGTCAGCGGCCGGAGACGGAGCGCCTGCCGATCATCATGCTGACGGCGCGTGGCGAGGAAAGCGAGCGCGTGCGGGGTCTTGCGACCGGCGCCGACGACTATGTCGTCAAGCCGTTCTCGACGCCGGAACTGATGGCGAGGGTGAAGGCAATGCTGAGGCGCGCCAAGCCCGAGGTCCTGTCGACGCTCTTGCGTTGCGGCGACATCGAGCTTGACCGCGAGACACACCGTGTCCATCGGCGCAGCCGCGAGGTCCGGCTCGGACCGACGGAATTCCGGCTGCTGGAGTTCCTGATGTCCTCGCCGGGGCGCGTCTTCTCCCGTTCACAACTTCTCGACGGTGTGTGGGGACATGACATCTATGTCGACGAGCGCACCGTGGATGTGCATGTCGGCCGTCTGCGCAAGGCGCTGAACTTCTCGAACATGCCCGACGTCATTCGCACCGTGCGCGGCGCCGGCTATTCGCTGGAAAGCTGACGCCGCCCGGCTTGCGTTCGATAGACACGAAAAAAGGGGCGTTCACCGCCCCTTTTTTCAATTGCGTTCGCGTGAGGCCGGTCAGCGCATGCGCCGGCGCTCGGCGGAAGGCTGATAGGCCAGCCGCGTGTGATAGCTGCAATAGGGCGACGATTCCGGCGAGTCGTTGCCGCAGAAATGGAACTCTTCCTTCAGCGGGTCGCCGATCGGCCACTTGCAGGTGCGCTCCGTGAGCTCCGTCAGGCCTAGGCGCCGCGACATGGGGACGACGACGTTCGGTGCGAGTTCGAGATCCTGGTCGGCGACGAGATCGACTTCGATCTCTTCCTTCAGCACGGTGGCGCCCGCTGTGCGGGTGACGGTGCGGGTGGCGACGCGCGCGGCATAGTTCGGTGCCCGGGGGGCGGACGTGGTGCGCTTCGGGCGTGCGGCAGTGGTTGTGCCACCCGCCTTCGCGCGGCCCGGCAGGCTCAGCCGGTGAACCTTACCGATCACGGCGTTGCGGCTCACACCACCCAGTTGTGCCGCGATCTGGCTGGCGCTCAGGCCTTCGGACCACAGCTTTTTCAGTTTCTCCACCCGCTCGTCAGTCCAGTTCATTTCTGCACTCTCCGTTCTCGGCGTTGGATGGCAGAATCCATCACCAAGCTCCGGAAGAGCTCCGGAGCTGCAACGCGATAACTGTTTTGGTGACTAGGTCCGCCGCATGCGTCTAGTAATTGAATATTAACCTACTGGCAGGGTGACTCCGTGGCAAGAGTCGCGGGAATCGCGCCGAATCGATTTCGGAGTTTTCCCCAACTTGCTGGCTGGCCGTTGCATTTTTGCAAGCCCCTGCGGCATGTTTTTTCGCGCGTCGGAATCCGCGCGCTCGAGCTCGCTGCAAGCCTTGGTTTTGTTGACATTGCGGTGCGAAATGGGAATAGTGCCTGCGCCGCCGAAAGGCGGCATTTTTGATTTTTATCGGACACGATCGTCCGATAATCGATGCCAACAGGACGGAAGGAGAAGTTCGCCATGGCCGCAACAACGCCGCTCTACGACACCTATATGCGTGCGCCGTTGCGTTTCGAGCGAGGCGAGGGCGTCTGGCTCATTGCCGAGGACGGCTCGCGTTATCTCGATTTTGCCGCCGGCGTTGCGGTGAACTCGCTTGGCCATGCCCATCCGCACCTCGTCGAGGCGCTGAAGACGCAGGCGGACAAGATCTGGCATCTCTCCAACCTCTATGAGATTCCGGGGCAGGAAAGCCTAGCGCGCCGGCTGACGGCGGTGACCTTCGCGGATCGCGTGTTCTTTACCAATTCGGGTGCGGAAGCGCTTGAATGCGCCATCAAGACCGCGCGCCGCTATCATTTCGCCAAGGGGAACCCGGAAAAATTCCATATCATCACCTTCGAAGGCGCCTTCCATGGCCGCACGATCGCGACGATCGCGGCCGGTGGCCAACAGAAGTACATCGAGGGGTTCGGACCAAAGGCGCCGGGCTTCTATCAGGTTCCTTTCGGCGACATCGCTGCGGTCAAGGATGCGATCAACGACGAGACGGCGGCGATCCTGATCGAGCCGATCCAGGGGGAGGGTGGCATTCGCACGGCCAGCAAGGAGTTTCTGCAGGAGTTGCGGGCGCTTTGCGACGAATTCGGCCTGCTCCTGATTCTCGACGAGGTTCAGTGCGGCATTGGCCGGACCGGCAAGCTCTTCGCCTATGAATGGGCCGGTATCCGGCCAGATATCATGGCGGTCGCCAAGGGTATCGGCGGCGGTTTTCCGTTGGGCGCATGCCTGGCGACCGAAGAAGCGGCAGCCGGCATGGTCACGGGCACGCATGGCTCGACCTATGGCGGCAATCCGCTGGCCATGGCAGTCGGAAACGCGGTTCTCGACGTCGTTCTCGCCGACGGATTCCTGGAGCAGGTACGCGAAGTCGCTCTCGTCTTCCGGCAGGGGCTCGCGTCGCTCAAGGATCGTTTCCCGGATGTGATCGAGGAAATCCGCGGCGACGGGCTGATGCTCGGCATCAAGGCGAAGGTGCCGTCGGCTGACCTGTTGAAAGCAATCCGCGCCGAGAAGCTGCTTGCGGTTCCCGCCGGCGAAAACGTGCTGCGCCTGCTGCCGCCGTTGATCACCACCGCCGCCGAGGCCCGAGAAGGGCTCGCAAGGCTCGAGCGCGCCGCCGAGGCGGTCAAGAGCAACAGCGGCAACGCGGCGGCCTGAACGGCCCGACTCTCACGACAGGAATTCTGAGCAATGACAGGTACCAGACATTTTCTCGACATCTCGGCAATGGCGGCTGCCGACTTGAGGACGATCATTGACGACGCTCGCGTTCGCAAGACGGCGACGAAGGACGGCACTGCCGAACGCCCGCTTGCCGGCAAGATGCTCGCGATGATTTTCGAGAAGCCCTCTACCCGCACGCGCGTCTCGTTTGACGTCGGCATGCGCCAGCTCGGTGGCGAGACCCTGTTCCTTTCCGGAACTGAAATGCAGCTCGGCCGGGCGGAGACGATCGGCGATACCGCCAAGGTACTTTCGCGCTACGTGGACGCGATCATGATCCGCACGACCGACCATCGGCGGCTGCTGGAGCTTGCCGAACACGCTACGGTGCCGGTCATCAATGGTCTGACCGACGATACGCATCCCTGTCAGATCATGGCCGACATCATGACGTTCGAGGAGCATCGCGGACCAGTCAAGGGCAGGACGATCGCCTGGACGGGCGATGGCAACAACGTCCTTCATTCGCTGATCGAAGGCTCCGCGCGTTTCGGATATCGCATGAACATGGCGGTGCCGCTCGGGTCCGAACCACAGGACAAGTTCCTCAACTGGGCGCGCAACAATGGCGGCGATATCCTGCTTTGCCATGAGGCCGAGCAGGCCGTGGCCGGCGCCGATTGCGTCGTCACCGACACCTGGGTATCGATGAACCAGGAGCATCGCGCCCGCGGCCACAATGTTTTCCAGCCGTATCAGGTCAACGAGGCTCTGATGAAGCATGCCGCCCCTGAGGCATTGTTCATGCACTGCCTGCCGGCGCACCGCGGCGAAGAGGTCACGGATGAGGTCATCGATGGCCCGCAATCGGTTGTTTTCGACGAAGCGGAAAACCGGCTGCACGCGCAGAAATCGATCCTCGCCTGGTGCATGGGCATCGTTTGAGGAGCGGTACCGATCTTTGGAAACCGGGACGCCTATTGAATTTATCGAGCTGAAACACAATTTAGGCGGCATGCGGGCGGCTCCGGTTCAGCTACCGGACAGTGACCGCCCATCAGTTATTGTGCATTGCGGGCGCGCGCGCACCGTCGGGATGCACAAGCCTTCTGGACAAAGTTCGTTCGCGACAGGGTCAAAATGAAATAACGGGCAGGCTGCGCCGGGGATATCCATGTCTCCACGTCACTTTGCCCGTGATGCAAGGAGCAAGACATGACAGAAACAGCGCGGGGGCTTGGCGAATTCGATTTTGCCGGTGACGACCATGTCGTGCCTTTCCACGTCGAAGGGCTCGATGTGCGCGGGCGCGCCGTGCAGCTCGGACCGATGCTCAATGCCATCCTGGAGCGGCACAATTATCCGCTGCCGGTCGCCCGTCTGGTCGCAGAGACAGTGGTGCTCACAGTCCTGCTCGGCACGTCGCTGAAGTTCGAGGGCAAGCTGATCGTTCAGACGCAGGGCGATGGTCCGGTCGATCTCGTCGTCGCGGATTTTTCGACCCCGGATCGGGTCCGCGCCTATGCCCGTTACAGCGAGGAGGCGTTGGCTGCGGCCCAAGAGGGTGGACGCACACAGCCCCATGAGCTCCTCGGCAAGGGGGTTCTTGCCTTCACAATCGACCAGGGCGCTCACATGCAGCGCTACCAGGGTATTGTCGAACTCGACGGTGCAACGCTTGAGGACATCGCTGGCGCCTATTTCCGCCAGTCGGAGCAGATTCCGACCAAGGTGCGCCTCGGTGTCGCCGAGCTTCTCGATCGCGACGAGGACGGCAAGCCGCGGCACCGCTGGCGCGCCGGCGGCATGGTTGCCCAGTTCCTGCCGGACGCCCCTGAACGCATGCGCCAGCCGGACCTGCCGGGCGGCGATGGCGACGAGGGGGAGGCGCTCCATCTCTTCGAGGAGGACGATCTCTGGTCGGAAGCCAAGGTTATGGTCGAAACGATCGATACCGACGAACTGACCGACCCGACCGTCGGGACGGAAAGGCTGCTCTATCGGCTGTTCCACGAACGCGGGGTCCGCGTCTATCAGCCGCAAGCGGTTTTTGATCGCTGCAGCTGTTCGCGCGAGAAGATCCGGGGGGTCTTGGCCGGACTCGACCGCGAGGATATCGAAAACAGCATCGAGGACGGCGTGATCAAGGTGACGTGCGAGTTCTGCTCCACCACCTATCGCTTCGAGGCGAGTGAGGTGCGCTCCCAGTGAGGCGCCTCGACTGAGGCGCTAAAGCGTCCTTTGCGCGTTGGATGAGACGCGCGGCGCTGTAGGAGCCGCACCCTCAGTTCAGGGTGCGGACCAGCCCGGGTGAATCGAGCGAGAAGGCGGGGATCGCCACATTGAAGGTCTCCCCGTCCTCGGCCTCCATGCTGTAGTGGCCGAACATGACGCCCGAGGGCGTATCCAGCGGGCAACCGGAAGAATATTCATAAGTGTCGCCGGGATTGAGCAGAGGCTGCTCGCCGATCACGCCGGGGCCACTCACTTCGTCCACCTGGCCGTTCTCGTCGGTAATGTGCCAGTAACGGGTCATCAGGCGAACCGTGACGTCGGAATGGTTCGATATCACGATGCGATAGCCCCAGACATAGCGGCTATCGTCCGGATCCGACTGTTCTTCCAGATAGTACGGTTCGACGGTGACCTCGATGTCGCGAGTCAGGGCACGATACATATGCAACACCTTATGCCAAATCTATTCAGGTATTCTACTGCAATATGGTTTCGGCAAGAATAACAGCAAGATTGTATGAGTCCCATTCAAATTAGACGGAGCCGAGATCCATGCTCGACGGTGCGGTGCGCAGGCGGCTTGATCCGCTTCTTAACCGGCTGGGCGTCGCTCTGGTCAAGGGCGGCGTAAAGGCCGACACCCTCACGATTTTCGGTCTCGGCCTCGGACTGGCGGCGGCCGGTCTCATCGCATACCGGTTCTATACCGCGGGCGCCGTCATGATCCTGCTCAGCCGTCTGTGCGATGGGCTCGACGGGGCCGTGGCGCGCGCCAGTCGCGGCACGGATTTCGGCGGGTTTCTCGATGTCGTCCTCGACTTTGCCTTCTATGGCGCAATCCCGCTCGCCTTCATCATTGCGGATCCAGTCGCAAACGGCCTTGCCGGCGCGTTTCTGCTTTTCTCCTTTTATGTCAACGGATCGAGCTTTCTCGCCTATGCCATCATGGCCGAGAAGCGCGCAATGACGACCGCCGCGCGCGGAGCAAAGTCGCTGTATTTCACGACCGGCCTCGCCGAGGCGACTGAGACCATCGTTGTTTTCCTGGCCTTCTGCCTGTTTCCCGGGTGGTTTCCGCCTCTCGCGGCGGTGTTCGCGGTTGTCTGCCTTTACACGGCCGTGTCGCGGATCGTGCTTGCTCGCCTCAGTTTCCTCGATCGGCAATAAAAAACCGCCCGTGCATGCACGGGCGGCATCAACAAAACAGTGGCCCGCTGTAGTTAGGCCTGCAC
Source organism: Ensifer sp. MPMI2T (assembly GCF_004827385.1). Classification (GTDB taxonomy): domain Bacteria; phylum Pseudomonadota; class Alphaproteobacteria; order Rhizobiales; family Rhizobiaceae; genus Sinorhizobium. The sequence goes on from NZ_SRXN01000030.1 coordinate 68,932, forward strand.
GCTTTTCAGCGCGCGTGCGAAATCCTCGATGAGATCCTCGCTGTCCTCGATGCCGGCGGAGAAGCGCACGGTGCCGGCGGAAATGCCGAGTTCGGCACGCGCTTCCTCCGTCAGGTTCTTGTGCGTTGTCGTCGCCGGATGGGTGATCAGGCTCTTGGAATCGCCGAGATTGTTGGAAATCCGGACGATTTCCAATGCGTTCTGAAGCACGAAGGCCGCCTCCTTGCCGCCCTTCAGTTCGAACGCGACCAGCGTCGAACCGCCGCTCATCTGCTTGGCGATGATATCCGCCTGCGGATGGTCCTTGCGGCCGGGATAGATGACGCGGCCGACCTGCGGCTGCTCGGCCAGGAAGTCGGCGATCCGGCGGGCGCTTTCGGTCTGCTGCTTCACGCGCAGAGGAAGCGTCTCGACGCCCTTGAGCAATGTCCAGGCGTTGAACGGCGACATCGCCGGGCCTGTATGGCGGAAATAGTCGTGCAGGTTTTCGTCGATCCATTCCTTGCTGGAAAGCACGACGCCGCCGAGGCAGCGGCCTTGGCCGTCAATGTGCTTGGTGGCGGAGTAGACGACGACGTGGGCGCCGAGTTCCAGCGGCTTTTGGAAGAGGGGGGTTGCAAACACATTGTCGACGACCAGCTTGGCGCCGACCTGATCGGCGAGCTTCGCGACGCCGGCGATGTCGATCACTTCGAGCGTCGGGTTGGTCGGGCTTTCGAGGAAGAAGACCTTGGTGTTTGGGCGAACCGCCTGCTCCCAGTTTGTGAGATCGCGGCCATCGACGAGCGTGCAGTCGACACCGTATTTGGGCGCGAGGGTCTCTACGACCCAGCGGCAGGAACCGAAGAGTGCGCGGGCGGCGACGATATGATCGCCGGCTTTCACCTGGCAAAGGATCGCCGAGGCAACGGCCGCCATGCCGGAGGCGGTGGCGCGGGCGTCTTCGGCCCCTTCGAGCATGCACATGCGCTTCTCGAACATGTCGTTGGTCGGACTGCCGTAGCGCGCGTAGATGAAGCCATCGGTCTCGCCCTTGAAGCGGGCTTCCGCCGCTTCGGACGTTTCGTAGACGAAACCCTGTGTCAGAAAGATCGCTTCGGAGGTTTCGCCATACTGGGAACGGAGAGTTCCACCGTGGACGAGTTGGGTTGCCGGGCGCCAGGTCTTGCTCATGCGACGATCACTTTCACAACAAAAAAACCGGCCGCGAAAACGGGCCGGTTTGACACCCGGCCTTTTTAGCTACTTGTTTAACGTGGCTGCAAGCCGACCGGCCAAATCACCACGGGATAAAGCTCCAATACTGCCTGGGCGTGCTTGCGTCAATTCCCGGAGTTTGGTTTTGTCTGGCAACTGGAATGAGGATCGGTATGGCTCGCGAGACAGGGATTTTGGCCGACCGCGCAATTGCCGCGCTGTTTGCCTCGGGGCGCTTGAAGAGCGAGAGACCGCTGGATGAGGACCAGATCCAGCCGGCGAGCCTCGACCTGCGCCTCGGCGCTAAGGCGTTTCGTGTCAGAGCCAGTTTCATGCCCGGCCCGGCCCATCTTGTCGCCGATAAGCTTGATCGCCTGAAATTGCATGTCATTGATCTCACCGACGGCGCGGTGCTGGAAACCGGCTGCGTCTACATCGTGCCGCTGATGGAGAGCCTCGCACTGCCGGAGAACATGTCGGCCTCCGCCAATCCGAAGAGCTCGACCGGCCGCCTCGATATCTTCACCCGCGTCATCACGGACAGGGCACAGGAGTTCGACAAGATCCCTGCCGGCTACAGCGGCCCGCTCTATCTGGAAATCAGCCCGCGCACCTTTCCGATCGTCGTCAGGCGCGGCTCCCGCCTGTCGCAAATCCGCTTCCGCGTCGGGCATTCGGTCCTCTCCGAGCAGGAGCTGTTGGCGCTGCACGAAAGCGATGTGCTCGTGGCAAGCGAGCGGCCCAACGTCACCGGCGGCGGCATTGCGCTCTCGATCGACCTCAAGGGCACCGGTCCGGACGGCCTGATCGGCTACCGTGGCAAGCACCACACCTCGGTGGTCGATGTCGACAAGAAGGCGGAGCACCCGGTCTTCGACTTCTGGGAGCCGCTTTACAGCCGGGGCCGCGACGACCTGATCCTCGATCCGGACGAGTTCTATATCCTCGTTTCGCGCGAAGCCGTCCATGTTCCGCCGCTCTACGCAGCTGAAATGACGCCCTTCGATCCTCTGGTCGGCGAGTTCCGCGTCCACTATGCTGGCTTTTTCGATCCGGGCTTCGGGCACGCGTCGGCCGGCGGCAGCGGCAGTCGGGCAGTACTGGAGGTCCGCAGCCACGAAGTGCCGTTCATCCTTGAGCATGGGCAGATCGTCGGTCGCCTCGTCTACGAGCACATGATGGAGCGGCCGGACGGTCTCTATGGCCTCGACCTTGGCTCGAACTATCAGGCGCAGGGCCTGAAGCTTTCGAAGCATTTTCGTGCCGAGTGATGCAGCAATTCATAGCGCTACAGCGATCTTTTGTGCGTCTAATAAGGCGCGCGGCGCTGTAGGCGCTTGACAGATCGCGGCTGTTGAGGAAATTTCCGCTTCTGTCGCGGGTGTAGTTCAGTGGTAGAACGCCAGCTTCCCAAGCTTGATGTCGTCGGTTCGATCCCGATCACCCGCTCCACTTTTTCTTATGTTCCCGACATCAGGATGGAATAGCTTCTCACCGAGGTCCAGTAGCCAGTCGGGCAACATCCCGATAATCTTTATAAAAACCAAACCGAATCCGCGTGTCCCGGGCCGCGGCTCCCAGTGTCGGATCGTCAAGTATCGGATCGCAATGACGCGTGCTCTGAGTCTACGAATTTGCGGAATCCTCGCGCTCTGCGCCTTCCTGATCGCCGAACCCGTGCTTGCGCAACCGCGGGATCTGCCCCTCCTTTTCGACGCCCGCGAACGGATCGCCCGACCGGACCTGACAGGACTTGCGCGGCTTCGCTTTCTGACGACCGTCGATTTCCCGCCGTTCAATTTCATTGACCAATCGGGCAAGCTTTCCGGTTTCCATGTCGATCTTGCCCGCGAAATCTGCCGCGAGCTGGAGATCGAGGACAAATGCCAGATTCAGGCGGTGACCTACGCGGAACTCATCCCGGCGTTAGAACAAGTCCAGGGGGAGGCCGTCGCCGCGGGTATCGCGGTTCGTCCGGAGCTGCGCCAGCGTTTCGCCTTCTCCAGGGCCTTCATGCAGTTGCCGGCTCGTTTCGCTGTCAACACCAAGGCCGAAGATCTGGTGACCAGCCCGGCCGCGCTTGACGGCAAGCCCGTCGGCGTCGTCTCCGGCACGACGCACGAGGCTATGCTCAAGGCCTTCTTTCCGAAGGTCGAGCCCAAGGCCTTTCCAGATCGGGATGCAATGCTCTCGGCGTTGCGGCAGGACTCTGTTGCCGCCGTTTTCTCCGACGGCATGCAGCTCTCGTTCTGGGTTTCGGGCAGCGTCGCGGCAGGATGCTGCGCCTTGCTTGACGGCGCCTATTTCTCTGAACGCTTTCTCGGCGAAGGTTTGACGATCATGAACCGCAAGGCCGAGCCGGCATTGACCCAGGCGATCGATCACGCCTTGCTGGCGCTGTCGCGCAGCGGCAGGCTCGAGGAGATCTATCTGCGCTATTTCCCGAACGGTATCTACTGACGCCTAGCCACTCCGGAAGGGCAGCATCAGCGACCAGACGAGCTTGATCGGATCGGTGCGCCCATAAGCCTTGAGGCCCGTTTCGATCGCATCGTCGCCGCTTGCCGGTTGTGCGACATAGGTCGAGAACAGCCGGTCCCAGATGGAAAGGTTGAAGCCGTAGTTCGAATCCGTCTCGATCCTCTCGACGGAGTGGTGGATGCGATGCATGTCCGGCGTCACGATGAACCGCCGCAGCCTCCTTTCGGCCTTGGGCGGCAGCCGCAGATTGGCGTGATTGAACATGGCGCCGGCGTTGAGCACGATCTCGAAGAGGAGCACGGACAGGGCGGGGGCGCCAAGCGCGACAATAATCGCCGCCTTCCACACCATCGACAGAAGAATTTCCAAGGGATGGAAGCGGAGCGCGGTCGTCAGGTCGACGCCGGGATCGGCATGGTGGACGCGATGGATGCGCCAGAGGATCGGCAGCTTGTGGTAGACGACATGCTCGAGCCAGACGGCAAAATCCAGCAGGACGAAGGCGATGAGGCCGGAAAATAGCGACGGGAGGCCAAGAGCGGGCAGTACCCCGTATCCGCGTGCGTCGGCCCAGAGCGCAACGCCCGTCGCCGCGGCCGGAAAAACGATGCGCAGCAACAGCGAGGAGAGAAGCAGAATCGAAAGGTTCGTCGCCCAACGACGGGCCTTCAACGCCTTCATGAGTTCCGGTCGTTCCAGACGCGGATGAGAGAGTTCGAACACCGCAAGCAGCGCGAAAGCAGTGCCAAAGGCGATGAGGCGCCAGAGCGGTTCCGCAACACCGTAAAACAACATCCGTTAAGACCTCGTCCATGGGCCTGCGCTCTGCAGCGCCGGGCGTCTCATCCGACGCATAAACGACGCTGCAGCACTTTGAATTGCTGCATGTTTTTATCCTTAAATCGGCTAGGATTTAAGCAAACATATAGTAGTCGCACGGAACGACGGCAGCCCTCCGCCCGCGTCCCAGCGGTTCAGCCTAAGAGGATCTACTTCCGGAAGCGCGCGATTGCGCCGCGTTCGATGGCGGCGCAGGTCAGTTTGTCGAGGCCCAGCCGGTCGCGCAGCAATTGCAGGAGCCGGATTTCCTCGTTGCGAATGCGCTGATCGGCGGCGGCAATCTCCACGGCGAGCGCATAGGCCGTCTCATAAAGCCGTTGCGGCAAGGCTTCGCGGACCAATTCGAGGACGACGTCGAGGCCCTCCGGCGCGGCAAGCTGGGCCGAACACTCGCGGCCAATGTCGATCAGCCGGTCCTCGTCGAAACCGTCGAAAGCGGGCAGAAACCGGACGAGCCTGCCGATGCCGGCAAACTCGTCGTCGGCCATGTGCCGGTCGACAGCGGACATCATCACCATGACATAGATGAAGGCTTCGTGCTGGCTGAGGCTTGTCGGCATTGTCCGGGCTCCTTTGACGGAGGGCAGTTAGGAATTTCGGCTGGGGCTTACAAGTCCGGTGCCGTGTCGTCCGGTACCGTTTCATCAGGTACTCTGGCCACCGGTGGTTCATTGATGACGAGCGGCGCGCGGCTCAAATCGCGTGGGTCGTCGCCGTAGAAGCCAAGCTTCCCGCTTCGGGCGGTTTCCGCCTTGGCTTCAAGCGAGCTACCAGGCAGCGGTGTCGCCCAACCATTGCTGACGAGCCATTCCGCCGGGTTTTCGTTCCCGACCTTGCAGGCCGTCGTGACGGTTTTCTCGGAGCTCTCTTCTGGCTGATCGCACACAAGCGCGCGCGCCCTCAGGAAGTTACGAAAGGCGGTGCGCGCGACCATGCCGCAGGGCCAGCTGCGGCCGTTGCCCTCGCAGGTTTTCTCGGCATTTTCCGGTTCGATATCCTTGAGCTGGACGGTCGTGTCGCCCGAGCGGATCAATCCGGCAGCAAGCGCGACCGGACGCTGGTAGACAATCGTGGCTGCTGCCGGCTTTTCTTTCGGTTCGGAGAGCGGAGGCCGCGGCGCGATGCGCTCGAGCGGTTGTGCTATCCCTTCTTGCGGCACGGCGAAAAGCTGCGGTTCGATCGTCCTTGCCGGCAGGCGGCCGACCTTGCCGGTGCCCGCCCTCTGTTCGGGTACTGCTGGCGGCGGTGGGGCCGCAGGCGCTTCTACCGGCGGGTCCGGGGTTTCCGCCGGCGGCTGCGGGGCTTCGATCGTGGCCACATCTGGCGTTTCGAGGGGGAAATCCGGTCCGGCATTGTCCTGACCGCGGATCGCGGCGACACCGCCCCAGAGGATGCCGGCATAAATCAGGAGGGCGAAAAGCCCGCCAGCGATTGTGAACGACTGCTGCCGCATCAGGAAAGATATCCTACTGGCTGGCCCAGATGATCCGGGCGATCCACTCCACGTCTGACATTTCGAAATTGCGGTTCGGATGATCCGGGTTGAGCGACAGGAGCTCGATGCCGCGTGGCGTTTGCCTGGACAATACTTTCGCCATCACCTCGCCCTCGCGGGTCTTGAGGACGACACGATCGCCGCGCCGCACCTGCGCGGTCGGATCGACAATCAGAATATCACCGTCGCGATAGAGCGGCAGCATGCTGTCGCCCTGGATCTCCAGGGCATAGATGCCGGAGCGGCGCTCAAGCGCCGCAGGAAAATCGACCACATCCCAGCCTTGACCGGCGGGAAAGCCGCCGTCATCGAAGAAGCCGCCGGCGCCTGCCTGGGCGAAGCCAATGAGCGGAATGTCCGCCGATTGCTGCCGCTCGTCCGTAGGCACACTCTTTTGCGCTGCGGGGCGCATGAGGGCCATGAACTGGTCGAGGGACGAACCGGTTGCCTCGAGGATTTTCGAGATCGATTCCGTCGAGGGCCAGCGGTCGCGACCATCGGCGGATTGGCGCTTCGACTTGTTGAAGGATGTGGGATCGAGGCCAGCGCGGCGAGCCAGGCCGGACGGCGACAGCCGATGGCGTTCGGCCAGCGCGTCAATGGCGCGCCAGATGCTGTCGTGTGAAAGCATTCGATCCACTCCGGAAAGGCGAGGGACGCCATTCCTTCTGCCTCTCGCCTCAGATTAGCGAAGCAGGCAATGGCCGTAAAGAATGCGAAGGAAAATAGTCCTTTGTCGGCTACAGCGCCGCGCGTCTTATCAGACGCGCAAAGGACGCTGTAGCACTTTGAATTGCTGCATGTTTTTATCCTTAAATCGGCTACGATTTAAGGAAACATGCAGAGCTGCGGTCAGGCGGGTTCGTGCTCCCTTGCCTTTCTTGCCATAACCTGCTCATACGCCGCCTGCAGTGTCTGCCGCACGGTGGGCCCGTCCGGAGCCGCGGGCGCGGCGCCGAGATGTTCGACCCTGAGTTCGTCCATGAAGCGCTCCCAGAGTTCCGGGCCGCCTTCCTCCATCAGCTGCGCACGGATGCTCAGCTCCTCGGTGACCGGCAGATAGCGGCGGCCCCAGGCCCCGAGATGCGCCATGATCGGCACCAAAGCGATCGTCATCTCGGTGAGGCTGTAGATCGCCTTCTGCTTGTGGCTGGGATCGTCCTTCTTCGTCAGCATGCCCATTTCCACTAGTGTCTTCAGCCGATCGGCGAGAATGTTGGAGGAGATGCCCTCCTGCGAGCGCAGGAGTTCCCGGAAATGCCGTTTGCCTCCGAAAATCATGTCTCGGATGATCAGCAGGCTCCATTTGTCACCGAAGACTTCGAGCGAGAGATTGATCGGGCAACCGGAGCGATGGTCGTCTGTCATGCTGGTCCCTGTAGATCACGATGATTTTGCGACTGAACCCAAGATCATGAACGTGAACGATTCTGGCAAGTTGAGATGCGGGAAGCTGCCGAACCGCCTGCACCTTTCCACATCGGACTAACTGCTTGCATTATCGCACCAGTGAGACTAAAGTGCAACTGCTTTTAATTCGAAAGCAGATTCCGACTAACGCAGTCGCGGGATTGGCGGCGATGACGTCAGTCCCGAAAGGATTTTCCCGGTGGAGAAGCGCCGGGTATGCCGCCGAACAGGAGACGGACATGACAAATCCATCTGCAGAGCATGCAAGTTTCACCATAGAACGTGTCTTCAAGGCATCGCCCGAGCAGGTTTTTCACGCCTTTGCCGATCCTGAAGCGCACGACCGGTGGTTCGTCAAGGCAGACAATTGGCCTGTCGCGGAATACCGGCACGACTTCCGCGTCGGCGGCCGCGAAAATGGCCGCTTCAGCAAGGACGGCAAAACGTTCTATTTCAACGAAACCGTCTATCTCGACATCGTCGAGAACAAGCGGATCGTCTCGGCCTACACCATGGCGAAGGACGATCGGCGGATTTCCGCCTCCATCGCCACCGTCGACCTGTTGCCCGAAGGAAAGGGCACCCGCGTCATCTTCACCGAACAGGCAGCCTTTCTCGACGGGCTGGACAAGGTCGAATATCGCCGGGAAGGCTGGGAGCAGTTGATCGGATTTCTTGCCGTCGAACTCGGTGAGAAGGACGACGCCGCGGCTTGACGCCGCGGAGCGAGTTGCCGAAGGGCCAACACTTACAGCATCGAAGCAAGCGCGCTGCCGGCCATGCCGAAGGAGAACACCACGAGGCAGGCGGCGGCGATGCGGCGGGGTAGCCGTGGACCGATCGGCCGCCTCGGCAACCGCGCAAGCAAAGTGCCGGCGATGATCCACAGCAAGCCGGCACTCACCACCAGCACTGAGAAAGCGGCAAGCCAGGGGAGCATCGCTACCAGCCCCACCTGCGGCATGATCGCGAGCGCAATGATCAGTCCCTTTGGATTGAGCACGGTGGTGATGAAGACTTGCTCGAGCGTGATCAGCCGCGCTCCGACATCGTGCGCCTTCGCGGTCCAGAGAGCGCGTGCCATCAAAAGGATCCAGCAGGCGGCGGCGAGCTTGACGATAAGGCCGATCTCCGGGTGGGCGGACATGAACGGCGCGGCGAGCGAGGCGACCGGCACGATCACCGTCAGATAACCGCCGAGCTCGCCAAGGAGAAGCGGAGCTGAACGCTGCGCACCGGCCGACGCACCGGAAAGCCACAGCAGCGTGTTGGTCGGCCCGGGCGTTGCCAGGAGCAGGAGGATGGCGAGGGCGAACTGGAGCGGCTGCATGGTCGGCGTTCTTGTTGATCTCTCCACATGCTCTTAGCGCATCCGCTAACCCGCCGACTTGACCTTGGTCAATCGCCCGCAGGGGGGCTGATGCCCTCCGCGTCCGCCAAGTTCGGGCATTTAGGTCATCCACGTCGCCCGGTAAGGACGAAGAAAAGGGCCGCACCCCATCGGCACGGCCCCTAATTTTTGCTTGGAAAGGGGCAGGCGGCTTACGCCGCCTTCTTTGCCTCTCCGTAAGGATCGAAGCGTCCGTAGAAGGTCTCGCCCTTTTCCGCCATGTCCTTGAGCAGCGGTGTCGGCTGGAAGTGATCGCCATGGTTCTTGGCGAGCTTTTCGCAGAGCTTGACGAAGGCTTTAACGCCCATGCCGTCGATGTAGGAAAGCGTGCCGCCGGTATAGGGCGCGAAGCCGAAACCGAGGATGGAGCCGACATCGGCTTCGCGCGGGTCGGTGACGATGCCTTCCTCGATGGTGCGGGCGGCTTCGAGCGCGATGGTTGCGAGGAAGCGCTGCTTCAGTACCTCGACGTCGATCTTGTCGGCCTGCTGCTGCGGATAGAGCGTCTTCAGTTCCGGCCAGAGATATTTCTTGGCGGGTTTTGCCGGATATTCGTAGAAGCCCTTGCCGTTCTTGCGGCCGCGGCGGTCGAGTTCGTCGACCATCTTGTTGATCAGCGCCATGTGGCGCGGATCGACGGCCTTCTCGCCGAGATCGGCGACGGTCGCCTTCAGGATCTTTTGGCTGAGATCGATCGCCACCTCGTCGTTGAGCGACAGCGGACCGACCGGCATGCCGGCCATCTTGGCCGCGTTCTCGATCATCGCCGGCGGCACGCCTTCGATCAGCATGTCGTAGGCTTCATGGATGTAGCGGAAGACGCAGCGGTTGACGTAGAAGCCGCGGGTGTCGTTGACGACGATCGGCGTCTTTTTGATCGCCGCGACATAATCGAGTGCGGTCGCGAGCGCGCGGTCGCCGGTCTCCTTCCCGAGGATCACTTCCGTCAGCATCATCTTCTCGACCGGGGAGAAGAAATGGATGCCGATGAACTGTTCCGGCCGCTTCGAGTTCTTCGCGAGTCCCGTGATCGGCAGAGTCGACGTGTTGGAGGCGAAGATCGCGTCCTCGGCAATCACCGCTTCGATCTTCTCGATCACCTCCTTCTTGACCTGCCGGTCCTCGAAGACCGCCTCGACCACGAGACCGGCATCCTTGAGGTCGCCATAGTCGGCCGACGGCGTGATGCGGGCGAGCAGCGCCTCGCCCTCTTCCTTGGTCAGCCGGCCCTTGCCGATCGAATCCTTGACCAGCCCTTCCGAATGCGCCTTGCCCTTTTCGGCCGTCTCCATGTCGCGGTCGATGAGGGTTACCGGAATACCAGCGGCGGCGGTGACATAGGCGATCGAGGCACCCATGAACCCGGCGCCGACGACGCCGACCTTTTTGAATTCGGACTTCGGCACGGCGGCGGGGCGACGGGCGCCCTTGCCGAGCTCCTGCATCGAGACGAACAGCGAGCGGATCATCGAGAAGGCTTCCGTCGTCTGCAGGATCTCGGTGAAGTAGCGCTGCTCAACTTTGAGACCGGTGTCGAAAGGTACCTGCAGGCCCTCATAGACGCATTTGAGGATGGCGATCGCGCCTGGATAGTTGCCATAGGTCTCGCGGCGAAGAATGCCGGAAGCGGCGGGCCAGAGTTGGGCCGAAGCCGGCGTCCAGATGCCGCCGCCCGGCACCTTGAAACCCTTTTCGTCCCAGGGCTGGACCGGCTTCAGGCCGTTCTTGATCATCGCCTTGGCGGTGTCGATCAGCTTGTCCGGATCGACCACCTCGTGGACGAGCCCCATCGCCTTGGCACGCGCCGCTGTCAGCGACGAGCCGGTCGTCATCATCTGCAGCGCGTCCTGCGCATTGGTGAGGCGCGGCACGCGCTGGGTACCGCCGGCGCCGGGGAAGATGCCGACCTTGACTTCCGGCAGTGCGATCTTCACCGCTTTGGAATTGGATGCTACCCGGCCGTGGCAGGCGAGCGACAGTTCGAAGGCGCCGCCCATGCAGGTGCCGTTGATCGCCGAGACCCAGGGCTTGCCCGACGTTTCGAGCTTGCGGAAGAGGCCCGTCATGCGGCCGACGAGGTCAAAGAGCTTTTGCGCTGCATTGGCCGGGTCTTTCTTCTTTTCCTCGGCCTGAAAGGTGAACATCGACTTGATCATCGAGAGGTCGGCGCCGCCGGAAAAGGACGACTTGCCGGAGGTGAAGACGACGCCCTTGACGGCCGCGTCGGCGGTCGTTTGGTCGACGATGGCGTTCAGCTCCTCCATCACCACCTGGGTGAAGACGTTCATCGATTTCTCGGGCATGTCCCAGGTGACGAGCGCGATGCCGTCAGCGTCGGTTTCGATCTTGAAGTTCGTGTAAGACATATTCTCTCTCCCGGGGATCGGATCAGACGCGTTCGATGATGGTGGCGGTGCCCATGCCGGCGCCGATGCAAAGCGTGACGAGCGCGGTGTTGAGGTCCCGGCGCTCGAGTTCGTCGAGCACCGTGCCGAGGATCATCGCGCCGGTGGCGCCGAGCGGATGGCCCATGGCGATCGCGCCGCCGTTGACGTTGATCTGGTCGTGCGGGATGTCGAAGGCCTGCATATAGCGGAGGACGACCGCGGCAAAAGCCTCGTTGAGCTCGAAGAGGTCGAGATCGGAAAGCTTCATGCCGGCGCGTTTCAGGAGCTTTTCGGTGACGTCGACCGGACCGGTCAGCATCAGTGCGGGGTCGGAGCCGATATTAGCGAAGGCGCGGATGCGCGCCCGCGGCTTCAGGCCCATGGATTCGCCGCCGGCCTTGGAGCCGAGGAGAACGGCGGCCGCGCCGTCGACGATGCCGGAGGAGTTGCCGGCGTGGTGGACATAGTTGATCCGCTCGATTTCCGGATGCGCCTGGATGGCGACGGCCTCGAAGCCGCCCATCTCGCCAGGCATCTGGAAGGAGGGGTTGAGCGAGGCGAGCGCTTGCATGTCGGTGGTCGGGCGCATGTGCTCGTCACGGTCGAGAATGGTCAGGCCATTCTGATCCTTGACCGGCACGACCGAGTTCTTGAAGTAGCCCTTTTCCCAGGCATTGGCGGCGCGCTTCTGGCTTTCCACCGCATAGGCGTCGACGTCGTCACGCGAAAAGCCGTACTTCGTGGCGATGAGATCGGCCGAGACGCCCTGCGGCATGAAATAGGCCGGCAGGTTGACGGAGGGGTCCATGAACCAGGAGCCGCCCGACATGCCGAGACCGACACGAGACATGGATTCGACGCCGCCGGCGATCACGATGTCGTCCGCGCCTTGGGCGATCTTCGCGGCGCTGAAGTTGACGGCGTCGAGGCCGGAGGCGCAGAAGCGCGAGATCTGCATGCCCGGCGCGCGCGTCGAATAGCCTGCCTCGAAGGCTGCCGCCTTGGGGATGACCGAGCCTGCGTCCATCACCGGATCGACACAGCCCATGATGATGTCGTCGACGGTCGACGTGTCGAGGCCGTTACGGTCACGCACCGCTTCCAGCATCTTGGCCGCGAGGCGGACGGAGGGCACTTCGTGCAGCGATCCGTCCTTCTTGCCACGGCCGCGCGGTGTGCGCACGTGGTCGTAAACGAAGACTTTCGTCATCTCTTGATCTCCCTTTGGGCGGCATCGCTTCGAGCCGCGCTTGATGCATTGGAGCAGGATGCCTGCCGAAGCCGCCTCGCGCTTTCCTCATCCTGCTCCGAGTGTGAAATCAGAATGCAGCGGCGTCCAGCGCCATCAGCGTGTCGGCGCCGGTTTCGATGCGGGCCTTCCGCAGCGCCGTTTCGGGCATGATGCGCTCCATGAAAAACCTCGCCGTGATGAGCTTGTTCTTGAGATAGTCCGCGCGTTCGCTTTCGCCGGCGGCAAGCTTCTCCTCCGCGGTCTTCGCGATCCTGGCCCACATGTAGCCGAGCACGACAAGGCCGAAGAGATGCATATAGTCGGTCGAGCCGGCGCCGGCATTGTCGGGCTTCGCCATGGCGTTCTGCATGAACCACATGGTTGCTGCCTGCAGATCGTTCAGCCCTTTCTTCAGCGCCTTGGTGTAGCCCGACAGCTTCTCGTCGTTGCGGTTTTCCTCACAGAAATCGCCGATTTCCTTGAAGAGCGCCATGACGGCGCGGCCACCGTTCATTGCCAGCTTGCGGCCGACGAGGTCGAGCGCCTGGATGCCGTTGGCACCCTCGTAGATCATGGCGATGCGGGCATCGCGCACGTACTGGCTCATGCCGTGCTCTTCGATATAGCCGTGTCCGCCGAAGACCTGCTGTGCCATGACCGTGTGGTCGAAGCCCCTATCAGTCAGAACGCCCTTGAGGATCGGGGTCATCAGGCCAAGAACATCATCGGCCGCCTGGCGGTCCTCTTCGCTGTCGGAGCGGTGGGCGATATCGGATTTCAGCGCCGTCCAGAGCGTGAAGGCGCGGCCGCCTTCGTTAAACGCCTTGATCGTCATCAGCGCACGGCGCACGTCCGGATGGACGATGATCGGATCGGCCTTTTGGTCGGCCGCCTTGGCACCAGAAAGCGAGCGACCCTGGAGGCGTTCGCGTGCGTAATTCGCGGCATTCTGATAGGCGATCTCGGCGATCGCGAGCCCCTGCATGCCGACGGCAAGGCGGGCCTCGTTCATCATCACGAACATGGCACTGAGGCCCTTGTTCTCCGCCCCGATCAGGTAGCCGGTCGCCTCGTCGTAGTTCATCACGCAGGTGGCGTTGCCGTGAATGCCCATCTTCTCTTCGATCGCGCCGCAGGAGACGCCATTGCGCTCTGCGGGTTCGCCGCTGTCGTCGAGCCTGAACTTTGGCACGATGAAGAGCGAGATGCCCCTGACGCCCTCCGGCGCGCCTTCGATCCGGGCGAGCACCAGATGGATGATGTTCTCGGCCATGTCGTGCTCGCCGGCGGAGATGAAGATCTTCTGGCCCGAAATCCTGTAGGAGCCGTCGCCGTTCGGCACGGCCTTGGTGCGCAGGAGCCCGAGGTCGGTGCCGCAATGAGGCTCCGTCAGATTCATCGTACCGGTCCAGCTGCCGTCTACCATCTTCGGCAGGTAGGTTCGCTTCTGCTCCTCGGAGCCGTGAACGAGGATGGCGGCGATCGCCCCCTGCGTCAGGCCGGGATACATCATCAGCGACATGTTGGCGGCGGACAGGAATTCGCCGACTGCTGTGTGCAGCGTGTAGGGCAGGCCCTGGCCGCCGAACTCTTCCGGCGCCGCGAGGCCAAGCCAGCCGCCTTCGCGATAGAGGTTAAAGGCCTGCTTGAAGCCCTTAGGCACGGTAACCGAACCGTCGTCGTAGCGCGTGCAACCCTCCTGGTCGCCGGATAGGTTGATCGGGAAAAGCGCCTCTTCCGCAAGTTTGGCAGCCTCGCCGACGATTGCCGCAATCGTGTCGGGGGTCGCATCGGCAAAACCCGGCAGGTTGTTGTAGCGCTCGATGCCGAGCACGTCGTTGAGGATGAACAGGGTGTCGTCAACCGGGGCCTTGTAGATGGGCATTCGTTCCTCGCCTTTGTCTCCCTTCGGGCACGCGCAGTTGCCCGATTCTCCATGCTTTGAGCGTACACCGCTGGGCGCGGTCTCGCATCGTCGGCAGGATGCTACAAAACTTTGACGTTTGCGTAAACGTCAAAAAGTGATGTATCGAAAAGTTTCGCAGTCGTGCCGTCGTGACGGGAAGTCCCCGCGCCCGAGCGCGCTCAACGGTCGTGATCCCAACAAAACGTTAAAAAATTGAGGCTGATTAACTGCTTATTTACCACGTTTAATGAATTGTGGGTGGTGAGATAGTCAAAGCTGCAACCGGTCCCGTCCTCGCGTTGTTGTTGCTTTGACAGCATCGATCGCACCGCGGGCTCGGAGCCTGGCTCTTCTCGTCGCGGCTTTCGATGATGGTCAACGACAGGGGCGAAGAGACAATGAACGGATCGCGATCCAATCCTCAGCGCGCAAGTATCCCGTCCTACGGCGACAGGCCGTCGCTTGATGCCCTGAACCGCACGATCGAGGGCCTGGAGGCACGCATCGAAGGCTTGATGAGCGGGGTGGGGCGCGAGGCTCAGCACCGCCAGACCGAGCGCTCGGCGACGACCAGCGACGCTGTCTCCGAAATTCTGCAGCGCCAGCGCGCTTTGAGCGCAGGCCGCGAGCGGACGTCGCTGCGCGAACGTATCGCCGCGCGGGAGGCCGATCGTTTTGCTTCCGGCCGCGTCCAAGAAGACTCGCGGCCGCCGGTCGCACCGGCGCGATCTGCATCGGCTGCGGCCGACATAGCCGAAGCGCTGGTCGGCCTGAGGCAGGAACTGAAGCGCGATATAAGCGACGGGCTTGTTCGCGAACTGAGCGCTCTCAGATCGGAAATCCGCGGCATCAAGACCGAGGCGCAGGATCGTCGTTTCGCCGAGGACATTCGGGCAGATATGCAGCGCCTGGCGGACAGCATTCATCAGCTCGACCGCCAGACGTCGCCCGCTCAGGCGGACGCGCTGCGCGTCGAATTCGATGATCTCAGGGCTCTGATCGACGGCCTGGCGCGCGAAGACGGCGTCCGCCGCCTGGAAAACCGCTGGAACGGTGTCGAGGAGCGCCTGAACGCCTTCGACCGGAACCGCGACGACGAACTTGTGGCTCTCGCCTACAGGCTCGATGACATCAAGTCGCAAATCGGCTCGCTGGATAACGGAGCGGCCTTCGACGCACTGCAGGAAAAGCTCCTCGCGATTGCCGATGCGATCGAGCTCTTGGGACGGCAAATGCAGCCGGATGACGGCCGCCTCGTCTCGCAGCTTGCCGATTTTGATGCACGGTTCGATGAAATCAGCCGGGCGATCGCCTTCAGCAGCCGCAATGCAGCGGACTTTGACAACGCTTTCGTCAGCCGTCTCGAAAGTCGGCTTGGCGATCTTTCGCGCCAGATCGACGAAGTCGCTCGTCCGGTCGAGGCCGGGCTCGGGGCGCGGATCGAAGCGCTGACGGCGCGCATCGAAGAACTGTCGAGCGAGAAGGCCGCAACGCGGCTCGAGGAGCGCCTCGACGAACTCTCGATGCTGCTCGAAAGCAACCAGAAAAATGCGCAAGCGGAACTGGCTGACTATCTCGCCGACATTTCACAGCGGATCGAGGCTCTGGACCAGGGCAGCGTCAACTCTGCTCTGGCGGAGCGTCTCGACTATCTCGCGCGCCGTATCGACGAGTTGAACATCTACGCGGAGCAACCTTTGGCAGACCAGCGCTTCGAGCGTCTGGAAGACCGCCTCGCGAATATCGCGCAACGCCTGGAAGAAACGCATGCCGCTCCGTTCGACGACCGCGACGCGCTGCGCAACCTTGAGTCCCAGATCGCCAATCTGTCGACATTGATCAGCCAGCCGCGCGTCGAGGCCGGTGCGGCTCCGGTGGATTTCGAAAGCCGGATGAGTGCGCTTGAAGATTATCTGGCAACCAGCGACGAATACATTATCGAAGCAGCGCGCCAGGCGGCCGAAGCGGTCATGGAGGCTTTTGCCAAGAATGGCCCGATGCATGCCAGCGGCGACATGGCAGCAATCTCTGCGCTCGCCGAGGATCTGAGGACGCTCGAGGACCTCAGCCGTTCGAGCAATGAACGCACGGCGCAGACATTCGAGGCCTTGCATGAAACGCTTGTTCAGATCGCCGAGAAGCTGGAACTGCTCGAAGACCGCGAGCCGGTCGCGGCCGCTGCGCGGCCCGATGCTGCGATCACGCGCGACATCCCCGCAATGCCGAGGGCCGCGCAACCGGATCTCGGCAACCGCTTCGGTGAAGCCGATCTCGATGATCGCGACGACGATCTTGAGCGGAATGTCCGTGTGCTGCAGGCGGAAAACGAGGCGGCTGCAGCTGCGCCGGCCTCCGCCGCAGGCGACGATCTGGTGATTGCCGAGGCAGTTTCGACGGTCGAAAAGAACGAGGTTCGGGAGCCTGCGCCCTCCGCCAGAACGGGATTGCTCGCAGGGCTGACCCGCCGCTTCAGCGGCAAACGGGCCGCTGCGTTACCTGAGCGCGTGCGGCAGGTGGTCGAACCCGCTCCGTCGATCGACCCGTCTGAGATGCTCGCCCCCGAGGACGCCAACCAGCTCCTCGAGCCCGGCTCCGGTGCGCCGGACGTCAAGAAGATTCTCGAGCGCGTCCGCGCCGGTCAGATGAGCCGCGGCAGCCAGCCGGCCGTAGAAGGCGACAAGGCCGATTTCATCGCGGCTGCGCGTCGCGCAGCCCAATTGGCGGTCGAGGAAGCGGATACGCTGAACGGCGTGAAGGACGGTAGCGGTTCGTCTGGTGTCGGTGCCTTTGCCCGTCATCGCCGTCCGATC
Source organism: Ensifer sp. MPMI2T (assembly GCF_004827385.1). Lineage (GTDB taxonomy): Bacteria > Pseudomonadota > Alphaproteobacteria > Rhizobiales > Rhizobiaceae > Sinorhizobium. The sequence continues at coordinate 86,079 of NZ_SRXN01000030.1, forward strand.
CTGATGGCGGTCGGCGCGGTGCTCCTGGCGATCATGTCCTATCCGCTCGTCAGCACCGTCCTCAAGGGTCGGGACATGCCCGAAGTCCAGCCCGTGGCGGTGATCGAGCAGAAGGCGGTTCCGCAAGTTGCAGAGGCGAAGGCAGTAAACGACCGTCTGACGGAAACGGCCTCAGCTCCTGTCGCAAAGACACCGGCAGAGGCGCCGGCGGCAAATGCGGCGCCTGTCGCAGTGGCGGCCGTCACAGCGAATACGACTCCTGCCACGAAGGCGGCTGAGGCCGCGACCGTGACGGCCGGCAGCCACGCGCCCTTGCTGCATCCGGCAAGCGAACCGGCACGGGCGAGCGCGTCGACATTTCAGGTCGCTCCTGCGATCACTGCCAAAGCGGGGGCATTCGAGCCGATCGCCAAGGCCGGCGACATAGTCCTTCCCGAAGGTTTTGGCCCGCCAGCACTTGTCACGGCAGCCAAGGGTGGCGACCCTCTCGCTTTCTACGAGATCGGCACGCGCTTCACCGAAGGTCGCGGCGTCAAGGAAGATCCCGCGGAAGCGGCAAATTGGTATCAGCGCGCGGCGGATGCCGGCGTGATCCCGGCCGAGTACCGGCTCGCCAATCTTTATGAAAAAGGGGCGGGCGTCGCGCGCGACCCGGCCAAGGCGAAGACGCTTTATCTCAAGGCCGCCGCCGCTGGCAACGCCAGCGCGATCCACAATCTCGCGGTCATGCTCGCCAGCGGCCGCGACGGGGCACCGGATTTCGCCGAAGCTGCCAAATGGTTCGAGAAAGCAGCGGACCTCGGCGTCCGCGACAGTCAGTTCAACCTCGCGGTGCTTTACGCCCGCGGCAATGGCGTCAAGCAGGACCTGGAGGAATCCTACAAGTGGTTCTCGATTGCGGCTCGCGACGGCGACAAGGATGCCGGTGAAAAGCGCGACGAGATTGCCAGGGCGATGAAGCCCGAACAACTGGCTAGCGCCATGGCCAAGGCCGACTCATGGAAAGTCCAGCCGGTGGACGCCAAGGCCAACACCGTGGATATCCCCGACGCGTGGGTCGGTCCGCCGACCAAGACGGCCACGATCGACATGACCAAGGCCGTGCGCAATATCCAGGCGATTCTCAACAACAATGGCTTCGACGCCGGCACGCCGGATGGACATATGGGCAAGAAAACGATTACCGCCATCAAGGCGTTCCAGAAATCCATTGGCCAGGAACCGACCGGAGAGATCACCGACGCACTCGTCAAGGAACTCTTGAAGCGGAACTCCTAAAGCAATTCCAGGAAAAGTGCGGAGCGGTTTTCCGTCCGGAATTGCGTCGCTTCAAAAAGCAATTCCAGGAAAAGTGCGGAGCGGTTTTCCGCCCGGAATTGCGTAAATTCAAAAAGCAATTCCAGGAAAGGTGCGTAGCGGTTTTCCGTCCGCAATTGCGTCAATTCAAAAAGCAATTCCAGGAAAAGTGCGGAGCGGTTTTCCGTCCGGAATTGCGCCCTCAAAGAGCTGGATCATTTCCCTGTTTCAATAAAGCAACGGATGATCTAAAGCGCCGCGCAAGCGTACTCTGCTTTCAGCCGCCGCCGCAATAAAGCCGCAGATCGGCGCGACAGGGTTCAGGGGCGAATTGTGGGGCCATGTGCCTGAAAAGGTTGACAGCTCCGGCCCTGGGGCGCATGAGGAATTGCCGCTTGTTCCTCGTCGCCGAGGGGCGGTCCGCCATGCATCCCCGCTCGTGGTAAATCACTTGCCACTTTGAAACGTCGCGCCGCACGTCTCTCCGGATGCGTGCAGGATGCGAATAATTCTACAGCGCCGCGCGTCCGATCGGACGCGCTAAGGTCGCGGTAGCACTTTGAATTGCTGCATGATTTTGTCCTTAAATCGATTCCGATTTAAGGAATCATGCAGTGGGCGTTGCACAATTCCTCAATCGATTCCGGTTAGGGATTGTGGAGTCGCAGTTCCGCCCGCGTCGCGGGCCTTTGTCGTATCGAGGTTCGGCCGTGACGGTCTATCTGCCCATTGCAGAGTTGTCGGTGAACATACTCATCATTCTCGGCATGGGTGCGGCCGTCGGATTTCTGTCCGGTATGTTTGGCGTCGGCGGAGGTTTCTTGATCACGCCGCTGTTGATCTTCTACAACATTCCACCGGTTGTGGCGGTGGCGACGGGCGCAAATCAGGTGGTTGCTTCGTCGATCTCCGGTGCGATTACGCATTTCCGCCGAGGCACGATCGACATCAAGCTCGGCACGGTACTGCTTTGCGGCGGCCTCGTCGGCGCGACGCTGGGCGTCTGGCTTTTCTCGCTGTTGCGCCGAGTAGGGCAGCTCGACCTCGTGATCTCGCTGCTTTACGTCGTGCTGCTGGGCTCCGTCGGTGGCCTGATGCTCTGGGAGAGCATCGGCGCGATGCGGAAGGCCGCGAAGAACCAATCGACGCCACGCCGCCGGCCTGGGCAGCACAACTGGATCCACGGCCTGCCGCTCAAGATGCGATTCAAGAAATCGAAGATCTATCTGAGCGTCATTCCGGTCGCCACGCTCGGTTTCGCCATCGGCATCCTGACCTCGATCATGGGCGTCGGTGGCGGCTTCATCATGGTGCCGGCGATGATCTACCTCTTGCGCATTCCGACGAGCGTCGTCGTCGGCACCTCGCTCTTCCAGATCGTCTTCGTCTCGGCTTACACCGTGATCGTCCAGGCATCGACAAACTACACGGTCGATATCGTGCTCGCCTTCGTGTTGATGATCGCCGGGGTCGTCGGGGCGCAATACGGCGTTCGCGTCGGCCAGCGGCTGCGTGGCGAACAGTTGCGGGCGCTGCTTGCCCTCCTCGTCCTCGCCGTCGGTATCCGGTTGGCGATCGAACTCATCATTCCGCCGAAGGATATCTATTCGGTTGTTTCAGCGGGGTTCGGCTTCTGATGTTCGATCTCGCGCGCCTTTGTCTTGTTTCCTTGCTCCTCGCCCTCGCGTCGCCGGCCGCTGCCCAGATTCAGGAAGAGGACCTCTCGGAGTTCACGGAGAAGCTCGAGATCGGCATCTCGACGGACGAAATCTCCATCACCTCCGACTTTCGCGGCGCGGACCTCACGATCTTCGGTGCAATCGACGGGTTTGACGAGAACCTGCTCGCGCAAGGCAAGTACAGCATCATCGTCACGCTCGAGGGTCCCAAGGAAAACGCGACGGTACGCAGGAAGGAACGCGTCTTCGGCATCTGGGTGAATACGCGTTCGATGACCTTCGAGCTGGTGCCGGAATCCTATTCGCTGTCGAGCACCCGCGACATCGAGACGATCGCACCGCCCGGCGAGCTGGGCAACATGGGTATCGGCGTCGATCACATGCGTCTCGTGCCGCTGGGATTCGTCGGCGACGGCAGCAATCTCGGCGAGTTCCGCAACGCTTTCCGCCGGATCAGGGAGACGAGTGGTGTCTACCAGCGCGACCCGGGCGGCGTGCGGTTTATCAGTTCGAGCTTGTTCAGGGCGTCCGTGCGCCTCCCCGCTAATGTGCCGAATGGCGTCCATATCGTGCGGGCCTATCTTTTCCGAGACGGCCTGTTCGTCGCGGCGAAAGCGCTTCCGCTGACAGTCGTCAAAACCGGCCTCGAACAGGCGATCACGCGCGCAGCGCACGACCAGCCCGTGGTCTACGGCCTCTTTGCCGTGCTTCTGGCGGTTATCACCGGCTGGGGAGCCAGCCTGCTGTTCCGCAAGGAGTGAAAAAGCTAGAGCATTTCCCGGTTTCATTAAAACGGTGAAATGCTCTAAGGAGGGGGAAGGCATTTTGACATCGGAGCGCTCTTGACGACGGGTGCGGTGCTCCGGGCAGCAGAGGAAACCCCATGAAACCGATTTTTGTCCAGTTGCAGTGCGCTCCCGGCAAGACCTACGAGGTGGCCGACGAGATCTACCGCAAGGAGATCGTCTCGGAGATGTATTCGACGAGCGGCGATTATGATCTGCTTCTGAAGATCTATGTTCAGGAGGGTGATGATATCGGCAAGTTCATCAACGACAACATCGCATCGGTTCCGGGCATTTCCCGGTCGTTGACGACCTTGACCTTCAACGCTTTCTGAGATCGCTTCCGGCGCGGCTTGTTTTCGCCCTACAGCGCTGCGCACCCATCGAACGCGCAAAGGGCGCTTAGTAAACTACTTTCCAAAGATTGCGCCGCCACATGCAACGGTGCCGGAGGGGGCGATGTGCTCTGTGAATATACTGATTGCAAATTGAAAGCAGTTCGCTATGATGAAACTGCTTCAGATATGCAAGCGGTTTCACGGAGGATGGAATCATGGGCAAGGTCATTGTCTGGAATCTGGTCACGCTCGACGGGTACTTCGAAGGCACTAAGAAATGGGACCTCGACTTCCATAACCGTGCCTGGGGGCCGGAGCTGGAGGCGCTCAGCCTGGAATTCGGAGACAAGGCGCAAGCGCTCGTCTTCGGGCGGGTCACCTATGAGGGCATGGCCGCCTATTGGCCGAAGGCGGAAGGGGAGGGCCTGGTGAAGACCTATATGAATGCCCTTCCGAAGATTGTTGCCTCGCGCACGATGGAAAAGGCGGATTGGAACAACAGCCGCGTCGTTCGCGACCTCGCCCCCGAATTGCGGCGACTGAAAGCGGAGAGCGAGAAGAACGTCTATATCTTCGGAAGCGCCGACCTCGTCGCGTCGCTGTTGCCGGAGAACGTCGTCGACGAGATCATGCTTTGCCTCGTTCCCGTGCAGCTTGGTGATGGCACACCGTTCTTCAAGAAGGCCGCTGCCGCGAAGCCGTTCAGCCTGCTCGAGGCACGTCCGCTTTCCAACGGCTGCGTCATTCTGCGCTACGCCCCGGAAGCGGCATGAACCCTTTGCCGATGACTACAGCACCGCGCGTCCAATCGGACGCGCAATTGTCGCTGTAGGTGCCGGCCGTTGGGCCGCATCAGCCGATGAGATTGTCGAAACGAACCGAGTAGATGCGATCGCGGCCAAGCATGTGGGCAACCAGCTTGCCGCGATCGAAGAGGCCGCTCATCGCCCGGTGATGCAGATCGAGCCCGCCGGTTGTGACGCCGAAAGCCGGCATCAGGAGCCGCTTGCCGTCGGTTGCGAAGCAGGCGCGCCGGACCGACCTTTCGCGGCGTCGAACGGTCGCCGACGGATGCAGGTGGCCGGCGATCTCGCCCTCGGCGTCGATCCTCGACGGTTCGTGCCGGAAGACGAGCCCGGCATGGCGGAACTCATCCATGGAGGCGCCCGGCAGTCCCCACGCGCCATCCGGATCGTGATTGCCGTTGATCCAGATCCAGTCGCGGCCGCGGGCCATGGCCGCGATCATCTGTCGAAAGGTGTCCGGCATCGCCGCGGATCCCTTCCGGTCATGGAAATTGTCGCCGAGGCTGATAACCGTGCGGGGATCGTGGCGAGCGATCACCGCCTCGAGAATTCGCAGCGTCGCAAGCGTATCGTAGGGCGGCAGCATGAAGCCACGCCGGGCGAAGGCCGAGCCTTTTTCCAGATGGAGGTCGGAGACGACGAGCGTGCCGCTCTCCGTGAGATAGAGACCGCCGAGCGGGTCGCAGATCGCGGCGACGCCGTTAACTGTGGTGCGTGCCTGGAAGCAGGCGTTTGCGGCCGGAGTTGATATCGCGTGAACGAGCCGTTGCATGGTCACCCCGATATTCTCGGACGTGACCCGCGCGGTCCCGAAACCCCGTCTGGCCGGGGGTATAGTATGCGCGAACCCCTCGCCAACTCCTCCCCATAAGGGGAAGGGGCTCCGCGGCGGCACCGTCCCGCCTCCTTCGGCAGTTCCACAGGTAGATGGAGCGAGGGCAGTGTGGGGAGGGCGCGGTGATGTAGCCCCTCCCCC
>NZ_SRXN01000031.1 GCF_004827385.1 Ensifer sp. MPMI2T
TCCCTGTCATGACGGGGGGAGGGCTAGGGTGAGGGGCAAATTTGATGGGCAAGCAAGGGAGACCGGGGACTGACCGGATGCACCGCGCTCAGATCACGAGATTTAGCGCCTTTTCCTGATCGATATAGGCGCGCTGCTGATCGGTGATGTAGTCGCGCACGATCGGGGCGGCGTCGCGCGAGCGCGACAATTGCATGTGGAAGACGAGCTGGCTGCCGGTGCGGAACATCATCTCGGCGCTGATCAAGTAGAACTCCCACATCCTGGCAAAGCGCTCGTCGTACATCGCGATTACCTTATCGCGGTTTTCCTCGAAGCGCTTGCCCCAGTGCGCGAGCGTTGTCGCATAGTGCACCCGCAGGAATTCCAGGTCGGTCACCCACAGGCTGTTCTGCTCGACAACGGAGAAGACTTCCGAAAGCGCCGGCGAATAGGCGCCGGGGAAGATGTATTTGCGCAGCCACGGGCTTGCCATGCCGGGCGGGCTCATGTGTCCGATCGAGTGCAGCACCGCGAGCCCGTCGTCCGGCATCAACGCATTCAGCTTCTTGAAGAACTCGTCGTAGTGGTGAACGCCGACATGCTCGAACATGCCGACCGAGACGATGCGGTCAAAAGGGCCCTGGACGTCGCGGTAGTCCTTCAGCTCGAAACGCACGCGATCGGCCATGCCGGCCTTGCGAGCCCGCTCGGAAGCGAGCGCCTGCTGCTCCTTCGAAAGCGTCACGCCCAAGACCTCGACATTCTCGAGCGCCGCCAGGTAGAGCGCCAGATCGCCCCAGCCGCAGCCGATATCGAGCACCTTCATGCCCGGCTTCAGGCAGAGTTTCGCGATGAGCAGGCGGAGCTTGTTGCGCTGCGCCGCTTCCAACGTCTCGTCGGGCTCGCGGAAATAGGCGCAGGAATAGAGCATGTTCTCGTCGAGGAAGAGCTTGTAGAAATCATTGCCGAGATCGTAGTGGTGCGCGACGTTCTGCTGGGCCTTGCCCCTGGGGTTAGCCTGCTGACGCTTGCGAAAGCGCATCTTGATCGCGCGCAACACCTTTTGGATCGGGTAGGAGCCGAGCGAGAGCCGGTTGATCGAGAACAGCGTGAGGAAATCCCGAAGCGTCGAGCCCTCTTCGAAGCGCATGGTGCCATCCATATAGGCCTCGCCGGCGGCAAGCTCGGCGTTGAAGACGAGGCTGCGGTAAAGCCGCTTGTCCGTCAGCCGCATCGTCACGTGTGGCCCGGGCTCGCCGGAGAAGACGTGGCGCTTGCCATCCGCATCGATCACCGTCAGGCGACCCTTGCGAATGAAGGATTTCATCATATGCGACAGTGGGAACATGCAAAACCTCGCGTGGCAGGATCGCCGAGAATGAGAAAGGACGCAGTTGGAAAGCCACCGTGCGTCGCGCCCCGCTTCGGACGGCGGCATCCTAGCACCGGCTTCACAAAATGCGCCCCCTATTTGCAGGTATAGGCAGCCGAATGTGAAACGAGAACGGGGACGGCAGTCAGCAACCAACGTCCCCGTTTGATTTCCCCTGCGAAATTTCTCAATCAGTCCTTGGCGCGCTCGACGTAGGAGCCGTCTTCCGTCGCGATGACGACGCGGGTGCCCGCCTGGATATGCGGCGGCACGGAGGTGCGAACACCGTTCGAAAGAAGGGCCGGCTTGTAGGAGGACGACGCCGTCTGGCCCTTGACCACCGGTTCGGTCTCGGTGATCTCGAGGATGACGTGGCGCGGCAGGTCGATGGCGATCGCAACGCCTTCGTGGATCGACAGCATCACGGCCATGCCTTCCTGGAGATAGGCCTTTTGGTCGCCGATGTCTTCTGCCGACATGACGAGCTGATCGTAGGTTTCCGGATTCATGAAGTGGAAACCTTCGCCATCTTCGTAGAGAAACGTGTGTTCGCGGTCTTCAACGAAAGCGCGCTCGACCTGCTCGGTCGTGCGGTAGCGCTCGGAAACCTTCACGCCATCGGAAATGCGGCGCATGTCGACCTGCGTGACCGGCGTGCCCTTGCCCGGGTGGAAGTTCTGTGCGGTAAGCACGACATAGAGCTTGCCGTCGACGTCGAGAACGTTGCCCTTGCGGACAGAAGAAGCGATGACCTTGACCATTAGTCTTCCTTGTAACAGAGGTATGCGCGACACGGCGAGCCGGGAAACCCGGCCCTGCAGGACGCGAAAACTAGGATTTCGCGCCGCAACTACCCTAATTTCGCGCAAATAGCCAGCCTGCGCCGGCTCGCTCGCGAAGAAACTTGGCACGCGAAGAAAGTTTGGACCGACCGATCATGCCGCATGCTTCTCCCTGGTGGACACCGGATGTCCATGCCGACCGGCGCCCGTTTCTGATCGGGCGCAACCGGATCCAATCGGCATTGCGGCGCTTCTTCGACGAGCGGGATTTCGTCGAGGTCGACACGGCGAGCCTGCAGGTGTCGCCGGGCAACGAAGCGCATCTGCACGCCTTTGCAACGCAGGCGCTCGGCCATGACGGCGCCGCACAGCCGCTTTATCTCCATACCTCACCGGAATTCGCCTGCAAGAAACTGCTGGCCGCGGGCGAAAGGCGCATCGCCTGTTTTGCCCATGTCTACCGCAACCGGGAGCGCGGCCCACTGCACCATCCCGAATTCACCATGCTCGAGTGGTATCGCGCCGGCGAGAGCTATGAGGCGCTGATGCGCGACTGCGCCGAAATCCTCGCGCTTGCCGCCGAAACGACGGGCTCGAGATCGCTCACCTATCAGGGCAGGACCACTGACCCGTTTCTTGAACCGGAGCGGCTTTCGCTGGCCGAGGCCTTCGAGCGTTTTGCGGGCATCGACCTGCTCGCCTCGATCGGCGCGGACGGCGCGACGGATCGCGACCGGCTGGCCGCGGCGATGAGGGTTTCTGGCCTCCGCGTCGCTGACGACGACATCTGGGCTGACCTCTTCAGCCGTGTGCTCGTGGAAAAGGTCGAGCCCAATCTCGGTTTCGGCCGGCCGACGATCCTCGACGAATATCCGACCGCCGAGGCGGCGCTCGCCAGGCCCGCGGCGCGAGACCGCCGCGTCGCCGAACGCTTCGAGCTCTATGCCTGCGGCGTCGAGCTTGCCAATGCCTTCGGCGAACTGACGGATGCCGCCGAGCAGCGCCGCCGTTTCGAGTTGGAAATGGCGGAGAAGGCGCGCGTCTACGGCGAAACCTATCCGCTCGACGAGGACTTCCTGTCGGCTCTCGCCATCATGCCCGAGGCGGGCGGCATCGCTCTCGGCTTCGATCGCCTGGTGATGCTGGCGACAGGGGCTTCGCGCATCGATCAGGTGCTGTGGGCGCCGGTCGCGGAGGCAAGCGCATGACCGCACAACGCTCCATCAGGACGACGCGCGAGCTCGTCGATGCCGGTCTTATCGCGCCGGCGGACGAAGAGGCGGTATCGCTGGTGGCGTCGCGCTATGCCGTTTCGATCAGCCCGGCCATTGCGGATCTCATCGACCGTCAGGCCAAGGATGACCCTATCGCTCGACAGTTCGTGCCGGACGCAGCCGAGCTGACGCTCACGGCGGAAGAGCGCGCCGATCCGATTGGCGACGGTTCGCACAGCCCGGTTACCGGGATCGTCCACCGCTATCCCGACCGCGTGCTGCTCAAGGCGGTGCATGTGTGCCCCGTCTATTGCCGCTTCTGTTTCCGTCGCGAAATGGTCGGACCGCAGGGGCTCGGCACTTTGACGCCTGCCGAACTCGACGCCGCGATCGCTTACATTGCGGACCATCCCGAAATCTGGGAGGTAATCCTCACGGGCGGCGATCCGCTGGTGCTTTCGCCCCGTCGGCTCGGCGAAATCATGGAGCGGCTCGGCGCGATTGACCATGTCAAGATCGTCCGCTTCCACACGCGCGTGCCCGTCGTCGAACCGGAGCGCGTCGATGCCGACCTCGTCGCGGCGTTGAAGGCGAGCGGCAAGGCGACCTATGTGGCGCTGCATGCCAACCACCCGCGCGAGCTGACGCCCGAGGCGCGCGCGGCTTCGGCCCGCCTCATCGATGCGGGCATCGTCATGATCAGCCAGTCGGTGCTGCTCAAGGGCGTCAACGACGATGCGAACGTGCTTGCGGAACTGATGCGCGCCTTCGTCGAAACGCGGATCAAGCCCTACTACTTGCATCACCCCGATCTCGCGCCCGGCACCGGCCATTTCCGGCTGTCGATCGAGGAGGGACAGAAGCTCGTCGCCGCGCTTCGCGGCCGCGTTTCCGGCCTTTGCCAGCCAACCTATATTCTCGACATCCCCGGCGGCCACGGCAAGGCCGTTATCAGCGCAAGCACGATCGCTGCGGAAGGGGGCGGCTGCTACACCATCACCGATTTCCGCGGAAACGAGCACGCCTATCCGCCGAGATCACGATGATTTTGTAGAGGCCGATTTCCCAAAAATTCGCAACGCACGTCACAGGCGTCCACGGTCAATCGTCAACTGATCGAAAGCATCAATTGACCCCAGCAATGGAGACAGACCATGACCGATATGAAAGCCGTGCGCTACGAACAGGAAATCCCGGATGTGCTCGACGCGCTTGCCGACGTGCACAACAAAATGGACGGCTACGGCCTCGACCGGACGATCCACCACCTCGTCCAGCTTCGCGCCTCGCAGATTAACCGCTGCGGCTTCTGCGTGAAGATGCATACAAAGGAAGCCCGTGCCGACGGCGAGGCGAGCGAACGGCTCGACCGCATTATCGTCTGGGATCAGGTCGGCGATTTCTCCGAGCGTGAAAAGGCCGCTCTCGCCTGGACCGAGGCCTTGACGGAACTCCAACCCCGGACCGATTTCGAAAGCTTGCGTGCTCGGCTTCGCGAGCACTTCAGCGACAACGAGATCAGCGTCATCACCTCGACCGTGGCGATGATCAACCTTTGGAACCGCATCCAGATTTCGAGGCACTGACATGGTTCGCAACGACAAGAGCGGCATGTTCGAGGAGACGCGACCCCGCCTCCTCGGCCTCGCCTACCGCATTCTGGGTTCGCGCGCCGATGCCGAGGATGCGGTGCAGGACACGTTTCTTAAATGGCAGGCGGCCGATCTGTCTGAGATCGAAAATCCGGCCGCCTGGCTCACCACCGCCTGCACCCGCCGTTGCCTCGATCTGCTGAAATCCGCGCATCGCAAGCGCGTCGACTATGTCGGCGCGTGGCTGCCAGAACCGATCCACACCGCAAGCGACGACAACGTGGAGGAGAAGCTTGCGCTCACCTCCTCGCTCACGACCGCATTCCTGCTGATGCTCGAACGGCTGACGCCCAAGGAGCGGGCCGCCTATCTGTTGCATGAGATTTTCGGCCAACCCTATGGCGAGATTGCCGAAACGCTCGGCATGCAGGAGGCAGCCACCCGCAAGCTAGTCTCACGCGCTAAATCCAATATCGGTGTGGTCCAGAGCCGACATGCGACACCGCGCGAGCGGCAGGACGAACTCCTCGCCGCCTTTCACGACGCCATTCACGGCGGCAACATTGCCAGCCTTTCAGCGCTGTTGTCGGCCGACGTGAAGCTCACCGCCGACGGTGGCGGCAAGGCCGCGACCGTGCTCGGCATCCTTTCCGGCAAAGAGACCGTCATGGCCTTCATCGCCGAACGCCTGACCGAATACTGGCCGCACTACCGGTGGGAAACCGCGGAGCTCAACGGCGGACGAGGCATCGTCCTCAGGAGCGATGGCGACATCGCCGCGACGGTTTCCTTCGGCTACGACCACGATGGCCGGGTCGCCGATATCTTCATCGTCCGCAATCCGGACAAGCTCGCTCATCTTGACGACGCAACCGTCCATTGAGACGGTGGCCGACCAACGAGGTTCGACATATGCTCGACAAGACCAAGAACGCCGCGGCCGCGTCCGATGCCGGCTGGCTCACCCTTTTCTCCGGCGGGAACGCCATCCATTCGCTTGTGCTCAGCGGCGGCGTCGCGTTGCACGCGCTCAATATCTATATCGTCACGACCGTCATGCCATCCATCGTGCGGGACATCGGCGGGCTCGACTATTATGCCTGGAGCACGACACTCTTCGTCGCCGCATCCATTCTCGGTGCGGCACTTTCGGCGCGGCTGCTCGCTCGGGCGGGCGCCGGAGGCGCCTATGCCGTCGGCGCGCTGGTCTTCGGACTTGGCTCGCTTGCATGCGCCCTCGCACCCGGCATGCCGTTGCTGCTTACCGGCCGCGCGATCCAGGGCTTCGGCGGCGGGCTTCTCTATGCGCTTGCCTATGGCGTCATTCGCATGGTCTTCCCGGCCGCACTCTGGGCCCGCGCGATCGGACTCATATCCGCAACCTGGGGCACCGCGACGCTCGTCGGCCCGGCGGTCGGCGGCGTGTTTGCCGAATATGGCGCGTGGCGGGCTGCCTTCTGGTCGCTGCTGCCCCTGACGGCGGTGCTCGCGACTCTCGCGCTCTCGACTCTGCCGCGGACGACCTCAGGCGCGCGCGGTCCGCTGCCGCTGCTGCAGCTCACGCTTCTCATCGGCATCGTCCTGGTACTCTCTGTGAGCGGGACCCTTACGGCGACCGCCGAACAGATCGCCGGCGCCAGTGTCGCGCTCGTTCTCTTTGCGGTGCTCGTCGCAAGCGAGCGTCGCGCTACGGCGCGGCTATTGCCGCAGGGCGCCCTCAACCCTCGTGCGCCGCTCGCGGCGCTCTATGCGACCATTGCATTGGCGATGATCGGCATGCAGCCGGAGATCTACGTTCCCTATCTGTTGCAGGAACTGCACGGGCGGTCTCCCCTCGTTGCCGGTTACATTGCCGCGTTGATGGCGCTCGGCTGGACGGCCGGCTCGATGACAAGCGCCCATTGGGAAGGCAGCCGCGCGCGCAAGACGATTACCGCCGGCCCGTTCTTCGGCCTTGTCGGTCTCCTGACGATCGCTGCTTTCATGCCGATGATATCGGCTGGTTTCGCCGTGATCGCGGTGCCGCTGTGCCTCGGGATCGCTGCGGTCGGCTTCGGCATCGGCGTTGCGTGGCCGCACATCGTCACGGCGGTCTATGCCGCGGCGCCCGCTGGCGAAGAGGAAAAGGCGGCAGCGTCGATCACGACGATCCAGCTCTTCGCCGCATCGCTCGGCGCCGCACTTGCCGGCATGACAGCTAACCTGGCCGGTGTTGGCGAGGGCACGACGGAGGGCGCCACCTCAACCGCGATCTGGCTCTTTGGGCTTTTCTCACTCGCACCGGCCTTGGGCATCGCCTCCGCCCGGAGGGCAGTTGGCGGAGACTCAAATCGACATATGCAGAACCAAGAAATGCATTAGAGTGAGAAGCTCGACGTCGCAGCAGGCGCGCTGCGATTATGCAAGGACTTCTGCGAAGGTGGCCGAAAAGCATCCCCTATCGATGTCGCCGGAGAGAGCCATGGCGCCAAGGGGTTGCTTCACTGGCGTCAAGGCAACGCCGCTGATTACGCTCCAGGCGAAGGCGGAGGAGAGCGCCATGCCGGACTCCCTCCTCCACGACCATTTCGCCGCCGCCGCGCTCGCTCGCATCGGCGAGGATCTTACGCACCTGAAGGTCGGCCGTGACATGACGATCGCGATCGCCATGCGGGCCTACCTGCTCGATCGCTGGACCGAGGCCTTTCTCGACCGGCACCCCGATGCGACCGTGCTACACCTCGGTTGCGGTCTCGACAGCCGCGTTTTTCGTCTCGATCCGCAACCGCCTGTGCGCTGGTTCGATGTCGATTTTCCAGACGTCATCGCGCTCAGGCGGCGTCTTTATCCCGATCGAGAGAACTACGCAATGATCGAGGCCTCGATCACCAGCGAACCGTGGCTTTGCCAATGTCCTGCCGACAGGCCGGCGATGATCGTTGCCGAGGGAGTGCTGCCTTATCTGGAGCAGGACCGGGTGCCGCAGCTCCTGCACCGGCTCGTCGGCCATTTCCCGCTCGGCGAGTTCGCTTTCGATGCCTATAGCCGGCTAATGATCTGGCTGCTGACCCTCAACCCCGCGATCCGCGCGACCGGCGCCGACCTTCATTGGGCACTCGACGACCCGGCGGAACTCGCGCGGCAGGTACCGAGCCTGACGCTCGTCGAGGACCGCTGCAACTGGAGCGGGGCCGTGGCGGCGCGTATGTCACCCCTTGCGCAGATCACGCTCCAAATGCTCGAGGCAATGCCGATGCTGCCGCCGATGGGGCGCCTGCTTCGATATCGATTTTGACGCGCCTGTGTTTGCCGATCAAGGAAAAGGGCCGCGGGGCGTGCCGGCGGCCCTTTGTCGAATCCGCTGCGTCGCGGATCAGCCCTGCTTGATCGGGGCGATCGAGATTTCGACGCGGCGGTTTTGCGCGCGGCCGGCCTCGGTCGCGTTCGATGCGATCGGCCGCTCCATGCCATAGCCCATGGTCGAAATGCGGCGCTGGTCGATGCCGCGGCTGCCGAGATAGTTGGCAACCGAAGCCGCACGGCGCTCTGAGAGACCCTGGTTGTGGGCGGCGCTGCCGGTCGAATCGGTGTGGCCGTCCACATCGATAAGCGTCCGGTTGAACTTGCGCAGAACGACCGCGACCGAGTCGAGCGTCGGATAGAAGGGCGGGATCACCTGGTCGCGATCGGTCGCGAAAGTGATGTTCGACGGCATATTGAGAATGATGCGGTCGCCCGCACGCGTGACGGAAACGCCCGTGCCCTGCAACTGTGCGCGCAGTTCCGCTTCCTGCTGGTCCATGTAGTTGCCGATCAGGCCGCCACCAAGCGCGCCGATACCGGCGCCGACAAGCGCGGCGTCACGCCGTCCCGCGGCACTGCCGCCGACCAGAAGGCCGGTTGCGGCGCCAAGGCCCGCGCCGAGCAGCGCACCGCCCGCCGTATTCGACATCTTCTGTTCGCCCGTGTAGGGGTCGGTGGTGGTGCATGCGGAAAGGTAAACGGCCGCGATGGCCAGGATGGCGCATTTCTTGATCATCGAATCGATTGTCCCCATTGGTGCTCGAAATGCTTCATACTATCGATTAAGGCAGCAAGATGAAGAGGCATTCCGTTCCCACGGGAACCGGCGGAATGCACCATAATGTTGCACGTCGGCAACGGTCGCGGCAGCCCGATAAAATGGCCGGCCGCCGCCACATTGCTGTCCAGAGCACCCGCTAACCGATCCTTCACATGCCTGTGCTAAACGGGCCACTGCATGGTTCCCTAGTCGGAACCGATCTAAGGACGAAACCATGCAGCAGATTGGAGCGTTACAGCGACCTTTGTGCGTCTGAAAAGACGGCGCTGTAAGGGGTCAGACAAACGGGGACGACAGCATGGCGGTCGAGTTCGGCGACACGGAACGCAATCTCAGCGACACGCTGAACGACATGATCGCCTCGATCAAAGGCAGGACGATCACCCTGCGCGAGCTTATGATCGGGATCGGCGAGCACGGCTTTCTGCTGCTTTGCGCGCTTCTGACGCTACCGTTTTTGATTCCCGTTTCGATTCCGGGCGTCAGCACCGTGTTCGGCGCGGCAATCATCCTTATCTCGCTGGCGATCACACTCAACCGCCTGCCCTGGCTGCCGCAACGCATCCTTGATCGGAAGATCGAAACCGAAAAGCTCGTGCCGACGCTCAAGAAGGGGGCCGCGCTCGTCTCCAAGCTCGACCGTTTCGTGCGGCCGAGACTGCGGTTCCTGACGCAAGGCGCCGTCATGAACCGCTTCAACGGGCTGATGATCATGGCCGGCGGTGTGCTCCTGATGTTTCCGCTCGGACTGATTCCGCTGTCGAACACGCTGCCTGGTATCGCGATCCTGCTCTTATCGCTGGGCATCATCCAGCGTGACGGCCTGATGGTGGCCGCGGGCTATCTTTTCCTTGTCGCGACCACGATCTATTTCGCCGTTCTCGCCTACGTGGCCCTAGCCGCCGGCCAGGGACTCTCCAGCTTCTTCGTTTCATGAGCGGCGGAAATCTGCCGAGATAAGTGGGGGCTACAATCGGCTCTGCCGCGAGAAACTACAGCGCCGGGCGTCGGACGCGCAAAGGCCCCTGTAGCACTTTTGGTTGCGACATGTTTTTATCCCTAAATCGGCAAGGGTTTTAGGGAAACATGAAGTAGGGAAGGATCATGGCGAGCGTGTTGATCGTCGGCGGCGCCGGCTTCGTCGGGTCGCATGTGGTGGTGCGCTGTCTGGAAGCCGGGCACGACGTCCACGTGCTGGCTCGTCCTCAGACGAGCTTGCACCGTCTTCAGGAGGTGAAGGCCAAGATCCAACTTCACCGTCTGCACCTCGACGAGCGTGAAGCTCTTCAGCGCTGCTTTGCAGAGGCAAAGCCCGATTGCGTCTTTCATCTCGCCGTATCGACCAGGCGCAAGGAAGAGCCGGGACTCGGTGATGCCTTCGGGAGCGTCAAGGAGGACTTGCTCGGCCTCTTGTCGGTGGTCGCAGCGGCGGCAGAAGCGCGTCCGGCACCGCGGATCTTCATTCGTGCCGGGTCCCTGGCTGCCTACGGGAGAGCGCCCACTCCGCATGCGGAGTGGCAACGAGAAAGGCCGAGCACGACCTACGCCGCAGGGCTGGTGTCCGGCGCACATTACGTCGAGGCGCTTCAACCGCGGCTTCCCTTTCCCGTCGTCACGGCACGGCTTTCACTCATCTACGGGCCTTCCCAATCGGAAGATTTCCTCATTCCGTCGCTGATTCGACGGTGTCTTGCGGGCGAACGTTTCACCGTGCGCCGCCCCAGCGAGCGTCGCGATCTGCTTTTCGTCGACGACGCGGTCGATGCCCTGCACCGTCTTTCAGAGACTTCCGCGCGCGGTGGATCGATTATCAACATCGCCTCAGGCCATGCGCCGACGATGCGGGAGACAGCCTTGGCGATCCTGGCCGCGACCGGCGGCGATCCGGCACTTGTCGACTTCCATCCCGCCGACAGGTCAAGAGATGTCGACCTGTGTCCGTCACCGGTCCTGGCAGAGGAACTCATCGGCTGGAAGGCCCGTGTCTCCTTGCAGCAGGGCATCGAACAGACCGTTGCCTGGTGGAAACAGGCACTTGCGGCCAGCACGGGTTAGAAACGACGGACGCTAAAGCGCGAGATGCTTGTAGAAGAAGGTCGTGCTGCAGTAGCGGCCGTCCGGCATCAGTGCATAGTCGGGAACGACGCCAGCGCGCAGCCAGCCGAGGCGGTCATAGATCGCCTCTGCCGGTTCACCGGTGGCGGTGTCGAGTACGAGCACGCGGCGGCCGCGCTTCACGGCCTCGGCTTCCGCTTTCTCCATCAATCGGCGCGCGAGACCGCAGCCGCGCGCTTCCCGGCGGACGAGCAATTTCTTGATATCGGCGCGGTGCGGCTGGTTGGGCATCGTAGCGATGCCGAGCTGCACGGTACCGGCCAGCCGGCCGCCGACATCGGCAACGATCAGCACCGTTTCGTCTCGGGCGACGGCGGCACAAACCGCCTCCCAGAACGGCAAGGCATCCTTCGGCGCGAAAGGCTGCATGAACCCGACCGACGCGCCACCCTCGACGCAATCGGAAAGGATTTCGGCAAGCGCCGGCAAGGCAGCGCGGGTTTCTTCTTCGCAGAGCACGCGGATATTTATCTCAGGCATGGCTAGACCTTAGTGCGGCAGAGGATGACGGCGTAGTGGGCCGGTTCGTCATGAGGGTTATGAAAGACGTGCGCCTCCTCCAGCCCCATGAAGAGGCAGTCGCCCGCCTCGAGCAGGTGGGATCCGTCCTCCATCGTCAGTTCGAGCCGGCCGGAAAAGAGCCAGAGATGCTGCGTGATGCCGCGATCCGCCGGCTGGCGCTCGAAGACGACCCGCGCCCGGGGTGGAAACTCGACCTCGACGATATCGACCGGCGACCCGACGCCTTCGGGCGAAACAGACCGGCGCAGGTAACCGCTTTCCGGATCGCGCCAGAGCCGCTGATCCGCTCGCCGCGCAACCGGCGACGCATCCTTCACCTCGAAGGCGAAGAGCGCCGAAAGCGTCGTGCCGAGCGCGCTGCAAAGCTTCGCCAGGAGTTGCGCCGTCGGGCTCGTTTCGCCGCGCTCGATCCGCGATATCATCGCCCGGCTAACGCCGGAGCGGGCCGCGAGATCATCGAGGGTCAGCGCCTGCTCGCTCCGCAGTTGCCGCACCCGTTCGCCGATAGCCTGTTCAAGTGGGTCGTTGACGTGTTCCATTATCTGAGATTGCACTTCTCATATAGTGGAGTCAAGGCGCTGTCGAACCGCCAAAATAAATTCGCCCATGCCGTTTTGACGACAACGCGCCGGGGCATCAGGCGCTATGGTTGCGGGCGAGCGGCTAATTCGCAAAAGCATTTTTCTTCAATAGTTTAGAAATCTCTTGTCGAGGGCCAGCATGGATGTCGCGGAAGCCAGGCACGGATCCCCTTCCTCGCTCATGTCGATCGCCAGCATCGTCGTCTCGATGACGGCGGTCGCGATCGGCAACGGCATGATGCTCGCCTATGTCCCCTTTGTGCTGACACGGGCCGAGGCGCCGGACTGGGTTCCGGGCGCCGCGGTAACCGCCATCGCCTTCGGCGGGCTCGTCGGCTGCGTGATTGCTGGACCGCTCATTCGCCGCGTCGGCCATGCCCGCGCCTTCTCCTGTTCCATGGCCCTCGTCATCCTCGCAGCGCTGATCATCAGTCTCGGCGTCCATCCCCTTCTATGGGTGTTCGCACGCTGCCTCTATGGCGCCGCCGGCAATACGAACTTCATCATCAGCCAGAGCTGGCTGAATCACGCCAGCGAAAACCATTGGCGCGGCAAGGCGATGGCGCTTTTCTACATGGCCTATGTGATCGGCCTCGGCGCCGGTGCCTGGCTCTTCGGCCAGATCCCCGCGGATGGCAACCTTGCGCCGATCATCACGATCTTCTTCACCACGGTGGCGATCCTGCCGATCGGCCTTACCCGCCTGCCGACGCCGCCGGCGCCCGCCAAAGTCAGCATCGACATTCCGATGGCGTGGCGGAATTCTCCGGTCGCCTTCGTCGGCGTGCTTGCCGCCGGCGGCCTTTCCATGGTCGTGCAGGGCTTCACGCCGATCTATGCCGCCGCCAACGACGTCAGCCAGAAGGACGTGGCGGCGCTGATGTTCATCATGCAGTTCGGGCTGATGTTTATCCAGTATCCGATGGGTGCGCTCTCCGACCGGATCGATCGCCGTATCGTCTTGATCGCCACCTGCGCGCTGATCGTCGCCGCCGGACTTGCGGCACTCAGCGTTTCCTTCGCCAATCTCATCCTCTTGATGCTGGTCTTCGCGCTCTTCGCCGGTGCGGTCGAGACGGTCTACTCGATCGCCAATGCGCATGCCAACGACCGCGCCGATCCGTCCGAGTTCGTGCCGCTCGCCAGCACCATGCTCGTCGCCTGGTCCACGGCCGCAACCATCGTTCCGATGCTTGTTACCATGCTGACGCCGGTCTTGGGGCAGCGCACCTTCATTTACGCCGCCATGGCGGTGGCGCTGCTCTATGCCGCCTTCGTGCTCTTCCGCCTCGGCAGCCGCGAGAGGGTGCCGCCACAACTCTGCGAAAGCTTCGAACTCAAGAGCGCGCAGGTACCGAATGCCGGCGCACTGATCGAGGCCGAAACACAGGCCGAATAGCTGTGCGCGGGCGCGAAACTATAGTGAACAAAGCCTTCATTTCCCGCTTTGCGCCGCCTGATCGCGCTGCTATATGCGGCCCATGAGCACAACATCTTCCAAGACGCCCCTGTCGCATATCCGCAACTTCTCGATCGTGGCCCATATCGACCACGGCAAATCGACGCTCGCCGACCGGCTGATCCAGTCGACCGGCGGTCTTGCCGAGCGCGAAATGTCCGAGCAGGTGCTGGACAGCATGGATATCGAGCGCGAGCGCGGCATCACTATCAAGGCCCAGACCGTGCGCCTGCACTACAAGGCCAATGACGGCGAAACCTATGTGCTGAACCTCATCGACACGCCCGGCCACGTCGACTTCGCCTATGAAGTCTCGCGCTCGCTTTCGGCCTGCGAGGGCTCGCTGCTCGTCGTAGACGCCAGCCAGGGGGTCGAAGCCCAGACGCTCGCCAACGTCTACCAGGCGATCGACAACAACCACGAGCTCGTCACCGTGCTCAACAAGATCGACCTGCCGGCCGCCGAACCGGATCGGATCAAGGAGCAGATCGAGGAAGTGATCGGCATCGACGCTTCCGACGCCGTACTCATCTCGGCAAAGACGGGCCTTGGCATTCCGGACGTGCTCGAAGCGATCGTCCACAAGCTGCCGGCGCCGAAGAGTTCGGGTGGCGAGAAGGCCCCGCTGAAGGCGCTGCTCGTCGACAGCTGGTACGACACCTATCTCGGCGTCATGGTTCTCGTGCGTATTATCGACGGCGTGCTGACCAAGGGCCAGACCATCCGCATGATGGGCACCGGCGCCAAATACACGATCGAACGCGTCGGCGTGCTGACGCCGAAGATGGTCGCAATGGATTCGCTCGGGCCCGGTGAGATCGGCTTCATCACCGCCTCTATCAAGGAAGTGGCCGACACCCGCGTCGGCGATACGATCACCGAGGACAAGCGCCCGACTTCGGAGGCGCTGCCAGGTTTCAAGCCCGCGCAGCCGGTGGTGTTCTGCGGTCTCTTCCCGGTCGATGCGGCCGATTTCGAGGAACTGCGCGGCGCCATGGGCAAGCTCAGGCTCAACGATGCCTCGTTCTCGTTCGAAATGGAATCCTCCGCCGCCCTCGGCTTCGGCTTCCGCTGCGGCTTCCTCGGGCTCCTGCATCTCGAGATCATCCAGGAACGGCTGTCGCGCGAGTTCGACCTCGACCTGATCGCGACCGCCCCCTCGGTCGTCTATCAGCTGACGATGACCGACGGCACCGAGAAGGACCTGCACAACCCGGCCGACATGCCTGATGTCGTCAAGATCTCCGAATTCCGCGAACCCTGGATCCGGGCGACGATCCTGACGCCGGACGAATATCTCGGCGGCATCCTGAAGCTCTGCCAGGACCGGCGCGGCATCCAGACGGAGCTGACCTATGTCGGCAACCGCGCGATGCTTACCTACGACCTGCCGCTCAACGAAGTGGTGTTCGATTTTTACGATCGCCTGAAATCGATCTCCAAGGGCTACGCCTCGTTCGACTACAACCTTTCCGACTATCGCGAGAGCGACCTCGTCAAGATGTCGATCCTCGTCAACGGCGAACCGGTCGACGCGCTTTCGATGCTCGTCCACCGCTCGGCCGCGGAAAAGCGCGGCCGCGTCATGTGCGAAAAGTTGAAAGACCTGATTCCGCAGCACATGTTCCAGATCCCGATCCAGGCCGCAATCGGCGGCCGCATCATCGCCCGCGAAACGGTTCGCGCGCTCCGGAAGGACGTCACGGCGAAGTGCTACGGCGGCGACGCCACCCGCAAGCGCAAGCTTCTGGAAAAGCAGAAGGAAGGCAAGAAGCGCATGCGCCAGTTCGGCAAGGTGGAGATTCCGCAGGAAGCGTTTATCGCGGCGCTGAAGATGGGCGATGAGTGAGTGTTTGCTTCCGACAAAGATGCGCATCTAATGTGCGCATCTTTGTCGGGGCGAATATGACACGATCAACCGCAAGACGGCCAACCAATCTCTCGCTGGACAATGATCTGCTATCGCAAGCGCGCGATCTCAGGATCAATGTTTCCCGCGCGGCGGAAGAAGGAATCGCACAAGCGATCAAGACCGAACGGGAAAAGCTCTGGCGTATTGAGAACGCGAAAGCGATCGCCGATGCCAACGCCCTGGTTGAAAAGCGCGGACTGCCACTGGCGAAACATCGGCAGTTCTGATGGCCTGTTTTCATGTCTACCGTTTGAAGCAGGGCGACACCCTGGTGGTCGACCTGCAAGCCGACCTCTTCGAGGCATTGAAGACGAGGATCGTGGCGCCGCTCATTCCGGCATCCGAATTCGGTCACGCGATGTCACGCCTCAACCCACGCACAAAGATCGACGGTGAAGATTGTGTCGTGGCAATCCATCTCATGGCCGCGATACCTTCGAGCGAACTCGGCGAAATGGTCTTCGACCTGTCAAGCCAGCGCGACGATATCGTCACGGCCACGGATTTTGCATTCCAAGGCTTTTGATACGACACCCATGCCGATCAATCGTCCCTAAAGATCGTAGCACTTCGATATCCTGTCCACCGGTCTACCATCCTTCAGCGGCACCGCCTCCTCGACTTTGTAATCGACGAAGCCCATTTTCGCGTAGTAGGCCAGACCGCCGGCGTTGTCGGCGCGGATCGTGGCATTAATCGCCTTGAAGCCGGCGGCGCGTGCGTGTGCCTTCGTGGCGGCAAAGAGCGCGGTGCCGGCGCCACGAACCTTCGCATGAGGCCGGGCAAAAGTTCCGATATCCACCCAACCATCCGGGAGGCCGTCCCAGCGTTCCAATCCTTGGAAGGCGCAAGGCCGGCCATCGGCATCCTCGGCGACATAGCAACTGACAAAGCCCGGGCCGGTGAGAAAATGGGCCGTGAAGCTCTCGTGGGTGAACGGCGTCTCGTGGGCGGTGGTGCCGCCGATCCGAATGATCTCATTCAGAAAGGCGCAAAGCGCCGGCACGTCCTCGGCACGCGCCGGACGGACATGTATCTCGAAGTCATCGGCCATTGAAAAAAGCCCCCGTTCTCTTCTTCAAGCGTCACTGCCGAACCCGCGCCGGATTCCCCACGACCGTCACTCCCGCCGGCACGTCGCGCGTCACCACCGCGCCCGCGCCGACAATCGCGCCGTCACCGATCGTCACCCCGGCGAGAATGATCGCGCCGCCGCCGATCCAGACGTTCTCGCCGATCGCCACGGGGCGGGCGATTTCCAATCCCTCGCGCCGCGGCGCCGGATCCTTGTGGTGTTCGGCGCAATAGATCTGCACGCCCGGTCCCAGCATCGTATCGCTGCCGATGATGACGGGCGCGCTGTCGAGGATGGTGCAGCCGGCGTTGAGGTAGGCGCGGGCGCCGAGCACTATGTTCATGCCATAGGAACAATGGAACGGCGCCTCGACGAAGGCGTCGGCGGCAACGTCGGCAAAGAGTGCCCTCAAGGCCGGGGCGAGACTGCCACGCTCGTCCGGCGGCAGCGTGTTGTGCTGGTGAACCGCCTTGCGGGCGCGATCGCGCAATTGGTCGAGTTCCGGATCGAGGCAACGGTACCACGCGCCGGCCGCCATCTTTTCACGCTCGCTTCCCGTCATGACTCCGCCTGTGCTTTCGACTTGGCATAGGCGCGATCGCGCCGCTCCAGGCTATCCTTCGGCCAGAGCGCCTGCATGTCGTAATATTCCTCGAAAGCCTTGGCGCCCGGCGGCAGCGCCACCCAGTCGAGTTTCGAACGCGTATAGATGTGCACGTCCGGCGGAAAATCCGACGGCCGGTCGAGCGTTGCGACGCGGACGAAGGACAGCCATTTGCGCCGGCCGTAGTCGCTCCAGAGCGCTGACTGGCAGTCGGCGCAGCGATAGACGTCGTGCGGGCGGCCACTGTCGGTCGGCAGGGTGACCATTATGGGCTCGCCCTTGAGCAGCTCGACGTTTTCCCCCTCGATGATGCCGTTCAGCACAAAGGCGCTCCCCGTCTGGCGCTGGCAATCGCTGCAGTGGCAGCAATGGACGAACATCGGCCGCGCCTTTAGCCGGTAGCGGATGCGCCCGCAAAAACAGCAGCCTTCGATCGCTTCGCTCATGACCAAACCTCCTCCATCACGAGGTCGCATTGCCGCGCGGCGGGTCGCCGGAAAGGCGACCGGCGCGCCAGCGCCATGCCGTCCGCGTCTTGCGCCTCTGATAAGACGCGCAGCGCTGTAGGTTGACCACGGCCGCCGCCACCGTTCAAGAGGCGATCGGCGGCCTTGACTTCGCCGGCGCACTTTCCGACCTTTGGGCCATGCCGACGCTTGCGGTCCATTTCCGTTGTTCTTTCCGGGTCTGCCCTATCGCAGGAACATGACCCCGGCCCGGATGCGTGCGCTCTCCGGGGAAGGGGAGCCTTTCGCATCGAGACCGTCTGCGGCCATTCCACAGACTGAAGTGCGGCGAGCGCAAAGCATCTCACAGGAATAGTCGCGATCATGGCGCCTCTGCGGCCCCGCGCCTCATCAGGGCACAAAGCACGCTGCAGCACTTTGAATTGCCGCGTGTTCTCCTTTGAGGGGACATGTGGTGCAGGCGACCATGCGCCCAAGCACGGATCTCATCATGGCGGACAAAGCAACCCGCAGGAAACTCCCACCAATCATCATCAATGCCGAGGACCATGCGCGCCTTACCGCACTTGCCTTGTCGGCGCTCGACCGCATGCCCGAGGTCGCCGAAGCGCTGCTTTCGGAACTCGAACGAGCGCGCGTCGCCACACATGATTTGCCGAAGGACAGCGTGCAGATGGGGTCGACCGTCGCTTTCGATGCCGACAATGGCTTCGCCAAGGAAGTGACCCTGGTCTATCCCGGCGAGGCTGACATCGAAGCGGGCAGAATTTCGGTGTTGACGCCGATCGGCGCGGCGCTGATCGGTCTTTCCGTCGGACAGTCGATCGACTGGCTCGACCGGGCGGGAAAGGCGCATCGCATGACGATCCGCAGCGTCGCCCGATAATATTGATCGCGAGGAGGAGTGACGCGGCCGGCAAGCGGCCGCGTCAAACACCCATGAGATCAGAACTGTTTGCCGAGCTTGGCGTCGACCGACTGGTTGTTGGCGCCACGGATCGCAAAGAAGAAGGTGATTGCCGCCCAAAGGATCGATTTCTCGGCACCGCCGAGCCCCTGGCCCTGCACGAAGCCGTGGAAATAGACGGTGACCAGCAGCACGATGGTGGCCGCGAAAGCGGCGGGGCGGGTCAGAAAGCCGATGGCGATGAAGATGCCGCCGAAAAATTCGGTAGCGGAAAGCAACGGCGACCAGAAAGCGCCGGGATAGAAGCCCAGGCCCTCCACCATGCCAACGGCACCGAAGGGATCGAGGATCTTGCCGTAACCGTGGGTGACGAGCAGCGCACCCGCAAGCACGCGCAGCAGCGTTTCGGCGAAGGTGTCGAGCGGCAGGTAGATCTTTTCGAGTGCCGGCAGGATCGCACGCGGGCGGGCGGTCGTAGCGGTGGTGTCGGTCATGATTTCCTCGGGAATGGGTTGCACTGCAGCAATTCTCTTGCCGGGCGCCGTTCGCAATTCAAGGCTCCCTCCGATAAAAACATGACTATAAAAGTTGACATGTATGTGATGTGGGCGTGAAAGGCCGGTTGTTGCGACCCCTGAGCGTCGATATGGTTTGAACCGCAATGCGAACAGGAAACATCAGATGAGCGAAAAGCCTCGCGTCACGATCCTTTACTGCACCCAGTGCAACTGGCTGCTGCGCGCCGGCTGGATGGCGCAGGAGCTGCTGTCGACCTTTGGCGATGCGCTCGGCGAAGTCGCGCTGATCCCCGGCACCGGCGGCAATTTCGAGATCCGCGTCGACGGCGACCTCGTCTGGGAGCGCAAGCGCGATGGCGGCTTCCCCGGCCCGAAGGAGTTGAAGCAGCGGATCCGCGACGTGATCGAGCCGGAGCGCGATCTCGGCCATGTCGACAGGAGTTAAGCCTGGACTTCGGCCTCCTCTCCGGCGTCTTTGCCGCGGCCTTCCTGTCGGCGACGCTGCTCTTCGGTCTTTCGGAGGCGGCAATCGTCGCAGCAGCGCTTGCTGGCGAGACCAGTCGCACCGCCCTCTTCCTGGCGGCGACCGCGGGCAATGTCCTCGGCGCCGTTGTCAATTTCGCGCTCGGACGTTTCCTCATCCGTTTCGAGGGCCGCCGCTGGTTTCCGGTTTCGCCGCCTGCGCGGCAGAAGGCCGAAGCGCTGTTTCAGCGCTATGGCCGACCCATGCTGCTTTTTTCGTGGCTGCCGGTCGTCGGCGATCCCCTGACGCTCGTCGCCGGGCTGCTGAGGACGCCGCTCACGCTGTTTCTCGTCTTCGTGACGCTCGGCAAGGCTGCGCGCTACGCCGCCGTACTGTGGCTGACGCCGTGAAAGCCGTGGCTGTAGTGCCTCGTCACGCCCAGCGAATGCGTGATGCGTCATCCTCGGGCTTGACCGCAGGACCCAATTGCAAGCCCGGTGCCAGGATCTATCCCGCTCAGCGTGAGCTATATCTTGAGCCTTGCGAAACGTCGTACATGGATCCTCGGTCAAGCCGGAGGATGACGGTGGAGCAGAGGCTGCACCAAGACGGTGCCGGATTACATTGCGGAGGAGACGCCTCAGCTATGCGCGAAAATATCCGTTTCTTCCCAGCCGAGCAGATCGAGCTTGGCGCGGGTCGGGAGGAAGGCGAAGCAGGCCTCGGCATGCTCCATGCGGCCATCGCGCAGAAGCCGTGCCGTCAACTTGTCGCGCAGCGCATGCAAATGAAGCACGTCGGAAGCGGCATATTCCAGCTGTGCGGGCGAGAGGATTTCGGCCGCCCAATCCGACGACTGCTGCTGCTTGGAAATGTCGATGTCGAGCAATTCCTTGAGATTATCCTTGAGCCCGTGCCGGTCGGTGTAGGTGCGCGTCAGGCGCGAGGCGATCTTGGTGCAGAAGACGGGCGTCGTCGTGACGCCGAAGGTGTGGAAGAGAACGGCGATATCGAAGCGGCCGAAGTGGAAGATCTTCTGGCGCGCCGGATCGGCGAGCATCGCAACGAGGTTCGGCGCTTCTCTCTGGCCGGCGGCGATGCGGATCACGTCGGCGGTGCCGTCACCCGGTGAAAGCTGCACCACGCACAACCGGTCGCGGCGGGGAATGAGGCCGAGCGTTTCCGTGTCGATGGCGATAGCGCCCGTGTAGCGGGCCGCATCGGCCTCGGAAATATCGCCTTCGTGGAACCGTATTGTATTCGCCATCGAAAATCCCCAGATCAACTAGCCAAGTGAATTGGAACACAGTTGGCCTATAGCGCAAGTTTGCCGGAGGCAATACCGTACGTCGCCGTTCGGTCTGGCCGACCCCCTTTCTGAGAAAGCCTGAGAGCATGATTTCGCTTCGATCCGTCCTGGTGCCTGCCTCCGCCGCCTTCCTCCTGGGGATCGCGATGGGCGCTGCATTCGCGACAGAAAGCGCGCCGCAGTTCGCTCAAGCCTATTACGACCTTCCGGGCGTTCGCGCCGAGGATCCGCTGCGCGATCCGCCAAGGGTGGCTTGCGAGCAGGTCTTCGTCGATCGCTGGGCGCCATTCGAGTCGTCGCGCGGGCCAGGCTACGACACAGTGTACAAATGCCGCGAGGGCGACGGCCCGGTCTTTCGGGGAAGTCGACTGCCGCCCTCGCTCGAACGGCAGAAGCGCGGCCTGAACTATTAGTCCGCAGCGTCCTGTTTCGGGCGGTGCAACCTATCATCCCCGGTTCGCCCGATGACGCCGGTAAGCCCACGAGATGCCATGTCATCGTCAGCAAGTGCTTACCTTTGGAGCGAACCGACACAGTATTTGACCTCATCAGCCCCTGCGGCTCGCCGATTAACAAGTTCTATGCAAACGCCGTGCAATGCTGCAAAGATTGACGGCGAACTTACAGACGGGACTGAAACGCATGCGCGGCCCCAACGAGAACAGGCATCCCGCGATCTGGACGCATTCTCTCCGATCTCTGTTCGCCCTCGTCATGGTTGTCATGCTCATCGTGGTATCCACCACGTTAGTCGGCCTTGATTACCGCCGGTCACGCAATGCCGCGATTGAAGATGCCGAAGCCAGCATGCGCGCCTTCGTCGGCCGTCTCGTCGACCGGCTCGGGGTCCTTTCCGGCGACACATCGGCATTGGTCGGCCTTGTGGCATCAGTGGCCAATTCCTTCCTCGTGCCTCCCCCGGAGCGTCGAAATGACAAGATCGCGATTCTGCGCGAAGGCATCATGCGGTCTCCGCACATCGATGGCGTCTATGTCGGCTATCCAGATGGCACGTTCTTCCAGGTCGTCGATCTGGCGATGCCGGCGTGGCGCATGGCACTCGACGCGCCGCGCGGCGCGATGTTTGGCGTGCGCTCCATGGAAAAGGACGCCGAAGGAAGGCCCGTCAACCGCGTCCTGTTCCTCGATGCAGCCGGCACGCAATTCGCCGAACGCCGGTCGACGCCCACTGGATTCGATCCGCAAACGCGCCCCTGGTATCAGGCAGCCGTCGACGGGAAAGCTCCCGTATCGACCGGACCCTACGAAATGGCCACGACGGGCAAGCTCGGAATGACCATATCGCAAGCGCATCACGGAAACGGAAAGATCGTCATCGGCGCAGACGTCGTCCTCGACACGATCACGGACTTCCTCTCTCGCGAGCGGCTTACCGACGGTTCCGTTTCGTTCATTCTCGACGCGGTCGGACGGCCGATCATCCACTCCGATCCTGCCATGATGCGGCGCATCATGGCAGCAAAACAGAAGTATGACCCGGTCGCTGCGCCGCAAAACGATCCCCTCATCGAAAGCATCCGGCTCAACCCGCCTCCCGCGGGCAAGGCGAGCTTCGTCGATGTCGGCGATCGCACCTATCTTGTCGTGGTGACGCCACTGGCGTCGGCCTTGCTGCTTTCCGGCCACAGAGTCGTCGTCGCCGCCCCTCTCGACGAACTGATGGCGACAGCCAACGCCGCCCTGCTCCAGGGCCTCGCGGTGTCAGGTGCCGTCGTGGTGCTCGCTGTCCTCAGCGCTCTCGTTCTCGCCCATCTGATCACCAAGTCGCTGCACCAGCTGACCGCCAGCGCCAACCGGCTGCAGGATCTGGACTTTACGACACCGATCGACGTGCCGTCGCATGTCACGGAGATCTCGACGCTCAATGGCGCAATGAACAAGGCCCGCGACGCGATCTTCACCTTCGCGCTGTACGTGCCCAAGGAACTGGTGCGCCGAGGCATCGAGTCCGGTCAGTTCAGCGGCCGCGCCGCCTGGCGCCAGGAAGTGACGGCGCTTTTCACCGACATCTACGATTTCACCACCATCAGCGAGCGCCACGCGCCCGAGGAAGTGGTGGCGATGCTTTCGGAATATTTCGATATTTTCAGCGAAACGGCGCATGCCCACAACGGCACCATCATCCAGTTCCTCGGCGACTCGGTCTTCGCGATGTGGAACGCGCCGGTCGCCGACGAACGCCACGCCGAACACGCCTGTCGCTGCGCGCTTGCCGTCGAGCAGAGGCTGCAGGCGTTCAACGAAAAACAGAAGATAAAGGGCCTTCCGGAGTTCCGCACCCGCTTCGGCATTCATACCGGCACGGCCGTCGTCGGCAGCGTCGGCGCGAAGGAGCGGCTGCAATACACCGCGATGGGCGACACGGTGAATGTCGCCTCCCGGCTTGAAGGCATGAACAAGGACTACGGCACGACGATCATGGCGAGCGGCGCGGTCGTGGCACAATGCCGGGACGTCATCACATTTCGTCCGCTCGGCTCGGCGCAAGCCAAGGGGCGAGCGACGGCCCTCGATGTCTATGAGGTGCTGGCGGCGAGCCCGGTCGAGCTGAAAATGGACGAAGCGCAAACCGGAACGGCGGCGTAGAGGATCGGCCGTAAGCCCCACACTCGCAGACAACAAAAAAGCCCGGCTGGCCGGGCTCTTTTTGCGTTTCATGACCACGCGAGGCAGTCTGAAACCGGAATCTGGTGCCCAGAAGAGGACTCGAACCTCCACGCCTCGCGGCACAGGTACCTGAAACCTGCGCGTCTACCAATTCCGCCATCTGGGCGACGGACCGGCATGTAAAAGGCCCGGGCCGAAGTGTCAACAGGCATTTTGAAGTTTTCGTGCCGGATCACGAAAAAGCACTGGGGAGTGGCGCCGCTTCGCGGTGCCCGCCTTCCGTCGGTCCGGTCGGAGCATTCCAGACCCCAAAGATCGGCAAGAATCTCAGTGACATAAGTGCCGGACAGGCGCATGCTTCCTCCGACGGCTGATCGGCGCGGAAATCCCGCGGTCGAGCACGCGTGCGCGCGACCAGACGTCGTGGAATAAATCAACCAAAACAAACGTCTATGGAGCAGGGGACAAACCGGAAAGCACGTCTTTCGGAAAGTGAGGAAAAAATGACGGGATTTCGGAATTTCGTTATGAGCTGCGCGCTGGCGGCCGCCTCCATGATTCCCCCTGTCGCGCCTGTACAGGCCATGCCGCGCCCGGCGCTCGACATAGCAATCAAGGCCCCCGCAGACATCCAAAACGTTACCCACCGCGGCTATCCGCGCTGGCGGGGCGGCTACTACGGCGGCTGGCCGGGCTACCATCCTGGCTATCGCCGGGCCGGCATCAGCTTCTATTTCGGCCCGGGCGTCGGATACTATCCCGGCCGCTACTATTACGGGAACCGATATTATTACGGGACTCGCCATTACGGCCCGGGCTATTATCCCGGTTACTATCCCTACCGATATCATCGCGGTTACTATCCGTACCGCTACTACGGCCCCGGTTACGGCCATCGGTACTACCGACCAGGCTATTATGGGGGCGTCGTGATCCGGGGCTGGTAGGGCTCGCTCGAACGAGGCACGGCGGCGACTTCCGCCGGGCCTCCTTGATTTTGAAGCTACGACTAAGCAGGCTGTCGCGTCGGGCGTCGTAGAAGCGTGGCCTATCGCTTTCCGACCTACGGCGGCCGCTACAATTCGCCCGTCGGCATCATTAAGGCGCAGTTAACCTCGACCGCCTATCGTTTCAGCTCGGTACAATCAGATGGCGGATCGAAACGATGCTGCTTCCAACCCAGCAGGCAAGCGCGACCGTCTCGACCACCCTCGTGGGCTCGATCATCGAGGACATCGAAAAGCGCCGCGCGGAGGAAGAGGAAAAGGCGAAAGCGACCAAGGAGGACAAGATCCTCAAGGCGCGGATCAAGTCGGACGAGGCGCAGAAGGCTGCCAACGACAAGATCAACAACCACTTCTTCAATCGCGCCGTGGTCGACGTCGCCGAGCTCAAGCTCGAACTGACTGGCAAGCTCGGCGAACTCGTCGGCCTGGAGCGCGCGGATGGCCAATCGGCCTACGCCTATGGGCGTCAGCTCGAAGAGGCGCTCTCCAGCCTCGAGCCAGAACAGATCCACATGATCGAGAAGACGCTCGGCCTCGATGGGCTCGACCTTTCGCTCTCGGAAGTCCTGGCCGCGATCAAGAACCCCTATGGAGCGGAAGACGACAAGCTTGAGGCGGCGCTGCAAACGAAGGCGCAAGATGGCGGGCTGAACGCCATCGAAACGGCAAAGGTGCTGCAACGGCTGGAGGATGCCGCCAATCCGAAGTCGCTCGAAGAACTGAAACTCGAACGGACGGAGAGCGATCCGACGCGCGTCGAGGATACGGAGACCCATGCCGAGCGGGAGAAGACCATCCGTTTGCTCGAGGCCATGGACAAGCTCGACGACGTCAAGGAACTGCATGAGGCCCTCAGAAAGCGGAACGAAGTTGCCGCCGATATGGACGCCGGGAAGGCCGCGCCCGACGGAGAAGGCGTCGATGCAACCGAGATGCTGGCCGTTCTTGCCGCCGGCGCCGAGGTCGCAGAAACGCAGGCGCGAAACGATGACCGCGACGAGGAGCAGGCTACCTCGGAGAGCCAGGGCAGCGAGCGCGATAACGCCGGTATCACGAAGGAAGAGGCAAGTCTGATGGCTGCGCTTCATGAGAACGGCGAGAAACAGACCGACAAGCAGGCTGCCGAGGCACGCGATCTCTTCGTTCTTCACGTCGATGAAGATGGCATCTACGACTTTATCAGGCGCAAGCTGGCTGGCTCAGAGCAGTAGCCCGATTATCGCTTTCTGACGATTCCGAGGCGGGCCATGACCTCCTTTGGAATGCCGTAGCGGCGGACCGCATCGCGACTGTCGCGCAGCCCGCATATTTCACGCTGAATAAGGAAGGCCCAGACAACGTCCGCCGCTTCGTCGAGAAGCCGCTCACGGACAGCCTGTCCGTCCTTGCTGCTGTCGAATTGGTTCAGTGCCGCAATCGCCCGCTCGACCTTCAACCCATTTCGACCCAGCGCGTCCGCACGCTCCGCCATCAGCTCATATT
The DNA here is from genome assembly GCF_004827385.1 of Ensifer sp. MPMI2T. Classification (GTDB taxonomy): domain Bacteria; phylum Pseudomonadota; class Alphaproteobacteria; order Rhizobiales; family Rhizobiaceae; genus Sinorhizobium. The sequence goes on from NZ_SRXN01000031.1 coordinate 26,055, forward strand.
CGAGAACGTTCACGCCGGTTCTGGTCTCGAAGCGGCTTAGCGATTGCGGCAGGCGAAATGTCATCGGCAGCTCCCTGAAGGCTACTGCATGATTCCTTAAATCCGAATCGACTTAAGGACAAAATCATGCGGCAATTCAAAGTGCTACAGCGACCTTGACGCGTCCGACTGGACGCACGGCGCTGTCGGGGGCAGCATGGACCGGGAACGGCTCTCACGCAAGGGCCTGCCAGTTTCGGCGCAACAGGCAGTATGGTTAAGACTTCATAAACTTCTTTAGCCTATCCTCAGGATCATGCCTTACATGCAGAAATTCAAAGCGTTACGGCGTCCTTTGCACGCCGGATAGGACGCGCGTCGCCGTGAGTGTCTGCGGCCAAGCCGTGACTGGCTCGGCCAACCGGCCGTTGCGCGCATGAAGCGCTCTCCGACAGCAATCATGGAGATCCGACGCCGTTCGGGGCTTTGCGGCGAGTTTTACGCAAGGCGCTGCGAGAACAGCAGGACGTTGCTGCCAGCGAAGTGGAAAACGGAATGCTGCCCATTCTCACGATCAGAAACGCAGTAGGCCCAGGCGACGAAACCACGTCACAGATCCGCCATGCCATGCTTCCATCAGGTGAGCGCGCCGAGGCGATCCAGAAAATTCTCGACGCGCTCAGCCGTCATCTGTCCGGCAAGGAAGTTCTTTCCAGGGACGCGCTTGTGCGACTGATGGAGGATTTGGCGCGCATCCTCAAGTTTCCGCCCTTGCCGCAGGAAAGCGGTCGCGAATTCGTCAAGCGCCTGGTCGATTTCCTTCGATCCATGCCGATGCCGGAGCGGCTGCTCCTGGAGCGGCAACTCGGCGGACGCAGTCTCGCGCACCGTCTCGCCGTGCTGACCGCCTTGCCGGCCGGCCATGGAGAAAGAACTGCAGGCGCCAATACATCACCTCCTCAATCTCAACCGAAGGAGGCGATCCGCAATCTGCCGGTGCAGACGGCCGCACCGCCCCAGTTCGCCGCGATAAAAGCGTCCGCATCGAGCGATGTCTCGCTGCTTCAGTCGATTCTGAAGAAGACCTTCAGCGCCGACGAAGAGGGCGACCTGGTCGAGGCGACGCGCGACGAGGCGCCGAAGGACTCCAGGCGATCGGATGCCGCGAGGACAACGGATGCACGCCCGCAGCGGACGCACATTTCTGCCCGTCCGGATATGGAGCCAGCGGCGCTGGTTGTGGATGGCGCCACGGAGGGCGAAGTACCTGAAACTGAGGCGGCTCTCCCGCAAACGCTGCTCGAAGGAGAAGTCGCCGACGTTGGCGTTGATGGCGGCCCTAGCAACTTGGCTGGCAAGACAGGGGACTTCGACGCCTCTCCGTCCGATCCGGCCCTCTCCACGGCGCCGGAAGACTCCGATCCGACGGCAAGCGACGCGGAGGCGGTCTTACCCGAACGTGGGGCTGCGGAAGCGGCTGACGACGACGGGCTCGATGTGGATGGCACCTATGGCCGCCCGGCGCCCGATCCGGAAGGCAACGGGCACGGCACGCGACCTGCCGGTCCGCGCGGAGAGCCCGGCGGTCAGATTGCGCGTTTCTCCGCCGAGGCCGTTAAAGCGATTGTCCGTGAGAGCGTCGCCCTTCCCGAAATCTTGGCCGAGAACGGAAAGTTGGCGGAACCGAAGGGGGATGATGCTGTACAGCGGCTGCCGGCACCGCCATTGGAGAGCGACGCGGCGGAACATTCGCCATTCACACGCCCCAGGAACGAGACGACCAGGGCCGCTCCGATGAGCGAGCCGCGATCGGCCGACGAACCGGAGAAGACGGCGGCGCTGCGCTCGGGAATTCAAGCGAAGGCACCAAACCCCAGCGACGATCCGACGATGCAGCAGATAATCACCCGTCTCGTCGAAAACGGGCTCCCCCGCGAGGCGATACCATTCGCCCTCGTTCCCTATCTCCCGGCCAAGGCGGACGCCGAAGACGCAGCTGAGCGGACCGACCGGCAGGAACGGACGGGCGATGAAGAGAACGGTGCCGGAGCGGAAGCAGAGAGCGACGAAGGCGATCGCGAAACGCCCGCAAGGGAGTTCCCCGACCGTGAAGCGGAAGAGAAGAACGACGAGCCCGGCGCCATTGATGCCTATGATCTCTACAGAAAGCTCGGCGGTCTTGGCTGACCTCTCCATTCTTTTCCCGCTCAACGAAAAAGCCCGCGGAGATCGCTCTCCGCGGGCTCGTTATTTCCGGTTCCGCAACGATTATTCGTTGGTCTGGCGGTTCTTCAGGGCAGCGCCGAGAATGTCGCCGAGCGAAGCGCCGGAGTCGGACGAACCGAACTGAGCGACGGCTTCCTTCTCTTCCGCGATTTCCAGAGCCTTGATCGACAGCTGGATCTTGCGGTCCTTCTTGGAGAAGTTGGTGACGCGGGCGTCAACAACCTGACCAACCGAGAAGCGCTCCGGACGCTGTTCGTCACGGTCACGCGACAGGTCCGCACGACGGATGAACGAGGTGATGTCTTCGTGGTTCACGAGCTTCACTTCGATGCCACCATCGTTGATCGCGATGACTTCAGCCGAAACAACGGCGTTCTTGCGCAGTTCGCCGGAAGCGGCAGCTTCACCGACAGAATCCTTCCCGAGCTGCTTGATGCCGAGCGAGATGCGCTCCTTCTCGACGTCCACATCGAGAACGACAGCACGGACGACATCGCCCTTGTTGTATTCTTCGATGACCTGCTCGCCCGGACGGTTCCAGTCGAGGTCGGAGAGGTGGACCATGCCGTCGACATCGCCGTCGAGGCCGATGAACAGGCCGAATTCGGTCTTGTTCTTGACTTCGCCTTCGACTTCGGTGCCAGCCGGATGGCTATGCGCGAATGCCTGCCACGGGTTCTCGAGCGTCTGCTTGAGGCCGAGCGAGATACGACGCTTGGTCGGATCGACTTCGAGAACGACAACGTCGACTTCCTGGCTGGTGGACAGGATCTTGCCGGGGTGAACGTTCTTCTTGGTCCAGGACATTTCGGAGATGTGGATCAGGCCTTCGATGCCCGGCTCCAGCTCAACGAACGCACCGTAGTCGGTGATGTTCGTGACGGTACCAGAGATCTTCTTGCCGACCGGGTACTTCGCGCCGATGCCATCCCACGGATCGGACTCGAGCTGCTTCATGCCGAGCGAGATGCGGTGGGTTTCCTGGTTGATGCGGATGATCTGAACCTTGACCTGCTGGCCGATGTTCAGGATTTCCGACGGATGGTTGACGCGACGCCATGCCATGTCGGTCACGTGCAGCAGGCCATCGATGCCGCCGAGGTCGACGAACGCACCGTAATCGGTGATGTTCTTGACGACACCCTCGACAACCTGGCCTTCCTCGAGGTTCTGAACGATTTCAGAACGCTGCTCGGCGCGGGACTCTTCCAGAACCGTACGGCGCGAGACCACGATGTTGCCGCGGCGCTTGTCCATCTTGAGGATTTCGAAGGGCTGCGGGTTGTGCATCAGCGGGGTCACGTCGCGGATCGGACGGATGTCGACCTGCGAACGCGGCAGGAAGGCTACGGCGCCGTCGAGATCGACGGTGAAGCCGCCCTTGACCTGGTTGAAGATGATGCCTTCGACGCGTTCGCCGGCCTCGAACTTCACTTCCAGGCGCTGCCAGCTTTCCTCGCGGCGAGCCTTTTCGCGCGACAGAACGGCTTCGCCGAGCGCGTTTTCGATGCGCTCAACGTAGACTTCGACTTCGTCGCCGACCTTGAGCGAGCCGTCCTTGGCCTTGGCGCCGAATTCCTTCAGCGGCACGCGGCCTTCGACCTTCAGACCGACGTCGACGATCGCGACGTCCTTTTCGATCGCGGTGATGACGCCCTTGGCGACATAGCCTTCGGCGAGGTCCGTCTTGGCGAAGGACTCTTCGAGAAGCGCTGCGAAATCATCACGGGTGGGGTTGGTTGCAGACATAAAATCTCCTGATGCATCTCAAAAAGAGACGCACATGCGCCGGGGGCTAGCGTTAAACGGGCCTGAACCCAGTCCGCCCCATATGAAGGAGCAATCCGGCGCGTGGACGGAATTTCAGGCTTTTCAAGATCGCGATCGGGCAGGAGCCGACGATGGCTTTCTTCAAATCTTCCTTTGCAAGGCCGCGTCGATCAGCGTCTTCGCCGCCTGGAATGCCGCCTCTATACTCATTTCGGAAGTGTCAAGCAAGTGTGCATCCGCCGCCGGTCGAAGAGGGCTGTCGGCCCGCCCCATATCGCGCTCGTCGCGCTTTTTCACATCCTCGAAGATCGCGGCGTAATCGGCCGTCCCACCGCCTGCAATGATCTCGTCGTAGCGCCGTTTTGCCCTGACTTCGGGCGAAGCCGTCACATAGAGCTTCGCGGCGGCGTCGGGACAGACGACGGTGCCGATATCGCGCCCGTCGAGCACGGTGCCCGGCTCCTTCCGCGAAAAGCCGCGCTGCGCCTCGACCAGCGCACGGCGCACGGCGGGCATGACAGCAATCTTCGACGCCGCCTCACCAATCGCATGGGCGGAAAGCACCGACCGGTCGAGGCCGGAAAGATCGACCTCGTGCGCCATTTTCTCGGCAACTGCCTCGTCATCGAGCGGCAGCCCAGCATCGATGAGCGCCTTGGCGGTGGCGCGATAGGTGAGCCCGGTGTCGAGGTGGTGGAAGCCGTATTCCTCGGCAATCCGGCGCGAGAGCGTCCCCTTGCCGGCCGCGGCGGGTCCGTCGATGGCGATGGTGAATGTCATCAAGCGACCTTGGCTTCCGTCTGTTCGATCTTCGCGCCCAGCCCCGTCATCAGGTCCATGAACTCCGGGAAGCTGGTTGCGATCATCGTCGCGTCGTCGACCGTCACCGGATGTTCGGACGCGAGCCCCATGACGAGGAAGCTCATGGCGATGCGGTGGTCGAGATAGGTTTTCACCTCACTGCCCGAAGCATTGCCGAGGCCCTTGCCGCCCGGGCGGCCGCGGACGACCAGCGAGGCCTCTCCCTCGTCGCAGTCGACGCCGTTGAGCTTCAGGCCGTCGGCGACGGCGGAGAGGCGGTCCGATTCCTTGACGCGCAGTTCATCGAGGCCGTTCATCACGGTCGTGCCTTCGGCGAAGGCAGCGGCGACGGCGAGCACCGGATATTCGTCGATCATCGACGGGGCCCGCTCTTCCGGCACGGTGACACCCTTGAGCTCCGAATAACGCACGCGGAGATCGGCGACATCCTCGCCGCCGGCAAGGCGCGCATTCATGACTTCGATGTTGGCGCCCATTTCCTGCAGCGTCAGGATGAGGCCGGTGCGTGTCGGGTTCATCAAGACGTTCAAGATGGTCACGTCCGAGGCCGGCACAAGAAGGGCGGCCACCAGCGGGAAGGCCGTCGAGGACGGATCGCCCGGGACATCGATCACCTGGCCCGCCAGCTTGCCGCGCCCTTCGAGGCGAATGGTGCGCACACCTTGCGTATCGGTCTCGACCGTCAGGTTGGCGCCGAAACCCTGCAGCATCTTTTCCGTGTGATCGCGCGTCATCACCGGTTCGATGACGGTGGTGATGCCGGGCGTGTTGAGGCCGGCGAGCAAGACGGCCGATTTCACCTGGGCGGAGGCCATCGGCACGCGATAGGTGATCGGGTTCGGCGTCTTCGGCCCATGCAGCGTTACCGGCAGCCGGTCGCCCTCGGCAGATTTCACCTGGACGCCCATTTCTCTCAGCGGGTTCAGCACGCGCCCCATCGGCCGCTTGGTGAGCGAGGCATCGCCGATGAAGGTCGAGTCGAAATCGTAGACGCCGACAAGGCCCATGGTCAGCCTGCAGCCGGTGCCGGCATTGCCGAAATCGAGCGGCGCTTCCGGCGCGAGCAGCGCGCCGTTGCCGACGCCGTCGATGATCCAGGTGTCGCCCTCCTTGCGGATCTTGGCGCCCATCGCCTGCATCGCCTTGCCGGTGTTGATGACGTCTTCGCCTTCGAGGAGGCCTGTGATCCGCGTCTCACCCGCAGCAAGGCCGCCGAACATGAAGGAGCGATGCGAGATCGACTTGTCGCCGGGAATGCGGACCGTGCCCTTGAGATCGGAAGACTTGGTTGCGGTGGCAGGCCGCGGGCTTGAGCCATGGGACATGATGTTTTTCCTCTGACAATCCGGCTGCCGGCAGCCACGGAACATCACGCCCTTCTCGCGCGTTAGGCGCGGACCGCCGGTCTCGTCGGCTCCCTAACATAAAGCACAAATAGGGTCATCCTCCCGGACGAAGAAAATGCGAGCGAGGCCCAGCCGAAGTTTGTCTTTGACAGAAGCCGTCAAGACGATTATGGGGACCGGCTAATCATCATAAGCTTGATAACTTTCCACCCGCCGGCTTACCGGCAAGAGCCGGCTCGTCCGGCCATTCAAGAGGCTTTGACTGTGGCAAAACCGGAACTTGGAACAAAGCGCATAGACCCGGAAACGGGGCGCAAATTCTACGATCTGAACCGTGATCCGATCGTCTCCCCCTACACGGGCAAGTCCTATCCGCTGTCCTTCTTCGAGGAGAGCTCCGTCGCCAAGGTGCTCGAGAAGGAGGAAGAGGAAGACGTAACGGAAGTCGACACCGAGAACACCGAAGTCGAACTCGTTTCGCTGGAAGATGCCGACGACGAAGCATCGGGCGGCGACGACCTGCCGGATCTCGGTGACGACGATGTCGAGATCGACGGCGACGACGACGACACCTTCCTCGAGACCGACGACGAAGACGACGACGACGATATGAGCGACCTCATCGGCGTCTCCGACGAGGACGAGGACGTTTAAGCGTTTCAAATGACGCACAAAAGCCGCTTCGGCCGCGAGATTATGCAGCGGCCGGGGCGGATGGCCGGAAGAGAAAATAAATCGCACCGGCCTTAAATTTTCGGCTTGCCATCTGCAAAAAGCAGAAGTAATAAGCCGCCACCCGCCGGGCACAACGCCCGACGATCTTCCCGGAACCGGCACTGCCGGACCCTGATGGGGCTATAGCTCAGCTGGGAGAGCGCTTGCATGGCATGCAAGAGGTCAGCGGTTCGATCCCGCTTAGCTCCACCAAATCTTCTTTGTATCCCAATAATTTACCCAGATGACAATCGGCACGTGGACCGGTCTTGCATGCAGGGAGGCGCGAGGACGAAAAGCGGCGTCCGACGACCTACCGATCGATGCTTGCGATGCGCCGGCCGCGATGGGCGGTCTTACTGCATGTTTCCTTAAATCGTAGCCGATTTGAGGACAAAACATGCAGCGATTCAAAGTGCTACAGCGTCCTTTGCGCATCTGAAAAGACGCACGACACTGCAGGAGACCCCAAGGCAAAGGAGCAGGGCATCTTCCCCTGCGCTTCCGCAGGAAAGCGAAAATGCGCCGTGATATATTGCGGCCGATGCTCGTCCGGTATCGCGGGAGCAGATCCATGAGGCTCATCATCTCCGCCGTCGTGCGCGTGGTAACGCGATCGTGGACAGCGCCATCGGCGCACCGGATCGGCAAGTCGGGAGGAGATCGACGCACTGCAGACCACAACAGGCGGTTTGGCGCAGGAGCAAGACGCCCTTGCTGAGCCGCCAAAGCATGGAGGTTCCCAATGCCTTTGTTCATTGTGCGCCATCAGCATTCGCCCGAAGCCTGCCCCGCGCGCGATCCGGCCATGGGCGCAATGCTTCTGAACCATCTGAGCCGGCCGAGCGCCGCTCGCCATGGCGTGGCCATCAAGGGCGAGGCCGTGGTCCGCGGCACCCACTCGCTGTTCTTTATCGCCGAGGCGGCGGACGAGGCCGTCCTCCAAGCATTCTTGACGCCGTTTCGTCAAGCCGGCGAGGTCGAAGTGATGCCGGCATCGACCTGCGCCGAAGTAGTGGCGAGCGGCGGCTGCGATGCAGGCCCGACGCAGGTTTCAACCACGTCGCTCGACCCGGCGGATGCTTGCCAGGACGCCATCGAGGCGGGACTTCTGGTTCATAGCGCCTATCCGCTGAACGGCGAGACGTCGGTGCGGGACCTCGCGGGCGGAGCCGTGATGCCCAATGGTCGGTTCTACTTGCGCAACCACTTCGATATCCCGAAACTCGACGGCGAGAGTTTTCGGCTCTCGCTCGGCGGGATGGTCGAAAGGCCCCTGAGCCTGAGTATGAGGGACCTTCACAATCTTCATGCCGAGAGTCTCGTGGTTACCCTCGAGTGCGCTGGTAACGGCCGCAGCCTGTTCGATCCGGCCGTGCCCGGCGAAGCCTGGGGCCTGGGCGCCGTCAGTACCGCCGAATGGACCGGCGTTCCCTTGATCGAGGTGCTCGAACGGGCAGGCCTCAGACCCGGCGCAACGGAACTCACGTTCCGCGGCGCGGACGGTGGGCTCGTCGACGGTCGCGATGCGCCGATACGTTTCGAGCGCGGCCTCAGCTTCGACCAGATTCGCGAAGCGGGCGCGCTGCTTGCCTACGAGATGAACGGTGAACCGCTGTCGTCACCTCACGGCTATCCGCTGCGGCTGATCGTGCCCGGCTGGTATGCCGTGGCGTCCGTCAAGTGGCTGACCGAGATCGTTGTTACCGAGAAGCCCTGCGAGGCCTACTATCAGACGGAGAAGTACTGGTATCAGTGGGTGCGGAACGGGCGCGACGAGCGCGCGCCGGTGACGCTCATGAATGTGCGGGCGCTGATCGCTTCGCCCGATCAAGGGGAGAGCCTGCCGCGCGGGGAGACGGCGATCCGCGGCGTCGCCTGGTCTGGCGCCGGCAGCATATGTCGGGTCGACGTAAGCCTGAACGGCGGTCCATGGCGCGAGGCACGACTTGTAGGCGAACGGCGGCCTGGGGCATGGCAATGGTGGGAGTTGATCACGCGGCTCGATCGGATCGGGCCGCTCGCCGTGCGGGCGCGCGCTACCGACATGACCGGCCGAATCCAGCCTGAGCGCGCCGAGTGGAACCGTATGGGCTACGGCAACAACTCGATCCACTCCGTCGCCGCACGGGTGATCTAACGCCGAGCGCGAGCGCGCTCGGCGAGACCGATGCGGCCCCAAAGCATCGTGCCGAATGAGCGCCCGATTGCGCGGTTGATGCATTCACAAAATCTTAACCAGCGACACTGGAGAACAAGGCTCCGATGTTCCTCGTCTCCAAAATCTTCTGGCTCGTCGCCCAGCCGCTCTCGCTCGCATTCGCCAGCCTACTCGTCGGCTTGCTGCTCATGTTCGGCCGGTTTCGGCGGAGCGGCGGCGTCTTCTGCTCGCTGGGACTCGGCGTGCTGTTCGTCAGCCTCTTCACGACCACCGGCTCCTATTTGCTGCAGATCCTCGAAGACCGGTTTCCCCGCCCCTCCCCGCCGACGGAGCTTACCTGCATCATCGTGCTCGGCGGCGCCTTCGAGAATGTGGTGATCGATGGGCGCGGCGGCATCGAGCTCAATCAGGCGGCGGAGCGCTTCGTCGAGACGGTTCGGCTCGCCAAGGTCTATCCGGCTGCGCGCATCCTCGTGTCGGGCGGGGACGGTTCCTTGAGCGGCGGTTATGCCGGCGACGCGGAGGCCTCGCGGGCGTTCTTCGACGCGTTCGACATCGCCCCCGATCGTCTCGTGCGCGAGGAAGACTCGCGCACCACCTTCGAGAACGCGCGCAATACCAAGGATTTGCTGGGCGCGAACCGAATGGAGCATTGCGCGCTTGTCACCTCGGCCTACCACATGCCGCGCTCGATCGGCCTCTTTCGTTCGTTCGGCATCGACGTGATGCCCTGGCCGACGGATTACCGGACGAGCGGCAAGGTGCAGCTCGGCTTCGACTTCACCCAGCCTTCGCTCAATGCGCAACTGGCGACGACCGCCGCCAAGGAATGGACCGGGCTGCTTGCCTATTATTTGCTCGGCCGGACGCAAACGATCCTGCCGCAACCGGGTTTGCGTTAGCGCGTGTCCGGTGAGCGTCCCTCATCCGCCTGCCGGTACCTTCTTCCCGCAGGCGGGGCGAAGGGGCATGCGGGGCCGCCTCGCGCGACATCGGCGTTTGAGGGAAGAGGGCTGCGCCAAGCTCTGCGTCCCCCTCCCCTGCAAGCGGGGTGAGGGCCAAGGTTCCTCAGTTCGAGTTGTCTAGCATATCCTTGAAAAGCACAGCCTTCCGCCCCGCTGACTTATTCCCGGCGTTGCGCTAATGATCGCGGATAGCGTCAAACCGGGCTCGGCGCAGTCCAGAGCGGAGTATCCATGCCGATCCTTGAAATTCTTGACTATGCCGGTGTGGCCGTCTTCGCGGCGACTGGCGCGCTTTCGGCATCCCGCAAACAACTCGATATCATCGGTTATCTGTTCCTGGCATCGGTCACCGGCATCGGCGGCGGCACGATGCGCGACGTGATCCTGGGCGCTACACCGGTGTTCTGGGTGATGAACCCGGCCTATCTCATCGTCTGTGCCTCGGTCGGGCTCCTGGTGTTCCTCACATCCCACCGCTTCGAGTCCCGCTACCGCATGCTCGTGTGGCTCGATGCGATCGGGCTTTCGGCCTATTGCGTCATGGGTGCGGCCAAGGGGCTGGCGGCGACGGGCTCGCCGATCGTCGCGATCGTGACCGGCATGCTAACGGCGACCTTCGGCGGCATCCTGCGCGATCTGCTCGCTGGCGAGCCCTCCGTGCTCCTCCGGCCGGAAATCTACGTCACCGCGGCCCTTGTCGGCGCCGGGGCCTTCGTTCTGGCGGCGATGGCCGGCATGCCGCTCGCCGCGACCTCAGCTGTCGGCGTGCTCTCGGCCTTTGCGGTGCGCGGCGGCGCGCTGCGCTATGGCTGGATGCTGCCGACCGGTAAGGCCGGCCCGGGCCGCCACCCGAACGACGTGATGTAGAAGTCTGGGAAAAATATGCCGACGCCTTCAGCGTCCGGTGGACGCGGCGCCGTTCTTACGCTCAGCGGTCGGACTTGCGGCGCAGGCGGATCACGACATCGACATGGGAGATCTCCATGCCTTCCGGAGGCTCCGGAAGATTGTCGATCTGGATGTTGCTCACTGGGATGTCGAGCACCTCATTCTGTCCTTCGACGAAGAAATGATGGTGGTCGGACACGTTGGTGTCGAAATAGGTCTTGGCGCTCTCGACCGCCAGCACGCGGATCATGCCCGCTTCGGTGAACTGGTGCAGCGTGTTGTAGACGGTCGCGAGCGAAACTGGGACGCCGGCCTCAACCGCCTCTTCGTGCAGCTCCTCGACGGTCAAATGACGGTCGCCCTTTGCGAAAATGAGATCCGCAAGCGCGACGCGCTGACGTGTCGGGCGCAACCCCGAATTGCGCAGCCTCTCCTGCGAACACATTTGTGGTGCTTTCGTCATGCGCAGCCGTTTCGGTATCCTGGCCCAAATTCACAGATTATCCGTTTGCGATATAACTTCTGCTGCCGCCGCTTTCAATAGATTCCGAGCTTCCAGGGGCGCAAACGCCTGAAAATCGGCCCAAAGCGGGGGAAGGCTGGCATTTAACTCTGGTCGCGCCCACATTCATACTGTAAGCGACGGCGGAACGATGTCGCTAATAAGAGCCGCATGAGAGAAAATGTGAAGCGGGTTTTCGCCGCCATCCGCGCTACCTTATAGGAATATCGCAGAAGCGGAAACTGCGGCGGGCGAGATAGCCATTGGCGCAGGCCACGCTTCAATTCAGCCCGAACTTGCTCTAAAGCAGGTCGGGAAACACTCAAGTCACTCGGGGAAGCAACCATTCATGACCACCAGACAATCCAGCTTCAGCTATGAGGAAATCCTGACCTGCGGCCGAGGTGAAATGTTTGGCCCCGGCAATGCCCAGCTGCCTTTGCCGCCGATGCTGATGTTCAACCGCATCACCGACATTTCGGAAACCGGAGGCCCGCACGACAAGGGCTACGTCCGCGCCGAGTTCGACATCACGCCGGACCTCTGGTTCTTCCCCTGCCACTTCATGGGCGACCCCGTCATGCCCGGCTGCCTTGGCCTCGACGCCATGTGGCAGCTGACCGGATTCTTCCTCGGCTGGCTCGGCGAGGCCGGCAAGGGCCGCGCGATCTCCACCGGCGAGGTGAAATTCACAGGCATGGTGACGCCGAAGACCAAGCTGGTCGAATACGGCATCGACTTCAAGCGCGTGATGCGCGGCCGTCTGGTGCTCGGCATAGCCGACGGCTGGATGAAGGCCGACGGCGAAGTGATCTACAAGGCCAGCGACCTCAGGGTCGGTCTTTTCCAGGAAAAGGCCGACTGAGCCGCAAAAAGGCCAGGACGGGTTCAAGATAAGAAAAGGTCATTACCATGAGACGGGTTGTTGTCACGGGCCTCGGCATCGTTTCCTCGATCGGTAACAATGCCGAGGAAGTCACGGCATCGCTGCGCGATGCGAAATCGGGCATCACGTTTTCCCCGGATTTCGCCGCGAACGGCTTCAAGTGCCACGTGTGGGGCGCGCCCTCACTCGACCCGACGGACCTCGTCGACCGGCGCGCCATGCGCTTCCTGTCGCAGGGCGGCGCCTGGAATCACGTTGCGATGAAGCAGGCAATCGCGGATTCGGGGCTCGAAGCCGGCGATATCACTAACGAACGCACCGGCATCATCATGGGCTCGGGCGGTCCTTCGACCCGCACGATCGTCGAGGCTGCCGACATCACCCGCAAGAATGCGAGCCCCAAGCGCATCGGTCCGTTCGCGGTGCCGAAGGCGATGTCCTCGACAGCCTCGGCCACGCTTGCGACCTGGTTCCAGATCCATGGCGTCAATTACTCGATCTCCTCCGCCTGCTCGACCTCGGCGCATTGCATCGGCAATGCCGCGGAAATGATCCAGTGGGGCAAGCAGGACGTGATGTTCGCCGGCGGCCACGAGGATCTCGACTGGACCATGTCGAACCTCTTCGACGCCATGGGCGCTATGTCCTCGAAGTTCAACGATACGCCGTCCTCGGCCTCGCGCGCCTATGACACCAACCGCGACGGCTTCGTGATTGCCGGCGGCGCCGGTGTTCTGGTGCTCGAGGAGCTGGAGCACGCCAAGGCCCGCGGCGCCAAGATCTATGCCGAGATCGTCGGCTATGGCGCAACCTCCGACGGTTACGACATGGTTGCCCCGTCCGGTGAGGGTGCGGTGCGCTGCATGCGTCAGGCGCTTGCGACCGTGGAGGGCGAAGTCGACTATATCAACACCCACGGAACCTCGACGCCGGTCGGCGACTCCAAGGAAATCGGCGCCATTCGCGAAGTCTTCGGTGAGAAGATGCCGCATATCCAGTCCACCAAATCTCTCACGGGACATTCGCTGGGAGCTGCCGGTGTCCAGGAATCGATCTACGGCCTATTGATGATGCAGGCCGGTTTTATTGGCGAAAGCGCGCATATCAGCGAGCTCGACCCGGAGTTCGAAGGCGTACCGATCGTCCGCAAGCGGATCGACAACGCCAAGATCGACACGGTTCTTTCGAACTCCTTCGGCTTCGGCGGCACCAACGCCACGCTCGTCTTCCAGCGCTACAACGGATAACACCATGAACGGACTGATGAACGGAAAGCGCGGCCTCATCATGGGTGTGGCCAACAACCATTCTATTGCCTGGGGAATTTCGAAGGCGCTCGCAGCCCAGGGCGCCGAACTCGCCTTCACCTATCAGGGCGAAGCGCTCGGCAAGCGGGTGAAGCCGCTTGCCGCGGAAGTCAATTCCGACTTCCTCCTGCCCTGCGACGTCGAGGACATCGCCTCGGTCGAGGCCGTGATCGCCGCGATCAAGGAGCGCTGGGGAAAGCTTGATTTCGTCGTTCATGCCATCGGCTTCTCCGACAAGAACGAGCTGAAGGGGCTTTACGCGGACACCACGCGCGACAATTTCAGCCGCACCATGGTGATCTCCTGCTTCTCCTTCACCGAGATCGCCAAGCGCGCCGCCGAACTGATGAACGAGGGCGGCACGATGCTGACGCTGACCTATGGCGGCTCGACGCGGGTGATGCCGAACTACAATGTGATGGGTGTTGCCAAGGCGGCTCTCGAAGCCTCGGTGCGGTATCTCGCCGCCGACTACGGCACGCGCGGCATCCGCGTCAACGCGATCTCCGCCGGGCCGATCCGCACGCTCGCCGGCGCCGGCATCTCGGACGCCCGCGCGATGCTGTCGTGGCAGCAGAAGAATTCGCCGCTGCGCCGCACGGTTACGATCGACGATGTCGGCAATTCCGCGCTGTACCTTCTTTCCGATCTTTCGCGCGGCGTCACGGGCGAAATCCACTATGTGGATTCCGGCTACAACATCACCTCCATGCCGACGCTCGAGGCATTGCGCACGGCCGACGTGGAGTAAGACAGCCGATCGGGGTTATTCGCCAGACGCAAATCCGTACGGAAAGCCATTACAAATCTTTCCCGGAATTGCTCGAACCCGGATCAGGCCGCCGTCCAGGCCCAAATCAATCCAAACAGAATGGCCAGAAGTCCGAAGCCGACAATGGCTGTCGCGCCACGCATGTGTCGCAGCTTTCCCGTCACAAGCGGCACGCGATAAAGTTTGCGGAGGAACGGCAGGGGGACTTCCGACGTCTCTCCATGTCCCTCGGCACTCTTGATGTCGCGCGCAATCACCTCTTCAACATCTTCCATCATGGGGGGTCGAGCGGGTCCGAATCCCATAGCCTGCTCCTCTCCTGCAAAGACGCACCCACATGACTATGGTGTGCCTGATCGTCCTTGCTGACAACTGGAAAAGGCGCGTCGCGGTCAAGCGACGGCTCTGTCCGGGGCGTATGCGTTCCTTGAACGCTAACTCTTTGAACTCACGCAATTCCGGACGGAGAACCGTTACGCCCCTTTCCAAGGAGTGCTTAGCGTTTCGCCCAGAGCACCTTGAAGCGCGCGTTGCGGCAGGTCTCGCCGCTCTCCTTGAAGTTTTCCGCGAGAACCTGCTCGTAGGGCAGACCGCGATTGGCGACCAGCATCAGCCTGCCGCCGTGCTTCAGAGCCTTGGCGGCCGATTTGATGATCGCGGCACCGAGCGACGGCTCAGCGGCATGCCCCTCGTGAAAGGGTGGGTTCATGACGATCAGGTCGTATTTGTCGCGCGTCTCCTCGGCGGTCAGGTCGTGCCAATAGAAACGGGCCGGTATCGAGGGCGCGTTCGCCATCATGTTGACGCGCGCGGCTTCCAGCGCTTCGTAGTCCGCCTCGAAGAGATCGATGCCCTTCAGCCCCGGCGAGGCATGGGCGAGCATCACCGACAGATAGCCCCAGCCGGCACCGAAATCGGCCGCGTGGCCGGTAAAATCCTTGGGCAGGCGGGAGGCAAGAAGCTCCGAACCGGCATCCACCCGGTCGTGCGAGAACATGCCCGGCGACGCCTCGAACAGGCCATCGACACGCACCGGCACTTTGGCAAGCTGGGACACGGCCTCCGACACATCTTCCGGCCGGGTGAACCAGAAGGCGACGCCATGGTATTTCGGCAGGGAATCCCCATCCCAGCCGAATTTGCCGATCTTCTTGCGCAGCGGCTGAATCCCGTCCTCCTTGCCGCCTGCAATCACAACCAATGCGCCAGCGCGGGTGCGCTTGAGCGCCTCGGCAATCCGATCCTCGTTTTCGCCCTTGTGCTTGCCGCAGAGCACCAGCGCGGCGTCATAGTCCTCGCCCTCGGCGATTGGCGTCACGTCGGCACGCGCCGCTTCCAGCGCGCGATAGAGCGGCCTTAGAGGCTGCACGGCTGCAATCGAGGCGGAAAAGTCCTGCGGCAACCGGTAGCCCGCCTCCGCCCCGAGAAAGAGCACGCGTTCGTCCTCTCCCGGCGGATCGATGACGCCAGTGTCGAAAGGATGAAACAGGGTTTTCAGTGCGTCGCGGCTCATTGGGTCGAATCCGTTCTTTGCTTACAGAAGAGGGCGCGGAGCAATCCGCTCCGCGCCCCCAAATGTTCTCGGCGGGGCCGGCTTATTCGGCCGCTTCGCCACCATCCTTCTTCTCAGCCTTCTCGGCGACGATTTCCTTGCCGGTGGCCTGATCGACGACTTTCATGGAGAGGCGAACCTTGCCGCGCTCGTCGAAGCCCATCAGCTTGACCCAGACCTTGTCGCCTTCCTTGACGACATCGGTCGTCTTGGCGACGCGTTCGGAGGCGAGCTGCGAGATGTGGACGAGGCCATCGCGGGCGCCGAAGAAGTTGACGAAGGCGCCGAAATCGGCGGTCTTGACGACCGTGCCCTCATAGATCTGACCGACTTCCGGCTCGGCGACGATCGAGTGGATCCACTTGCGTGCCGCTTCGATCTCCTTGGCGGAGGAGGAGGCGATCTTGACCGTACCGTCGTCTTCGATGTTGATCTTGGCGCCGGTCTTTTCGACGATCTCGCGGATGACCTTGCCGCCCGAACCGATGACTTCACGGATCTTGTCGACCGGGATGTTCATCACTTCGATGCGCGGTGCGAATTCGCCGAGCTGCCCGCGGCTCTCGGAGATGGCCTTGGCCATTTCGCCGAGAATGTGCATGCGGCCGCCCTTGGCCTGGTTGAGCGCAACACCCATGATTTCTTCGGTGATGCCCTCGATCTTGATGTCCATCTGCAGCGAGGTGATGCCGGCTTCGGTGCCCGCAACCTTGAAGTCCATGTCGCCGAGATGGTCTTCGTCGCCAAGGATGTCAGAGAGAACCGCGAAACGATCGCCTTCCTTGATGAGGCCCATGGCGATACCGGCGACGGGCTTTGCAAGCGGAACGCCTGCATCCATCAGCGCCAGCGACGTGCCGCACACGGTGGCCATCGAGGAAGAGCCGTTGGACTCGGTGATTTCGGAGACGACGCGCAGCGTATAGGGGAACTGTTCCGCCGTCGGCAGCATCGGGTGGATGGCGCGCCAGGCGAGCTTGCCGTGACCGATTTCACGACGACCCGGGGAACCCATGCGGCCCGTTTCACCGACCGAGAAGGGCGGGAAGTTGTAGTGCAGCATGAAGTTTTCCTTGTACATGCCAGTCAAGGAATCGACATACTGCTCGTCTTCGCCGGTGCCGAGCGTGGCAACGACGATCGCCTGCGTTTCGCCGCGGGTGAAGAGCGAGGAACCGTGCGTGCGCGGCAGGATGCCGACTTCGGCGACGATCGGGCGGACCGTGACGAGGTTGCGGCCGTCGATGCGGCTCTGGGTGTCGAGGATGTTCCAGCGAACGATCTTGGCCTGCAGATGCTTGAAGACGGCAGCGATTTCTTCCGCGGTGTGAGCGGGGTTCTCGATGCCTTCCGGCAGGAAGTGTTCCTTCACCTTCTCCTTGACGGCGTCGACGGCGGCGTAGCGGGCAGCCTTCTCGGTGATCTTGTAGGCGTTGCGCAGCTCGTCTTCGGCAATGGTGAGCATGGCGTTTTCGAGCGCGGAATGATCTTCCGGTTCGAACTCGCGCGGCTCCTTGGCGGCAACTTCGGCGAGCTTGATGATCGCGTCGATCACCGGCTGGAAGCCCCTCTGGCCGAAGACGACGGCGCCGAGCATGATGTCTTCCGGCAGCTCCTTGGCTTCCGACTCGACCATCAGCACGGCCTCCTGGGTGCCGGCGACGACGAGATCGAGAGAGGATTCATCCATTTCGTCGAGGTGCGGGTTCAGCACATATTCGCCGTTGATGTAGCCGACGCGGGCGCCGCCGATCGGTCCCATGAACGGAATGCCGGAAAGCGTCAGCGCAGCGGAGGCCGCGACCATCGAAACGATGTCCGGATCGTTTTCCAGGTCATGCTGCATGACAGTCACGATCACCTGGGTGTCGTTCTTGTAGCCTTCCGGGAAGAGCGGACGGATCGGCCGGTCGATCAGGCGGGAAACGAGCGTTTCGTTTTCGCTCGGGCGGCCTTCGCGCTTGAAATAACCGCCGGGAATCTTGCCGGCAGCATAGGTCTTTTCCTGGTAGTTGACGGTGAGCGGGAAGAAATCCTGGCCAGGTTTCGGTGCCTTGGCCGAAACGACGGTGGCAAGCACCACGGTTTCGCCGTAGGTGGCGAGAACGGCACCGTCAGCCTGACGCGCGATCTTGCCGGTCTCGAGCTTGAGCGGACGCCCTGCCCATTCGATTTCTACCTTGTGGGTCTCGAACATGTTCTGTCCTTCGTGTGCGGGAGATCTTCCGCGGCTGTTGCAGCGCGGATGATCTGAAAGCCGCTTGGTGGTGGCGCATCACGGGCAAGACAACGGGAGGCTTCAAAACAAACCGGCTCGGTTCCGTCTCGCCGTGCTGCCCGCGTGGCAGCTCCCGGCACGCGGGCGCCGAAGCATCCTGCAATCCTGCCCCATGACGGGCCATCGGTTGATCCGCGATACCGGCCCATCCGGTTCGCTGGACATTCTCTCCAATCTCTCGCGCCTCAGGCGCCAGCGGAGAGGCAATTTCTGCAGCGCGGTTGCGTCTTTTCAGACGCACGACGGTCGCGGCAGCACTTTGAATTTCCGCATGTTTCTATCCTTTAATCGGCCCCGATTTAAGGAAGCATGCAGCAGGCGATCAAGCGCCCGAAAAAAGCCGGCGGACCGCAAGCGGCCCGCCGGACAAAGTCGTTTAGCGACGGATGCCCAAGGCACCGATCAGCTTGGTGTAGCGCGCTTCGTCTTTCTTCTTCAGATAATCGAGGAGCGAACGACGGCTGGAAACCATCGCGAGAAGACCACGGCGGGAATGGTTGTCCTTCTTGTGGCCCTTGAAGTGTTCGGTCAGGTTGTTGATCCGTTCCGTCAGGAGCGCAACCTGGACTTCCGGAGAACCGGTGTCGCCTTCGGCGGTCGCGAATTCCTTGATGAGCTGAGCCTTACGCTCTGCAGTAATCGACATCGGATGATCCTTTCGTTTCGAGGATTTCGGGGTCGCCGGCAGCCGGGATGTCGTCCAGCCGCGGCCGTTCATACGAAGAGGCAGTGCCTTTCGCTGGCGTGCCTATAAACGAAATGGATCGAAAAGGAAAGGGTCATGGAAACCGGCGTCCGGAGGCGACACGCCACGCTTCAATTGCCGGTTGGCTGAAGGCGCGCCCGCCGGTTTCGGGGAATTGAGAGTGTCATGCGGCAAGCCCTTGAAAACGTCCGCGTCCCTCTCTTTTCGCCGTCAACTTCCGGTTTCGGCCGGTACGTCGCCCCTGCTGCCCAGCGGAATCCGGATGGTCCATTCGATGCCGTCAGGGTGCATCGTCCTTTCGAGTTCGGCCCTAAGCGCCATGCCGAGCATGCGCTCAAGCACGACCGTTCCGAAGCCCGTTCGCCCCGAAGTTTGTTTCGGCGGCGCAATATCCGCTCCCTCTTCACGCCAACGAATGGCGATCATTCCATCCGACACCGACCAGTCGAGCCTGATGATACCGGTCGCGTTGGCGAGTG
Organism: Ensifer sp. MPMI2T; assembly: GCF_004827385.1. GTDB lineage: Bacteria > Pseudomonadota > Alphaproteobacteria > Rhizobiales > Rhizobiaceae > Sinorhizobium. Next base: position 45,408 of record NZ_SRXN01000031.1, read on the forward strand.
CGCCATATTTGGTCGCGTTTGTCGCAAGTTCGTGCAGCGCCATGCCGAGCATCTGTGCCACCTGTGTTTCCAACCGCAGGTCCGGACCGCTGAGGACGATGCGCTGCGGATCGTCCGGAGCAAAGGGTTGCAACTGGTTCTGCGCCAGTTCACGGAAATCGACGCCGAGGGTGGCATTGGCGACCATCAGGTCGGTCGACCGGGCAAGCCCGGCGATCCGCTTTCGAAAGGCCTCGGCGAATTCCGAGGCGGTCTCGGTGGAAGAGGAGGACTGGTTCAGCATCGATTGAATGACAGTGAGCTGGTTCTTCGAGCGGTGTGCGACCTCTCTCATCAGGAAGCGGATTTCCCCTTCGGCCTTGGCGCGCGCCGCGGCCGCCCGGGCGAATGCGCTCGATACATACTCGACCTCGGTAATCACGTATCGACGCGGCTTTATCGGCTCGCCGGCACCAAGACGGCGGGCGTCCATGGCAAGCAGCTTCACTCCCTGCGAGAGCAGGCGGGCGATCGTCAACGAACCCGCGACCGCGATGCTTGCGAAGATGATGCCGCCAAGCGACAACCAGAGGAACGACCACAGTATCGGCGCATCGACAACCGCCCGCGGCGCCCAGGCGACGATGCGCCATCCGGTCACGATGGAAAACTCGGTCGCGACGCGGTAGTCCGCGCCCTTCTCGCTGATGTTGGCGACGCCGATGCTGATCGCCGGCAGCTTCTCCAGGAAGAAGGCATCACCCGGTTTGACCGCGGCATCGGAAGACACGATCACCCTGCCGCTGCCATCCACCAGTGCCGCATTCCAGCCGGGCGACAGCGTGTCGCGATTGACGGCCTTCGCCATCCCGTCAGCGTCTTGCGTCAAGGCCAACAGATAGCTCTCCCCGGTTGGCAGACTGACCGGAAGATAGACATTGAAGGCCCATCGCCCGTCGGTGCTGTCGAAAAACACGCCGGAGACGAGCGGACCCTTGTTCTTGAAGGCAAGTTCGATCGATTCCGGATCGGACGCCTGTCCAAGCGGTGCGCCGAAAGGAAGGTGGGTGTTCAGTCTCTGATTGTGGTTCCTGTCTATGACAATCAGATTGGAAGCGGTGTCGGCGAGGGCAACGGAAGCGCGGTTATAAAAGGCGCGCATGTCGCGCAGTTCCATCGCGCTCGATGTCGAAAGAACCTTGAGCGTCGTCAGCATGCCGTCAACCTCGCGCTCGATGATGCGCGCGACGGAGCCGGTCGAGGCCTTCAGGAGCGATGTCACGACCTGCTCCTGTGCATCCATGCTGCGTTTCAGGATGACGAACGAGAAGATGAAGGAAGGGATGATCGCGATCAGCAGCAACGACATAAGATAGAAGCTGAACGGCCGGCGGAGACGGTCCCGAACGAAGGCCGCGGCAGCCTGCAAGCCGCCGCGCGAAACTTCTCCGTGGTCCTTCCCTGACACCTCAGTCACCCGGGCCGCCTTTCACCGTCTATCGTCGCGCCGCCGGTGGCCAACGATCAAACGAGGTCCCGTGCGCTCCCGCGCGTCGGCCGCCCAACCACTTCGGGTTGACGCGCATGGCAAAAATCGCGATCTCGGATTGGCCCCCGACTGCCGCGAACGGCCATATCCGCAGCTTGCGCCGAATAGATCGAATCGTCTCCTGCGATCATGCGTCAGCGTTTCGCCAAACGCAAACCGCCTGCAGCGCCGCGCGTCTCTCAGATGCGCAAGGGACGCTGTAGCGCTTTGAATTGTTGCATGTTTTTATCCTTAAATCGCTGCGATTTAAGGATAAATGCGGGGGCGGATCAAGCCGTGGCAAACACCCGCTTCGGCCGGAATTCGCCTTCGGCGATCTCGCCGATCGCCACGAGCTTGCCGCGCGCCGTTGCATAGGCTTCGGGAGCAGGCAATGGTGCCTCACGGCCGCGCAGGATGATCGGATTGCCCATCTTGAGGCGATGCGCCTGATCATCGTTGACGGCGACGTGCGGTAGGCCGGAAAGAGCCTCGCCCGTCTCGATCAGGAAGTCATCCAAGGCGGCGAGCCGCTCGCCATCGTCTTCGATCTTCTCAAGCGCGACGAGGTCGGCAAGCGGCACCATGTCATCTTCGCCGAAGGGAGCCACGAATGTGCGGCGCAGCGAAGCGATATGCCCGAAACAGCCGAGATCGCGGCCCATATCGCGGGCAAGCGAGCGAACATAGGTTCCCTTGCCGCATTCGATCTCGAAATGCGCGAGATGCGGCGTGCATCCGATCAGTGAAAGCCGGAAGACCTCCACTTCCCGGGCCGGAATTTCCACCGCCTCCCCGTCGCGGGCGAGATCGTAGGCGCGTTCGCCGTCGATCTTGATCGCCGAGAATTGCGGCGGCACCTGGCTGATCACGCCCGTATATTTCGGCAGCAGGGCGCGGATCGCCTCTTCCGTCGGCCGTTCCGCGGACGAGCGGATGACTTCGCCCTCAAGATCGTCGGTCGTGCGCTCCTCGCCCCAGGCGACGGTGAACTCGTAGATCTTCCGCCCATCCATCACGTAGGGGACGGTCTTCGTCGCGTCACCGAGCGCGATCGGCAGCATGCCGGAGGCGAGTGGGTCGAGCGTGCCGGCGTGACCTGCCTTCTGCGCCTTGAACAGCCACTTGATCTTGGAAACGGCCTCGGTGGAACCAAAGTCGAGCGGCTTGTCGAGGATCAGCCAGCCCGAGATCGGGCGACCCTTGGGTTTGCGCGGTTTGGACATGAGGCTTTCTTATTCTTTGTCGTCGGTATCGGAATCGAGGTCGCGGCTGACCTCCGGCGAGCGCAGCAGCGCGTCGATCTTCTGATAATTGTCGAAGCTCGTGTCGTCTCTGAAACGGACGTCCGGCATGTATTTCATCTGCCGGAGCTGCGGTCCGAGCCGTCCGCGGATGAACTTCGCGTTCCGGTTCAATGCCTCGATTACCGCGCCATGATCGTTCATGCCGAGCGGAGTGACATAGGCTGTGGCGATCTTCAGATCCGGCGACATGCGCACCTCGGAAATGGAGATCACCGTCTTTTCGAGCAATGGATCGCGCACCTCGCCACGCTGCAGAACCTGCGTGATCGCGGCGCGCACCTGTTCTCCCACGCGCAGCATGCGCTGGGAAGGAGCGGAGGATGTGGATCTGGTCATCGTACTTACCTCGGATCACGTCATGATCTTCGATCGAGTTTGCTCAAGATCACAGACGGGATCGATTTCAATGAAATGCGGGATGCGGGCGGAGACCGCCCACGTCTTGCTGATCCCGCTTCAAAAAGTGCGAGCGCCGAACAGGAGCCGGCGCCCGCACAATCTCGAACCGGACGGATATCAGAGTGTGCGCGTAACGTGTTCGACGCGGAAGCACTCGATCGTATCGCCGGCGCGGATGTCCTCGTAGTTCTCGAAGGCCATGCCGCATTCCTGGCCGGCCTGAACTTCCGAGACTTCGTCCTTGAAGCGCTTGAGCGTCTTGAGCTTGCCCTCGTGGATGACGACGTTGTCGCGCACGAGGCGGACGCCGACGCCACGCTCCACCTTGCCCTCGGTGACGCGGCAACCCGCGACCTTGCCGACCTTGGTGATGTTGAACACCTCCAGGATCTCGGCATTGCCGAGGAAGGTCTCGCGCCGTTCGGGCGAGAGCAGACCGGACATCGCCGCCTTCACGTCATCCACCAAATCGTAGATGATGTTGTAGTAGCGGATTTCGATGCCGGCACGCTCGGCCGCATCGCGCGCCTGCTTGTTGGCGCGGACGTTGAAGCCGATGATCGCGGCGTTCGAGGCTTCGGCGAGCGAGATATCCGACTCGGTAATACCACCCGCGCCCGAATGCACGACACGCGCCCGAACCTCGTCGGTCCCGAGCTTTTCGAGGGCGCCGGCAATCGCTTCGATCGAGCCCTGCACGTCGCCCTTGATGACCAGCGGGAACTCCTTCATGCCGGAAGCATGGAGCTGGCTCATCATCTGCTCGAGCGAACCGCGCGAGCCGGACTGGCGCGCAACCGCCTTTTCGCGTGCAAGCCGCTGGCGATATTCGGAAATCTCGCGCGCACGGCTTTCGTTCTCGACGACCGCGAACTTGTCGCCGGCGGCCGGCGTACCGGAGAGACCGAGGACTTCAACCGGGGTCGACGGGCCCGCGGACTTCACATGCTCGCCCTTGTCGTTGACCAGCGCGCGCACGCGACCCCATTGGTCGCCGGCGACGATGATCTGGCCAGGCGTGAGCGTACCCTTCTGGACGAGAACGGTCGCGACCGCACCGCGGCCGCGATCGAGCTCGGCTTCCACCACCGTACCTTCGGCCGTCCGGTTTGCGTTGGCCTTAAGGTCGAGGATTTCGGCCTGCAGCAGGATCGCCTCGAGCAGCTTGTCGAGGTTGGTGTGGTTCTTCGCCGAAACTTCGACGTCGAGAACTTCACCGCCCATCGATTCAACGAAGACCTCATGCTGCAGCAGCTCTGTGCGGACCTTCTGCGGGTTCGCCGTCGGCTTGTCGATCTTGTTGATCGCCACGATGATCGGAACGTTGGCCGCCTTGGCGTGGTTGATCGACTCGATCGTCTGCGGCATCACGCTGTCATCGGCCGCCACGACGAGGACGGCAATGTCCGTCGCCTGGGCACCGCGGGCACGCATGGCCGTGAAGGCGGCGTGGCCGGGGGTGTCGATGAAGGTGATCTTCTGACCGCTCTGCTCGACCTGATAGGCGCCGATGTGCTGGGTGATGCCGCCGGCTTCACCGGCAACCACATTCGCATGGCGGATCGCATCGAGCAGCGACGTCTTGCCGTGGTCGACGTGACCCATGATCGTGACGATCGGCGGGCGCGGCTCCATGGTCTCTTCGGTGTCGGCGATGTTGAAGATGCCCTCTTCGACATCCGATTCCGAGACGCGCTTGACCGTGTGGCCGAATTCGCCGGCGATGAGCTCGGCGAGATCGGCATCGATCAGGTCGCCCGGCTTCATCATCTGGCCTTCCTTCATCAGGAACTTGATGACGTCGACGGCGCGTTCGGACATGCGCTGCGACAGCTCCTGAATCGTGATGGTCTCCGGCAGAACGACCTCGCGCGAGATCTTCTCGCGGGTCTCCTGCATCTGGCTGCGCTTGAACTTTTCCTGCCGGCGACGCATCGCCGAGAGCGAACGGCCGCGCTGACCGCCATCCTCGTCGACGGCGGCCGTCAAGGTCAGCTTGCCCTGGCGACGGCCATCATCGCCCTTCGGACGCGTGACCGGCTTCGCGGGTTCCGGACGCGCGACCTTGCCCCGGGCGGGACCGGCGCCCCGCGAACCGCGATCGTCCTCTTCCTCATCGCCGGCGCGGCGGCCGCGCAGGGCGGCTCCGCCTGGCGCCTGCGGGGCTGCCGGAGCCGGACGCGGCGGTTGCGGGCGTGTGTCGGGGCGACGTTCCGCCGTAACGACGGGCGCGGCAGCGGCCGGCCGCTCTTCCTCGACCTTCTCGGCGACGACCGCCGGACGTGCTGCCTCTTCGGCGGCCCGGCGCGCGGCCTCTTCCCGTTCGCGTGCGGCGCGTTCTTCTTCCTCGCGCCGACGACGGGCTTCCTCTTCGGCGCGGCGCTTGGCTTCCTCGGCCTCACGGATCTGGGCCTCCGCCAGGGCGCGACGGCGGGCTTCCATCTCACCAGCGGACAGATCGTTGAGAACGACGCCGACGCGCGGACGGTTCTGCTCCTGGCGCGGCTGATGCGGTTGCGGCTGCGGCGCGGGGCGGCCGGACGGCTGCGGCGGCATGGGGCGCTGCTCCGGCGCACGTGCTGCCGGCGTCGCGTTCATGGGCGTGATCGGCCGTTCGTCTTCAGGACGGGTATGGCGCCGCTTCTTGGTTTCAACCACAACCGCCTTGGTGCGGCCGCGGCCCATGTCCTGACGCACTGTCCCCTGCTGAACCCCGGAGGGTTTCAGGGTCAGCGTCTTCTTGCCCGCTACGCTGAGTGTCTTGTCGTCTTTGTTATCGGTCATTCCGTTCCGTTCCTAGCGATCAGGGCCGGATACGAAACACCTGACCCTGTCTTCCAAATTGTCTCAAACAATGCTCGCGGTGCCGGCCTTTGCCGGTGACGCGTATCATTGCTGTGGCTTGCCAGCGCCGCCTTTGGCCCGGACCGGGACGGATCCTCGGTACTTTTCGAGCATGATTGCGCGCTTCACTACACCCTCACCCGCCTGCCCTGCAAGCGCTGCGGCATGGATAAAAGCATTACTTCCCAAAAGCCGATCCATTTCCGCCGCCGTGAAGGGACGAAATGCGGCTATTTCCTTTTCATCCTCGGCGACGAAACTCATCGCCTTGCGAGCCTGATCGATCTTGCGGACACCGTCGGCGGCCGCATCGCTGGCGTGGAAGACGGCAAGCGCCGCAAGACCACGCACCGCCTGTTCCGTCTTCATCGCCCCGGAAACGAACTGGCCGGCCTTGCGCGCCATGTTCATCATTCCGGCAAGCTGCTCGGCAAGCAGCCTGTCGACGTCGTCCGCCAGCGCCGCGTCGGCCCGGACATCGGCCTTGAGGGCACGGGCGAAGAGCTTCTTCGCCACCGCCTTCTCGACAAGCGGCCGCTCCGCCTTGATCCAGCATCCGCGCCCGGGGAGCTGCCGCTTCAGGTCCGGGACGACGCGTCCATCAGGGCCTGCAACGAAGCGGATCAACTCGTCCGGCGAACCGCTCTCGCGGCTGACGATGCAGGTCCGGGTGCTGCCGCTCCGGTCCTTCGGACCCTTGTCCGAAGGCAGGGTGTCAGCATCGGTTTCCGCTATCATCGTGATCAGGCGTCCTGCTCGGCGCCTTCGGCGACGTCGATCGGCTCTTCCGCCTCGCTTGCCAGATCTTCTTCGGTGATCCAGCCAGCGGCCAGACGCGCCTGGACGATCATCGCCTCGGCCTCTTCACGGGTCACCTCGAACTTCGAGAAGATACCTTCGAAGCGCTTGGTCTCGCCGTCTTTGCGCTCGCTCCAGCCGACGAGATCGTCGGCGGCGCAACCGGCAAAGTCCTCGACGGTCTTGATGCCCTCTTCGCCGAGCGCAACCAGCATCTGGCTGGTCAGCCCATTGATCGTGCGCAGTTCGTCGGCAACGCCGAGTTCCTTGCGCTTGGCGTCCATCTCGGCCTCGATCTTGTCCAGATACTCGCGAGCGCGGGTCTGGATCTCGGTCGCGGTCTCTTCGTCGAAACCGTCGATCGACGAGATCTCGTCGAGATCAACATAGGCGAGTTCCTCGACCTGCGCAAAGCCTTCCGAGGCGAGCACCTGGCCGACCATCTCGTCGACGTCGAGTGCTTCCATGAAGAGCTGGGTCCGCTCGTTGAATTCCTTCTGACGGCGCTCGCTTTCCTCCTGCTCGGTCAGGATATCGATATCCCAGCCGGTCAGTTGAGAGGCGAGGCGGACGTTCTGGCCGCGGCGGCCGATGGCGAGCGAGAGCTGCTCGTCCGGAACCACCACTTCGATACGCTCGGCATCCTCGTCGAGAACGACCTTGGCGACTTCCGCCGGCTGCAGGGCGTTGACGATGAAGGAGGCCGGATCCTGCGACCACGGAATGATGTCGATCTTCTCGCCCTGAAGCTCGCCGACGACGGCCTGGACGCGGGAGCCGCGCATACCGACGCAGGCGCCGACCGGATCGATCGACGAGTCGTTGGAGACGACGGCGATCTTGGCGCGCGAACCCGGATCGCGGGCAACCGACTTGATCTGAATGATCCCGTCGTAGATTTCCGGCACTTCCATGGTGAAGAGCTTGACCATGAACTGCGGATGCGTGCGCGACAGGAAGATCTGCGGCCCGCGCTGTTCACGGCGGACATCGTAGACGAAGGCGCGGACGCGGTCGCCGTAGCGCATGTTTTCGCGCGGGATCATCTCGTCGCGACGGATGATGCCTTCGCCACGGCCGAGATCGACGATGACGTTGCCGTATTCGACACGCTTTACCGTACCGTTGACGATCTCGCCGACGCGGTCCTTGAATTCCTCGTACTGGCGGTCACGCTCGGCTTCGCGGACCTTCTGCACGATCACCTGCTTGGCCGACTGCGCGGCGATACGGCCGAAATCCATCGGCGGCAGCGGATCTGCGATGAAATCGCCGATCTTGGCGTCGGGGTTGCGATCGCGCGCAAGCTCCAGCGGGATCTGCGTCGAATAATCGTCCGCCTTCTCGACCACTTCCAGAAGGCGCTGCAGACGGATTTCGCCGGTCTTCGAATTGATGTCCGCGCGAATGTTCGATTCCGAGCCATAACGCGAGCGAGCCGCCTTCTGGATCGCATCCGCCATTGCGGCCAGAACGATCTCGCGGTCGATCACCTTTTCGCGTGCCACAGCATCTGCGATCTGCAGAAGTTCGAGCCGGTTAGCACTGACTGCCATAGTTCTTGTCTCCGTCTGTTGCAGGGGCCTTTGAAGCGCGCCCCGCCTTATTCGATAGGTGAATCTTCGTCTTCGAAATTCTGGTTGGCGGCGCGCGCGGCCTTCGCCTTCTTGTCGGCCGTCAACGCGTCGCGGATCAGGTCGTCGGTCAGGATCAACCGGGCATCCGAAAGCGCCGTGAACGGGATCGCGACAACCGCTTCCTCACCGTAGGCGGGCTGGTCCCGCTCAAGACGGAAGCCGTCTTCGTCCACCGACACGATCTTGCCACGAAACCGCTTGCGGCCTTCGACCATCACCGAAGTCTCGCATTTCATCAGATGGCCCTGCCAGCGGACGAAATCGGACTTGCGCACCATCGGGCGGTCGATGCCCGGCGACGACACTTCCAGATGATACGCCTTGTCGATCGGATCTTCCACATCGAGGACAGGCGAAATGGCCTTGGAGACCTCTTCGCAATCCTCGACGGTCATGGTGCCGTCATTGCGCTCCGTCATGATCTGCAGCGTCAAACCGTTCTGGCCGGACATGCGGACGCGCACGAGGCGGAAGCCCATCTGCACGAGCACGGGCTCAATGATGTCGGCAACACGCTGATCGAGACCGGTTTCGGTGATCAGCCGCGGTTCATTTGCATTTTCAGCCGTTGTCTTATCGGACAAACGATCGTCTCCTCATCGGACCGGCTAACAAAAAAGAGCGGGTCCTGACGGGCCCACTCTTCATCTAACCGATCAAGAATTTGAGGCTCATATACGCTTCATCGCCGCAAATTGCAAGACTTGCGACCGCACCCGAGGAGCAGCGACCGAGGGCGGACCGCTTTCCTGTCCGACCGTCAATTTCAGCGGCTGGCACGCCACATTTCAAAGTTTATAAGGAAGCATCCGCTTCGCATTGGTCAAACGAAAGAGAATACGAGGTGACGAGCCGCATGTCGCCCCTGGCCCCCTTCAAACACGATACGTTCCGGATCATCTGGATCGCCAGCCTCGCCTCCAATTTCGGCGGACTGATCCAGGCAGTGGGCGCCGCCTGGCTGATGACCTCCATCTCGCAGTCGGTGAACATGGTGGCGCTGGTCCAGGCCTCCACCGCGCTGCCGATCATGCTTTTCTCTCTGGTCTCGGGCGCGCTAGCCGACAACTTCGACCGGCGGCGGATCATGCTCGTCGCACAGGGATTCATGCTGAGCGTCTCGGCCATCTTGACGGCCTGCGCCTATTTCGGCCTGATCACCCCCTGGCTCCTCCTGCTCTTCACCTTCCTGATCGGTTGCGGGACGGCGCTCAACAACCCGTCATGGCAGACCTCGGTCGGCGATATGGTGCCGCGCGATGACCTGCCGGCGGCGGTGGCGCTGAACAGCGTGGGCTTCAACATCACCCGCAGCGTCGGCCCGGCGATCGGCGGCGCGATCGTGGCAGCCGCTGGCGCCGCCGCGGCCTTCGCGGCCAATACGCTTAGCTATTTCGCGATCCTCTTCGCGCTTTTCCGCTGGAAACGGGAGGTTCCGGAAAGCCCGCTGCCGCGCGAAACGCTCGGGCGGGCGGTTTCCGCCGGCGTTCGTTATGTCGCGATGTCGCCGAATATCGGCAAGGTGCTCTTGCGCGGTTTTGTCTTCGGCCTGTCGGCAAGCGCCATCCTTGCCTTGCTGCCGCTTGTCGCCCGCGATCTCGTCCGCGGCGGTCCGCTCACCTACGGCATCATGCTCGGCGCCTTCGGCCTCGGCGCTATCGGTGGCGCGCTTCTGAGCGCCAGACTCCGGGAACGCCTGTCGAGCGAGGCGGTCGTGCGCTGCGCTTTCGCCGGCTTTGCCGCAAGTGCCGCCGTCACGGCGATCAGTACCGAGGCGTGGCTGACCTCGCTCGCGCTCACCGTCTCCGGCGCCTGCTGGGTGCTGGCGCTGGCGCTGTTCAACACCACCGTTCAGCTCTCCACGCCGCGCTGGGTGGTGGGGCGGGCGCTTTCCCTCTACCAGACCATGACCTTCGGCGGCATTGCCGGCGGCAGCTGGCTGTGGGGCGTTGCCGCCGAGCAATACGGCGCCGCCAACGCACTCATCGGCTCCTGTCTTCTGATGTTCGCCGGAGCGGCCATCGGCCTGCGCTTCGCGCTGCCGGAATTCAAGTCGCTGAACCTCGACCCGCTCAACCGCTTTGCCGAACCGCCGCTCGAACTCGACCTCAAACCGCGCAGCGGCCCGATCGTCATCATGATCGACTACGAGATCCACGAGCCCGACATTCCCGAATTCCTGACGACCATGGCGGAACGCCGCCGCATCCGCATCCGCGACGGCGCGGGGCACTGGGCCCTAATGCGCGACCTCGAAAACCCGACAACCTGGACCGAGACCTATCACGTGCCGACCTGGGTAGAATATGTCCGGCACAACCAGCGGCGCACTCAGGCCGATGCGGCCGTCGGCGACAAGCTGACGGCGCTCCATCGCGGTGCGAAGCCGCTGCGCGTCCACCGGATGATCGAACGGCAGACGATCGTTCCTGAGCACTACGAACGCTACAAGCAGCCCGCCGAGATGCATTGAGAGGTGGCCCGACTAGGTCGCGCCTCATCCCCCGCGCAGGACGCGTGTTTGCCCCTTCCCTAACCTCTCTCCCCGCATGCGGGGAGAGGGGACTGGAGGACGCTGTAGCCCCCTTTCCATCGGATCGGTAGAGGGGGCCGAGGCATCATCGCCACTTGTCCCTTCGCCCCGCTTGCGGGGAGAAGGTGCCGGCAGGCGGATGAGGGGCGGATGCAAGCGTCCAATCAATCGCAGTTCAGCGCAGCTTCGCCTTCAGCGACGCAGCCGGGAAACAGGTGGCGGACAGGCCGTTCTTCGCCTGCCAGTCGCCGAGCGACCGGCGCGTCTTGTAGCCGGGCAGGCCGTCGACCTTGCCGACGTCGTAGCCCATTGAGACGAGTGCCTTCTGCATCGCCAGCACGTCGGAACGCAGCATGTTTCCGACATCACCCCACTCTCCCCGGAAGGCGCCGCCGCCGGCAGCAATGCGATCGGCGAGGTTGCCGATAAAAAGCGCGTAGAGGTCCGAGTTGTTGTATTCCTTGACCACGTAGAAGTTCGGCGTGACGATGAACTGCGGTCCGTGGGTGCCGGCCGGCACCAGCATCATGCCGGCTGCTGCGCGCTCCGCCGAAGGAAAGGCCTTGCCGGAGACGCGCCCGATCCCCATGCCGGCCCAGTCGGCGATCGGGCGAGCGAGATCCGGGCCTTCCTGGGCGCACGAAACACCTTCGGGGATCAGGACTTCGAAACCCCAGTCACGGCCAGCTTGCCAGCCTTTCTGCGAGAGATAATTGGCGATCGAAGCCAGGCTGTCCGGCACCGAATTCCAGATGTCGCGGCGGCCGTCGCCGTCGAAATCCACGGCGTATTTCAGAAAGCTCGACGGCAGGAACTGCGGCTGGCCCATGGCGCCGGCCCAGGAACCGCGCATTTCCGCCTCGCGCACATCGCCACTATCGAGAATGTGGAGCGCGGCGATCAGTTCGCGCCGGAAAAGCTCGGGCCGCGTCGACATGAAGGCCTTGGTCGCCAAAACGTCCATGATCGGGTGCGGGATCTTCGCGCGGCCGAAGCCGGATTCCCGGCCCCAGATGGCGAGCACGATCGGCCCTGGAACACCGTACGTTCTTTCGATGCGCTTCAAGGTCGAGGCATGGGCGGAGGCGAGGCTCCGGCCGGTTGCGGCCAATCCCTGCAACCGCTTCTCGGAAAAATAGGAACCGGGCGATGAAAACTCCGCCTGGCTTTGCTTGCGCTCCTTTGCCTTGGGAAAACCGGGAGGCGCAAGGTCGGGCAGATCCCAATTGAGCTTCACACCGGCAAAGGCCGCCTTGAAGGACGCCACGGAGATGCCGGATTTCTGCGCCTCGGGCCAGAGGTCGTTCTGCAGCCACTGGCGGAACTGGTTCTCCACATCGGCTTTCGAAGCCGCGAAGGAAAGACCTGCAAAGGAGGTCAGCGAAAGTATCAAGACAGAAAGGAGTTTCAGCATCTGGCTTCCTGAAATGAGGTGCGCGCGATGCGCTTAGATAACTTTAAGTTAGAGCGGGATACGGGCGGAAAACCGCGCACACTTTTCCTCATCCCGCTTTGGCGTCAGATTGTCGTGCGTGCCCGCAGGGCGGCGGTCAACGTACCTTCGTCAAGGTAATCAAGCTCGCCCCCGACCGGAACGCCATGGGCGAGACGCGTGATTTTCACATCCATGCCTTCAAGCTGATCGGTGATGTAGTGCGCCGTGGTCTGCCCCTCGACCGTCGCATTGACCGCAATGATCAACTCGCGCACGCCACCCTTGGCAACACGATCGACCAGGCCCTTGATGTTGAGATCGTCCGGTCCGATGCCATCGAGCGGCGACAGCGTTCCGCCGAGAACGTGATAGGCGGCGTTCATCGCGCCGGCGCGCTCCAGCGCCCAAAGGTCGGCGACATCTTCGACGACGATGATCACGGACTGGTCACGCCGCTCGTCCGTGCACACCGTGCAGGGATCGATCGTGTCGACATTGCCGCAGCAAGAGCAGATGCGGACCTTGCGGTGCGCCTCGCCCATCGCTTCCGCGAGCGGACCGAGCAGTTGCTCCTTCTTCTTGACGAGGTGCAGTGCGGCCCGCCGGGCGGAACGGGGCCCGAGGCCCGGCACCTTCGCCAGGAGCTGGATGAGTTTTTCGATTTCGGGGCCGGTGACTCGCTTTGCCATGCCGGGCTTTTAGCTCAATTCATCGGCAAACGGAATCGCTTTGACGCCGATCAGCGCGCGGCGATTGCGACCGCCGCACCGGCCATCGTGCCGGCGCTGGCGCGGTTGGCGATCCGGACCGCACGGCGGCTTCTCAGGAACTGGCGAGCCTTCGCAGCCATCATCACCCAGCCGAGATCGATCGCGACGAGTACGACGAACATGGTCGCCACCAGTTCCGCCCAGCCGAGGAACGTGACCGAGCCGAGATCGATGATCGACGGCAGCAGCGCCACGTAGAACATCATGATCTTGGGATTGCCAAGCGTGACGGTGAGCCCGGCGAAGAAGAGCTTCGACGCCGATCGTGTTTCCGGCAGCCCGTCGCCCGGCATGTCCGGCTCAGCCGACCACATCTTCCAGGCGAGGAACAGAAGATAGGCCACACCCGCCCACTTTATCGCGACGAACATCCAGTGGAAGGTCTCGGCGATCGCCGCAAGACCGGCAACGGCGAAGGATAGCCAGATCGCCTCGCCGATCCACATGGCGGCGAGGAAGGGAAGCACGTCCCGCGCGCCCTTCGAAAGCACGCGGGCGACAAGCGCAGCGATGCTCGGCCCCGGCGATCCGGCTGCAATCATCAGCGCGCCCGCAAAGACAAGCAGCGACGCAATGCTCATGACCTAATCCCTCGGACCGACTTCAGAGCCGGCAAGTTAACACGCTTTTTCGCTTCTGCCACCAACGGCCCTGTGGAGGGCTTACCGCGTGATCAGAACGGCAGCTTCATGCCGGGCGGGATCGGCAGGCCGGCAGTCAGTTCGCGGGTCTTTTCCGCCTGCACGGCTTCTGCCTTGTCCTTGGCGTCCTTGTGCGCGGCAACGATCAGGTCTTCGAGGATCTCAACATCGTCTTCCTTGAAGAGCGAGGGATCGATCTTCAGGCTCTTCATGTGGCCCTTGCCGTCGAGACGGACAGTGACGAGGCCTCCGCCGGAGGTGCCGTCGACTTCGAGCGCGGCGATCTCCGCCTGCAGCTTCTCCATCTTGGCCTGCATTTCCTTGACCTTGCCCATCATGCCCATGATGTCGCGCATCGTCGTCTCCTGTTCTTTCGTAATTTCTTCCAAGAAGCTTGTTAGCCGGACTATTCGATATCGTCGCCGGGGACGATATCGCCGTCTTCCGATTCGGCCGCCGCCGGAGCGACAGCTTCGATTTCCTGCTCCGCCGCACGGATGCGCACGTCGGTGATCCGGGCGCCCGGAAAGCGCGCGAGGATTGCTGCGACGTCGGGATCCTGGCGGGCGTCGTTGACCCGCTGCTCCTGCGCGCGCTGTTCGGCCTCGACAAGGGTCGGTTGGCCCGGTTCGCGGCTGTAGCTGACGATCCAGTGAATGCCTGTCCATTCCTTGAGCTTAACGGCGAGCTCGCCGAGCAGCGTCTTCGGTGCATCGTCGGGCACGTTGACGTCGAGCCGGCCGGGCTCGATATGCACGAGTCTCACGAAGCCGCGCACCAGCGTCTTCAGCTTGATGTCCCTGTTCTTTCCACAGAGATCGACGATATCGCTGATCGAGTTGACCGGAACCTTCGGCTCCGGCTTCGCGGCCGGGGCTGGCCGTTCCTCGATGCGACCGACGCTCATCGGCTGAGGCGCGGCATCCGGCACGGCACGCAGCATGGTTGCGCCGTTGTTCGACGGGCGCTGAACGGGCGCTGCTTCGACGGAGCGCGCCTGCGTGGAGAGGCCGGCCTGGGCCTGATTTCCGCCGCCATTGCCGCGCGGCGTCGGGCGGCCGGCGGTCCCCTCGCCGTCGGCAAGCTCCAAGAGCCGTCGTGCAGCGTCTTCCGGCGACGGCAGATGGGCGGCATGGGCGAGCCTGATCAGTACCATTTCCGCGGCACCGGCGGGGCGCGACGAGCTTTCCGCCTCGGGGATGCCCTTCAAAAGCATCTGCCAGATGCGCGAAAGCGCGGTCACCGCGACACTGTCGGCGAATTCGGCACCGCGCAGGCGCTCGATCTCGCTCAGCGACTGGTCGTTCGCCGCGTCGGGGACATATTTCATCCGGGTGACGAGATGGGTGAAGTCGGCAAGGTCGGTCAGGACGACCGTCGGATTGGCGCCTGCCTCGTATTGCCCGGCGAACTCCTGAAGCGCCGCCGTCACGTCGCCTTTGACGATATGCTCGAAGAGATCGACGATGCGGGCACGGTCGGCAAGTCCGAGCATCGAACGCACGGTTTCAAGCTCGACCGAGCCGCCGCCGTGGGCGATCGCCTGGTCGAGCAGCGATAGACCGTCGCGCGCCGAGCCTTCCGCGGCGCGCGCGACCATCGCCAGCGCCTCGGGATCGAAAGGCACGCCTTCCTTGGAGAGGATGGTCGAGAAGAGACCGACGAGGTCCGACGCGCCGATGCGGCGCAGGTCGAAACGCTGGCAGCGCGACAGGACGGTAATCGGGACCTTGCGGATTTCGGTCGTCGCGAAGATAAATTTCACATGCTCCGGCGGCTCCTCCAGCGTCTTCAACAGGCCGTTGAAGGCCTGCGTCGAGAGCATGTGCACTTCGTCGATGATATAGACCTTGTAGCGCGCCGAGACCGGGCGGTAGCGCACCTGCTCGATGATCTCGCGGATGTCGTCGATGCCCGTGTGCGATGCGGCGTCCATCTCGATCACGTCGACATGGCGGCCGTCCATGATCGCCTGGCAATGCTCGCCCGGCACACGCAGGTCGATCGTCGGCTTGTCGATCTCGGCGGTCTTGTAGTTGAGCGCGCGCGCCAGGATGCGGGCCGTCGTCGTCTTGCCGACGCCGCGCACGCCCGTCAGCATGTAGGCCTGCGCGATGCGGCCGGTCTCGAAGGCGTTGGTGAGGGTGCGCACCATCGGCTCCTGCCCGACCATGAGGTCGGAGAAGTCCTTGGGCCGATATTTACGCGCCAGAACACGGTAGGCGGCTGGCTTCTGTTCGGATGAAATGGACGTTTCGTCGCTCATCGACCCTGCCGCTGCTCGAACTCTTGTCCCGACAGGACGGAGATACGAAGATAAGGTGGGAGGCTGGCACGATGACCCGTGCCGGGGCTCGTTAGGGCTGCTTCCTTCCGGACCTGACCCGGTTGGCGAGTGGCTCGTCCACCACCAACCTCCCGGCCTCCATATCGGCAATATCGCAAGCAAATGCAAGCCAAGGCGTCAAAAAACTGGTATCGATATGCAAAACAAGGCGAATCCGCGCCTTGATCACGATGATTTTGGTGTCGAATCGGCCTAAAAATCATAAACGTGATCAATTCTAAAGAGTTAAAGCGGGATGCGGGCGGAAAACCGAACGCATTTTTCTCATCCCGCCCGGCGAGGAGAATCTGTTGACGGCCTTCCCTCTTGACGAGCGGCTTCAGCGCGACGGCATTCCGATCGCCTCGATCGGGCTGTGCCAGTTGCGGCTGATGAACGACCGCCGTTGGCCGTGGCTGATCCTCATTCCCCAGCGCCCGGATGTTTCCGAGATTTTCGAGCTGACGCCCCTCGACCAGACGATGCTGACCTTCGAGATCAACATAGTGGCAACCGCGCTCAAAAAGGTCACGGCCGCGGACAAGATCAATATCGGCGCGCTCGGCAATATCGTCCGCCAGCTTCATGTGCATATCATAGCCCGCCGGGAAGGCGATCCGAACTGGCCGGGGCCCGTGTGGGGGTTCGGCAAGGCCGAGCCGTGGCCGACCGACGAGCAGCAGGTATTCGCAGCACGCATTCTGGAAAATCTCTGAAGATGACGATATCGATTTTTGACCTTCGAAACCCGCATCCGGAGCCGAGCACCCTCGTCGCCTTTGCGGAAAATCACCTGGACCGCCAATCCGAGCACCGTCCCGACGATTGCGTCGAGGTGGCATCGAGGCATCCGGGCGCGCATTTTCTCGCCTTTTCCGGCGCGAAGCTGATCGTCAAACACGACGAGAAGATTATCGACCCGCTCTTCGCACCCTATGAACTCGAGGGCCTCGAACCGGCGCTCGACGAGGCGATCCTGCTCGGTTTTCTGCCGAACGGCGAGCCGCGGCTTGCCGTGCCGTCGGGGCTCACGGAAGAGACCCTGCCCGAGCCCTTCAAGATCGCCGACGCGCGAACGCTCTACCGCCAGCAGATGTTGCCGGAGGAATTGCTCGGCCAGTTTGCGCAAGGCTCCAGCCTGATCGTTTGGAACGCCAACAACCGGTTCTGCGGCCGCTGCGGCGGGCCGATGGATGGTGCTGCGGGCGGTTACCGGCGCGTGTGCACGGCGTGCAACCACATGGTCTTTCCCCGCACCGACCCTGTCGTCATCATGCTGACGATCGATCTCGAGCGCGATCTCTGCCTACTCGGCCGCAGCCCGCATTTCCCTCCGGGCATGTATTCCTGCCTCGCCGGCTTCGTTGAACCGGGCGAGACGATCGAAAACGCCGTGCGCCGGGAAACGCAGGAGGAATCGGGTATCCGCATCGGCCGGGTTCGCTATCATGCCTCGCAGCCCTGGCCGCTGCCGCATTCGCTGATGATCGGCTGCTACGCCGAGGCCAAATCGACGGTCATCAAACGCGATGAACAGGAGCTCGAAGACGTCCGCTGGTTCACACGCGCGGAGACCGAAGCGATGCTGGAACGCACGACCGGCGTCGCCGGCACTGGTGACGAACACATTCCGCCGCCGAAGGGGGCGATTGCCCACCAGTTGATGCGCGACTGGCTGGCCTGGCCCGAGCGGAGCTGATCGGCATCCCCGCGCGGAGAGAAAGAAGCCATGTCCCGATCGGAGCGCTTGCTCGATCTCTTGCAGGTGCTGCGACGGCACCAGCAGCCGGTGAGCGGCCGGCGGCTGGCGGAGGAGACCGGCGTCAGCCTCAGAACGCTCTACCGGGACATCGCCAGCCTGCAGGCTCAAGGCGCCCACATCGAGGGGGAGCCGGGCCTCGGCTATGTTCTGAAGCCGGGTTTCATGCTGCCGCCGATGATGTTCTCGGAGGAAGAAGTCGAAGCGTTAGTGCTCGGCTCGCGCTGGGTGGCAAAACGTGGCGACAACCGCCTCGCCGTGGCGGCCGCCGACGCGCTTGCCAAGATCGCCTCCGTGCTGCCGCCAGACCTCAGGGAAAGTCTCGACGCCTCACCTCTACTCGTCGGGCCGCGCCAACCGGTTGCCGAAGATATCGATCTCGGTCTGCTGCGCAAGGCGATCCGCGGCGAGCGCAAACTCGATATCAGCTATATCGACAATGACGGATGCGACAGTCGCCGCACTATCTGGCCTTTTGCGCTCGGTTTCTTCGAACAGGTGCGCGTGCTGGTCGCCTGGTGCGAACTCCGGCGGAACTTTCGTCATTTCCGGACGGACCGGATCAGCGGTGCGCTGGTGAGCGATCAGCGCTATCCGCGCCGTCGCCAAGCCCTGCTCAAGGACTGGCGCGCTGCGCAGAACGCAGCGCCCGATGCGCCAGGTGCGGAACGCGGATAAAAGAACGGACGTGGGCGCGATCGCTGCTGACAAAAATTGTCAGCAGCCTGCGCTAGTTTGCCGCCTCTAACCAAGGAGGCCGCGAATGGCAAAACCCAATCTGATTGTTCTCTACGTCGCAAACCCGCTCGCAAGCGTGGATTTCTACAGCAAGCTTCTCGGCGGGGAGCCGACTGTTGCTTTCCCGACCTTCTCCTCTTTTGAACTGCCTGGCGGCTTCACGCTCGGGCTCTGGGCGCAGGCGTCCGTTGCACCAGAACCCTCGGCAGAGGGCGTCCGCTCGGAGCTGGCGTTCATGGTGGAAGGGGAAGAGGCCGTGCGCGCGCACTACGAGGAGTGGCGGGCGATGGGC
Source organism: Ensifer sp. MPMI2T (assembly GCF_004827385.1). GTDB lineage: Bacteria > Pseudomonadota > Alphaproteobacteria > Rhizobiales > Rhizobiaceae > Sinorhizobium. The sequence goes on from NZ_SRXN01000031.1 coordinate 64,394, forward strand.
CTGCCGATCGCGCAGGAACTGACGAAATTGGATTTCGGACCGACGTTCGTCGCGCTCGATCCCGACGGGCATCGTCTCAGGGTCTGCCTTTACGACGAGTGACGCATTTTCGCCCAGCGCGGTGATCTTCCAGCGCCACGCGTCTTATCAGACGCGCGAAAGACGCTGTCCCACTTTGAATTGCCGCACGGATAATGCGGTGCATAAAACACTCGCACCCCGCACGGGAAGCCGGCGGGGTGCGGAAGACTTAACAGCGCCGCGCATCTTTTGAGACGCGCGAAGGTCGCTGTAGGACTTATTAGCGGCCGTAAACGGCGGCCTGGATCTGAGAACGGGAAATACCGATGTCGCTCAGCACATGATCGTCGAGAGCGTTCAGCTCGCGAACGGCGCGGCGCAGCTTTGCGTATTCCATGATCTTCTGGCGGATCTTCATTTTTGACACTCCATTTCTTGACAGAGGTCAAATAGGCATGCGCCTAACATTTAAGTAGTTCCATGATTGCAAATTAGGCATGCGCCAAACGAATAGCCAGTTAACGAAATTCCGCCATCTTTTTCGCCCGCGGGACTCGGTTGCCAGGATCGTATTCGAACTCAGTTCAAATCAAGACAACGGCGTGATCGCTCCGTTTAGAGTACACCGCGCATGGGATGTGCCCGGTAGGTGCCGAGGATACGCACCTTCTCCGAGAAAAAGCGCAGTTCGTCCATGGCGTGGCGGACACCCTCATCGTCCGGGTGGCCCTCGATATCCGCATAGAACTGGGTTGCCACGAACTTGCCGCCAAGCTGGTAGCTCTCGAGCTTCGTCATATTGATGCCGTTGGTGGCGAAGCCGCCCATCGCCTTGTAGAGCGCAGCCGGAATGTTGCGCACATTGAAAACGAAAGTGGTGATGATCAATTCGTCGTCCGAGTTCCGGACGATGCGCTGCTCTTCGCGCGAAAGCACGACGAAGCGCGTGACGTTGCTGTCCGTGTCCTCGACATTTTCGGCGATGATATCGAGCCCGTAGAGGTCGGCGGCCAGGCGCGGGGCGAGCGCCGCCATGGAGCGGTCGGCCGTTTCCTTGACAAGCTTGGCGGCACCGGCCGTGTCGCCGGCCACCACCGGTTTCCAGCCATTGGCGCGAACGATCTTGCGGCATTGGCCCAGCGCATGGATATGGCTGTGCACGGTGCGGATCTCGTCATGCGAGACGCCGGGCAGCACCATCAGTTGGAAGCGGATCGGCATGAAGTATTCGCCGACGATGTGCAGGCGTGATTCCGGCAACAGGTGATGGATGTCGGCGACGCGCCCGGCGATCGTGTTTTCGATCGGGATCATGGCGAGATCGGCATCGCCATTCTCCACCGCCACGAAGGCATCCTCGAAGGTCTGGCACGGCAGCGGGTCCATCGACGGAAACATGTCGCGGCAGGCCATGTCGGAATTGGCACCGAAGTCGCCCTGGAAGGAGATCCTGTTGGTCTTGACGGTCACTTTCGAATTCCTTCTCAGGCTTTGACGGAGAGAATGCGACGGGCTTTTTCGAGGTCCTCGGGCGTATCGACCCCAAGGGGGACCGAGTTGACGATCTCGACGTCGATGCGCATCCCGGCTTCGAGCGCCCGCAGTTGCTCAAGCGACTCGCGCTTTTCAAGGACCGAAGGCTTCAACGACACGAAGGTTTCGAGCGCCTTGCGTCGATAGGCATAAAGACCGATGTGGTGATAGAGAGGCCCGGCGCCGTGCGGTGCGGTGGCGCGGGTGAAGTAGAGTGCGCGCAGGCGGCTCTCGGAAAGCGGCGAGCCCACGACCTTCACGACATTGGGGTTGGTCTTTTCGTGCTCATCAGTGATCTCGACGGTCAGCGTCGCGATATCGGTTGCGGCGTTTTCGAGAGGTTTCAGCGCTGCGCGGATCGGTCCGGGCTCGATCGTCGGCAGGTCACCCTGGACGTTGATCACGATCTCTGCCTCGCCGTGAGGATCCGCCTTCAGCAGGGCCTCATGGATGCGGTCCGAGCCGGACTGATGGTCGACCCGCGTCATGATCGCCTCGAAGCCGGCATCGCTGACCGCTTCGAAGACGTCGCGATGGTCGACCGCTACGACGATTCGGCCGACATCCGCCTCGGCCGCCCGCTTGGCCACCTGCACGATCATCGGCAGACCGCAGATGTCGGCGAGCGGCTTGCCGGGCAGGCGCGTGGACGCCATCCGCGCCGGAATGAGCACGAGGGCTTTGCCAGAATTTCCGTGATTCATCGTCCAGCCTTAAAAAACGCCGCTGAAAGTGTCAAAAAGTCTCACTTCAGGGTCGATAATCTCTGTTGCAACGCAGAGCCAAAAGACATAGGTTCCGCGCGATTTCAAGATGGGCCGGTTTTTTGTTGACGCCGGTGGCAAAGGGAGCGTTTGCAGATGAATTCATATGTGAACATGGGCATGGGTGCCTTGCTGGGTACGGTCTTCGTTCTGATGTCTGTATCCATTGCATCGGAAGGCATTTTCCATTCCGAAGCTCCCGAGAAGGAAGGCTTCGCCATCGTCGCGGAGGAACCGACTGGCGGCGAAGCAGAAACGGCCGGCGGCGGGGAAGCGACGTCCGAGCCGATCGCGCCGCTGCTTGCCAAGGCCGATGCTGCCGCCGGAGAGGCCGTCTTCAAGAAATGCGCAAGCTGTCACACCGTGGAGAAGGGCGGACCGAACAAGGTCGGCCCGAATCTCTGGAGTATCATCAATCGCCCGATCGCCTCGCATGAGGGTTTCGCCTACTCCGCCGGCATGAAGACCTTCGCCGAAGGCGGCAAGGCGTGGGACTATGATCAACTGAGCGCCTTCCTCGAAGCGCCGAAGAAGCACGTGCCCGGTACGGCCATGGGCTTTGCCGGCGTCAAGAAGGGCGACGAGCGCGCCAACCTGATCGCGTGGCTGCGCGAGCAGGCCGATAGCCCGGCACCGCTGCCTGCCGCTGGAGCGGAAGGCGGAGCCGCTCAGCCTGCTGCCGCAGAAGGACAGGCCGCCCAGGAGGGCCAGGCACCGGCGCCGGCGAACTGAGTCGCCAGCGAGAGAGATGATTTGGAAAGCCCGGCCTCTGGCCGGGTTTTTTCGTTTCCAGAGTGAGATGAGGACAAAGTGTGCGCGGTTTTGCACCGCATCCCGCCCAACTCAGTGGAGTCGGTCACATAAGCAGATAAGCCCAGGCCGAGACGCTGAGTACGCCGAGCGCCGTCGTCAGCGTGATCGTCGACGAGGCGAGCGCATGGCCGACATTGAAATGATTGGCGATCAGCCAGGCATTGACGCCGGTCGGCACCGAGGAGGTCAGCACCAGCGCGGCCGTCCAGCTGTCGTTGAGCCCCAGGAGGTGACAAGCGCCGAAGACGACGCCGGGCAGCACAAGCAGCTTCAACGTGCTGGTGACGGCCGCAAGCCCGGTGTTTCCGGCCAGGCCGTATTTGTCGAGCGCCATGCCGATCGACACGAGTGCGGCCGGCGCCGCCGTACCGGCGAGCTGATCGACGACGGCCTTCGCCGGGCCGCCAAGCGGCTGATCGAGAAGATGAAAGAGCGCGCCTAAGGCGAGACCGATCACCAGCGGATTACGAACGAGATTGCGTCCGACGCCGGCGAGCAGCTTCAAAGGGCTTTGCCCCGGCTTCCCGCTCGTTTTCCGATCCGCACGCTCCATCAGCACGGTGCCGGCGATCATCATGACGGGCAGATGGACCGAGAGCAGGATCGACAGCGCCACCAGCCCGTCCTCGCCGACCACGCGCGAAACCAGCGGCAGCCCTATGAACACGGTGTTGGCGAAGGCCGAGGACACGCCTGCGAGCACCCCCACGCGCGCGTCGCGCCCAAAGGCAATGGTCGCCGCCAGATGGCCGACCGTCCAGGTGATGGCTACACCGGAAAAATAGGCGACCCAAAGCGGCCACGGCGAGCCCTCCTTGAAATCGGCTTCGGCAATCGTGCGGAACAAGAGGACCGGCACGGCGACACGAAAGACAAAATCGCCGAGCGCATCGCCGACAGCAGGTTTCAGATAGCCGAGCCTCACGACCAGCCAGCCGGTCAGGATCAGGACGAAGATCGGGAGGACATTCAGAAAAATATCGGACATGGTGAACCTTGGATGGTGCTGGAGGCATAGACCCGTTCGATCGGCCGAGGCAAGGGCGCATTGGAGGAAAGGCGGCGGCGCCTTTTTCTTTTCAGACGCACAAAGGACGTTGTAGCACTTTGAATTGCTGCATGTTTTTGTCCGTAAATCGGTTTCGATTTAACGAAACATGCAGTAGGTCGCGGCCCGCTTGCCGGCGCCGCCGGCGGAACATTCGCCCGGCGCAAGCGTTTTCAAAGACGACAGAGGAAACGCTGATGTCGACGGGCAATTCCTTCTACTCGCATCGGGACGACGATCCGCACCTGAAGGATGACGAACTGGCCGAGAAGGTGCTGCGCTTCATTCGGTACGCGACTTTCGTGGACACGAGCGGGATTTCCGTCATGGCGCTTGGCGGAATGGTCGTGCTTTCGGGCAATGTCGCCAAGGAGGCAGACATTGCCTGCGCCGGAGAGGCCGCCGCCTCGGTGATCGGGGTTTCGAGTGTCGAAAACCGGCTGACGGTACGGCCGGACGAATCAACCGAGTGAGCGCATCCGCCCCCTAAACGCCAAAATCCGCAAAAGGCAACCTTTTGGTTGCCTTTTTCATTTCGACCTGCAAGAATATTGGCAACCAGGAGGTTGCATCATGACGGATCGTATCGAGAAGAGCATCGAACTCAACGCGCCGATCGAAAAGGTTTGGCATGCGCTGACGGATCACACGGCGTTCGGCGAATGGTTCCGGGTGAGGCTCGACGGACCCTTCTCCGTCGGCGAGGAAACGACCGGGGAAATGACCTATCCCGGCCATGAGGGTACCAAATGGACGTCGGTGACGGAGCGCATGGAGCCCCCGACGCTGTTTTCCTTCCGATGGCCGCACGGCGAGAATTTCTCGACATCCGCATCTACGCTGGTGGAATTCCGCCTCGAACCGACGGCGAAGGGCACGCGTCTCACCATCGTCGAGTCCGGCTTCGAAACGCTGCCGGAGGATCGCCGCATGGAGGCTTTGCGCGGCAATGAAGGCGGATGGGAGATCCAGGCGGGAAACATCAAGGCCTATGTCGAAGCCTGAAACTGCCGATCCCGGCCCGGTCGAGGTCTTCGCCGCTCTCGGCGACCCGACCCGCCTCTCGCTTCTGACGAAACTCAGCGATGGCCAGACGCGGTCGATCGCTATGCTTTCGGCCGACACAAAGCTGACGCGGCAGGCGGTGACGAAACACCTGCACGTGCTGGAACGCGCCGGCCTCGTCAAAAGCATCCGCGTCGGCCGCGAAAGCCAGTTCGGCTACCGCCCCGGGCCGATCATCGAGGCACGATCGTATCTCGACAGAGTTTCCGTGCAGTGGGACGAGGCCCTGGCACGACTGAAGGCGCTGGTGGAGCGATGAATGGGCTGGTGACCGCTGCGCCAGCTTGGTTTGACCGAACCGCGCCGGCTAACGATTGATCAGCCAGAGGATGACCGAGAGCAAAATGCTGAAAAGCAAGCCGGTGGTGATCGGGACGTAAATCGTGAAATTCTCGCGCTCGATGAGGATATCGCCGGGCAATCGACCGAGGCCGATACGCGTGAGCCACGGCCAGAGAATACCGACCGCAACAATAATAAGTCCGACTATGATCAGGACACGGGACATGGCGAGCGCCCGTCGTGTTTCACGAATTCAGCAGGCAATATCATCTTTGAATTCGCAACGTAGAGCAACGCGCTGGCGTTGGATCTGCAGCGACAGGATCCAAATGCTGCCAAGCACGGCGCAGTTTGCCGGTCCTTGCGCTGTCTCAGGCGCGTTGCACATTACCATGATCTCAAGTATCCTGAGGTTGTGATCGCGCTCAAGGCGCACCTTATTTTCTCGTCATAGCAGTATGGTCCTGACGTCAGCGGAAATGCTGATCCTCTTCTTGAGGGGATACCTTGGCGCGTGATCGGGCATTGTCGATATCGTTGCGCCCTTTGCGCGGTCGCCATCCGGAGCCGCCAGCAATCCCTCGTTCCGTCGTGAAGGCCGTCCATGCTCGTGCCTCCATAGGCCGAAGCATGCCACCTCATCACTCCGTTCTGCATCTTCGCTCAAGGGGTTGGCGATGAATTTCCGACGGATCATTGCCGAACTGCTCGAGGCCTTTTGCAAGATCTGGCAAAAGTTGGTCGAGATGTTCCTTCGCTGGCGCGCCGCCCGTCGCCTGCCGGAGCGGGCACGACGCGCCACTCCCGCGACATGCGTTCCCATTCGCGAACCAGCCTTCCATCGCCCCGATCCGCTGCTTTATTCGCAGTATGACCTGATGCGACGGGGATTCGCCGTTACTTGGAACAATCCCGATATAGAGGTCCTAAAGGGTGGGTCGGCGGTTTCCACTTCCGATCTCGAACCGTCGACGGAATATGACGTCGTTGCACGCATCTGGAACAATTCGGGTGACGCTCCGGTCGTTGGATTGCCGGTGCGCTTTTCGTATCTCACCTTCGGGATCGGCATTGAGAGCCGATCAATAGGCTCGACGGCGGTCAACCTTGGCGTCAAGGGCGGCCCCAACCATCCGGCTTTTGCTACCATGAAGTGGCGGACACCGGCCGAGCCGGGGCATTACTGCTTGCAAGTTCTTCTGGAACCAGTCGACGATACCAATTTCGGAAACAATCTTGGCCAGGAGAACGTTGTCGTCGGTCATCCCCAGTCTCCGGTTATCGTCACATTCGAACTGCGCAACGCCCGCGCCACCGAGCAGACCTTCCGTTTTGATTTCGATACCTACCGCATTCCGTCGCTGCCCGCCTGTGCGGACCGGCCAACATCCATTCCTGAAAGGAATGCGCCGGCCACCATGATCGAGGGCAGGCCGGTTCGCCCCGTGCCCGCCGCGCATGATCGACGAAATTATCCCTTACCGGCAGATTGGACTGTAACCGTGGAGCCGGCCGAATCGAGGCTTGCCCCCGGCGAACAGTTGACGATCCGGGTCGTGGTAACCGCGCCCGATGGCTTCGCCGGCGAGCAGCCGATCAACATCAATGCTTTCGACGACATCGGCTTTGCCGGCGGTGTTACCCTGCAAATCAGAAGCCCTTGAGAGGCAACAATGGCTTACGTGCAGTACACGAGATGCGTGAGGCCGTCCGACAAGCTCTATCCGCTGGGACTTGCCCCATCTGCTCTTCTGGCCGCCGGCGCGCTCGCCACCTTGATCGCCGGAGGCGGCTTGACGCCCTATACCGCCATTCCGCTCCTCTCACTGTTGATCGCCTATTGCTGGTGGTGGCTGAACGACCGCCTGATCTGCCTCGGGGGAGACCGCTGCGCGATCGGACTCCTCGGTAGCGTTGAGCCGCCGGAGGCGAAGTCGGGCTTCGATGCGTTCGACACCGACTACAGCATCAATCTGGTGCTGGCGCCTCACAACATTCAGGAGACACCGGCGGACTACCCGGCCTCCGTTCCGCCACCCGGCCCGCTCGAGGACGCGCAGGAACATTATCGAAAGCAATTTCGAAAAGCGCTTCACAGAAAGATTGCCGACGATGGGATCCAGGGAGATCTCATCAGGGAACAGGCGGCGACGGCGAGCGACAACTGGGCCTTTGAGGGATACATCGCGCCGGTTCCCGGCTCCCAGGTGCTGCACCACCACCAACCCTATCTTCACTGCGAGTTCGAAGGCGGCGGCATTTATCTGCTCGACAAGGCGGCCAAGGCAGCGCTCGTCGCCTCCGGCGTCGCCGCGGTTGTCTGCCTAATTCCCTTCATTGGTTGGGCCCTGTGCGCCCTTGCAAGCGCGATAGCCGTTGCAATTGCAATCGTGGGCGTGATTGCAGCCCTGAACGACAAAGGCAAGCCGAGCGTCATCGACCCGGCGTTCCCGGGCATACACACTGGTCGCGACATCCTGTTCGTGAGGGGAACTTGGGTCTACGACTCGGCTCACCAAGGCTGGAACGAAATCCATCCGATCAAAGACTGCCTGCTCGTCGGCCACGCGACATATCTGGCGCCGGACAAGATCGACTGGGAGCTGGCAATTGCGAACTACATGATTTCCGTCGGCAAATGGAAGGCCGGGGTCGATCCGTTTAAACCCGAAAAGCTCTCCGGGCCACCCTCGGACGATGATTGGAAGGACTGGGTCAAGGCGTGCTGCGACGCTTCATCAAGCGCCAGTTCTGCCTTGACAACCGAGAACCAGTCGAAGCCCGAGCACAAATGGCATGTCCATCCGCTGATCGACGGTTGCGTGCCTTCAGAGAGCATTCCTCCCAATACTGAACCTGGCTTGCATTGAGAAAGGAGCAGGCGATGTTCACGCTGATCAGGACACTCGGACTCGAAACCGCTTTGGCGCGTGAGCTGCCGCCACTCATTGCGGCCTTCCTGCTTGCCGAACTCTTTTACAAGTTCGGCAGCTTCGCCCTGGAGTGTCTTGCCTTTCTGGCAACGTGGTATGTCTTGAGCGCGATCTGGTCGCTTCTCTCGAAGGGCACCGGGAAAGACTGAAAATGCAGCGTGAAGTGATGTCGCCAGGGCCGGCCCCAAGAAGCGGATAATCGATTCAATTCGAAATCCTATAGAGAAGTTCCACAAGTTCATCCGGCATCACGAGCGGATTCGATCGGCGTCCGCACCGGCGCGGACAGCCCCTGCATCGGTCATCCCGGGAGCAGCGTGATGGCGACCGAGGCTGAGCAGAAGCTGTCCCGGTTCGCTGACCACGATCGTTGTCGGTTCCATGGTCGGCGCAGGTATTTTCTCGCTCCCGCTGACATTGGGCATCGGCGCATCGCGTGGTGCATTGCCGGATCTTGCAGAGATTGGCCACTCTCACAAAGGAGCATGCCATGACTCGAAGGATAGTACTCCCTCTCACACTTGCGACTGTGGCCGCGATTGCCGTTGGCTGCGCCACCGAGCAGAACCAACGGGGCTTAGGCGGAGCTCTGATCGGCGCCGGGACAGGCGCTGTGGCGGGCCAGCTCATCGGTCGGAACACAACGAGCACGGTCGCCGGTGCGGCTGGCGGAGCTCTGGTGGGGGCCGCGGTCGGAACTGCGACAACCCCGTCTTACAATCGTGGCAACTGCAGATACAGACAACCGGACGGCACGATCATCATCGCGCGGTGCCGGTAAAACCGTCCCGGCTCTCGCTGCAATCTCAAAGGGAAGGCCAGCGGATTGCCGTTGAGTGCCTGCGCGGATTGTCGACGTGCACCCTCTGGGCGTATCTGAACATTCGTCCCCTGCGCCACCGCTAGTCGGAGCAGCACGACGGGAGCGAGCAACCGGAGCGACTGGGAAGCAATGGCATCTTACGGCACCATGCCGAGCAACGCAGGTGGCGAACCGAGCAGCCCCCCGGCTTCGCTTCGCGCGGTGCTGGGCGGTGTCATGTTTCTGGCGGGATTGATCGTCCTGGCGGATGTGGCGTTTGCGTCGGTGGTTACTCCAGCCTTCATCGGAACCGCTGCGATCCTGGTCGGCGCCTTCGAAGTCGTCCATGCCCTCTAGGCGAGAAGATGGGGTGTCCTGTCATGGCAGACGCTGCTTGGATTTCTTTATATCGCTCTCGGCTTGATGCTCACCGACGTCGCCGGATCGAGCGTGATGCAGGTCCTGGCATCCTTCGCGACACGGTCTGCGCGGACGCACGAGCTGTTTCAAACCTACGCGTTCGGCCTGCTGTTTATGTTCTCGGGCATCGTCAGAATCCTGCTCAGCATAAGCCACTGGCGTGGGGCAGGATGGACAATGGTGCCGTCGGGGGCATTCGGCGCCGGCGCAGGATTGGTCATCTTGGCCGAGTTTCCAAAGATGGCTCTTTGGGTACTTGCGCTCTTGCTAGGCATCGATTTCCTGGCACATGGCGTGGCGTGGCTGAGATTTGCATATTTCCCTCGGCCGAATAGAGGTGGAGACAAAGCGGTTTCACCGCCCGCATGACCTGGCTGGAGCGCGAGACCCTACCGCTTCCACCGCAGGAAGACCGTCACAAGCGGCGGCAGTGTGAGAAGGATCGAGAAATCCTTGCCATGCGCCGGCTGGGGTTCAGTCCAGGCTTCAGCCTGTCCGAGATTGGCTCCTCCATAGATCGCCGCGTCGGTGTTGAGCACAACCTCATAGCGTCCTTCGATCGGCACGCCAACGCGATAATCGTGCCGCGGCACCGGGGTGAGATTGGAGATAATCAGGAAATGTGAGGAGCGGTCTTGCGAACGGCGGAGCATGCCGTAGATGGAGTTTTCCGCATCGTCGACGACCGCCCATTCGAAGCCAGCCGGGTCAAGGTCGCCAAACTGCAGCGCAGGTTCTTGCACATAGAGCCTGTTAAGATCGCGGACCAACTGCTGAATGCCCGCATGTTCTGGCCGATCAAGCAGGTCCCAATGCACAGAGCCGTCATGGCTCCATTCGCCGTCCTGGGCAAGCTCGCCGCCCATGAAGAGGAGCTTCTTGCCTGGATGAGCCCACATGAAGCCGTAATAGGCGCGCAGGTTCGCAAGCCTTTGCCATTGGTCGCCGGGCATCTTCCCGAGAAGGGAACCTTTGCCATGCACCACCTCGTCATGGGAGAGCGGCAGCATGAACCGTTCGGAATAGGCGTAGATCATGCCGAAGGTCATCGCGCCGTGGTGGTACTTGCGGTGGACCGGATCCTCCTGCATGTAGTGCAGCGTGTCATGCATCCACCCCATGTTCCACTTGAAATCAAAGCCGAGGCCGCCCTCCTCGGGCGGCTTGGTAACATCCGGCCAGGCGGTCGACTCTTCCGCGGCGGTAAAGGCATGCGGGAAGCGCTGATGGATGATGCTGTTCAAGTGCTTGAAGAACTCCACCGCCTCAAGGTTCTCGCGACCGCCGTATTGATTAGGTATCCATTGGCCCTCCTCGCGGCTGTAGTCCCGGTAGAGCATCGACGCGACTGCGTCCACGCGCAACGCATCCACGTGATAGTGCTCCAGCCATTCCAGTGCGCTGGCAATTAAGAATCCTTTCACCTCGTTGCGGCCAAGATTGTAAATCAGCGTGTTCCAGTCCCTGTGGAAGCCCTCACGCGGATCCTCATGTTCGTAGAGTGCGGTGCCGTCGAAACGGGCGAGCCCCCAGACATCGGTGGGAAAATGCGCCGGCACCCAGTCGAGGATGACGCCGATGCCGGCGGCATGGCAGCGGTCGACGAAATAGGCAAAATCCTCCGGCATGCCGTAACGACCGGTGGGAGCGAAAAGTCCGAGCGGCTGGTAGCCCCAAGAGCCACCGAAGGGATGTTCCATAATCGGCAGGAATTCGATGTGCGTGAAACCGAGGTCCTGTGCATAGGGGATCAGCCGCTGGCTGAGCTCGACCCAGTCGAGCGGCCGGCTTCCCTCCTCATCGATCCTCAGCCAGGACCCGGGATGCACTTCGTAGACCGAGATTGCACCCGTGATCGATCGGTCGGCGCGGCGGGCGCGCATCCACTCCTCATCGCTCCAGCGGAAGGGTTTGGACGACGCGACGATCGACGCCGTCGAGGGTGCGGCTTCGCTGGCGCGGGCAACCGGATCTGCTTTCTGCGGCAGGAGATTGCCGTGAGCGTCGAGCAGCTCGAATTTATAGCGCTCTCCATGCGTGAGGCGCGGAATGAAGATTTCCCATACGCCGGCTGATGGCCGCAGTCGCATCGGATGTCGGCGGCCATCCCAACTGTTGAAATCGCCGACGACGGATACGCGCCGCGCATTGGGTGCCCATACGGAAAAACGCACGCCCTGAATGCCATCGACCTCCATCGGAATGGCACCCAGTGTGCGGCCGAGATCGTAATGGGTGCCTTGGGCGATCAGATGCAGATCGAGGTCGCCGAGCAGCAGGCCAAAGGAATAGGGGTCCTCCGTCTCCTGCACGGCATCGGGCCAATGGATGCGAAGGAGGTAACTGGCCGCGCCAGCGACTGCTCCGGCGAAAAGTCCGCCGTCGTGAATCATTTCTAGCCGCGTGGGCGCGCGGCTGGTATTGAACTCAACCACGTCCACGGAGACGGCGCCGGGCAACAAGGCCCTTACGACGTTGAGATCGTCATATCGATGACGACCGAGGATAGAGAACGGATCGCCATGCCGGCCTTGGACGAGAGCCTGAAGGCCTTCCGCGACGGTGCCGATCATCAGGTCTGCGCGCTCATATCTCATGCGACGTTCTCCAAGAGTCTCGATGCGATAGCCGAGAAGCCGGCGATCGGCAGCGGTAGCCAGTTGGGGCGATTGCGCGCTTCATAAGCGATCTCGTAGGCGGCCTTCTCCAGCAGGAACAGGTCGAGGATGCGCCCGCGCGAAACCGGACGTAAGTTGAGTTCTCGTGTTTTGCCGATTGCGTCGAAATAACCTTCGAGGAAGGCAGGTTCCGCCATATCGATGAAGCGCGCCACGAGCGCGGCATGTCTTCGATCGTCCACTTCGCTCACCAGTTCCCGCTCGAGATTGGCGGCTGCCGCAAGATAGCTCAGTGATCTCAGCAGCCCTGCAACATCCCGCAGCGGATTGGTCCTGGAGCGGCGTTCAGCGAGATCGCGGGCGGGTTCGCCCTCGAAATCGATGATATAGGCATCACCTTCTGCAACCAAAACCTGACCCAGATGGAAGTCGCCGTGATTGCGGGTCATCAGCGTGCCAGCCGCCGCCTTTGCCAGATACCCGGCCAGCTTCAAAAGCTCCTCGCGTCGTGCGACGAGAGGTCCGATCCGCTTACCGACCTCAGGGGCGAGACTTTGCTGGATCTCCTCGAGGATGGCGAGGCTTTCCTGAATTTGCCTCTTCACGGCATCGCCCCACCGGTGGGCATCCCCATTGGACATGCGTCCCGGTTTGAAATCCTCATCTTCGGTTGGCTGCGCCAGCGCCACATGCAATTCGCCGAGCCGCTTGCCAATGGTCGCGGCGAAATCGACCAGCGGCCTGAAATACTCATCTGCCATGTCTACTTCGACGCCGGTCACCATCACCTCGTCGATCGCGCGGCGCAGGTTGCTGAGCATCCAGTTCCAGGCATCGCCTTGATTGCGGATCGCTCCCTGTACGACCATCAATGTGCAGCGGCAGCCGTCCGGCGTCGTGTGCGCGACTTCGCCAAGCAATTGTGCGGTGTTCCCATATCCGACTTTCGTCAGATAGCGCGTCATCTCCACCTCCGGGTGGACACCCGGCTGGACGTGGCGGATGAGCTTCACCATCGCGATCTCGCCGATGATGAGCGAGCTGTTGGATTGCTCGGCTGAAAGCCAACGTACCGGCAGGTCGTCGTTCATGCTCATGCGGTCGAGCTGATCCGTCCCGAGGAATTGGAGCGTGCCCGCCCGGTCGGAGATTACCGCACGTTCGCGGAGTCCGCGGATGACGCTGCGTGCCAGCCCCTCTATCGCAAATCCGTCGGTCAAAAATCCGACGCGGCGGCCCTGGCGGAGGCGGGCAAGCGCGAGTTGTTGCGCAAGCGCCGTTGGCTGCCTGTCATCCCACGACACGGCAAGTGGCAGCAGATAGGTGTCCTTGCGGCCGTCGAGTTCGGCTTCCACCTCTCCGAGCGAGAGGTCACGGGCGAAAGGAAGCGGCGTGGCGACGACAAGCGAGGCATGCCTCAGCGTCTCGCCCTTGGCGCCGAACCAGCGCCGCCTGCCGAGATAAGCCGGCAGTATCTCGTTCGAGAGCGTGCCTGATAGCCGTGGCTCATCGACCAGTTCCTGCAGGTCGCGACGCACCACCACGGTCACCATGTCCTGCATCTGTTCCGGTGGTTCGGCGCGCCAGGCCGGGCCGTCCGCCTCCTTGGCGAGCAGGAACCAGAAGAAGCCATAAGGGGGCAGAGTGAGCATGTAGGTGAGTTGACCGATCGGCGGGAATGGCGACATGCCGGTCAACTCAATGGGCGTGCGGCCGGCAAAGTTCGCAAGATCGAGTTCGACAGCCTGGGGCAGGCGCGACAAGTTGGCGACGCAAAGGATTGTCTCGTCACGATATTCGCGCAGATAGGCAAGAATTTTCCTGTTGCCGGGCGAGAGGAACCTTAGGGAGCCACGCCCGAATGCCGAATGCTTGCTGCGTAGCGCCAACATACGCCGTGTCCAGTTGAGCAGCGAATGAGCATCGGCGCCCTGTGCTTCGACATTGACTGCCTCATACCCGTAAAGCGGGTCCATGATGGGCGGAAGCACAAGCCGTGCCGGATCCGTCTTGGAAAAACCGCCGTTGCGGTCCGGCGACCATTGCATGGGCGTGCGCACACCGTCGCGGTCACCGAGATAGATATTGTCCCCCATGCCGATCTCGTCGCCGTAATAGATCACAGGCGTGCCGGGCATGGAAAATAGCAAAGCGTTCATCAACTCGACGCGACGGCGATCGCGCTCCATGAGCGGAGAAAGACGGCGCCGGATTCCGAGGTTGATGCGGGCTCGGCGGTCAGTGGCATAGATGTTCCAGAGATAATCGCGTTCTTCGTCGGTCACCATCTCCAGCGTCAGCTCGTCATGGTTCCTCAAGAAGATCGCCCATTGGCACGTCTCCGGGATTTCCGGCGTCTGCCGCATGATATCGGTGATCGGGAAGCGGTCCTCCTTGGCTATCGCCATGTACATGCGCGGCATGAGCGGGAAGTGGAAGGCCATGTGGCATTCATCGCCATCGCCGAAATAATCGCGCGTGTCCTCCGGCCATTGATTGGCTTCGGCAAGCAGCATCTTGCCTGGATGGGTGGAATCAAGGGCCGCGCGGATATTCTTCAGAATCGCATGCGTCTCGGGGAGATTCTCATTGATCGTACCTTCCCGTTCCACCAGATATGGTATCGCGTCGAGCCGGAAGCCGTCGATGCCGGTCTCCAGCCAGAAGCGCATCACACCCAAAAGCTCCTCCACAACCATTGGATTGTCGAAATTGAGGTCAGGCTGGTGGGAATAGAACCGGTGCCAATAATAAGCGCCGGCGACGGGATCCCATGTCCAGTTGGACTTTTCGGTGTCGAGGAAGATGATGCGGGTCTCGGGGAACTTCTGATCGGTATCCGACCAGACATAGAAGTCTCGCTCCGGCGAGCCGGGGGGCGCGTGCCGCGCCCGCTGGAACCATGGATGCTGGTCGGACGTATGGTTGATGACAAGCTCGATGATCACCCGGAGCCCGCGTCGATGTGCGGCTTCCACAAACGCCTTGAACTCCTCCACCGTGCCATAGTCAGTGCTGACATTGGTGTAATCGGCGATATCGTATCCGTCGTCGCGGCGCGGGGATGGAAAGAAGGGTAAGAGCCAGATCGTATTGGCGCCAAGCGAGGCGACATGATCGAGCTTCTCGTGCAGTCCCTTGAAGTCCCCGATGCCGTCGTTATTGCCATCGAAGAACGACTTGATGTGAAGTTGGTAGATGAGCGCGTCCTTATACCACAGGGGATCAGGTTCTTGCTGGTTGGTCTGATCCTGCCGCTGGTCGGGGCTTGTGATCACCATGTCCATTTTGTTTCTCCTGCCTATCTCACGCGCCAGATCGCAAACGGCAGACCAGCATGCGGATCGAGCCGAAGGTGTTGAACCTTGCCGGTCCAACTGAACGTGTGACCTGCGATCAGGTCTTCGAGGTCAAGCGTGCCATCGTCTGGGAGGTTCCACGACCGAAGCGGGATTTCCACATCCGCTTCTTGAGCACTGTAGGGATCGAGGTTCACGGCGATCAGCAAAGCGTTCTCTCGCCCGGGACTGATCCTCTCATAGAACATGATGTTGTCGTTCCAGGCGGTGAGAAGCTGGAGGCCGAGATGTGAATGCAGAGCCGGGTTTTCCGCTCGGATCCGGTTGAGCATCGTGATCTCGGATTTGATATTGCCCGGTCGGTCGTAGTCCCAGGCGCGAATCTCATATTTTTCCGAGTCGGCATATTCCTTACGCTTGGCGTCCGGCCGGCCCTCGCAAAGTTCGAAACCGTTGTAGACGCCCCAGAGCCCAGACAGCGTCGCGGCAAGTGCTGCACGGATCAGATAGGCCGGACGCGGCGCGTTCTGCAGGAAGTCGGGGTTGATGTCGTGCGTGTTGACGAAGAAGTGCGGGCGGAAGAACTCCTTCGGTTCCTCCGTGGTGATCTCGCGCATGTATTGCTCGAGTTCCCACTTCGTGTTGCGCCAGGTGAAATAGGTGTACGACTGAGAAAAGCCGATCTTGGCGAGCCGATACATCACCTTCGGCTTGGTGAAAGCTTCCGACAGGAAGACGACATCCGGATGCCGCGACCTGATATCGGCGATTAGCCACTCCCAGAAGGGGAAGGGCTTGGTGTGCGGATTATCGACGCGAAAGAGTTTAACCCCGGTGTCGATCCACTTCTGCACGATATCGCGCAGCTCGATCCAGAGCGACGGGATCGCATCCCAGCTGTAGAAGTCCACATTGACGATGTCTTCGTATTTCTTGGGCGGATTTTCCGCATAACGAATCGTTCCGTCCGGTCGCCAGTCGAACCAGCCCGGATGCTGCTTCAGCCACGGATGGTCGGGCGAGCACTGGATGGCGAGGTCGAGCGCGATCTCCAGGCCCTCCTGCTTGCTGGCGTCTACCAGACGCCGGAAGCCCTCGAAAGTGCCGAGCTCAGGATGGATTGCGTCGTGGCCGCCCTCCGCCGAGCCAATGGCATAAGGGCTGCCAGGATCCTCCGGCGCCGCGCGCAGGCTGTTGTTCCTGCCCTTGCGATTCGTCTTGCCTATCGGATGAATCGGCGGGAAATAGAGCACGTCGAAGCCCATGGCGCGGATGGCCGGCAGTCGCTTGACGACGTCCTCGAATGTGCCGTGCCGGTTCGGGTCGCCGCTCTGCGAGCGTGGGAATATCTGGTACCAGCTTGCGAAGGCAGCGGCCGGACGCTCTGCATCAAGAGGGATAGTCTGCGACCGGAGGCGATGTGGGCGTCGGTCTGCCCTCGCCATCAACTCGGCGGTCTCTGCCGCCAGCAGGATTTCGGTGCGCTGGACATCCGCCGCCGCCGTCAGCCTGTCGAAGAGGGTTTTGAGCTGCGTCTTGATCTGGCCTGCCGCGTAATCGAGCGCATCCACCACGAGGTTGATGCCCTCCTGGATTTCGAGCCGGAGGTCGAGCCGCGCATCGTGCTTCTTGGTGAACTCGTAGCGGAAGATCTGAAACGGACTGCGCCAGGCTTCAACCGCGAATTCGTGCCTTCCCAGGCGCTTGGGCGTGAATTCCGCGCGCCAGCGATCATTTTCGACCAGCTCCATGTGAACTTCGTTCCAGCGCTTTTCGTCGACCGCTCGCCACAGCAGGACAGCCGAAAGGGGGTCGTGGCCGTCCCCGAAAATATCTGCCTCGACCTTCACAGTCTCGCCGCCAATGCGCTTGACGACGAAGCGGCCCTCATCGACCGCCGGCGTGATCTTCTCGATTGCCAATCTCGTAGACGCGGCGGCGTCGCTGACATCGGGTACGCGAACCGCATCAACGATCGGAACGGATGACTGTCCCTCAAAAATGCGCAACTCGCCCGGCCTCAGTTTGAGACCGGCGTCAAGAACCTCATCTTCGGCCTGCGGGTCGACGAGCGGAAGGAATAGGGACGCAGCCTCCCGCAAGACGTTGAACGGTGCGTTGGCGACGCGCCGCAGGTCGCGGTTGACGACAACGACGCGGATTTTCTGCGAGGCGCGAATGTCCTCCACATCCGTCTGCATCAGAGCGACGGCCGGACTCTGGCTGGCGGAGATGAGCTTCAGCGGCTGCCGCGCGAATCCGGCGGCCGTCTTGTTGGTCCAGCCGTTCACGGCGCGGATGTCGTCGGAAAGATCGAACGAGCCCTGTTTGCGGAGGCCAAGCAGGCCGGTTCCATCGCCATGCAACGGATCGAGCGGCGTGGGAACACCGTATTCGAAGCCGATCGGAATCATAAGGCCGCTGGCAAATGTAGAAGCGAGCCGTAGCGCGCGGATGGCCTTGCGCTGCAGCACCTCACAACCGTCGGTGCCGTGGGCGATCCGCTTGCCGAACGGCGCCTCCGGGAAGGTGATTTGATAGCCGATCTGCCGCTGGATCTGATATTCGTCTGCGATCCACCGTTCCTCAAGGTTCCACCAGGCAAGCGAGGAGAAGCTGCCGTCAAAGCCTGCCCCTTCAAGAGCTTTGCGGTCTTCGAAAGCGCTGCCTGGCGTCCAGGCAAGAAAGATTGCTTCTGGCGCCAACTTGCGGGTCGAGGCGATAAGATCGTACCAGGCCTCCGGCGCCAGGCGGCCGATGCCTAAACAGCGAAAGCCGGCAATGCCCAGGCCCGTGAGCGAGGTCATACGTTTACGCCAGTCCTCGATGTGCGTGGCTTCGCCTCTGAAATCGACGCGCCGGCTGCAGCTTTCCTGCGGTGCCACGCGTGGATCGGCAATGATGGACCCCGCGGGCTTGTCATCGATGGCCACCCGATCCACGACGAGGTCGAGCATCAGTTTGAGGTCACTTTCCGCCGCCGCCTGGACCAATGCCTTGACGCCGTCCTGGATGGACTCACCCAGTTCCAGGTCAGGATCGAGCCGATCGAAGTTCCCGGTGACGAAGACACTCGCATTACGGCCGCGTTCAAAAAGGGGTGCCGTCAGGACTGTATCAAAACCAAGGTCTTTGGCATGCGCGAAGACCTCTCTCCACGAGTCGAACCCCTTCAGCATCAAAGAATGCACGTAGTAAATCTGCGGTGGTTGCGAAAGCGAGATTCGCGAAGCAATTTGAGGGCGCGTGTCCAACGGTCTTGCCTCCGCAGCACAGTTTTACGGCCTAACGGCAAGGCCGCCATGCTTGTTCCTTCGAAACTGGCGCAATTGGCCGTCTGCTCCGACTGTGTGCATGGATTGAGCTCGGGAAGTCATCGATCGGAAATGACCTCGCGGACAGTTGCGCGGAGACTCGCCTCCGGATTCTTAGGCGCGAAGGTGTTTAGGGATGCGGTCATCGCGGAATGTCCGTCAGCACTCCTGCGCTGATACCCGCAAAGGTTTGGTCCACAGTCGAGGTCGATGGAAACCGATGGGAAACGCAAGGCACAAAAAAACGCAGCAGATCAAGGCGGCGCGGGTGTCTATCGGCATCCTTGGGAGAGGCTCATGGCGGACAGAGAGGGATTCGAACCCTCGATACGCTTTCACGTATACACGCGTTCCAGGCGTGCGCCTTCAACCACTCGGCCACCTGTCCATCCTTGAAACAGCCGCTGGTCAATCCGGCTGGATGGGGAAGAGCAAGCTCTTCCGGCGTGCGCCGGACGAAGCGGCGGACGGGCGCGATATATACCGATGATCCGCGCGGGATCAACTGCTTTCTGACAGTTTATTGACATCTTGTGCGATGGTCTTGGCGAAGTCGACCATTGCGCTCGCAACTTGCGGCGCCTATCACTTGGCGCACAAGCGTAAATGATAGGAGAAGCGCGCGTCGGGCGCGCGTGTCGGGCCACGGCGGCCAAAAGGACGAAGATGCGGTTGCTGCTGAAGCTTGCAAGCTTT
Source organism: Ensifer sp. MPMI2T (assembly GCF_004827385.1). Lineage (GTDB taxonomy): Bacteria > Pseudomonadota > Alphaproteobacteria > Rhizobiales > Rhizobiaceae > Sinorhizobium. The sequence goes on from NZ_SRXN01000031.1 coordinate 84,002, forward strand.
CTCGCGCTGGCGGTGGCGGTGCTGGCCGGGACCGTCGACGCAATCCAGTCGGTTGCCGCCTCGCAGCCGGCAATGACCTCTCTCGCCGATGCCATATCCGCCCTTGGTCCGGAGGCACTCAACTGGGTGCACAGCCTGCAGCGCACGGACGCAGGCCCTGCCATCTGGCTGACGGCGCTGCAATGGCTCCTTGCCCGGCCCGCTTTCGCGGTGCTCTTGGCGCTCGCCCTGCTGCTGTGGATGGCGGGCTATAAGAAACGCCCCGCCGCCGGGCGATTTGCCGCCTGATCGCTGCTACAGCGACCTTCGCGCGTCTGATTGGACGCGCGGCGCTGTGGCGGCAACGGTGTGCCAATTGCCCCCTTGGAATCGGCGTCCGGCGACCCCTCGCCGGGCGTCGCATCTTTTTTACCATCCGAAAAATTTTGAGTGTTTTTTTGCGGAAGCCGTGCAAGGATGCGGCCACCCAAGCCTTAACAAGAGAGGGGCGGGCTGCGCGGAAACGCCCATTGGGACTACTGCCAGACCCGATAAGATCAATAGCGACGACAGGGCTGCACGATGAAAAAAACCATTCTCGGTCTCTTTGCTTTCTCCATGATGTCCGCCACGGCATTGGCCGCCGACATCAAGCCGGCGATCATTTACGATCTCGGCGGCAAGTTCGACAAATCCTTCAACGAAGCGGCATTTAACGGCGCCGAAAAATTCAAGACCGAATCAGGCATCGAATACCGCGAATTCGAGATCGCCAACGATGCCCAGCGCGAACAGGCGCTGCGCCGTTTCGCCAGCGACGGCAATAGCCCGATCGTGATGGCCGGCTTCAACTGGGCGGCATCGCTCGAGAAGATCGCGGCGGAATATCCGGACACGAAATTCGCGATCATCGACATGGTGGTCGAAAAGCCGAACGTTAAATCGATCGTCTTCAAGGAGCAGGAAGGCTCCTATCTCGTCGGCGTGCTCGCCGCTCTCGCTTCCAAGTCGAAGACCGTCAGCTTCGTCGGCGGCATGGACATCCCGCTGATCCACAAGTTCGCCTGCGGTTATGTCGGCGGCGCCAAGTCGGTCGGCGCGGACGTCAAGGTGCTCGAGGCCTATACCGGCACGACGCCGGACGCCTGGAACGATCCGGTCAAGGGCGGTGAAATCGCGAAGTCCCAGATCGACCAGGGCGCGGACGTCGTCTATCACGCCGCCGGCGGCACCGGCGTGGGCGTACTGCAGGCGGCAGCGGACGCCGGCAAGCTCGGCATCGGCGTCGACTCCAACCAGAACATGCTGCAGCCGGGCAAGGTGTTGACTTCGATGCTGAAGCGCGTCGACGTCGCCGTTTATGACTCCTTCATGGCCGCCAAGAACGACAAGTTCGAGTTTGGTATTTCCAACCTCGGCCTCAAGGAAGACGGCGTCGGCTATGCGCTCGACGACAACAACAAGGCGCTGATCACGCCTGAAATGCACGATGCGGTCGAAAAGGTGAAGGCCGACATCATTGCCGGCAAGGTGCAGGTGCACGACTATATGAGCACCGAATCCTGCCCCTACTAATTGCGGTGACCTGACATCAAGAGGCCGCCTGTTTCAAGTGAAGCAGGCGGTCATTTCGTCTCTACTGCATGCTACAGCGACCTTTGCGCGGCCAAAAAGGACGCGGCACTGTAAGCGGAGCATCATGAAACGCGGCCTTCCGTCCGCACTCGTATCGCTTGCTTAGTAATGCGGCGGGCGGGTCACCGGTGTCGCATCGCGCGTCTGCTCCTCGAGGCTCAGGAAGCGCTCCGTCAAGCGGTCGAGTTTCGCCCGCGTCTGTTCGAGCACCTTCCACTGCTCGGCCAACTGGTCCGAAAGCTCCTCGATGGTCTTCGCCTGGTGCGCCAGCATTTCTTCGAGAAGCGTGATCCGGTCGTCTGCGTCGCTCATGTGATTGCTCCTGCGTCTGGCGTTCACTGCATGATTCCTTAAACCGGAATCGATTTAAGGAATCATGCAGCAATTCAAAGTGCTACAGCGACCTTTGCACGTCCGATTGGACGCACTGTGCTGTAGACGACCGCGCCGTCAGGCGGTCGTCATTTGAGCCGCCGAAAAGCCGGGATCGCGGGCCGAAAGCATCTTGTGGAGATGCACCATCATGGCGGCAGCAAAGAGCGGTGTCAGCAGGTTGAGCAGCGGCACCGCCAGGAAGGCCGCCAGCACGAGTCCGGCGAGAAACACGGTCGAGCGGTGTTTGACACGAAAGAGCCGCGCCTCGGCGGGCGGACGATAGCGCATGGCGGCGAACTCGAAAAATTCCCGCCCGAGCAAATAGCCGTTGACGAGGAAGAAGGCGATGAGATTGACACCCGGCACGAGCAGCAGCAGGAGTGCAACGATGTTGCCGAGGATGACGACGCCAAGGAATTTCACCGATCCGGTCATTGCCGCCACAAGCGGCAGCGGTTTGCCCGGCGCGCTATCGGGATAGTCGCGCGTCTCGATCACCTCGGCAACGTCATCAAGGAAGAAGCCGGCGATGAGCGCTGTGACCGGCGCGAGCAGAAGGGCAAGCGCCACGGCCAGGCCCAGGCTCGCAAAGATGCCGACGATGAACGCGAGCCAGCCGGCCCATTCCGGCGTGCCCGGCATCAGCGTGTCCATCCACGGAAGCGCGAGCCAGATGAACAGTTCGCGCACCGCGAACCAAAGGGCGATGAGAGCAAGCAGCGTCAGCCCAAGAACCTTCCAGAAGACCGAGCGGGTCTCCGCCGCGAAAAGGTTGGCGAAGGCAAGCCGCGCCGCATCCATGATCATAACCGCTCTCCATCGGCAGCAAGGGGTTCAAGCGGCATGTAGGCAGGTCCACCGGGAACGACAAGATAGGCGGCGGCCTATCTGCGGGGTGCGTTGCAAGCCGTGCCGCATCGTGCCGCCGTGTCGCCGGCAAAAATCGCGCAGGTCATTGCCCGCACCGCTGGCAAACCGGACGGAGGACGATATGCTATGCCTAAAATCGATGCAGGCTGCGTCGCACCGGCAATGCCGCGCGGCGAGGCAGGGAGACGAAATGACCAATCCGAAAACGCTCGCGAGCCTCGCGGTTCTTGTCCAGTCCGGCAAGCTCGATCCTGTCAAACTCGCCGGAGAGACGTTTCATCGCATCGAGAGTCATCCGGACCAGTCGATCTTCGTCGGCTTGACGCGCGAGCGCGCGCTCAAGGAAGCGCAGGCCGCCTCAAGCCGCCTCAAGGCCGGGCGCTCGCTCGGCCTGCTCGACGGGCTGCCCGTCGCCTGGAAGGATCTTTTCGACCTTGCCGGCAGCGTGACGACGGCAGGCTCCGTTGTCTTCAAGGACAATCCGCCCGCAGCGGCAGACGCGCCCGTCGTCGGCGCGCTCGCGGCCGCCGGCATGGTCAGCGTCGGCCGCACGAACATGAGCGAATTCGCCTTTTCCGGTCTCGGCATCAATCCGCACTATGGAACGCCGCGCAATCCCGCCTCGCCGGATGTGCATCGGATCCCAGGCGGCTCTTCCTCCGGTTCGGCCGCGGCCGTTGCGGCGGGCCTGGTACCGCTCGCGATCGGCTCGGACACGGGCGGCTCGGTGCGCATCCCGGCGGCGATGATGGGCATCGTCGGCTACAAGGCAACGCGCGGGCGCTATGCGATGAAAGGCGTGTTTCCGCTCGCCGAAAGCCTCGATGCGCTCGGCCCCCTTTGCCATACGGTGCAGGATGCGGTGTGGGCAGATGCCGCCATGCACAGCCTGACCGCACCCGTCATCCGCCGTGCCGAGCTTGCCGATCTCTCGCTTGTCATTCCGGAAACGATTGTCTTCGACGAGGCCGAACCGGAGGTGGTCGCGGCCTTCGAGGCGGCGATCAAGAGGCTGCAGGCGGCGGGCGTCAGAGTTAGGCGTGCCCCCTTCCCCAGCTTTGCCGCCGTGTTCGATCTGATGGCGCGCCATGGCGCGCTGGTGACGGCTGAAGCCTATGCCCTCCACCGCGAGCGCCTTGCCGGTCCCGAAGCGGCAAAGATCGACCCGCGCGTCGTCACCCGCACCAGGCTCGGCGAGAAGATCACGCTCAGTGATTACATCGCCCTTCTCGACGCACGCGACCAATTGATCCATGAAACGGTGGAGAGCCTCGGGCCTGGCGAGCTGATCGCGCATCCGACATTGCCGCATGTCGCTCCGCCGATCGCACCGCTTCTTTCCGACGATGATCTGTTCTTCAAGGTCAACGCGAAGACGCTGCGCAACACCTTGATCGGCAATTTCCTCGATTTCTGCGGCGTCTCCATCCCCTGCGGAACGGGTGCTGCCGGAATGCCGGTCGGCTTTCTCCTCTGCGCACCGCACCACCAGGACGACCGGCTGCTGAGCGCGGCCCTTGCCGCCGAGGCGACCATCCGGGGTGAGGCATGATCATCTGCTTCGACATCGGCGGATCCGCAATCAAGGGTGCCATCACGCATTCGCCGGAACGAATATTCCCTTTGCCGCGGCGCACCACGCCGCTTAACGACTTTCGCCGCTTTGTCGGGACACTCGAGTCGGTGCTCGACGAGGCGGGCGGCCTGCCGCAACGGGTGGCGATTTCGATTACCGGCGTTATCGATCCGCAGACGCGCCGGATCAAATGCGCCAATATTCCCTGCATCGACGGCCGTGAGCTTGCCGCCGAGCTCGAGGCCGCGTTGCACCTGCCTGTGGTGATCGCCAACGACGCCGATTGCTTTGCGCTTGCCGAGGCCGGCATCGGTGCGGGGCGCGGTCACCGGATCGTCTTCGGCGCGATCCTCGGCACCGGCGTCGGCGGCGGTCTGGTGGTCGATGGCAAGCTGATCAATACCGATGGCGGCTTTGCCGGCGAATGGGGGCATGCGCCCGCTGTCGCGTCCGAGGCGGGACATCCGCCCGTTTCCATACCGATCTTCGACTGCGGTTGCGGGCAGCGCGGCTGCGTCGACACCGTAGGCGGTGCACGCGGCCTCGAAAGGCTGCACACGACGGTGCACGACAAGTCCCTCTCCAGCCACGAGATCATCGAGGCCTGGCAGAACGGGGACGGAGAAGCAGCACGCACGATCGACGTTTTTGTCGATCTCATCAGTTCGCCTCTGGCGCTCGTCATCAACATAACCGGCGCGACGGCCGTGCCGGTCGGCGGCGGACTCTCCAACTCAGAAGCCTTGCTTGCCGAAATCGACAGCGCCGTGCGCGGCCGAATCCTTCGGCAGTTCGACCGGCCGCTGGTCGTGCGTGGCGAGTGCCGGCTGGAACCGGGCCTGATCGGCGCGGCGCTGCTTGGCTTTGGAGGAAAGGGCGCATGAGCGGCATCCTGCTCGAAGTCTGCGTCGACGACGCGGACGGCTTGATGGCGGCAATCGAGGGCGGCGCCGACCGAATCGAGCTCTGCTCGGCCCTTGCCGTCGGCGGCTTGACGCCAAGCCGAGGGTTGATGGCGCTCGCCGGCCCGCCACCGGTGCCGGTCTACGCGATGATCCGCCCCCGTCCCGGCGATTTCGTCTACGGCCCGGCCGATCTCGATGCCATGCGACGGGACATCGACGCGGCCCGCGACGCCGGGCTTGCCGGCGTCGTCCTCGGCGCATCGCTATCGGATGGCCGACTCAACGCGCAGATGCTCCGCAAGCTCACCGGCCACGCGGCGGGATTGGGGCTGACACTTCATCGATCCTTCGATCTCGCTCCGGATTTCGCCGAGGCAATGGCAATCGCAGACGATCTGGGTTTTGAAAGGATTCTGACCTCAGGTGGCGCGAAAACCGCACCGGAAGCGGTCGAAACCCTGGCGCGCCTCATCGAGCTGGCGCCAGGCAGGATTTCCATTATGCCCGGCTCCGGCATTACCGTCGACACGGTCGATGCGCTGCTGCCCAGGCTTGACGTAACGGAGGTCCACTCCTCCTGTTCTGTTCGTGAGCCGGCTCAAGACCCGCGGCTGGTGGCAATGGGCTTCGTCTCGGAAGACCCGCGCCGGACGGACGCGGCGACGGTCAAGGCACTGAAGGCGCGGCTTGGATC
>NZ_SRXN01000032.1 GCF_004827385.1 Ensifer sp. MPMI2T
GCCCTACGGCAAGTCGAAGCTCGCCGGCGAAGAGGTTGCGGAGGCGATCTGCAAGGCCAACAGGATGACGCTGATCACCATCCGCCCACGAGCGACGCTCGGCGGCGGCCGGCTTGGCATCTTCCAGATCCTGTTCGAGTGGATCAGCGAAAACCGCGCCGTCTATGTCATCGGAGACGGCAACATCAAGTTCCAGTTCATCCATGCGCACGACCTCATGGATTTCTACATGCTGGCGCTGAACGCCGGCAAAAGCGGAACCTATAATGTCGGGACGGACCGCTTCGGCACGCTTCGGCACGATCTGGAGGCCCTGATCCGGTATGCAGGCAGCACGTCGAAGGTGCGTAGCCTGCCGACCGCACTCACCATTAACACGCTAAGGGCGCTCCATTGGATGCGGATCTCGCCATTGGTGCCCTGGCATTACCTGACCTATCACAAGGAATGCTATTTCGACGTCGCACCGCTGCTCGCAATGGGATGGCGTCCCAAATATTCCAACGAGGCCATGCTGCAGGAGAGCTATGATTGGTATCGGCAGAGCTCCAAAATCGCAGCCGCCACGGCCGCGAAGAGCCCGCACCGTACGCCGATCAAGCAGGGTGCCCTCTGGCTGCTCAAGATGATGTCCTGATGGAGCGGGAAGACGAAACCGGCGCACCGACCGACGGCAGCTGCTCCGTGAAAGAGCGGAAGATTTCGTCCTCGTAACTGCGGAACGTGTCGACGCCGGCGATGGGTTTCGAGCTCCGGATCAGTGCACGCATGCCGTGGCTTTGCGCAACGGCCCAGTCGCGGTCTACCCGGTCGCCGACCATGATCGCCGCTTGTGCCGGCACCTGCGCCCGGCTGAGCACATATTGCAAGCCAGCGGGATGCGGCTTGAGAACGCCGACTTCCGGATCGGCTGCAGAGACGACGATGTCGGCGCTCAGACCGAGCGCCCGAAGCTTTTCCGACGCCGGATAGTCGGAAAGAACCGCGATCGTCTTGCCCTGCGCAGTCAAGCCAGCGAAAACCCGCTCTACTCCGCGACAGCGGCAGGCCGGCAGGACGTCGAGCGGCCGGTGGTCGATCCATTCCTCGACCACCGCTTTGACGGTCTCCTGAGAGACTGTGCAGCGATCCGCTGTCAGCTCATATTGCCGCGAGGCAAAGTCGGTTGCCAGCGCCTCACCGAGCTGCTCCCGGCAGTGACGAAATGTGCGCAGAATGCGAATACTGGTAAGGCTGCGCGAACGTCCGGCGTCTATAAGAAGGCGCAGCAGCATCATCGTGCGTAGTCGCCGCTGGTCGTACAGCGTGCCGTCAAGATCAAAGACGACGAGGCGCACCCTTTCCCACTGCACTGGGCCGTTAGGCAGGGTCGACGCTGTCATTGCAAGGACGATAGCGGCACGAGGAACGGGGTAGCCAGGAAATCCAGCGTCGGCATGTCGACAAAGCTCGCGAATACGAAAGCGACAATCGTGGCGGCCAGCATCGCGTCCAGGCGACGCGAATGGAACAGTCTTTCCGGTCGCTGCACGACAGAGCCGGGCCGGGTGGCGAGCCAGAGATAAACGGCGAACAGGCCACTGACGAAGGGGAAAACGAGCAGGTATTCCACGCGGTACTTGATCAGGAATATGCCCGCCAGGAATGCTGTCATCATCGCGTAGACGAAGCAGGAGACGGTAAGACTCTCCTCCGTGTAATACTGGAAGGATCGCCTGTATCTCCTGAGAACCGCGACACCTGCATTGGCGGCTATGTCGCGGTATTCGCCGAGCCGCTTTGCGGCCATCAGGAAGGCGCCCGCCATCCAGTATGCCGCCAGTACGCTTAAGGGCGGCAGCGTTCCCGCGTCGACAATTGCCCAGCCCAGCATGAAGCGGATCGGATTGTTGAGGCACTCCATCAGCACGTCGAGATAGGGCTTGTCCTTCGCCCTGATCGGCGGGACGTTGTAGAGGATGCCGGAAGCCAGGAAGAGCGCCGACGTGACGAAGAAGAGACCGTTGATAGCATAGGCCAGCAGCAATCCCGCGACAGCCAGGAACAGGTATTCGCCGTAGACGATGTGTGGCTGCAATTCGACGATGACCGCGCGGCGCTTCGATTTTGTCGGATGGGCCGCGTCATGTTCCCGATCCAGCCACTCGTTGATGACGTAGTTTGCCGATGCAATGCAGATCGCGCTTAGAAGCCCGATGGGGATATCGAGGACGAGCGCGCGCAAGTCCGGCGAACCCAGAGCGCAGCCGAGGATCAGGCCCGGCAGAATGAAAACATGTTTGGTAACATGGTCCAATCGGGCCAACGACAGATAGTCACTCAGGCCCCCCTCAGGAAGCGAGCTCAACGTTTCAATGCGCGTCGTACTTTCCTGGTTCGCAGGCATGTCCAACTCCCTCGCATAAAATTGCGTTCTTCTGGCGCTGACGCTCCTACTGCGCGCTGACTTCTTCTGCCTGATAAATACGGCCGTCTTTCTCGGAACGGACGAGCTTGAGCCTCGCAAGCCTTACAAGCTCTTCTTCCGTCGCGTGATAAAATCGCCAGTCGATCGCATCGAGGAAGACCACGTAGGCCTTGTCATCGATCAAAGCCTTCCGAAATCGCTGCATCTGCTCGTCAAATGAACCGGCATCGCTTTCCAGGCCCGTTCGCCTCTCGCTGTGGGAAGGGATCCAATCGGTCCAGCGGCGCGTCAGAAAATTGAGTGGGTCGGCGCCATTGGTGTAAATGACAGCATCTGCCGGCAGCGCGCGAACCGCGAGGACCGTTGGAGAGGACTTCCACGTCAGGCTCTGGTAGCCAACGCCCTCCCGATAGGCTTCCGCGGTTTGCACGGCGCTGCGCAGGCCATGCATGGCCAGGAAGGAAAGCAGCACCAAGCTGATCAAACGCTTAGGAAGCCAAGCGGCGCTTGCCTGATTGCAGTAAATTCCGGCCGCGTTCACGAGAACGAATACGAGGCTGACATAGAAGGGAAGCGAGTATCGGGTATTGAGGTTAAGGTTTGCCTCCACAAAGACGGCAAGCACGACAAACAGCAGATAGAAAAACCCAAAAAGACCGAAGATGAGGACGAGTATGTCTTGGTGATCAGGGCGGTCGGCGAGCCAGTTCCGCTTGACGGTCCGCGCCACGACCACGGCCGCGATCCCGACGAGTACCAGGAGGATCGGGATGCGGATGATTTGCGGAATCTGACTGGGCAAAAGGAAGCTCGCTAGCAGCGAAAGACCGCTCATCCATCGCTCGCTATCGGCGTTTCCATAGAACCAGACCGAGCGCCCGACTGCCCTGCCGACGAGAATTTTGCTGGCGACGACCCAGAGGAGGAACATGCCCGCGCTGACGGCAAACAGCAGGGCTACATCGAGCAGCCGCTGGCGAACGGGACGCCTGGAATTGCAAAAGAGTGCGATGGTCGCGAAGGACGCGCCGATCGGGGGCGCCACAAAACGAGCCAGCATGGCCAGTCCCAGAGACGCAGAAGAGGCGAGCAGAAGACGCCGGTCCTGTCCGTACATGTAGCTCAGGAACAAACGCATGGAGAGAAAAGTCAGCGCCAGGAAGAGCGCCTCCGACATTGCCACGGTATTCGCCCCGAGGAATGTCGGGTTGATGACGATGAGGAGCGTTCCCATCACGCAGAAAGTCGGCTGGTCTGGCAGCGCAAACTTGAACAGCGAGAAGACGAGAAATGTATTGAGCAGGCAGAGCGCGAAGCCTAGCACGAGCGCGACGTGCTCGAGATCAAACCCCAGATAGCCCCCGGCACTCAGCAGCCATGCGTAAAGCGGCGCGTCGTACGGCGTGCTGACGATCTGCATATATCTCGTCGAATCCGGAAGTATACCGATACCATTCCAGGCGTTCAGCACGAAGAGGATACTAGACAGCGCAATAAGCAGCATCAGTGCGATGTCAGCGCGCGACCTCTCCAGATCCAATGTGGTGACATTCCGAATAGGCAATGTTGTCCCCGCCTGAAATAGTCACTGAAAAACGAGACATTATAAATGTAGATTTTAGAAGATACTGATCTATACCTTACAATCTAAGCCTGCGCAAGGCAGCTTCTCCGCCTCATGGAGCTAACCAATTTGGGTGAAGGCGGCGCCGGACCGTTCATGTGCCTTGGCCGATCCGGCCGTTGGCAGGACTGTCGCGCTGTGAAGGTGAAGCTTCACCGTGCCCGGCGATATGCCGAGTTTCATCCCATTTCCCTATTGCGCGTGCCGATCGCAGCAAGGCGTCGTCCCAGAGCTGCAGCACCGACGACGTTGCGTAGCGGGTCGTGGCCGCGACGGTTCCAGTACTTGCAAGCCTTTCCCTAAACGCTTGGTCATTTATCAAACGGCAAATTGCATCGCTGAGCCGCTCGACATCTGCCGCAGGCACGAGCAAGCCGGTTTCGGGGCTTTTCAAGATTTCGGACGGCCCCCAGGGGCAGTCGAATGCGATGACGGCGAGCCCGGCCGTCATGGCTTCGAGAAGCACGTTGGGGAAACCCTCGAAACGGGAACTGAGGACGAATATATCTCCGGCACTGATCCAATCAGCCGGGGACTTGGTGACGCCGGGGAGCCGGACGCGATCGCCGAGGCCAAGGTCGCGCACCTGCTGTTCCAGGACGGCGCGCTGCGGTCCCTCGCCAAAAATCGTCAGCGTTGCCGCCGGCACCGCCGCGGCGACGCTTCGAAAAGCTTTGAGAAGGAGATCGAAGCCCTTCTGCCTGTCCAATCGACCGACGGCAATGAGTCTCGTTCCGTCGCCCGAGGTACGCGCGCAGCCTGATGGCAGAGCGACTGGGTTTGGGATGATGGTGGCCTTGGTTCTCAGGTTTTCCGGCAGGTATCGACAGGCTTCGCTCGTCTGCATGACCAAGCTTGTTGCAAGACGGGCCGCGAGTGGCCGTGCAAGCCGCCAGAACACATGCATCTCCTGCGACCGGAAATTGTTGCGCTCCGACATGATCACGGCCGTCTTGAGATTCCATGTCGCCAACCCGACCAATACGTTGATCTTGGTCAGGAACGATATGACGAGATCGGGCTCAAGTGACTGCAGACGGCGCCGAAGTGCCAGCAGCCGCCATCCCATCCCAGAAGCTAAGGCGCGGTGCGCGTGGTTTCCGAGAGACTCGACGCCGATGGCGTCATCATAGGGAAAATAGGATTCAGGGCCGGTCGCGTTGACCGCGATCACGTGGACGGTGTCCCCCCGAGCGAGCCGGTGGTGCGCGAGGAGGTTGACGATTTTCTCGGCGCCGCCGGCGCCCAGTCCGGACAGGACGAACACTATTCTCACAGGATCCCCCTCGTTTCGGCGACAGCGGGCGAAAGAGCCTTCGAGCTGACGTGAGCGCGGCAGCCCTCCGACTTTGCCGCTGCCTTACGCTAAAGTGCGCCATCGCTCCGGTTCAGGTAAAGTCCGTCGGACGGTGCAGCGCGCGCCAATCGCGTGCTCAGTTGACGCTCATCCATCCATGGGTCAGGGCAAAATGAACGATCTGCGCGCGCGAGTGCAGGTTCAGTTTTTCGGTGGCCCTTGCCTTGTAGGTCTCGATCGACTTGACGCTGATATTGGCACGGGCGCCTATCTCCTTGTTGGAGTAGCCGAGGGCAACCAGCCGCAGGACGTCCCGCTCCCGCGCGGTTAGCCCGGAAGCGCCTCCCGAGCTGGAACGGGCGGCATGCGGTTCGGCTGGCGGCGCGGTCATCTCGCGCGCCGTCGGCGGATCGAAAAACAGGCCTCCAAGCATGACCGAGCGAATGGCCAGAAGCAGGTTCTGTCCGGCTGAGCATTTCTGAACGAAGCCCGTTGCCCCGGCCTGCAGCGCCTGCTGCACATAGGAGCGATCGTGGTACTGGGTCATGATCACGATGCGACCCGAATATCCGCTCGCGATGATCTTCTCGGCCAGCGCGAGACCATTCATGTCCGGCAGCGAGACGTCCAGGACGGAGACGTCCGGCGCCTGCTGGCTGATTACTGTCAGCGCGTCGGCGCCCGTATTCGCTTCGCCGACGCAAACGATGTCATCGCACGTTTCGATCAAGGCGCGCACGCCCGCGACGACAACTGGATGGTCATCAACGATGACTGTTCGAATTGGCGAGGTCATGCCAGCCCCCTCTCGCATTTCTGAACGCTCGAAGGTTCCGTCGGAACTGCCACGGTGAGACGTGTGCCTCGTGCGGTCCGCTCGAGCGTCAGCGTGCCGCCAACATCCGCAACCCGCTCCCGCATGCCTGCGATGCCGGACGGACGGTGGAAGCCTCGATCTTCGGGCATTGGCCCCTTGCCCGTGCCATTGTCCTCGATAGTCAGAACCAAGCAGGCTGCGACCTGCCGCAGACGAACTGTCACGAGCGATGCAGTTGCAGCGTGCTTCGCGACATTCGTCAAACCCTCCTGGGTGATCCGGAAGAGCGTTTCCGCCGTTGCCTCGTCGACCCGGAAATCCTCGGCTGCCTCATGCAGGAAACGAGTGGCGATTCCTATGTGATTTTCCCATTGTTCGATCACGCCTGAGAGTGCCGTAACGAGCTCGGATCCAAGCGGTGTCGCGCATGCTGCGCCAGATGTCACTTTCTCCAGTTCCTGACTGAGTTGCGTCAGTATCTCCCGGACGTCGTTGCAATAGGGCGACAGTGCCACGTTCCCGATCGAGCGTTCCAGGGCATCCAAGCGAAACAACGCGGCAACGATGTACTGGCCGGAAAGGTCATGGATGTCGCGCGCCAGCCGCCGTCGCTCCCGCTCCACGGCGCTCAACGTTGGCGGGTAATCATCGAGTCCAGGCACCGTGGCAACAGCGCGTCCGGCGTAGATTTCCGTTTGAGCGTGCTTCGACCAATCAACTTGTTTCGCCCGCTCGGTTTGCGTGCCCGTTTTTTGGTTCTCGCCGGCGCCCGTGGTTTGGGCTGGGCGAAGGGCATTTCCGAGCGCGACAAGAGGAAGGCGAACTGCAGCACGGCCTGAAAAATCTTTTCGTGACTTAGTCATGCAAGAGACCTCGCCAGAATATATGACAAGTGACAATCGCCCGGCGTGAGCGGGTCGGCTGAAATATTCAGGTCCTGACAAGCAGGATCATTAAAAAATCAAATAATGCCAGTTCTTTTCAGAGGCCTAAAATAACAGATAGCGCTTACGCGTCAACTTGGTCGCTCGGCGGGGGCATCCTGCCGCGAGTGCAGCGCGTCAGCGCTGCGCGGGCGCTCGCCTTCGTGGGAATGGCCCCTCAGCCAGCCTGTCAGGTCTCTGCCGACCAAAGCGCCGAGCCTCTCCGTTTCCGCGGCATAGTAGTCGGCCATCCGGGCGTGAAGCTCTGCGCTCAGCGGTTCGTATTGGACCTCGCTGGCTATCAGAGATCTAACGCTTTTGAATCCGGTATTCTGTCTGAAACGGGCAATGACGGGTTTCAGCGAACGCAGGAGGCGACGCAGTGTCGGATTGACCACCGGCTCCGCCTTGTCCTTGACCCTCCTGGGCAAAGGGGCGGGCGCCACATTGCCGTCGAGCTTCAGGAAGTTGCGCACACGGGATAGCTGCGTATGAGCGTCGGCCTTCAAATCTTCATAGAGCAGCACGAGAAGCTGGTCGCTGGGAAAGCGATCCAGGTATCGCTGCAGCTGTTGGAAATAGAGGCCGCCATTCAGGAAGCGCCCGCCCGCACCCTGGCGGGGGTCGAGGTACCGAGCGATGTCGCGACCGACCTCGCCGCGGCGATAGAGCATGCAATAGTCCGAATAGGCGCGGTCTACGGGGTTGCGCAGCTGGGCGATCAGCCGTGCCTTCGGCAGCTTTTCCCATATGCGGCTGCAGGCTTCCGGCGTGTCCATGTAGGAGTTCGATTTTTCGCCGACGAGCCGACCATTCTTTTCGCCGTGGAAGTGCGACAAATACCACGGGTCGCCGCGATCGTAATGGCGGCTGAAATAGTGGAGCTCGGGGCTGGGCATGTATATCTTCGGATCCAGCAGCAGCGACTTCTGAAGCCAGGTTGTTGCGCTCTTGGCCGCGCCGATGATCAGGAAGTCAATTTCATGCATTTCCATTGTCGACCTCTTTGCTTCAAGCTCGTAGCGCATGAATGTCCAGAGCGCCGCTCCGGGAAGCGGATGCACTAATGTCGAGAAACCAATTGCCCGTGCATCGCGGGTGAGTGCCGAGGTACGAGCGTCTCGTATAGCCGGCTGATCCCCTCTATATGCGCTTTGTTGCCGTATCTGGCGCGCGCATTCTCCAAGGCGGTCGAGCTTATCGTCTCCCACTGATGGCGATCGAACAGAAGTCGTTCCAGCGGTTGCACGAAGGCTTCCGGGCTTTCGGCCTCCACGAGATAGCCCGTCTGCCCATCGTCGATCGCCTCCGGATTTCCTCCGTGATCTGTGGCGACAACGGGCGTTTCCAAGAGCATGGCCTCGATAAGCGTCCGTCCGAACGGCTCATTGACCGCGGTAACGAGCAACGCGTCGAGCGCGCCCATGCAAGGGGCGATGGGCGTGCGAAAACCCATCAGGTGAATCCGGTCCGAAATCCCGAGTTCTTTGGCTCGCAGCTTCACGGCGCCTTCGAGGTCCGGACCATTGGCCGCGTTCGATCCGAACAGCAGGCCCGCCAAGGGAAACTCCGGATGATGTTGCAGAAAGGCGTGCACCGCTTCGACAAATTTCACCGGGCGCTTTCGGTCTATCAATCCGCCGACATAGCCGACAAACCGCGTGTCCGGCCGAAGGCCCAGCTCATCGATGAACCCTCGTCGGCATGCGTCACGGTCCGGGAGGCCGCTCGGATGATCGAACGGGCTGTGCAACACGGTGATCTTGTGGGTCACCGGCACGATCGGCTTCGCGGGCCGGACGAAGTGAGAGACCGTTACGATGTGATTGGCCAGCAATGGCGCCACGATATTCACGCCCCTTGCCATCGGGTCGCCCCGGTGATGCCAAAGAAGCTTTGCGCCCGACAGCCTGGCAGCCAACGCCCAGGTCGCATGCATGCGGCCGTCATTGGTATGAACGATATCCACGCGGTGGCGCCTCAAGAAAGGGACGAGTTTTGCCGTCGTTCGTACCAGCCTCAACCCGTTCGCTGCACTCGCTGCGATTCCGAGGTCGGAATCCGCCGCAAAAATACTGACGTCGGGAGCAAGCGTAAATGGTAAATCGAACTTCCTCAGGTACTCCTCAAGTATTAGGCCCTTCTTATGAAGAATAATTATCGGTTTGAATTTCTCGCGGTCGAGTCCGCAGATCAGTCCTGTTGCAGAAATATGACTGCCGCCCAGTTCTCCGCCAGTAAATGGAAAAGCGATAACAATCCTTTGGGAATCCATTGCATTGTTCCCTGCCTTTGTTATAAATTTAATTTGTCTTTCAGTTTCGAAAATATAAAATAAATTGAATTTAAAAACGCGGACGTTCTGTTTGCTTAATTGCTATGGTTGCTGCAGGACAATCCCTGGTAGCAGATTTGCGGTATTTGCGCTAGAAAATCCACGCGCAACCGTTCTCCAAATGTCTGGTCAAGCAAAAAATTCGGACGCCGAGCTTTTTAGGAGATTTCACATGAAAAAGTGGTCGGAGGCAAGATGTTCCGTTTCTCAACACGGTTTCTTGAAATGGAGTGGCGTTTCGGCGCGGCGAGCCTGCCTTGCAAAAACGCTCCCTGCTTTGCTTTTACTTGCTCTTTCTCCGATGGCCGTTGACGGGGCCCGGGTTTACGCCGAGGAGACTGCTCAGACGGCGTTCCCGGGTGCACAAGGCTACGGCAGATATGCTGCCGGCGGCAGGAACGGGGCGGTGGTGCCGGTTACAAATCTTCACGACTCCGGGCCCGGCAGCCTGCGGGCCTGCGCGGAAATGCGGGGACCGCGCACATGCATCTTTCGCGTCTCCGGCGTCATCCGACTGAAGAGGTCCCTGGTCATCGGCAAGGGAAGCGGACAAGTCTCGATCCTCGGCCAGACCGCGCCCGGTGGGGGAATTCTTCTGACGATCGATGAGCCCAACGAGGAGAAGAAGCACACGCCTCTCGTCGTGAAGAGAACCGGCGACGTCGTCATTCGTCACCTGCGCGTCCGTCCTCGCCTGCCCAACACGATCTCCAACATCGATGGCGTGACGGTCGAGGATAGCAAGAAGGTCTACATCGACCACGTGTCCACGTCGTGGTCGACAGACGAAAACTTCAATTCGCATTCCAATACCAGCGACCTGACGGTCGCGAACTCGATCTTTGGCGAGGGGCTCAACAAGCACAGCAAATGCGCGCTCATCGGCTCCGATCCGCGGGTACCTCAGAGCATCACCTTCATGCGCAATGCCTGCATTTCCAACCGGGACCGCAATCCCGACAACAACCACTACGCCAACTCATGCGTCGAGATCGTCAACAATTTATTTTTTAACGCCTTTTCCGAATGGGGCGAAATTTTCTCGCAGTTTCCGGGCGGAACGCCGATCGCGTTTGTCGGCAACTATTTCAAGGCGGGAGCGAGCACCACCGACCTCACCTATGCGATGGCCTGGGATCAAGCCGCCAGTGTCGACAAGCCGCGTATCTATCAGACCGGCAATGTGACGTGGAGCCCGAGCAACAAGTCTATCGTTCTCCTCTCTCCCGAGACGGAAGCGGTTCTCGTCGACAAGCCGCCCTGTGCCCTGGCCGTTTCGGAGGTGCTGACGGCCGAGCAAGCCTACGAGGAGATAACCCGGAGCGCCGGCGCCTTTCCGCGCGACGCCGTCGATCAAAGGCTCATCAGTGAAGTGGGACAGATGGGCGTCGAAGGTGGTGGCGAAATGGTGAAGGAACCCGGTGCCTTGCCCGACATCGCTTCCGCTGAGCCCTACATCGACGCCGATGGCGACGGGCTGGCCGACAGCGTCGAGCCGCGCTTCGGAGCAAATCCCGCGAAGAACGACGCGTGGGAGGATTCGGATGAGAACGGCTGGTCCAATTTCGACGATTTCATGCAATGGCTGTCGGAGGAACGCATCGCCGGGCGCTATCCGCAGTAAACCGCTTCTGATGAGACGGTGTTGTAGGCGCTATTGTTTCGGCTGGCGACGATAGCCGATCATCATCGCCGAAAGCCAAATCGTCGACATGACGATATGAGCCACATTCGCGCCCATGGCGCCCATGACGGGGATGAGCAGCAGAGCGGTTGCGTGAAATGCTGCGGTGGCGATCAGCACGCCGCGAAGAACCTGATCCTCGCGTCCCATAGCAAGAAGCGCCGATCGGATGACTGTGCCGCAAAGCGTCAGCGTCACTGCGATCGACTGGACGATCACCAGGGGGGCGGCGGCGACAAACTCCGGACCTGCCGCCAATCTCAGGACCGGCTCAATCGCAATGTAGAGTCCACCGGTCAGGAGCAGTCCGAAGCCTAGGAGAAGGGATTGCGTCTGCACGATTGCGTGGCGGAATTCGTCCATCGCCTTTGACGCCCAGGCTCTGGCGAGTTCCGGATAGACGACGGTCTGGAGCTGGTCTCCGGCCTGCTGCGCTATTCGCCCGATGCGTTTGGCGATGTGGTAAAGACCCGCCGCGGCGGGATCGGCGAAATAACCGACCAGAAGGGTGTCGACCTGGTTGGCGCTCGAACGGATGGTCAGGGAGATGTTCGTCGAGATCGCAAATCTCCATATGCCTGGAAATTTCGATGTCACGCCTTTGAGCGGAGCGGAAAGCAGTCCGGCGAGAAGTCCCTGTTTGTGTAGCTCGACGCAGGCGAGCCCGAGCACGGTCAGGGGGCCGATGATTTGCGATGTCATCCAGATCAGCATGAACTCAAAAAAACCACCGCCAATCATGATCCCGATCGTACAAAGGATGACGCGCAAGATGCCTGTCGCAACATTGCCGTAGGCAATCGTCCTGAACCGGCCGAACAACCGCAGCACCGCCATAGGCATTCCCGAGATCTGGAAGGGCAGTACGGCGCAATAGAGCATGACCAGCCCGGACATCTCGGGCGATATCCCGAACCAAGGGGCACCGATCCACAGGAGAGCGACCGCAATCGGCCAGCCGGCCGTGGCCGCGCAAATATCGAGCAGAAGGCCGAACTTGAGCAGGGACTGGAATTGCTCGGTATGGCCTGCGTTTTGCGCTTCCGCCCCATACTTGATCAGCGGGAGCCACGACTGGAAACTGACGAGCCTTTCGATGACACCGACATAGGTGAAGCAAAGAGCGAGAGCCCCGTAGTCCGATGGGCCGAGTGCCCTGGCCGTCAGCGCAAAGCCGACAAGACCAAGCACCGAGGTCAGCGCGTTTCCGGTCAGCAGATGCGCGACATTCTCGAGACGCGTCTTGAGATTCTTTTCGCGGTCGAGGAGTTGGTGCAGAATACCGAGTTTTTTGCCAAGTCTTTTTCTTATCGTCAAAGGAACCTTCCTACATCTCAATTGTGGGCGCAGGACTATGAATTCGTTTGAGAAAAAGCTGTTGCCGGGTTGCCGGCGATTTCTTATCGACAACAAATAGAATGCATTGCGGTGGGCGCCGCCCTGAAAAACTTTGAATGCCACACACCTTCGGTGGCGAGCCCCAAACGAGACCGCCACCGGACAGGTTCAATCGCCGATTGTCCCCCAGCGTTGAAGAGTACTGCCAATTTCCTTTGACGCGGCAGTGGCAGGAAGAATATAGTTGGCCAATATTTTTTGGTAGCGTTTTCTTAATTTGTTTTTTGGGGGACTGTTTGAGATGGGTACCCTCCGTGCAGCAAAGAGAATGCGTTCGTCGCTGTCCGATCGGGGAGCACGCTTGGGGATCGCACTTTTGACGATCGCATTCTTGGCGATCACGGTCGCGGTGATCGGCCAACCGCGAGTGCAAGCGGCAGAGTACCGGCTTGCCATCGGCGATGTGCTGACCTTCGACTTTCTCGATGACGCTGAACTGCCGGTCACTGCTACGATTTCCAACGACGGCGAAGCACCATTCCCGCTGATCGGCTCTGTCGACGTGGTCGGCCTCACGGTTTCGGAGGCCATGCAAAAGCTGAAGGACGAGTACCGCCGGCGCGAGATACTGGTCGACCCGAAGCTGTCGCTAAACATCTCTAGTTTCAGGCCGATCTTCGTGCTCGGGGAAGTGAAGGGGCCCGGCTCATTCCCCTTCTACAGCGGCCTGACCGTCGAGCAAGCCATCGGCTTGGCGGGCGGCATGCAGGTCATCTCCTCGAACCCGTCGGACCGGATTATCGCGCGCGCACGCCTTCGCGCGGAGATAGAGGGGGCGGAAGCAGAGATCATCCACGAGGGGATCTATGCGGCCCGGCTCGTGGCTCAACTGAAGTTCAAGCCCAAAGTCGACCTGAACGATGTGCCCGAAATCGCCCGGGATTATATCAAGAATGCTTCGGTAGCAGGCGTTATTGAGCTTCAGGAGAAAATCCTGACGGCCGACCTGGCCGCGAGAAAGTCTCAACTTCAGATCCTGTCGGAGGGAATCGTGCAGGCCGAAGGCGGTGTCGAGATCCTGAACGAACTGGTGGCGCAGCAGAAGGAGGTTGTCTCGAACAACGAGAAGGACCTGGAACGCATCAGTTCGCTGCGCAAGCGCGAGCTGAACACGGAGAGTGATCTTTCTCGCGCGAAGAACAATGCCCTCGCCGAGAAGGCGCAGCTTCTTCAGACCTTCGCAACGCTTGCTCGGTCGCGCCAGGAGTTGAGCGAGATGAAGCTGCAGCTGTCGAAACTCAGCGCCGACAGGGAGAAGGAAGTCCTGACCCTGCTGCAAGAGCGCGAAATTGCCATCAAGAAACTCATCGCAGAACGGCAGTCAGCAGAAGAGCAAATGCTGCTCATGGCTGCCGTCGACGCGGATGCGTCGAAACCAAAAAAGATTTCATACACTTATGAGATACGACGCAATCCGGTGGCAGGAACGCCGACCACCATAAAGGCGTCGACTTTGACCGAAATGCTGCCTGGTGACGTCCTCGTCGTCGCCATTGCCGGAATTTAGTGACGCCACTTTTGGCGTCGTGACATCACTTTCCAGTTGGACTCTCATCCTTCCAAGGGAATTTTGAGTTGAAGGCGAACCTTGATCGCGTGGTTTCTGTTCCCGCCTGGCCGCTGCTGCGACGGTCGGCCGCTTTCAGGCGCGTCGTCGAGTCTCTGTTTGCGGTTCTCGCTCTTGTTCCGTGCTTGCCCTTGATGGCTCTGACAGCGATTGTCGTCTGGATCACCCTTGGCCGGCCGCTGTTTTTCACGCAGGTGCGTGCCGGCGTCGGAATGCGTGCCTTCACGATATTGAAGTTTCGCACCATGACGGAGGCGCGAGGACCGGACGGCGAACTGCTGGCCGACGAATTGCGACAAACGAAGCCGACGGCCCTTTTGCGGCGGTTGCGCTTCGATGAACTGCCGCAATTGCTTTCGATCCTGCGCGGCGACATGTCGTTGGTAGGGCCGCGGCCGCTGCCGGTGGCAACCGTTGCCGCCTTCGGCGAACTCGGCCGTCTTCGTTGTCTCGTCCCGCCGGGGCTGACAGGCTGGGCGCAAGTCAATGGCAATACGCGTCTGTCGGACGACCAGAAGATCGCCCTCGATCTCTGGTACGTCGGGCACGCGAGCTTGCGCCTCGATGGACTTATTCTCCTCATGACATTGAAGACGATCGTTCTTGGCGAAAAGGTGCACAGCAAGCATCTGAAAATGGCGGAGGAGTATTTGGCAAGGCGCGCCAATATGCCGGGCTGAGCGGAGATGGCGGCCGCGGCCCGATACGGCAGTTCGAGCGAAACCGTTGAATGTAGCGGAATATTTCTGATGAAGATCACCAGCTTTGTTAAGGACGTGCAATGCAGGGGCTAAGATTGGCGTTTGGGCGCACGCTCGTGATCGCCCCTCATCCGGACGATGAGGTGCTCGGTGCCGGCGGGACAATCGCAAGGCTTGCCGCGGAAGGCGAGGATGTGTTCGTTGCGATTGTCACCGAGGGCAAGCCGCCGTCATTTGCGCCCGATGCGGTGGCCAGGGTTCAGGCAGAGGCAAGAACGGCTCACGCTATTCTCGGCGTCAAAGATACGTTCTGGCTTGCACTTCCGGCAGCCGGGCTGTCAGAGACGCCGCACACCAGCTTGAACGGCACGCTCTCCGATCTCGTGCGCCGCCTTGCGCCCCAGACGGTTCTCGTGCCGTTCGTGGGCGACATGCATATCGACCACCAGCTCACTTTCACCTCTTCGCTGGTTGCCTGCAGGCCGCATCAGGCCGAGTTTCCCACGCGCATTCTCGCCTATGAGACCCTGTCCGAGACGAATTGGAACGCCCCCTACCTGTCGCCGGCCTTCGTACCGAATGTCTTCATCGATATCGCCACGCATATCGAAACGAAATTGGAGGCGATGCAGGCCTTTGCTTCTCAGTTGCGCCAACCGCCACACGAGCGATCGCTGGCCGCATTGCGGGCGCTCGCCGCTCTGCGCGGGGCGACGATCTTGCGGCAAGCGGCAGAGGCATTCGTTTTGGTCCGCCACGTTGCTTGAGGCCTCACGGCGCGACCTCGAAGACGGGCGGCAGGATGTGTCGGCATCGGCGGGAACGGGATGCGATGGACCCCGAAAGCGCTTTGGAGAGACAGAATGGGACGCTGGCCAGTTTACGACGAAGAACAGATCGAGGATGTCGTGTCGGTCTTGAGGTCGGGCGAGGTTAACGCCTGGACGGGGCCTCATGTGCGCAACTTTGAGGCCGCCTATGAGCGGTTCCTGGGAGTGAAACACGCCATTGCGCTGGCGAATGGAACGGTCGCGCTGGATCTTGCGCTCTTCGCGCTGGACCTTCAACCGGGCGACGAGGTCATCGTAACGCCGCGCAGCTTCATAGCATCGGCCTCCACCGTGCCCATGGCAGGTGGCATCGCAGTGTTCGCCGACGTCGATCGCGACAGCCAGAACATCACCGCCGAAACCATCAGGGCGAAACTGACGCCGCGGACAAAGGGCGTCATCGTCGTCCATCTTGCCGGTTGGCCATGCGACATGCCGGCAATCATGGCGCTGGCGCGGGAAAAGGGCCTTTGGGTTATCGAGGATTGTGCGCAAGCGCATGGCGCCGAAATCGATGGCCGGCCCGTCGGCAGTTTTGCCGATATCGCGGCATTCTCCTTCTGCCAGGATAAGATCATCACAACCGGCGGGGAGGGCGGCCTTGTCGCCATGAACGACGAAGGCCTGTGGAAGCGTGCATGGAGCCGCAAGGACCATGGGAAGTCCTATGACGCGGTCTTCAACAAGCAGCATCCTCCCGGTTTTCGCTGGCTGCACGAATCCACAGGAACAAACTGGCGAATGACGTCGATTCAGGCCGTTCTGGGCCTGCGCCAACTGCAGCGCCTTTTGAAGTGGCGCGATATACGCGCCCATAACGCGGCGATCCTTGCAAGGGCGACCGAGGGCATCGAGGCCCTGCGGACGCCATCGCCGCCCGACCGCCTTCAGCATGCCTGGTACCGCTTCTATACCTTCGTGCGGCCCGAATATCTCAAGTCCGGGTGGAGCCGGGACAGGATTATCAGTGAGATCAACGCTGCCGGCGTCGCCTGTTTCAGTGGCAGTTGTTCTGAAATCTATCTGGAGAAGGCGTTTACCGATATCGGCATGGGCCCGAGCGAGAGGCTGCCCAATGCACGGGAGCTCGGTGAAACGAGCCTCGCTTTTCTTGTCGACCCTGCCCTCGATACCATTGCCATGGAGAGGAGCGCGCATGCGATACGCAGCGCGCTTGCAAGCGCCAGCGCGGAGGAAGCGAGGCAGGTGGCGCAGCGATAGTTGCGCAACCGTGCCTGAAAAAGGGTTCTTAATCGTTATCTACGCTCGGGCCCGAAAAACCGCGGCTGCGAGAACTGGCGCTGCCAGCTCCGGCAGTAAGCCTGCGCCAATGTGATCGAAAGGATGATCGGTACGGACCAGAACCTGCCATAGACATGTGTGAACGCATTGACTGCTAACAGGAACATGCTCAGGCAGACGAAGCCGCAGGCGGCGAAAGGAAGTCCTCCCGGCAATTTGAACGCTCGAGCAATCGGCCCGAGTCCTGCAAGGAGCATAAGCAGAAAGCCGCACACTGCCACGATCCCTCCTTCGTTCCACAGGAGGAGATATACGTTGTGCACCGGCCGCCCAATGTAGCTGACGACCATGTATTGATCGGCGCCGAGTCCGACCCAGAAATTGGACTCCACCAGATCCATGGCTTCGTGAATGAGCTCAAGGCGGTGGTCGAAGGTCCCTGCCTGGCTCAAGTCGCCCGATTCCAGCGCGCCGAGCACCCGTTTCTGAAAGATTGCGGGCAGATATGCGCGACCCGCGTTTGCCATGACCGCTGCTGCCGCAAGGGCGACGCCGGCGCCGGCGAGCAGGCGCTTCCAACTGGCCGTAACCAACAGGAAGACGATCAGTCCGTAGGCGAGGCAGGCCAGGCCGCTGTTGGATCCGGTCAACATGATGCCGTAGCCCATGACCGGGACCGCGATGACGACATAGATCTTTCTCAGTCTGCCCGTCGCGGCGACAAGCAGCAATATTGGCACAGCCAAGGCGATCAGTGCTGCGCATTCGTTTTCTCGTTCGACAAAGCCCGTAAATCGGCCGCTGCCGCTCACGAAGGTCGTGTTCTTCTGCCCATCCCAGTGGATGAGATAGATCGCGTGGAGGCACATCAGAAATACGGAGAGGATATAAAGTTTCGCCAGCTTGATCGTTTCATCCACCGGGCGCCCGGCAACGATAAGCAGGACGACGAAATACGCAAATATGTACTGACCCGGAACGACCAGGCCTCTTATCGGGTCAGGGCTGACGAGGCTGCTGATAAGCAGACCGAATACGATGCAGCAGAGCCCCGACAACCAGACGACGGTGCTGACGCGCCCGAGCGGTCGCAATGGGATGCGCCCGTTGATCAGGCTGAGGATCAACGCCAAGCTGAACAAAGCATCGCTGAATGTGAAGTAGAACTGGTTGAGGCGCAAAACATTGACGGGCGAAAAAAAGATCGCAGCACCCACAATCAGGAATTCGATGCGCTGCCAGACCTGGCTCTTGGATTTGGCCGGGACTGCGAATCTGGAGTCAACCGCACTTATCATTGTCGGCCCGCGTAAACTCTTGCTTTTGCCCCCGGACGTCCGCTAACATCCGCCAGAAATAGATCGCGCGAAGAAAGCCAATATGGCAAAATCGCGCGAGGCGCGATTTTACGAGATATAAAAATTTACTTGCTCATCCGGCGGATGAGATGTGTGTTAAGTACTTAAAGCTTTCTAACTTTGCACGCATTTGGCCGCTGAGTAAATATTGCATAGCAGCAACCTTTTCACATTAGAAATTTGACCCCAATTTTCAGTCTGGACTTCGGTGTCCGATGGGGTTGGAAGAGGGGCATGATGCTTACTTTTGATCGGGATTTCGAAGTTCGCGAAGAGGCCAGGAGGCTTGCAAACCTGGGCGGCGCGGGCCAACGAGAGGCATCGATTCAGAGTCTCCATGACGTTTTGGACCTCTTGCGGCGTTACGCCAAGCTGATCGCTTCTGTCGTCATCGTCGGTACGTTGCTTGCCACTATAGTTACCTATTCGCTCGACAAGGTTTATACGGCGTCGTCGACGCTGGTGTTCGACCGAAACGACACGCGTCCGTACGAGTCGGTGCTCGAGTTGCAGAAACTCGAGCGTGACAAATCCGCGATGGATACGGAGATGGATCTGGTCAGATCGCGCGAATTTCTGGGATTTGTCGTCGACGATCTGAGACTTCAAGAAGACCCTTACTTCAACCCGCGTCTTGCTGAAAAGCAGGCTTCCTCTGAATCGACTTGGACCGCTCTGAAGGCTTTCTTCGGAGTCTCTTCCAGTGCGAGCAGCTCGCGTGGTCGCGAGGACCTGCGGGCAAATATTGTCGCTGGAGGACGGTCGAGAGACCGGGCGATTACGAGGCTGCAGGCTTCCGTCGCCGCTGATCGCAGGGGCGACAGTCTGGCGATGACCATCTCCGTCCATCACGAGTTCCCGGCCCGAGCGGCCGAGGTCGCCAACGGCGTAGCGTCAAATTACGTGGCGTGGACATCGCATCTGAAGGAGGCCGCGGCACAAAACACCGTGAATTACCTGCGCCTGCAAGCCAGCGGCCTGGCGACATCGATCGCGAAAAAAGAGCGCGAGATGGCGGAATTTGCCGCCAGGAGCGATCTGGCTTTCGATCCACGGGACGACGTGCTGCGTGCCCGTACCGAGCAGTTGAATACCCAGTTCACCGTCGCGCGCGTCGATGAGGCGGGCGCATGGGCAAAATACAATGAGGCCAAGCAGGTGCTTGCTTCGACAGGTATCGATTCTGCCGGAAAGGTCGTGACCTCGGATTTGCTCACTACCCTGAGAAACGAGGAGGGCAACCTTTTGCGCGAAAGGGCGCAGCTCACCGCAAAGTTTGGGCGAAACCACCCCCTCGTCGTGGAATCGGATGCGCAGATCGTCTCCAATCGGCGTCTGATCAATGAGGAGGTCGGGCGAATTCTGCGGGAGCTGGAGAATGACGCCAAGGTTGCGACCATAAGGGTGAAGAAGTTCCAGCAGGAGGTCAGCCAACTGCAAAAGGAGATGCAGGTCCGCAATCTTGATGAAATTCGCCGTCGTGAGCTGGAGCGAGACCTGCTCTCGGAACAGAAGCGCTACGACGAGGTGGTGCTGCGGCTGGGCTCCTTCGACCCGGAGCAGGAGGAGGTCAAGGCCACGGCGCGGATCGCATCCTTTGCTGAAATTCCCCGCCTGCCGTCCTTTCCCCGGCCCGCACTCATAATTCCGATCGCCGCAGTGGCTTCTCTCCTGCTGGCCGTCGTCGCGATGTTCATCATGGACGGGCTGGACACTCGCATTCGCACGACGCGAAAGGTAGAGAGCATCATCAAGCGCCCGAACATCATCTCGATCCCGGATGTGGAAGGGATTCTGGAGCCGGGGCAGACCCCCTACCAGCATATGCTTGCCAGTCCCCATTCGCCTTTTGCGCGCTCGATGCGTTCCCTGTGCTTGGCCTGGCGCGCGCTGGAGTTTGGCGCCGACGTTAAGGTCGTCATGTTCTTTTCCGCGGGCGCGGCTGAGGGCAAGACCACCTGCGCCCTTGGAATGGCGGCAACAGCCACTCTCAGCGGTCTGAGGGCTGTCATTCTCGATATCGATCCCAAGCCGAACGGCGCAGCTGGTATGCTCGGCATCACCAACAGAAATCCAACGCTCGGCATGTATTTGGACGGTACGACCGACCTTGAGTCCATCATAAGCGTCGCGCCTGAATATCCGTTCCTGCGCGTCATCAACTCACGCCTCGGCCTGCATGACCATGAACGGCTTTTCCAGGAACTGCGCCGCCGCTTCGACCTCGTCATAATCGATCCGCCGGCGATCGCGCACGACGACGATTCCGTGTGGCTGTCATCCCAGGTGGACGCGGTTCTGGTGATGGTCGCAGCCGGAAGGACCCAGGAGACTGAACTGCTTGAATCGGTCGAGCGTCTGAACATTGGTCGCGCGCCCGTCGTAGGCAGCATCCTGAACTTCGCCGGTCGCCGCGGCGCAGGCCGGAAAGCCTGGCGGCCCGAATCCCTCAAGTCCCTGTGGTCGCGCATTCGCGGCAAGTTCCGGCATCTGCCTGCGGGTGGCCTGCCGGCCCTAAAGAGGCGGGATCGGGCAAGGGTGTGAGAGCTCTCCGGTGTCTACAGCGTTTGCGCGTCTTTTCAGACGCGCAAGACGCCGGAGCTGATCGCAACTATTTCGATTTGATCTGCGTGAAGGCGACGGCATCGATCTTGCCGTCTTTCAAGCGATAGACCAGCGATTGCGATAATTGCGCATCTGCTCCAGCGCCTTCATGGGCGTATCGGACCAGGCCGCTCTCCGGAGCATTGCCGAAGCGTTGTTGAAGCGATGCTTTGTCGTCGCCGAGCGTTGGCACCGGAATCGTCCAGTCTGCAAGATCGAACTGCCCTTTGTCGCAATCGAGTTGCTCCTCGGACGTCTCCTCGACCGCAATCATATTCACGGCTTGTCCGGCCCCGGATGCTGCCTGCATGTCGTTGGCAATGAACCAGACATCGCGCTGAACGGATTGCGAGACAAAGGTGTAGCACAGCCAGCCGACCGCAATATCCCCGGCCGAGCGTATCCGGATTTCGCCGCCCAACGCAGCTTTGATGTCGTCGAGCGTCGTCTTGTCGAGGACAATGGTGATCGTCGGCGTCTTGACCTCCTCGACGAATGCCTGCTCGAAATTGTATGTCGGCGCCTCGGCGGTCTGGCCGCCGAGGATCAGGGAAGGCAGGCCTGAAAGCTTGCCGTCCTTGGCCGACAAAGTGCCGCCAGAGAAAAGGAGGAAGGTCATCGCCAGGGCGCCTGTCAGCAACCGCGTCGAGGCGACGTGGCCTCCACGGCTGGCGGCTATCTTCCCAATTTTCTTCGGCATCGCGGTTTCCCCTCTTTGATCGCCAAAATGCTCTTCCGAAAAACTATGCGTGCAACGGCCGGTTTCAAGTCCCCACGGCCACAGCGCTTGCGGGGCAAGCTGATATCGCAGGACACGCGGACGAACCCGAAGGGCGTGTCCCCGAACTCAATCAGTGATAGACCAGATCGAGCAGGATGGCGTTGCGCTGTGACACTTTTATTAGGCATCTGCTATTTAGGATAAGATGCAGGCTAATCGCCTCGTAGTCATCGTCGCAATGGGAAAGGCGGGGGGTCTTCATGCATGCAGCTTCAGGTCATTGCAGGAAAGGCGTGGTTCTCGCCTTCTTTGTCCTGCTTCTCCAGTTGATTTTCGCGCTCACCGGCCCTCTGGCCGCACAGGAACCGACGTCCGCGCCGCCGCCGGCCAAGGTGCAGCAACTGATCGAGTTGCTCGACGATCCCGATGTTCGCCAATGGCTGACGTCCAAGCAGACGGCTCAGCCAGCGGCACCGGCGCCGTCGACCGGGCTTGCCTCCCAATGGGTCGCGGAAATCAGAAAGCATTTAGGCGGGATGCGGGACGCGGTTCCACGGATGGGTCCCGAATGGCAAGCGGCGAGGCATCGCATCGCCGGCGACATGCAGAGCCAGGGAACAATGCCCATTCTGCGAGGGTTCGCCTTGCTGTTGCTCGTCGGCTATGGCGCCGAATACCTGCTGCGCTACTTCCTGCGGCGCAATGCGGAGCGCAATGCTGCCCGATATGAAGGCGGCCTTGGCGCCTTCATCCGCATCGCACCTCTCGTTGCCTTTGCAATCGCCGCAATCGCCACTTTCGTTCTTTCCGGTTGGCCGCCCCGACTTGAGGCCGCGATCGCGCCGCTGCTCATCGCCTGGATCGGCGCGCGCCTGCTGATTGCCGTCGCATCGGCTGTTTTCAAGCCGGCCGCCGAGGCCGTCCCGAAGGCGGACGCAGAAGGGGAACAGGCGATACTTGGCCCCGGCGCCGCCAAGTTCTGGTTCAACCGATCGGTGCTCTTCATCTGCGCACTGGCCCTTGTGTGGGCGGTTACCGATGTGATGCAGACCCTCTCGGTTGCGGAAGACGTTCGCAGACTTGTTGCCGCTATGATTGGAATTGTCATCCTCGGCATCGCGATCGACACGACGCTTCGCCGCCCTGTTGAGCCCACGACGGCGGCGCGCCGGATGCTCCGCAATGCGATGATTATCGCCTTCCTGGTCCTGCTCTGGCTCCTTTGGGTCGCCGATATGAAGGTGCTGTTCTGGATCGGTATCTATGTTCTCGGCTTGCCGCCGCTCTTGCGTTTTACCAGCGCGACGACGAGGGCGATGCTCGACACCTCGGCAACCGACGGTATGCGCGTGCTGCGCAATGTGTCGATCGAGCGAGGCGCCCGGCTGGTGATCATCGCGCTGGCGGCCGCCTGGCTCGCTGTCGTCTTCCGTTTCAACGGAGCCGCCATGCTACAGGATGATGTCTTCAACCGCATCTTCCGGGGCGTTCTTGCCGGGGTAGTCATCCTGCTCGCCGCAGATCTTATCTGGCAACTGGCGAAGGAGTACATCAATCTGCGCATCAACCAGGCCAGTGTCGACGTCGCGGATCCGGTGCGGCTAGCACGCAACACGCGGCTACGCACGCTGCTGCCGATTCTGCGCAATTTCCTCGCTGTCTCGATCGCGGTGGTCGCAGTTCTGATGGTTCTTTCCGGGCTCGGCGTTGCGATCGGGCCGCTGATTGCCGGTGCCGGGGTATTCGGCGTTGCGCTCGGCTTCGGCTCGCAGAGCCTGGTCAAGGACGTCATCAGCGGTGTGTTCTACATGATGGACGATGCGTTCCGGATCGGGGAATACATCCAGAGCGGCAGCTATATGGGGACGGTCGAATCCTTCAGCATTCGCTCCGTCAAGCTGCGCCATCACCGCGGACCGGTGTTCACGGTACCGTTCGGCTCACTCGGCGCTGTTCAGAACATGAGCCGCGACTGGGTGATCGACAAGTTCAAGATCAACGTTTCCTACGACACCGATGTCGGCAAGGTGAAGAAGGTGGTGAAGGGGATCGGCGCCACGCTGCTTGAGGATGAGGAGCTCGGGCCGCTGATCCTGGAAACGGTGAAGATGAAGGGCGTCGAGCAGTTCGGCGACTACGGCATCACCCTGAGCTTCGCGATGAAGACGAAGCCGGGACACCAGACCCAGGTCAGGCGGCGGGCTCAGGCCCTGATCAAGCAGGCCTTCGATGCCAACGGCATCCACTTCGCTTCACCGACCGTCCAGGTCGCCGGCGACGATACGCAATCGACAACGGCCGCGGCCGCCGCGACGCGCGACGCAATCGCCAAGAAGAACGCTGCCTTGGCGCAGGCGGGAGGGGCCCCGACGGAATAAGCCGCCACAACGCAGAACGAGGGCCGCTGCACCTGCTTCGGGCCTGCCGGTATCCCAGCCGTCGCGCGGCCTTCGTTCGGCCCATGTTGACATCCGATCGGTAAGGCGGGATAGCTCGCGTCGAATGAAGATCGCCTTTTACGCGCCTTTGAAATCGCCTGATCACCCCGTCCCCTCCGGCGACAGGCAGATGGCGCGCCTGCTGATCGAAGCGCTTCGGCTGGGCGGCCATGACATCGCCATCGCGTCGCGACTGCGCAGCTTTTCACGCGAGGCGTCCGACGAACAACTTTCGTCGCTTCGGGCGCAAGCCGATCTGGAAGTCCGCAGTCTTCGGCGCCTCTGGCGCGCCGAGGGATCGCCCGACGCATGGTTCTGCTACCATCCTTACTACAAGGCGCCGGATCTCATCGGTCCCCGCATATCGGCTGAATTTTTCATTCCCTACATTACCGCCGAAAGTTCCTACTCGTACCGCCGCAACGTGGGCGCAAGGAAACCAGCCCAGGATGAGGTTGCGGCTGGTGCGAGGCATGCTGCCGTCAACATCTGCTTTACACAGCGCGATCGTGAAGGCTTGGAAGAGGCCATACCGGGTGTGCGGTATGCCATGCTTGCACCGTTCATAGACGTGGCGCCGTTCCGCGAACGACGACAAACCGAGGCCGGCCCGTGTCGGCTGCTGGCAGTGGCGATGATGCGGCCGGGCGACAAGATGGAGAGCTACAGCATGCTCGCCAAGGCTTTGGCGCTCGTGGTCGATCTACCCTGGATCATGTCGATCGTCGGTGATGGCCCCGCCAGGGCGGAAGTGCAGGAGGCTTTCTCCGGGCTCCCGGCCGAGAGGCTGGATTGGCTCGGCGAGCAAGAGCCCGGGGCGATCGCCGGGATTCTTGCGCGCGGCGATCTCTACGTCTGGCCCGGCTGCGGCGAAGCCTATGGCCTGTCCTATCTGGAGGCGCAGGCGGCCGGCCTGCCGGTCGTCGCGCAACGAACGGCCGGCGTTCCGGAAGTGGTCAGGGATGAGGAGACGGGCTTGCTGACGAAGGCGGGCGATATCGACCTGTTCGCCGCGGCGATCCGGCGGCTGATCAACGACAGGACCCTGCGCGCCGAGTTCGGGGCAAACGCGCGCCGGTTCGTTGTCGAGCAACGGTCGTTGCAGGCGGCGGCAACGCGCCTTGGCGAGATTTTCAAGGACTTTGTGGAGAAGGCGGCATAATGGAGACGTCGATCTGGCAGCCGATCATCGACAGACTGGATCGTTTGCGGACGGCCAGGCGGCGCGTCGATTTCTGGTTGCGCGACGACGATGCGGTCGAGGCGACGGCGGCGCTCGACCGGCTGGTGGATTTGGCGGATCGTTTTTCCGTGCCGATTACCTTGGCCGTCATCCCGGCGCACACGAACGGCGAGCTTTCGCATTACCTTGCCCACCGTGACGATATCAGCGTTGCCGTGCATGGCTGGGCGCATCGAAACCATGCGCCGCCGGCGGAAAAGCGGCAGGAGCTTGGCGGTCACCGTCCGCGCGAGGTCGTTCTTGACGAGCTGGAGAGAGGGCACTCTCATCTCAAGGCGCTCCATCCGTCCTCTTTCGTCCCGCTTCTCGTCCCACCATGGAACCGGATCGATCCGGGGCTTCTCGATGGGCTGCCAGACATCGGCTTCACGGCCCTTTCGGTCTTCGGTCCCGAAAGAAAGAGTCCGAGCAAGCCGGCAAAGATGAAAAACGGGTCGATCGCATCCGCGTTTCCCCGGCCTCGCCTGAGCCTCATCAACACGCATGTGGACGTGATGGATTGGCATGGAACGCGCGGCTGTCGGGATCACCGGGAAATCATTGAAGACATCATAGGGCGCCTGGACGAGATGAACGTCGACGAGGAGGCGGTCGGCATTCTCACGCACCATCTGGCCCATGACGAGAGCGTCTGGGAATTTCTGTCGCGACTGTTCGAGCTGACCGCCGTGCACCCCGCCTGCCGCTGGCGCAGGGTAACCGAGCTCATAGCTCGATGATCTGGCGGTCACGGGCCGCGAAGGCCCCCTCGAAAAAGGTCTGCACTTCCAGTTCCATCGCCGCGAGCTCCAGATCCGTCCGCGACGGATCGTGATGGAACATTGCCAGGCGCCGCACGCCGGCCGCTTGCGCCAACTTGGCGCCGTGCATGCCGGTCGAGTGCCCATAGCCTCGAAAGGTCGCCATCTCCGATTCGAGATAGGTGCAGTCGTAGACCATAAGGTCGGCGCCGGCGATGAACTCAAGGATTGATGGATCGAGAATACCGGCCTCGTGTTCGGTGTCGTAGATCAAGGCGACGGCGCGGCCGCCCCAATCGATCCGGTAGCCCACGCACCCGCCGGGATGATTGAGACTCATCGTGCGGATGGAAACCCCCTTGCGGGGCGCGAGCGTGTCTCCCGGGCGGAAGTCGACACAGTCCATGCTCGATTGACAAATGTCGGTATCGACCGGGAACCATGGCGGCCGCATGAACTCGCTGACCATTCTCTTGGTGCTCATCCGGCCGTAAAGATGGCCGGACCAGAAACGCACGGCGGTGCTGCAATTGTAGATTGGCTTGAAATAGGGGAGGCCGATGATGTGATCGTAGTGGCTATGCGTGAAGAACAGGTCGTAGGCCGAGATGCCCTCCGACGTGAGCGCCACCCCGGCTTCACGCAACCCCGAGCCGGCGTCGAAGATCAGGACTTCGCTGCCGCAACGGACTTCGATGCAGGGTGTATTGCCTCCATAGCGTAGAAATTGTTCGCCGGATACCGGCAAACTGCCTCGCACTCCCCAGAACCGCACTCGAAAGGTGTTTTCCTGCATTCCCGTTTTGGCTTCGTCCTGCCCGCCTCGGCGCTTTTGCCTGCGTGCATTTCCTTAGACAAGCACAGATCATAAGGGTCCTGCAACGGCATAAGTTCCAATTAGATTGTGGGGGTTACTTTATTTCTAAATCGTGCTCTCCAAAGCCTGTTTTGAAACTTTATGTTCGGATCTAACGTGATTTAGAGCGCAGCGAAAAAGAATAAAGCGATTCTCGAGCGCATTGGGCTAAAGTCGAAAAGGTTGGACGCAGTCATGGCGCAGGCAGCTGATATGCAGTTCTACGACGACCTTCCACTTTTTGAGGCATTCGAGGGTGTTGCCGACGAGGCCAACTACCGACCGTTGCCGGATGGATGGGTGCTCGCGGTCGCTGATATCGTCGACTCGACCGGCGCCATTGCCGAGGGTCGTTACAAGAGCGTCAACATGGCGGGCGCAAGCGTCATATCGGCGTTGATGAATGCGCTCGACAAAAGAAACCTGCCCTTCGTCTTCGGAGGTGACGGGGCGCTTGCCGCGATACCCGCGGCAATGGCGCCAAAGGCGCGCGCTGCATTGGCGGACGCGAAGACCTGGGTCGCGGAAGAGCTTGGCCTCGAACTGCGGGCAGCACTTGTTCCGGTCGCCGACATCCGTGCCAACGGGCTCGACATGCGCGTCGCTCGTTTCAAGGCTAGCGAGGAGGTCTCCTACGCCATGTTTTCCGGCGGCGGTGCCAGTTGGGCAGAGGCGCAAATGAAGGCCGGGCGCTACCAGATCGAGGCCGCGGCGGCCAGAAGCAGACCGGATCTGACCGGGCTATCCTGCCGCTGGAATCCGATTGTCTCCCGCCATGGGGCAATCGTCTCGATCATTGCCGTTCCGGGTCTGCGCGGCAATGGTCCGGAGTTCCAGGCACTAGTCGGCGATATCGTGGCATTGGCCGAAGGCGAGGAACGCGGGGGGCATCCGGTGCCGGAAAACGGTCCCGAGCCTCGGCTCTCCATGCAAGGGGTCGCAGTCGAGTCGCGCGCCGTGGCGCGGAAAGGCCAACGTCTGCTCGCCTGGTTGTGGATAACGCTCCAGAGCGTGGTGCTGTTCGTGTGCTTCAAGCTGGGATGGAATCTCGGCACGTTCGATACCACGCAATACAAGCGCGACCTGGTCAGAAACTCCGACTTCCGCAAGTTCGACGACGGGCTGAAGATGACGATCGATATCGGCATCGAGCGGCTGCGTCAGATCGAGGAAAGGCTAAGGCGGGCGGCTGAGACCGGCGTCTCCAGCTACGGGCTGCATCAGCAGGATTCCGCGCTGATGACCTGCATCGTACCGGCGGCCATGAGCCGCGATCACGTGCATTTCATCGACGGAGCGGCTGGCGGCTACGCCATGGCGGCAAAGAATCTCAAGGCGGCGCTCGCTCCCGTAGGCTAGAGCGGGATGAGGAACCGCCCGCATCCCGCTCCAACTCGCTAGAATCGATTACGAATGCGCGACCGCCCGCAAGGAACGTCAGGCCTTGACCACGTGGTCGGCAACAATGCCGAGACGTGCAAAGACGTTGCGGGTATCGACGATCAGAGGTGTCCAATCGGCCAGCGCGTTGTAGTCGATGCCGTCGTGGTCCGTTGCGATAAGCACGGCGTCGAACCGGCGTACGCTTTCCTCGTTGAACGGGATCGATCGACGGCCCTTCAAGGAGAGATGTTCGCGGGTCGAGGGAATCTCGTCGACATGCGGATCGTAGAAGGCAGCGCTACCGCCGCGCTCCTCGATGAGCTCGATCAGCCTGAGCGAGGGGCTTTCGCGAATGTCCGGCACGTTCTTCTTGTAGGCGAGACCGATGATGAGAACGTTTGAGCGGCTGAGCGCCTTGCCCTGCCGCCTGTCAAGCGCCTCGGCGAGCCGGCCGACCACATGGCGCGGCATCGCCGAATTGATTTCCCCCGCGAGTTCGATGAAACGGGTCGGCAGTTCGTACTCGCGGGATTTCCAGGTCAGGTAAAAAGGGTCGATCGGGATGCAATGCCCGCCAAGTCCCGGTCCCGGATAGAAGGGCATATAGCCGAATGGCTTCGTCTTGGCCGCTTCGATGACTTCCCAGATGTCGATCCCCATGGCCTCGTAGACGACCTTGAGCTCGTTGACGAGGGCAATGTTGACGGCGCGGAATATGTTCTCGGTAAGCTTCACGGCTTCGGCCGTGGCGTTCGAGGAGACCGGGACGACGGTCTTGACCACGGCGCCGTAGAAATGCTGCATCAGCGCCGCCGCGCGCGGCCCGTCACCGGCCACGATCTTCGGGATGCTCGCAGTCTCAAAGACACGGTTACCCGGATCTTCGCGCTCGGGCGAGAAGCCGATGAAGAAGTCCTCGCCGGACTTCAGCCCCGTTTCTTCGAGGATCGAACGGACGACGCCGTCGGTGGTGCCCGGATAGGTGGTCGATTCGAGAACCACAAGCTGGCCCGACCTCAGCGTGGCGGCGATCGAGCGCGCCGTTCCTTCGACGAAGGAGAGGTCCGGATCGCGGTGCTTGGTCAATGGCGTTGGCACGCAGATGACGATCACGTCGCACTGGCCAAGATCAGAGAAATCGGTCGTCGAGCGGAACCGGCCCGCGGCGATCTCACGGCCAAGCGCCTCATCCGTAACCGCCTCGATATAGGAGCGACCATCGTCCAGAGCGACGATTTTTGCCGGATCGATGTCGAAACCGGTCACCGGAAAACCGGAGCGTGCCACTGCGACGGCGAGCGGCAGGCCGACATAGCCGAGGCCGATGACGCCGACGCGTGCCTGGCGCGCTGAGATCGATTCAAGCAGCCTGTCGTGATGAAGGGAGGTCAAGATAGGGTTCCATCTGTGAGCGGCAGGGCGGGCGATCGCGACGATCCCGATTGCCGGAAAATATCGCCGTTTTGTTGGCCAGAAAGGCGTGGCAAGTCAAGCGCGGGGCCGGAGGTGGCGGACGACCCCAACAATTACAGGTGCAATTATGCGATCAATCCCGTGTACGATCGACGCATGATCAAAAATTTCGAACGTCTCTGGAAATCGGGCTCGCCGGTGAATATCTCCAACCAAGAAGATGCTGCGATTCAATCGCCGCAACTGCTGCCGCCATGCGCGGCAGACGCCGTTCGTTACAACGGGCATCACAGGTGGACGCGGCCTTGATTGCAAGGTCCGCGCGATAGCCGTCGGTGTTGACCGTCATGCCGATGATGAGGAATGCCATGAGCCCGATCAACAACAGCGTTGTCTCCGAAATTCTTCTGGACAAGGTCGCAGACTGGCTCATGCGAGCATCGTTGAGCGACGAGACGCTCGAAACCCTCGTGCGCGGCTTCTGCGAACGGCTGGCGGCGGCGGGCCTGCCGCTCATGCGCGTCCATCTATCCTTCTCGATGCTGCATCCGCTCTATGACGCGCTCGGCTTTACCTGGTGGCGCGGCAAGGGCGTCGAGGTGAGCGGTTTGCGCCATGAGGAACTGGCGCTCAATCCCGAGCGGTTTCTGCGCAGCCCCTATTACTATCTGCTCAACAACAACCTCGATCACGTCAGGCGGCGCATCGATCCGGCGGAGGCGTCGGAATTTCCGATTTTCGATGAGCTGAAAGAGCATGGGGCCACCGATTATCTGGCCTTCATGCAACCGCTTGGGACCGATTCCGAACATGGCATGGTGGGGTCCTGGACGACCGATCGCCACGGCGGCTTCAGCGACGATGTGATCGCGGCGTTGCTCAAGCTTCAGAATCATCTGGCGGTTGCTGCCAAGGTCGCCGTCCTCGGCAAGCTCGCCGATAACATGCTGACGACGTATCTCGGCGCCAATGCCGGACGGCGCGTGATGAGCGGGCAGGTGCGGCGCGGCGACGGCGAGACGGTTCGCGCCGTCCTGGTGATGGCGGACATGCGGGAATCGACCATGCTCGCAGAGAAGGAAGGTCGCCAGGCCTATATCGAGACGCTCAACGGCTTCTTCGATGCGATCGCGACGCCGTTCAATCGAAACGGCGGGCAGATCCTGAGCTTCGTTGGCGACGGATTCATCGCCGTCTATCCATGCGGCCGCCACAAGGAGCCATCGGAAATGGCCAGCCGCGAGGCCTTTGCTGCGGTGAGCGCGGCGACCGCGCGCGTGGCGGCCCTGAACGCGGAAAGGAAGAGACAGGGCCGCGATCCGATCGGCTATGGAATTGGCCTTCATGTGGGCAACGTCATGTTCGGCAATGTCGGGCTGCGCGACCGGCTGACCTTTTCCGTCTTCGGCTCGGCGGTGAACGAGGTGCAGCGCCTGCAGAGCCTGACGAAGAAATATGCCCACAACGTCGTCGCCAGCGAAGCTTTCGTCAATTATTGCGGCGGCGACTGGGCGACGCTCGGGCAGGAGAAACTGCGCGGCGTCCGGCAGAAATTCACCATCCTCTATCCCAAGGACGCAGCGCTTGCGGCGATCGCGGAGGAGCGTCCCGACGATGCAACTCAGGATGGACTTTCCGAGGCGGAGCATGTCATGCTGCTCTATCGCAATACGAAGCAGGCGCCGGGGCCACGCGGCCTCATCGACAAGATGCTGCAATAGATCGTCAAGGCGCTCGGTTTAAGGAGGTTCGATGTTCCGTGTGTTTCTTTTGGCCGCAGCCCTCGCTGCGACAACCGTTGCGCATGCCCAATCGACGGAACAGCAACCGACCTTGGAGCAGAAGCTGGTCGACGGGTTCGAGGGTAAGGACTTTGCCCCTGAAGGCGGGCTCTACTATCGCGACAACTTCGAACAGAGCGCCGGCTCCTATGTGTTTCAGAGCGACGTCAAGCGTACGGGAAATGGTGCTCTGAAACTGTCCATCGTGCCGAAATGCCCGCAGCCGGACGACGGGTGCAGCGAGCGGGCGGAAATCTGGGAGAAGACCGCATTGCGCGTGCCTTACGACAAGGGAGTCTGGTACGGCTTTTCGGTCAAGTTTGCCGATCCGGTTCCGAGTGGAGACCATCGCTACCTCATTGCGCAATGGAAGCGTGAAATCGATCACGGCGCCAACGGAGACTTCAGCCCCTTTCTGGCGTTCCGCATGAGCATGGGTAAGCTCTTCGTTACCGTTGAGACCAATTATCTGCCGCCCGTGTCCACCGGGCCGGAGAACACGCCGGCGAGCTGCGCGCCGGGAGAGGTTCCCGTCTGGGTGCGGCCCGAGTTCAACCAGATGCGTATGCTGGTCGCGGCCGATCAGAACTGGAAGCCCGAAGACGGCCGCCTTTTCAATTCATGCACCACCGGGATCACCGTCACCAATCATGGCAATCCGCTGCCGGATCCGAAGTCCGGCTGGATCGACTTCGCTGTCTTCACCAAGCCCGGGCCGGACGGTTCCGGACATATTGAGCTGTTCGCCAATGGTCAGCCGGTCATTACGGTGAAGGGGCATATCGGCCATGCGGATAAGGGGCTCGGCCAGAATCAGTATTTCAAGTTCGGGCCATACCGGGCGGCAGACGCCACCAACTGGACGCTTTATTACGACGATTTCCGTCGGTCGGCGCGGTGTGCCGACGTTCTGACAAACGGCATTTGTCCGTTCTCATAAGCCGCTTGGCCGCGAACCGCGGCCCCCTCTGACCCCTCGGGGGGCGTGCTGGACAGCCAGTTTAAGCTAGGCTACTCTTTTTTTGGTGTCGGACGCTATGGCATCGCCAATGAGGTGAAAAACACCTTCGATGGCAAGGATGTGTAGAACCAAAAAGGAGAGCGTCCCTGTGCGTTTCGGGACAACGTATGGCGCTCTGGGGTAGTGAGGGAAGCGTGCTGCAATGACATCAGGGGCGGACCTGCTACGGGTTGAGGGTCTGCGGATCACATTCTCGGTGCTCGGCGGCGAAGTCGAAGCCGTCAGGGGGGCAAATTTCAGGATTCTGCCAGGGAAGGTCACCGCGCTGGTCGGCGAGTCCGGATCCGGCAAGTCGGCGATCAGCCAGGCCATCATGGGCATTTTGCCGAGCGTTGCGAGTGTTGGCGGACGAGTGTTGTTCAACGATCCGGCCGTCGAGGGCAAGCCTCAAGATCTGCTCTCGCTCGAGCCTAACGGGCGCGATATCCAGGCCATTCGCGGGGCGCGCATCAGCAAGATCTTCCAGGAGCCCATGACCTCGCTGTCGCCGCTCCACACGATCGGGAACCAGATTTCCGAGGTGCTGGCGATACACACCGACGTGGACAAGGAGGAGCGGAGAGCGAGGACCGAGCAGCTTCTGGGCTATGTCGGATTCTCCAACCCGCCGCGCGCTTACGACATGTACCCGTTCGAGCTTTCCGGCGGGATGCGCCAGCGCGCGATGATCGCCATGGCGCTGATCTGCCGTCCGGCGCTCCTCATTGCCGATGAGCCGACAACCGCGCTCGATGTGACGGTGCAGGCGCAAATTCTCCAGCTCCTGCGCGAGCTTCAAGCCAAGCTCAACATGGCCATGCTGTTGATCACGCACGACCTCGGCGTCGTCGCCAATATGGCCGACGAGGTCGTCGTCATCTATCACGGCGAGATCGTCGAAGCGGGGCCGGTCGATGCAATCTTCCGCAATCCCCAGCATCCCTATCTGAAGGGCCTGATGGCCGCTGTGCCGCACTTCGACATGAAGCCCGGCGAGCGCCTGAAGGCACTGCGCGAGGTGCCGGTCAAGGCCGAAAACCTTCTCGGAAATCGACCGGCGCGCAAGACCTCCAGTTCCGATGTTCTCATCTCCGTCCGTAACCTGTCGAAAACCTTCACCACCCGCAGCTCGGGCTGGTTCGGCAGCAACCATTCGGCTGAGCACCGCGCCGTAGATAATGTCAGCTTCGACATTCGCCGCGGCGAATGCCTCGGCCTCGTCGGCGAAAGCGGCTGCGGCAAGACGACGGTGAGCAAGATCCTGATGCGTGCGGTGACCCCGGACTCGGGATCGATAACCTACGATGACGGCGGGAGGCCAGTCGACGTCCTGAAACTCGAGGGCACAGCGCTGAAAGAGCTGCGCGCGAAAATCCAGATGGTCTTCCAGGACCCGGTCTCGTCGCTGTCGCCGCGCATGACGGTCAAGAACATTCTCAGTGAGCCGCTTGAGATCCATGGGCGTGGAACGCCGAAGTCGCGGATCGAAACCGTTCGCTCGCTCCTTCAGGCCGTCGGCCTCGATCAGCGTTTCATCAACCGCTATCCGCACAGTTTCTCCGGCGGTCAGAGGCAGCGCATTGGTATCGCCCGCGCACTTGCTCTCGTTCCGGAACTCTTGATCTGCGACGAGCCCGTTTCAGCGCTCGATGTCTCGGTGCAGGCCCAGATCCTCAACCTTCTCAAGGATTTGCAGAAGGAACTGGGTCTGACGTCACTCTTCATTTCGCACAATCTGGCGGTCGTGGACTACATGGCGGATCGGATCGCGGTGATGTGTGCCGGGCGGATCGTCGAGCTCGCGCCGCGTGAAGTGCTGATGCGCAATCCCGTACACCCCTATACGAAGTCCTTGCTGGCGGCCGTGCCTTACCCCGATCTCGACCGGAAGCTCGATTTCGACGCCCTTCAGGCAAGCGGAGGCTCGGACAAGCGGCGGTGGGGCGCACAGTTCTGCGACGATGGCGCGGAAGACGCCCTCTTTCCTGCAAATCTCGGTGGCGATCATTTCGTCCTTGCCCGAAAGTCGGTGGATGCAAGGGAGCTACGCCCATGATCACCCGGAGAACCGCGCTGGCGATGCTGGCTTCCACTGTTCTGCCGCCGCGGCTGCTTGCGGCGGGAAGCGAGGCCGAGATGCTCGCGCCGCTGGTTGCGGAAGGCAAACTTCCTCCGGTCAATGAGCGGTTGCCGAAAACGCCGCGCGTGATCAATGTCGCGGCCAGAGGGCGCACGCCCGGCAAGCATGGCGGCAAGATCCGAAGCCTCATCGGCAGCGCCAAGGACATCCGGCTGATGACGGTCTACGGCTATTGCCGGCTGGTCGGCTACGACGAGCAGCTGAACCTTCAGGCCGACGTTCTCGAAAGCTACGAGAGGGTCGAGGACCGCATCTTCACCCTGCGCCTGCGCGAGGGGCATAAGTGGTCGGATGGCACACCGCTTACGACAGAAGACTTCCGCTACTGCTGGGAAGATGTGCTGCTCAACGAGGACCTCTCTCCGGCGGGTCTCCCGACGGCGCTGGTCATGGATGGCGAAGCGGCCAAGTTCGAGATCGTCGACGAGCGCACGTTGCGCTATTCCTGGACGAAGCCGAACCCGGATTTCCTGCAGAAGCTCGCCGCCCCGCAGCCGTTGGTCATCGTCATGCCGTCGGCCTATCTCAAGCAGTTCCACAAGAAGTACCAGGACGAGGACAAGCTTAAGGCAAAGATGAAGGAAGAGCGGGTCAAGAAGTGGAGCCAGCTGCACATGCGCATGGCACGCTCCTATCGCCCGGAAAACCCCGATCTGCCGACGCTCGATCCCTGGCGGAACACCACGCCGCTTCCCGCCGAGCAGTTCATTTTCGAGCGCAATCCCTACTTCCATCGGGTCGACGAAAACGGCCTGCAATTGCCCTACATCGATAAGTTCGTGCTGAACGTCAGCTCGTCCTCGCTCATCCCGGCGAAAACCGGCACGGGCGAAAGTGATCTCCAGGCGGCTGGCATCGATTTCGTCGACTACACTTTCCTGAAGGATGCGGAGAAACGATATCCGTTAAAGGTCAAGCTGTGGAAGAAGACGCAGGGATCACGTCTGGCGCTGCTTCCCAATCTCAATGCTTCCGACCCGGTCTGGCGTCCGCTGCTGCAGGATGTCCGCGTCAGGCGAGCCCTGTCGCTGGCGATTGACCGGCGCGAAATCAACATGGCGGTCTTCTATGGTTTGACCAAGGAAAGCGCCGATACCGTGCTGCCGGATAGTCCGCTGTTCCGTCCCGAATTCGCAAACGCATGGGTGGCCTACGATCCGGATCAGGCCAATAGCCTGCTCGACGCGGCGGGCCTGGCGAAGCGTGGCAGCGATGGGATTCGTATCCTGCCGGATGGACGGGCGGCGCAGGTCGTCGTCGAGACGGCGGGCGAAAGCACGCTTGAGACCGATGTTCTGCAGTTGATAACCGACTACTGGCAGAAGGTCGGCATTTCGCTCTTCATCCGCACTTCCCAGCGCGACACCTTCCGCAGCCGCGCGGTCGGCGGCGAGATCATCATGTCCA
This sequence comes from Ensifer sp. MPMI2T, assembly GCF_004827385.1. Lineage (GTDB taxonomy): Bacteria > Pseudomonadota > Alphaproteobacteria > Rhizobiales > Rhizobiaceae > Sinorhizobium. The sequence goes on from NZ_SRXN01000032.1 coordinate 35,910, forward strand.
TGTGGTTCGGCATCGATAATGGCGTTCCGACTGCAAACATGAATCCGGGTCAATTGGCACCGACGGCCGACGACCAGCTGCAGTGGCCGGTCTGGGGATTGAATTACCTGTCGCACGGCGAAATGGGGGAAGCGCCGCAGCTGCCGCCGGTGGTCGAGCTTCTTGACTTGCTCAAGCGCTGGCGGCATTCGAGCACCGACGCGGAGCGGACGGAAATCTGGAAATCGATGCTGTCGATCTATACCGATCAGGTCTTCTCGATCGGCCTCGTCAATGCATCACTGCAGCCGATCGTGGTCTCCTCGAAGCTTCGCAATGTACCGGAAGAGGCGCTCTACGGCTTCGACCCGACGAGCTATTTCGGCGTGTACAATCCCGATACCTTCTGGCTTGAACAGGACACCTGACATGCTGCGATACATTCTCTGGCGTATTGCGGCGATGGTCCCCACCCTCCTCATCATCTCCGCCCTGGTGTTCGCCATCATCGAACTGCCGCCGGGAGACTATTTCGAGAGCTACGTCGCCGAGATCAGGGCGCAGGGCGAAGGTGTCAACATGGAGCAGATCGAAGCTCTGCGAAAAGAATACGGCTTCGATCAACCGCCCTTGCTGCGCTACATCTATTGGGTCGGCGGCATGCTGCAGGGCGACTTCGGCTATTCGTTCGAATATGAACTGCCGGTAAGCGAGGTCGTGGGAGACCGGCTCTGGCTGACGATCCTTGTCTCTTTCTTCACGATTATGCTGACTTGGATCATCGCCTTTCCGATCGGCATCTATGCGGCGACGAACCAATACAGCTGGGGCGATTACGGGCTGTCGCTGATTGGTCTCATCGGCATCGCCGTGCCGAACTTTATGCTGGCGCTCATCCTCATGTATTTCGCCAATATCTGGTTCGGCACCTCGATCGGCCATCTCATGGACCAGCAATATCTTAACGAGCCGATGAGTTGGGCCAAAGCCAGGTCGATGCTCGAGCACATGTGGATACCGGTGATCATCATCGGCGCGGCGGGAACGGCGGGCATGATCCGGCGGCTCAGGGCCAACCTGCTCGACGAGCTTCAGAAGCAATATGTCGTGACGGCGAGAGCGAAGGGGCTCTCACCCACCAAAACCCTGCTCAAATACCCGTTGCGCATGGCGCTCAACTTCTTCATCTCCGATATCGGTTCGATCCTGCCGGCAATCATCTCGGGCGCGGAAATCACGGCGATCGTCCTTTCGCTTGAAACAACGGGACCGATGTTGATCAAGGCGCTGCAGAGCCAGGACATGTATCTCGCCGGCTCGTTCCTGATGTTTCTCGCGTTTCTCACCGTCATCGGCGTGCTGATATCCGATCTTGCGCTCGCCGTTCTCGATCCCAGAATCCGTCTGCAAGGCAGGAGTACGAAGTGACGTCACCGATTCCGGCGCCCGGCGAACCCCTGCCGCATTATGTATCGACCGCCCCGTTCGATCCCTATTCCGTGGAGGTGATGACGGAGGAGCAGGTGCGCGTGAACCAGGCGTCGCAGCTGCGCCTGATGTGGTGGAAGTTCAAGCGGCACAAGGTGGCGCTCGCCTCCGGCATTTTCCTGGCGGCCCTCTACGTCATGATCCTCTTTTGCGAGTTTCTGGCGCCGTATAATCTGCACACGCGCAACGTCGATTTCATCTACACGCCGCCGCAGAACGTCCGCCTTTTTCATGACGGCGCGTTTGTCGGTCCCTTCGTCTATGGCCGGACGATGACGCTGGACATGGCAACGCTGAAGCGGAACTATGCCGACAACACCTCGGACGTCCAGCGGATCCGCTTCTTCTGCCGCGGCGACAGCTATCGCTTCTGGGGACTTTTCGAGAGCAACTTGCATCTCGTCTGTCCTGCGGAGGGCGGTCAGCTCTTCCTGCTTGGAACCGACAGGCTCGGACGCGACGTGCTGTCGCGTATCATCTACGGCGCGCGGATTTCACTGACGATCGGTCTTCTCGGCATTACGGTCAGCTTCGTGCTCGGCATCGTCATCGGCGGGCTCGCCGGCTATCACGGCGGCGTTTTCGATCTCCTGGTCCAGAGATTGATCGAGGTGCTCCAGTCGATTCCGAGCATTCCGCTGTGGCTGTCGCTTGCGGCCATCATGCCGGCCACATGGAGCCCGATCCTCATCTATCTCGGGATCACCGTGATCCTGGGGCTTCTCGACTGGACGGGCCTTGCGCGGGCCGTCCGCTCGAAGCTGCTGGCGCTCCGCGAGGAGGACTATGTCCTTGCGGCCCAACTGATGGGCGCCAAAAGCAGCCGTATCATCGGGCGCCATCTCGTTCCGGGATTCATGTCCCATCTCATTGCAACAGCGACGATCTCCATTCCCGGCATGATCCTCGGCGAGACTGCGCTGAGCTTCCTCGGATTGGGACTGCGCCCGCCGATAACGAGCTGGGGAATCCTGCTAACTGAGGCAAAGAGCGTCAGCGTCATTGCTTTCTATCCCTGGCTGCTGTTTCCGACTATACCAGTCATTCTTGTGATTTTGGCGTTCAACTTCCTGGGAGATGGGTTGCGCGACGCCGCCGATCCCTACAAATAAAGCCGGCACGTCCTTTGATTGCCCGCGGGCGCTGCATCCTGTTGCAGCCCTTCTGATAATGAGCGAAAGGTTCTTCGCATGGTACGGCGTTTCGAGGATGCCCGGATCCTCATGTACAGCCACGACACCTTCGGCCTCGGTCATCTGCGGCGCTGTCGGACGATCGCGCATGCGCTCGTGGAGGACTACAGTGGGCTGCAGGTGCTGATCATCTCTGGCGCGACGATCGCCGGGGCTTTCGATTATCGTGCACGCGTCGACTTCGTGAAGATTCCGAGCGTCATCAAGCTCAGAAACGGTGAGTACACTTCGCTCGACCGGCATATCGAATTGCACGAGACGCTGAAGATGCGCCAATCGATCATCCGCTCGACGGCCGAGACGTTCAAGCCGGACATCTTCATCGTCGACAAGGAGCCGATGGGCTTGCGCGGCGAGGTCGAGGATACGCTCACCTATCTAAAGACCCACGGGACGAAGTTGGTGCTTGGGCTTCGGGAAATCATGGACGCCCCGCACCTGCTCGAAGTCGAATGGAAGCGGCGCGACACCATGCGCAAGATCGAGCAGTTCTACGATGCGATCTGGGTCTATGGTCCGCCGGATTTTTACGATCCGCTGGTGGACCTTGAAGTGCCCGCGGCAGTGCGCGAACGCATGAACTTCGTCGGTTTCCTGCAACGAAGCGTTCCGCATGACGGACTGCCTGATCACAGGCCGGAGGGCGACTATATCCTCGTCACCACCGGTGGCGGCGGCGACGGTGCCGAACTCATTCATGACGTGATCCACGCCTATCAGCAGGATTCCGAACTGACGCACAATGCCCTTGTGGTGCTTGGGCCCTACATGCCGGCCAAGCAACGCAACAAGCTGATCAAGAAGGGCGGTCGCATTCCTTTCATCAAGATAATCGAGTTCGACAATCGCATGGAGGAACTGATTGCCGGCGCGAGAGGGGTGGTCTCGATGGGCGGCTACAACACCTACTGCGAGATCCTATCCTTCGACAAGCCGGCCTTGATCGTGCCGCGTCTCGAGCCGCGGGAGGAGCAGTTGATCCGGGCTCGACGCGCGTCCGACCTTGGACTCGTCGAGATGCTGCTTCCTCATGAGGCCGAGGATCCGCTGCGGTTTGCGGCTGCATTGAAGGATTTGCCGGAGCGCGCGCCGCCATCGCGCGCTGCCAATGGCCTGAGGCTGGAAGGCCTTGTCCACATCTCCGAGCTTGTCGGCAGCTGGCTCGATCACAGATCGAAAGAGCACCTGAGCATCGTGAAGCAGTCGAGCTGAGCCAGTGTCGCCAAATCGAAAGATTGCCGTCGTCCTGAAAGGCTATCCGCGCCTGTCGGAAACATTTATTGCGCAGGAACTGCTCGGCCTGGAAAAAGCGGGGCACGAACTCGTTCTCGTCGCGCTCCGTCGTCCGACCGATGGCAAGCGTCATCCCGTGCACGACGAAATCCGCGCCGACGTCCACTATTTGCCGGAATATCTACATGAGGAGCCGTGGCGCGTGCTTCGCGCCGCGCTCCGATTGATGCCGAAAGCCGGGTTCTGGCGCGCGCTTGGCCCATTCCTTTGGGATCTCTCGCGCGATCCGTCGCGCAACCGCTTCCGGCGGTTCGGTCAAGCGCTGGTGTTGGTCGCCGAGTGGCCCGGCGCGGCGACCTGGCTTCACGCGCATTTCATTCACACGCCCGCTTCGGTGACCAACTATGCCAGCATTATCGCAGGCATCCCCTGGACCTGCTCCGCCCATGCCAAGGACATCTGGACATCGGCCAACTGGGAGCTTTCCGGAAAGCTCGACCGCGCCCGCTGGACCGTTACCTGCACGCGGAGCGGCTTTGAGCATCTGCAAAGCTTGACGCCCGAGAAATCCCGCGTGCATCTGAGCTACCACGGCCTCGATCTCGACCGCTTCCCGGTCTTTGGCGGTGAGCATTCTCGCCGTGACGGCTCCGACCCCGCCGATCCGGTGCGAATCGTCAGCGTCGGACGCGCCGTCGCCAAGAAGGGTTATGACATTCTGCTGAAGGCCTTGTCGCTGCTGCCAGCCGATCTCCACTGGCGATTCGATCACATCGGTGCAGGCGAGCTGGCTGGCGACCTCAAGAAGCTTGCCACCGATCTCGGTCTTGCCGAGCAGATCCGCTGGATGGGCGCGCTCGACCAGACCGACGTGCTTCAGCATTATCGCGACAGCGACATCTTCGCGCTGGCGTGCCGGGTTGCGGCCGATGGTGATCGTGACGGCCTGCCGAACGTTCTGGTGGAAGCGTCGAGCCAGCGGCTGCCTTGCGTCTCGACATCCGTCTCGGGCATTCCGGAATTGCTGACGGACTATCAGAACGGTCTCCTCGTGCCATCCGAGGACCCGCGGGCGCTTGCCCTGGCGCTTGAACGGCTGGTCCGCGCCCCGGATCTCCGGCGACAACTCGGCACTGCTGCTGAACAGCGTGTTCGCGCCGAGTTCGACCATCACTCGAGCGTCACCCAACTGATTGAGCTCTTTCAAAGCGAGTGGAGCAAAGCCTCTTGAACAAGCGTCGCGTCTTCTTCTACGTGCAGCATCTGCTCGGCATCGGGCATCTGGCGCGAGCGAGCCGTATCGCTAAAGCGTTGTCTGCCGACGGGTTTGACGTGACGATGGTCACGGGCGGCACGCCTGTTCCCGGGTTTCCCGGCGAGGGTCTGGCGACCATCGCGCTGCCGCCGGTAACGGCCGGCGACAAGGGCTTTTCCGGCCTGAGCGATGCCGACGGCAATCCGGTCACGGATGCTTTCCAGCAGCACCGCAAGAACCTGTTGATCGAAGCGCTGCATGCCTCGAAGCCTGATGTCGTCATCATCGAGGCCTTCCCGTTCGGTCGCAGACAGATGCGCTTTGAATTGCTGCCGCTGCTCGATGCCATCGCCGCAATGGAGCCGCGGCCGCTGGTGGCAACCTCGCTGCGCGATATACTGCAGGAACGGGTCAAGCCCGGCCGTGCCGAGGAGACCGTGGATCTCGTCAAGGCGCATTTCGATCTCGTGCTTGTCCACGGCGACCCAGCATTCGCGCGCCTTGAGGAAACCTTTCCGCTTGCGGGCGAAATCGCGGAAAAGGTCGCTTACACGGGTCTCGTCGCACCGCCGCCGCCAGCCGAAGCGAATGAGAAATTCGACATCGTGGTTTCGGCCGGGGGTGGTGCTGTCGGGAAGGATCTGATCAGCGCGGCGCTTGGCGCAGCAACGATGCTGCCGAAGGCGCTTCGCTGGTGCATCGTAACCGGGCCTAACCTGCCGCAGAGCGATTTCGATGCGCTCGCCACGGCTGCTCCCGACGGGGTCGGCCTCTTCCGCTTTCGCCAGGATTTTGCGGGCCTGCTCGCGGGCGCGCGGCTCTCTGTCTCGCAGGCGGGATACAACACCGTGTGCGACATTCTTCGCGCCGGCTGCGGCTCGTTGCTCATTCCCTTCACGGCGGGCGGCGAAACCGAGCAGAGCACACGCGCAGCAAGGCTCGAAAGGCTCGGCCTTGCGGGGGTCCTGCCGGAAGAAGCCATCACGTCCGACCGGCTCGCACGGGACATAGGGGCGATGCTTGCGCGACCAAAGCCGGAGATTCCGCCGCTCGATCTTACCGGCGCTGCCAGGACCGCAACGATCCTGAGGGAAGAGCTGCGGCAGCGGGAGGTTAGACCGTCCCGATCAGCATGAAGCGATTGTATTTCTTCATCGGCAACGCGCCTGCGAAATCGAGCCTCGAAAGACCGGCCCGCGTCTGGAATTCCTCAAGCGAGGATACGCAGCTTATATGCGTCGGTTCGCTGAAGTAATCGTTCGACTGCAGCAGGACACGAGTGCCGGGAGGAAGGAGCTCGAGCCAGAGCTTGAGATCGGCAATGTGCTCGCAGCTCGTGTTGATGATCAGGTCGGCTCCGATTGCTCTATAGTCGAGAGCATACATATCGGCCGTGATGGCGCGGAAACGGTCGCCATGGGCTGAATTGAGCGTGCGCGCCACCTCCTCCACCGCCGGGTCGATGTCGTAACTGTCGATGGCCCCGATGTCGAAGCGCGGATCTTCGAAAAGCATCGCGGGCAGAATGCCGTACCAGCCGCCTAAAACCACAATCCGCTCGAAGGCCGAGCCGGCGCTTTCGAGCAGCTTGTCACGCGCCCAAATCTTGCAGCCGACTTGCTTGTAGTTGAACGCGTTGGCGATGTCCGCATCCCGGTGCTTGGCAATCACCCTGCCTATGCCAGCCACTACCGCGCTGCCGGAATAGGCGGCGATCCCGCGCACGAGATCATAGGCGTTCTCGCGCCAATCTTCGGGGGGAGTATGGGTGGCATGCATCATGAGGCTGTTGTAAGCTGACGGGTAGGCGAGTGCAAGCCACGCGCGAGTATACCTCGAGCCGCAGATGCTCGCCACGTCTGCAAGGAGCCGTCGGGGCTTTGCTGAAGGGGCGATCTGTTCGACAGATGTTACTCGTGGTTCGCGTCTGCTTGACATGGGGCAGGGCTCTGCTCTCATGCCGGCAGTCACGATTCCGTGGATGAAGCGTGAGTCCATTGAAGACTTGATGGACTGAAACCATTTGCAACAGGAGTCCGCCGGCGCGATTAGCTCGGCGACCCTGTGTTTTAAGTTAGGTTGCATTGCCAGCACATGGAAACACGTCTTTCCCGCTACATCTGGACCCACACGCGCAAGCAGCAGCTTTGGATCCTGCTGGTCGTTGCGCTGTCGATGATACCCTATTTCCTGTCCTTCGATCTTCCCAAGCAGATCGTCAACGGACCGATTCAGGGTGAGGGGTTCGAAGGTCCCGAGGCGACCCAAGCCTTCCTGCCGGTTTCCTTCAGCCTGCCCGGTTTCGGCGAGGTCAATCTGTTTTCGGGTTTTCAACTTGAGCGAGAGGGAATGCTGCTTGCCCTCAGCCTTGTCTTCTTGCTGCTCGTCATCGTCAACGGGCTCTTCAAGTTCTACATCAACACCTATAAGGGCCGGCTCGGTGAGCGCCTCCTGCGGCGCATCCGCTTCGAACTCGTCGACCGCGTGCTGCGCTTCCCGCCGAGCCACTTCAAGCGCGTGAAGCCCGCCGAAATCTCGACCATGATCAAGGACGAGGTCGAGCCGCTTGGCGGGTTCACCGGCGATGCCTTCGTGCAGCCGGCGCTTCTCGGCGGCCAGGCTTTGACGGCGTTGATCTTCATTCTGCTCCAGAGCATGTGGCTCGGTCTCATCGCCGCCTTTATCGTCGCGATACAGGCAGTGATCATTCCACGCATGCGCCGGCGCTTGCTTGTGCTCGGGCGCGAGCGCCAGTTGACGGCGCGCGAGTTGTCGGGCCGGGTCAGCGAGATCGTCGACGGCATCGGCACCATTCGCGGGCACGATACGTCCAACTATGAAAGAGCCGACATTGCTGCCCGCCTCGGCCGGATATTCAAGATCCGCTACGACCTCTATCAGTGGAAGTTCCTGGTCAAGTTCCTGAACAACTTCCTCGCGCAAGTCACGCCGTTCCTGTTCTACTCGATCGGGGGCTACTTCGCCCTGCAGGGCCGGCTCGATATCGGCCAGCTCGTTGCGGTGATCGGTGCCTACAAGGACCTGCCGGGTCCGTTGAAAGAACTCATCGATTGGGATCAGGCGCGCCAGGACGTGCAGGTCAAATACGCCCAGGTCGTCGAGCAGTTCAGCGTGAAGCCGCTGATCGATCCCAGTGTCCAGGCGATCTCGATAACCTCCGTAGCGCCGATCACCGGGGCTCTTGCAGCCGTCAATCTTTCCGTGTCCGATGACGGCGGTTCGAAGGTTGTGGAACACGTGTCGCTGCAGGTGCGGCCGGGCGAGGCCATCGCGATCACAGGCGGCTCTACTGGCGGCGGAGAGGCGCTCGCCGAGGCCTTCGGACGTCTGACGTGGCCCGAAAGCGGCAGGATCGTCGTCGGCGACGACGATATCCATGACCTGCCGGAATCGGTGGTCGGGCGGCGCATCTCCTACGCTTCGTCGGAGGTCTACACCTTCCAAGGCAGCTTGGGCGACAATCTGCTTTACGGTCTCAAGCACGCGCCACTGACAGAGGTGGTCTACGAGGGCGACAAGGCTGCCCACCGTCGCTGGGAATTGCTGGAAGCAAAACTTGCCGGCAATCCCTCGCTCGACCTCAACAGCGATTGGATCGACTATGGAGCCGCGGGTGCGACGGGCCCGGATGATCTCTTCGCGAAGGTCAGAGCGGTGCTCGACACGGTGCTTCTCACAAACGACATCATGGCGCTTGCCGTTCGCTCGACCATCAATCCTGAGCGGCACGAAGCATTTGCGGGTGAGATAGTGGCGATGCGCGGGGCCCTTCGCAGGCGGCTAGAGGCCGAGAAACTCAGTGACTTGGTCGTGTTCTTCGAGCCTGGTTCCTACAATGTCGAGGCGACGATCGGTGAAAACCTGCTCTTCGGGACGGTGACCAATCAGGCGCGTTGGGAACAGGCGCTCGAAAGCCACCCGTTCTTCAAGACCGTCTTGAAGCGGGCCGGCCTGCACGAGAGCTTCTACGAGATGGGGCTGGAAATCGCCGGCAACGTCGTCGAACTGTTCCGCGACCTGCCTCCTGACCACCCGTTCTTCCAGCAGCTCACCTTCATGGCGGCGGAAGAGATCCCGGCGTATGAAGCGCTTCTCCAGAAGGTGAGGGGACGAGCAATCGACGAAGTTTCCGAGGATGATGCCATCAAGATCATCCGGCTGTGCTTCGGCTACATCGAGCCACGCCACCGCTTCGGTCTGCTGTCCGAAGAACTGATGTCTCAGATCGTCGAGGCGCGGCGGGAGTTCAGCGAAGGTCTGCCCGAGGATCTCGTCGGTATCATCGAGCACTATCAGCCGAACCGTTATATGGCATCGGCGAGCATCATCGATAACGTGCTTTTCGGCCGTATCGGCCACAGGCACACCGACGGCTCCGAGAGAATACGCGCGATCGTGCGCGACCTCTTCGAATCGCTCGGACTCTACAACAACGTGCTTGCCTTCGGACTTGACTTCGACGTCGGCGCCGGGGGCAAGCGGTTGACGGCAGGCCAGCGGCAGAAGCTCAATCTTGCCCGTGCATTGATCCGCATGTCGGATTTCTACATCTTCAATCAACCGCTGCTCGCCCTCGACCAGCGAGCACAGGAACAGATCACCCGCAACGTCTTTGACTTCCTGAGGCAGGACGATCGCAAGCCGGCGATCGTGTGGGTTCTCGCTAATCCCGCTCTTTCCGAGTTGTTCGATCGCCGAGCGCACTTCGAAAACGGCCATCTCATGAGCGACGGAGCTGTGGAAACACCTGCGAAAGACAGCGACTACAAGGAACTGGCATCTTGATGTAATATGAATATGAGCGCGCAAGCATATTTTCCCGATCGGGAGGTGCTTATGCTCGCGAGACACTCGGAGAAACGGACTGTTATGCTCCTAAAAGACGAAGTGGAAATGCTGCGCCGGATCACACTGTTTTCCGGCTTGCCGCCAGCCAAGCTCAAACTTCTGGCATTCACCTCCGACAGGGTAATGTACAGCGCGGGAGAAAGTCTGTTTCATCAGGGCGATATCGGCGATGCTGCCTATGTGATCCTTTCCGGCAGAGCCGATGTCCTGGTTGCGACGCAAACAGGGCAATTGAAGGTCGCCGAGGTGGAGCAGAATTCGATCGTCGGCGAGATCGCCATTCTCTGCAACACGCCGCGCACAGCGACCGTCAAGACCAGCACAGCCCTCGAGGCGTTGCGCATTCGCAAGGACGATTTCCTGAAATTGCTGGCGGACTTCCCGGAGATGGCGGTGGAAATCATGCGCGTGCTCGCCGACCGCCTCAGCCAGACAACCTCCGAACTCACGGAGGCGCGCAGCCGCGCCCAGCGGGCAGAGGCGTAAGCGACGGTTCGGTTGCTCTTGAACGTCACGCCTTGGCGGTGTCGCTCTGACACTTTACCACGTTCCCAGCGGGGAGCTTCACACATCGCACCGAAATGCATTAAAGAGGCGCGATGCGCGCAATAACCTATTTTCAAAAGACCGTCTATTTCCCCGACAAGCCGGAGAAGGCGCGCTTCTTTGCCCGGCTGCAAGGCGGGCAGTGGGAGCCCGGCACATTCCGCAACATCGAGCGCCTCGTCGACGGTACGACCACCTTCATCGATATCGGCGGCTGGATCGGCGTGACACCCTATTGGGCGGCGCAGATCGCCGACAATGTCATTACCGTTGAGCCTGATCCCGTGTGCTTCGAGATCCTGTCCGAGATGCAGCGCGAGAATGCGGGCGAAGTGAAGCTTGTCAACGCGGCGCTCTCTCAGGATGAATGTCTGGTGCTGCACTCGGTCGGCGGCGGCTTCGGCAGTTCCGAAACCTCTGCGTTGATTGCCGACGACACAGGCTTAACTGTCACGGCGCAAACCGTCACCATTCCGGACCTCCAGGGAATGGCGAGGACGGAGCGGCTCTGCTTCAAGATCGACATCGAAGGTTACGAATACAAGGCGCTCGACCAGTTTCGGGCGATCGACCGCAAGAGAACAGCGGGCGTGTTGATCGCGGTGCATCCGCAGATCCTAGCTGCCTCGCTCTCCGGTCCGCGTTTTGTCCGCGCGCTTAGAACGATCGCCGCCACGGTGCGCCTTATCCGGAGCTTTCGCGGGTTCAGGCTCGAGAATCCGTCCGCCATCTGGGCGGCGATCCGCAAATCGTTGTCACGCCGCGAGTTCAGGGGCTTCGATCTGCTTTTCGTCGCGAAATAATTCGCCTCATCAACGGCCCAGAATCATCCTGACTTGACTCGCACCGGGTCGATGCCGTTTCGCCCGAAGCGGGCGGGTTCCCGCGCCTTATCGGAATTCACTTCCGCTTCGGCAAGATCGTCGAGGATCGGGCAGTCCGGTCGCTCATCGCCGTGGCAATGGGCGGCAAGATGCTTGAGCGTCCGGCTCATGGCCTTCAGTTCCTCGGCCTTGCGTTCCAGGATTTCCACTTGATCGAGCGCGATCTTCTTGACCTCGCTGCTGGCGCGCGAACGGTCGCGCCAAAGCGCCAGCAGGTCCACCATTTGCTCGACCGTGAAGCCGAGATCGCGGGCACGGCGGATGAAGCGCAGCGTATGGACGTCCTTGTCGCCATAGTTGCGGTAGCCGGATTCGCTGCGGCTGGCCGGAGGGATAAGGCCGATCGTCTCGTAGTAGCGGATCATTTTCGTCGAGACGCCGGAGGCGCGCGCGACATCGCCGATATTCATGAGATCACCCTCTTTCTGGCGGTACCCTGTGCCGTTGATATAGGAACTTCGCTTGCGAGGCGCCAATTGGCGCCCCGCGTTATTGAACGGCGGCAGCCTCACGCGACATGCTCCTGAACCGCTTCAGACGCAGCGCATTACCGACGACGAAGACGCTGGAAAGTGCCATGGCACCGGCCGCAAAGATCGGCGAAAGCAGTAGGCCATAGGCCGGATAAAGCACGCCCGCGGCGACCGGTATCAGCACGACATTATAGGCGAAGGCCCAGAACAGGTTCTCCTTGATGTTGCGGATCGTCGCTTTCGAAAGCGCGATGGCATTTGGCACGCCAAGGAGGTCGCCGGACATCAGCACGACGTCGGCGCTCTCGATGGCGACATCCGTTCCCGTGCCGATCGCCAGCCCGACATCGGCTGCCGCGAGCGCCGGCGCATCGTTGATTCCGTCGCCGACGAAGGCGACATTGTGCCCTTCCCCTTTCAGCCGCATCAGCGCCGCGACCTTTCCGTCCGGCAGGACCTCGGCAACGACCGCGTCGATCCCGAGCTTGCGGGCAATCGCCTCCGCCGTGCGGCGATTGTCGCCGGTGACCATCGCGATTTTCAGACCGAGCTGATGAAGCATGCGGATCGCCTGCGGCGTCGTTTCCTTGATCGGGTCGGCGACGGCGATGATCGCCGCAAGCTTGCCGTCAATCGCCGCGTAAAGCGGGCTCTTGCCTTCATCGCCGAGGCGGCGGGCCTGATCGGCGAAGACGGCGATGTCGATACCCTCGCGCGCCATCAGCCGGTCGGCCCCGACATGGACCATGCGCCCGGAAACATTGGCGCGGGTGCCGAATCCAGGGATAGCCTCGAATTGCTCCGCCTCGTCGATCGTCAATCCCGCGCTCCTTGCCGCAGAAACGATGGCTTCCGCGATAGGATGTTCGGAGCGTGCTTCGACGCTGGCGATGAGGGCAAGGACAGAATTGCTGTCAAAGCCTGCAGCGGTTTGGAAGTCGGTGAGTTCCGGTCGTCCCCGGGTCAGGGTACCGGTCTTGTCGATCGCGATGATTTCGGCGTTGCGCAGCGTCTGCAGGGCTTCCCCCTTGCGGAAGAGCACGCCCATTTCCGCAGCACGACCGGTTCCGACCATGATGGAGGTGGGCGTTGCGAGCCCCATCGCGCATGGGCAGGCGATAATCAGTACGGCAACGCCATTGACGAGCGCGAAGGTCAGCGCAGGATCCGGGCCGAAGACGAGCCAGACGAGGAACGTCGCCAGGGCGATGGCCATGACCGCGGGCACGAACCAGGTGGTGACGCGATCGACGAGCGACTGGATCGGCAGCTTCGCGCCCTGGGCCTGTTCGACCATGCGGATGATCTGCGCCAGCACCGTGTCCGCTCCGACCTTGGTGGCGCGGAAGCTGAAGGCGCCTGTCTTGTTGATCGTGCCGCCGACGACGTCGGCTCCGTCCGCCTTCTGAACGGGGACCGGCTCGCCGGTGATCATCGATTCGTCGACATAGGAGTTGCCTTGGACGACCACGCCATCGACGGCGATCTTTTCGCCGGGGCGCACGACAACGACGTCGCCCGGACGGACATCGGCGATCGCAATCTCAACCGTTTCGCCGTTGCGGATGACGCGGGCCGTCTTCGGCTGCAGCCCCATGAGGTGCCTGATTGCCTCCGACGTGCGGCCTTTGGCGCGCGCTTCGAGGACCCGGCCAAGCAGGATCAGCGTGACGATCACAGACGCCGCCTCGTAATAGACATTGGCGGTGTCGGCCGGCAGCAGATCCCGCGCAAAGGTTGCAACCACGGAGTAACCCCAGGCGGCAAACGCGCCGATCGCGACCAGAGAGTTCATGTCCGGCGCCGCCCTGGCGAGCGCCGGAACGCCCTTCTGGAAAAACCGAAGACCCGGGCCATAGAGAGCGAGCGATGCGAGCACGAACTGCAGGTACCAGCTTTCCTGCATCCCGATGTGTGTCATGACGAAATCGTGGATCGCCGGAATGAAATGCGATCCCATCTCGAGCGCGAAAATGGGGAGCGTCAGAATGGCGGCGATGGTGAGAGACAGCTTCAGGCGGCGGCCTTCCCGTTCGCGTTTCTCCGTTTCCTGATCTACGTCCTGCTTGTCGGCGATGCGCCTGGCGTCGTAGCCGGCGCCGCGCACGGCTTCGACCAGCATGTCGACGGAGGCAAGCCCTTTGACGATGCGAATGGCGGCCTTCTCGGTGGCGAGATTGACGCTCGCTTCCACCGTTCCCGGCACGGACTTGAGCGCTTTCTCGATGCGAGCGACGCAGGAGGCGCACGTCATGCCGTCAACGGCGAGTTCGATGAGCTCTTCGGATGCGCCATAACCGGTATTCGCGATCGCCTTGACGATATCGGCGGGGTTCGCCGCTGCGTCGAAGCGTATGTCGGCCCGCTCCGTCGCCAGGTTGACGGAAGCCGACAGCACACCCGGCACCGCGCGTATGGCTTTTTCCACTCTCGCGACGCAGGAGGCGCAGGTCATGCCCTCCACCGCGATGCTGGCCGTTCGCCCCGACCCGGCAATCGGTTCGGCATTTCTCGTTTGGATCATCGTCGCGGATCCCATGATCGCGCTCCCTGCAATGCGACTGCGAACTAAGATGAGGCTTCCGAGGATGGCAGTTCCGGTCTGCGCCAGCTATGGCTGGGCGCTACAGCGCCGCTCGTCCAGTTAGACGCGCATAGTTCGCTGTAGAGCTCTGAATCTCTGCATGATTTGTCCCTAGATCGATTCCGACTTAGGGAATCATGCAGTAGTGACCGACCAGTCCGCCGAACTCTACAGCTGCAGACTGTCGTAACCGGCCGTCTTCAACGCTTCTACGATGACACGGCTCTCCGCCGTCGTTTCGACGCGTACTTCCTTCGTCCCGAGATTCGCTTCGACCTTGGCCACCGGATCGACGGTCCTGATCGCCTTCTCGATCGTGCTGACACAGTGGCCGCAGTTCATCTCGTCGATCTTGTAGCGTTGCATGCTTGTCTCCTTTGCTTTCCGTGATGAGAGCAACATGGAGCTTCCCATCGTTGGAAGGTCAAGGGCTAATCGTATTTCCTCGATATTTGATGGGGAGCGGACCTGATGGGCCAAAACTAGTTTGAGCAGAACCGCGATCGTCCGGGATCCAAAGGTCTTCCTATTTGATGAGCCACTGTCCAACCTTGACGCTAAACTCCGGGTGAAGATGCGCGCAGAGATCAAGGCCCTGCATCAACGCCTGAAGACGACGATCGTCTACGTCACACATGACCAGATTGAGGCCATGACCATGGCAGACAAGATCGTTGTGCTTCAAGGAGGTCGGGTCGAGCAGAGATCGGCAGCCCCTTGGAACTCTACGACAGGCCGCGAAATATCTTCGTCGCGGGTTTTATTGGATCTCCGGCGATGAATTTTCTCGAGGGGACTCTTCAGGAAGGTGGCGGGCCGGTATTGATGCTCCAAGGGGGCTCACGATTGAAGTTGTCGCATGCTCCGGTGAATTCGGCAGGCAAGCTAGTGACGCTCGGCGTTCGTCCAGAGGATATTTTGTTAGGCGGGGAAGACGGCGTGGACGCAGCGGTGAAGGTCGTCGAGCCAACGGGGTCGGAAACTCACGTCGCCGTGGATCTCGAAGGCAAAGAGCTCACTTGGGGTGTCCGCGAACGCATCGAGCTCGTTCCGGAGCAACGCGTCAAGCTTTCCTTCGAAACGCCGAAGGTCCATTTCTTCGATAGACAGACGCAGCATCGCTTGGAAGCGTAGCTCGCCACGGCATGGCGCGGTCGCATTTAGATAGCCATTGTACCGGGCGTATCGTCGCAAAAAGCGAGATTAGAGGCAGGCGGAATGCCTGCTGCTGACGTAGTGGCTATCGCTAGGCACGTCCTCACGGCTCGTATTGCCCAGGCTCAAGAAGATTGGCCGGCTGCCGCTCGCGCCTTCGTAGATGCCAAGAAAGTTGAGGATCGCCTCTCATATATGGAACCGCGCCACTGGTATTACCCAGTCGGACAGTCACTTGGGGCGGCGCTGCTCCGCGTTGGCGATATTGATGGCGCGGAGAAGGCGTTTCTTGAGAGCCTCGATCTTGCTCCGAATAATGGCTGGGCCCTGTTCGGCCTGAGCGAGGTCTACGGTGCACGCGGCGACGAGGTTTTGGTTGAAAAAACAACGCGTCAATGGCGCGATGCTTGGGTCGGGGACACCTCGATGCTGCGGCTCGACCGGCTCTAAGGCGGAAGGGCGCTGCAATTGCTGGCTCGAATTGGTGCGATCGGTCCAAGTTCCAGCCGGCGACGAGGCGATCGAAAAGGCGTTCGCCAATGGTGATCGCCCGCGTTTCGAAGCACATCGCAAAAACGTCTGACCGCTCATCGCTCGCTGATCGTAGCGATTGTTCCTTGCCCGCGGCTATATTTTCAGGCGGGGCGGGCGTCTGGAAAGATGGAATCCGGAAATTCGCGGCGAAAGTGCCAAATGGCTGCATTCATCGTAAGCGCATTTCTCAATCGACGAGCCATGGCGTACCGCACCAAGCGTTGTGGCGCTATTTTGCCAGCGCTTTAGCTCAAGCGATCTGATCAACGCACGGAGGGGCGGGACAGGAGCGCGCACTTGGGCCGTCTCGACAAGCGCTCGACCGACAAGGAAAACGCGAGGGGAAGAGGCGGCAGGTATGAAAACACATCAAAGACCAATGTCCTGCCGCACCGGCGACGACCCCCAGAGGAGGCTCGGAGGGTCGTCACTTGGTGAGCACTCAGAAGAGAGCCGCGGTCTTTTGCAGAGTCACCCAGACGCCCCAGACAATTGGGATCACAACCACGGCCCAGGCCAGCAAAGCCAGGCCGTCCAGGCCGCCTCGACCGATGCCGAACGAGCCGGTCAGCCCCGACTGAGTGGCGGATTTCGCCTGCAATGCCGAGACTTCCTCCGACTTCATGAACCATTTTTCCGGGAGCGGGCGAACTAGCGCATTTGCGATCAGTCCGAGTGCCAGCATGCCGGCCAGGATATACATCGTGAAATCGTAGACCTGGTCGCGTGGTATGCCTGCGGCAATCTGGAATTCGCGGATGTAGTTAACGACGACCGGACCGATAATCCCGGCAGTGGCCCATGCGGTCAGTAGACGGCCATGGATGGCGCCGACGAACTGTGTCCCGAAAATATCGGCGAGATAGGCGGGAACCGTGGCAAAGCCACCGCCATACATGGACAGGATTACGCAGAGGATCGCGACGAACAGCACCTGGCTGCCCATATGCGCAGCCGTTGGTGCCAGCGAATAGAGAATGATGCCGAGGATAAAGAACGTGTAATAGGTGTTCTTCCGGCCGATCTTGTCCGAGAACGACGCCCAAAAGAAACGGCCGCCGATGTTGAACAGCGACAGCAAGCCGGCAAAACCGGCAGCGATTGCTGCAATCGCAGTTTTCTGCGCGTCGTCGAGCTGCGTGAAGGTGAGTTCGCGCTGGCCAATCAGTCGGCCGCCGAAGATTTCCTGCAGCATAGGTGACGCCATCCCGATCACGCCGATGCCAGCCGAAACGTTGAGGCAGAGCACGGCCCAGATCAGCCAGAACTGTTTCGTCTTGTGGGCATCGCGCAGGTGCACGTGGCGAGTAGTGATCATCGTCGTCTTGGCCGCCGTCGGCATCGTCCAGCCATCCGGCCGCCAACCGGCCGGCGGTATTCGATAGCCGAAGGCACCACCCATCATGAAGACAAAATAGATCACCGCCATGACGAGAAAAGTCTGCCAGACGCCGACAGAATCGGGAGACTTGAAGTAGGTCATCAACATGTCCGCGAGCGGTGCGCCGATCATGGCACCGCCGCCGAAGCCCATGATGGCCATGCCAGTCGCCATGCCGCGACGGTCGGGAAACCACTTAATCAGCGTCGATACCGGCGAGATATAGCCGAGACCCAGGCCAACGCCGCCAACGACGCCGGCGCCCAGCCACATCAGCCATAATTGGTGTGTCTTCACGCCGATTGCTGCCAAGGTGATGCCACCGCACCAGCAGAGAGCCGAGACGAAACCCGCCTTGCGCGGGCCGACGCGCTCGAGCCATCCGCCCCAAAGCGCTGCCGACGATCCGAGAAGCACGAAGAACAGCGTATAGATCCAGCCGAGGTCGGCAACGCGCCAGTCGCAAGTCGTGGTGAACAGAGCCGCAATGAGGTTGAGGTCGGCACAAGCTACGGACTGATTGATGCCGATCGCTTTGGACAGTGGCAGCCAGAAGACGCTGAAGCCATAGGCCATCCCGATACAGAGATGAATGGCGAGCGCTGCCGGCGGAACCAGCCAGCGATTGAAGCCGGGCTGTGCGATGATGCGCTCTCGGTCGAATATGCCGCCGGCATAGCCACCGGGCATGATGTCTGTCGATGTCATAAATGCTCCTCCGCGTCGATCCCGATCGGATCTCGATGAACTCTGGATAAAGCGCATGGGTCGTTGCGGCTCCTCCGCCGCTCCCCGCCAGCAGCCACAGATGCCGCCGCATGGTCGTTAACGGCCACGCCCTCCCTCCGAAGGGAGCAATGCAATCGTCGTGCCAAGGGGTATCACGCGTGATTTCAAAAGCTTAGGGTCTCAGGAGGCAGGGCGCCTGGACAAATTGTCCATTCGCTCCGGACAAACTGTCCCATCAGGTTGCTTCGGGGAGCCAGATCGTGAAGGTTGCGCCCTTTCCGGGCCGGCTATTGACGGTGATGGTTCCGCCTTGGCGGCTGATGAGGGTCTGGCTGATGGAGAGGCCGAGGCCGGTCCCTTCCTGGCGCTTGGTCGTGAAGAAAGGATCGAAGACCTTTGCGGCGACCTCTTTAGCCATTCCGATACCAGTGTCGGCAACAACGATTTCCACACCCGAGCGTCGCTCGCGGTCACGGTCGCTGGTGAGGAGTGACAGGACTCCGCCGTCCGGCATGGCGTGGATGGCATTGACGATCAAGTTGACGATTACCTGTTGCAGCTCTGTCCGGTTCATCAGAACAAGGCGGGAAGCGCTGTCTTCGCTGCTTACCTCGATCAACGCCTCGCCGAGCAGGTGTTGAACCAGCGGCAGGCAATCGGCGATGATCTTACCTGGCGCATGGCGTTCGAGGATGCCGGCGAATTCCTCCGGCCGGGCGAATTGCAGGAGTTTGGTGACGATCTGACTGATGCGGTGAATCTGTTCATCGAGGAGCCGGAATTCGGTCTTTGCCAGTTTGGCCTTCTCGCCGATCACAGAACGGATCACTTCGAGATTTCCTTGCATTACGGCGACCGGATTGTTGATCTCATGCGCAACTCCCGCGGTGATCTCGCCGATTGCCGCGAGCTTCTCGGACATGATCAGTTGCTTGGTCGTCGCCTCGAGCTTGTGATTGGCGAGTTGCAATTCACGCGTACGCTCATCGACGCGGGCATTGAGTTCCTCGTTCCACGATCTGAGCTCCTTATCGCGCTGCTGCAACTGATCGAGCAAATGGTCGAGGTGGACCGCCACCCGGCCGATCTCATCGTGGCTGTCGACCGGGCCGGTGCGAGCACTAAGGTCGCCGGTCTCAACCTTGCCGATCGTGACATTGACGCGCTCCAGAGGTGTGAAGATAGCCCGGGCCCATTTGAGAAAGATTGGCACACTTGCAACTGCGATCGTCAGGAACACGAGAGCAATGGTAAAGACGGTCTCGTATTTCGCGGCCGTGAACGGTGCCTCCAGAAACCCGACATAGAGCATGCCGACCCGCTTGCCATAGCTGTCGGCGATCGGCTCATAGGCCGAGATGTACCAATCGTTGACGACGAAGGCGCTGTCGAGCCAGGTCTCGCCATGGTCGAGAACGGCGGAGCGGACGGCGACGGAGACACGCGTACCAAGCGCCCGACGTCCTTCGAAGAGGCGAACATTGGTGCTGATGCGGACATCGTCGAGGAACAGCGTCGCGGTGCCTTGGCTGCCCTCTGGCAAGCTGGCTGCGCGATAGACGAGATCGTTGATCGTGTCGATGAAAAGAAGATTTTGATTGAGCAACATGCCGCCGACAAGGATGGCGCGACTTCCGTCGCCGAGCAAAATAGGGCTCGCGCTTTGCACCACCATGCCGCGTCTTTCCTCACTCTTGTCGGTTGGTAGGGCGTTTGGCGTCGGCACGAGCGCCAGCCGGGCGCGCTCTGCAAGCGCCGGCGACAGGCGCCGCAAGTCCTCGGGATCAAAGATGTCGATCGCTGTCGCCGGCCGACCATCAATAGCGGCGCGAATGATCGGCCAGTCGGTGCGGAGCCGAGTTCCCGTTTCTTCGGAGCTGGAAGCCAGCAAGATTCCGTCCGAGCCGACGATATAGAGGAAGTCGAGATCGAGTTGCTTCCTGCTGTCGCCCAGCAATTCCGTGAGCGCCGGCCGGCCCTTGCCCACCACATCGCGAAAGCGAGCCGACCCTCCCAGCGCCGTGATGTGCTCGCCGGTGTTCTCAAGGATGCGGGCAAGATATTGATGGGCGATCGTCAGGTCGCCATTGACCTTGGAGATCAGGGCGGCATCGAATTTCGTGTCCCAGCGATAGACCGTCACCCCGAGCAAAAGCGGTAGGATAACGAGCATCGGCAGGAGTGCGATGGCGAGTAGCCGGTATCGGACGGAACGGGCCGGCGGACCGGCGCCGGAATAAGCGGCGTCAGCCATCCCAGCTCGCTAGCTTCCGGTCGACCGTTTTGCGCGAGATGCCGAGAAGGCGCGCCGCCTCATCGCGCTGGCCTGAGCAGCTGGCCAGGACGTTGAGTATATGCCGGCGTTCGATCTCTGCGAGTGTCATGTCGCCGGGGATTGTCTGTTGGCCGATCGCAAAGCCAAAGCCATCCGGGAAGCGGCCGAGGATAACAGTTCGCTCGATCAGGTTTCGCAACTCACGCACATTGCCTGGCCAGTCGTATACGGCAAGCGCCTGGCGCGTTCGCTGATCGATCGGAACCGCCGGCATGCCAAGTTGTCGCGCGAGTTTTGCCATGAAGAGGTCGGCGAGTTCGAGTGTATCGCCCTCGCGCTCCTTCAGCGGCGGCAAGTGAATCTGCATAACGTTGATGCGGAAGAACAGATCGGCGCGGAATCGGCCGTCCCGCACTGCCCTTTCGAGGTCGGCATTGGTGGCGAAGACGAAACGCAGGTCGACCGGGACCTCTCGTTCGGAACCGACGGGCCGCACTCTCCGGTCTTCGAGAACCCGTAGCAGCTTGCTCTGCGTCGCCGCCGGCAATTCGCCGATCTCGTCGAGGAACAGCGTGCCGCCGTGGGCATGGAGAAACAAGCCCTCCCGATCGCGGGCCGCCCCGGTGAATGCCCCTTTCAAGTGGCCGAAGAGTTCGCTCTCGATCATGTCGGACGGAATGGCACCGCAATTGACCGGCACGAAGGGTTTGGCGGCACGATCCGAAAGCGCATGTAGCGAACGCGCAGCCACCTCCTTGCCGGTGCCGGACTGGCCGGTCAGGAGCACGGAAGTTGGTAGCGGCGCAACTCTGGCTATCGTTTCGCGTACACGCGCAATTGCTGCCGATTGACCGATCAGCCGGTCACGGAGCAGCATATGGTCGGACGTTGCCTTCAGCTCGTAGCGCAGAATGTAGTTCTCGCGCTGAAGGCGTAGCCGATCGAGGCAGCGTGCCACCGCGTTGAGGATCTGGTTCGAGCGGAACGGCTTAAGGACAAAATCCACCACACCTGCGCGAAGCGCTTGGATTGCCGTATCGAGGTCGGCGTAGGCGGTCATCAGAATGGCGTCGGCGAAAAAACCGACCGCGCGCTGTTCGGCAAGCCATTCCAGCCCGTTCTTGCGTGGCATGATGTTGTCGAGGATCACGACGTCGTAATGGTGCTGGTCGAGCTTGCGGGTAGCATCCTTGGTATCAGCGGCTTCCTCGATATGCTTGCAGCGCGGTCCGAGCGTCCGGACAAGAAAGTTTCGCATGCCCGGCTCGTCATCAACGACCAGGATCGAGGCCTGGGCAAGCCAAGGCCCGAATTCCGGATCAACGGAAGTGTCAGTTGCGCTTTGCACTGCCTCCATTCAGCTTTTGCCTCCTCCAACGCAATTAGGAAGCGCAAAAGGAGGGCAAAAGACAATAGCAAAGTTTTCAGCTGCCAAGAAAGTTAGTCCATGGGGAGACTTGTTTGAAAGCATTCCACCGAATGATTGATATACGCACTACTTCGGCACTGCGCCCCCGATGAAGCGAATTCTCACGGCATCTGGGCACCGGTAACCGTGACGTAGATCGAATAGAGCGAAGTGGTCGCAGCGATGAAGAGGCGATTGCGGCGCGGCCCGCCGAAGGTGAGGTTCGCGACGGTTTGCGGCACGAGGATCTTGCCCAGAAGCGCGCCGTCCGGCGCGAAACAGTGCACGCCGTCGCCGGCGCTCGACCAGAGGTTCCCCGCCGTGTCCGTCCGGACACCGTCCGGTATGCCGTTGTCGATTGTCGCGAAGATGCGGCCGTTGGCGAGTTTATCGCCGACGACGTCGAAAGCGCGGATGTGGCGCGGGAGATTCTCGTCGTGGCTCGCGCCAGAGTCCGCGACATAGAGGACCTTCTCGTCGGCGGAGAAGGCGAGGCCGTTCGGCTGGCTGAAGTCGGTGACGACGGCTTTGAGTTCGCCGGTCTGCGGATCGAGTCGATAGACGTTCCGCGTCGCCTGCTCCGGCTCCGCCCGATAGCCCTCATAGTCCGAAAGAATGCCGTAGGTCGGGTCGGTGAACCAGATCGTCCCATCGGATCGGACGACCACGTCGTTCGGTGAGTTAAGGCTTTTGCCCTGGTAGCTTTCCGCAAGCACCGTGATCGCGCCGTCGATCTCCGTGCGGGTAACTCGCCGCGTCCCGTGCTCGCAGGAAACCAGGCGACCCTCCCGGTCGCGCGTATGGCCGTTGGCGAAGCTCGAAGGCTGGCGGAAGACGGAGACGCCACCTTCGGGTGTCCAGCGCAGCATCCTCTGGTTCGGAATGTCGCTCCAGAGGAGCTGGTTTGCATCGCTGAACCAGACGGGGCCTTCCGCCCAACGGCAGCCTGTATAGAGCTCCTCGAGCCGGGCACTGCCGATGATCATGCGAGCGAAGCGCGGGTCGTGAATTTGGTAGATCGGGTTCTTGGCCATGAATGGTGCTTTCTGTATCCCGCTAGCGCACACCCGGCTGTCGGCCGCCTGCGAGCATGATGACGCTGATGATGATGAGCCCGGTCATGATCAGGCGGATGCCTGCACCAAGGCCGTACGTGTTGAGCATGGAGACGACCAGGAACATGAAGAGCGAAGCGCCCCATATGCCGGGCACGTTCGAATCGCCGCCCGCAACCGCCGTGCCGCCGAGGACGACTACGGCGATCGACATCAGCAGGTATTCAGTACCCATGTTGAGCGCCGCGCCGCCGGAGAAACAGGCGAGCAGATAGCCGGCAAGCGAGGCAAGCACGGCGCAGAAGACGTAGGTGACGAAGCGGGTGCCGTCGACCGGAATTCCCGCCATCTTCGCCGCTGGCATGCTCTGCCCGATTGCCGAAATCCAGCGCCCATAGATGGTCCTTTCAAGCAGGAACCAGGCGATGACCGAGATGACAAGCGCGATGATGGCGACGTTCGGAATCCCAAGCGTATTGGCGATGGTGAAATCCGCAAGAAAGTTCGGGGGCTTGATGCGCAACCCGCGATTGGTCCAGATCGCCGCCGACTGGACGATGAAGCTCATCGAGAGCGTCGCGATGATCGGCGGGATGCGGAGTGCCTTGATGAGGGCATAGTTCAAAATGCCCACCCCTATTCCGATGAGCACTGCAACACCGAGACCAGCCAGGATCATCGCATTGTCGACGTCCATGAGCTTCAGCGCCACCGTTCCTGCGAGCGTCATCGTGGACGGGACCGAAAGATCGACATTGCCGGGACCGAGCGTGATGACGAACATCTGGCCGATGCCGACAATGATGGAGAAGGCGGCGAAGGTGAGCGCCGCTTGCGACAGGTCCAGCGTGCTCGCACCGCCCGTCACCATGATTGTGGCGAACCAGACGACAAAGGCTGCGACCCACGACCAGATCCATGGCTTGCGAGCAACACGGTCAAGCATCCTCATTGGCCTTTCTCCCGCTTCTCGACGCGGTTGAGGAAGAGGCGCAGTGCCAGCACGATGATGAGGATCACCCCCTGTGCGCCGATCTGCCAGTCGGGCGAAATGCGCAGGAAAGAAAGAAACGAGCCGGCGAGCGTCAGGGTCAAGGCTCCGATCACGGCGCCGACCGGAGAAACCCGCCCGCCGATGAACTCGCCGCCACCGAGGATCACGCCAGCGATCGAAAGCAGCGTGTATCGAAGTGCGATGTTTGCGTCAGCCGAGGTCGTGAGACCAACGAGCGCGATGCCGGCGAGGACCGCGAAGAAGCCGGCAAGCCCATAGGCAGCCGCCCGCGCGGCAAGCACCGACCAACCGGCCCGTTCGACCGAACGCTCATTGCCACCGACGCCGCGGATCAGCACGCCGAGCGAAGAGCGCATGACGAGGAGATGCGCGACCAAGGCGATGACGATGCTCGCGATGATGGCGATCGGAGCGAGAGGCGGCTTCGTCGTCATCAACGCGCGCGCCCAATCCGGCGCCTGCCCGCCCGGCGCCGGCAAGAGGAGGACGGCAAGGCCTCCCCAGACGAAGCTCATCCCGAGCGACACCACGATCGATGGCAGGTCACGCAGGTGAATGACGACGCCAAGCACCGCATAGACGAGAACCGCACCGGCGAGGATGAGCGTCCCCAAAAGCGGCGCGTCGCGCAGGAAGGTCGCCGTGACGCAGGCGACGAAGCTAACGAAAGTGCCCATCGACAGATCGAGGTCGTTGACCGCCATGATGAGCATCTGCGCGATCGTCGCGAGCGCGATCGGGACGGCGAGATTGAAGAGTAAGTTCAGCCCGACATAGCTCATCGCCCGCGGCTGCAGCCAGAACACGCCCGCAAGCAGCACGGTCAGCGAAAGTGCGGGGATCGCCAGCCGCATCGCATCGGCGGAAAGGGCCGGCCTCATGCCGCGGCTCCCCGGAAGGAAGCGGCGAGAATATTCTCCTCGCTAACCGCATCGCCTGCGAGTTCCGCGACGATCGCGCCCTCGCGAAAGACATAGACGCGATCGCAGAGGCAGACTTCCTCCATCTCGGTCGAATACCAGACGAAGGTGCGACCGCCCAGGGCCTGCTGGCGCACGATCTCGTAGACCTCCTGCTTCGTGCCGACGTCGACGCCGCGCATCGGGTCGTCCATCAGGACCACCGGGGCGCGGGTCGAGAGCGCCCGCGCGAACAGCACCTTCTGCTGGTTGCCGCCCGACAGCGACAGGATGCGGTTGGCGAGATCCTGCGTCCGGATGTCGATGCGGCGCTTCCACTCGGCGCCGCGCTCCGCCTCGGCTGCCGCGTTAATCATGCCGCGAGTGGCGAGATCGCCGAGCGAGCCGATTGAGAGATTCTTCAGGATGCTCCAGAGTTCGAAGACGCCGTTTAAGTGCCGGTCACCGGCTACGAAGGTCACCGCGGGGTCGCGACGGGGCAGCCAGTCGCTGGATTGAGCCGCATGAAGTTTCATCAGCATCCGTGTCTGGCCGTGGCCGGCGAGCCCCGCAAACCCGACGAGCTCGCCACGCCTCGCACGGAACGGCATACCGCTACCGCCCTGCTCCACCACGACGGGCGCCGCGGCGAGGTCCCGGACCGCACGGCGATGTGCCTCGCCTTTCACAACGCTCCCCATGGCTTCAACGAGGCCGCGCTCGGTCCAATCGCCGGCAGGCCGGTCGGCGACGATGCGTCCGTCCTTCATCACCACGATGCGGCTCGCCGTGGTCAGGATCTCATTCAGTATGTGCGAGATGAAAATGACCGATCCGCCCGCGGCGATGAAGCGGCGGACGTAGGTGAGCATCTGCTCCGCAAGGCTTGCATCAAGCGACGAAGTCGGCTCATCGAGGATCACGAGCCGCGGTGCCACGCCCGCGTGCGAGAAGGCCGTGGCGATCTCAACCATCTGACGCTCGGTGATCGAAAGTTCGCCGACGCTCCTGTCGCTGGCTATTCCATGCCCGGGAAAGACCGCATCGAGGCTCCGCTCGATCACCTCTTTTGCTCGCTTTCGCCAGCCGAAGCCGCCGAGATGGCGGTGCATCATGCGGGTGTTCTCGACGACGGTTAGATTAGGGCAGAGCGACAGCTCCTGGAAGACGCAGCGAACGCCGCGCGCCCGGGCGGAATTGATGCCGTAACGCGTCAGCACCTCGCCGTCACCGGAGATATTGCCCTGATGCGGGGTCAATCCGCCATTGATGACGCTGACGATCGTCGATTTCCCGGCGCCGTTATGGCCGACGAGGCCGAGGCATTCGCCGGGCAAGATCGCGAGCGTCACGCCGTCGAGCGCCTTGACCGCCCCGAAACAGACCTTGGCGTCGGCGACTTCAACAATCGCCTTCAGCTTTTCACCCGTCATTGATGCCGTCTGCTCCAGGAGAAACCGTCGCCGCGCGGCCGAAACCGCGCGGCATGCAGTGAAGCCTCACTTGGCCGCTTCGATGACCTTGATCGCGTCTTCCTGCGCATATTCGACGTTGGCGACGCCGCCGGCCTGGGTATTGGCGAGGTTCTGTTCGAGGTTGTCCTGGTCGATGCGCAGGAATGGCACCACGAGATCCTTCTTCACTTCCTTCCCTTCGAGGATCTGCTGGGCGACCCAGAAGGCGAGCGTCGAGACGCCGGGGGCAATCGAGACCGACATCGTCTCATAGCCGTTGGCCTCTTTCTGCTCCTTCCACCATTTGAGCTCGTCTTCACGGTTCCCCATGACGATCACCGGCATCGGCCGCTTCGCTGCCGCTATCGCCTGTGCCGCGCCGTATCCGTCGCCGCCCTGCGTCACGACGCCGGCGATCTCCGGCAGGCTTGGCAGAATGCCGGCGACTGCCTTCTGCGCCACGTCCTGTGCCCAGTCGCCATGGACCGAGCCGACGATCTTGAATTGCGAGAACTGCTTGACGCCCTCGTGGATGCCGGCCGAGATCTCGTCGTCGACGAAAACACCGGCAAGGCCGCGGATCTCGAGCAGATTGCCGCCCTGCGGCAGCTTCTTCGAGAGATATTCGACCTGGCTGCGGCCCATTTCCTTGAAGTTGACAGCGATGCGCCAGGCGCAGGGCTCGGTGACGATGCCGTCGAAGGAGACGACCGTGATCCCCGCATCGCACGCCTCTTTCACGGCACCGTTCAGCGCAGTCGGAGACGCGGCGTTGAGGACGATCGCGTCATAGCCCTGCAGGATCATGTTCTGGATCTGCGCGGCCTGCTCGGTCGCCTGGTTCTCGGCCGTCGTGAAGGCGTCAGCGGCAGCAACGACGCCGGCCTTGACCGCTTCGCCCGTCACCTTGTTCCAGCTCGTCAGCATGGCCTGGCGCCAGGAGTTGCCAGCATAATTGTTGGAAAGGGCGATCTTCTTGCCCGATGTGTCGGCAAGAGCCGATACCGGCATGGCTGCGCACGCCACGGCGACAGACGCCATAAGCATCTTGCGAATTGTCATGTCTCCTCCCTCCGAATCCGTTCTTCGATCGGATCGCTTCATTGCCGCTGCTATTCGCGCACGGCCGAAATTAATTCTTGCACTGAGCTTCCTCCTCTCAGTAAGGGCAGGATGAGCGAGAACGGGACGGCTGTACAGGCGGCACAAGGCAAGACGTTTGCGGTTTTTGCGCAAGAGGATGCGGGTTTACGCAGGACGCGAGGCCGTCTCGGGCGTTTAACTGGGCAGGCGCTCGCAGCACGGAAGCGACCGCGGGAGGAATTGCGGACATGCCGCATCTGGCGCCGGCTGCATTGGTCGATCACTATCTCGGCATTTCCCGGCTGCTAGCCGGCCAGCTCGATTTCCGGTCCGCTATACGCGCGGTCGCGGCCGAGATAGCGCACATCATCCCGCACGACCATCTCGACGTCTGCATTCTGATGGTCGCTGGCAATTACCACACGGCTTACGAAACCGGCATGGACACCGCCTGGGGAAATGTCGCATCGGCGCCGGTCGACAACAGCCCGATACGCACGCTGCTCTGGGGCGAGGTGGACCATCTGCTGACGGATGATGCCGTCAACGATCCGCGCTTCCACTTCGAGGGTGCCTTCAAGCGGCCGATCATTGAGCAGTCGCTGCGCAGTCGCGTGCACGTGCCGCTGAAGGTTCAGGGAGCAATCATTGGGGCGCTGAGTTGTTCGTCGCAGACGCCGAGCCTCTATGGCCTGGAGGATGTCGACCGCGCGCGCATCATCGCCGACCTCCTGGCGCCCTATTTCTTTGCGCTGCGCGCCGCAGAACAGGCGCAGCAATCGGCGATCGTGGAGGCAGAAGCACGGGCACGCGAGGAAGGCTTGCGGCAGGGGGCGTTGAAGTTGACCGAGGCGCTCGAGCAGGAGCGCCAGCGCATCGGCATGGACCTCCACGATCAGACGCTCGCCGACCTCACGCGGCTGTCGCGTCGCATCGACCGCCTGGCGCACTCCGGCGAGTTGACCGGCGACGCTCTCGAGCCGGTATTGCGCGGGCTCCAGCACTGCATGCAGGATCTGAGAGAAATCATCGAGCAGGCGAAACCGTCGGTTCTGCAGCTCTTCGGCCTCGCACAGGCTATCGAGAACCATCTCGGCCGGTCCGTCCGCGACAGTGCCACGCCGATCGAATGGGCGCTCATCGACGAAACCGCAGGCGCTCTCGACACGCTGGAACCGACGGTCAGCATCGCGCTCTTCCGGATCGCCCAGGAAGCGATCAACAATGCGGTGCGTCACGCCCAACCGCTCGCGATCACCGTCCGGCTCAAGGCCGAGGCCGGGCAACTCGCGATCGAGATAGCGGACGACGGATACGGCATTGCCAAGCCCCGCCGGCGCATCGGCGGCGGAATCGACAACATGAAGACACGTGCGCGGCTCATCTCGGCGAAGTTCGTGCTCGGCCCCGGGCGCAATAATCGCGGCACCACAGTGGCCGTTTCGTTGCCGCTTCAGCGGAACGCAGAAAGTTCAGCCATACAGCGGGAGGAACAGCGATGAAGGTTCTGATCGTGGAGGACGACCCCTTGCACCGCTCTTACCTGCACGAGGCAGTCTGCTCGGCCCTGCCCGAATGCGAGACTGTCATCGAGGCGGAGAATGGGATCGCCGGCGAGCAGTTCGCCCGTGATCATAAAACAGCGCACATTGTCATGGATCTGCAAATGACGGGCCGTAACGGGATCGAGGCTGCCCGCACGATATGGAAGGAGCGCCCCGACACGCGCATCCTCTTCTGGTCGAACTATTCCGACGAAGCCTATGTGCGGGGGGTATCGCGAATTGTTCCCGATGGTGCGGCCTATGGCTACGTGTTGAAGTCCGCCTCAGACGAGCGACTGAAACTGGCGCTCCGCTCGATTTTTGTGGAAAGCCAATGCGTAATTGATCGCGAGGTGCGTGGGCTGCAGCAAAAGAGCATCGGGCACCCTAACAGCTTCACCGATTCCGAGTATGAAATTCTAGTCGACATCGCGCTCGGCTTGACCGACCGGGCAATTGCGAAACGCAGGAATCTATCGCTGCGTAGCGTGCAAAATCGATTGCAGCACCTCTATGATAAGCTTGACGTCTATCAGACAAGTCTCGAGGATCGCCTCGACAGCCAATTCAACCTGCGTGCTCGCGCAGTTACCGTCGCATTCTTGCGTAAGTTGCTGAACTATAGCGCTTTGGAGAGAGCCGAGGCGGAACTGCAAGACTGGCTCAACGATCAGTCGTGAATTCCGCGCGTTGCGTGACTTGCTGTGATAATTCGCCATCGTTGTTCACGGGAGCAAGCAGTAGCTTGCCTCGGCAAACTCCTTACTAACGGCTGGCGTTAACATACGGCTGCAGTTTGTCGCGTATTAATACCTCAGCCCAATAAGCACCCGAGGACACTTGAGAGTCTTTTAGTCAACGGCAAGGGTAGTATTCCAAAACACTGGTCCACCGTTCGATTCCCCTCAAGGCGACGGGTGTACAGTCGACTCCCAAGGGCGACGGTCGCATCGGCCATCCATCGATCGTCTCAAGTGGTTGGATACTGTTGAAAAGGTCCGTTTCTACGACATTTGATTTTTTTGGAGGGTCCAGAGGCCGACAAAAATAAATTGACGTAGGGGACCTGCTAATTTTTGCGTCCAAGCAGCGTGTGAGCCGTGTAGCGGAAGTGTTCTGCTTATCAGGATTTTCTACAGAACCGCTCGGTCAGCCCGCCGCCAATCACGGGCAGCAGGACAAACCCGACCAAGCTCAGGCTTTCTGGCAAGCTGAAGATTGAGCTTAGAAACAACGCCAAGAACGCTCCCGCAACGCAGCCGATAAAGAATGGCAGGTATTCGAGGAGCTTCATTCTCAGCTCCTGGCGCGCGCGAATGGCGTCTGCGATAAGCCCGGCGATGACAGCGAGCGTGCCGGCGAGCAGCATCAATATTCCTGCGTCGGCGACTGTATCCCAATACCGAACCGGAATGTCCGAATACCACGGGCTGAGCAAGGCGGCCGGCCCTAGTACCAGCAACGCTATAACGATGGTCCAGTAGGGCGAGAAGCGCCGTTTGACTGCTTTCCAAATCGCTAGCAGCAATGCGGCCAGAAATACCGCATAATTAGAATAGACGATGGCGTATTCGCTCCAAGTATCGACGTGTTGCAATGCTCGACCCTCATTGTGGTGCTTACTGAAGGTAGCTGTGCCAGCGTCATTTGCAACCGGGTGGCCTTCCCGCCGGAATAGGCACCGCCTGTCATTTCCGGTCCGTCTGGAAGCGCGATGGCGCCACTCCCGTCCAGCGTTTAAACGCGCGCGTGAAATGCGCGGAATCGCTGTAGCCCACCCTGAACGCGATGTCGGTCATGCTATGAACACCTTCACAGATCAACCGGACTGCCTCACTGCGGCGCGTGTCATCGAGTAACTCCTCAAAATCGACGCCGCAAAACTTCAGGCGCCGCTGGAGGCTTCGAGCCGACATGCCGAGGCTTCTCGCTACGGTCTCCAGTCCAAGCTCATGACCATCGAACAGCCTTTCGCTGAGCATCTTCGCCGCCTCTATCGCCGAAGCTAGTGCCTCTGTCACCTTCGAGGGCCGATGGCCGGGGGGGTTGAGAGGAAGGTCGAGCAACTCCCGATCGAACTCGATCACATCGTCGTCGCATCCCGTTTCGATGTTCGGCCCCAAGCACTCCTCCAGCGCCTCGCTTCCACGCGTCTTCGGAGCTGTCAACCGTACTCTTACTGCGGAGGGTTCACCCGCCAAAAGTGGCACCTTCCGCAGCACAGCGAGACTACCGAAGATGAAGTGCCGGGGATCGAACTCGCAAGGATCAGCAAAGCGGAAGATAATGCGAGCGGTTCCGCCCTCCACCAAGAAGCGTATGTCCGATCCGCGATGGATCGAGGCCACGTTGGCTGCCGCGAGCACGCATGCATCAGCGACGTTCTCCGCTGCGAGAACCGACTGTCCCCATGAGCCGAGATCACGCAGTTCGGTCAAGCGCCCGACATGCGCGCCCGCGAATGGGTCTCCCATGAGCGTAGCCACCTCGTTGGCCATGTGAAAGCATTGGGCGCGCGGAAGCCAACCGTCAGCGTTTTGGAACACGTTTGGTGAGATGCCCAGGCGCGCGCAGATCTCGATCGCCGAGACATCGTGTTTGGCCAGATAGGGCGCCATCGGCAGAAAGGCCCTAACCCTGATCGAGGGTGCAGAATGTAACATCCGAGCAGCAAAGTTGGCGTGAAAGGGCAAGACGTAGGTTGAATATTATAGCAGGATGCAACCGACTGAAAGCCCTTTGCGACGATGTCGTTTCATGACAACGCCCAGCGACTTTCGAGGAGGAACTGATGCCGTCGAAACTTGCCGCCAGCTCCATTGCGATTACACTATTCGTTCTCAGTCACATAACGGCGTTAGCGCAAAGCGCTGAGCCGGCTCCCGTACACGTCCCATTGCAGAAGACGATCGGTCAGGCAAGAACCGAGGTCGTGCCGTCGCTGATCGTCCTCAATGCGCGCGGGGCCAATCTGGCAGACAAAACATTAACCCTGACCGGCGTGGCCACCAACGCCATATTGTTTGCGGATCGTCCAGTGCGGGCGGCTGGCCACGCGCCGACCAACCAGCTAATCGATGAGTGGGCGGAAGGCAGCGACAGTTTCGCCAAGGACCCGCCGAACGCAACCGTATCCGTCTTGAGCAGGGACGGTGCGACGATCCGTGACGCGGTCGTCGTTCTGACGTCGCCCAAGCTCGATGGCGAGCAGCTGTCCTTCGCCGTCGAGCTTCTGGAAGGAAGCCTCGATGGCGCCGACGGCCCGGCTTCGGTGTTCATCGACATTATCGGCATGCCGCTCACGCCGATCTCCTTCGCCGGTGTCGCGCGCCGCACTGCCTATCGCGGCGCCTGGTACGCTGGTGCGGCCGCGGCCGCAGCACCCTACTACCGGCCGGCCTGCGGCTATTATCCCTATCCGCCCTGCTATTGAAGCGCTGGACTAGGCATCGCAGCAAAGGAGGCACGATCAAACTGAATGCCGCCCTCTCACGCAGCGATTGTACCGACTGTATTCAGCCGATGTCGGATAGGGCCCCTGCCCATGTCATGAATCCGGCGCGGATTGGTTTCGCGCTGGTATATGCGATGCTGGCCCACCCAACACCTGTTACCGCGCGGCCAGCGCCCAACCCCTAGGAAGGAGCATGTTTATGAACAGAATTGCGACTTTTTCTGTCATCGCCGCCCTCTCCGCCCTCAGCTTCGGTGGAATGGTCTATGCCCAAGGCGCGGCCATGAACTGGCCGAAGGAGATCGAGGCGACCGTGCGCAGCTACAGTGGCGACAAGGTGAATGTCGTCCTCGTCAGCACCCTGTCGGAGCAGGACCAAACGCGGATGTGGGTTGAAAACGCCACGCCGGACCAGCGCGCGGCGCTGCTTGCGGCAGTCGAAGCCAACAAGCCACTCTTGGAGAAACTTAAGGCGCAGAATGTCGAGATCGACAATATCGGCGGCGCCGAGCAGGCGGCCGACGGCGGGTTGACGATCTACGTGCGCTAGTTCCTCCCAAGGGTGAAGAGCGGGATGCGGAACCTTGATGAATTATGGGCGCATCCCGCTCCTATGCTGGCCGAAGCATTGGTCATGGAGATGACCAACCCGGCCCCGAATGGCGGTTCTACGCCGAACTGCTGATCCTGCTCGAGCACCGCGCCGCCAACTCGTTGGCCACATGAGAGCATGGGCGCGCCAAAGCCAAACGTTCGCGTTCTGGAGCCCGTTTGGCGAAATGCCAAGGCGCGCGCAGAACTCTATGGCCGAAACATGGTCGCTGGCGAGGTAGGGCGCCATCTGAAGGATTGCTCCCGTCCTGATCGAGGACGAAGAATGTAACATCCGAGCAGCAAACTTGGCATGAAAAGGCAAGACGTAAGTTGAGCGCTATAGCAGTATGCAACCGATTGGGAAGGCTTTCGCAAGGAAGTTGACCGGAGCGAGCAGAACCGTCCGGCGCCAGGGACGGCGAGCCAAGTCACACAGGAAACCAGTCCCGCTAGGTGAGCAAATGAATGGACCCATCATAAGATCGCCTGGGACGGCATGGCGCTCGTACACACTAATATCGATGCTCGCAGTCAGCGGGGTCGCATGGCCGGCCTCAGCGCAAGACGCGATCGACCCGGTGGCCGATCGGATCCTGGCTGCGATGAGCAAAAATCTCAAGTCGATGCCCACCCTTAGTGTCGACTACGACGCAGATCAGGAAATCCTCACTCTGGATGGCCAGAAGATCCAGTACAGCGCATCCGGTTCCATTGCACTCGATCGCGCGAAGGGTTTCCGGATGAAGCGGATGGGCCCCTTTGCCCAGGCGGAAGTGATATTCGACGGCACCACGATATCGCTCCACGACCAGATCACAAACGCGTACGTACAACTGCAAAGTCCTGGCCGCAGCGTTGAAGATGCGACTGAGGAGCTTCGCGCCACAACCGAACTTGATGCTCCGGGAGCGGACTTGCTGGCAAGCGACCCCTATGCAGTCCTCACTGATGGCGTCACCGCGGGAACCATTGTCGGATCGGCCTTCGTCAATGGCGTCGAATGCGATCATCTCGCCTTCAGGACAGATATCGTCGATTGGCAAATCTGGATCAGCAAGGGCAGCAAGCCATTGCCGCTTAAATATGTCATCACGACCAAGTGGATGAACGGGGCGCCGCAATATTCGCTACGGCTGAGCAACTGGAATTCGGACGGGATCGAGGCAGCGCAGTTTAAGTTCGCGCCTCCAGCGGACGCGAACAAAGTCGAACACGTCCATGCCGACGTCACTGGCGAGCTTTCACTGGAGGCGGGACAATGAAGAGGCGCAAGTTGAAAGTCCTTTCAGTCGCCATCGCCGGTATCGCGATGCTTGCGGCGGACAATCTCGTTCCCACGCAGTTCGGCTTGTTCGTATCTGAGGCGCAGGCAGTCGTGGGGCGCCCTTTGACACCTGGAAGTGTGGCCGGGGTCGCCCGCCGTACCACGCGCCGAGTGATCCGCCGCTCCACGATCTATGCCGCCACGCTGCCAGCCGGCTGCGTCAGGACCAGCGTCAGCGGCGCCGTGGTGTGGCGTTGCGGCGGGGTCTACTACCAACCGGAAGGCGGGCGTTACATCATCGTTTACATCGACTGAACTCAGTGCATCGCAACTCAATTTTTCGCTGGAGGGATAAAATGGACATTACGCGTCGTGCTTTGACGGCGGCCGGTCTTGGAGCGCTGGCGGCTGGATCTCTTGCCACGCCGGCGATGGCCGCTGACGGCTTAGTGGCAGATTTGCCGGAAGGACTCGATGAGTTCGCGCTGGCGGTCGAAGCCTATATTTATGCATATCCTCTGGTAACGATGGAAATTACCAGGCGGGTGATTACCAACGTTGCCGAAGCGAAGGGAAGCAGGGGCCCGATGGGGCATCTGATCAAGTTGCGCCAGTATCCGGATGCCAAGTTCCGCGACGTGACGGCGCCCAATGCCGATACCCTCTATACGACTGCGTTTTTTGATGTGGGGGATGAGCCTTGGGTCGTCAGCCTGCCGGACTTGAAAGACCGCTATGCCCTGTTTCCGATGCTGGATGGCTGGACGACAGTGTTCGACGTTCCTGGAAAACGCACCACGGGCACGGACGCACAGACGTTTGTGGTTACCGGCCCCGGTTGGGATGGGACGCTTCCGGAGGGTGTGACCGAATACAAGTCTCCGACGAGCATCGTCTGGCTGCTTGGACGCATCTACTGCACAGGCACCCCGGAGGACTACGCTGAAGTTCATAAGCTGCAGGATGAAGTGAAGCTATACCCCTTGAGCGCATGGGGGAAGGACTGGGCTCCACCCAAGGGCAAGGTCGATCCGTCGATCGACATGAAGACTGCCGTTCGCAGCCAAGTCAACGATATGGACGCCATCGAGTACTTCACCCTCTTCGCCGAGCTCCTGAAAAGAAACCCGCCGACCGACGCCGACGCGCCCATGGTCGCCAAGCTCGCCGAACTGGGGATCGTTCCTGGCCAGGACTTCGACAAGACAAAGTTCGATCCGGCGTTTGTCAAGCGCGTGCCGCAGCTCGGTTTCGCACGCATCATGACGCATTTCAAATTCAGCGATGGCGACGTGCAGGATATTGATGGCTGGGGCTTCACGACGAAGACCGGTATCTACGGCACCAACTATATCCAGCGTGCCCTGATCACTGCGATCGGCCTTGGAGCAAACCGGCCGCAGGATGCGATTTACCCAACGTCGCTGAAGTCCGACAGCGGCGTGATCAAGCGGGCATATAACGGGTCCGAGAAGTACGTGCTGACATACAAGAAAGGCCTGACACCGCCTGTTTCGGGCTTCTGGTCATTGACCATGTATGATGCGGACTATTTCTTTGTCGACAATCCGCTGAATCGCTACTCGATCAGTGCACGGCAGCCACTCAAGGCAAATCCGGATGGCTCGATCGACCTATTTATCCAGCACGAATCGCCGGGAGCGGACAAGGAATCGAATTGGCTCCCGGCGCCTAAAGGAAAATTCATCCTCATGATGCGCCTCTATTGGCCCAACGAGAGCAATCCCTCCATCATTGATGGTTCTTGGACGATACCGCCCGTGAAGAAGGTGAGTTGATATCTGTATTGGCGTGCATGCAGCCGCGACGGCTCGGTTCGTGGCGGCTGCAAAACCGTACCATCGATTTCCTATGTCTCACACTCAAAGCATCGTGCGATTGAGATACAGGCTCCCCGATCCAAACGCGGCCGCTTTAGATCCGGCCCCATCTCTGGGTTAAAGACCAATGCTCCGGCGAATAAGGGTCCGATCCAGTGGGGCTGGTTAGGTGGCTCAAGCAATATATTCGGCTCGACCGCCGCTCTTCTTCCTATCGACGTGCATACGGTGTTGAACAGGAGCAATTGACTTGACGCGGCACCTTACGTGGAACGCCAAGGGCGGCATACTATCATGGCCGCGTCTACCGTGCGTCGCATTGTGCCTGACGTTGCTCTCTGCATGTGCGGGCCGTCCGACAGGGGTGCTCGAGCCGGTGGCGGCCAATCCGTCGGCCGCCCAAGTCGAGATGCTGGTCACGACGACCCGAGGCAGGGCGGAAAAACCAGGTGAGATGTTCAGCGGCGAGCGCGCGCTCAGCCCGACATTCGCAGACATTGCAGTGTCCATTCCGCCTGGCACAGTCCGCAAGGCGGGCGAAGTTGCTTGGCCGCGCAAGCTTCCGCCGAATCCGGAGACAGATTTCGCAACACTGAAGGCGGCGGAAGTCGACCGCGCTGCGGCCGAGAAATGGTTGAACAGCCATGTGCGCAAGAGCTCGGACGGCAGCGTCCTTGTCTTTATCCATGGGTTCAACAACCACTTCGAGGATGCAGTCTTCCGCTTTGCGCAGATCATCCACGACTCGGGCGCGCGTAGCGTCCCGGTGCTCGCGACGTGGCCGTCACGCGGGAGTCTGCTGGCCTATGGCTACGATCGCGAAAGCACCAACTACACCCGCAACGCAGTAGAACGCTTGTTCCAGTATCTGGCGCGTGACCCCGAGGTTAAGGAAGTATCGATCCTGGCCCATTCGATGGGTAATTGGCTGGCGCTGGAATCTTTGCGCCAAATGGCCATTCGCAACGACGGGCTGCCGGCAAAGTTCAAGAATGTCATGTTGGCGGCGCCGGACGTAGACGTAGACGTCTTCGGTTCGCAAATCGCCGACATGGGCAAGCAACGACCGCGCTTCACGCTCTTCGTCTCGCGCGATGACCGTGCGCTCGCCGTTTCTCGTCGCGTCTGGGGAAATGTCTCCCGGCTGGGTGCGATCGATCCGGAGCAGTCGCCCTACAAGGAGGAACTAGCAACGAATGGGATCACTGTCATCGATCTCACCAAGATCAATGCAGGTGACCATCTGCACCACATCAAGTTCGCGGAGTCGCCCGAAATCGTACAACTGATTGGCAGCCGACTGTCCAGCGGCCAAACCTTGACCGACAGTCGCCTGGGGCTTGGTGAACATATCGTCGCGGCGACCGCCGGGGCCGCGCAGACCGTCGGAACCGCCGCAGGCCTGGTCGTTGCTGCTCCGGTTGCCATCGTCGATCAAAACACGCGGCAGAACTACTCCCACCACGTCGAGGCTCTTGTCAGACCATCCGGCGGAGGAAGGTCAAACACGGCCGATAGCGCGTGCGGGAAGGAAGGTCAGACGAGGTCGGGAAACTGCAACCGATAGTCCGGCAGACAACGGCACCCGGAAGACATCAAGCCGCGGTCTTCAGCCGGAGACCTAGAAGAGAGGTGGGTCGCAAGAGCGGCCGTCACAAGAGGATATCATGAAGATTTGCATCGTTCGCACTCTAGCGGCAATCGGAACTTGCCTCGTTGCCGGTACGGTCAAGTCCGCCGACATCTATTCCCCGATGACGCCGGAGCTTCAGCAGACGACCACCGAAAGCGGATGGACCTTTTCCTTCGCCCCTTATTTCTGGGCGGCCGGATTGTCGGGTGACGTTGCGCAGTTCGGGCTGCCGGCGGTGGATGTCGATGCCGGTTTCAGCGACATCTTCGACCACCTTGAGTTCGGTGCGATGGCAATAGGCGAAGCCCGCAACGGCCCCTACAGCATCTTCGCTGATGTCATTTATACGAAAATTTCGGGGCAGGCCGGCACACCAAGAGGTGTTCTCGCGACGGACGTCGAGCTCACATCCGAAACATTCGCCGGGCTGCTCGGTGCGGGGTACTCTGTCTTCGAGAGCGATAGAGCGCGGTTGGACGTGGTCGGCGGCCTGCGCGTATGGTCGGTCGAAAGCGAGCTTTCCTTCAGCGGCGGGCTTCTCGATGGGCGCTCCAGAAGCGATGATGCAACCTGGGTAGACGGCCTGGCCGGCTTTCGCGGAATATATTCGCTGACACCCGAAATCTACCTGATGGGATGGGGGCTCATCGGTGCCGGTGGCGCCGATCTCGACTGGGACGTCGCGGCGGCGATCGGTTACCGGTTCAGCGACACGATCTCTGCGGTCGCCGGCTACCGCGCACTGGGCGTGGACTATAGCAACGACGGGTTCGTGTTCGACGCCGTTCAACAGGGACCGATTCTCGGGCTGGTGCTGCGGTTTTAAGGAGGCCTGGGCGCCCGTCGTCGCCTTCGGCGCGGTTTGGCAGCAAACGCGGAGGTAGATGCGCTCACATCGATCAATCGCAAACTCAACTATGAGCGCTGTCACGTCGGGGTTCGGGGTGGATCGAGAGCCGGCGGCCCCAAAGCGCGGCCGAAGGATATCGGTAGCCGGGGGTAAGCCAGGCTGCGTTGCGTCAGGAAACTCGCTGTGAGTGAGCCCGAACGGCCGATCGCGTGTACCCTCTGTCGCGACTAACCGATGTTCCCGTGCACAAAAGATCGCATAACGTATCGTCTGCAACTGCAGTTGGACGAAGCTAGCTGTCGGAGGAAGCCAGCGTTTCAGGAGCCTTCGAGCTGTGCGGGGCCACAATTTCAAGATCGGGCTTGGTGTTGCCTGAAGGAGGATCCGACCTCCGCTAGAGACGCCATCATCGACATTGCCCGGTCGCCGGAGCAGAGAGACATGAGGCCGAGGAGCCGGTTGCGGTTTCCTGGCCATCGTCGGTGGCGCAACGTCGGGTAAATCCCTGTCATTCGGAACCATCGCGCTCGCCAGCGATTGTTGCGCGAAAGGAGAGCGCCGATGACCACTGATATCCGAAACGCCAGGTTCTACGTATTGGAACACGACGATCCCTCTACTGCCCCCACCGACGCAATTCCCGTCAGTTTCGAAGAAGCCATTAAGGAGGCTGAAAAGCTCACGGCCAGCGGTCGCGCTGTCCACGTTCTTTATACCGAGGAGGCAACTCAGA
The DNA here is from genome assembly GCF_004827385.1 of Ensifer sp. MPMI2T. Taxonomy (GTDB): domain Bacteria; phylum Pseudomonadota; class Alphaproteobacteria; order Rhizobiales; family Rhizobiaceae; genus Sinorhizobium. The sequence continues at coordinate 75,315 of NZ_SRXN01000032.1, forward strand.
CGCAGTTGACCCGCTTTGCCGAGGCCGGCATCCGAACAAGCCTTGTTCCGCAAGGTTAGGGGAAATTGCCGAGGACCAGCGCTATCTTGCTAGCCCACCTCCTGGGACTTCATCGCCTGAGCGGCGCGAGCTCTCCACGAGGCCATGAATCCGCTACCGCGGGCGCGGGCTCGAGCCCAGCTATTGGGAGCGGAGCTAGCTAGCGTCGAGGCCACCACAAGGATGAGATGCTCGCATTCGATTGGAACCCTGCTTCTGCCGAGCGGTTCTTCTTGTGGAAGACGCGAGCAACGAACCATGACTGAGAAAGTTCCAATTCCGCCCAAGAAGGGCGATCCGAAAGCGCGGCCCGTACGCCGTCCCGACCCTCAGGAATCGGCGCCAAAGTCCGATGAACGCAAAAATCCGCCTCGGGACACAAGGGAGGCGCCGGCGCCAAACCCGAATGGCGAAAACGCCCCTTAGCCTCGAAGGCACGGCACGCTATCGTGCGCCTAGGCTAGCTGACCTCCGTAAAGCTTGGTCAGCTGGTGGGCGTGATCGGATATCCGAGGACTTTATGCCGGTTGCATTGTAGATGGCATTCGCGACAGCCGCGGCGACACCGCACAGGCCGAACTCGGCGATCCCCTTGGCTCTCATCGCAGAAAGCGGAGACCCGGCCTTTGTGATTGCGGCCGGCGGCATGACCGCAACCAACCACATTGCCAAACGGGACGGTCTGGGCAGCGTTGGAAACCTCCTGCAACATCAAGGGCAATATCAGCATACACGTGGAGCGGCTTCACAGAGCCGAAGAGCTTGGTCACCGAGGGCCATCGCAACGCTACCCCTTCAGCGCGCCAAGCAGCAGCCCTTTGGCGATGAAGCGCTGAAGGACGATGGTCAGGGCGATCACCGGCAGGATCATGATGGTGATCAACACGCTCATGTACCACCATTGCGGGCCGCGCGTTGCGTTCTGGGCCGCCACAAGGAGGGGAATGGTCTGCGCTTTTACCGTGGAGAGGAAGAGTGCCAGCAGGTACTCGTTCCATGCCAGGATGAAAACGAGAAGCGCGGTCGCGACAAGTCCGGGTTTGGCGAGCGGCAGTACGATCTCGCGTAAGATGCGGAAGCGCGAGGCGCCGTCGATCGCCGCCGACTCCTCCAGTTCGCGCGGAATCGAGATGAGGAAGTCGTACATCAGCCAAACGACGATCGGAAGGTTAACCGTCGCGTATGTAAGCACCAGCGCGCTGCGCGTGTCGAGTAGCCCAACTTGCTGAAGCATCACGTAAATCGGCACCACGGCGACGACCGGCGGCAGAATCCGCTGGGAGATCATCCAGAACAGGATCTCCGCGTTGCCAAGCTGCGGGGAGGGTAAGCGCCGGGTCGCTCGCGCGGCAAGCACGAAGAGCGCGACGCCCGATGCCGCAGCAATGCGCCAATCGGCGCCGGAGTGGGCGACGGCGACGATGGCCGCGAACATCACCACTAGAAAGACGCCAATCGACAACAGCCGCGGCCGAAATTCGATCCGCGACAGGGCGTAAGCGGCGAGCGTGCCGGCTGTGACAGCCAGTGCCGTAGAAGTGGCGGCGACGATGAGAGAGTTGCCATAGGGCCGGAAAGTGTCGCGCCCCAGATCAAAAAAGATATAGCGCCAAGCATGGAGAGAAGGAAGGAAGTCAATGAATGGCAAATAGTTCGGTCCATCAAATACATGAATAGGCAATTTAAAGGAGGTTACCAGCACCCAGTAGAGAGGAAAGAGCACGATCAGCGTCCACAGCCCCAGTATGCCGTACACGACCAGCTTGGTGGCCGGCGCCATGGTGCCGAGGGCTTTCGGCTCGAATATCCTCATTGGCGCGACCTCCGCATCGGAACGACGACCATGTTGACGAAGGACACACAGAGCACAGTCGCGACGAAGAGCAACAGATAAGCGATGGCTGCCGAACCACCGAGATTGAGCGCGCGCCATTCGATGAAGGCGTGTAGCGTCAACGACTCGGTGGCGATGCCCGGTCCGCCATTGGTGAGGACATTGGGTAAGTCAACGATTTTGAACGCCTCGACGACGCGGATGAGGACGACGGTCGCCGCCACCGGGGCGACGGACGGCCAGGTGATATCCCGAAAGATTTGGAAGGTGGAAGCGCCATCGACTTGGGCGGCTTCAACCTGGTCACGCGGTTGGCTCTCGAAGGCTGCCAGCATGATGATGAAGATAAAGGGAATCCACTGCCAGCTATCGCCAAGCACGATGACTATCCGCGCCGTCCATGGATCCGATGCCCAGGCGAAGTTGCCGAGACCGAGCGCGCGCCAGATCGGCGCGAACGGGCCGACCGTCGTGTCGGCAAGCATACGAAATGTGTAGGCGGTGCCAACCGGGGTCACCATCAACGGCACGAAGAACACGAGCCGAAAGAACGACCGCCCGCGGATGTTCTGGGTGCACAGGAAAGCAAGCCCGGTGCCGACTAGAAATTGCAAAGTGACCCCCACAATGACGTAGAACAGCGTCGTCGATAACGAGCCGATCTGGCCGCCAAGCGTGGTGGCGAACAGGACGGCGAGCGCGCCGATCAGCGGGAATGAGATGAGGCGACCGGCGACGCCGATGACCGAGACCCTGCCGAATGTGGCATAGCGCCTTGCCGCGACCGCAAGTGCGCCGAACACCAAGGCGACGATAAGCCAACCAATGAGCGGAATCTCGGCGAAAGTTCCGAGGAAGTGGAACTGTTGGGAGCCGGTGAGCAGTTTCTTGAAGTTCAACAGGCCGACGAACCGGATCTCGTAGCCGCCAGTCCCCAGCCGGAACTGCGACAGGGCGAGCCATGCCGAAATGACGAGGGGAAAGATCGAGAATGCGAGGATGAGCAAGACCGCCGGCAGCACGAAGATCGGGCCGCTGTGGCGATCCATCCATTCGGGCAGGCGCGCTGTTTTCATGTCACTTATCGATTCGCCTCTCAAGTTCCCCTTTCGGAATCCTTCGGACGGGGTTCTCCCTGTCCAGGCTGGGGCATACGCCCTTGTCTGGACAGGGAGGAGTAGTGCGGTCCGGGTATGGCAGCGCTACCGCGCGTCACGCAGGCGATCGGGTACAACGAACGCCTGCCTTACTCCGCCCCAATGGTCTGCTTGTAGGCAGCCAACTGCTTCTCCCGTCCGAGTTCATCGGTGATCTCCTCCCAGCCCTCAGAGATCGCCGCCATAGTGCCCTCGATATCAAGCTCTCCCGCCAGCATCCGGGCGATCGCAGTGTCAAGCACGACTTGCTGGTAGCGCTGGTTCTGCGGGATACGCAGATCAAGCACCATGTTTGGCGAACCGAGACTTGCCTGGATGGCACCGAGGTAGTCCTTCGCTGCCTTCTCGCTCATGCCGGCCTTCTTCCACAATGAGAGGTCGCTGAACTGCGATATCCGGTAGGGATTGAATCCGGTGGCGCCGATGGTCACGTCGACATTCGACTGCGCTGCCTGGCTCATAAAGGAAATGAAGGCGTAGGCTGCGTCCTTCACCCTGTCGTCCGCATTGGCGTTAATCCCGCCCGACCAGCCGCCGAATGCGGCAAAGGGCGCGTGGCTCACACCATCTACGGCATGCGGGCAAATCTCCGGGCTGCAGTCGACGAGCTTGCCTGTCTCGCGGTCGAGCACGCGGGTCGATCCAGGCAGGATGACGGCGCCCACCTTGTCGATGACCTTCGACTGCTCCTTGTCGATAGCGAGCGTGCCGATATCACCCCAGTCGATGGAAAGGGCGCACTGGCCGGACGTAAAGAGGCTGCGCGTATCGCCGACATCAAGATTGATCTCATTGGGCGGGCCGTATTTCGTCGTCTCCTTATAGATTCTGAGCGCTTCGGCGAACGCCTCATTGTTGTAGAGCGGGGTCATGTCCTTGGTGCTGAAGAAGGCGCCCTGAGCGGTGCCCCGCGACTGGATGAAGGCCGACGCGATCGAGGTGACCATCCAGTAGGACTGGGCGTTGCGCTTCTTGGCGATGCAGGAGCCGAAATCGCCCTTACCGTCGCCGTTCATGTCCTTGCCGTGCGAGGCTTTGGCAAACGCGAGATAGTCATCCCAAGTCTTCGGTGCCGCAAGGCCAAGCTCCTCGGCGACGTCTGTGCGGTAGTAGACCATCTGAAAGTCGCCATCGAGGGTGATCATGTAGGTCTTGCCGCCGTACTTCTGCGAGAAATCACGGAAGAAGGGCGCGATGTCATCCATCTTGACGGCGCTGTCCCCGGAAATGCGCGGACTGAGGTCCTCGAGCAATCCGGCTGACACATAGTCGACCATCCATTGCGGCGCGAAGACGCCGGCATCGACCGAGTTGGTACCGGTCGTCCAGTCCGTCAGGAGCTTCTGGTAGAGATCCGAGAAGGGGACGGTAATGACGTTTATCTTCGCCCCCTTCAGCTTCTCGAATTCCGGTGCACGGCGCTGCAGAGGCTCGGCGATCTGCGGCCCGGTGAAGGTCATGATGTTAACGGAGACACCGTCGAATTCCCCTGCCTGGGCCGGGCCCGCTGCGGTGAACGTGGCGATGGTCGCCCCAAACGCAAGGCTGTACGATGCTGTTGCCAGTCTGTTCATGTCGATCCTCCCTGAAGCTCTGTGCCCCAAGACCGCCGCTCTCTCGGCCTTTCAAGCAGCCTTGTTCGGGCAAGCAGCCTTGTTCGGGATTGAGCCGGGCGGGGTCAAAGGTTCTCAGTCCGCTGCCGGTTGCCCCTACTTGGTGCCTCGTCACACATCATCAGCCGTATCCCAAAGATCATTCCGAGCTCGGTCGGTTGACGACAACTTGCCTCGGCGGGGCGGCGCCAACAGTCGTAGCCGCCGTTGGTTCAATCCCAGTCCCCATTATATACCTGAATTCGAGGGTCCGATTGGAGTTCGGGCACCAATTCTTGTTCGAGCGGGAACAAGAACCGTTCCCACTCCGACGTGACGACAGCACGTCTCGGTTACCCAGGAACTCGGCCACGTCTGGCCGAGACGGCGACATTGCAGGTCTCGCTGACCGTCAGAAATGGGGCAAATTCCGGTTTCACTGGCAAATGGCCGCATTGGGGCGCAAAGCGGACAGCCGTAGATGCGCGCTGGGATTCTGATTGCAGTCATCAGACGATACTGGACGTCCTGATCACGAGCGCTAGGTGGATGCAGCATGTGTAACGACTACGAGCAGCACATCAGATATGCCGAATACTGCAAGATGATGCAGGAGCTCACGTTCGGTATTCCTTCGCATCAGACGGAACTTGATTTGCCGCAAGCGGACGACGTCCGGATTGGTGACACCGGATCTGTAATGAGAGCTGCAGATGGTAACGTGGTCGAACTCGTGCCGATGACGTTCGGCTTCCCGCCGCCAGAAGGACGCAAGGGCGGAGCGGTCTTCAACTTCCGGAGCGAGGGGCGCAGCTTTGCAGAGAGCAGGCGATGCCTGATACCGG
>NZ_SRXN01000033.1 GCF_004827385.1 Ensifer sp. MPMI2T
TAGAAGCTGATGCAAACGTCGACGGTCGGGAAGGGTGAGCTGCAAATAGCATTGCGACATGCAAAAATCTCCAAGGGTCAAGCCATTGTTTTTATTGCCATGTCGCACTTCAAATTAGAATGTACCCGGCTACATATAATTATCGCATAAGATAGATTATGGAACTTGCCGATCCAGCCCCAAATTCACTGAACCCCCGCGAAATCAACGCCTTGCAGCCGCATTCTAACATCGGATATCACGCTTCTTCCGCGGACGGCATGTCGATCTCGAACTCGAGACGCATCATGTCATAGGCCGGCTCGACATGATCCGGCGTTTCGTTCTGCACCGTTTCATAATCCAACGGCACATGCATGTGCGTCAGCACGGCACGCTTCGGCTGAAGCCTTGCGATCCAGCCAAGCGACTGCACCAACGACAGATGACTTGGATGGAACTTGTACTGCAGCGTGTCGAGGACCAGCAGATCGAGATCCTCCAGCTTTCCGACGGTTTCCGGCGGAAAATCGCTCACATCGCTGCAATAGGCAAAATCGCCAATCCGAAAACCGAGCGAATGGGTATTGCCGTGAAACTGCATCAACGGCGTGAACGAGATCGGCCCGCCGGCGCCGTGAACGATAACCGGCGAAAGATCCTCGGTGAAAAGATGCGGCTCGACGATCGGCGGATAGCCGCTTCCTGGCGGCGATTCCACGCAATAACGAAACCTCTCGCGGATCGCGCTCATCGTGAATGCATCCGCCCAAATCGGCACGCACCTGCGATTTTCGATCACGAAGCCGCGAAGGTCGTCGATCCCGTGCAGATGATCGGCATGAGCGTGCGTGTAAAGCACCGCGTCGATGTGGCGAACATCGGCGGCAACCATCTGCGCGCGGAAATCCGGGCCGGTATCGACAACGACGGTCGTCTTACCGCCGTTCGGCGCGAACTGCTCGACGAGCAGCGCCGCTCGCATACGGCGGTTGCGCGGATTTGTCGGATCGCAGGCCCCCCAATCACCGGTAATGCGCGGTACCCCTGGCGAGGAACCGCATCCGAGAATGGTGAAAACCCGCCGAAATGCCACGTCAGAGCCTCGGCATTTTCGAAAAGATGCGCAAGGCGTTCTCCGTTGTAATCTCGGCAATTTCGTTAGTTGAAACGCCGATCGTTTCCGCCAGCACCTGCGCGGTATGCGCGACAAAGGCCGGCTCGTTGCGCTTGCCGCGGAACGGTTTCGGCGCGAGGTAGGGTGCATCCGTCTCGACGATCATCCGGTCGTGCGGGATCGTCTTCGCGATATCCCTGATCTCCTGCGATTTCGGGAAGGTCAGGATGCCGGAAAAGGACACATAGCCGCCGAGCTCGACACCAACTCGCGCGAGCTCCGGCCCCGACGAGAAGCAATGGAGTAGGAAAGGGAAGGCCCCCTTCCCGCTTTCTTCGGTCAGGATCGCCGCCATGTCTTCGTCCGCCGACCGGCTATGGATGACGAGCGGCAGCCCAGTCTCGCGCGCGGCCGCGATATGGCGGCGCAGCCCTTCAGCCTGCGCGTCACGCGGTGCATTGTCGTAGAAATAGTCGAGCCCCGCCTCGCCGATCGCAACCACTTTCGGATGCGACGAGAGTCGGACGAGATCTTCCGAGGTGATATCGAGTTCCTCGTCCGCGTTGTGCGGGTGCGTGCCGACAGAACAAAACACATTCGGATAGGCTTCGGCGATCGCAAGGATCGTATCGAACCGCTTCACACGCGTCGAAATCGTCACCATCTGCGCCACGCCGGCCGCGGCGGCGCGTGCGATGATCGCGTCGCGCTCGGCCTCAAAGTCCGGGAAGTCCAGATGGCAATGGGTATCGATCAGCATCCGTTTTGTCTCACACTTCCGGCGCCACGTAGCGCGGAAAGACCGGCTTCGGTGCCTCGAGCGGCGTTCCGGAGACGAGACGTCCGGCTTCGCCAAGATGAGCAAAATCGCGCTTGTCGGCCGGTACGGCGACGAGGTCGAGAAGCTTGCCTGCCGATTCGGGCATGAAGGGCTGCAGCAGGATCGCGATCTGGCGAACCACTTCGGCGGTGACGTAAAGCACCGTCGCCATCCGCTCCGGATCCGTCTTCTTCAGAGCCCAGGGCTCCTGACCCGCGAAATAGCGGTCGGTTTCGGAAACGACAGCGATGATCGCGGAGAGCGCGCGGTGGATGAGCTGCTTGCCCATATCCTCGCGCGTCGTCTCGAGCAGGGCATCGGCAGAGGCCAGCATTGCCTTGTCCTCGTCGGTGAGCGGCCCGCAAACTGGGATTTGACCGTCGCAGTTCTTCACGATCATCGACAGCGAACGGCTGGCAAGGTTGCCGATGCCATTGGCAAGGTCGGAATTGATGCGTGTCGCAATCCCCTCCTCGCTGTAGCTGCCGTCCTGGCCGAAAGAGACTTCGCGCAGGAAGAAGTAGCGAATCTGGTCAAGCCCGAAATGTTCGACCAGATTGAACGGATCCACGACGTTGCCGAGCGACTTCGACATCTTCTCGCCCTTGTTGAGCAGGAAGCCATGGGCGAAGACCCGTTTCGGGAGCGGCAGGCCGGCGGACATAAGGAAGGCCGGCCAGTAGACCGCATGGAAGCGGATGATGTCCTTGCCGATGACATGGATATTCGCCGGCCAGAACTTTGCGCGTGGACCGGTCGGATCGGTCAGATAGCCCGTGGCGGTGAGGTAGTTCGTCAGCGCGTCCACCCAAACATACATGACGTGGGCTGGATCGTTCGGCACCTTGATGCCCCAATCGAAGGTCGTGCGCGAAACCGAGAGATCCTTTAGCCCCGACTTGACGAACGAAATGACCTCGTTTCGCCGCTCGGCCGGCCCGATGAAATCCGAGTTGTCTTCGTAGTGCTTGAGGAGCTTTTCCTGATAGGCGGAGAGACGGAAGAAATAGCTCTCCTCCTCCACCCACTCGACCGGCGTGCCCTGCGGCCCATAGCGCATGCCGTCGTCGCGCAGCTCCGTCTCGTTTTCCTGATAATAGGCCTCATCGCGGACGGAGTACCACCCGGCATAGGAATCCTTATAGAGATCGCCCGCCTCGCCCATGCGGATCCAGATCGCCTGCGACGCTTCGTGATGGCGCTTTTCGGTGGTGCGGATGAAATCGTCGTTGGAGGCGTTGAGAAGCACGGCCATCTTCTGGAATTCGGCCGAGTTACGGTCGGCGAGCTCCTGCGCGGAAATGCCTTCCTTCTTCGCCGTCTGCTGCATCTTCTGGCCGTGCTCATCCGTGCCGGTCAGGAAGAACACCTCGTGCCCGTCCAGTCGCTGATAGCGCGCCATCGCATCCGTCGCGATCAACTCATAGGCGTGGCCGATATGCGGCCGACCGTTCGGATAGGAAATCGCGGTGGTGATGTAGAAGGGGGAAGTATCTCTCATGGTGGGCTTCGACATATCTCGGATCTTGGACTAGGCAGCTATTAGCGCATCACCATCACGTAGGAAACCGCCGGGGCAAGAAAAAGCCCACCTCTGCCGTTGGCAGCGGCGATCGAACGGCAAACCGGATTGACACAAACAATGAACCGGAACAAAACATAAACAAACGGAGGGAAGTAATGTGTTCAGCGAGCTCAAACGCAAATTCGAGGCGGCCTCGGCCGCTTATGCAGCCGAACACGGCATCGTGCGCGACCCGGATTGGTACATCCTGAAACTGCAGGAAGAGGTTGGTGAACTCACGCAGGCCTGGAACACGGTAAGCGGCAGGGGTCGCATTCGTACGATGTCGCCGGAGGAATTGCGCCAGTCGCTCGCCGATGAAACCGCGGACCTTCTCGGCCATGTGCTCCTTTTCGCCCACCGCAACGATTTAGACCTGGTCGCGGCGATCGAGCGAAAATGGAAGTTCGCTCCGGATCTATAGAGCGTCTCTGAGGTCATCGAGCAGCGACAGGATCGTCTGCTTGCGATCGAGATTGTAGGCGTCGCTCACCGTGAGACGCTCCGCGAAAGTGCTGGAGAGGCTCGCAAGACGCTCGGCTCTGACGATATCGCCGGTAAGCGCCGCGTCCCGCGCCTGCTGCATGACGCGCCCGGTCAGTAGGGACGAGAAGAAATCGAAGATCGTTTCGCTATCCCTCGCCGCCAGAATATCCGCGAGCTTGTGCATCTGCCTGCGCACCGCAGGTCCCTGCCCCGTGAGGATGTCTTCGAAGGCGGTCGCGATATCGAGGCCGCCGTAATTGATGAGCTTTAGCGCCTCGGACACGCTGCCGTTTGCCGCGGCGAGAATCTGCTCGACATTCGGCCCCGTCATATCGAAGCCGAGATGGGCGAGCGCCTGGCGCATGGGCTGGTGGTCCAGCGGCTTCAACCGCAGCGGAAGACAGCGCGACCGGATGGTCGGCAGCAGTTTTCCGGGTGCGTGTGTGAGAACCAGGAAGAGCGAACGGCGCGGCGGCTCCTCAAGTATCTTGAGGATGGCATTGGCTGCATTGCGGTTGAGGTCGTCCGCCGGGTCAATGATGACGATGCGCCAGTTCCCCGTGCCGGATGTTTGGCCGAAGAACTTTCCGACGCGGCGCACTTCGTCCACCGTGATTGCCCCTTTTGCCCTGCCTGTCTTCTCGTCCAAGGGGCGGGTGAGATGGAGCAGGTTGTGCGATGCTCCGGAAGCAAGCTGCCGGGTAACAATCGAAGCGGGATCCGGATCGGCGAGATGATCCGGCGCCGTCGCCGGCTCGGGATTATTCAGAATGTGGTTCGCGAAGCGGAAGGCAAGCGTCGCCTTGCCGATGCCCTCCGGCCCCTCGACGAGGATTGCATGATGCCCTTTGCCGGACTTGTAGCTCTGAGCCAGAAACTCTTCTGCCTGAATATGGCCGAACAGCTTGCTGTTTTCGGCAGGTGCCACAGCCCCTTCCAGCACACCGGGACGTTCCATCGTCATGACGCAGCTTCCACGTTTGACGGCCGTGGTTCGCCACCGTCCGGCAGCAATTCCTCCATGATCTCGCGCACCTCAGCGGCTATGACGTCCGGCGGCCGCGCCGCGTCGACGACACGGCAACGCCGAGGGTCGGCTTCCGCGATGTCGAGAAAGGCCTCGCGCCGTTTCTCGTGCGTTTCGAGCTGTTCCTTCTCGAAACGATCGGGACTGCCGCTGGCAGCGCGGCGCCGCGCGCGTTCGAGCCCAACGGTGGCGGGCAGGTCGAAAATAATTGTGCGGTCCGGAATCACACCATTGACGGCCACGCGCTCGAGCGTTTCCACGAAGGCTGGTTCGAGATTGCCGGTGATGCCCTGATAAACCCGCGAGGAATCCATGAAGCGATCACACAGGACTATGGTTCCCTTCTGGAGCGCCGGCCGGATCACCTCTTCGACGTGATCGCTGCGCGCCGCCGCGAAGAGAATCGCCTCCATGCGAATGCCGAAAGATTCAGCCGCCCCCGAGAGCAGTACGTGGCGCACCGCCTCCGCGCCGATGGAGCCACCCGGCTCTCGCGTGGTCAGCACGTCGTAGCCACGCGCGCGCAGCGAATCGGCCAGCAGGCGCATCTGGGTCGACTTGCCGGCCCCCTCCCCGCCCTCAAACGTTACAAACAAACCCTTCGTCAGCGACATGCGTTCCCAAATCGGCCCACTGTTCCCTTAAATCGCAGCCGATGTAAGGAAACATGCAGCAATTCAAAGTGCTAAGGCGTCCTTCACGCGTCTGGTTAAGACACCCGGTACTGTAGCTATCGGCCCTGTTTAGCCGATTGGTTCGCCAGAAGGAACGGGCGCGCGCGCATTTGTTACAGCCAGAAGAAGAGAAGCTCCTGAAGCGCGTCGATCGCGCGGCTGGTAAGCGTACCGACCTCGACAGCGCTGCCGGTCTTCACCGGCACTTCCACCAACAACCGCTCACCATTCCAGAGCTTGACGACGCCGACATCCTGACCGGCGGCGACCGGCGCGTTGAGCGGCCACTTATAGACGATGCGTGCGGTCAGCCGTTCAGCATTGTTGACCGGGAGAAGCACATCGATCGGCCCTCCCGCGACAAGGGCGACACGCGATGCCGCACCGCCATAGACGCTCGCTTCGCCGATCGTCTCACCATCGGCGAAAATGCGCCGCTTCTCGAAGGCCGTCATCGCCCAATCGAGCACCCTACGGCTTTCTTCCGTACGCTCCTTGTCGGTTTCTAACCCGCCCATGGCGAGATAGACGCGACGGTCGCCGCGCTGCATTGACGCCGCCAGCGAAAAACCGAAGCCTTCCGCAAACCCCGTAGCCAGCCCATCGACGCCGACATTGGCGGCAATCAGCGGGTTGCGATTGCGTTGAAGGATCTTGTTCCATTCAAATTCGGCTTGGGAATAGAGCCGGTAGAAATTCGGGTGGGCTTCGCGCAGATGCCGCGCCAGCGTCACCAGTTCTCGCATCGTCACCTTGTTGGCAGGATCCGGAAGACCGGTGGCGTTGTTGAAAGAGGCAACGGGCATACCGAGTTCGCGCGCCCGCGCCGTCATACGCTTGGCAAAAGCAGCCTCGCTGCCGGTCATGCCCTCCGCGAGGATAATGCAGGCATCGTTCGCCAGTTGCACGGTCGCGCCTTGAATGAGGTCCGCGACGCGGATCCTCGACTTGATAGCGGCAAACATCGTGGAAGTGCCGGACGGTGCGCCCCCGGTCCGCCAGGCGTGTTCGGAGACCTCATATGTTGTTTCAGGGCTCAGCTCGCCCTTGTCTAATGCCTCGAAGACCACCTCCATCGCCATCAGTTTGGCAAGGGATGCCGGCGGCACAGGTTCGTCTTCGCCGCGCGCGAAGAGCACTGTGCCGGTCTCCCCATCGACGAGGTAGATCTGTTTCGCCTTGGTATCGAATGCGGGCGTCTGGGCGACCGCGTTCGTCGAGACGGTCGCCGCAAGAAGGGCCACGACCGCGAGCAACTTTATGCGCATGAGAAACTCCGGCTTCTTCATGGGCATAGCAGCGCGCACAAGCCTCTTCAACCGGAGTTAGCGCTAAACACCATCCCTGTTCTGGCGCTTTGCATAGGCGACGATGGAATCGGCCGTCAGCGGGTTCGTATCGACCATGATCGCCTCGAAGGGCGAAGCCTTGTCACTGACGCGGACTTCGACATAGGCGGCGGCATAAGCCATGTTTCCGTCAGGCATCGGGATCAGCTCCGGCCGCTCGGTGGGGATCGGCCCGATCTCCGGGAGCGTGACAAATTCGCCGAAAGATCGCGGCATGGCGACTTGCTGCGCCGGTGCGGCCAGCGCCGTCACCGGAACGCCCGTATCCAGCATCGACCTCTGAGGGACCGGCACGCTCGCGAGGTCCGGCACTTGGTTGCGGAACGGTTCGTTCGAGGCAACCATGACACCAGTCGCGATCTGTCCTTCCGGCATCACGCCGGGGCTACGGTCACCCTTCTTGACGTAGGAGGCCATCAGATAGGGCATATCGTTGCCTTCGAGCGGCGCGCGACCGACATATTGCACGCGCACCTTGGCACTGCCCTTGCCCTTGATGTCCAGCATATCGGCTGTCTTCGAGGAGACGTCGATGATGCGGCCGTACTCGTACGGGCCGCGGTCGTTCACGCGAACGATCACCGATGTGCCATTTTCCAGATTGGTGACGCGGGCATAGCTGGGCAGAGGGAAAGTCGGGTGCGCGGCAGACAAGTGATACTTGTCGTAAACTTCGCCGTTCGCCGTCAGTCGCCCGTGAAAGGCCGAGCCATACCAGGAAGCGACGCCAACCTTGTTGTAGCCGAAATCCTCCTTCGGCTGATACCACTTACCCTTGACCTGGTAGGCCTTGCCAACCTGGTAGCGCCCGCCGCCCTTGGGGATGTTCCGTCCGGTTGCAACCCGCGGGCTCGCTTTGACGCCATAGACAGACTCGGCAAAGTATTCCTTGCTCCGTGCCTTGCTTGTCTTGACGCTCGACGCCGAACCGCAGGCGGCCAGCGTCGCGCAAAGCAACGGAACCGCAGCAACACGTAGCCCCCTCGAAAGAAGTGCCGCATCTCTACTAAATATCATCTGTCCCCAATAGCGTTCGCAAAGCCGTATTTCGAAAACATTCCGCTCTAGCCCCCGCGGAAAGCTCGGCGTCTCGAAACGAGACAGTCAATTAATCATGTCAGCAAGACGGCAAAATTGCGAACAGGAAGCCAGAAGCGCCGCAAAAATCTTCCGCTATGGTTTACAAATCGTATAAATCCATCCGCGAGCCACGCTTACGCAGCCTGATATCTCCGCGCGACACCAGCAATTTCCCGCGTGTCGGGGCGCTTGCAAAAGCTGTGAAACGCGAGTGTCTGCGACTTCCGGCGGCTGACCATGCCAAAGGGTTACCGGGCCGAATGGCCCTGCGGCCTCTTCTACATTCGTTGCTCCGCTACGGGCAATTCGCATAGGGCGGCGGCCCATACTGGATCGCGCGGTTCTGGAGCTGCAGACGATAATCGGCGAGCACCTTGTTGGTCTCGACATAAGTGGGGTCGGTCACGTTGCCCCAGAGATAGAAGATTGAGGCGTCGCTCGGCGTCAGCGTGGCGTTGGGATCGCCCTGAACGCCCTTCCATGTCGCCTGCGGGACGGGCGTGGTGAAGAGCGAGGGATCGATCACCATCTGTTGCGTCCAGAACCAGCCCCGGCGCACGCATAGTGTAGGCGCGACATGCCAACCCCAGTTCACGAAGCAGTTGGGATTGTTTTTGGTGGCGACGTGCAGGCTGCCCTGTATCCATACCTTGCGCGGCTTGCGGCCCATGTTGATCATCAGTCGACACATCTCGTGCGCGCGGCCCCAGCAGCCGTTATCAGGATAGAGAAAGGGAATGCAGGGCGCTGGCACAGTGAGCGGCGGGCAAGTTGTTGCGTTCATTGCATCGAAAATCTGCTGGGCACTCGCCTTCGAAACGCAGCGAAACCACCACCAGGGCCAGATCGGCCAGCGCCAGATCCAGTCGAGCAGGCGTTTCCACCACGGCCATACAAGCGGCGGCAGTTCGGGTTTGGGCCAGGGCGGCAGCGGCCTGTCATCGGGGCCGGGCGTGTAGGTGCGAACATCGATAATGTTGTGCGCGTCATCCTCGGTGATGATGAGCAGCTGTCCCGAGTCGAGCGCGGCGCGCAGCAATGGCTCGAGCGTCGCAAAATCGGGATTGTCGCGCCTCAGGGCATGTCGGGCGTGCGACCTTTCGAGCATGACCTCAAAGCCCTGATCGCTCGGACGCATGCTCATCGGGCGCGTCACGTGCGGGATCAGCAACCGTGTGATCGCCGCGCTGTTGGGATCGATCTCCAGATAGACTGGCGCGTTGAGCCTGGCGAGCCCGTCCAGCACCTGCACGAAGCCGCTCGATCGGGCATCGCCCGGGTCAAGCCGGGCCCGGCGCCCCTCTTCGAGCACAACCCAAAGCCCCTCGCGCAGCAGCTCGTCCACAGGCCGGTCGAGCGGAGGATCGAAATCAATGCGGGTTGAGACGATCGCGTTGGGATTTGGCATGGCACACCTCCCGCCAGATGCGCCAGAATATCAGAGCCATGCGCGCCTGTCCTCGCGTTAATACACCAAAAGGTTTATCGCCAGCCGACGGGAGGAACTGAGGCAAGCTTGCCCAGGCAGAAGAGAGTTGAGGCTCGGCATCGGGCCGGAGCACGTTGACGCGGCGATCAAAGCTGCTAAAAAGCCAGCCGTCGAGTGATTGGGTAACAAGCGGTCGCAATTGCCTTTTGGGGGAATCAACAACCGGTGAATCTCTCAATCTCTTCAATCGACTGGAGGAGTGGCCGAGCGGTTTAAGGCACCGGTCTTGAAAACCGGCGTGCGTGAAAGCGTACCGTGGGTTCGAATCCCACCTCCTCCGCCATGATTTTCAAACTTCGTCACAAGAAGCGGCTGGTATCGTAAACCACAAACCGCCGTCCCTTCGCGCGACGGCCGTTTTGACGGGTGAAGCGTTTTGCCGCTTGAGCCGCGATAATTGCGACTGCCCCCTACCCTGCAGATGCTACCGGCTAGAAGTTAAAATAGATGCTGACTCCGGGCCGCCGATGGTAGCGGTAATAGTCACGATAGCCGTAGTACCCGTAATGGCGGGGGTAGCACCTGCCGTAGTAACGGCAGGAACGCCACGCGTAATGCCGGTTCCAATGGCGATCGGCACGCCAATGACGATGGCGCCAGTGTCTGACCTGTTCGACGGGGCCGGCCTGTACTTCATCGGGTTTCGGCACGAAGATCGGCGCAGCGTTTAGCGGTAACGCGAAAGACGTAACCAAAACTGCGGCTGTGAGGACGGATAAGAGCGTTTTCATAGTCAACTCCTCCCTCTCTGGCCATCAGCTTGATCCACCGTGCCTGAACCTGCGATGAATGACCTTCGGGACTTTGCAAATGGCACCGGCGGGCGCGTCTGGTATGGGTAACGGTGGACCGCGCCCTTGTAGGGGACGGGCGTCAAGCATCCGGAGGTGCTATGACCGCAAACTCTCGCTCCTCTTGAAGTCGCGGATGAGGCGAACCTGTTAGGGTGTAGAAACCCCGACTTGTCACTGTCACAATCGGCGCTTACATTCAGTCTCAGAACGTCCCTCGTGCTGTTGACCACGGATGTACTGGCAACGGCATGGGGTGACGACGAAAGGTCGGTCCAGCCGGCTTTTTTTATTGCTGTTTGCGTCCTTGCCGGCGCCCACCACAGGCGGGGCCCCTCTGTGCTATTGTGGACAGGCCCCGCCCTAAATCGCTTCTAAAATGATTAGGTTCTTGTGCGTGCATTGCCGACAACCCCCAAAAACCTAGGGTATCGACGTCTTCGATCTATGGGACCTTAGTCCGGCGCAATGTCGCCAAAGGTCGTAGGTGGATTACCATATGTTTCTGTCGACGCGCCGCGTCGGGTTATCCAGCCCGCGCCCGTTCCGATCGCGCGATTCCCTAATCCCCTTTCGCGAATAGCACGGCGATCCCGCCCGCTGTATCATGCCGGCCATGCTCCTCGCGGGAGGCGAGTTGAGCAAGGGAGGACGAGCCATGCGTATGTCTTCGGTACTGCGTTTGCTGCGGACAGTCTGTCTCGCGGCGGGCGCTTCTTTCATGTTTGCACCACTGGTGAATGCAAACGACCCACTTCCGCCCGAGTTGGAGAAGCTGAAATCAGCGCTTGAAAAATACAAGGACCCCGTTGCCGCTGTGCACGACGGCTATTTCTCGACATTGGGATGTGTCACCTACGCGACAGGCACTATGGGCGTGCACTTTCTGAACCCCGCGCTGATCGGTCCGGTGCCCGATCCGATGAGGCCGACTTTGCTGCTCTATGAGCCGAATGGCGACAAACTGGAACTCGTTGCCGTCGAATGGCTGATCCCGCTCGCCACCGGCGTCAAGCCGAATCCCGAGCTCTTCGGGCATCCCTTCGACGGACCCATGGAGGGGCATGAACCGCTCCTGCCGGCGGCGCTCCACCATTACGACCTGCATGCGTGGATCTTCAAGCCGAACCCACTCGGCCTGTTCCACCCGGTGAACCCGGACGTCAAGTGTCCTGAAGGACCTTATACTTTGCTGGAAGAGCCGCCGAAGATGTTGCCTCATCCAGCGTCGGGCAAATAGGGCACAGGCAGATTCGAGGACTGTGACCATACTCCTCCGCGCTTTCCCGAGGCGGGGGCGCGGAGGCGAGCCGCGGGAGCGATAGCGTTCGAGAAACGCGAGGGCGTTCGCGGCGCGGCGCGGACGTTTGCGCTTTGAGAAGGCGGTCGCGAAGGCCATCGCGGCGACCCGATAAGCCCAAGGGCCTCTACTACATTATCCTTAAATCGTAGCCGATTTTAGGATAAAAACATGCAGCAAATCAAAGTGCTACGGTGTCTTTTGCGCGCCGGACATGACGCGCGGCGCGGTAGTAATGCGGACTGTTTCCCGTTCGCACCCTCTCAAAAAGCGCGTAGACTGTTCTGACCGGCAGATTTGCCCCAAAGAGGAGATCGGCCATGAACCCTTTCAATAATTTCCGAGATTATCCCATTCTTCCCGGTGAAGTCGCGATCCTGGAAGGCGCGCTGCATAAGGCGCTCGAAGAACGCAATCTGACGATGGGTAGTGATGAGGCTGAAGAAGTCGCCCAAAGGATCATTAAGCTTTACCAGAGCGGCGTTAGGGATCCGGAGGAGATTTGGCAGATGATCCGCACAATCTAGTGGGCAAGGAAGACGCTACAGCGCCGCGCGTTTTTCGAGACGCGCAAAGGTCGCTGTAGCACTTTGAATTGCTGCATGTTTTTATCCTCAAAGCGACTCCGATTTGAGGAATCATGCAGTAACTCAGTCACAGATCGCGATCACCTTGTTCTCGGGGAATGACGCGCGAACGCGGTCGCCACGGTTGAGACCGATCGAGGGATGTGTGCGAGCAATCAGGCTTTGATCGCTATCGACACTGATCGTGTATTCCGCCACCTCTCCGAGGAAGACCTTGCCCTGGATAAGTCCGCTGACGCTGTTCGGCACCACATCACTCGCAATGCCATCGAGCGGCTGGAGCTCAATGTTCTCCGGCCGGATGACGAAGGAGATTTGGTGGCCAGCAGTCATGCTCGATGAAAACATGCATCTGATCGCGCCGATCGACGTGTGAACGGCGGCGGTGTCACCTGCCCTCACCTGACTCGCCAGCTTGCCGCGCAGCAGATTTGTTCGGCCGATGAAGTTGGCGACGAACTCGCATCTCGGCCTGTCGTAGATGTCAATAGGCGTTCCCATCTGCGCGATCACGCCGTTGTTGAGCACCGCATCGCCTCGCTCTGGTCATGGGTAACATAGATCGTCGTGACGCCCCATTCGGTCTGCAGGCGCTTGATTTCAGAGCGCATCTGCTCGCGAAGCAGCGCGTCGAGGTTGCTGAGCGGCTCGTCAAGCAGAAGCAATTTCGGCTCGCGCACCAGGGCGCGGGCAAGCGCCAGGCGCTGCTGCTGTCCGCCTGAGAGCTTCGTAGCGGACCGGTTGCGATATTCGGAAAGCCCGACCATTTCAAGCGAGCGCATCACCGAGAAATTCACGAAATTTTAGGTACTTGCGGAACACATATGGAACAGATAGTGTCTGTTCTTGATTTGTTTCGCGACTCTGGAGTGACGCGCCATGCTAACCCGCAAGCAACAAGAATTGCTTCTGTTCATTCATGAACGAATGAAGGAATCCGGGGTGCCGCCGTCCTTCGACGAGATGAAAGACGCACTGGACCTCGCCTCCAAGTCGGGCATCCATCGGTTGATTACCGCACTTGAGGAGCGTGGGTTCATTCGACGCCTTCCGAACCGGGCGCGCGCACTCGAAGTCATCAAGCTGCCTGAGGCCTATACGACGAACCCGCAGCCTCGGCGTGGCTTCTCGCCGAGTGTGATCGAAGGCAGCCTGGGCAAGCCACCTGCCGCGCCGGTCGCCACTACGAAATCGCAGCCATCGAGCGATACTGCATCGGTTTCGGTGCCGGTCATGGGACGAATCGCCGCCGGTGTCCCGATCTCCGCGATTCAGAACAACACGCACGACATTTCCATCCCGACAGAGATGTTAGGCAGCGGCGAACACTACGCGCTCGAAATCAAGGGCGACTCGATGATCGAAGCGGGTATCTTCGATGGCGATACCGTGATCATTCGGAATACAAACACGGCTAATCCCGGCGACATCGTCGTTGCACTTGTCGATGACGAAGAGGCAACGCTCAAACGGTTCCGCAGAAAGGGCGCGTCCATTGCGCTCGAAGCGGCCAACCCTGCCTATGAAACGCGGATATTCGGACCGGACCGCGTCAAGATCCAAGGAAAGCTCGTCGGCCTCATTCGCCGCTATCACTAATTTAGTTTGACCGTTTCGGCGGCGGTATTCGAGCTTGATTGCGGGAGCCGGTGGCATTTAGACGCCGCTGCTCGGGTTAGGACATTGTCTCTTCCGGATGGAGACCGGCTTCTCAGCATGCAGCCATGACTACCGTGGTCGCAGTCGAATACGAGCACACGATGGAATGGCTTTGCCCCTCGCAAGAGAATCGCAAAGTGTCGGAACCGACCAAGATCACTGATTTCCTCGAGCTAAGTCCTCGGAGATCTCACCGGCAGACTTCGAAGACCTGCTGGCGCACGAAAGTCTTATCTACAGCGCCACGCATGTTATCAGACGCGCCGATGATGCTGCAGCACTTGAGGTGCGCCTATCTTCATTCCTTATCGGCTACGATTTGATGAAACACGCAACAGAACGAGAGAAGCGTTGGGGGAGCGAGAAAAAGCCGACCCCTGCCCTTCGGCATAGGCCGGCGAATGTACAAACCGCGCTTCAAAGTAAAAGCTCGTTGTAAATGATATCAGTGGAGTTTAGGGGCGCCGTCTAACTCGATCCATGGACCTTCGTCCTACCCGACGTCGGCAAAGGTCTTAGGATTCTCGTGCGCTGCGCTTCTCGACATTTTGGCGTGAGCGCACGCTGGCGACATCCATGCCGGCGATTGTTCTGGTACCAGAGCCAGCCCGATTGTCCCTTCCAACCGCCCCGGGGCGCTTCGTTCGGAAGAGTGTAGACTGCCGAGGTAATGGCCCACGGCCCAAGTCATCGCCTTGAGGCAGAGGCTTAGGTAATTCTCGAAATCTGTCTAATGTTAAGCAGTTGATTGCTTTGGAGGCCTCGCCCGGAATTGAACCGGGGTACAAGGATTTGCAGGCTTTGTCCGCCCTTTGTTTTTAAAGCGTTTTTCGCCTTCGTGTCGCGTCCATGTCGCGTTCAGGTGAGCAGTGCGCTCGCTGCGTCGGCCATTTCCTTGCCATCGTCACCGCGCGGGAACAGGTGGCCGTAGACGTCCATCGTCATCACGATAGAGGAATGCCCGAGCCGTTCCTGAACCACCTTCGCCGGCAATCCGAGCCCTCCATCTTCCTTCCGGTTGATCAGCCAACTCGCATAGAAATGGCGCAGCGCGTGAAGGCCGCTGTACTTGGCCTTGAGAATCGGCTTGCCCTTCTTATCAACCTCGCCGGTATCGATCGTCACGCCAGCCCGTATCATCGCCGGCTGCAGGCCTTTGGTAACGACGTTCGAATGCGAGCGAGATTCGCCGTCTGGATTGGCGAACACGAACGGCTTGTTTCCTGCTTTGAGCTTCAGTTCCTTCAAAGCATTGATCACAAGAGGCGGCACTGGGATGGTCCGCGCGCCGGCCTCTGACTTCGGCGGTCCTACCTCTCGGAACTGATCGACGCGTTGCCGAACATTGATTTCGCCGCGCTTGAAGTCGACGTCCTGCCAGCGCAATCCGCGGATCTCCGACGAACGCATGCCGGTAAAGATCGCCGTTAGAAGCAACGGTCTCCAATGCGCGTCCAGGGTGCCGATCAGCGCCTTGATCTCGTCTCGGCTGGGTATATCAACTCCGATCTCCAGGCGGCCCTTCTGGCGTTTCTCCTGGCGTCTTTCGCGTCCCTTCCTGCCGCCGCGGATATCTCGTACAGGGTTGCGGGTTGCCAGCCCTCGCTCGTTAGCGTCGGCAAGAATGGAACCGAGCGACGTAAGGATCTTCTTTGTCATGGCCGGCGAGCGGTCTTCCTTGCGTAGCCGGTCCTCAAAGTCGCGCACGGCCGGTAAGGTGAGTTTCGACAACAGCGTACTGCCGATCAGCGGCTTGATGTGGTTCTCGAGATGGTTCTTGCGCTGGGTGATCGTCGATCGCTCCAGACCAGCACTCTCTCCAGAGGCTATCCAGAGGGCGCCGGCCTTCTCCACCGTCACGGTATCCCGATCAGCGACGTGCGTCCCTTCCCTCACCTCAACATCCGCCTTGCTGGCGAAGGCGTCGGCTTCCTTCTTCTTCGCGAATGTCTTCTGTCGGCGCACGCCTTTGGCGTCGACGTAATCGCAGATCCAGGCTTCAAGGTCTTTGATGGGCTCGCGGCCTTCTGCTTTCGCCAGTTTGATTTCCCGGCTGCTGCTCCATTTGCGCTTGCGGACGGACATTAGATTTCGGGCTCCTTCCGGCGATCATCAGTCTCATTAAAAAGATCATCGAAGAGCTGGCTGAACCGCTCTTTAAGTTGCTCTTGCTTGTCTCCCGGGGCTTTCTTGAGCAGCTGATAAAAGAGGGTCATCAGATCCCGATGGAGAGCTCCTGATGTAGGCAGAGCGCGCTCGATCACCTGAGCGGCAGCCTTCGAAATGTCCTGCTCGATCTCTGCCCGTTGATAATGAGGAGCACGGCGCACGCGCTCGAACAACTCGGCAGGTACGCTCACCCTCGGCCAGCTTCGGAACGATTGCTCTAGGCGGTCTACGATCTCGTTGTTCATTGAGCGTCCCGATTGACGCGTGCCTGACCGCAAGCGATCTCGTAGCCTCTCCGGAAGTCGAAGCGTTATTCTGACTTCATCATTTTCCGACATTTCAATCCCCATCTCGTTTAACGCAACTCAGCTCCGATAGCACTAAAATGACACCATGTCTTGACACCAGAATGGTGCGACACTAACGTAGTGTCAAGGTCTTTAACGGAGCGCGAAGCAATGACAGTTGTTACAGGTGCAGACGGTGGAAATCTCGACCTCATCTGGGAAGTCGCCGAGATCGCAAAGCTGATCGGCCGTACCGAGCGGCAGACGTTCCATCTGCTTTCCACAGGACAGTTGCCGGCAAAAAAAGTCGGCAATCGCTGGGTCGCTGAACGCGGAACGCTGATCCGCTTCTTCATGGAGACCGCCGCATGACGGCGCCTTCCCGAACCGAACTGGCGTCCACCTGGCCGCCGACTGCCGCCGTCGCAAAGGCTGCCGGCCACGAACAAATGAGCCCCCTGCAGGCTATCCGGCGGAAATGTCTCGATTGCTGCTGCAACCAGCCTTCTGAGATTCGCGCTTGTGAGAGCGTGAATTGCCCGCTGTGGCCCTTCAGGGCATCGGTACACCCCTACACCTCCGCACGGATGAAAAACGGCTCCCAGGAGCAGGATTTCGAGGAAGGCGGCGCCGATAACGACGAGAGGGCTGCTGCATGATGGACAATCCACCGATCGGCGGCACAACCGGCTTGTGCCATGAGCGTAGCGCGATCGTCGAGCAGGCAGCCATCTGGCTTGCCGATCAGTCCCAGCCACCGCGGCCGATAATTCCCGCGTTGCGCGAACGGTTCAACTTGAGTGCCTTGGAAGCCACCGAGGCGGCGGCGATGTCCGAGCGATTCCGGATGCTTAGAAAGGCCTTCTCGTGACCCATCTCCCATGGATGCCGGTCTATATCGGCGACGAACTTGCAGAGACCGCCCACCTTACGGCGGAAGAATATGGCGCCTACGCGTCTCTGAAGATGCACCTTTGGCAGCACGGGCGGTTGCCCTGCGAGGATGAGCGTCTCGCACGCATCGCGCGCTGTGGTGCCGATCGGTGGCATGTCGTCAAGGATGCTCTCTGGAACCTCTTTGCAGACGATTGGCGCCACCCTCGTCTCGAATCCCTACGCCTAGAAGCGGAAGAAACCCACAAAAAGCGTTCCGAGGCCGGGAAAAAGGGTGGTCGTCCCCGTCGTGAAGAAAAGCCGGGCTATAAGCCGGGCTTTAGCCAGGAAAAAGCCGGGCCTAAGCAACCACAACCACAACCACAACCACAACCACACTTACATTCAGACTCACCAGCACAGGCACAATCACCTGATTGGGCTCTTGATAATGAGGGGCTGGATAAGACGAAGAGGACGATCTTCACTCCTCTCGATCCGCCGACGTCCCCAAAGCAATCCGCAGTCTTCCTTCGTGACAAGGGGGTTCCTGACGCATCGCTGTCATGGGCCATCGAAAGGCACATGGCCGGTGAATTGACCGAATACACAATCGAGGGTTTGGCAAATGGGGAAGTCTATGAAGGGACAGCTTGACCTTTTCGCATGGGCAGAACAGCGCCCGAAGGCGCAAGTGATCAACATCGTGCCGGCACTTTGCCGCAAGGTGGCGATCGAGGCCATCTACAAGATCCCGAACCGGAAGGGCGATGGCAGGGTCGTGGCCATCGAAGAGCGGAGGCGTGCATGAGCGACAAACACCTCGCTGCCCTCGGCTGGGCCGTCATCCATCCACGAACCCGCGAAGCCTTCAGGCGGTCGACGGGGGAGGACATCGCGCCGGCCCTCGATCGGTACAGGGAATGGCTCGAGGCGAACCTGATCGGCAATCCGGACGACGAGCTCGACGACGCGGAGGCAGCATAGGCGGCGACAGGCATCCGTCACCGTCTTGCCTTTGGCGAGTGCCTGGGCAAAGTTCTCGTGCCTGCGTTTTTTTAGAATGGGCAAGGGGGCACTATGAGTATGTGGCTAACAAAGGATTCCCTAGTTGCGCTGGACCCGGACACGCGCGCATTCACCCTAGTGGGTGGGTTCATGGGCTTCTTCGCCTTGTTGGAAGTAGGGATCAACGAAGCCGTAAGCAATGTCCTGGAAATCAAGGGGATTCGGTCAGCCATCGTCACCCGAAACATGTCCTTCGATGACAAGATTAAGACCCTTCGGGCCCTCGTCGACGCTTTCATTCACGACAAGGAGCAAGTTAGGGCTTTCGATGATTTGGCTAAACGCGCCAGAAAGTGCGGCGAGACCAGGAATATAGTCGCGCACACCCCCTTTCGCCGCAGCCCCAACTCTGACGGCGTTGAGTTCTTCGCCACGTCTGCAAATGCTAAGTTCAAGTATCTTGAGATGGATTGGCCGATCGACGAATTCCTTCGGCAGATAGAGAACATCAATGAAATAGACAACGGGTTGCGCTCAATCGGAACCCGAATGTCGATACAGCGGATCGCGCAAGCTCTCCTAGAAGGGCCAGCTCCAAATCAAGCAAGCGAAAAAGCCTTTGGCGGCCTCTTTGGATTGGGCAAGCTACTCGAAGACTAGGGGGGGAAACGCAAAGCCTCAAATCCGGCCGCTATTCCTCCAGCATCATTGCAATATCAAAGACTTAACAATCACTACGACCGTTGACATTTGATGCGGCCGTGAGAATATCCAGCAAGGCGGAGGGGAAAAGCCATGCTGCGATATGTCATCTACACTCGCGTATCGACCGAGGATCAAGGCAGGTCCGGGCTCGGGCTGGAGGCCCAAGAGCGGGACATCGGAATCTTCCTCGATCGGTTTAGCGCCGTCCCTTATGAGATCATCGGACGGTTTCAGGATCTCGGCAGCGGTGCCAACAACGGCCGGCCGGAACTGACGAAGGCCCTCGCCCTGGTACGCAAGACGGGTGCCGAGCTATTGGTCGCCAAGCTCGATCGGCTAAGCCGTAGGGTCAGCTTCATCGCCACGCTCATGGACGATCCGAAGGTGAAGCTGCGCGTCGCCCAGATGCCACAAGCCGATAAGTTTCAACTGCATATCTATGCCGCCCTGGCAGAGCAGGAGCGCAGCTTCATCAGCGAGCGCACGAAAGCAGCCCTCCACGCGGCCAAGGAGAGGGGCGTGAAGCTCGGGGGCATGCGGGATGCCACCATGAAGCGGAACGTCGCCATACAGGCCAAGGCAGATGCTGAAGCGGCCAAGGTGATGAAGCTGATTGCCCCGATGAAGGAAGCCGGCGCCTCCCTATCCCACATCGCCCGGACCCTCGACGAAATGGGGATTGCCACGTCCCGCGGGGGCAAGTGGACCGCGATGCAGGTGTCCCGCGTGATCTCCCGAAGTGGCCCGCAGGAGGGTCTAGGATAGGTCTCCGGTTCGTTGAATACACCCTAGATATGGGGTAGATATGGGTTGCATCTGACAAGATGCAGTTGTGGCCGTCGAGATGACGCCCATGGCCCTTAGAAGGATCTATTATGCGCTCACTAGGCCCCCATAGCCGGCCGAATGTGCTGGCGAAGCTGGACGGACGCAGGCGGGAAGCACGCCTTATGCAAAACGTCCGGGATGAGCTCACCCGACACGTCGGCGGCAAGCCCACAGCACCCCAGAAGGCGTTGATCGAACGCGCGGCATGGCTAAGCCTGCATTGCGCTCTGATGGATGCCAAGCTGCTGGAGGGTGAAGGCCCTCTCTCCGAACGCGATAGCCGGGAATATCTGGCCTGGTCGAATAGCCTTACCCGTTGCCTGCGTTCGCTCGGGATGGGGGAAGCGCCGGCCAAGCCCCGTGAGTCCCTGGCTGACCTTCTGGCGGGGCAGGCTGCATGAACATCCTCGAGGCTTGCCAGCATCCGAAGATCTTTGCGCCCTGGTTCAAGAAACCGGAGACGTACGGCGCGTGGCAGGCCTTCCTTGCAGCCCTGTTTGGCTTGCCGATGGATGACGAGCAGCTAGAGCTATACCGCCATCATACCGGCCGGAAAGAGCCTCCTGGAGAGGCCCAGCGCGAGGCGTGGATGGTAATCGGGCGCCGTGGGGGCAAGTCCTTCCACATGGCGCTTATTGCGGTCTACCTGGCCTGCTTCTTCGACTATCGGGAATACCTTGCCCCTGGTGAGCGTGCGACGGTCCTTGTGATCGCCACCGATCGCCGCCAGGCGCGCGTTATCCTTCGCTATGTCCGGGCCATGCTCGACAACATCGCCGTGCTCAAAGACATGGTTGAGCGGGACACGGCCGATTCCTTCGATCTCAACAACTTCACGACCATCGAAGTCGGTACGGCTTCCTTCCGGTCGACGCGTGGCTACACCTACGCCGCCGTTCTATGCGACGAGCTCGCCTTCTGGAGGACGGATGATGCGGCAGAACCGGATTATGCGATCCTGGATGCCATCCGGCCGGGAATGGCTTCTATCCCCACCTCAATGCTGCTGTGCGCCTCGTCACCTCACGCGCGCCGCGGTGCCCTCTGGGATGCCTTCAAGCGATACTTCGGCAAGGACGATGCGCCTCTGGTCTGGAAGGCCACGACCAGGGAAATGAACCCCACCATTTCGCAGTCGGTCGTCGACCGTGCGCTCGAGCGTGATCATGCATCGGCCATGGCGGAATACGGCGCCGAGTTCAGGGCAGATATCGAGGATTTCGTGAGCATCGAAGTCGTCGAGGCCTGCGTCTCGCGTGGGGTTTACGAACGGCCGCCGGTTTCGAACATCCGCTATTGTGCATTCGTCGACCCAAGCGGCGGCAGCAACGACTCCATGACGTTGGCAATCGGCCACAGCGAGGGCGAGCGCGTCATCCTCGACTGTGTGCGCGAACGCAAACCGCCTTTCTCGCCCGAAAGTGTCGTCGCCGAATTCGCCGACACCTTGGCGAAATACCGTGTCCGGGAAGTGGAAGGCGACCGTTATGCCGGCGAGTGGGCCCGAGAGCCGTTCCGCAAGAAGGGCATCGCCTACAAGCTTTCCGATAAGCCGCGGTCGGATCTCTATCGCGACCTTTTGCCGATGCTGAACAGCGGGACGGCCGACCTTCTCGATTCCGATCGGCTCGTCAATCAGATCGTCGGGCTCGAGCGACGCGTGAGCCGCGGCGGCAAGGAATCCATCGATCACGCACCAGGCGGTCACGACGACTTGGCCAACGCAGTCGCGGGCGTGCTGAACGCATCGGCCGTGACAAGACGCGTCGGTCACGAAGTCGAGATCACCGGGTTTTACTAAGGAGCACTCCCGATGAATTTTCAGCAAAACCTCGAGGCTCGGTTCAAGACGGCGTGGCTCAACAACGCCCGCTTGTTGCCCTACCATCTCACCCTTAGCGGTGCATTCGAGGTATCCGATAAGATCACGAAGAAGCGCAACGAGCTGAATGCCAAAGGCACACTCAGCGCCAAGGGCCTCGACGAGGCCATGCGGGAGTTCGTGACCAAGGAATGCATACCGGATCTTGCTCGCTCTCGGTGCAAGCTCGAGGCTTCGGCCGAGGATGTGGCGGCGAAGCGGCAGGCGCTGACGATTCCCAAGCCCGACAAGAGTGATGTTGCCGGTGCCCTGCTTCGCCAGGAGCTCAGAGCCCATCTTCGCGGCATGCCTATGGGCGATCGTGCCGCCCTTCTGTTGCGTGATCCCGACGCGGCAACTATCGCCGCCGTGTTCGAGGCGCCCAATTATCTGAGCGGAATTGACGAGAAGCTTCGAGTCGAGCTGGAGGCCCGTATCGTGGCCGCCGCGCATCCCCAAGAACTCCAGGCTGTCGAGGACGAGCGCGAATGCATCAACCTCGCAAACATCGCGATCAATCATGCGGTCGACACGATCAAGAAGGCCACCGGCTACGACCATGGCGGTAAGGCGTTCGACGAGTTCATGACCAAGGCATCGGCGCCGATCGAAGCCGAATTCGCAAAAAAGGGCACGCCACCCGCTCGGAACGTCGAGGACATGGTCGCGATCTACAAGTCCATGAACAAGGATGATCAGGAGGAATTCGTCTATCGCTGGGCGAAGGGCGATCTTGATCCACCCAAGCAGGAAGCGGCCTAAGGAGCAAAAACAATGGCTTACGACCTTTCACAGATGAGAGCAGAAGCCGGCGCCCGCTATGCGGCGGCCGTTGATGAACTTCGCGCTGCCTACATCGATCTCGCCGGCATTGAAGCCGCCATCAACAACGGCGGCATTCCCGTGCATCCCGTGGCCACGTTCCGCGGCGATGCGGATCGCGTTCCGTGGGAGTTTCGCCATCCCAGTTTCTACCCCGAGAGCGGCGACAGTCTGCGAGATGCCTGGGCCGCGCGCCGGGATCATCTGATCGCAGACCAGGCGAAGGGCGGCTGACATGGACGCTATAGCCGCCGCAGCAACGTTCCGCGACAGCATCGAAGCCTTCGGCGATGCTGCGCGCGATGAATTGACCTGCGACGGCAGCTATCGTCTTGCCCGGGCGAACATCGCCAGGCTGTACCGCACCCGGAAAACCGAGATCGAGACCATGCTCGAGGCGTATTCCCGCCGGCCGTGGCCCACCGAGCATCATTTGGGCGTTCGCGAGGTTGCCGAGAACGCCTTGGCCGTCCTCGATGTGCTTTATCGCGACTTCCGCCAGGCGCTCGCCACGTTGCACAGGAAGGGGTGAGACCATGGCCGATGAATTTGATCTCACCGGATTGGGCGAAGAGCTGACGGACAACGAAGTCCGGATGATTGCTCAAAAGCTCGCGATGCAGGCGCTTAACGGCGTCGTCATGAAGTCGCCGGTCAAGTCTGGTCGCTTCCGCGGCAATTGGCACGCCTCGGTTGACGGGCCGGACGGCAGCGTCTCCGAAGCAGTCGACAAGTCGGGAGACGCGACGATCGCCAAGGGTGTGGCGACGATCGAGACCGCGAACTCCTACCAGGCGATCTGGATCGAAAACAATCTCCCATACGGGCCTGCGCTTGAAGGCGGACACTCGCAGCAAGCCCCCGTCGGCATGGTCGCAGTGACCATGGCCGAACTCGAAACCCAGTTCTCGCGAGGCTGATATGACCGAACGCCGGCTTAGAATCGTCATTGATCCGACCGGAGCCGAGACCGGCGGCCGTGTCGTCAAACGCACGTTGAACGAGATGTCCAACGCCGCGGCGGGCGTCAAAACCCAGCTGGGCATGGTGGCACAAGCTCAAGAGCAGATGGCGAAATCGGCTCAAGCCTCATTCATGGCCATTGCCCAGCAGCAGGACGCGCTTCGGGCGAAATTCAATCCGACCTATGCGGTGCTGTCCCGTTACAAGCAGACCGTCGAAGAGATCCGCCAGGCGCACCGCCTAGGCGCGCTGTCGGTCAACGAGATGTCGACGGCCTTGTCTCGGGAACGTCAGGCGGCCTTGTCCGCGGTACAGGCCATCAAGGGGCATACTGCAGCGGTCACCGCCGATAATGCAGCGATGCGGGCGGCCTCGTTCCAGCGTCGTAACCTGATCTTCCAACTGAACGATGTTGCGGTGTCTCTGGCATCGGGCATGAACCCGCTCATGGTCTTTGCGCAGCAGGGAAGCCAGATCGGACAGATCTACGCTGGACAGGGCGGTGTCGCCGCGGCATTGCGAGAAACTGGCGAAATGGCCGGCCAGGCAGCATCCCGGTTCGGCCGTTGGGGACTCGTACTTGCTCCGCTTGCCCTCGGTCTCGCCAACATCAAGAGCCAGGCGGAAGACGCCCTGCGCAGTTCCGTATCGTGGGGCGAAGTCGTCACCGCCACCTTCCAGACGATCTGGGAAGGTCTGCGCGACACCTTTGGGCCTGCAGTGTCGACACTGCTTGATCCCATCTCCTATGCCTTCGACAAGCTCTCTTCTGCAGCCGTCGACATTGCCGAGCTCGTCATCAATTCCTTCCGAGCGGCCGGCGCGGATGTCGCTTTCGTTTGGGGTCAGCTTCCGAACATAGTTGGCGGTGCCTTCGTCGGCGCGGTGAACATGGCGATCGATCACCT
Source organism: Ensifer sp. MPMI2T (assembly GCF_004827385.1). Lineage (GTDB taxonomy): Bacteria > Pseudomonadota > Alphaproteobacteria > Rhizobiales > Rhizobiaceae > Sinorhizobium. Next base: position 24,347 of record NZ_SRXN01000033.1, read on the forward strand.
GAACAAGCTGGTGAATGCCTCGAAGGAAGCGGTCAACGAGATCATCAACGCCTTCAACCTTATTCCCGGCGTTGACATCTCGAAGCTGGACGCGTCCGGGCAGGCAATCTCCCGCGTTCCGAATACCTTTGCCGTCGACCTTGAGAAGGCCAATCGGGAACATGCGGCACGCCAGCAGGCGACTATGTCCAGCCATCCTTTGCGTGAATTCGCTCAGGCTTCTATCGGACGCATTGGCACGAACCGCGCCCAATCCCGCTTTGCTGATCTGGGCAATCTCGACTTCAGCGCGGCGACCCAGAGCGCGACGGGTCTCAGTCAGGCTGTCGGCGGCGTCAACACCGCATTGCAGCAGACGAAGTCCACCGTCATCGACGTCAACCAGCAGATGATGGACGCGCGCCGTGCCGCCTTGGGCGGGTTCGAGCAGTCGGCAAGCCAGCTTCGCACCATGAAGACGGAACTGAAGCAGGTTCAGGAAACGCTTGCGGCGGCGGCAAAGACGCCTGTTTCGGAAGTCTTCGGTCGCGACATCGGCCCTGCGTCCGGTGCGATCGAGGCGGCAGCATCCTCCATCCAGAAGGTCTTCGCGGCGCTCAATGAGGGCCGTATGACCGCACAGACGGCCCATGAAAGCCTTGAACTGATCCGGGCATCCCTGCACCAGCTCGGCGGCGATACCGCCTCCGTGGACCTGTTTATCGACAAGATAATCAAGGGCTACCTGCACGTCGGCAATCTGGAATCCCGCGTCAAGTCGCTATCGGCGTCGATCGCAGGCATCCCGAACCGGACGATCTCGATCGGCATCCAGCAATATACGGTCGGCACGTCGGGCGGCGGAACCAAGGGCGTCAACGTCTATGGCGGCAACGCCGATTTCAGCTATCAGCAATACAGCGTCGGCGGCAGCAAGACCGTGGGCGTATCGGCTGGCAACGGCTCCTACGGCGGGACAAAGGGCTATTACTACGACGCCCCTTATGATCTTGAGATCATCGCCGGGATGCGTGCCTCGGGCGGTCCGGTGGACGCGGGCAAGCGCTACCTCGTCGGCGAACAGGGGCCCGAGATCCTGACCATGGGCGCCGGCGGCTATGTGTCGAATGCCAATGCAACGGCGTCGCTGCTCTCCGGCGGTCGGGATACCCTGTCTCTGATCGAAGATCATCTCTACAACGCGGTTCAGGAACTCAGGATTCACACCGAGTACCTGGAGACCAACGACAACGACAACCAGACCATGATTGCATGCCTGCAGGCGCTGAAATCCGCCTCTGGTGCGTCTTATTCTGGCGGCTCGTCCTATTCCTCGTCGACGTCGCGGGGATCTTATAGCGGCTCGTCCAGATCCTCGGGGCAAAGCCACCTTGATCCGTATTCCGCCTATTACTTCAACGCGGCGCGCAACTTCGCCGGCCGCGGCGGTGGCAGATACGACCCTATCGCCGACGCCATGCTCAACGGCAATATCAGCGCATTGCGCGGCGTCAGCGGTGGCGCGACCCAAGGCATATCCAACATGCTGAGCGAGAGCGGCATGCCGTCGCTGCTCGACAGGCTGAAGCGTCAGTATGGCTTCGCAACCGGCGGGCAGATTATGCCAGGCGAGGATCAACGCGTTGAATTCTTTAAGAAGAACTCCGAACGCGTGATCATTGTCGACGATAGCAAGGTTTCGGACGGCCGGGGCGTCCAGCAACAGCCGTCTCAGAATATGCGGCCGATCCAAATCATCAACAATTTCAGTGGTGACGTCGGCGATGCCAGATCGCGGCAGTCCATGGAAGACCAGTTCCGCCGTGCGGTCCAACAGGCTGTTAGGAGATGACCATGTCCGAAGCGATCGTGCGCGCCCTCTGCCAGGAGTTCGGGATCGAGATCGTTCCTGCAAATGTCTCGGCAAAACCATTTCAGACTCGCGCCGTCAACACGCTGAAGCAGATACGCGATACGCGCGGCGAGGCGCATCTGAGGCTTGTCCTCACCACCTTGGCTGAGACGAAAGGCGCACAGGCGCCGTTGGAATCCTACGTGATATGGGCCGCTTCTGACCTCGTGACTGCCTGCTCCGAATTTATCGAACGGGACGCCAGCGCGTGGCTGGAATTGTGGGACCGTCTTCCCCTCGGGTGGATCATGTATGCGATCAGCCACTTGAGGGGCGAAACGGATCAGCGCCGCGCTCTTGCGGGTGCAATCTATGTGGACCTGTTCAGGGCGCGCCGGGAGAGCCTAACGGGCCTCAAGGCGACGGCGGCAGCCAGCAGGCATGTGCAGATCCCGCGAGAACAGATGATCAAGTACGGGCGAGAGCTTCTTGTAGTGAAGGCGTCTCTGCCTCGCGGTCAGTGGCTCTACTGGCTGCGCAACAAGTCGGGGCTTCCCGAGCAAACTGGGCGAAAATATATCCGTCTCGCCAAGGAGGCAGACCAGGAGCGATCGGCGGCGTGACACCTGTTGTCTTGATCAGATGTCCAACCCTGAATGAGTATTGCTGGCGTTCGCAAAGTATGGTTGTATGCGCGCCATGGGGGAAAATCACAGGCTAATCTTCGTCATAGTTGCCGTGACGGTCTTGTTTGCGGTCGTGGATATCGTGTGGCTGCCGCATTCAACGGTCAGTCTTGATCCGCAGAACCTAGTTCAATTGATCAAGATCGCGGGCGGGCTGCTGGCGGCCTATCTGATCGGCCGGTTTGTCGCCTATCGCGTGCGGGATGACCTGTCGCGGCAAGCTGGCGGCCTCCGTTGGATCGCGGGCAGCCTGGGTACCCTAGTCTCGGTATCGGCATTGTTCCTGCCACTCGGCTTCGTCAGTGCGGTGTTCATGTATCTGGCATCCGCAACCGACGCGCCTTTGATCGACGCAAGCGTTGTCGAGATGGATGCGGCACTCGGGTTCCATTGGCCGACGTTTCTGGAGATGGCGAACGGTTTGCCGGTATTCGCTTTCGCGCTGGTCGCCGCCTATCATAGTCTGACGCCGCAGGTCATCGCCCTATTCATCGGATACAGCGCGGCCCAGCGGACGGACAAGCTGCTGGAGTTCGTGGCTCTCTTGGCTGTGTCGTCGGTATTTACGGCGGGACTGATGGCGATGTTCCCGACAGCCGGAGCTTACGCATATTTCCAGCCCTCCCCAGAGGCGTTCGACGCTTTCACGGCGGAAGCCGGGATGTGGCACTATTCGGAATTGCTGAGGCTCCGATCCGGGGAAGCCTTCAACCTGTTCGTGGCTGAAGCGGAAGGCCTCGTCACCTTCCCGTCTTATCATACTGTGGTCGGCATAATGGTCGTCTATTCGCTGCGAAGCGTCCGGCTTATTGCTGTCCCGGCTGCTGTATTGAATTCGACAATGATTGTCGGCACCTTGCCTGAAGGCGGGCACCATTTGACTGATGTGATCGCCGGCGCCGTTGTCGCCGTTACGTCTATCCTTGCCATTCGGGCGATAGTTGCTCGGCGGCAAGACCGATACGAGCCAGAACAGGCGCCGACGCCCCTATAGACGTGGTCAATGGCGAGATGTCTCTTAGGCTGCTGAAGCCCCGTGTAGCCGTTTTTCGTCGTCTATGGCTCGATCGATCGCCTCGATGCTCATCTGAAATTCAATCACGCCCTTTGCAGTTGCCACGATCTCCCCTGGCTCCTTATTGCTGGCAGCATCGCGTCGACGCTCGACCAATTCCTGACGCAATCTCAACAGGTTATCGATGTATTCCTTGCTTTTTGCCACGTCATCTCTCCACCACAACGCACAGCAAAGGGAATTCAGGAGAACCATCCGGGCGGCGTCATCATTTCGACGGACGCGATCTCCTGGTCCGTCAGCGGCTGGCCGTTCTCCCAGGCGCAGCGCATGATGCCACTCAGGAAGTAGGACGCCTCCAGCGTGTCGCCGACCCGCTTGATCGGTCGATCCGGATAGAGTTCGTTGTAACGCCGACGAGCGGCTTCGAGTTCGGCTTCACCTTTAGACATGCCCTATATGTGGGGCGATCGCAGGCAACAAAAAAGGCCGGGTAAACCCGACCTTTCCGCCGTCGCCCTCATGCCGCTGCCAGTACATCCGTGGTCAACGGCACAAGGAGGACTGTATGCCTCCAATGTAGGCGCCGATTGAAATTTAATCAAATCGGAAATCAAAGTCGGCCTCTCCCCACAGCGGGAAACGATCGGGCAACGCCTTGCCTATGTCTCTATGCCGGCGCGATGCGGGACGGCGGAAATCGGCCTCCTGGGCGGGGATTTTGAGGGAGGCGAAGACTATTCGGCCGCTCCCTTGGGCAGGAACCCCTTGGATTCCAAATCGTCGATAAGCAGTTTCTCGATGTAAGCCGCGACCGTGCGCCGATCGGCTTTGGCAGCCTCCTCAAGAGCTCCTTTAACCACAGGCTCCACGCGGATACCGATGCTTGCTGTCCTGGCCATTCCCGGCAGTCTCCCTTGCGTTAGCGATTGTTAGCAGATGTTAGTTGACTACTGCTGTACATTGTTATACAACAACTAACATTGATACACAATGACAGCAAAAAAAGTTTGCTAGGAAGACCCAGTCATGTTCGAAGCTCTTGCCATCACTGCCTTTGCCTTCGCAGCCGCTTGGTTGCTGCGAGACATCTACCTGGTCTGATTAAACCGCAATCCGGAGTATCTGAAATGCTTGATCGACCGATTCAGGCAGCCGCCAAAGGCTTGCCGAAAAACCGCTGTGTCACCTCATCCGATCTACTGGCAATTGCCGATCGCCTCGCAGTCGTCGCCAACTTGAATGACGCCGTGTTCATGGCTGCGGCCTCGATCGACGAGCCCCGCCACTGCGATGCCATGCAGGCTCTGTCGATGCAGATCTCCAAGGATCTCGCTTCTCTGCGCGACCGCGTCGAAGACCTGCGGGAGGTGCTGAAATGAACGAGCTGATATCCGCACCCATTCCGGCCGAGAACATCTTCTCCAGCAAGTTCCGCGTCCATCCTGTCATGAGCGACGCAATGGAGCCGACGCTCCGAGGGGGCCGTGACTACGTACTGATCGCCCCAGTCGCCGAGTACCGCGACGAAGGCCTCTACCTCGTGGACGTCGGAAGCGGCGTCGATATCTTCCGCGTCCGCAACAGCTTCGATGGGAAGGGCGGCCTTCTGCTCTTCCAGGAGAACCGCCAGCGAGAATACCCGATGAGCCTCGAGAAGTTCGAAGAGCTCGTCGTCGCCATCGTCGTTGCTGACATCAAGCCGCGTGACGAGCGCTTCCTCCGGGAGGCTCGAAATGGATGACCTTTCAGCCCTCCAGGCGCTGATTGGCGACCATAAGGCCGCTATGGAGCGCTACGACAATCTCCCGGACGGCGACGTCCCGGATGACATTATGGCCAAGATTTTGGCAACCGGTGCAACTCTGTGTTCCTATCGCCCGATGACGATCGAGGGCGTCCACCTCAAGGCCGGATACATGATGACCTGCAGTGACTTCGTAGGGGGCGAAGGTGGCGATCCAGTATTTTCCCATGCGCAACTGGTCAGCGGGTTCCTGCCGGCGCCGACTGCCTGACCCAAAGAAAACAGCCGACAGATCACTCCCGCCCCTCCGATTGGATTGGGCGGGCTTTTCATGTTGCGTTTCATGTCGCGTGGAGTAGCCGAATGTCACATGAAACCGTTGGAAATCAAGGGAACTGGTTTGCAACATGACGCGACATGAAATCAGCCGACTCATCGAAGTTGGCTCGTGTATCTAGCTGATTTCATTGAAGAAAACTTGGAGGCCTCGCCCGGAATTGAACCGGGGTACAAGGATTTGCAGTCCTCTGCGTCACCACTCCGCCACGAGGCCTCTCGTGCTCGATCGATCAAGCGATGGCCGGCGTTTAGAACGAATCTATGAGGAGCGCAAGGGGGAAGGGCTCGAAAAAGAGTGGAACGCGCGAAGTCAGTCACCGCTCTCCGCAACGATCCCCAACTGCAGTCCAGCGCGCAACGTTTTCGATTCTAACGGCTCCTTGCGTGTCTACGGTGCTATCGGCGAACTGGTGCGACGCCGCGACGACAGACATCGAAGCACGGCAGCGGATTCGTCTGCCTCCGCGCTGCCCACCGGGTTCTGCCGCCTAGCGCGCCGCTCAGGACTTGCCGGAAGAATTTTGCTGACCGCGCCAACGCGCCCACCAAATCGCCAGCTTGCGGCGGCGGCGGCGGATTGCCGGTATGTCGTGAGAAAGCACAAGCAGCCCCAGAGGAATCATCCAGAAACCGAGCACCGGCAGGAAACCTAAGACGCCGCCCACGATAAGAAGGGTACCAACCAGGATTCGCAGTGCCGGCGAGTCCGGCAAGTTAATGCGCCATCTTCCGAGCACGATCTCGCGTGTCCGCGGGTCGATGCCGAAATGCCGTTCTTTTCTGCCGCTCGTCATTATTCCTCTTTCGTGCTCCTCCCCCAGAATTGGGGCCTTCTCCACAGCCCCGCAAGCGACGTCGTCATTTTTTTTGAAAAACCGCTTGGCAAATCGAAAAAGCATTTGTATTAGCAGCCTCACTTCTGCGGCGCAGATGATCCCTGGTAGCTCAGCGGTAGAGCACTCGACTGTTAATCGATAGGTCGCCGGTTCGAATCCGGCCCGGGGAGCCAGTTTCAAAGAGCCATTCGCGGCAACAGCCCGAGTGGCTCTTTTCTTTTGTCAATGCAGTCAGGTCTGTGAAGGTTCCTCATGCGTCTTGCATGGCTTTTCCTGGTTCTCGCGATCACGACCGAGGTCGCCGGATTGACGGCGATGAAGGCTGCCTCCGGCTCCTATGCCGGACATGTCATCATGTATGCATCGATTGCGCTCTCATACGTGTTCCTTGCCAGGGCCGTGAAGACGATCTCCGTCAGCGTCGCCTATGCCATCTGGGAAGGGTCCGGTGTTGCCCTCATCACGCTCGCCTCCGTGTTCGTCTTTGGCCATGTGCTGAACGGCCGCGAAATGCTGGGCCTGTCGATGGCCGTTGTCGGGATACTGCTTGTCAACGCCGGCGAGGCCCAGGAGGAGGAAACAGCGGGAGAAGCTGCCCGATGAGCGCCGACGGCTTCTATTTCGCTTTCGCTGTTATGGCCGGCGTCCTTGACGTTGCCGCGAATCTCGCCTCCACGAAGTCGAACGGCTTTTCACGGCGCGGCTGGGGCGTGCTTTCGATTGTCATGGTACTTGCAGCCTTCGCGCTGCTTGCTGAGGCGGTCAAAGGTATGGAACTTGCCATCGCCTATGCGGTGCTTGGTGCCACCGGCATCTTCGGCACCGCGATCTGCGGGCGTCTCTTCCTCGGTCAGAAGCTGAGACCTGTCGGCTGGCTCGGCCTGTCGCTCATCTTCGGTGCCGTTCTCGTGCTTCACACCACCTGACGTGGCCGCCCCTTCGTACTGGATTGCGCCTTTTTCGCCGTGGTCGCGGGCACACGTCCAGGCACAAGCCAGTTGAGAAGCGCGAAGTAGGCGCTGTACGGCAGGAAACGCGCCAGTTTAACCGCATAGGTAAAACGTCTAGGGAACGTGATCTCGAATCGCCCTGATTTCAGGCCGAGACAAATGCGCTCCGCCGCCTCCTCTACGCTCACCAGAGCCGGTCGCGGAAACTTGCCTCTCGCCGAAGCGGCCGTGTCGACGAAGCCTGGACAGATCAACTGCAGGCGGATGCCGATACGATCGAGGTCGAATTTCAAGCTCTCGGCCATATTGATGAGCCCTGCTTTGGTCGCCCCGTATGCGGCGCTCATCGGCAGGCCGCCGTATCCCGCCAGTGACGACATGATGGCGATCTGGCCATGGCCGTTCGCCTTCATGTGTTCGACAACAGGAACGAGGCAATTGACCACGCCATGAAGATTGACGGCGAAGCTCTTGTCGAAGGCTTCCCGGCTAAGATCGTCGCCGCGCACCGGAATCACTACGCCTGCATTGAGCAAGGCCAGAGCCACCCGGCCGTGATCGTATTCGATTGCCGCCAGCAAACGCTCCATGTCGCTCGGATCGGTGACGTCCCCATCGAGAACGACAATCCTGCCGGGGCCTGATGCCTCATGCTGAAGCGCCACCAGCCTCTCGTGGCTGCGTGCCGTGACGACGACCGAGTACCCCTCCTCAACCAGCCTGAGGGCAACGGCGCGCCCGATGCCTGAACTCGCCCCCGTTATCCACACCAGTCCATGGTCGGGTCGGGCTGTGAATGCAGTCGTCATCTCGTCCTCGCGTCCATCGGGAAGGGCTTCCCCTTCCAAAACCCGCGGCTGTCTCCCCCTGCCCGGGTTTAATACCTCTCCGACGGCAACGCCTGCCCAGCTTTTTCACTCGCCCTTTTGACGACCGAGACGAATTTTGCCCGGGACAGTTTGGCTGCGAAACGCTATTTCTTGCCTAGTGCACAGGCTGAGCCGAAAACACGCCAATATTTCGGCGATCTTGCCTGTAAACCAAATGTTTATCGGATCGCCGTTCATCAGGGATTATGCTGGGCTCAGACCCGGCGTCCGTTCCGTCCAGCGTGAGGTTTTCAAAATGACCGTTCTTCCGTCCGTGCTCGAAGCGATTGGCAACACGCCGTTGATCCGGCTCCAGGCCGTTTCCGAAGCGACCGGCTGCACCATCCTGGGCAAAGCGGAATTTCTCAATCCGGGGCAATCGGTGAAGGACCGCGCAGCCCTGTGGATCATTCGCCAGGCGGAAAAATCCGGGCAGTTGAAGCCCGGCGGCGTCATCGTAGAAGGCACGGCCGGCAACACCGGAATCGGCCTTGCCGTCGTCGGCAGCGCGCTCGGATACCGTACGGTCATTGTCATTCCCGAAACGCAAAGCCAGGAAAAGAAGGACGCGTTGCGGCTAATGGGTGCCGAACTGGTGGAAGTTCCGGCGGTGCCGTACAAAAACCCCAACAACTACGTGAAGATTTCGGGCCGACTGGCCGCCGAACTTGCCAAGACAGAACCGAATGGCGCGATCTGGGCGAATCAGTTCGACAACGTCGCAAACCGCGACGCGCATGTGGAAACAACCGCGCCGGAAATCTGGCGTGACACAGACGGCAAGGTCGACGGTTTCATCTGCGCCGTGGGCTCTGGAGGCACGCTCGCCGGCGTGGCCCAAGGGTTGCGCGCTAAAAATCCCGCGGTCAAGATCGGTATTGCCGATCCGGAAGGGGCCGCACTTTACAATTACTATGCACATGGCGAGCTCAAGGCCAGCGGGAGTTCGATCACCGAGGGCATCGGTCAGGGCCGCATCACCGCCAACCTTGAAGGTTTCACGCCGGACTTCGCCTACCAGATTCCTGATTCGGAGGCCGTGCCCTACGTCTTCGACCTGATCGAAAAAGAAGGGATCTGCGTCGGGGGCTCGACCGGCATCAACATTGCCGGCGCGGTGCGGCTCGCCAAGGATCTTGGCCCTGGCCACACGATCGTGACGATTCTCTGCGATTATGGTAACCGCTACCAGTCGAAGCTCTTCAACCCGGACTTTCTGACTTCCAAGGGCCTGCCGGTGCCAAACTGGCTGAAGACCACTTCGACGATCACCGTGCCTTACGAACCCGTCGGATAAGATTTGCAATGACCAAGACCGTTACCGCCCTTTTCCGGGAAGATTTCTACCTCTCGACCTGCGAGGCAAGCGTGACCGGAATTCTTGAGGATGGCGGGATCGAGCTTGATCAGACGTGCTTCTACGCCACCTCCGGCGGACAGCCGGGCGATACCGGCTTTCTCGAGCGCGGAGACGGGAGCCGAATCGCGATCGCAAGCACCCGGCACGGCTCCACGAAGGACATCATCGTACACGTCCCGGCAGAAGGGCAGCCTTCGCCGGCAATCGGCGAAAAGCTCGTCCTCCACATCGACTGGCCGCGCCGATACAGATTGATGCGCATGCATACCGCCTGCCACCTGCTTTCTGTCGTATGCCCCTTCCCGATCACCGGCGCCGCCGTCGGGGAGGACGAAAGCCGTGTCGACTTCGACATGAGCGAGACGATTGACAGGGACCAAGTGACGGCCGCGCTTATGAAACTCGTCGAAGAGAACCACCCCGTGTACGTGCAATGGATCACCGACGAGGAACTCGCGGCCAACCCAGGCATCGTCAAATCGAAGAACGTCCGCCCGCCGATCGGTCTCGGCAGGGTGAGCCTCGTCTGCATCGGAAAAGACTCTGCCATCGACAGCCAGCCCTGCGGCGGCACGCATGTTTCCGAGACCCAGGAAATTGGGGCGATTCACATCGCTAAGATCGAAAAGAAGGGTAAGGAGAATCGGCGTTTTCGAATACGCTTCGGAACGCCGGAAGATCGCGCGGCTGTTTAAGTTCGGGAGTGACGACAATGAACAACAAGAACGAGAACAAGAGTGCTTTTGTCGTTTCTGCGGACTGGCTCCAGCAGCGTCTTGCCGATCCTTCCGTGAAGATCCTGGACGCTGCCTGGTATCTGCCGGCACAGAACCGGGATCCGAAGTCGGAATACGAGGCCGCGCACATTCCCGGCGCCATTTTCTTCGATCAGGATGCGATCGCCGATCAATCAAGCGGACTGCCGCACACCCTCCCCTCGCCGCAAGCCTTCGCTCAAGCCGTCGGTGCCATGGGAATCGGTGAGAACGATACAATTGTCGTGTACGACGGGCCAGGCATCTTCACCGCGCCGCGCGTTTGGTGGATGTTCCGGATCATGGGCGCAAAGAACGTCTTCGTTCTCGATGGCGGGATGGATGGCTGGAAGGCGGAGGGACGGCCGACGACCAGGGAAATCCCTAACCCGACGCCGCGCGTGTTCAATGCCACGTTCAATGCGGCCGCCGTCACCTCCTTCGAGCGCATGAAGGAGGTCGTAGCGAACCGGCTCGCGCAGATTGCCGATGCGCGCGGTGCAGGCCGCTTCACCGGTGAGGAGCCGGAGCCGCGAGCCGGCATGCGCTCAGGGCATATGCCTGGTGCCAAAAGCCTGCCATCCGGCGTCTTTTCTGAAGGAGGCAAGCTCAAGAGCCTCGACGGCTTGCGCCAAACCTTTAGCGATGCTGGCGTCGACCTGACGCAGCCGGTCGTCACCACTTGCGGGTCCGGCGTCACCGCGGCAATCATAACCCTTGCCCTTCAATCGCTCGGGCACACGGACAATACGCTCTATGATGGCTCCTGGTCCGAATGGGGCGGACGGTCCGACACCCCTGTAGCCACCGGCAGAGAGTGAATGCCATGCAAGGATCGAAGCCTGCACCGATCACGGCGCACGTGACCGAACTCGAAATGACGTCACCGCCGAAACAAAGCCTGCCGATACCCGTCAATATCCACACGGCTGTATTGCGTGTATCGGACATCCCGCTCGCCTATTACCGCTTCCTTTACCTTCGCGTCGGCAAGCGCTGGCATTGGACGGAGCGCCTTCGGATGAGTGACGAGGAACTGGCGGGCGTGCTCCACAACAAGGGGACGACGGTCACGGTACTCTATGTCGACGGTGCACCAGCCGGCTTCTTCGAACTGCACGAACGCGAAAACGAGGTGATCGAACTTACTCATTTCGGGCTTATGGAACACGCGCTCGGTCTCGGCCTGGGCAAGTGGTTCCTGCTGCAGACGTTGCTTGCGGCCTGGGCGATGAACCCGAGCAAGGTCAAGGTGACGACGAACAACCTCGACCATCCGCGCGCCCTTCAGCTTTATCAGCAGTTCGGTTTTTCGCCAGTCGCGACGCGGGAGGCAATCGTCGAACCGTTGAGTGACGCCGAGTTGCTTGCCTTGGCGAAAAAACTCTGACGCTACAGGGCCGTGCGTCTCGTCAGGCGCACAACGCTATCGCACTTTGAATTCCTGCACGTCATTCCAAAAATCGGCTTCGATTTAAAACATACGCGAGGCAAGTTTCGGGTGTCGGTACGGCCCGAAACGGCGCAACCATCTCCTTAGCGATTTCTTACGAGGAGAACCGCCATGGAGCTTCGCTACATCCCCATGCCTGACGACGACGCAGCACGACTGCGTGGTGGCGGTCTTGATGCTTATGGGAACCAACCTGAGCGGCGTATTTCGGACGGCGCCGGCGTCCCCTGCCGCCATTGTCTGCGTAACGTCGATAGCGGCAAGCCCTATCTTGTCCTGGCTTATCGACCCTTTGCGTCAGTGCAAGCTTACGCAGAGACTGGACCGATCTTCGTGCACGCCGACGAATGCCCCGCACACGATGGACACGCCCTGCCGGCCATCCTCGCATCCAGCAAGGAGTATCTGTTGCGGGGATATGGGAGCGACGATCGCATCGTCTACGGAACCGGTGGAGTGATCGCCGCAGAAAGGCTGCCAGAGCGCGCCGAAGAACTATTGGCTCGGGAGGACGTTGCCTACGTGCACGTGCGTTCCGCCAAGTACAACTGTTATCAGTGCCGCATCGAGATTGCCTGAGTCTACGGCGCCGCGTCTGATCAGACGCGCAAAGGCCCGGCGCCCTGAACGCCGGGCCTACTGCATGATTCCTTAAATCGGAATCGATTTGAGGAAAAATCATGCAGCAAATCAAAGTGCTACAGCGACCTTTGCGCATCTGAGAAGACGCGCGGCGCTGTAGCCAAGTGATCGTGTCAGGCGACGTTGAGAACAGCCTCGGGCGCGTAGGCATCATAGCCGAGCGCCTCTGCCACGGGCCCGTTCGTCACGCGGCCCCTGTGAACGTTCAGACCGGCACGCAGGTGGCGGTCCTCGGCGATCGCCTTGAGGCCGCGATCGGCGAGCTGCAGGCCGTAGTAAAGCGTGGCGTTATTCAACGCCTGCGCCGAGGTCACCGGCACCGCGCCCGGCATGTTCGCTACGCAATAATGCACAATGCCATCCACCTCGTAGGTCGGATCGGAATGCGTCGTCGCGTGCGAAGTCTCGAAGCAACCGCCCTGGTCGATGGCGACATCGACGATGACCGCGCCTCTTTTCATGCCGGAAAGCATTTCGCGTGTGACGAGCTTGGGAGCGGCAGCCCCTGGGATCAGCACGGCGCCGATTACCAGATCGGCGGAAAAGACCTCCTCCTCGAGCGCATCGATCGTCGAGTAGCGGGTGTGAACGCGACCGTTGAAGATATCGTCGAGCTGACGCAGACGTGGGATCGAGCGGTCGAGGATCGAAACGTCGGCACCGAGACCGGCGGCCATCTTGGCGGCATGCAGGCCGACAACGCCACCGCCGATGATCGCAACCTTGGCCGGCAGAACTCCCGGCACACCGCCAAGGAGGATGCCACGGCCGCCGTTCGCCTTCTGAAGCGACGTCGCGCCCGCCTGAATGGCAAGCCGTCCGGCGACCTCCGACATCGGCGCAAGCAGCGGCAGTCCACCGCGCTCATCCGTCACCGTTTCGTACGCGACCGCCGTAACGCCCGAGTTGAGCAATCCCTTCGTCTGCTCGGGATCCGGCGCCAGATGCAAATATGTGTAGAGAACTTGGCCTTCCCGCAGTTGGGTCCATTCGGAAGGCTGCGGTTCTTTGACCTTGACGATCATGTCCGACTTCTCGAACACTTCCTTGGCCGTCGAAACAATCCGCGCTCCTGCAGCGCGATAAGCATCGTCGTCTGCCCCGATCCCTGCCCCGGCCTTGGTTTCGACGATCACCTCGTGACCATGGGCGACATATTCCCGTACCGAACCGGGGGTCAGACCAACACGGTATTCATGGTTTTTGATTTCCTTCGGGCAACCGACACGCATCTGAGCGTTCCTCTCTCCTGTTAGGGGCTTTGCGCCGCCTTGATGACGAGCCCAGCAAAACAGATGGTCCGGCGAATGTCCTTGCAAAGAGATGTCCGATCGCGCATTGCTTTCGAATATTATTGCGCACTTAAGCGAGATGATGAAGGAAATCCCGAATGAGCGGCCTCGACACCATTGATCATGCGATTCTGCGCATCCTTCAGCAGAACGGCAGGATATCCAATGCGGATCTCGCGGCAAAGGTCGGCCTTTCTCCCTCTGCCTGCTCCCGGCGCGTCGACATCCTCGAAAAATCGGGCACAATCAGCGGCTACCACGCCCGCATCGCGCACAAGGCGCTCGACTACAAGATCATGGTCATCGTGCACATCTCACTGTCGGGCCAGTTCGCCAAAACGCTTGCCGAATTCGAGGCTGCCGTAAAGCTCTGCCCCAATGTGCTGGTCTGTTACCTGATGTCGGGAGAATACGACTACATCCTGCGCGTCGCGGCCAAGGATCTGGAGGACTACGAGCGGATCCACCGAGACTGGCTATCGGCTCTGCCGCATGTCGTAAAGATCAATTCCAGCTTCTCGCTTCGCGAGGTTATCGACCGGCCGAATGTCGGCATTTGAACGTCTTCGGCGCCACTCGCTGCCCGACTATCGTCCGACCACGCGGTTGCGGCCACCGCTCTTGGCAGCATAGAGACGCAAGTCCGCCTGCGACAACAACTCGCGAATGCCGTTTCCGTCCCCGAATGCCGATGACAGGCCGATACTAGCGGTCACCGGATCGCCGTTCGGCGTGGTCACGCGGCCGGAAACCGCGAGCCGTATGTCCTCGGCGCGCGAAGCCGCGTCCGGATAGGCGAGCCCGGGGCACAGAACGACGAATTCTTCGCCGCCATAGCGGAACAGGCGATCGGTCGGCCTGATTGTCGCCTTTACAGTTGCGACCAGATGCTGCAGCACATGATCGCCCTCGATGTGCCCGAAGCGATCATTGACGCTCTTGAAGTGATCGACATCGATGATCATCAGGCTGACGGGAGCATTCTTTGCGGCAGCATCGCGCAGCATCTGCTGGCCTTCGGCCTCGAAGCGGCTTCGATCGAGCGCGCCGGTCAACGTATCCTGGCCGGAGCGCGACAACAAATCCTCGTAGCGCTCGCGGAACGTCAGGTCATTGAAGACATCACCGAGCGGCCGATCGGAGATCGCCAAGAATGGGTGGCGCGATGCATTGAGATAAAGCCCGATGGCAACCGCGTAGAACGGCGCCGCGAGCATCTTCGCCATCCAGCCGCCCCAGAACACGTCGGCCGGCGCATCGTTTAGCCAATGCAGCGCCGCATAGAAACCCAACTGATCCAGAGTAAGAACCACGACGCCGCAGATCAGGAACCGAGCCGTGACAAATCGGCGAAGCCAGCGCCCGAGCCTCTCGTAGAGCAGAATAATGATGAGGGAATCGAAATAGAGAAGTGTCGTGCCCCAGACCATAAGCCATCCCATCTCATCGATGAAAGCGATGTCGGCGACGCGATTGGGAACGACGGATACGGTGTCATGCAACCTTAGCAGCAGGCTGAGGGCCACTGTCAGAAAATTGCCAGCGAGCAGTCCGTAGATAGGCTGGCGAACTGTCGCTGCATCCTCCTTCACGTAGAGGAGCAGGATCATCATGAGCTTGCCGGAAAAGAACACGGCAGAGCCGGGAGAAATAACCCCGAACGGCAGTTGAACATAGAAGACGGCAGCGAGATAGGTTTCGATGAAATGCATCACGCCGAGCGCCGCCACGAAAACGCCAAGCCCCAGGCGCCCACGCAGATGCAGCAACCAGATCATTGCCACCACGTAGATCAGTGCCTCGCCGATGAAGAGAATGAGATTGGCGTTTGGCATGCGCCCGATATTTCCGTTTTTCGTTCGCCAGTCTCTTAGAATTAAACTTTGAAGAAAACTTTACCCATTCCGTACCGAGGCGGCGTCAGATAGGCAAGATTCCGCCGCTTTGCCTCGCAGGTGCCTTCCGCCATAGTTTCTTGTATTCCAAGCGTATTCCAGACTTTACTGCAGGCTTGCCACCGCGTCCGCAGAGAGGTTTTTCAACATGGAGACAGCGATGCCGTCGATGACCGCTCTTCACCCCATTTCGCGCCGTTCGCTGCTTGGCGGGCTCGCCGCCTCCTCTGCGCTGGCGATACTTCATCCCTTTTCCGCACGCGCCGCGGCGAACCAGGCACACCTGCGCATCATGGAAACGACGGACCTGCACGTCCACGTGTTTCCCTACGACTATTACGGCGACAAGCCGAATGACACGGTAGGGCTCGCACGCACTGCCTCCATCATCGATGCGATCCGAGCGGAGGCAACCAACTCCGTGCTCGTGGATAACGGCGACTTCCTGCAGGGAAACCCGATGGGAGACTATATCGCCTACAAGCGCGGCATGAAGGAAGGCGATCTGCATCCAATTATCACGGCGATGAACGTGCTCGGTTATGATTGCGGCACGCTCGGCAACCACGAGTTCAACTACGGCCTGGACTTCATGTTCCACGTGCTGAACGGGGCCAATTTTCCGATCGTCTGCGCAAACCTGACCAAGGGCGCGCTTGCGCCGAACGCACGTCAGGATGCGCTTTTTCTCAAGCCCTATGTCATTCTCGACCGAAAGGTAAAGGACGGTGCCGGTGAGGAACATGCGATTCGCATCGGCTTGATCGGCTTCGTTCCACCGCAGATCATGACGTGGGATGCAAAGAACCTTGAGGGCAAGGCGAACGCACGCGACATCGTCAAGGCCGCGGAAGCCTGGGTGCCGCAGATGCGCGAGGAAGGCGCCGACATCGTCGTCGCACTTTCCCACTCTGGGATCGGACAGCAAAACTATGCCGAAAACCTCGAGAACGCATCGGTGCCTCTGGCTGCCATCGACGGCATCGACGCCATCGTGACCGGTCACAGCCACCTCGACTTTCCCGGACCTAAATTCGAGGGCTTCGCGGGTGTCGACAATACGAAAGGGCTGATTTCAGGCAAGCCGGGAGTAATGGGCGGCTTCTGGGGGTCGCATCTCGGTCTGATCGACCTGCTCCTCGAGCGTGATGGCAATGCGTGGCGGGTAATCAGTTCGACGAGCGAAGCTCGCCCCATCTATCGGCGGGAGGAGAAGAAGGTGATCGCCGAAGTCGGCGACAAGCCGGAGGTGCTGTCAGCTGCAGCAGAGGACCACGAGGCAACGCTCGCCTATGTTCGCACCCCCGTCGGCAAGACCTCGGCACCGCTCTATTCCTATTTCGCCCTTGTTGCAGACGACCCGTCCGTCCAGATCGTCAGCCAGGCGCAGACCTGGTACATCCGCGACATGCTCAAGGACACGGAGCACAAGGATCTGCCGGTTTTGTCCGCCGCGGCTCCCTTCAAGGCAGGCGGTCGCGGGGGTGCCGACTACTATACCGACGTCCCAGCGGGCGATATTGCCATCAAGAACGTTGCAGATCTCTACCTCTATCCGAACACGGTACAGGCCGTCGTCATCACAGGGGACCAGGTGGCCAATTGGCTGGAGATGTCGGCTGGCATCTTCAATCAGGTTGCTCCAGGAACCGTCGACGCGGAGCTGATCAATGCGGGCTTCCCGTCCTACAATTTCGACGTGATCGACGGCGTCACCTATGAGATCGACCTTTCGCAACCGGCCAAGTTCGACAAGGACGGCAATCTGGTGAGCGCCGCGGCAAAGCGCATCCAGAACCTTCAGTTCGACGGCAAGCCAATCGACCCCGCGCAAAAGTTCGTGGTGGTGACCAACAACTATCGCGCTGGCGGTGGCGGCAACTTCCCGGACATTGCTTCCGACAAGGTGATCTTCGTCGCGCCAGACACCAACCGCGATGTCATCGTCCGCTACATCGTCGAACAGGGAACGATCAACCCGTCGGCCGATGCGAACTGGAGATTTGTGCCGCTCAAGGACACGAGCGTGCTTTTCGACAGTAGCCCAAAGGCAAGACAGTTCCTGTCGCAGGTGAAAGCCGTTGCGATCGAAGACGCCGGCGAAGGCGCGGAGGGCTTTGCCCGGTTCCGTATCAGGCTTTAAGATGCGGCCCGCGTGGATGGCCGAATGTGGGGCCCATCGAAGTAGCCCGCCGCCTGTACTCGCGCTGATTATCTTGTCGAGGAAATGGAGCTAATTCAATCTCTGAGAAAAGCTCTCCAACCCGCCGTTATTCGAGAATATTCGTCGATGAGCGGCCCAGGCCAAAGGCATGGCCTTACACCGGCCTGGATGGCGAATCGTCCTGAAAGAGCGCGGCGCGTTGCTCGTCGACGATCTGTCGCCCCTTACGCAGAGCCGAATCGATGGCGTCCTGTTCGGACGCGAAAAGATCGGCGCGAATGAAGGTGCGCACTTTCACGGTGGCATCGGGCATCGTCTTTTCGATGCTGCCTGCCAGGCGATATTGCGGCCCCTCCCGCATGGGGGTCGCACGGATCAAGCAATCCCCATAGGATTCCGTCTTGCCGGCGGCCTGCGCCGTTTCTTCCTTGGAACCACCGGAGAAGCCGAACAATTTCGAGAAAAACGATGCCATGTCTCATGGTTAGCCGTGGCCGCCGGCGCTGTCAAAGGCTAAGTGCGCGGCAATGCCGTCCGGCTGCGCGATGCCGAGATCAAATGACGAGATTGGCGAGAATCTCGTTCTCGGTAATGTCCTGGTAGCGCAGGCCAGCCGCATCGAAGCGCGCCTTCAGAGCCGGGAAGTTTTCGGCGTGCTTGGTCTCTATGCCGATGAGGACCGAGCCGAAGTTGCGCGCCGACTTCTTCAAATATTCGAACCGCGCAATATCGTCCTCGTCGCCAAGCAGGTTGAGGAAATCGCGCAGCGCGCCGGGGCGCTGGGCCATGCGCAGGATGAAATATTTCTTGAGCCCGGCATGCCGCATCGCCCGCTCCTTGACATCGGGAAGGCGTTCGAAGTCGAAATTGCCTCCAGATACGACCGCAACCACCGTCTTGCCCTCCAGCCGCTCGCGCCCGAGGATCTCCAGCGCGGTTATGGAAAGGGCGCCGGCCGGTTCCAGGACCACACCCTCGACGTTCAGCATATCTATGATCGTCAGGCAAATCGCGTTCTCGGGCAGCAACATCACCTGCTCCGGCGCAAAGGCCGCCAGCGCTGCGAAGTTCAGGTCGCCAATGCGCGCGACAGCCGCTCCGTCGACGAAGTTGTCCACCTGATCGAGCGTGACCAAACTGCCGGTCTCTAGGCTCCGCTTCAGGCTTGGGGCTCCAGCCGGCTCGCAAAATACGAAACGACCAGTCGAAAGCGTGTCGGCGAGATAGCCGGTGACACCGGCGGACAGCCCACCACCGCCGACCGGCAGGGCGACGAGATCGGGAATGACGCCTCCCGGTAGCTGCTCGGCAATTTCAGCGGCTACGGTCGCCTGCCCTTCAATGATGTCCGCATGATCGAAGGGCGGCACCATAACGCCGGCAATCGCTTCGACGTGATCGCGCGCCGCCTGATAGCACTGGTCGAAAATGTCGCCGACGAGTCGGATGGTAATGAACTCGCCACCGAACATGCGAGTCTTGTCTATCTTCTGCTGCGGCGTCGTCACGGGCATGAAGACGACGCCCGGAACGCCGAAGTGACGGCAGACAAAAGCAAAGCCCTGTGCATGGTTTCCGGCCGAAGCACAAACGAAGGTCTTCCCCGCCGCCCCGGCGGCAAGAGCCTTGCGGAAGAAATTGAATGCACCGCGGATCTTGTAGGAGCGTACGGGCGAAAGATCCTCACGCTTCAGATAGACCGTCGCGCCGTAGCGAGCACTGAGGTGATCGTTGAGTTGCAGCGGCGTTGCCGGAAAGATTTCACGGAGTGCGAGCGCTGCATTTTCAACTTCCTGCTTCATAATCTAGTGTCGTCCGTTGCGTTTGCCGATACGTGACGCTATCGCACATTGCCTCGCGTGAGGCCATCGATTTGACGCGAATCGATTGGGCAAGCCACTATGGCCGCGGGACCGCCACCGGCCTGTTCGACAACTGCTTCCGGGAAATCGAAGGTTGAATGCAACCCCGTTCCGGCACGCTGTCCACATAGCGGCGATCGTCACTCTCTACCTTTCCGGCGCGATGTTGATCCCCGCTCTCGTCGACCTCTACTACGAACATGCAGACTGGGAGATCTTCGCCGTAACGGCCCTCCGGATTGAATAGGCTCGTCTATCCCAATGCGATCTATGCGGTGCGCTATGGCAAAAGCACCGTCGATCTGGATACGCAGCGCGCCATCTTTCTCTTCTTCATAACCTATATTCTGCTTTGGGTTTTCGGCAGTCTGGTGATGGCGGCGCTCGGCTACGATCTGGTCACCGCCGTCTCCGCCGTCATCACCTGCCTCTCCAATGTCGGTCCCGGCCTCGGCAGCATTATCGGCCCGGCCGGCAACTTCTCGACGCTCGAGGACCCCGAGCTCTACCTTTTATCGCTGATGATGCTGCTCGGGCGCCTCGAAGTCCTGACCGTTCTCGTCATCCTGACACCGATCTTCTGGAAGCACTGAGTGCTTGATTAGCCTTGACTTGGCAATGCCTTGACTTGGCGCGGCAAATACCGAAAGTCTTGAGGCAATGGGCACAGGGGAGGAATACAATGCCGAAACGCCTGCTCTTGCTTGCAACAATGACTGCCGCGATCGTGGCGACGACGGACGCGGCGGCCTTGGCCGGTCCGCTTTCTGATGCCGCCACGAAAGCGGAACAGCAGGCGACCTCGGGAGACGCAGCGGGTGCCCGGGAGACGCTGCGGCAGGCGGTAAGCGATTTTTTCCAAACGCTTCCCTTCGCGATCGGCAAAGCGGTCTTCGTCACGGCCGAGCCAGCGGGCTACGCCATGTACGAGCCCAAAGCCGATCCTACCTTCAAGGCCGGAGAAGCAATCGTATCCTACGTCGAGCCGGTTGGACTCACCTGGAAGGAAGCGAGCGTCAAGGGCAAGATCCAGACACGGTTCACGGTGGATTTCGATATCCTCAACCCAAAGGGCGAAATCCTCGCCAGCCAGAAGGCATTCGGCGATTTCACCTTCACGGGTTACATGCGCAACCAGGAAATCTACTCGACCCTGACCATCGACGTGACTGGCGCGCCGGCCGGCGACTACGTCCTGCGTTTCCATTTCAATGACATCAACAGCGGCAAGAGCGCAACTGTCGACCAGCCCTTCAAGATCGCCGCGCAATAGGTCCATGCCGAACAGAATTACGACAATCGGTTTCGATGCCGACGATACGCTGTGGCAGAACGAACAGTTCTATCGCCTTACCGAAGAGCGCTTCATCGATTTGCTGAAAGACCACACCGACCCGAAGGAGTTGCCTGCGAGATTGCTCGCAGCCGAAAAGCGCAATCTCGGCCTCTATGGCTTCGGCATCAAGGGCTTCACCCTCTCGATGATCGAAACAGCGCTCGAAGTAACTGGCGGCAACCTGCCGCCGTCCGTGATTGCCGAAATTCTCGCCGCTGGACGGGATATGCTTGGCCATCCGGTCGAACCGCTGCCGAACGTCCAGGAGACACTAGAGGCTCTCGCCGGACGCTTTCGCCTCGTGATGATCACCAAGGGCGACCTCTTCGATCAGGAACGGAAGCTCGCCGCCTCCGGCCTCGGCGACTTCTTCGCCGCCATCGAGATCGTCAGCGACAAGACCATGTCCACCTATGAGAGGATATTCTCGCAACACGGCGATGGTCCGTCGAGGAGCCTCATGGTCGGCAATTCGCTGAAGTCCGACATCGTCCCTGCACTGGCGGCCGGCAGTTGGGGCGTCTACGTTCCGCACGCCCTCACCTGGTCCTTCGAACATCACGAGAAACCGGAAGACCATCCGCGTTTTCATGAAATCGCCGACCTTAGTCAGCTTGAAACGCTATTGCACAAGATCACCAGCTGAGGGACGGGCCGACCGCGCAAGAAGGGGCTGGTGCAGCGAACGGGAGAAAGTTCGAACCAACAACTATGGTTGGCGGTTCTTGAAATGTCGACGTGGGTGGACGTCTTAACACACACGAGCCGCTAGGATCCTCTGCGTCGGACGACTCTGGTCTCAGAACGCGGATCGCGCGGTGTGAACGCGGTCCGTGTCAACATTAAGCGCAATGCCCTTCCGCCTGCGCCTTCCCGACCCTCGTTTATAGTCCTGCCTCGGCCCGTTGTTCTGGCTCAACTTCACGAACCTGTGCCCCCCGGACAGGCGAATTCGAATCGAATACATTCCGACCAGTTGCCCGGTTGCGTCAGTTAGCGGGTAGAAATGTTCAATCCCGATACCGAAGATTGCGCGCGCTGGTACCACTAGCGGCGGCATGCCGGTGCTCGACTAGGATTCAGGAGGGTGTTCCGTGACATTCAAACCATCACAAGACCGCCACTTTCAACGCCGGCAGAAGGCAGCAATTGCCGGATTGCATTTGCCGACGGCCGAGGAGTTGCTGAGGGGGATGGCGTTCTTCCGTCAGGATTTGACCGAGGACATCCGTGAATATTCCGGTCGGCTCTCGGGTCGAGTTAAAAAGCGCAATGGGACTGCGCTCGCACCGCTCGCTATCACTTTGGATGAACTCGCCGTCGAGCCGTCTGAGGACAGCTTGCTTGCCGTGGAGGCTGCTCTCGATTTCATCGATGATGCCCAAGGTTTGCCTGCCGCTGAGTGCCGCCTGCGATGCAGAATCTATCGAGCCTTCTTCGGGGACGGACAGGCAACGGCGATGATCGCAGGAGAAATCGCCCATCTCGCATCTGGGGATCTAGCGCCTGCGGAATGCCGCGCCCTACTTTGGCGTTCGCTTGGCTGGGCGGCACAATCCCGCATACTCGACTGGCGCCGACGAGCAGGCATCTCTGTTCAGAGGTCCGCGGAGTGGTTCGAGCCGGAAGTCAGTGCTTACGAAGCGCACTTTAGAAATGTGATTACGTCATCAACTGACGCAGAAGCGGAGCCGAAGGACACATCCTCTGTTGGCCTTGCGGCAACAACTTGGGAAGAGGAGTCGTCAGAGCACGAAGAAGGTGGGACGGGCGGAGTGATCGTGATCAGCGGCATTGGTAATGACGCAACGCCTGAAGGGAAGCGAGTAGCGAAGGAGTTCGAGAAGTTTAAGGGGCGACCATTAAAGCTGCCCGGCATGCCCGAGCTAACCGCTGTTCGCGAGCGACTGATCGCGGAGTTTCCACATGCGGTTACTATTGTTGACAGCGTGCTCGAAGGACTTGGCGGCCGGCCAAACGTCTACCTAAGACCGATCATCCTGCTTGGAGCACCCGGAAGTGGCAAGACGCGGTTCGCCCGGCGATTGACGGAGGAACTTGGCGCGCCCTACGAGCTCATTTCTTGTGGGGGCTTAAGCGATAGTGCTGTCGGCGGAACCGCCCGGAGATGGACATCGGGCGAACCTAGCCTTGCGATCATGGCCGTGCGCCGACACCTGTGCGCCGGACCAGTCGTTATTCTCGACGAGATCGAGAAGATCGGCACCAGCCGCCACAATGGCAACGTGCACGACGTCTTGATCGGCCTGTTCGAACAGGAGACATCGCGCCGCTGGCATGATCCCTACCTTCAAGCCCACTGCGATCTGTCGCATGTGTCTTGGCTGATGACCGCGAACTCGCTTGAGCCGATCCCGACGGCCTTGCGCGACAGGTGCCGAATCCTTCGCTTTCCCGACCCCGGAGCCGATCAATTGCCGCTGCTCGCCCCGCGTATCCTGGAGCGGCTGTACATCGAGGCGGGTTACGATCCGCGCTGGGCCACGCCCCTTGAAGGATTCGAACTGGATGCCTTGGCTAGCGTTTGGACGGGTGGGTCGATCCGGCCGTTGGAACGGCTGGTAGATGGACTGCGGAAGGCGCGCGAGTCTGGAAGGCGACGACAATGAGCCGCAGTCGTTTGGGTCTAACAGCCATAGAACCGCCCGTATTATGGGTGGATGTCAACCCAATCAGGCCAGCCACTTCGCGTGCAAGGGTGTCCTCTATGGCGACTGTTTGAAAGGAACCTGGCATGCCGCAAGGTGGAGAGAGCGATGTGGGCAAAACCGGCGACACTACCCGGATTAGGGAACAGGAAGAAGGAGCCGAGACGTTTGGCGAAGCGCTGTCAAAGGCAGGGTTCGTGCCGGCCAAGGCTGGGCGCAAGATTGTGTCCCAAGGGAAGCGTAGGGAAAGTCTGAAGAAGATTTCAACCACCGACCCGAACACGTAGGTTCTGAAGCGGGACCGCGGTACTCATAAGGCTTAACGCGTGCAGATCGGGGCCTATGGACATCGTGCCAGTCACTGGAAGCATCTTCTCACTGTCAAAGTCTGCCCCGCTAGAGCAATTCGACCGAGCAGCTTTGCGGCGGCCGTAAAGGTCATTAAGCCACCGAACGTTGCTGCCACAAAGCGGAAAAGACGCGTGACAACGCGGGTCGCAGTTGCGCCAGAAACGGCGCTTGCCGCCAGAGCCATAATTTTCCATGCGGGATAAGAATAAGGCGGCGATGGTCCGTAGGATTGTTCTATGCTGGGAGAGCGTTTTGTTCGACAACGGGAAATTCGAAATCGTTAAGTCAAATAAGGCAGGGCTGGCGAGCGAAGAAAGCTTGCTAGTAGTGCGAGACCGTATCAGCTATTTGCGGATTCTTGGACAGGAGCCTCAGTGGGAATTGATGACAGCTACAGCCAGCGAGGATGACGGCTGCGCCAAAGTTTGTAGTGACAGGCATCGACTGATCGAAACTGCAATTCGGCTTTGCCAGTCACTGGGATTCACCGGACAAGAAACAAAGGATCGACTTGGCAGGTTATGTTAAGATCTGCAAGATCGTCCGTGAGCGCGACGATGAGGATCTCCGTGATGTTCTCGTCCGGACCATCGAGAAATTCTTCGATTTGTTCGACAGGGCGGGCGAACGAGTTACCGGTCGAACAGATGAAATGATCGACCTCTATCATGCCATTTCATCGGGCGACGATGGAGAGGACGTGTACCTTAGCGACGGTCTGTGGCTGAGCAGTGACGGAATGCTTCATGAGCGAGGTAGATAGTACAAGCCGCCCTCTGGTATCCAGTGCGGATTCATAGAATGTCCGCCTTGAGCCCGTAGCTGTCGAGCCGCAACGGCCGCTTTGCGCCGGACTGCGGTCATTCGCTCCGTTTTGACCGAACGACAGCTTCCGCCAAGTGGAGGCTCGAACTGGATGTCAATCATCAATGACGCATTCCTCCGATCTCATTGCGGCAAAATGTTCTGGTTCATGTGGAAGAGATTGTCGGGATCGTAGTCGCGCTTGACCTTCTGAAGCCTTGCGTAGGTTTCCGCACCGAAGGTGTCGCGAACCAAGGTCTCACCCTCCCCAAATCCGGGAAAGTTCAGATACAGGCGACCGGTGGAATAGGGCTGCATATCCCCCCAAACGTCGCGAACCCACTCGATGTTAGTGTCGTCGTCCGTCGGATCGGACCAGATTGCATCGAGGCTGAGCATGAAGGGCATGGAGCGGTCGCCAAAGGCGGTGGCATCGGCGGCAACGCGTTGTACCACGCCGCCAAACCCCCAGATCGAAGGGTATCGAGCGCCGCCAAGGGCATGCTTAATAAGCTCGGCTCACGGCCGCCGGCCGATGGGCGTCGCGGTGGCAACCTCGTTCTAGTGCCCAAGCGTCCGCTCTGTGTGGACTGCGGAAGTCTGACCCGAACGTGCTGGATGGCTAGTTTGCGCCTTCAAGACGGTCGTTGGACCACCCGGGTTGTCTTTCTGAAAGCTGCCGGTCGGCTACGATAGTGACAACGCCCAGTGGCCGGTTCAAGCGGCTTCGGTTTTCCCGCAATAATCGGGGTGTCCCTTTCCGATCACAATTGCTGCAAGGCTTCAAGTGAGGTTAGCGAGGATATCGTCGACAACACGTGCGACGGTATTCGCCGTGTCGATGGTGATGCCGGCAGGAAGATATTCCCGAGTATGATGGTAGTGGAGTACCAGTGCCCGCTCAGCCGGTTCGAAGCCAGGCTCATGCGGCCGTCCATCTAATCTTCGGTTCAACGTCTCAGCGTCGATGTCGAGCACGAATACCCTGTCGAATAGGTGCAGGAATTTTTGGAAATTGCGCGAGCCGCCACAGAAGAATGTGGCAGGATGGGTAGTGTCGGCAGCAATGGTCCGGACCTTGTCGGCGGGCCAGATCCAGTGCGCATATTCCCAAGCGATGCGGTCTGCGCCTTTGGGAGGGCCTGCGAGTGCCTGGCCTGTCTCGGGGTCACCGACATAAGCTAAGACCCGATCACCATGGATGACATGGTAGCCCCGCCGCTCCAGTTCTGTAGCGACAGACGTTTTTCCAGTGCCGGAACCGCCTTCGATCAGATAGTTCTTGATGCCCATAGGCATTGTTTATCATGGCTTCCAATCGGGTGAGAAGACACCCTACCTGGGAGTGCTCAGGTCACAAGCTGAGCGATCAGGTCAGCTGTCCGTCCGCTACGCTAGTGCAGCCACGTCCGGAACGCGCCAAATAGCTGTCATTAGCGAGCCATCGGACGTACCGCTCGTTTCGACCCCTTGCGGCCGTAGGGGACGAGGACCGGGAATGGCTCGATTGAGCCCATTGCAGTCATTGCCTCCCAGAGAGAATGCGTGGCGACCTGATCCCATCGCGGCCTCAGGAGTCTGCAATGCACGGTCCAGCAGCAGAGGCATCCGAAATGGCAGCTCGGAAAAGCGCACGCGCCGACCATTGCATCAGGCGGGTCGCCTCTTCGCGCGACAGGCCGCCTATGTCGGTAAGCCATACGAGCGCCTCTATCCCGCATGCGGCCCTGATCGCCAGAGCCAGACGCCTCAGTTCCGCTTGCGGGATACGTTCGCTGAGCGGTGCCATTGCCTCCAAAATCCAGCCAACCGCACGCCCTTGCCTCAGTACAAGGTGCTCATGGGAGCCAAGCTCGGGATCAAGGGAGAGCCGCAGCATCGTGCGCAACTCAGGCTCATTCGCGACAGTAAGTTCCGCAAGCGTCTTCACCGCCAAGTCTATTCGAGCTTCCGGATCGGTTGGAGGATTATCTCCAAGCAGCGTGTGGAGGTCGATCTCAGGGTGCGCTGCAAGCAGCAAGGAGCGCTGGTTGGGGAAATATCGATAGGCAGTGGTGCGGGAAATGGCCCCCGCATCGGCCGCCTGCTCGACTGTCGGCGTGATTCCTTCAGTCAGCAATTGACGGGTGGCTTCGACCAAAGCGCGACGCGTACGCGCCTTTTGCTGTTTCCGGCCAGTACATTCATATGGAACTGACATGCTCATTATGGTATCGTTGTCCCACAATAGAATTTAGGTGCCATATATAGTCCGACTTGCTAGCGGAGGAAAGCATGATGCTCACTGCGATGTCGGCAACCGGTTCTGCTCAGGATCGCTTCTGGTGGCAGGGTAGCTTGATGATCATCAAGGCTCGCGCTGCCGATACAGGCGGGGCGCTCGGCTTGGTGGAGGCCAGTTTCCCCGAGGGGTTCGGTCCGCCGCTGCACGTTCATCATCGCGAGGACGAAGCCTTTTATCT
Organism: Ensifer sp. MPMI2T; assembly: GCF_004827385.1. Lineage (GTDB taxonomy): Bacteria > Pseudomonadota > Alphaproteobacteria > Rhizobiales > Rhizobiaceae > Sinorhizobium. The sequence goes on from NZ_SRXN01000033.1 coordinate 51,665, forward strand.
GCTCGAGGGTAAGATCCGCTTTCGTCAAGGCGATGCCGACTTTGTGGCCGGTCCCGGTACATTTGTCTGGGGCCCGCGCGGCGTCCCGCACGCGTTCAAAGTTGAGCCCAGCGGCGCGCGGGCCCTGGTGATGGTCACACCAGGCGGGTTAGAGGAAATGTTCGCGGTCGGCGGAATGCCCGCAGGCGACTTGGCCGAGGCGCCAGCCGTTCCGTTTGACCCCGCAGCGGCAGCCGCCTTGGCGGAAAGGTTCGGATTCGAGGTCGTCGGTCCACAGCTTGCCTGAACGATATCGGACTTGCAGGTGAAGATGCTGGTACCGCGACCATCCGCCCTTGGCCTGGCGATCGTGGTCGTCGGAAACCCGACGCTAGCATGAGCGAACGTCGACGCGTGTGCGAGGCGACGCCTGAATTCAAATGAGCCTGGACGTCGGCTCCGTCCGCATCTCGGCCATTCGGGCTAACCGCAGCAGACGACCGGTCACCACCCGCTACCGCCGTCGAGAGCCGCGGAGCTAAAGGTCGTCTTTGGCGCCAATTTCAGACCTCGCATCGGGCGGCCATGTGTCCGGTTTTCGTGTTGCACCTCCTAGCAGCGGACGGTCGGCTGTCGGCCCCATTTCGGAAATGATTTCCGCTTCGCGCCCCCATTTCGGTCGTTCGCACCACCTGCTGAAGTTCCTGAAAGCGGTCCGTCCGCTTCGCCAGTTCGGCCGCGTCCGAAACTTGCCCTCGCTGTCGCTGCTCATCGATCATTTCCCGACAGCGGTCTTAGGCGGCGTGAAGATCGCTGGCGATGGCCTGGATCATCGCCGCTCGCCTTCATGCGCACCCCGAAGCGACGATTGACTTGCCGAACAGTTTAAAGCAACCGACAGTTAATCAAGCTGATGCTGTTAGCTTCCCATCGATGTAATTGCGCTTGATGCGAGTGGGCGACTCCCCTACAACTCCGGCGGGGGAATACCACATTGTCACTGCATACTTGTCCGCCACCGAAGGAAGCGCTTGACCGCTGGCTCAAGGGTTATCCAAGCGATGTCGAAAATTACGGCCACCTTCTGCTGGAGCAGGATTGCGACTGCGACGGCACGTTGATCGCCGACCTCGTCGGCTATTTCGAATCCGCCCATGCTGATGCACGCACCTTTTTCCATGAGCAGATGGGGATTGAACTTCATCCTGACGCAGACGCCGAGGGGGCCCACGCGACCTATCCTACTTGCTTGCCCTCGATCACGCGGCGGGGATTGTTCGGCGAGGTCATGGCCGGCATGCTCACCGAGCATTATGACTATATCGGCGACCATGACTGGAAGATTCCGGTCTTCCTGTTTCGATATCATGAGGATGCCGAGGCCTATCTGTTCGCTCTGGTGCGCGACGAGGAGCGCAAGCGCGAAGTCTATGGCCGCCGCGGGTCGGATTTCCTTGCGCTCGCGCTGAACGAAGCAGGCGAGGTGATCCGGTTCATCGCCGGCGAGGCGAAATGGCGCAAGAAGCTTCAACCCGCTGTCGTTGCCGAACTCCTCTACGGCATACTGACAAGCTGGAGCATGACGGCAAAGGCATCTGGTATCAGGTGAATCGCGATATCCCGGCGCCGCATGGCCTGCGGCAGTTGCAGCGGTTGTTGCGCGAAATTGACCCGGAGGGCTATTCGGCAGCCATTGCCACGCTTGACAGGGTGTTGGTGGTGAAGGGAGCGCAACCACTGCCGCGCACAAACCTCATCATGATTTCGGGTGGGGATGTGCCGAGCCGGGAGGCAAAACACTCGCTCATCCCTTGGGAAGAGGTGCCCGAAGAATATACGGCGCCGCACGATCTTCAGGTGGTCGAGCTTATCCTGACCGACGGCGACGACGTCATCGACGGCGTCTATGACGCGCTCTGGAGCGCCTGATGCCGGCTCATGATCCGCTTCGCCTCGAGATTGCTAATAGTGCTCGCATCGGCCTCGCGCTCGAGAACGAGCTCTCCGCCAATCAGGCCCGTTCCTACGTGCGCTGCCTACAGGTCGGCTGGCAGGTCGATACGATCGGCTGGAATCGCGCGGATTCCGAAGGACAGCTCACGGACGCACGCAGCCTGTTGCAGGCCGCCGAAATCTTCGCCGAGATCGAAGGTCATGACGCTCCGCGCGCGATTGACTGCTACCGGCGTGCCGGCGAAATCCTCGAATGGCTGGCGCGGTCGAATGACGGGATCAAGACCTTGGCTCCGATCGAACTCCTCGCAGGCGCGGCGTTTCAGCTCGGTGGCCTCCCGGCCATGGCATCCGGTCTCCTCGGCCAGCTCGATCTCGAGGAGGATGGTCCCGCACTGTTCGCCGCGTTCCTGAAGGCGGATTTCGACGAAGTCTTGACCCTCGCCATGGCGTTTTGGGCGCAGCATCCCGACCTGACCGTGGCGGACGCTTCGCGCCGGATACTTGAGGAGGATCAGGACGACCGGCTTGCCTGGTATTTTACGGTCGAGCTGGTGCGCGCGCTCGGGCTCTTCGCGGACTCTGTGCGGCGCGGGGACGATGCGCGGCTCGCAAAGGCCTCGGCCAAGCTCAAAGCGCTCGACGCGATGGCTGTACGCACCTTCAGCGATGACGTTTCTTTGCTAATCAGCTTGCTGCGGCAGGTAGCCTCGCGTTTCGCCGATGCCAGTATCTACCGCTCAGTGCGCGCTCTCGGCGAGCTCAATGTCGAACGCATGCCGCGCATGCTGGCGTTCGCGCGCGACCAGTTTGCGCGAGGACGGGGCATCCTCTGGTCGTCGCAGCGTGCCGGGCTCAACCGCCTGCTCGACAACTCATCCTTCGCATTGTGCACCCCGACCGGTTCGGGCAAGACGCTGGTCGCCAATCTCGGCTTGGTGAAGGAATTGCTGCTGCGCGACCATGGCGAGGTCGTTCCGCTCGCGCTATATCTGGTCCCCTCTCGCGCGCTGGCCGGTGAGGTCGAAGCCAAACTCACCGCCGAGCTTGGCCGCGATCTTATCATAACTGGCTTATATGGCGGTGCCGATTGGGGGATCACCGACTATTGGCTGAACGCCGATCGCCCGACCGTGCTCATCGCGACGGTCGAGAAAGCCGACGCGCTCATGCGCTATCTCGCGCCGCTGCTGCTCAGCCGTTTGCGACTGTTGATCGTCGACGAAGCGCATCAGGTTCTGCCCGAGGACACCGAGAATGGCCGAAGCGCCTTCGCCGACCATAGCAGCCGCGCGTTGCGGCTCGAAAGTTTCGTTGCGCGCTTGCTTACACAAGCGCCTGACATAGTCCGCATCGCGTTGACCGCGGTCGCCGGAGGCGCAGCGGGACCGGTCGCGCGGTGGATGGAAGGGCAAGCCGCCGCGCAGGCGATCGGGACGCGGTACCGCAGCACGCGACAGGTAATCGGCGTGCTCGAGACTGCACCGCAGCGGCGCTGCACAATGCTCCTCGAGCTGATGAACGGTCTGCCGCTCTATGTTCGCGACCGCGACGATCCGGTCTATCTAAATCTTACCACTCCGCCGATGCCACAGTTGCCGGCCAAGATGCGAGACAGCCTCTATCGCTTCAACCAGGTCACGGTGCTGTGGACCGCGCTTCATCTCACCGCCGCCAATCGCCGAATCCTTATCTCTCTTGCGCAGGAGCCCGAGCAAACGATGGGCTGGTATGTGCAGGCCATCAGGTTGCCGGCTTGGCGGCAATTGCCGGCATTCCAGCCCCCGGAGGGACGCCTGGGCGAGCTTTTTACCGAGGCGCGCGATGCCTGCGTAGATTATTGCGGACCGGACTCGCATGAGGTGAAGCTACTCGACCGCGGGATCGCGACCAGCCACGGCCAGATGCCACAGCGCCTGCGCCGCCTGATGGTCGCGCTCATCGATGAGAAGATCTGCCCCATAACGGTGGCAACCGCGACGCTCACCGAGGGCGTCAACCTCCCCTTCGACATCATCTTTGTCACCTCGCTGAAGCGCAGCGCCTATGACAATGTACGGCAGCGCCCAATCATCACACCGTTCACCCCGGCAGAATTTCGCAATCTTGCCGGACGTGCAGGGCGGCCCGGTGCGACCAAGGGAATGGAAGGGTTAACGCTCGTCGCCCTCCCGACATCGATCTCCACCACCGCTGACACGAAAAAGCAGACCCAGCGCGAGCAGATGGCGTCGCTGAAGGACGACTACGACGCGCTGCGCGAAAATCTGCGGCTCGATGAGTTGGCGGGTGATGCGACGCTAAGCCCGCTCGCGATGCTGCTTCACGAATTGCGCGAGAAGGCTCGGGTGTATTTCGGTCATGTCACTGACGAGGCCTTTCTCGACTGGCTCGATCAGGCCGAGGCTGAGAACGTTAGCGACGAGGCCGGCACCGGCGCCACCGACGGTTTTTCGCGCCTCGCTGACACCGTCGACGAGCTCGATGGCTTCGTAATGACTGCGCTGGAGGAGTTGAGTCTGTTCGATGATGGGCTCGACGGTGCGGCCGCCGAGGCGAAATTGGCATCGCTCTGGCAAAAGACCTTCACCGTCGCTGCGGCAGTACAAGAGGCCTGGCTCGAACAAGCAGTCGTGCGGCGGGGCCGCGCGATCGTCGAGACCATTTATCCCGATGCCGAAGAGCGTCGGCGCCTTTATCAATATGGCTTCTCGCCCCATGTCGGCCGCCGGTTCGAGGCGATCGCCCCGGCCATCGCCGAACAACTGGCGGCGGCGACCGACTATGGCACTGAAAGCGCGGCCGAGCGGCTCGCGCGGTTCGCGGAGCTGGGCGAGCTGCTCAAGGAAGATCGCGGATTCGGGTTCCGGGTACGCGATACCGTGACCGACCAAAATATCCTCGAAAATTGGACTGATGTGCTCGGCTGGTGGATGCGCGGGCCGGATGCGGCCGTGCCGGACGCGGGCGATCTGCGCGCGCGGCAACGCTTCGTCGCCGACAATCTGGAATTTCGCCTTGGCGTGGCGCTCGGAGCGGTCGTCGCGCAGAAATGGACCTCAGGCGCAGGCGACCCGCTCGCTGTGCCATCGCTCGCCGAGTGGAAGGCCACGACGGGCCTGCCCTGGTTCGGCTTCTGGGCGCGCGAGCTGCTGCGGTGGGGCACGCTCGATCCGTTTGTCGCCTTTGCGCTGGCCCAAGGACGCGCCAAGACGCGCGAGGAAGCCGAGGGACTGCGCGCCGCTTTCGAGGAGTGGCTCGACGACGAAGTCGATGATCCGAGTGCGGAAGACCTTATCGACCCGCAGCAATTCTTGGCTTGGGAGAAGAGCCTGCCAGCCCGCGAGCGTGAGCGCGCTGAGCCCGTGCCGGAGCAGGCCGAGCTTACCGGCACGACGGGTGCCAAGAAGCTTTACAATGTGCTTCCGGTCGCGGGCGATGAGGAAGTGCTGTGGGTCGACGCGGCGGGCTATGAGCTGGCGCGTTCGGTTGATGAGTTCGGCTTTTATGATGCGAGCGACATCGCCCATGACTACGTCCTAGAAACCGAAGGACGGGCCACGGTGCACCGCCTATTTGCCCGCTCACGCCGCAGTTGAGCCTTGACAACTAGCAAAAATGAGGTGGGTAGTGCGGCACGAATGGGGCAGCATCTCTCGAATGGCGCTTGGCTTTCGAGCGACAGCTATCCCGTGATTGGCACTGAAAACCTAACGTTCAGCAAGGCGCCCCCAAGTCGGACACTGAGCAGAGCACGGTGGTATCCCAGAAGCAGACATGCGTAGATGCCGCCGAGCTGCAGTTTTGCGCCACTTCCAGACCTTACCTCGGAAGCTGCGATCGACGCGTTTCGACCCAGAGCGGCCACTCCCCTACAGCGCCTGCATGTCCGGTGGCGTTCGTCGTTGCCTTTGGCACGGCGGATTGCTGGCTCTGATGGTTCATTTCAACGGTGAGTACTACGGAAATTCGCTTTTCTCATCTGAGCGGGACAACTGCAGCCGCCCTGTTTCGAGCGAGAGGTACAAAGCCGCCCCGGCATTCCTCACATTGAGAGGACTCGACCGTAGACCGTGCAGTTGAAGCAATTTCTTGATGTTGGCTCCTGGCGCGCGCCCCCTCCAACTGAAAATTCCCGCAGCGTGGCGGGACCGGCAAGTGGAACTACTAGTACGATGAGGGTGAGCCATGTCAGCGTGACGCCGAGCGCCAATCCGAAACCCGGAATGACGCTCGGCTGCCGAAACTGCCACTGCGTGCTGCTGCTGCGAAAGGCCTATGAATATTATTGTCCCGGCTTGTAGATCTGGTCGAAAACGCCGCCGTCGGCGAAGAACTTCGGCTGAGCTTCTTTCCAGCCGCCGAATTCGCCAATAGTGACCAACTTCACATCGGCGAAGCGCGCCGTGTCCTTGGGGTCAGCCAGCTCCGGCTTGAACGGCCGGTAATAGTGCTTGGCCGCGATCTTCTGGCCGACATCACTGTAGAGATAGTTCAGATAGGCTTCGGCCACCTTGCGCGTGCCCTTGCTGTCGACGTTGCCGTCCACGAGCGCCACGGGTGGCTCGGCCTTGATCGAGATCGACGGTGTGACGATCTCGAAATTGTCCGGCCCGAGTTCCTCCAGCGACAGGTAGGCTTCGTTTTCCCAGGCGAGCAGCACGTCGCCGAGGCCTCGCTGGACGAAGGTTGTCGTTGCGCCGCGTGCACCGGTGTCGAGAACCGGCACGTGCTTGAACAGTTGCGCCACATATTCCTGCGCCTTGGCGTCATCGCCGCCATTGGCAGCTCGCGCCCAAGCCCAGGCTGCAAGGAAGTTCCAGCGTGCGCCACCTGAGGTCTTCGGGTTGGGCGTGATTACCTGGATATCTTCCTTGACGAGATCGCCCCAGTCCTTGATGCCCTTCGGATTACCCTTGCGAACGAGGAAAACGATGGTCGAGGTGTAGGGAGAGCTGTTGTTTTCGAAGCGGGTCTTCCAGTCGGCTGGAATTTTCCCGCTCTCCTTGGCGATTGCGTCGATATCGGCCTCAAGGGCCAGCGTCACGACGTCCGCCTCGAGGCCGTCGATCACGGACCGGGCCTGCTTGCCGGAGCCGCCGTGGGAGGTCTGGATCGTCACCGTCTCGCCGGTATCGGCCTTCCATTTTTCGGCGAATGCCGCATTGAAGTCCTTGTAGAGCTCCCTAGTCGGGTCATAGGAGACGTTCAGGATTGTTGTGTCTGCTTGAGCGAGGCCGATGGCGCCAAGCTGCAGGGTGCCCACCACAAGCGCTAGTTTCATTAATCCGGCAAGTTTATTCGAAAGCATTTCGAACCCTCCATTGCTTTGCCGAGATAACCTATCAATTTAATAGACTGCCACAACGCAGGCAGATGACGCGGCGGGCGGGATATTGGGAATGTCCTATCGCCTTTCGCGAACATCCGGGAATTTCTTGCCCGCCCCCGGAACTCAGCCACCGATCGCGCGCGCTTAAATATGGTCATTTTCGACACTCCAAGTCGAGGAGTTGAAATCGACGTCATGAACCGGCCGTCCAGGCTATTTACCGCGAAACAGCGTCCACTTAGTGGGCCGGAACGCGAGGCTGGTGCGGTCGGCCGAGTCCGCGCGCTCGGGCGACAACTCAATCTCGATCGAGGGCGCTGTCTTGCCGAGATCCAATTCAAGGTGGCGCGTGCCTGCCACGCGCCGACTCGCCGTGACACGACCGGCGAGACAGCCGCTGCCACCCTCGATGAGTTCGACGTCGTGCGGTCGGAAATATAAGGTCACCGGTCCATCCGGCTCATTCGCCGCGCGCAGACCGATCGGCCGGTCCTCGAGCCAGATCTCGCCGCTCGACAGCATCACATCCAGGTAGTTCGACTGACCGATGAAGCCGTAGACGAAGGGCGAAACCGGGTGGTCGTAGATCTCGTCGGGTGTGCCAACCTGCTCGATTGCGCCCTTGTTCATTACGGCCAAACGATCCGCAAGCTCGAGCGCCTCCTCTTGGTCATGGGTGACAAAGACGGTCGTGTAGCCGGTGCGGTCGTGAATTTCGCGCAGCCATCGGCGAAGTTCCTTTCGAACTTGCGCGTCGAGCGCGCCGAATGGCTCGTCGAGCAGCAGCACGCTCGGTTCGACCGCCATGGCGCGGGCGAGCGCCACCCGCTGCCGCTGGCCACCGGAAAGCTGGGCCGGATAGCGCTTTTCGAGACCGGAGAGTTGCACGAGATCGAGCAGTTCGAGCGCGCGGCGGCGAATCTCGTGCGCGGGCGGTCGGCGGTCGGCGGGCCGCACCTTGAGCCCGAAGGCGACGTTGTCCATCACTGTCATGTGCCGGAAAAGGGCGTAGTGCTGGAAGACGAAGCCGATGTTGCGTTCCTGGACGGTTTTCTTCGATGCGTCCTCGGAGCCAAATAAGATCATGCCTTCGGTCGGGCTTTCGAGGCCGGCAATCAGCCTAAGAAGCGCCGTCTTTCCTGAACCCGACGGACCGAGGAGCGCGATCAGTTCGCCGGAGCGGATGTCGAGGGTGACGTCGACGAGCGCCGGGAAGCGGCCGAATTCCTTGCGCAGGCTCTCGACGCGGACTTCCATGTCTGTGCGCCTTTCAATGTCTCCGACCAGCAGTAATCGTCATTGTCGCAAAGGCCAATACGGCGCCGCTGACCTATCGTTCCGGCGTATAGATACGATCGAAAATCCCGCCATCGGCGAAGAACTTCGGCTGAGCTTCCTTCCAGCCGCCGAATTCGTCAATAGTAACCAGATTCACCGCGGCAAAGCGTTTGATGTCTTCGGGATCCGCCAGCTCGGGCTTGAACGGCCGGTAGTAGTGCTTGGCGGCAAGCTTCTGGCCGACATCGCTGTAGAGATAGTTGAGGTAGGCTTCCGCCACCCTGCGCGTGCCCTTGTTATCGACATTGCCGTCGACAAGCGCCACCGGCGGTTCGGCCTTGATCGAAATCGACGGCGTAATGATCTCGAAATTGTCGGGGCCGAGTTCCTCGAGCGCGAGATAGGCCTCGTTTTCCCAGGCGAGCAACACGTCGCCGAGACCGCGCTGGACGAAGGTGGTCATCGCGCCCCACGCGCCGGTGTCGAGAGCGAGAACGTGCTTGAAGAGTTGCGCCACATATGCCTGCGCCTTGGCCTCGTCGCCGTTGTTGGCACCCCGTGCCCAGGCCCAAGCCGCAAGGAAGTTCCAGCGGGCTCCGCCGGAGGTCTTCGGGTTCGGAGTAATGACCTGGACGCCTTCCTTGGTCAGGTCACCCCAATCCTTGATGCCTTTCGGATTGCCCTTGCGGACCAGAAAGATGATCGTCGAGGTGTAGGGAGCGCTGTTGTTCTCAAGGCGGGTTTTCCAATCAACAGGGATCTTGCCGGTCGCCTGTGCAATCGCGTCGATGTCGGCTTCAAGCGCAAGCGTCACCACATCCGCCTCGAGGCCATCGATGACCAATCGCGCTTGTTTGCCGGAGCCGCCGTGCGAGGTCTGGATCGTCACCGTCTCGCCTGTATCCGCTTCCCATTTTTCTGCGAAGGCGAGATTGAATTCCTTGTAGAGTTTCCGCGTCGAATCATAGGACACATTCAGCATCGTCGTATCGGCAAGGGCGAGGCTGACAGAGCCAAGCTGCAGCATTCCGACCAGAAGCGCTCGTTTCACGGCCCCGGCGAGTCTACCCGCTCCCATATCGACCTCCGTGCTTAGCCCGATGAAATTACCGCCCGGACGCCAGATGGGAAAGCGGTTCTGCCTCACTTGGTGTGGCGGAGTTACCCGATTTTTTCACAGCGCCGAAAAACCGTAACCTAGAAACTCACGACCCATCCTCCCGCCGAAATGACGTCCAGCTCCGGCAATGCACGATGGAGACGGGAATGAACGTGATCAACCTGAAACACGTTGCCTCGGGCGAAGATAGCGCACCAGGAGTGATCATCGACCCGGCGCTCTTGAAGGCGGCTATGCGGACGGTTTCCGGAGCAGTCTCCGCCACTACCGCGGGCATCGCGGAGAGCAGCCGAGCTAGAGGTCGTCTTTGGCGCCACTTCCAGACCTTACCTCGGAAGCTGCGATCGACGCGTTTCGACCCTAAGCGGCCCAACGTCCACTTAATGTGGAAGGACAGCAAATGGGCGCGAGAGCGGACGCACATAAGACACGGGTACAGCAAGGGAGAGCATGCTCTGGAGTCTAGGCTCACCTGATGACATGAACTTTCATCGGCTGCTCGAAAATTAAAGTTCCTTCTGCGCGGCGGCAGGCGGATGTCAGGATGGCGCTGATGACCTTGGACGGGTGTCTACGTCTGCCTCGGAGGCCAGTTCGCCAAGGGGACCGGCGGTTCTCGATGCAGCCGGTCCCCCTCGCCCGATGTCGGCTTAGATGTGCCAATCGGCATCCAGCGAATACGCCTTGATATAGTCGATCTTCATCTCTGATCCGTCGACAAGCCCGTCAATCGGCGTGTCGGCCATCCCTCCGACCGCGAGATTGACGAGCATGTACATTGGCTTGTGCATGTCCGACGGGGTGTCGGCGCGTGCGATCGCCGTATCGTCGAAGTACCAGACGATCTCGTCCTCCGTCCAAAGCACGCCGTATTTGTGGAACCCGCTCGTATCGCCAACCTTCACCCCGTCTTGGCTCATCGTGTGCGACCCGGTTTCATTGGAATGCGCGGTAGTGATGACGGTATTCGTGTCCTCCCCGCGCATTTCCACGACGTCGAGTTCCGGCGGCCAGGAACCGTCGGCGGGGAGCAGCCAGAAGGCGGGCCAGGCACCCTGGTCGTTCGGCATGTCGGCCCGCATCTCGAAATAGCCGTAGGTCTGGGCGAAGGACGAATGGGTCGTCAGCATCCCCGAAGTATAATCATAGCCGTCGATCTCCGCCTGGATCGCGTCCGATGCAGGCGCGGCAGTAATTGTCAGCACGCCGTCCTTGACCGAAAACGGGTTGGCGGAAGCAGTCGGCTGATGGCTCGGATTGATGTACCACTGCAGCTCGCCGTTGTCGGCCAGCGTTGCCCCCTTTTCCGGGGCCCACCAGTATTTCGCGTCCCAGACACCGGTCGTGCCGCTGCGGAGCTGAAGCGCGTTGAAATCGTCCGAGAAAGTCTGCGTGAAGGCGGAGCGGTCCAGGGCCAACCTGAACTGGCTCTCCTGCAACTGGTCGGCGGTGGTATTGGCGAAGACCAGGCTTTCGCCATCGGCGAGATGAAGCCGGAGATTGGCCCCCTTCTGGGCGACATTGGCCAGGACCTGTTGGAACGAGGTGAACCCGTAGCCATCAAGGCGAACACTGTCGTCGGATTCGAAATCGGTGATCAGGTCGCTGCCATCGCCGTGTGCCAACACGAAGGTGTCGGCTCCACCCGCTCCGGTCAGGACGTCATTGCCTGCGCGTCCGTCGATGGTCTGGCTGCCCGAACCACCGGTGATGATATTGTCGGCGCTGTTGCCGAACGCGTACCGGTCGTCGCCGGTGACGGCCAGGTTCTCGAAATTGTCCGGCAATGTGTAGCTCATCCACGTGTTGATGGTGTCGACGCCTTCGCCGGGGGCTTCATGGGCCCGGTTGATCGACGAATAAAGGTAGTAGATGTCGTCGCCCTTGCCGCCGATCATCGTCACATCGACGGAACTGTCGCCCCACATGGAATCGTTACCGGGCGTCCCGTAGAGTGTGGGGCCTGATCCGGTGGCGGAAAACCATGCCGTCGAACTTCCGCTGTAATAAAGCGGCTGTCCCAGGGTGTTCATGGCAGTTCTGCTCATCGAGAAGTCTCCTGCTTAATTGCTTGCCCCTTCCCGATGGGCACCCCTAGCATTTTGAACTGTGACCTGTCGCACACACTCCAACTCTTTTGCGGCAGTCTGGAGCTTGGCCAACTGAACTTGAAATGGCGCAGCAAGGCTCTCGGCACCCGGTGCACAAACTGACCTACATCACGTTGGCGCTGGATTTGCCGCTCCCCCAGCCAAAGCGGGAGTCCGAGACGATGCGCAGATGGAGGTCCGCTCGTAGCGCTTTCTGCGCGTTCACATCGACGGCGGCAACGTGAACGTTCCACCCGCTACCGCCGTCGAGAGCAGCGGAGCTAAAGGTCGTCTTTGGCGCAAATTTCAGACCTTGGCATCGGGCGGCCATGTGTCCGGTTTTCGTTTTGCACCTCCTAGCAGCGGACGGTCGGCAGTCGGCCCATTTCGGAAATGATTCCGCTTCGCGCCTTCTCTATTCAGCCGTCTAGGCAAACTTTTCCGTCCCCCGGAACCGGACATCGCGGGGAAGAAAATGTAGGTCGTGGTTGCGCCAACAGCGGACGAACCACGAAGTGACTAGGCGCGCCGAAACGATACAATCAGGAAATATGGGTGAGATGGTTTGCCTGCCGATATAATGGTGCGCAAGCGAACCGACGGATAAAGGAGCCTTCATGTCTGCGCAGATCAAGACCAACGTGCGCGACGACGCCTTTGCGGTGCGGCGCACTGTCTTTATAGACGAGCAGGGCTATGAGAATGAGTTCGACGGCATCGACGACCACCCTTCCTGCGTGCACGTGACGCTTTATATCGATGGCGAGCTGGCCGGGTGCTCACGCCTGTTCCCCGAGCTACTGGAGCGCGCACTTGCGCCTGAGAGCCCTCAGTCGCCCACATGCACGTTCGACGAGGGCGTGACGGCAGGCGAGACGTATCTGCTGGGCCGCGTAGCCGTGATGCCGGCGTTTCGCCGCCGGGGTTTGGCGAGTGTGATCATCGCCGCGAGCGACGAGGCCGCGCGCGAGGCCGGCGCCAAACTGGTGAAGTTGCATGCCCAGGAATACGCGCACGATCTGTACGCCAAGCAGGGCTATACGCAGATCAGCGATGTCGATCATGAGGACGAGGGCCAGCCGCACCTTTGGATGGCCAAGCGGCTGTGATCGCGGACAGTTCCGTCAGCAGCAGATCAGACATTACGTGTCCCCCACTCCTCCGTGTCCACCGTATGGCAACTTTAACAGAGGCGAGCGGGCGCGCAGGTGCCGCTTTGGGAGCCTAAAGCTGCCAGGCAACGTCCGCTTTGGGCCCGACAGCGGAAGTCCAATGCGGACTTATGCCATATCGGCACAAGCCGCATTATGCCGGTTTCTGGATTATGCCGCACCGATGTTCTGGGGCTTTAACAGAACGACCCGGGCTGGCAGTATTTTCGCCAAGTTCCCTGCCGATCGTCAATTTACCGACGCCGCGTACCCAAGAAGCAGAACAAATACGTTTTGAAACTGTTTGAAAGATCAGTCGACTAACCGGGTCGTTGAAAAAGACCGACAGGAATTCAGCTTTTCACAAAGTCCGCCGCGCTGAGGGGAACAGGTCTGTAGCCGTCGACGTCGGCAATGTCATACTCCCGACCCAGCTCTGCCGCGACCAGGACACGCCCGGATTTCGACATCAGCGCAGGGTCCCGCCAAAGTCCGGCGATGACATGGCCGATGAACCTCGGGGACTCGGAGTTGGACAAGTCGAAATATTCGGCGTTCTGCATGACGGCTTCGGTGCGTACCAGCCCGGGATAGAGTGCGACGGCGGCGACTTTATGTGGACGCAGTTCATGTGCGAAGTCCGCGGCCATCTTGTCGGCGGCGGCTTTGGCCATGCCGTAGATCGCGTTGCCGTCGTAGAATTGAGCTGCCCAGAATGAAATATTGACGATCAGACCGCGCTGCGTCGAGATCATCGTCGGCGCCACTGCGCGCGACATCATGAAAGCCGCCCTCAGCGCGGTGCCGATCATTGCGTCCCACCGCCAGACGGGCTGCTCCCAGAAAGGGCGCGGCCAGGTAAAATCGCCATCCTCGACCATGTTTTCATAGCCGGGCCATGCATTGTTCACCAGAATGTCCAGCCTGTTGGCGGCCCTGATCTCTTCGGCCACGCGCTCGGTTTCCGCGTCGTTGCTGTGGTCGCAATGATGAACGACTAGTCGTCCGGGTAACGCCGCAGCCTCAAGCGCAAGCCCCTCCAGCGATCCCGCGCGTTTACCTCCCAGGCGTGCTTCCGCCTCGGAACGGGTCCTGCCGGTAACGTGGACCGTGGCTCCCTCGGCGAGCAGCGACAGCGCAATCCCGCGGCCGACACCGCGGCTTGCGCCCGTAACCAATGCGACGACATCTTTCATACTGGCTAGCCTCCCATACGATGGCTGTTGCTGGCAGGGGACATCGGAATTTTGCTGCAGGCAGAAAACGGATGCTTGCCGCATGAAACCCTAGGAAGCAGTCAAATACAATCTCGCGTGGTCTGCCCGACTAGGGCCGACTGCCGCCATGGCACAGATGCGCCAACAGCGGACGTCACGCGCGAGACCAAGCCGTGTCAGCAAGCGGGCTATTTGCCAAATTCACAAAGCAGCATAGGGTGACCTCGTCAGTGGGGGACGCAATGACGAGCGAAACGGACATTCTTGATGCCGTGGTCATCGGTGCTGGCTGGGCTGGGCTAGGCGTCAGTCATGCGCTGATGCAGCGCGGCTTGCGTCACAAGGTATTGGAACGAGGTCGTATTGGTGAGACCTGGCGGACGCAACGCTGGGACTCCTTTCGTCTAAATATTCCCAACCTCCAAACAGTCATGCCCGGGGATACGTATATCGGCTCCGATCCCGACGGTGCGATGACAAGCGGCGAGTTCGTCGCGCTGTTGGAGGACTATGCCGGCCGGCATGGCCTGCCGGTGGAAACGGGTACGCCGGTGACCGACCTTGTTGCGAGCGGTGGCGTGTACCGGGTGACCATTCCGCGCGGCCTGCTGTGGACAAGGAATGTGGTGATCGCCAGCAGCAACCAGAATTGCCCGACGCGCCCGCCCTTCTCGGCTTTGTTGCCGCCCGACATCCACCAGATTGACGCATCCGCCTATCGCAACGCATCTGATCTCGACAGTGGAGCCGTGTTGGTGGTTGGCAGCGCCCAGTCGGGCGGCCAGATCGCCGAGGACCTGGCCGTGGCGGGGCGAACTGTGTTTCTTGCAACCGGCCGGGTCGGCCGGCTGCCCCGGACGTACCGAGGTCGTCACATCAGTGTCTGGATGGTCCTTACCGGACTGATAGATGTGACGCGAAGCGAAATACTTGAACAGGGACCCATCCCTGGAAGGCCGCTGCAAGGCGCGCTCCAGACGATCAGCCTGCAATCCCTCAGTGCGCAAGGCGTTGTCTTGCTCGGTCGTCTCACGGGCGTCGACGACGGCTGCCTCTCGTTCAGCGACGATGCGGAAGAGCATGTTCGCCATGCGGACGAGGGCTCCGCCAGGACTCGAAGCTTGGTCGACGAGTACATCGCGCGCAACGGGATCGATGCCCCTCCGGCCGAGCCGGACCCGGCAGAGGTGATCGGCGCGGTGCTGCCGAATCCGCCTATCCGATCGATTGATCTCGCCGCACGGGGGATCACAACCGTGATCTGGTGCACCGGGTTCAAAGGGGATTTCGAGTGGGTGCGCGTTCCCGATGTGCTCGATGCGCAAGGTCAGCCATCGTACGAAAACGGGTTGTCGAGCGTCCCTGGTGTGTATTTTGCCGGCCTGCCTTTCGCGATCTCGCGACGGTCGGGCACAATATTGGCAATCGCGGAAGAAGCAGCCCTGTTGGCCGATGATATCCTGCGTCGGTTAAACACCCACCCCTAGCACCGGATACAGTGACGAAGCGCCCAAGCGAATGTCTTCCGGGAGGCGGCTTCCCCCTCTCGCGAGATTCAATCCGTTAAGGTGAATGGCCGCAATCGCAGGGTCGGTCACAGCCGCTGATCGGAAATTGTCATTCGACGGCTGTTTGGCGCGAAGCGGGCTTCGCACCCGTTCCAACGTTGACTGGTCGAATTTATTTTGTTGGCACCTCGGTGCTCAACAGCGTGCGGACCAGCGCGGCCTGGCTACGCACGCCGGTCTTGTCGAAGATGCGCTGTAACTGGGTACGCAACGTGTTGACGCTGACCTGGAGCACATCGGAGGCGGCTGCGAGTTCCAGACCATCGACGATCAGGCGAGCAAGCCGGGTCTGTGCTGGCGAGAGGCCGAACACCTCGCGTGCGCTCGCGATCCGGCGCTCCACCGTCTCGGCGTCGTCGAAGGCGATGAGCACCTTGCCATCCTCGAGCAGGACCCAGCAGTGGAGCGGCACGCCCGCCGCGTCCTCGCCGAGCGCCACCGACCAGGACTGCTTCGGCACGACGTTCAGCGGGCGCTGGCTCTGCAGCTCGCAGAAAGCCAGGCGCACCGCCTCGCGCAGCCCGACGTCGCGATCGCGTCGCCGGGCGCGCACGCGTCCGGTGGCGGCAATGAGCCCCGGATAGTCGCGCATGCGCTCCCGCGCCAACCGGTTCGTCCAGAGGATCCGCGCCTCGGCATCGACCTCGATCAGCGGGCAACTCGTCTGCCCCACCGTGCACTCCATCACCACGGCGCAACCGATTTTCCAGACGCCGTCGATCCGGTGAAGGATCCGAAGCTGGCGCTTGCGATCCTCGGCGGTGTCGCTGCCGATCTGGTCGAAGCTCACCCAGGCCACGTGCCCGTCGACGACGACGTTAACCTTCTCCCAGCGGACGCGCCCCACGAAGGCATGCTTCTCCGGGAAACGCGCCATGATTTTCTTGATCCGTGCGGCGATCGCGTCCCAGCCCTCGTCCACGCGTACGCCGAGCGAGGCCCAGGACTCCATCCGCCGGGTCTGCGGCGACTGCACCCAATGACTCGCCCACCCCTCGTAGTCCCGCTGCAACCAGGCATCGGTCTCGGCACGGATCACCGCCAGAATCCCCGCCGGATCAGCCTCGCCGTCGTCCATCTCGTCGTCCCCTATGGCAACGGATCGCAATATAGCATGGTCGATTTGTCGGAGCATGATGGCACCTCATGGCATGCCGACCAATAGCAGCAAAACGCCGACAGTCGTGGCGATCACCCCGAGCAGCCGAACTCCCAGTCCCGGCAGAGTGACCTGGTCTCTGTAGTAGCGGTCCTCGGCTGAGGCGCTCATCTCCGCAAGATGGCTGCGCCTAGACATGTGCGCGGCGAGGAGGATCTGAAGGTCCATTTGCTGCCTCCTGGGTTGGGGGCTTCATCTGGCCAATCCTCGCACGCATCCGCGCCTTGCGCTGTCATGCGGGCGGACGACATCGCACTAGGCTCCTAGCGGCTGGCAAAGAGCCGAGACGGTAGATGGGCGATCTGACCAATAGACCGCCTGGGAGAATTGCTGTGGCGAGATCTTCGTAAGCATTGAGATTGATGATTCCGGCAGTTGCGGGCACCAGATGGACGACTGGAACGCTGAACGACACGACCTCAGGGCGCAGAGCGGATGCGGTGCCATGACCTCCTCCGGCCCGATTCCGACCTTAGCACCCCGACGCGGTCCGCCTTGGGTGGTGACCGGTCGTCTGCTGTGGTTAGCCCGAATGGCCGAGATGCGGACAAACCTGTCATTGAGGATTACGGCGCACCACGATAAAAGCGCCTCTTTCTGCTGGAGGAGACCGCATGACGGATCAGCCGCGAGTATACTTGACCGGGGCATCCTGCTCAGGCGTTTCGACGCTTGGCGCTGCGCTGTCCGAGCGGTTCGGTGTTCCGCAACTGGATGTCGACGACTTCTACTGGATGCCGACCGATCCCCCGTTCAGCACGAAGCGTCCACCTGAAGACCGTGTCCGTCTAATCCAGGACCGACAACGCGAGGCCAAGGGCTGGATCTTAGCGGGTTCGTTCATCGGCTGGGGCGATGCTCTGATTCACGACGTCGATCTAATCGTGCTTCTTCAAACACCTACGGCTATCCGGCTTCAACGTCTTGACCAGCGCGAGGCCGCCCGGTATGGCGCGCGCATCTTGCCGGGCGGAGACATGCACGAGGCGCATCTGGCGTTCCGGGATTGGGCTTCGCGCTATGATGATCCCTTGTTCACGGGACGCAGCCTAGCACAGCATGAGATTTGGTTGAGTTACCAATCCGCCCCAGTTCTTCGTCTTCAAGGCGAGCAACGCACTGAGGAATTGGCGCAACGTGTGGCGGAGGAACTTTTGCGTCTTTAGCCCTGACGGGACTGATCGACGGGATGGGACTGCCAATGCCCGGTAACGGCTCGTCCAGGCATAAATTCCCAAAGATGCTATGACACCGATGAGAACAACGCCGGAAAACCGTGCAAGAAATTTTGACATATTTGAACTTTTTGGATCGAAGACGACGCTGCGCGCGGAAGACTTCATGACTTCAGGAGGTAGACCACGTCGTCTTCATATTCGAGTTTATAGCTGGCGCTACTGTCGTACTCTTCTTGAAATTCAATGCAGAAGTATTTTTTTCTATTTTCGAACGGAAATATCACTTCATCAGGTCCATCCTCTATCTCTCCTCTTACAAGGCGGTAGCCAAGCAGTTCACCGTCGATGATATTTCCTTCTTGATCCTTATAGGCAACAACGTAGACGAGCGTTGGTATAAACTGCAACTCGCGGGGGTGATCCTTATCTTCATCGAGGTAGTGCCGCAGCAATAGCTGCTCCATCTCCGTTGAGACCGTTATATTCTTTTCAACCCTCATCAGGCCCCGCGAATTACCTTATGCGTTATATATTAGCGGCCATGCATGGAGCCGCCGATACCCCTGGGTGCAGGATGCTGCCTGACCACATTATATGAGAATGGCCTGGTCGCGGACAAAACCGCCTTTCGGCTTGGCACTTGCTGCCTTATGTTGCAATCATCTTCGGTAGCGGGCGAATTGATGGCGGCGCAGATCATCTTCCTTCATGGTGCTTCTAGCAGCGGCAAATCGACTATCGCCCGCATGCTGCAAGCGCGTATCGAGAAACCGTTCTGGCATATCTCAATTGACCATCTTCGTGACTCTGGGGTCCTGCCCATTGACCGCTTTCGCAAAGGCGACTTCGACTGGGCCAGTGCAAGAGCGGCGTTCTTTAGCGGCTTCCATGCGTCGCTCGCGGCCTATGCGAATGCCGGAAATAACCTCATTCTGGAGCATATTCTGGATACCGAAGGATGGATGGAATCGCTTCGCCGCATGCTTGCGCCGCACGATGTCTTTTTCGTCGCCGTGCATTGCCCGCTTCCGCTTCTAATAAGCCGGGAAGCTGAGCGCGGAGATCGCGCACTAGGCAGTGCAAAGCGAGACTTCGAGACCATCCATGTCGGCAGACACTACGATCTCGAGCTGAATTCCGAGGACGGACCGGAAGCCAATGTCGACATTCTGCTCAGTGCATGGAGGAGAGGTCGACACTCATCTGATTTCAGCCGTGTCAAATGATGCGGATGTCCGCTGCGGGTCGAAACGCGTCGATCGCAGCTTCCGAGGTAAGGTCTGGAAGTGGCGCATCTGTGCCGCTGAACTCGACACCTGGAAGGACCGCATAGGGCTCAATCGAGCCCTCCATCGTACGGCTACGGCCGCGACGGCTCGCGCTAGCTGCGGGGCGAGAATATTCGGTTCGACTGGGTCCGCTCGGACGGAATAGACCGGCCGCAAGATCTGCTGAGGCGGATAGCCGCTTTGTTAGAGAAATAGACGGGCCCATTCCTTGACAGGACCTGGCTCGAGAGGGCTTCTAATGGCTGCTGCGTTACTGGCGGATCGTGATGGAGAACCATCGGGGAGCGCAGCCACGTAAGCCGACCGCCTGGGCCCTACCGAGAAACCGAA
>NZ_SRXN01000034.1 GCF_004827385.1 Ensifer sp. MPMI2T
GACCCTCGGTCGATCAACTCACCGCGGCAACCCTCGGGCTTTATCCAAGCTACCGCAATCCGAAGGACTGGCAGCCGATGGACGTGTTCGCGGCGATCGATTTCCTGGTCGCCGAAGTCGACGCAACTCGCCGCGCATAAAGGCGTAAGCTCCCGCGTTCACAAGCAGGCTGGTCCATCAACGGCTGGGACCGCCGTCAATTCTCCTCCACCGAAACACCATCCTCACCAATCCTGATCTCGATCCCCGGTTTGTTTTCTTCGCGGTAGACGTAGATGCCGAGCCCGATCGCAACGGCAGCAAGAACTACGATGATGAGATAGAGCCCACTCCGGTTCATCAGTGCCGTCTTCCTGTAATTTGCGCTGCCTCGCTACAGGGCCGCGCATCGTTTAAGACGCGCAAAGTTCGCGGCAGTGGCTCAATCAGCATCGCGTTCGCGCCTGTTGGTGAAATGGGCGTTGCCCAGGCCCGTACCAATCGTCAGCACGCCCCAGCCGGAGACGTCCTGCATGAAAGGTACCTGCGAAAGGCCCTGGACGACCGCGTCGTTGTGCATGATCACGAAGGTCTCATCCTCGCCGATTTGCGGAATGGCCTCCTTGATCGCGGCGGGCAGATTGAAGTGCTCGCTTTCCCAGTTCCCGCCCGGCAGGTTCTGACCGCCGCGTGCAATCGATCCATCGGCATCGATCACGCCAGGACAGGCGACACCAACCACGGGGGCCGGGGTGAGATCTGCCTTGTCGGCCTTGGCGATCAGCTTTTCGATCATGGAGATGAGACGTTCGATTGCCGTGGTCCGACTAGGCTTGTCGTCCGCATGTCGCCAGATATCTGACTTCCAGACCTTGGCCTTTGAGAGCTTCGCGTCTTCCTTCAGGCGGGTCTCGACTATGCCCACGCGAATATTCGTGCCACCGATATCAATGGCAAGGATCGCCTTGTGCCCCTTCAGCATCCAGGACGGAATGAGGTGCACGGCGCCGATAAGCCCTGCATCGTCGGGATGGTGAGCGATCGGCGTGAGCTCAATCTTGGTGCCCTTGGACTTCAGCAGCACCATCGCGCGGGCTATTGCTAGTTCGCCTACGACGCGCTCCCTGAAGCCGCCGCCCACCACCACTCGTTCCGTATTCTTCCAACTCTTCTGGTGCAGCAATCTGTCGAGAACAGTGGCGAGCTCGTCCGCGAAATCGTCAACCGCTCCCATGACCAGGGTGGCTGCCTGCTTGTCGTCGCCAACGAGAAGGGCATCGACCTCCTTTTTCGACAGGTCGCCGGTTGGCGTCTTGCCGAGTGGATCGATGCCCCCCTTGCGCACGCGCTTGCGCCAGGCTTCGAGCTTCTCTTGGAACGCGTATTTATTGGCCTTGTCGCCCAGAAAGCCGTCGGAGCTTCGCAATTCGATGTTGTAGTCATCGACCGTGACCGACGGCAGATCGTCGTCACCATGGGTGAGGAGGACGCCGTCTTGCTTCTCGTTCGCGGATCTGCCCACGCAACATCCCCTATGACGCTTCACCTGAACTGATCCGAGACCGGAGTAAGTGATAAACGTGAGCGGCGGGGCGATGTTCCGCCAAGTCCCGATGGAAGTCCATTGATGGTGGCGAGGTTGCTTGCCGCTGCCCGGCCGCAGACCCCGATGCCTCTCTGCCACCACTTTGGACAGCAAATATCCGCTTCATGGAAACTCAGGGTTGGCCGATTGCGGGCTCTGACCTAAATATGGGTCATGTCACATCGGAAGCAGTCTCTCAGCGCCTCGAATCCGGACGCGGTTTCAGCAGAGGGCTTCGTTCTCGCCGCTCTCTCAACGGATCCGCAAGGCTGGGCTCTATTCCTCGATATCGATGGTACATTGCTTGACCTTGCCGAAACGCCGGACGCAGTGGTCGTTCCACCTTCGTTGCCTGCGAACCTCGATGCCTTGTCGAGAAAACTCGGAGGTGCCCTGGCACTCGTGACCGGTCGCGATCTTGGCTATGCCGAACAGCTTTTTTCGCCATTCCTTTTTCCAATTGCGGGTCTTCATGGTGCCGAGCGCCGCGATCCGGACGGCCTTGTGCACAAAGCCGCTGATACGTCGGAATTTGAGCGGTTGAAGGCCGATCTTGTCGCCGATACGGCCAACTGGCCCGGTGTTCTGATCGAGGACAAGGGAGCGGCGGTCGCCGCGCACTACCGGCTTGCGCCGGACAGAAAACTCCAGCTTGAACCGCTGATCGAGCGGGCGTTGATCCGAGCAGGGCCAAACTGGACGATCCAGCATGGCAAGATGGTGATCGAAATCCGCCCGGCTCGTGCCGACAAGGGCGACGCAGTCGAGGCATTTCTCGCGCAGCCACCTTTTGCCGGGAGACGCGCAATCGCCGTCGGGGATGACGTGACCGACGAAGCGATGTTTCGCACGGCCAACCGGCTCGGCGGCTACTCGATCCGGATCGGACCGCCGTCTCCTGCGAGCGAAGCGCTCGGCTCCGTCCCCTCTGCCGAGGCTCTGCGCGGCATCATCACTGCATTGGTTCCCTGAATATGTGTTGGTCGCCTGAATATTTGAGCACCTGACCTATTTTCTGGCATGAAAGGAGGTCGGCATGGGCCGTCTCGTCATTGTTTCCAATCGCGTACCGGTCCCGGACAAGGGTGGTATTGCGCCCGCCGGTGGGCTGGCGGTTGCGCTGAAGGTCGCCCTTGAAGAGCATGGCGGTATATGGATGGGCTGGTCGGGGAAATCGAGCGGAGAGCATGAGCCGCGAGCGCTTGCACAACTGCAGCAGGGCAACATCACCTATGCACTGACGGATCTGACCGACACCGATGTCGAGGAATATTACCATGGCTTTGCCAATCGGGTTCTTTGGCCGATCTGCCACTACCGGCTTGATCTCGCCGAGTACGGTCGCAAGGAAATGGCCGGGTATTTCCGCGTCAACCGCTTCTTCGCCCACCGGCTTGCCCCGCTTGTCAAACCCGACGACGTCATCTGGGTGCACGACTACCACTTGATCCCCCTTGCGGCAGAGCTGCGTCAAATGGGCTTGAAGAACCGCATCGGGTTCTTCCTTCATATTCCCTGGCCGCCCGCTGACGTGCTCTTCACGATGCCCGTTCATGAGGAGATCATGCGTGGTCTGTCCCACTACGAACTCGTCGGCTTTCAGACGGATCATGACCTTGAGAATTTCGCCGGCTGTCTCAGACGGGAAGGCATCGGCGATGAACTTGGCGGCGGCCGCTTCAGCGCCTATGGCCGCGTATTCAAGGGCGATGCTTATGCAATCGGTATTGAGACTGCGGCCTTTGCGGAGTTCGCCAAAAAGGCATCGACCAACAAGACGGTCAAAAGAACGCGTGACAGCATTGGAAACCGCAGCCTGATCATCGGCGTCGATCGCCTCGATTATTCCAAGGGGATCACGCAGCGCATCGATGCATTTGAGCGCTTCATCCTGTCCAATCCGGCCCAGCATGGGCATGTGACCTATCTACAAATCACGCCGAAGTCCCGCTCCGAAGTGCCGGAGTACGAAGCCATGCAGCGCATGGTTGCGGAACAGGCCGGCAGGGTGAACGGCGCGCTCGGCGCCGTCGATTGGGTGCCGATACGCTACATCAACCGCTCGATAGGCCGCCACATTCTTGCTGGGCTTTACCGGCTTAGCAAAGTTGGCCTCGTAACGCCGCTGCGAGACGGGATGAACCTCGTCGCGAAGGAATATGTGGCCGCGCAGGATCCGGACGATCCAGGCGTGCTCCTGCTTTCGCGTTTCGCCGGAGCTGCTCGGAAGCTAAACGGCGCGCTGCTCGTCAACCCATACGACATAGAGGGTACCGCGAACGCCATCGCCCGTGCGCTCAGCATGCCGTTGGAAGAACGGAAGGCGCGCTGGAAGACGATGATGGATCACTTGCTGGAACACGATGTTACGCGCTGGTGCCAGCATTTTCTCAATGATCTGACGGGCAAACCAAACCTGCGTGGAGAGCCCTCAGATGGAGGGCAGGCTTCGTATCCTGAAAGGACCGGGATAAAAGCGAGCGACTAAATTTTCTCTCGCAGATCGCACTTCATCCCTGAAGTCACGTGCTTTGTCGACGAGATCAGATATTCTCCGGCGTGAAGATGTCGAAGGGCAGGAAGGTCTGTCCCGGCACACCGGCCGCGCCCCGATCGATCGCACCGATCATCAGGCTGATAGTCTCTCGGATGAGTGCGGGAACGGGCGTTGCGATCGCCATCGTCACTGCCTCGTCCGCAAGCGCCGCGCGCGATTCCGGTGTGAGTTCGTTGACGACCACCAGCAGTTTGCGCTCGAGCTTTTCCTCTCGGATCGCCGAAATTGCGCCCTCCATTCCGCCGCCACAGACGTAAAAGCCGATGAGATCGGGGTGCCGCCGCAGAAGATCGAGCGTCGCCTCGTGGGTGATCTCGGCCGTATCCAGGTTGACCATCGTGTCGAGTACTTCGAATTCGGGCGCGTTCTCGCGAAAGTAAGAGCGAAAGGCGATCTCACGCAGCTCATGCCCGTGGAAGCGATGGCTGCCGACAAAAGCCGCGACCTTTCCGGGGCGTTTCGCCGCCTTGGCAATCATCCAAGCTGCGGTTCGTCCAACCTTGTGGTTGTTCAAGCCGACATAGCCCTCGCGCACTCCGGCCGCAAAATCGGAAAGCAGCGAGAAGCTCGGAATGCCACGCTCCTTCAATTCTTCTATCGCTGCCGTGACGGCTGGATAGTCCGGGGCGACAAGTGCGATCGCCTGATTGCGCGCCGCCATCGTCTTCAGCTTTTCGGTGATGCCCGCGGGGGTGGAGTTGGGAACGAAGTCCACCTGAGGGAGCGCGCGGACATGGGTGAGCGACAACACCGCGTTTTCGATCTCCTTCGCAACCGCCTGATAGAAAGACTGCTGCGGTTTTTGCAGGAGAAAGCCGAGACGATATTGCGGAAGGTCTTCGAACACGCGTTGGCGAAGCAGGCCAACCGCGTGATAGCCGATCGTCTTGGCCGCGTCGTAAACCCTTCTCGCCGTCTCCTCGCGCACCGGATGGCGCCCGTTTAAGACACGATCAACCGTGGCAACGCTCACGCCCGCCGCCTGCGCAAGATCCGCGATCGTCGGCCTCCTCGTCATGGCTTTCTCCCTGAAATTATCCTCTCAAGCCTGAAACCATCGTCATGATGGAATTTGAGAGAATATATCATGACTGCATTGAGAATTGTCAAAAGTCAACATACCCTCCTTTCATCGAATGTGAGGCGCAGTCGAGAGCGCGCTTCGGGAGGACGAGATGACGACGGTTGCCACGAAAAGAGATTACAGCCTGCTCGGGCGCGATGCCGAGGCGGCGGTCGCCAACGGGCTTTCCGCAGCTGAGTGGTATCACACCGACATTCCGCGCAAGCAGATGAAGGAATTGATGAAACGCGAGGACGGTCCGGCCATCCGCGACACCCTCCTCTGGCTCGGCAGCATGGTGATTTTCGGCGCGCTCGGCACTTATTTCTGGGGCACTTGGGCAGCCGTACCGTTTTTCGTCGCCTACGGCGTGCTCTACGGCTCGGCCTCCGATAGCCGTTGGCATGAATGCGGCCACGGCACCGCGTTCAAGACGATGTGGATGAATGATGTCGTCTATCAGATTGCCTGTTTCATGATCATGCGCAATCCGGTGACCTGGCGGTGGAGCCATACCCGCCACCACACCGATACGGTCATCGTCGGCCGCGACCCGGAAATCGCCGTCATGCGCCCGCCGGACCTTCTCCGGCTCGTTCTCAATTTCTTCGGCATCATCGATGTCTGGCACGCGACGATCGATATGGTGCGGAACGCCTTCGGCGTGGTCAGCGCCGCCGAAAAGACCTTCATTCCGGAAATGGAGCAGCCGAAGGCGATCCTGGTCGCCCGCATCTGGCTGGCGATCTATATCGCAACGATCGGCCCGTCGATCTATCTAGGCTCCCTTCTGCCGCTGATGCTGATCGGGCTGCCCCGCCTCTATGGCGCCTGGCATCATGTGTTGACCGGCCTGTTGCAGCATGGCGGGCTTGCCGACGATGTCACCGATCACCGGCTGAACAGCCGCACGGTTTACATGAACGCGGTGAGCCGCTTCATCTACTGGAACATGAACTATCACGTCGAGCATCACATGTTCCCGATGGTTCCCTACCACGCGCTGCCGAAGCTGCATGAAATGATCAAGCACGACCTGCCGGCGGCAAACCCGTCCATGCTTGACGGCTATCGTGAAATGATCCCGGCCTTCCTCAGGCAGCTCAAGAACGAGGATTATTTCCTGAAGCGTGAACTACCGCCGACGGCAAGGCCCTATCGCGAAGAGTTCCATAGCGATCGGCTCGTCCCGGCCGCCGAATAACCGGCGAACCAATCAAAACAGCAAACTGGTGGAGGAAAACCCATGAGCTCGAACTGGGTCGAGGTCTGTGCGGCCGATGAGATCGATGAAGAAGACGTTATCCGCTTCGATCACGAGGGGCGAACCTTCGCCGTTTATCGCAGCCCCGATGACGAATATTTCGCGACCGATGGGCTCTGCACCCATGAGCACATTCATCTCGCCGACGGGCTGGTGATGGACGACATCATCGAATGTCCCAAGCACAACGGCCGCTTCAACTACAAGACCGGCCAGGCCAAGGGCGCCCCGGTCTGCGTCAACCTCCGGACCTACCCGGTAAAGGTTGAGGCCGGCAGCGTCTTCATCGCGATTTCCTGACGACAAATTGCCTTAACGCCGAACCGGCGGAGGGAGGAGAAGGCATGACACATATCGTCATTATTGGCGCCGGCGAGTGTGGCGCGCGGGCAGCGTTTGCGCTGAGAGAAAAAGGCTTCGACGGCGAGGTCACGCTGATCGGCGCCGAACTGCATCTTCCCTACGAGCGCCCGCCCTTGTCGAAGGAGGGGCTCGCCGAGGCCCCGAAATACGTCGCGAGCGCCGAGCGCTACGAAGAGGCGCGGATTGCGGTTTTGACTGGTACCGTCGTCGAAAAGATCGATCGTGAGGATAAGGCGGTGCGGCTCGCGGACGGCCGATCCATCAATTATGACCGGCTGCTGCTGGCGACCGGCGCGCGGCCGCGGGCGTTTCCAGGCGCTTCCGAAAACTCCGAGCGGATCCGGGTGCTGAGAACACACGCCGATGCCCTCGCGATCCGCCCGGCTGTTGCTCCTCGCCGAAAGGTCGCCATCGTCGGCGGTGGCTTCATCGGCCTCGAACTGGCAGCGACAGCGCGCAAGCTGGGCGCGGAGGTCACTCTTGTCGAGGGTCTGCCACGTCTTTTGACCCGCGGCGTGCCGGAAGAGATCGCCACTGTCGTCGCTGAAAGGCATCGGGATGAAGGCGTGGAAATCATCTGCAGCGCGAAGATTGCGGCACTCGAGGATGACGGACGTGAGGCGCGTCTTCTCTTTGCCGATGGCGGCAGTCTTTCCGCCGATCTGGTCGTCGTCGGCATTGGTGCGATGCCCAACACGGAACTGGCCGAAGCCGCGGGCCTTGCGATCGACAACGGCATTGCCGTCGACGAGACGCTGCGGACGTCAGACCCTGATATCTATGCCGCTGGCGACTGCTGTTCCTTCCCGCTGTCGCATTACGGCGGGCGGCGAGTGCGGCTCGAGGCCTGGCGCAACGCTCAGGACCACGGGACGCTGGTCGCCGCCAATTTGATCGGTGGGGCAGAGACCGCTTCCAGCGTGCCGTGGTTCTGGTCGGATCAATACGATATGACGCTCCAGATCGCCGGCCTTGCCGACGGCGCGGTCGTGACGGTTCGACGCGACATGGAAGCGGGGGCCTTCATCCTCTTTCACCTGGATGGCGAAGGCCGGCTCATCGCCGCAAGCGGCATCGGTCCCGGCAATGCCGTTGCCCGCGACATCCGCCTTGCCGAAAAGCTGATTGCTGCCGGCAGTCGGCCGGACCCCCACGTGCTCGCTTCGCCGGACACCAAGCTCAAGAAGCTGCTGGCGGCATGAAAGCCGCCAGAACAACCATTCCGTTATTGCATTCCCCAGGGAGATCTCAATGAGACATCGCCGCCCGACTGTTGCCGATCTTTTGTCGATGAAGGGGCAGAGACAGCTTACGATGCTGCGCATCGTGACACTTGAGGAGGCGGAAGCCGCCGAAAGGGCTGGTATCGATCTCGTTTCGGTTCCTCCCGCGCTGCTCGGCGCGGAATTCAGGGAAGCAGCGCCCTCCGTCTTCGCCTTTCCGGGGCTCGAATATGGCGACCATGTCACGGCCGAAGACTATATCCGCGCAGCCTTCAAGGCACTGAAGGCAGGCGGCGATGCCGTCTATTGCGCGGCGAGCCTTTCGATCGTGCGACGCATGCGCGACGAGGGCATTCCCGTTTGCGGCCATGTCGGGCTCATCCCTTCGAAAGCGACCTGGACTGGCGGCTTCCGCGCTGTCGGCAAGACGGCGAAAAGCGCGCTTGAGGTCTGGCGACAGGTGAAGGCACTCGAAGAGGCCGGAGCGTTCGCGGCCGAGATCGAGGTTGTTCCGGCAGAGGTGGCGGCGGCGATCTCGAAGCGGAGCTCGCTCCTGATGCTTTCCATGGGCGCCGGTGCCGGATGCGATGCCCAGTATCTTTTCGCGGAAGACGTGCTCGGCCAAAATCGAGGCCATTACCCTCGCCATGCGAAGGTTTACCGCAATTTCGCCGCCGAATATGAGAGACTGCACCAGGAGCGCATCGCAGCCTTCCGCGAATATGCCGAGGACGTCCGGTCCGGCGCCTATCCGGAAATGGCGCATATGGTCGGGATTTCGCCGGGGGAATTGGACGATTTCCTGAAACAGATGGATACGCAGGAGCAGGGCGCGTTTCGCACAGTATGAAACTGCGCGGTGCTCAGGACGAGAAAGTAAAGACGATTATGCATAATTATGTTTTGACAGTGACCTGCCGGTCGACGCGGGGAATCGTTGCCGCGATTTCAGGCTATCTCGCTGAACAGGGCTGCAACATCATCGACAGCTCACAATTCGACGATCTCGAAACGGGCCTGTTCTTCATGCGTGTCAGCTTTATCTCCGAAGAGGGCGTAGGCCGCGAGGCGCTCGAAAAAGGCTTCGCGCCGATCGCCGAGACATTCGGCATGGAAGCCCAAATGCACGATACGAGCGAGCGCAAGAAGGTGCTGCTGATGGTGTCGCGTTTCGGCCATTGCCTCAACGACCTGCTCTACCGCTGGAAGATCGGCGCACTGCCGATCGACATCGTCGGCGTCGTCTCCAACCACTTCGACTACCAGAAGGTGGTCGTCAACCACGACATTCCCTTCCACTGCATCAAGGTGACGAAGGAAAACAAACCGAAGGCCGAAGCCCAGCTGATGGAAATCGTCGAGCAGACCGGCGCGGAGCTGATCGTGCTTGCCCGCTACATGCAGGTCTTGTCGGATGCGCTCTGCAAGAAGATGTCGGGGAAGATCATCAACATCCACCACTCGTTCCTGCCGAGCTTCAAGGGCGCCAACCCTTACAAGCAGGCCTATGAGCGCGGCGTCAAGCTGATCGGCGCGACGGCGCATTACGTCACCGCCGATCTCGACGAGGGTCCGATCATCGAGCAGGACATCGCCCGCATCACCCATGCGCAAAGCGCCGAAGATTATGTCTCGATCGGCCGCGACGTCGAAAGCCAGGTGCTCGCCCGCGCCGTACACGCCCATATCCACCACCGCTGCTTCATCAACGGCAACCGCGTCGTCGTCTTCCCGCCGAGCCCGGGAAGCTATGCGTCCGAGCGGATGGGCTGACTAGCTACTGCATGATTACTTAAACCGGATTCAATGTTCTGGCCTGCGGTCATTGCTCCTGGTACGCGGGCGAGCTCTCGCCCGCTACAGCGCCGCGCGTCTTATCAGACGCACGGGGGCAATCGCGGCTGCGTTCAGCGCTCCGCTGACTGGGACGTTCTCCGCGTTAGAGTTGATCACAAGTTCCTAGAGGGCGCCCCTTGTTGCGTCACCCCTGCCAAGCCGTAGGGTGCTCTGACCGTCGAAGAAGTGGACATCGGCGGAAGCGAAGGCGAGGCCGATCTGGTCGCCGGGTTCGAGGCTCACGCGCTCGCGAAGCAACATCGCCAGTTGTGTTCCGCCAAGCTCGACTAGAAGGTGTGTTTCGTCGCCCGTCGGTTCCACGATCAGCACCTCGGCGGAGGGGCCAGTGGCGCCGATTTGCAGCTTGTTTGGCCTTATTCCCGCGACGGCCGGTCCTCTATGAGCCAGATTGGCGGCAGGGATGATGATGCCGCCGGGCGCTCGGAACGTGCCGTCGACGACCTCGCCCGTGATGAAGTTCATCGAAGGACTGCCGATGAAGCTCGCGACAAAGAGATTGCGAGGATTATCGAAAAGCTCCAGCGGCGTCCCGATCTGCTCGACATTGCCATCGCGCATCACGACGATGCGGTCGGCCATCGTCATGGCTTCGATCTGGTCATGCGTCACGTAGATGCTGGTGGTGCGCAGGCGCTGGTGCAGACCTTTGATCTCGGCACGCATCTGCACTCGGAGCTTTGCGTCGAGATTTGAGAGAGGCTCGTCGAACAGGAAAACTTCCGGACGGCGGACGATGGCCCTACCCATGGCGACGCGCTGGCGCTGGCCGCCCGAGAGCTGGCCGGGATAGCGGTCGAGCAGACCCTCCAGGCCAAGCATGATAGCCGCTTCGCCTACCTTCTTCTTTTGCTCGTCCTTCGGGAGCCGGGCGAGGCGAAGTGCAAAGGCCATGTTCTCGGCAACCGTCATGTGCGGGTAGAGCGCATAGTTCTGGAAGACCATCGATATGTTGCGGTCCTTCGGAGCGACCTCGTTGACGACATCTCCTCCGATCACGACCGCTCCGTCGGAGATTTCCTCAAGGCCTGCGATCATGCGCAGAAGGGTGGACTTGCCACAGCCCGAGGGGCCCACCAACGCGACGAATTCGCCATCGGCGATTTCTGCCGAGACGCCATGGACGACTTCCAGCGCACCATAGCGTTTGACCACATTCCTGATTTCGACGCTGGCCATCTCAGCCTCTCGCTTTCTTCATTGCCACTTCCATATTGTGGAACGGGCGGCGGTAGGTCGGCACCCGGTCCGCGACATCGGGGAATTTGCCGAAGGGCTTATGCGGCTCTGCCTGGTACCAGAAGGCGACGGAGGAGATATCGTCGGCGCGGCGGTTGGCGTGACCATGTTCGATCGTCACCCGAATGCTTTTCTGGAAGATAGCGGGATCCTCGATATGCCAGCGGTAGAGCGTGACCGGTTCGGTCCAGTTGGGGCCGCCGGCCGCGATGATGCCGTGGTAGGGCGCGCTATAATCCTGGGTCGGGCACCAGGCGGTGTTGAAATAGTCTTCCGTGCCGGTGCCGTGCAGGGTCGGCGGCCAGGCATCATTGGCACCTGGTTCAGACTCCGGCCGCGGTTCGATCAACGCCGCTTTGGGACCGATGCGCGGATCGGGCTTGCGCACCGTATCGGGCACTGACAACCCCTGCTCGCCGTCGATGAAGATCATGTCGTCGCCTTCGCCGTACCAGTCCCAGACTTCGGAACGGCGCCGCGAATAGACGCTGTAAAGTACGCCGACGTAATGGCCGCGCCCTTCGGCTTCGAGGATCGTGTAATTCTGCCGACCGTCGACGTTCTCGCCGCCAAAGAGGAACTGCTCGTTGGTCAGACCGGCTTCGCTCATACCCGCCGGGCGTGCCTGGCGGTAATGTGCGTGAAAACGGCCCATGTCCTCCTCGAGAACATCGTGAAGCTCGAGATCGATGTAGTAGTAGAAGAGGAGGTCATGTTCCGCCTCGTTGGTGATGGTGAACTTCATGTGCGAGCCGAAGGGCATGGGGAAGTAGCAGTTGAAGGCCTTGCCATCTTCCGGGCTCGCCTGCATCGGCAAGCTCGAATAGTTGGCGGTGCGGGCATGGCCCATACCGAAGAAGTCGCCGATAGGTGCCTCGATGCTCGGCTCCGTCTCGCCGTCCCAGTGGGCTCTGAGGACGATTTTGCGCAGGAAATCCTCGCTCTCGCATGCGAGCGTCGCCCAGATATGGGTGACGATGCCGGCGCCTTCGTGTTCGCCGATCACCGCCGTGGTGCCGGGTTCGATGTGCAGCCTGTCGTCGTTGCCACCGGTGCGGTCATGGCTGGAGAAGCGGCGCGTTTTCGCTTTGCGCAGCTTCGCGAGACCGCGAAGGGGCGAGAGGCCAGCGTTGGTCATTCGAATTGCTCCTGTGTAAATCGCTAGCAGCTCACTTGAGGCCGCTGGTCTTGAGGGAATCCATGATCTGCCTCTGGAAGATCACGAAGAGGATGAGGGTCGGGATGGCGACGATCGTGGAAGCGGCCATCATGTAGTTCCAGGAGGCGGAATACTGGCTCTTGAAATTCGCAATCCCGAGCTGGACGACCCAAAGATTGGGGTCCGAGGTGATGGTGAGCGGCCACAGGAAGGAATTCCAATTGGCCAGGAAAAACAGGATCGCCAGTGCCGACATGATGGGACGGCTGAGCGGGAGGATGACGCTCCAGTAGATCCGCCAGTAACCCGCGCCGTCGATGCGCGCGGCCTCCTCGATCTCTTTTGGCAGCGACAGATAATATTGTCTCAGAAGGAAGATGCCGAAGGCATTGAAGATCGCCGGGATGATCAACCCGGCGTACGAGTTGAGCATGCCCATCGCTTTGACGATGACGAAGAGCGGCACGATGATCACTGGCAGCGAGACGAGAAATGTCGAGAAAATCGAGAGAAACAGCACCTCGCGGCCGGGAAATCTCAGTCGCGCCAGCGCATACCCGGCCATGGTGTGGAAGAACAGCGCTACGATCGTCACCGAGGCCGACACGAGGAAGCTGTTGGCCATGTAGCGGATGAACGGAACGGCGGTCAGCACATAGATGAAATTGTCGAGGGTCGGTGATTGCGGGATGAGGTTCGAAGAGAACGACTCTGCCGCCGGCTTGAAGGCGATCGACACCATCCAGAGAAGCGGAAAGAGCGTCATGAAGGCGAGGATGGCCGTCACCACCATCCAGAGGCCACGGACCAGCGTGACCTGCGATCGGGAGAAATAGGGTTGGGGGCGATTACTGCTCATGATTGAAACGTCCTCCCCGCGTCAGAGCAAAGAAAACCGCTGTCACGATCATGAGCGCCACGACCAGGATGGAGGCCATCGCTGCCGCGTAGCCAAAGGCGCCGAAACCGAACGCCTGCTGATAGATGTAGACGATCAGCACCGACGTGGCGTTAGCAGGCCCGCCCTTGGTCATGACGTAGATGATGTCGAAGGCCTGTGCGCCTGCGACGGCCGCAACCATCGACACCATGATCACGAAAAAGCTCGTGGGTTTGAGAAGCGGCAGCGTGATGAACCAGAAGCGGGCGATGGCGCCGGCCCCGTCGATCATCGCCGCTTCGTAATATTGGCGGGGAATGTCCTGCAGGCCGCCTAGGAAGATCAGCATGTAGAATCCCATCAGGAACCAGACGCTGACCAGGACGATGGTGATGAGCGCGAAGTTGGGGTCGCCGAGGAAAGAGAAACCGCCGATGCCGAGTGCGGCGGTCAGTCTGCTGATCACGCCGATCTTGTCGACCACCATAAATTGCCAGACGAGCGCGACGACGACGAGGCTGACCATGTGCGGCGCAAAGAACATCGAACGCATGACGGCATTGAAGCGGTCGGTGCGCTGCACGAGAAGGGCAAGGCCCAGTCCGCATGTGTAGAGCAGCGGAACCAGCATGACGGCATAGAGGGCGGTGACCTTCGCGCCCTTCCAGAACAACGGGTCGTTCCACATGCGCAGGTAATTCTTGGTGCCGACGAAGGAATACGCGCCGAAGCCATTCACCTCGAAGACGCTGAGCACGAGGGAGAGTGCCATCGGCACGCCGAGAAAAACGAGCAGTCCCAATGCATCCGGCAACACGAACAGGTAGCCCGCGATCCACTCGCGGTGCTTGGCGGAAAGGTGGGTCCGGCCGGCGTGCCTGCGCCGCGCGGCCGTTTCGGCAATCGTTGTCATGACGTCATGTCCAGCTTGCTGAGGCGGCCGCATCAGATGCGGCCGCCGGTTTGGCCGTCAAAGGATCGGCGCGCCCTGATAGCTCGAAAGGAACGCGTCGAGCTGCTGAGAGGCCGCCGTCGCGGTGGCTTGCGGATCGGCACCGCCCAGTTGCGTCTGCTGGATCGCATCAGAGATGATCTTGTAGACCTCCGGCGGAACGCGCGGCTCCGCCCGGGTTCCGGGATGGATCTCCTCGGCGAATTTGCCGATCATACCTGTCGAGAAGGCCTCGCCGCCGGCCTTCAGTGCGCTGTTGCGCGGGGGCATGTCGGATTTGCCCTTGGTGCACCAGGTGGCGACGCGGTCGATCGAGCCCTGTTCCTTGGAGGCGAGCGCCCAGGCGCAAAATTCGCCTGCCGCGTTGGAGTTGCGGCCATTGGCATTGGCGACGAACGCCCATCCGCCACCCACGGTCACATATTTGCCGTTCGGCGGCGTCGGTAGCCGGAAGACGCCATACTGGAAATCCTTGGCATTGCTCTGAAGCTGCGAAATGCCCCAGATGCCGACGTTCTGCATGGCGACGTAGCCGGATGCGAGGTTGGCAATGGTATCGTGTCCGCCCGCACCCATAATCTGGCGAGGCGCCACACCGCTGTTGATCGCATCCTGCCAGAATTTGAGCGCTTGCACGGTTGCCGGCGAGTCGAAGCTGCTCTTGCCGTCCGCCGTCTGGAACTCGCCGCCGCCCTGCCAGAGGAAGGGATACCACGTGAAGTTCTGGTAGTATCCCGGCTGGGTCTCGAACATCACCCCGAAGCGCTCGGGTGTCGTGAGCTTCTTGGCGACCTCCAGCAACTCCTCCCAGGTCTTGGGCACGTCGTTCTCGTTGAGGCCGGCTTCCTCGAAGGCCTTGACCGAATAGTACATGGCCATCGGCTCGACTTCCATCGGGATGCCGAAGATCTTGCCGTCCACCATGCGGTTGGCGATGACGCTTTCGGGAAAGTCCGGTTTGGTGGCGTCGTCGATGAAGGGGGTCAGGTCCTTGAGGACGCCGCCATTGTAGTAGCGCAGGAAGTCGCCCGGCGAGATGATGAAGATGTCGGGTCCTTCGCCGGAGGCAAAGGCGGTCGCCAGTTTCGGACCGCTGATATACTCGGAGTTCGGAATGAACTCGAGTTCGATCTTCTGCGGATGGCTGTCGTTCCAGTCCGCGACCGTCTGCTCGAACCACGCGACCTGGCTCGCGACTGGTCCGCCGGGCGCGTAGAACTGCCAGAATTTCAGGGGTGTTTCCTGTGCCCGTACGGCCAGGCGGTTGATATAGGGAAATCCGCCGAGGCCGACGATGCCGCCGGCCACCGCCGCACCCCCCTTGAGCAGGCCGCGGCGTGTCAGTGTCGGAAAAGCCTTCTTTTTGTCACTCATTACTTCCTCCCGGGTTTTGCTGGTAAACGCCTCCGGCTCCTCTTCCGGGGGCGGCTTCGCCTTACGCCGTGTCGAAGGCGTGAAGGATGCAGGGGATCACCTCCGAGCGAGGCGGCCCTGAATACTCGCCCGACAACCGTTCGAGCAGCATGGCGGTTGCTCGATGGGCAAGCAGCGAAGGGGTGTTGCCGACACGCGCCATCCGCGGCCGCACATATTCGAGCTGTGGCTGGTCGCCGAAAACGGCAATCGCAACGTCATCGGGAATGCGAATGCCGCGGTCATGGAATTCGGCGATCGCACCCGCCGCCATGAGATAATTGCCGAAAAAGATGACTGAAGGCAGGCGGTCTCCATGGGTCTCCACCAGCCAGGCCACGGCTTCCTGTCCCGACGGGCTGAGATAGGTGCCTTCGCGCCGTAGATCGGCGAGCGGTTCCACGCCGTGATCGCGCAGTCCCTGCTCGAAACCCGCTGCCCTTGCCATGGCCTCGGCAAAGAAAGAAGGGCCCGTGACATGGGCGATGCGCTCGTGGCCCTTCCTGGCGAGGTAAGCGCCCATCTGGTAGCCGCCGCCGAAATCGTCGATCTTGACGCTGTCGACCGCCCCATTGGGCAGGTCGCCGATGAAGACGGTGGGAATGTCTATGCCGATCAACGTGTCGTGCATGCCATGCAGGGCAAAATCGCCGACGATCAATCCATCGATCCGGCGGTTGCGTATCTGTTTCAGATATTGGTGGCTGTGCTCCTGCGAGTGACCGCCGGGAACGTCGGTGTTGAAGATCAGAAGATCCAGCCCCGTCGCCTCGAGATCCGATTGCGCGGCCTTCACGAGTTCCGGGTAGAAGGGGTTGCGGATGTCCGGGATCAGCATTGCCACCAGGTTGGTCCGCCCCGTCCGCAGGCTCTGTGCCTGGGGGTTCGGCACGTAACCCAGCTCGGCTATCGCCGCTTCCACCCTCCGACGCATTTCCGCTGAAACGCGGTCAGCATGATTCAACACATGAGAGACCGTGGTCAGAGATACGCCCGCTCGTTTCGCGACTTTGGCAATCGTTGTCATGTCTAATTGAATAGGCGACTACAAATCGTTTTGCAAATCGTTTTGCAAAACGATTTGCAAAAAATGCCGGGTATAAAGCGACTGCTTGCCACAAGCGAGCAGGTCGCCCGCCTTCCGCCAAGGATCGATTCCGCGCGAGGCATCCGCTATGGCGCAGCCGGCGATGCCGTGGTCCGTGAGGGCAAGATGCTTCTGGATGCGGGCAGAGCGGCTGGATGCCGGCCTGCGGATCTTGGCCCAGCTTTTACGGCCTCACTCCGCACAGCGGCGTAAGTGCATCCGGATATTTCCGGATGCACTTACAGTACTTGTGTCCAAGATCAGAATTTGACCCAGCGGCAGAGCTCGCGCGAGAGATGAGTGCGATTGCACGGGCGTTCCGCTACGTCACCGCCACTTCGGCGGCCGCTTGGCATTGTGCAGCAGCTCCCGCGATGTGGCGAACGCGCCAAAGAGGAGAGTTAGCCGCCGTTCTTCTTCATCGCACAAGCGATGCCGTCGGCAAAACTCGTGGACAGACCAAACCTTGGTGGCGGTTTGGTTCGAAAGCTTATCCGCTTCTACTCGCTCCATCTTGCTCCTCCCAAAGCGTTGGAAGCTAGGTTATGCTACTAAAGTCTAATGAAGCAAGAAATAAACTAAGACGTACGTTGCTCATTTCCCCTGGCGCACTCTGCTCTGGCGAAGGGCGATCATGCGACCGGTTCCCTCAGTGGCTGGCCGCTTCTGAAATCGTCGAGCCCGCAACGGTTTGTGACCACGTAACCCGACGGACCGCAACAAGGTTCAAGCGCTAAGATCTCGTCCGGCATTTGTGGAGTGACGCTTGCGTTTCACGCTGTTGGCGCAAGCGCACCGGCTCGTGCGGATAGAGGCAGCGCCACGACCACGGGCAAGCCATCGGGGTGCGTATGATCGAGAATGGGGGACGTTACTTCACCCTGTTCCGCAGTCGCTGGTTTGCATTCGGAATGGAAGATGTTGCCCGTGGCGGTGCGGCTGCTGCTTCATCTTGGGCAAACGAGGCGATATCGTTGAGCAGCATGAGTTCGATGGCGGCGTATGCGGGATCGCCAGAAAGATTCACGGTTTCCCGTGGGTCGGTCTGGAGGTCGAATAGCTCTCGTTGGCTTAAGCCGTCGCTGGTGTAGAGCGTAAGCTTGTAGCGTTGGTCCCGCGCCATGGTCGCCTGCATCGATGGATCCCAAAAGCTGCCGCTGTCGTTTACGCCGGAGTTGCGGTAGGCGCAGATCGCGCTGCTGCGCCTTGCTGCGTTCCGCGATGCCATGGCAACGAGATCCTCGCTTTGCGGGCATGATTGTGTGCTGAGGCCCGCTGCCGCAAGACACGTGGCCGCTACGTCGCGGCCCTGCGCAAGCGCAGTGCACCGGGTCCCGGCGGCGATGTGGTCTGGCCAGCGCAGTAGCAATGGTACCCCGACCGTAGGCTCGTAGAGTGCCACTCCCTTGACGAAGAGCCCATGGTCGCCAAGTTGATCGCCGTGATCGGACATGAAGATGACCAGTGTGTCCTTCGTTAGCCCCGCATCGTCCAGTGCCTTCAGAACTCGACCGATTTGCTCATCAAGGAACGCAATCGAGACGGCATAGCCAAGGCGGATCTTGCGTATTTCCTCCGGCGAGAAATCCTTAAAACGCCCGAGATAGGAACCTTGCTGCTCCCGCTGGATGCATTCCGGTTGCGTCGTGGGCGAAGGGACCGGATCTGGAATCTTCGCTTGATCTATTCGATCGCGGAAAGTGGAGGGGTAATCCTCATAGGGGTCATGGGGGTCGAAAAGGCTCATCAGGCAAAAGAACGGCTGCCGCTCCGCTTTCATCGACTGAATGAACGCGATGGTGCGGTCGGCCGCCCACTTGCTCATGTGGACGGCTTCCGGGTGGTGAAGCTCGCCGCGACCGTTGCGCTGAAGTGCTGCGAGGAAGTCGGGTGCGGTTTCGCGGAGCCAAGCGGTATAGCCGTTGAACGGGCTTTCCATCGCGATCGACGGTTCCAGACACCATTCATAGATATCAAAACCGTCATGCGGGTGCCGCTCGTGTTCTTCCTTAAGACGGCTGCTGACATGGAGTTTGCCAAAAAGCGCGGTTCGGTATCCGGCCTCCTGTCGCAGTCGTTCGGTGAAAAGCACTTCGTCGAGGGGCAGATTGTCATGCACCCGCTCAACCCCATGACCCGGCACGGGTTTGCCGGTCAGGATGCTGGCGCGCGAGGGGGTGCAGATCGGGTTGTCGACGGTGCAGTGCTCAAAGACCGCTCCGGCATTACCCAACTGATCGAGATTAGGTGTCGGAATCCAGTCGCAGCCGTAGACGCCAAGCGTATCGCGACGTTGCTGGTCCGTCATGATCATCAAAATGTTGGGCGGCGTCATGATGCTTACCTCGGCGATTACAGCATGATTTCGGGGAGGGCGGCTTTGGCTTTCTCCCGCAGTCCCGACACGATCTGGGGATCGAGCCAACGATATGGCCGACGCAACCGGGTGCCGATATCCGTCCATCCCCCGATCGCCGCCAGCAGCTTGTCCAGTGCGGCATTGGAGTAGCCGTGCACTTTGGCTAGCGGTGTGATGTGGACTTCGAGGAAAGTGCGTAGCCGTGCTTCCACCTTGAGAGCCTCATCGATGTCGCTGGCCATCGATGTGGTCCAGCGCTGTGCTCCCGATGGGTTCAGGCAGGCGACGTTAGAGAATGCCCCGACGGCGACGCCTTGTTTGACGCCTGTCGCAAGGTGGTGCCCCGGAACATAGATTCCCCACGCGCCGAGGTGCTGGCGGGCCTGCTCGTACCAACTGAGATCCCCGTCTGCGAGCTTGACGCCGACGACCTGCGGTACCGGTGCGAGGATCGCGGCCAACTCGGCCGGGGCAAAGACGCGCTTTGCATGTGGCGGCTGGTAGAGAACCAACGGTGTCGAACCGGCCGCCTCCGCAGCCATTCTGAGGAAATCCGTGGCCTCCGCGGTCGTGACCGGCCACCAGTCCGGAAGGATCACCTGGATTGCCTCCGGCTCGAGCCTTGCCGCCCGACGCACGCGTTCGAGGGATATCCGGGGATCCGGTTGGCAGGCGCCTATGATGAAAGGCATCGCGGCGGGCTTGCAGCGATCTGCCAGCAACTGCTGAATCCCGTCGAACTCTGCCTCTGTTTGATTGTGGAATTCACCCGCAGTGCCATTGGAGTAGATGCCGTCCACGCCGGCTGCGATCAGGTGGTCGATTTCGTCGGCGAGGCGCGCGAAATCGATCGAATCGTCGTCCTTTATCGGCAAGAGCAGCGTCGCCCAATTTCCGCGAATTCGGCCCCAGCGATCGTCCCGTCGTTCGAACTTTGCGGCTGCCACACCTCACCTCCCTTTACGGCCTGCGGATTCAGCTGAGCTTCCGGCAGCGCCGCCGGCAGAATCCACTCGTTCTTCATTTATAGACTTGCAAGATATCCTACAAGTCGATATACCTCAACCGTGTTGGAAGCCAGCTGCACGGGAGTGATCCTTGGCAAAGCCGATAAAGCCATTGGCGCGTCCGCCGCTTCTGCATGTCAGCGTGCAAGAGAGCCTGCGCAGCTATATCGAGGAAAATAACCTTGCGGCTGGCGCAGCCCTGCCGCCGGAGACTTTCCTGGCGCAGCAATTGGGGGTCGGACGCAATTCCGTGCGCGAGGCGATCAAAGCGCTGGAATCGGTCGGGATCCTCGAGACGCGACGCGGCATCGGGGTTTTCGTCAAGGAATTCTCGTTTGCGCCGTTGCTGGACAATCTTGCCTATGGTCTGCAGCCTTCGCTGCGTGACGTCGAGGAGTTGCAGGAGATCCGCCGCGTACTGGAAACCGGCCTTATCGACAGGACCATCGAGATGATCGGCGAGGAGGATATTGCCGAGCTTCGGAATGTTACCGATCGCATGCGCCAGCGCGCCGAGCGTGGCGAGAGCTTTGCCGAGGAAGACCAGCAATTTCACCAGCTTCTGTTCCGCTGCCAGAACAACAAGATGCTGAGCGCGCTGATCGATATCTTCTGGTCTGCTTTCTACAAGGCTTCCGGTATCGCAAATCTGACCAACCCGACCCCTCTGGCCACCTGGCGCGATCACCACGAGATCGTCGAAGCCGTCGCGGCCAGAGATGTCGAGGCTGCCCGCAGGCGTCTTAGCGAACACTATTCTGGGATCAGGAGGGTCATCGCAATGAACCGGCCCGAGGAGGAGGTCGAGCCGGTCCAGCAGTAAACCGAATAAAGGAGGAGGAGAACATGCATCGACGGAATTTCGGCCGCCTTCTGGCGGCGGCAGCCTTTGCTTTTGCCAGCACCACCGTGATGGTGTCCACGCCGGTTCTGGCGCAGGAGGAAAAGACCATTGTCGGCGGCTTCGACGTGGGGCCGGGCGGTTTCCCGGGCAACTTCAACCCGCTGACCGCCACCGCCGGCTTTACCTGGCTCAATACCTATTTCGAGCCACTGGTCATCTACACATCCGATCTGTCAAAGCTCGTCGGCGCACTCGCGTCGGAGTTCACCGTCAGCGAAGACAGTCTTTCCTACACCTTCAAGCTCGTCGACACGAAGTGGCATGACGGCGAACCCTTCACCTCAGCGGATGTCAAGTTCACCCTGGAATTCGCCAAGAATGCCGACAGCGGCAGTATTTTCGCCGCCCGCCTCGCCGACATCGCCTCGATCGAGACCCCTGACGAGCACACGGCGGTCGTCAAGCTCAGCAAGCCCAACTCGGCCTTCCTCTCCGTTCTGTCGCAGGTGATGATGCTGCCGGAGCACGCCCTGTCATCCATCGACATCAAGGAAGTCGCCAAGAGCCCATGGTGGGCGACAAAACCTGTCGGCACCGGTCCGTTCAAGTTCGTGAAGTATGTCAGCGATCAGTATGTCGAAATGGCTGCCTATGACGGCTATCGGGGCGGCAAGCCGAAGGTGGATCGCCTGATCAACCGGTATTTCGCCAACCCCGCTGCAGCCGTCTCGGCACTCTCGGCGGGAGAGATTCAGTTCACCTTCGCCGAGCCCGATGACGCCAAGACCTTCAAGGGCAATGACGACTTCCAGATCATCGAAGGCGATTCCTATGTCGTGAACTACATCGGCTTCAATCACAGGGCCGGAATCTGGAACGACCCACGCGTGCGGCAGGCGGTCACGCACGCCATCGATCGAAACGCGATCATCTCGAGCCTGTTTGGCGGAGCGGCAAAGCTCGCCAACTGCGGCTACGTCGCGCCGCGACTCGTTCCAAGCGGCCTTGACGACTATGCCTACGACCCGCAGAAGGCGAAGGAACTGCTTGAGGAGGCCGGCTGGGAAAAGATCAACGGCGACAAGCCGATCCCGTGGCTTACCTACTATAACACGCCGCAGGTAGCCAACGTCATGGCGGCGATCCAGGCGATGCTCGCGCAGGTCGGCATCAACGTGGTGCCGCGCGCCCTCGATGTCCCGAGCTACAACGGCATCGTCCGAAGTGAGAAGTGGCCGGAGTTCCCGCTGGTCTATGCCGGTCTGCAGAACGGCCCCAATCCGGCTTCGCTCAACGTCGGGCTCAACGCCGCGCAGATACCGCCTGCCGGCAACAACATCATGCGTGTCGAGATGCCTCAGCTCACCGAGGCGTTGAACACGGCGATGGCGGAGACCGATCCAGCCAAGGCGGACGCCAAGTGGCAACAGGTCTGCAAGGAAATGAACGCCGAGCTTCCCTGGAGCCCGATGTGGGTCGCGAGCCGCTATGGGGTCGCGTCCAGCAAGCTCAAGGACTTCTTCTGGACGCCCGCTCCGGGCGGCGGTCCATTCGTCTCCCACCCGGAAAAGTGGGATATCGCTCCATAATGGGGCGGGGGCGGGGGGCGGTCGGACGTCAAGTCCGGCCGCATCCCCTACTGCATGTTTTCTTAAATCGGAGCCGATTTAAGGACAAAAACATGCAGCAATTCAAAGTGCTACAGCGTCCTTTGCGCGTCTGATAAGACGCGCGGCGCTGTAGGACCTTGTTGGTGAAACATGCTGCAATATGTCCTCCGCCGCACGGTCGTCGGCCTGCTCATGCTGTTGGCCTTGACCGTCCTCATTTTCACGCTGCTGCGGCTCACCCCCGGCGACCCTATCGATGCCTACATCAACCCGTCGGTCCCAATGTCAGCCTCGGACCTTGTGGCGCTGCGCACGCGCCTCGGCCTCGATCAGCCGCTGCCGGTGCAGTATTTCGCTTGGCTTGGTGCGGCCGTGACGGGAGATTTCGGCTATTCCATCCAGCGCGGCGGCGAACCGGTGCTGCCGCTCGTCCTCGGCCGCATCGGACCGACGATCCTGCTGATGTTCAGCGGGCTTGCCATCTCCGTCGTCGTCGGAATCGCCACCGGCATTCTTGCCGCGGTCCGGCGCAACCAATTTACCGATATCTCCCTATCAACGGCGGCCTTCGTCGGCATTTCGAGCCCGGCCTTCCTGACGGCCCTGTTGGGGCTCTATGTATTTGCGGTCGTCTTGCGGTGGGTGCCGGCGGGCGGCATGCTGACACCGGGCGCTCCCTTTTCTGTCGGCGACCTTCTGGCGCATCTCATCCTGCCG
This sequence comes from Ensifer sp. MPMI2T, assembly GCF_004827385.1. Classification (GTDB taxonomy): domain Bacteria; phylum Pseudomonadota; class Alphaproteobacteria; order Rhizobiales; family Rhizobiaceae; genus Sinorhizobium. Next base: position 23,156 of record NZ_SRXN01000034.1, read on the forward strand.
GCCGCCCTGCTATCGATCGGCCATGGTGCTCTGATCATGCGCTACATGCGCTCCTCCCTGCTCGAGGTGCTGTCGCAGGATTACGTGCGGACGGCGCGCGCCAAAGGCGTTCATGAGTTCTGGGTTATCGTCAAACATGCCGTACGCAATGCCCTGCTGCCGGTGATCACGCTGATCGGCTCCACGATCGGTATCGCCATCGGAGGCGCCATCTTCATAGAGAGCGTATTCGACTGGCCGGGAATGGGCCTGTTGATGATCAACGCCGTCGTCCGGCGCGACTATCCGGTGATCATGTGTGCGACGCTGCTGACCGGCGCCTGCGTCATCCTCGTCAACCTACTGACTGACATCGCCTATGCCGCTGTCGATCCGCGCATCAAGGTGGCGTAAGATGATGAGCTCGACGAAGACGCGTTCGGCCGGCCCCATTCGTCGCGCGATGTCGCGCTTTCTCAACAACGGTGCGGCCGTGACCGGTTCGGCCATCCTGATTCCGATCCTGCTGCTCACTCTCACCTATGATCTGTGGTGGCCTTACAAGCCCAACGACATCGACCTCCTGGCGATGAACCAGGGGCCGTCCTCAGCCCATTGGCTCGGGAGCGATGGGGTAGGGCGGGATATCATGGCGCGGCTCATGCAGGGCGGCCGGATCTCGCTGCTCGTGGCGACAGCGTCAATGGCGGTTTCCACGTTTATCGGGTTCTTCATCGGCGCCGTCGCCGGCTTCGGAGGACGCCTCGTTGACGGTGCTACGATGCGGTTCGTGGATCTTGCCATGACCTTGCCGCCGATCATTTTCCTCCTGGTCCTCGCCTCGATCGTCGGTAGCGGCATCATGCCGACGATCTTCGTGATTTCGCTGCTGTCGTGGCCGGTGCTCTCGCGCATGGTCCGGGCCCGACTCTTGGAGCTGCGCGAGCGGGATTTCGTCGTCGCATCGCGCGGTATGGGCGCTGGTTTGTGGCACCTGCTGGTCCGGCACGGCCTGCCGAATACGATCGATATTCTCGTGGTTTACGCGACGCTGCAGGTGGCGAACGGCATCCTGCTGGAGGCGGGCCTGTCCTTCCTCGGCCTCGGCGTGACGCCACCGGAGGCGAGCTGGGGCAACATGCTGAATGCCGCCCGCGCGACGCATGTCCTCGAAAATTATCCCTTCCAATGGATGTTCCCCGGCGCAGCGCTCGTCGTGACCGTCCTTGCCATCAACTTCGTGGGCGATGGGCTTCGCGATGCCTTCGACCCGCGCTCCGAACTCAAGTGAAAGGTCTGAAATGCCCCTCTTTACCGGCGTCATTCCCCCTGTCGTCACCCCGCTCACCACGACCTTCGAAGTGGATTACCCTTCGTTCTCACGTGTCATCGACCATCTCATCGACGGTGGCGTGCACGGCCTGTTCGTGCTCGGCTCGACCAGCGAGGTCGTGTTCCACGACGAAACCACGCGGCGGCGCATCATCGAACATGCGGTCGAGCAGGTGCGCGGTCGCGTGCCGATCTTGGCCGGCGTGATCGACCCCACAACGGAGCGCGTGATTGCCCATGCAAGGGCGGCGCAGTCGGCAGGTGCCGACGCGGTTGTCGTGACCGCCCCATTCTACACGCGTACCAATCAGTCCGAGACGATCGACCACTTCCGCTACATAAGGGAGGCGGTCGAGATACCGGTGATCGCCTACGACATACCGGTCTGCGTCGGAACCAAGCTCGAGCGGAAAACCACCGTCACACTCGCGCGCGAAGGCACCGTTGTCGGTCTCAAGGATTCAAGCGGTGACGATGGCAATCTTCGCTACGTCATGGCCGACACCGCCGATCTTGCCGCTTTCTTCGTCATGACCGGATCCGAAATCGTTGCCGACAGCGTCGTGAACATGGGCGCGCATGGCATCGTGCCCGGCCTCGGCAACGTCGATCCACATGGCTATGTGCGCCTGTGGAACCTGTGCCAGGCGGGCGATTTCACGGCCGCACGCCAGGAACAGGAGAGGCTTTGCCGACTTTTTGAGATGGTCTGGGTCAGCCTGCCACGGACCAGTGCAGGTTCTGCCGGTGTGGGCGCTTTCAAGACCGCCATGCGCAGGCTGGGGGTCATCGACACCAACGTCATGGCCCGTCCGCAGCGATCCCTCAATGACGAAGAGGCCGCGATCATCGATCGCATCCTGCGTCAAACCGGCCTTTTGGACTGATGATGAGCAGAGAGCCGATCCTCGAGATTTCGGGACTGACCACGGTTTTTAACATCGCCGATCGCGAAATCGTCGCCGTGCGCGACCTCAATCTCACCGTGGCGACTGGAGAAACCGTGGCACTGGTCGGCGAGTCCGGGTCTGGAAAGTCGGTGACCAGTTTGTCGATCATGGGGCTCCTGCCGCGCGGTGTCGGCCGCATTGCCGCGGGAAGGCTTCGCCTTAGACGCAAGACAGGTGAGGTCGTCGAACTGCAGACCATTGGCGGCGAGGCGTTGCGCCGGGTGCGCGGCAACGATATCGGTATGGTCTTTCAGGAACCACTGACCAGCCTCAATCCGGTCTATACTGTCGGTGAGCAGATTGCCGAGCCGATCCGCATCCATCTCGGCAAGTCCCGCCGCGAGGCTCTGGCCGATGCCATTCAGCTGCTGGAGGATGTGGGCATTCCCGATCCGCGCCGGCGTGCCGGACAATATCCGCACGAATTGTCGGGTGGCATGCGGCAGCGGGCGACCATCGCCATGGCTCTGGCCTGCAACCCAACGCTGCTGATAGCCGACGAGCCGACGACTGCCCTCGATGTCACCGTCCAGGCGCAGATCCTCGACCTGCTCGGCCAGCTGCAACGGGAACGCGGCATGGGCATGCTGTTCGTCACCCACAACCTCGGGGTCGTTGCGGAGATCGCTGATCGCGTCGCAGTCATGTATGCCGGCTCGGTCGTCGAGACCGGTAGCGTGGCGCGGGTCTTTGCCCATCCGCGCCACCCCTACACCAAGGGGCTGATGCGCTCTGTGCCGCGGCTTGGAACAGCAACGCGTCTCAAGGAAGCGGGTACGCCGCTGCCGACCATCGCCGGATCGGTTCCAAGTCTCATGAACCTGCCTGAGGGCTGTCCGTTCGCGCCGCGCTGCCCCTATCGGATAGAGGCCTGCTCTGCGGCTTACCCGCCGCTCGTCGAAACCGGCGATGGCCAGTTCAGTCGCTGCATTCGCTGGCAGGAGATCTGAACGATGTCAGATGAATTACTCCTTGAGGTCAGCGGGCTGACCAAAGATTTCGCCCCGGTGGCATTCGGGCGCGGGCCGGTCGTCCGTGCCGTCCAGGACGTCTCGTTCAACATCAGACGCGGGGAGGTTGTTGGCCTCGTCGGGGAGTCGGGCAGCGGCAAGACCACCATCGGCCGCATGGTCGCGCAGTTGGTCCCGCCGACCTCCGGCAGCATTCATTTCGACGGTGTCGAAACGACAGGCCTCAGCCGCCGTGAACTTCGTCGCCTGCATGCGCGCGTCCAGTATATTTTTCAGGATCCCTTTGCGAGCCTCTCGCCGCGCATGACCATCGGTGAAATTCTCACGGAAGGCCTGGATATCCAGCGTATCGGCAGCAAGTCCGAGCGAATCGCCAAGGCCGCCAAGGCCCTCGCGTCGGTGGACCTGCCGCCCGACGCGATCTCCCGCTATCCGCACGAGTTTTCCGGCGGGCAGCGCCAGCGGATCGGCATTGCACGGGCGCTAACGCTTGCGCCCGAGTTGATCGTCGCCGACGAACCGGTGTCGGCGCTCGACGTCTCGATCCAAGCGCAGATCGTCAACCTGCTGCGCGACCTGCAGGCGCGTCTGGGCCTTACCATGCTCTTCATCGCGCATGATCTTGCGGTGGTCGAATATGTCGCCGATACCGTTATCGTGCTCTATCTCGGGCGGATCATGGAAATGGCGCCCAGCCGGAAGCTCTATGCCAGCCCGCAGCATCCCTATACGCGCGCGCTTCTCTCGGCCGTTCCGTCACCCGATCCTTCTGAGCGCCCCAACCGCCAGATCCTTAAGGGCGACATACCAAGCCCGGCCAATCCTCCCAGCGGCTGCGTCTTCCGCACCCGCTGCCCTGTGGCCGTCGAGGCCTGTGCGAACATAGTTCCGCCGCTGCGAGAAACGGCGAAAGGACACTTCAAGGCCTGTATCCGTGACGACCTCGACTGATCCAGGAGAACAGGAGGGCTCAACCATGAAGAACCTGCTCTTCATCGGCGTCGATCAGCTTCGATGGGACTGCCTCGGGCCGCGCAAGACGGTGCCGGTTAAGACCCCCGAACCTCGATCGACTGATCGAGAACGGCGTGAGCTTCGATCGGGCCTATTGCACCTCGCCGCTCTGCACGCCGTCGCGCGCCTCGATGCTTACCGGCGGTTATGCGTTTACCCACGGTATGGGCACCAATTGCGACATGTATCATGCGCTCGCCCGCGAACTGGCGCGACCGGAGCGGTTGCTGCACAATGATCTTCGTCGCGCCGGCTATCGCTGCGGCTTCGTCGGCAAATGGCACATAGGCGTGGAGAAAGGCCCAGGCGACTACGATTTCGAGGGCGACGCACCGGCCGGCTACGGCAATGTCGTCAAGACCAAGGCATTTGAGGATTATCTTTCGTCGAACGGTTTGAGCTACCGCGTCGAGCCGGAGCTCTACTTCAACCCCGATCAGCAGACCATGGCGGCCGGTCGGTGGCGCGGCCCGCAGGCATCGACGCCCTGTCATTTCCTGACCGACCAGATCATCGACATGCTGCGAGACTTGGCAAGTGGATCTCAGCCCTTCTTCGCCACGGTGCAATATTGGGATCCGCATGGGCCGCACCTGATCACAGACGACTTCTACGGCGTCACTGACCGTACGAAGATTGCGCCTTGGAGCAACTTCGCGGACGACCTTTCAGGCAAGCCGCGGCGCGTTAAGCGCGAGCGGGATGATTTCTACCGCAACCATCCGAGAACCGAGGAGGAACTCGTCGCCTATGTCGGCTACTACTGCGACCATGTTGCCATGCTCGACTACGAGATCGGCCGGCTGCTCTACTATGTCGATCACAGCGGCCTGGCAGAAGATGCGCTTGTGGTTTTCACGTCGGACCACGGCGATATGACCGGCGCGCATGGCGGCCTCATCGACAAAGGCTTGCCCTATAGCGAGGCCATGAGGGTTCCGCTGGTCTTCAGCCATCCATCCTTGCAAAGCGGAACGCGGGACGGCCTGGCGCTCAATATGGACATCCTGCCCACGGCCCTATCGTTGCTCGGCGTCAGTTACGCGCCAAGACAGGCGGAGGATCTCTCGGCGCAGGTACTCGGAACGAGCCAGCAGGGCAGGGACTATCTGCTCGCCGAGTATCACGGCCTGCGTTTCCTCTACTCCCAGCGCATACTCGTATCTCGCGACAACTTCAAATACATCTTTTCGCCCGGTGATATGGATGAACTCTACGATCTCGACAGTGACCCGGGCGAGATGCGCAACCTCGCAGCCGAGGCCCGATTATGCGGATGTACTCTCACGCATGCGATCCGCACTGATCGACGAGACGGCCAAGTACCAGGACCCGCTCCGCGATTGTGTCGCGAAATTCAATGGTCAGTGGCGAACGCGTTCAGGCCAGTTCGATGTCACCAGCGCCTATCTGACTGAGGCCGTTCCCGGCGGTGGGCAACGGAGATGCGCGGACTGAGGTGGCGCGGGAGATGGCTTGAGTGAAGCACACTTTCGCGACAACAAAACAACGGTAAGGAAATCCGGCCGCACGTCCGGTGGAAACATCCGCCCAAAACGCTGCCGGAACTGGTTCAGGGAGCTCCGCCTTGATCGAAATAGTCAAGGCGGTCCTTTTTTGTAGGAAGGCCGCTTGCGTTTTGGCGCCTGCCGAAGATTTGCCAGGAAGCCCATTTGTGGATAAGTCGGCGCGGAGCCCATACGCAGACCATCGAGGCGGACGTGAAGCCTTATAGAGCAGCATTTGAGAGTGACGGCGGCGCTGATCGTTCGTGAGATGTCGACGCGATTCGGTTCGAAACCCGGCGGCTATCTCTGGGCGATCTTCGACCCGGTGGCGCATGTCGCGATGATGACATTGATTTTTCAGGCGATCGCCCGGATGCCGGCGCTAGGCTTGAGTTTTCCGCTGTTCTTCGCGAGCGGCTATCTGCCGTTCGCGTTCTACCAACGTATGTCGACCTTCATGGCCGGCGCGATGAAGGCAAACAAGGCGCTGCTCTCCTACCCCGTTGTCTCGCCGTTCGATGCCATTGTCTCGCGCTTCATCCTTCTTGGAACTCAGTGGCGTTACTCAACCGATAAACGTCGGCGGAATGGTCGAGGCAGCAGGAGCGGCCGCGGTTCTCGGCCTCGGCATCGGCACCATCAATATCGTGATGTACGCTCGGTATCCGCTCTACGAGCAGATTTTCGGCATTATCAGTCGCCCACTCTTCATGATCTCTGGTGTCTTCTTCCTACCGGAGAACCTGCCAAATCCCTTCAGGGACTACATTCTCTACAATCCGTTGGTGCACATCATCATGTGGTTCCGGAGTAGCGTCTACCCGGAGTATCGCGCCGACGGGCTGGACAGAGGCTACGTCATGGAATTCGCGCTCGTGTGCTTCGTGGCCGGCCCCACGCTGCTAACGGCGTCGATGCGCGAGATCAGGGAAGACTGGTTATAGCGCCCGAGATGTCACGCATCGTTCACGCCGAACGCGTTCCGGCAAAAGCAGCCAGTTAGTCCGGTTAACCAGAGCAGTCCCTGACTCCACCCTGTTCAGGTCTATGCAGCGAGCGCTTGTACAAACGTTATCCCGCAACAAAGGGCAAGCGCTGGCGACCACGCAATGCCAAGCAACAGGTGGGGAGCAACTGTGCAACGGCGCAGCGTTTCGAAGCGAATGGTTCCTCGAGATGGAGCCGGCTCGGATTGTGCTGGCTATGCAGAGGTGGCGTTTTTCATGGTGTATAGAAGTTCCAATGCCTCTTCGAAGGTAAGGACCCTCTTTTGCTGCGGGTGGAAGTACTTTGGGTACAAAATGTATGCGGCGGCAAAGATTTCCTCTACGGTGCGTCTTGCTGATCTGCGTGGGCACGTCTGTCGGTCATCAGTGAGCCCCCATCCTGCGTAAAACGGCATGCCAAAGCACGTTACTGGTATTCCCCTGATCAGCGCCTCAAATCCCGAGAGCGACGTCAGCGTGTAAACATGATCAATCGTTTGGAACGCATCGGCCAAGCTAATATCTTGCTCGAGCACTTGAGCAATTGATTTAACGGCATCTGGTCTTGACCGGGCTGGTCGTGTCCCGTGCAATATTTCTGGGTGAGGCTTGTAGACTATGTGCGCTCCAGGATTCTCCTGGGCTGCGGCTCGCACCAGATCGTTGTTATCCATCCGCCGTTGACAGCCCTTAAGTATGGACATGTCATCCTCAACCTGGCCCAGGACAAGGATACGTTTGCGGTCTTTTGGGCCATATATGCGTTCGATGTCGACGTCCGTAGAGGTGTTGTATTTGCTCAACCGGGTGCTGATCAATCGGCTTATTCCGGCGCGCGCCCGAAGGATAAGTTCGGGATCGGCCGAGAAATCGTAGTGCTCGAGAATTTGTTCCAAGCGCGAAGGAGCGCTTGCATCATAGTAGAGAACAGGTGAGTCAAAGCAAAGCGACAGTGGCGGTGCTTTCGTGGCGCCTAACGCCACCGATCGGATAAAGCCGTCTTCGATCCTGATCAAAGGCACATTGCGCGCCTTGCAGAATTCCTCAATGAACGATGGGTGTTTATATCCCCAAACATATATTTTGGGGGATTCCGACCTTAATATCATCGGAGCCCAAAGAACGTGGAATTCAATCCATGTGATAGATCGCTTCCGGCAGTATATTTTTTCTTCGAGAAGCCAACTTCTTATGAAGCTTTTCCACGGGCTGAGGCCGAATACGAAGGCGGTGGACATAGGTATAGATCTTTAGGGTCAGTGGATATTTTCTTGAAAGGAACTACAAGGCTGTGCTGGATGCCTAAAAGGCATTTCTACGCCCAAGACTATGTTCCCAGTCCAGCGACGTGCGCACAATAAGTTCAAGGTCATCGTGCTGCGGCACCCAATCCAGCTCTCGAACGATTAACGCTGGATTGGCAATGACAGAAGTTGCGTCACCTGGCCGCCTTTCGACGATTTTCACAGGGAAGTCATTCCCTGAAACTTTCTTTACCCGCTCCAGAACATCAAACACAGAAAATCCGCGCCCGTAGCCACAGTTTGCCACAATTGAATTTCCGCCCGTTCGCATCCGTCTCAGGGCTTTAAGATGTGCTTCGACGAGATCTGTGACATGGATGAAGTCCCGCACGCAAGTTCCGTCAGCTGTCGGGTAGTCGGCTCCATAGACATCTATGCCGTTCCGCTTTCCGAGAGCAGCTTCGCAGGCCACCTTTATGAGATGCGTAGCGCCGGCCGTAGATTGGCCGGTCCTTCCTCGTATGTCCGCGCCAGCGACGTTGAAGTAACGCAAAGCCGCATATTTGAAATCGTGCGCAGCGGCAGCATCCTTAAGCATGATTTCGGTCATCAGTTTAGAAGACCCGTACGGTGATTCAGGTCGCAAGGGAGCGGTCTCCTCGACGGGATTGTCGCTCGTGGGTGTACCATAGACGGCTGCGGTCGAGGAAAAAACAAAATACCTGATGTCCGCCTTAACAGCCGCTTCAATCAGCACGCGCGATTTCGCTGTGTTGTTTTCGTAGTACGACAAGGGATCCGCTACCGACTCCGGCACGACAACGGAGCCAGCGAAGTGGATGATCGCTTCGACATCGTTGGTTGAAAAAATCGTGTCTAGCAGTTGATGGTCGGCAATGTCCCCCTCGTAAAGCCGTGCCTCAGGAGCGACCGCCCAACGAAATCCTGTAGAAAGACGATCCAGCACAACGACCTCTTCACCCGCGTCGAGTAACCGCCAAACCATGTGGCTGCCGATGTAGCCAGCGCCGCCCGTTACCAGAACCGCCATGCAATTTCTCCTGTGACGTCCGCGAATAATAATCAGATCAACCAAGCGCAACTAAATGGGGCTCAGCGCGCTTGAAGGGTGCGCTGACGCCAACGTGGCAGATCGATTACTCGTGATGATAGCCAAGCGCGCCCTCACAATGCAGGACTTAAGCGCGATCCCGAATGTTGTAGTAGCTCATCACGCCAATTCCCCAAGCAAACAAGAGCCCGAGGGTGACGAGAAAAGCATTCAGGAGGCGGCTTGGATATTGGGCCATTTCCGAGAGGGTGGGCTCGATGAAGAGAGCCAGGTAGCGCTGCCGGTTGTTCGCGTCGATGCGTGCCTTTTCAAGGGAAGCCAACGCCGCCGTATAGGCACGCTCCGCAAATTCACGCTCGGTTTCCAATTCCTCGAACTGAGCGATGCGGCCGGCGACGTCAGGTGAATTAGGGTCGCCCGCAGCGGACGCAGGGCTTCTTTCGCCTGTGCCGAGCCGCTGGCGTTCGACAGCAAGCTGCTGCTCAAGGCTCTCGATGCGCGTTTTCAGAACACGGATTCGCGGCGTGTCTTCCCGCATTTGGCTCTTGGCCGTGGCGAGATCGGCGTTCAGTTGCGTCAGCTGTTGCTCCAGCGAACCGATAAGCTGAACGGCGAGCTTTGCTCCTTCCTCGGGACTGATTTCCTGAGATTTATCGCGGTAGTCGCGCAGTGCCGCGCGCGCCTTTGAAAGCCGTGCTTCGCCCGCCAGAACCTCATCCTGCGCTGCACGCAACACGTCGTTGCGAGCCGAAAGCGAAAGGCTGTTCACAAGGTTGTCGGCGCGGTCGACGATGAACTGGGCAATCTCCTGTGCCTGTTTTGGATCGAAGGCCTTTACGGTCACCTGCATAATGCCGGAGGCGTGGTCGAAACTGACGTCAACCATATCGCGCCAGTAGTCGAGCTTGTCCTCGATCGGCAGCGCGGATCCGATGCCATAGAAATGGTCGAGCCCTCGGGTGGCGTAGACATCTTCCAGCTTGAACCTGCGGTCGGCGGCCGCAACCATGCGTTCGCTCAGGATGTAATCCATGAGGATATAGCTGTCCGAGACGGTGCTGGCGCCGGAGGCTTGCGTAAACATGCCGAGGATATCAGAGGAAACGCCGCCCTCGATGCTGCGCACGGCAAACGACGTGGAGCTGTGGTATTGGTCGGCTGCGAGGAAGGCCATGTATAGCGAAGCGAGCGTCGCGGGGACAGCGACCAGTCCCAGGAAGGATGCGCCGATAATGGCGTGGCGCCAGCGCAGCTTCTTCAGCCAGCGGGCCGTCCAATGCGCCTTTTTGGCGGGCTCGATCTTGTTGCGCCCCGGTAGTGGAATGACCGGCGCGCTTTCCTTGCCGAGTAACCCTTCGAGGACCGCAATGCCCTTGCTTTTGGCGGCGGTCTTGGCGGCTGCTTCGTTCTTGTCGGCGGCCTGCGTAGAATCAGGCTTGTTCACTGCCGCGTCTTTGCTGGCCGCCATTTAATTTTCCTTCATGTTTTTGTCGTGCGCGCGGATCGCGTCTTCGACATCTTCATAATAGGTCAGCTTGCCTTTTTCCAGCACCACACCGCAATCGCAATAGGTGCGGATCGTCCCCGTGCTGTGCGAAACCATAATCAGATCGGAGTCCTTGAGCTTGGTCTCGAAGACAGCCTGGCACTTTTTCTTAAAATTTGCGTCGCCGACGGCAGTGATTTCATCAACGAGATAGTAGTCGAAGTTCACACCCATGCTCAAGCCAAAGGCGAGACGGGCCTTCATGCCGGAGGAATAGGTGCCGACCGGCGCCTTGAAGAAAGGGCCAAGCTCAGCGAAGTCCTCGACATAGTCAATGAGCTGTTCGGTATCGACGCCGTAGATGCGCGCAACGAAACGCACATTTTGTTCGCCGGTCATCGAGCCCTGGAAGCTGCCCTGAAAGCCAAGTGGCCAAGAGATCTTGCCCCGGCGTATGATGCGACCCTTGTCGAGCTTGATCGCGCCGGCGATCAGCCTTAAGAGCGTCGATTTCCCGGCGCCGTTGCGGCCAAGTAGGCCAACGCTCTTCCCCCGATTCATCGTTAGGGAAGCGTCTTCGATGATCGGCTTCTTGATGCCCTTTGTGCGGGCATATTTTGTCGCCTGTTCGAACCGGATCATTCGTTTCTCAGCGTCTTTGACGAAAAGGTGAAGACAAGCATTCCGGCAAACAATGTCAGAAATGCGAATCCATAAAGGTATTCCATATCGAGGCCTATCGCCCTGTACTCCGGGTAGAAGCCCTGTCGGAAGCCCATGATGATGTGCACCAGAGGGTTGAGGAGCACGAGGTCATGATAGGGCGCCGGAATCGAATCAGGCAGGAAGAATACCCCTGAGATAAGAAAGAGCGGGCGGTTGACGATATTGAATACCTGTTCGTAGAGCGGATATTTCAAAAATAATACGCTGTTCACCATCGCCACGCCGAGGCCACAAAGACACGCCATCGCCACCGCCTCGAAGATCGCGGGCCAGTGCAGGCTCGTCTCCACCCGCATGGTCGCCACGATCGTGCCGAGGACGATGAAGGCTACGAGCGTCGTCGTCCCTATTTGGAGGACAAAGCGTGCGACGATGGTGTCGATCGGCGCGACATTTGGATAACTGAGCAGCGCCTTGTTGGCCCGAACAGCGCTGTTCAGGTAGGTTGTCATTGCCTGGTAAAACTGAAACGCGATATAGCCCGTCGCGAAAAACAGGGCGAAGCTAGTGCCGAGCGCTGGAGCGCGGGCGATCGCCCGGAAGATGAAGGTCATGAGAAGAATGTGGGCGGCTGGATCGAGCAGCGCCCAGATATAGCCACCCGGCTTTGAGCCGAAACGCGTGGACATTTCCCTGACCAGCAAGGCGCCGACAATGCGAAAGTGGGTGAACAAATAGCTCACATCAGTTACCCGAGGCCGCAAAGAATGCGCCGACGAGTCGAAGCCTCCGGTCCGACCGGCTGAGGAAGAGACCAACGCGGCGGTCTCGAAATCCTACGCATTCGCGACATCCGACGACGCGGCGGATGACGGAAGCAATTAGTTGGACATCAGATGGCGCCGTTCGAGAATGCCATATGGCCTGCCACGGCGCCATCTTAGTCCTCATCATCTCTGGCTTTGCGAGTTCCAGCATGATCGTCGTCATCGTTGCTCCGAATGTGCGCAAAGGATAGATGAGACAGGCGCCCGCGAAAAGTGGTTCGAGGCTCGGCTCGGTTGTGCCCGCAACTGTCGGCAAGGACGACGCAATCCCCCACAACTGCGGCGAAGCGAATTGCTCGGTCGGGAACCTTGGTCTGATCGAATCCGCAGAATCCGCCCTTCCAGTTACTCCTGATGACGTACTGGCCGGCGGGTGCCTTCATCGCGAGCCTATCTCGATATCTAGCCTCTCCGTCGCTTTAGGCGGCGGAAACATCTAATGTCAATCGGCACGAGGAGGAAAGAACACCTTCCCTACAGCGCGGTGCAAAGGGTTCTTCAGATTGGCAAAGAAGCGCGTCGGATCGGCATCGTACTTCTTCAGATCCTTCTTGCTCCCGAGAACCTGCACAAATGGCCTGATCACAGGCACCAAATGACGCCGGGCCTTGCCGACCGGAACAACAGCGAAATCGTCCTTTTGCTTTTTCGGCGGTATCGGCATCCCAGCAGTGGCCTGATCCATTCCCGCTTGCTGGCGTAGATAATAGTGGAAGCGGTCAAAAAGCGGAGCCGCCTGGTTGATCTGTCTCGCCCTGGCGACCTGATACGTCACCTTGGGGACACCTGGAAGATTAATCTGGTAGAAGTCCAGACCTGTGGTGATGGTGCTGAATGATCCGTCCGCTTCCTCTCTCCGTTCGGTCGTAGCCGTAGCGAATGAATAGACGTTGGTGATGAGGTGATGCACAAAGCGGAGCGTTTTTTCGTGGTCGACCGGGCCACGCTCAACGACAGACTTCACTAGATCATCTGCGCTGTAGGAACGTAGCGAGGTGTTCAGGCCTTCGAAAGCATAGAAGGATTGACCGTGTACAAATGTCGGCTTGCCCATCATCATGGCGTAGATTCCGACTCCAGAATTGATGAGGGCTACTGCATCGCAGAGTTCAAGCAGGTCGAGGAAATGCGTGTCATCAGGCGCATACCTCGCGTTCTGCATGTCCGCTGAGACGGTTTCTAGAGGATGCTTCTTACACAAGACCACCCAGCCCATCTTCCGCAGCCGACCGGCAGCTTCATCGATCATGGCGATGAACTTATTGTAGCCGTCAGAGTCGCCGGCCATGTGCTTGATGACAGTATCGTTCGGCCGCTGGAGCGGGACGAAGAGAACCTTTTTGCCACCAATTTTCAGTGACGAAGCCAGCGCGGACGCGCCGACGCGCGTGCCTTGCGTCTCTAGCGACGGCTTTGTGTTTAGGGTTTCTTGTATGTACTGCGTCGCCTTTGCGCGCTGTTCGGTCGTCAGTTCGAAATTCCAAAGGCTTTCCGCATAGCTTTTTGAGTCCGCGTTGAACCCGGTGGGATCGAAGAACCAACTGTCAGGAAGCGCCCCGCGCTCGAAGACGAGGTAAGGGAAACCGGTCTCTCGGCACCAGTTGTAAACCTTCTGCCTGCCGCTGTTGCCGTAGGGAGAGTGGAACAGAATTCGTGTTACGCCTAGCGTCTCGATTGTCTGCTGAAGGTCTTGTTCATTGATTTCGCCGGTTTCATCCAGAAACTCTTTCTCAAGGATGAACTTCATCCGGCCCAAGAGCGGCTGGACGTCCCTGATGCACTCGGATGCGTGCGATTGTGGCTGCCCCAGGTAGAGGGTTGTATTGTCGGCTTGCTCGTTGGCGAACAATGGATCTGGGTGCCGGCCGTCCTTGTCGAACTTCTTGAAGAATTCCTTCCACAGAGCTCGGTTTGAGGTCATCGCCTCGGCATTGTAAAAGGAGGCATCCTTGGGGCGGGGATGCCAGAGATGGACAACGAAGAGGTTCGACATCAAAGCCGCTCTGCCGAGCAAGGAGAACATCGCACGGAAGCCTGAATAAGCCGCGATGTCCCAATTCCGGCCATCGTGAAGGTAGTTGTCCGGGCGCGGCAGGATATCTTCATCACGCATCAAGCGATGGTACAGTTCGAAGTCCTCGAAGCCATGCCCGCGAAACTCGCCGCGGTGGCCGCCAACGGAGAGATAGTGCAGGCGATCGAGAACCATGATCGAAGTGCATGGGGCAAGGTTCTGCACTGACGCGGTGTCGCCGTAGATCCAGCGAAGATAGAAGTCTTGGAACGTCTGGTCGCTGAGGTTGTCAGTGAATTCCTCGGTTCCCTCCCTGGTGAGATAAAGGCACGGAACGGCGAAGAACGCCTTCTTGTTGGAAGATATGCCGTAGCTCTCCATGAAACGGAGAAGCCGCGGCCAAAAGTCAGAGGGGGCCCGACAGTCGATGTCAAAGAAGGTGACAGCAGATCCCGTCGCGTGCTGCACCCCATGATCCCTAGCGGCTCCGATGGAGAAAATCTCCCCTTCGTTGCCGTGGCACAAATAGCGTGCACCAAAGGTATCGCACCATGCCTTGACCTGAATAGCGCTATCTTCGGGAGAGCCAGAGTCTACAACGATAAATTCCAGGCCGTCGTTTCGTGGCAATAGCCGGAGCTGCTCTTCGATCCTCTCCATGAGGTGAGGGAGCGTGGGATCATCCCTGAATGGGAAAATAACGGATAGGCGAGGCTTGCAGGCATCTGCGCCTTCGGTGATCGGTTTAGCTCCAGCAACGCTGTTGAAGTGGATCTTCTCGTTCATCGGTGACCTCTCCAATCCGATCTGCCAATTCATCCGGCAAAGTTCATTCAGACGGAAGCCTTTTACCCTGTCGTGGCGGCAAGGCAAACCGTTATGCATTGCAGCATTCTAAAGTTGCGATCACGTCACCTATAAAATGTCGCGATTTTTGTGGTGACCGTAGAGATCCAGTGGTATCAGGCAAAAAATTTTGCCGGAGGTTCCGAGTGAGTTCGCTGAGCAAGCATGCCCGCGTGACAGTTGCACTTATGGTGCGGGAAATATCCACACGTTATGGCAGCAAGCCTGGCGGCTATGTATGGGCGTTGGTCGATCCGGTGGCGCACGTAGCGCTCATGACGATAATATTCCAGGCGATCGCCAGAATGCCCGCCCTGGGTTCGAGCTTTGCCCTGTTCTTCGCGACTGGATATCTGCCGTATATGTTCTATTCGTCGATGTCTGGCTTTGTGACGGGGGCCGTGAGGGCAAACAGGGCACTTCTCAATTACCCGATTGTTGCTCCAGTTGATTGCGTGATCGCCAGGTACTTCGTCCAGTTCTTGACTTCCGGGCTCGTCGCCTTTCTGGTCCTCATGTTCGTGGTGATGGAGGACGATGTATCGCTTTCGATTGACGAAGGCAAAATCGCAAGCGCATGCCTGTTCGCGACCCTGCTGGGCTTAGGGATCGGGGTTGCCAATATTGGTCTCTATGCTCGCTCGTCTCTCTATGAGCAAGTATATGGCATCGTGACTAGGCCGCTGTTCATGATATCTGGCGTGTTCTTTGTGCCGGATTCACTGCCGCACCCATTTGGCGACTATATTCTCTACAACCCGCTGACGCACATCATAATGTGGTTCAGGACTGGCATCTATCCGGAGTATCGAGCGCAGGGCCTCGATATCGGATATGTTGCAGAGTTCACCGCAATAGCGATCTTCATTGGGGTGATTATCTTCACCTTCTCAGGCCGGTATCTGCGCGAGGAGAAGGCGTGAGGGCAAGAACCCTTCGCCAGTGCGAAGGGTTCTGCTGCGATGGTCAGTCAACCCAGGTGAAGCCGCTGCCCGGCTGCTTTACACGATCCAATTCGGACTGCGGCAGGAAGAAGATGTCGTTGACATTTGGCCGATTGCTAAAGCTGGTGAGTTGGCCGGTCGCGGCATCATAGGACACCGGAACGAAGCTAACGGAATCCATAAACTCGACCACCGGTTCGTGCTCGTTCTTCTCGAGCATGACGATCGGTTTCGACCTAAGCAGCGTTTCCTTCATGCCCTTGAGAACGTTGATCTCGAAACCTTCGACATCGATTTTCACGAGGCTCGGAGAGAGCTTCAGATCATCGATCACCTGGACCTTCACCGGGACTTCCGCGATGTCGAGGGACGAATTGGTGCGGTGCTTGTGGAGGGAATCCACCACCGAAGGCTTGTCCAGCTGACGCCGCAGGACACTGGCGCGCGACGACGGTCCAAGCGGAGTGGCGGGCGTCGGGGTGAACGTGACTTCTCCGGTCACCTCCGGAACGTACAGCGTTATTTCGCCGGGTTGGTCCCCGACAGCGGTCTCGACCCACTCCAATCTGTCACCGAGAGTGGACTTGAGGAATGCCCCGCACTCTCGAAACATCGGGTTAGGTTCGAACGCGACGAACGAAACCTGCGGCAAAACCCCAGAAAGATAGGCGATCGACTGGCCGGCATGGGCGCCGATGTCTAGGAATTGCCCCCCGCTGCTCGCGAATCGCGTGAAGAAGGTGAAATTCGCATGCGGCGGCTTCTTCGTCGCCAGAACGTTCTTACAGTATGCAAGCGCCTGTTCGGAGGTCGGATGGCCGACATAGTTCTTGGCAGGCTCGGCTGATGTATTGGACATTTGAAGTCGTTCTCTCGTTTCTGGCTTTCGCCTAAGTTGACGGGAGAGAACATACTGGCGCTTGTCAGAACAAGCAATCAGTCGGTGTGCGGGTAACGGGAAGTCCAGTCAGCGTTGTTCCAGTTGGCGGCGCCAATTTCGGCTTCTTCGCGCTCTTGGGGCGCTCGATCCACGGCATCCTCAGACGCTTCCTCGGATGACGGAGTCCAAAAGGCGAGATACAGGCTAACTGCTATTAGAGCAGCCCCATAAACGAATAACCGTCGGCGACATCTCGGCCTCCGACGTCTCGCTGGTGGCGAAGCTCAAGGACGGAGAGCTTTCCGCGCGGATCGAGCACTTGGGTATAGATGCGGGCAGCATTACCGCCAATGTCAGCACCGATGTTCATGATGACGAGCCGACCTTCCAGCGTCATATATCGAGCAACGGGCTCGACATCGGCAAACTGACCTCGTTGATGGGGCAATCGGTCCCACTGTCCGGTGCTCTGACGATAGATACCGGCTGGGCGCGTCCTTTGCCATTGAGAATGGTGTCGCGCAAACCGACGACATCAAGCTTGTCGGCCCGTTGCCAAGCCTCGTTTCAAGCGACTGGATACGCGGCGAACTCGGCAGACAGCTATCTGCTGCGACGGGCAGTTCAATTTCGCTCAATGGTCCTGTCAGACTTTCTGCCTTCCCCCATCTCGCAATTCTAGCGGAAGATGTCGCGCTCTCTGCGGAAACGCACGGCATCACAGCCGAATTCGGGGAGGTTGCAGGTTCTGTGACGCTGTCCTCCCTGTGGTCGGATCGCCTCCACATAACAGAGATCAAGGTGGATCGGCCGGTGATCGTGCTCAGTGAAGGCCCAGGTCGTACATCGACGATACCGGGGAGTCCCAACGAACGGGCCAAACAAAACGATCCACTTGCGGCCCTTGCCACTTTCCTCGAACGAAGCGCGATCGATTCAATCTCAGTCGCCGGCGGCACGCTGATACGGAAAGACGCAGCGGGCCCCGAGCAGACCGTGACTGATGTCGACCTTTCACTTACGGCGCCCGGCATTGATGATGAGCTATCTCTTTCGGCGAGCGCCCGAATGGAGGAGCGACACTACGAGGCCACCCTCACCGTCTCCTCTTTGCGGTCACTGCTTCAACGCCGGCCAACCGACTTGACCATCTCCTTCCAAGCGGCTCCGGTGCCTGCATCCGGTTTCGCGGAGTTCGAGGCAATCGGGCAAGTGGCCTTAAATGCCAATGGCAGCTATCAGATCCGCGGCGGCAAGTTGCGTATCGGCGAACAGGCGTTTGGTCTGGACGCTCTCCTCATACCCGGCAAGCGTCCCCGGGTTCTCGCTGACCTCGATGCTGATCGGTTGGATCTGGGCCTATCTGTCGAGGCCACGTCGGGTTCTTCGCAATCGAAGGCACGGTCAGCAGACCCCGGCTCCCCCGCAAGCCTGCGATTTCTCGCTGGTTTCGACAGCGACATGAGCGTTCACGTGGGCACCTTGCCCGTGCGCCGACCGGGTGGCAAATCGAGACTATAGGAATTCCGCAACCACCCTGCGCTCAATTGTTAACAACCGTTGTTGTTAACAACCGTTGTCCGCCTGGTCCGAATGAAGGCAAAACTCCCATGACAGGAAAATGAGAGCGCAGGCGACGGCCATAATTGCAGCACTGTTCAATTCGCAGGCGGGAGAGCCCGCCACGCGTCTCAAAGGCGGTTCGCTCGCGGTTGACGGGAGATTGTGCCGCAAGCGAACGCTATTTTAGCTTGCAAGGCGCCGTCGCATTGGTTACTCCAAAAAACTCATCCACTGGGGATTTGGGGCGTTAAAACTTGAGTATCTCGGATGAACAGTTGCGTGTCGCAACTTACGAGTTTCTTATAAGGAACTTGGTCACAAAAACGGTTAGAAGCTGCGACGGCGCAGATCTTAAGCTGGAGATCTGCAGCGCCTTATTACGCATGGCACCTCCGTTTGGTTCGAATGAAGTTGAGCAAGCAAGTATCAGAGCCAGGATGTACGACGAGGCGATGGCGGTGCTGAACTGGGCGATAGATGGCGAAGGAGCCACCCGATCGCCAATTCCAGGCAGGCCACTGCCGCATACGCATTATCGTGAGTGGCGTTAACTACCACGAGAGCGGCTGCTTTAGCTTGTGCTGCTTGTTGGCGTAGATCACGTCATAGGACGCGCGGTCGCTCCGGCCGACTTCCGTTTCACGGATGAAGTCGAGCAGGATCGCCGCGCCGGGAGGCACGGTCTTATCCATGTTTCACCTTGGGCTGATAAAGAAAAACCCCCGCGATGGCGGGGCTGGAAGAAGCGGCCTCGTTGACCTTGCATGGCGGTGTGCTATGGATCGCGGCCCTGCAATGTGAGAGCGATCATGCTGCCTGCCATCAGTCCCAAGAACACGCTTATTGCTGTTTTCTCATACAATATGACGCGCGAGTTGGATCTATGTCTGCAATCGATCAAGGACATGTGCGCGGGTTTCGACGTCGTCCTGATAGACGATGCCAGCGAAGAGCCGCTTACGCATGGCATCATTCAAAGCCACGCCGATCGGCTGAACGAGGTCTTCACCCTGCCACCGGTCAAGAAAAACAGGACCCGCGGACGGCTACATGAAAACATTCAAAGAATGTACGAATACGCGCTTTCGAAAGGCTATCGCTACCTATTCATGGTGCAGGACGACATGCAGCTTCTTCGCCCGCTCAATCAGCGCGTTTTGAGCGAGTACGACGCGATTTTCTCCAAGGGCGATCACATAATACAGATCGACCCGCGCTTTCTTCGGAACCTTGGCGCAATCGACATCCTGCCGGATATCCAAGCTTACTGTTTCGCGGCCTCCGACTATCGCAACTCCTATGCCGATGTCGGCATATTGAGCCTGGATCGGCTGGTGGCAAATGACTGGAAATTTGAGAT
The DNA here is from genome assembly GCF_004827385.1 of Ensifer sp. MPMI2T. GTDB lineage: Bacteria > Pseudomonadota > Alphaproteobacteria > Rhizobiales > Rhizobiaceae > Sinorhizobium. The sequence continues at coordinate 42,798 of NZ_SRXN01000034.1, forward strand.
CGGCGAGAGAGAATTAAAGATAAAGGCCCACGAAAGAGGGCTTCGCCGCATCTTTCCGTTCACTCCAATCATGATGCATGTTCCCTACCCCACGATCTACCGAAAGGGGGAGAAGGTTCAAAGGCAATCGCTCATCCCGATTCATCGCGGAAAATACAGCTACCACTACCTTTCCGAGCGCGAAATGTCGGCGCTCGATGCGCGCCCGTTATCCGCCATCCCGTACACTCGCAAGTATCTCCGGCCAAAAGGCATGGGCTTGGCATACCTTCGTTACATGTTCGAAAACGAGAACCGTGTTTTCTCCTAGCAGGGCGTTAGACTAGAGGCTGAGCGCGGCTGTCCACATGGCGTCGATCTGTGCTTCACTGAGGCCGAGAGCGGCGCCTACGGAGGCAATCAACGGGTGCATGCTTTGATGCTTTGATGTCACGTTCGATATCAAAGAGAGCATCGATGCGCTTGACGGCCTCAAGCGCAACCGGCGAGATTGCGGCAGCATTCTTGCCGCGTTTGGCGTTGCTGACGATGTCGGCGAGCACGAAGAACTTGCGCCGTGAATGTGCCCAGCACAGCCCCTAGGTCAGTGGAACGGGGTCGCGATAGACCTTGAACAGTGGGTTATAGCCGCCATAGGCGTCAGCCTGCAGAATACCGGTGAAGCTCTTCAGATGACGCCGGGATGCTCTTGCCTCTTGCCGCCGGTCGCGCGAGGCACAATAGACGCTCGGCGGCCAGCACATGCGCCTCGATCAGCGCATGCAGCGGCTTTAGCGCCGCGGCGTCGGCCCCGACCTGGCCGGCAAGCGTCGACAGGCGGAGATCGATGCCCTCGGGGGCATAGCGCTCGCTCTGTCGGTTCAGCGGTTAGTGCTGGGCGAACTTCTCGAACAGGATCATCGCCAGCAGGTTCGGCCCGGCAAAGCCGCGCGGCGTCACGTGCGTGGGGTTACACTACTTCGATCATCCAGAAGGTTCTAGTTCCAGAACTAGGTGCAGACATAGAAGCTCATATAAGCTCATCGAGCCCATACTAAGTTCCAACGGCTCGACAGACGGGTCTGCTTGCCGCTTATGGATGATCTCTTCCCGCTTGTTATCCAGCAAGCACGCGGTGTCGCTCCGGTCGACCGCGCGTGCGAAAAAGAGGCTCTGCACGGAGCGTGCCGACGCTCACGAGCGACCGGGGAACTCAGGAGGCATGGAATCGGCACGGCGAACTATTGATTCTTCCGATATTCGAGAGCCATCTTCTCTCGGTGCTCAATGAGAGCTATTTCCCCTTTCAGCTCGTGTATAATGCGGATCTGCTTCTTCCGCCACTTGGCAACTGGATAGACCAGGAAACGCTTGAATTGTGCCCGGCGAAGGCCCCATTTGAGATGCCCCAAGTAATGGTTGCGGCCCCCAGGCGTCTTTATCGGAACATCTCTGCGGAGTGGGCTGGGCTCTATTTTCCTGAGCTCTGCAAGCCGGGAGGCGAAGACAATAAGTTCGCTCATAGCAGCACGTCGAGGCGAATACGCAGACACTGTCGCCAAAGCGGCCAGACGCATTTCCTGTAGCTTATTGGGATTATTTAGAAGAGCCCCAATGGATTCGAAGCATGCGTCAAGGTCGAACGTATCGACAACAAGAGCATTAACCCCGTCGACTGCATATTCACCCGCTCCACCTTCTCTTGGTACGACAGAGACAGCACCGCACGCCATGGCTTCTGCGGCGGTCCGGCCAAACGCCTGATAGTCCGAAAGGTCGACAAAGATGTCGGTCTCTTGCAGAAGTTCCGCAACACCCGACCGCTTCAGAACCCCCGCGTTTCGAAACTTGAAGTCCTTGGGCAGATTTCCAAAATCGGCGTCTTGATCGTCGCACCCAAAGATACTGATAGAGACCTTGTCGGAAAAGGCGTCGCTCAGACGCTTTAACAGGTGCATTGTTCGAAGAGCGCCGCGCCGAGGAGTCTTGGGGCGTATCATGGCTGCGATGCAAATGTTGCTCTTCGACAGTTCCCGTGGCCCTGGCCTATAGACGTCGTGATCTATGCTGGGCAGAACCTTGTGTACCTTGACGCCGTGATTTCTCTCTACCTGCTCCCGGATCCAATCTGTTTTCGCGAACAAAACGGCGTTGGGTATCAGGTCGTAAGAGCTCCTGGCGATCTGCCAGTTTTCGCTGCCCTCTTCAAAAAAGAACGGCTCGTAATCCTGAATATAGTAGGCTGGAAGAATCCAAGGACAACGATCTGTGACCGTTTTCAATAGCTTAACAGAATGAAAGATCGTTGCCACGACGACGTCGTAGCCGGTCGCATTTTTGGCCAGCGTTGCGGGCGAAAACTCTACGAAGATCTGCGCGGCTTCCGGAATGTCATTATATTGCCTGCAATAATGAGCGCGGTCCCCGGACTTAACGGCAATCTTTGCGTCCACCCCTAGACGTCGCATTGCTACGGCCTCTTGAACCACGGAATGCGCACCTCCACTGCCGCCTTTCACAGGCAGAAGAAAGAGGATCCTCTGTGACATTAACAGGCTGAGAGCTGAGCCTTGCGTTTCTGTGGCTGTAGCCAGGCTCATCTTTATACGATGGCGAACCGCATCCATTTGGCGCGTGTCCTTGAGTCTGGAGGCGAGGTTCTCAAACTTGCTTCCATGTTTGCGGCGCAGCGCTGCGGTACCGGCTTTTGACAGCGCAATGCGGCGCTCGTGTCCAAAACTCTTCGACTTTGCGTGAAAGACGTACGTGTCGTCTGCATAGGCAAGGGCATAACCGGCGTCTTGCGCTCGCACGCAATAATCGTTTTCCTCGCCGTAGCCGGTCGGGAATGCTTCCTCATCCATGTAGCCGATAGATTCTATGACCTCGCGTCGAATCATGAAGCAAAAGCCGTTCACGAAATTCGTCCGAGGATAATCCCTGCAGCTAACTGAGAGCACAAGTCGCGCCATCTCATCCGGTGTCATCCCTCCGGGGAGCGAGTTGATCGCAAACTTGCCATTAGAATCATAAAGGTTAGGTACGCTTTGCCAGTTTGCGGCATTAGAAAGTGGGCCGCAGATTCCAATGTCATCGGCGGAATGCATACAACGCACAAGCCCGTCAGCCCAGTATGGTGTGACGATTGTGTCGCTATTCAACGTGACTACGTAAGGCGCCGTTGATGCTCGTAAGCCAGTGTTGACTGCTTTGGTATATCCCATGTTCTGCTCATGCTCGATGAGCGTGAACACAGTCTGTTCATTCGATAGTCCCTCAATGGCGCCTCTAAGCCAATTCGTCGTTTCGTCATCAGAGCCATCATTGACGATGATTATGCGCGACTGATAATCGGAGCTCGCCTCCGCGAGCGACCTCAAGCAGGATTTGACGTCGTCCAGTGCATTAAAGACGGGAACGACAACATCGATCCTTCCCAGGAAGTTATCTGGCGTGGCGATAATTGGGGGCGCGTCCGGCGATGACGCCGTTGCCTTGACGTTCTCTTCACAGTGAACAAGTGGGTTAAGTCCGGCACGCGCAACATTTGGATAAGCCCGAAGATAGTAACTGGTACTGAATTTCGGACCGGGATCATATCCGCTGAATGCTCCAATCCTTAAATAATGTTCGGCAGGGGAAAGGCCAGTCTTCTCTATATCAGGATACCGGGCGGAGTACCAATCAGCATCAAAGAAGATACTTTTTGACACGATGGAAACGATGGTTTCTGTTCCTGACATCTAGCTGTTTTTCCTAATTCGCCCTGTCGCGCTTCAAGCGTGCATTCCGCGATGCTAATTTTGAAACTCAGATAGCGGGACTTTTCCAACTGCACAACGTTTCAGCGTGAAGATTCGGGACGATCGCCGGCATGCCGGCCTTCAGCACTCTCACCATCGCGGCGCAGAATATTGACCAAGTCGACCGTCGATCAGGAAAATGGGGCGATTTTCGACATTCTGGTCCAGAGCCGCGACAATGCGCCAGTCCCTTTCGGAACAGGCGCAACCCCTTTCGACAGAAGGGCAGGCGCCTTCACTTTGGCAGGCTTAGCCATTGCGCCCGTTAGTCGCTGCTCTGCGCGCCTCAATAATTCCTGATCCTCGTCGTTGAGGGTTCTATAGTGGTTTGTCATGGCTGCAAGCAGTTCTGCACGAGCCCGGTAGAAAGCTGCGGGATCCGCGTGCCCAGCAACTTCCTTTGTGGCCAATAGACGGTTGATACGCGTCCAGTGGTCGTCAAGCTGCTTCCGAGCGCGCTTGCTGACGTCATGAAACTTATTGGCGAGCACTTCCTTATCGATAGCAGCAAAGGCCGGCGCCGCGTCTGCCCAGGAGGAGATCAATGTCTCTGGCGCATTGGTGAGTTCGGTGAGCCCGTCAAACTTAAGCTTTCCTCGCGCCACAGCTATGGCGGGAATACCGAACGATGCCGCCGTGATATAGCCGTGCATCGACGAGCCAATGTAAAAAATGGAACGAGAAATCGCGGCGACGATTTCCTCCAGACTCTCGGGCTTATCCAACACAAGGGGGCGACTGGAGGTGAACTGAGCCACACGCTTGGCCGCGATATCATCACCGTGACAGGGGCCGATCGCAATGAGAAGTGGCTTGGCATGCGTGGTGGCGGCAAGATGATCTATGGTTGCGGCAACCTCTTCAATCGGAACGTCGTTCATGTAACGCGAGTTAACGTGAATCGTAATGATCGGCTCGGCCGCATCGCTCCCGAGCCGGTTCAGTAGAGAAGTAAAACGCGCATCCAATTCCGCCTTCTCCCACAACTGCGGCAGAGCCCAAGCGGTATCCGGGACAACTGCGACTTCGAGATGCGGATCAATCTCCAACAGGCAGTCACGGCTTGCCGCGTCACGAACCGAAAGGTAGTCCGTCCGCTGCAGCGCCCTGCGCACGAGGTCAATGAAGGCCGTCTCGAAACGATTGGCGACACCCGGAGCGTTCCAAATCACCGGCACGGAAGGATCGACAGAGAGTGTCGAGCATATCCACAAATCGCCGTAGCCACTCAGCCCTACGCCTGCGTCCTCATACTCGCGCAACTTACTGGGCATTGTGTGGATGATGTTGCCACCTCCAATAATGAGCCCTTGCAACGGTTTGGCGAGTAGGTCCTCGAAGCGAACTGACGGCACACAGTCAGTCCAGACTGCCGCGCCCCCCGCCGGGCTGACATTGGAAATCGGAGCTTGGGCAAGTCGCTTTCGCAAAAGCAGCGGAAAAAGCAAATCGCCGTAGTTCGCCACGTCAAATGTTCCACCATGCACGAGCATTCCCTAAGCCCTTATTCTTTGACCCGATCACGGGGGTGCCTATCACGCTCGTGGCGAGCATGGTAGGCATGAAATAGATGGCACGCTCATAACGAACATGATACTGGGCGGCGCATTGAGATTTCAGGAGACGAGGCGTGAGCTCAGCAACCAAGGTCGTTGTGGCAAATGAGACCGGCTATACCTCGAACCCAGGATGCCGTGCCGTGCGACGTGGTATCAGCCGCCTCATGGAGCTAAGTGATGTTCGCATCGGGGGGGCATTGCCGCTCGGCTTTTGGGCCAATGAGTTCTCGGAATTGGCGCCGGTACGCGAAAACTGGCTCATTCGACAGGATGGTAAATTCGCGTCGGGCACTGAGAAGGCGGCACCAATTGACACTGTGAAGTGGAAACAAATCCGCAATGTCTTGTTGCGACGGGATGATGCCTTTTCTAAAGCTCTGGAAGAAGTTGATACTCTCGTAATCAATGGCGAAGGGTCCCTGCATCACAACTTTCCGCGCGCACTCGCATTACTGGCGATGATCAGCATTGCCGCTGAAAGGGGCAAACGAGTCGCGCTTCTAAACTCCACAATCCAGGCCATGGATTCCGAACTATTGATGGAAGTGCTGCCCGCGCTCGGGTTCTGTCATGTTCGGGAGCAACGCACGCTGCTGGCGATAAGAGATTTCCAGCCTTCCGCTTTTGCCGCGCCTGACCTCGCGGTATTGGCGATGCGGGTCATGGAGCCACCCTATCGTCCGAGGTCGCAGGTCGACGGGAAGCGCATCCTTGTTAGTTACGGGGTCTTGGTAAATGAAAAGATGCTTCGGGCGTTGCTGCGGAGCGCAAAAGGATGCGGCTTGGAGCCGATTTACCTCTCAATCGGGGATGGCGGCGAAACTGCCCTTGCGACACGGGTCTGCGCCGAAGAAGGCGTGCCGCTCGTCCATGCGGGTGAGATCAACTTTAGGAGGCTGCTCGAACTGCTTTCCAGTTCGGCGCTTGCAGTTTCTGGCCGCCACCACATCAATCTCTTCCTAATGCGTTGCGGTGTGCCGATACTGTGTATTCCATCCAATACCTGGAAGCTGGATGCAACCTTTGAACTTTCGGGGTATCCCAAAATCGAGCTAACCAGCGTCGAAGACATAGACGAGATGATCACGAGAGCCTATGAAAACCGTCACTCGCTCGCGGTTGCTTCACGGGAAGGTTTCCGAAAGTGTGCATCCTTGATTGACGAACTGCCTGAAAGATTCCGTCAATGGATCTGTTAACACCTTTCGATTTCATCGAAGCCTTTGAGGCTGGGCAACGGATCGCAGTGGTCGGCAACGCGCCAACCTTGGCGGGACGGAAGGCGGGCACCTGGATCGACTCTCATGATATCGTCATCCGATTTAACGATTGTCGAGTGCGTGGTTTCGAATCCGATGTGGGTGCTAAAACCGATATCCTGATCTCCAATCCTTATGCGGAAACACGCCCCGGAAGCTACTTGGCAGATCTACTGCCTCCGGTCGTCGTGCTTGTAATTAATCCGCAGACCCGACGGGGAAACAAAGATGATTTCGTGCGTTGGTTGGGGAAAAATCGCGTCCTGTTTACGTATACGCCTGATATCAAGGTAAACACTCTTGATCGTCAGCACCTTGCATTGACGACAGGGACTTACGGTATTTCACTCGTCACGAGTTTGCTGAAGCCTAAAAGTCTATCTTTGACCGGCTTCACGATGTTTGCTGCGGGTTCCGACTTCCACTACTGGAGCAATATTACTCCAGCGGGAATAAAATCCCATTCGCCACAGACGGAAGCCCATGTCTTCGTGGATATGTTGAACACTTTTCGCACGCCGGTCCACGCGACGCATGACATCTTCGACATAGCGAGTCGCTGTCGAAAGAAGCTCGGTGAACACATCCGCCTACACCCGCTGTAAGCGCGAATTTGTCAGGGGTCTGGGCCTTGGACCACCTCGGCCTTTCTCACCTCACAAGCCGCCGCAGATAGTTGCCGTAATCTCCCTTGCCGGCCCTTTCCGCGATCCGGGCAAATTCTTCGCGTGAAACAAAGCCTTTTGCCAGCGCGATTTCTTCCGGGCATGCAATTTTAAACCCCTGCCGCTTCTCAAGTGTGCGGACAAACTCTGCAGCCTCCAGCAGACTGTCAGGCGTACCGGTGTCGAGCCAGGCATAGCCGCGCCCCAAGACAGAAACCTTCAATCTTCCACGCTCCAGATAGATTCTGTTGACGTCGGTGATTTCATATTCGCCACGGGCTGAGGGTTTGAGATTGGCGGCGATGTCGACAACTTCGGAATCGTAGAAATAAAGTCCGGTTACAGCCCAGTTCGACTTTGGTGCCGCAGGCTTTTCCTCAATCGAAAGCGCGTTCATGCCGTCGTCGAACTCGACGACGCCATAGCGCTCTGGATCGTTGACGTGATAGGCAAAAACGGTCGCACCCTGCTCCAAGGCGGTGGCCTGCTGTAAAAGTTCCGGCAACCCGTGACCGAAATAGATGTTGTCGCCCAAGATCAGGCACGAGGGTGCACCAGCCACGAAATCAGCACCGATCACATAGGCTTGCGCCAGTCCGTCTGGGCTGGGCTGGACAGCATAGCTCAGGGACATACCCCATTGCGATCCGTCCCCTAGCAACGCCTGAAAAAGAGGCATGTCGTGCGGCGTGGAGATGATGAGGATTTCACGGATGCCGGCCAACATCAGCGTGGTCAGCGGATAATAAATCATCGGCTTGTCGTAAACAGGCAGAATTTGCTTGGACACGGCAACTGTCATCGGGTGAAGGCGCGTACCACTGCCCCCCGCAAGAATAATTCCCTTCACGCATCTTTTCCTTCTGAAAGTAGCGTCAAAACAACCCGCCGTGTGGACTCCTTCCAATCTGGCAAACGGCTGCCAAAGGCCTGTTCCAGCTTGTGGCAGTCAAGCCTTGAATTTGCTGGCCGGCGAGCCGGCGTGGGATATTCCGCTGTGGTTATGTCATTAACTTTGACGGGGCGTCCGGTTATCTCTTCATAAACGGAAAAGATGAATTTCGCGAAGCCTGCCCAGCTGGTCTCACCCGTCCCCGAAAGGTGGAATATGCCGCGCAAGTCGGCCGACGGGCTGGACAACAAACGTTCGGCTATTGTCACGACGGCAACGCCGAGGTCGTCAGCCGATGTGGGACAGCCGAGCTGGTCGGCAACGACATTCAGCTCATCGCGCGTTTCGGCGAGCCGGAGCATCGTCTTCACGAAATTGTGGCCGTAGGGGGAATAGACCCATGCGGTGCGCAGGATCGTATGATTTGGGTTGGCGAAGGCAACCGCAATTTCACCCTCAAGCTTCGACCTGCCATAGATTGATACCGGACCCGTCTGGTCTCCCTCGTCGTAAGGTGCCGGTTTGCTGCCGTCGAACACATAATCAGTCGAAAGATGAATGACTGGAATACCGAGCTCCGCTGCTGCCTCAGCCACCGCGCCTGCTCCATCTCGGTTGACGGCAAAGGCCTCGACCGGCTCGCTTTCCGCCTTGTCGACGGCGGTATAGGCCGCAGAAGAGACGATGATGTCGGGTGCGGCATCCCTAACCGAGCTCACGACAGTCGAGGGGCGAGCCAGATCGAGTTCCGGCCGACCCAGGGTGAAGATCTGGAGATCAGGTCGAGCGAGCGCCTTCAAGGCGCAGGCGATTTGTCCGCTTTTTCCAGTTACCGCGAGGCGCATCATCAGGCTTTCTTCAGGATACCGAGGCGCTCGCCGGAATAGACCTTGTCGCGCAGCGGTTGCCACCACCAGGTATTTTCCAGATACCACTCTACAGTCTTGCGTATGCCAGTATCGAAATTCTCCTGCGCCTTCCAGCCAAGCTCGGTTTCGAGCTTAGTGGCGTCAATCGCATAGCGTGCGTCGTGGCCCGGCCGGTCAGCCACCAGAGTAATCAGATCGCTATAGGGTGAATGGCTGGGTTTAATCTCATCGAGGAGCGAGCAGATCCGGCTGACGACATCGATGTTGCGCCGCTCGTTGCGACCGCCGACATTGTATTTTTCGCCAGGACGGCCTTCCCTGACGATCAGCCAAAGGGCGCGGGCATGGTCGTCGACATAAAGCCAATCGCGAATGTTGGAACCCGTTCCGTAAACCGGCAAAGGCTTCCTGTCCAAGGCATTGAGGATAATCAGCGGAATCAGCTTTTCGGGGAAGTGGAACGGTCCATAGTTGTTGGAGCAATTCGAGATGACCACAGGAAGCCCGTATGTTCGCTGCCATGCGGTTGCGAGATGGTCACTCGCCGCCTTCGAGGCCGAGTAGGGGGAGGAGGGGTCGTATGGCGTGACTTCTTCGAACAGCCCGCTGGCTCCAAGCGAGCCATAGACCTCGTCGGTCGACACGTGCAGCATCTTGAACGTTGCCTTCCGCTCCTCGGGCAGACTGGTCCAATATTGCCGCGCTGCCTCCAGCATTGTGAAAGTCCCGTTCACATTCGTCTGGATAAAGTCGGCCGCCCCGGTGATCGAGCGATCTACGTGGCTTTCCGCCGCGAGATGCATGACGTAATCCGGCCGAAACGTCTCAAAGGCTTCATTAATGGCCGTTCGATCACAGATATCGGCCCTAAGGAAGCGATAACTGGGGAAACCGTCGATCGGCTTCAGCGACGCCAGGTTGCCCGCATAGGTCAACTTGTCAATGTTCAGGACCTCCGCGCCGATATCCCTGACGAGATGGCGTACCAACGCTGATCCGATAAACCCCGCACCACCTGTCACCAAAATACGCATAAACTACCCCTTCAAGTATTTAAACGAGACCGGAAGTTCGGAGAGCAGTGGCTGCTTGGAATCCTTTTCCGACAGAACGTACGCCTTCATCTTCGGCCAATTGATTCCAATGGTAGGATCGTCCCATTTCAGGCCGCGATCATGTTCGGCGCTATAAGGTGCAGTCACCTTGTAGTTAATCACCGTGTCCGCCTTCAGTGTCATGAAACCATGCGCGAAGCCGGCAGGAACCCACAGCTGGGCGCCATTCTCCGAGGATAGCTCGGCGGAAACCCATTTCCCGTACGTTGGGGAGCCGACCCTGATGTCTACGGCGACGTCGAACAGTGCGCCGCGTGTACAGCGGACCAGCTTTCCCTGCGCGAAAGGCTCCAACTGAAAGTGGAGGCCTCTTACCGTCCCAATTTGACGAGAGAGAGATTCATTATCCTGAACAAATCCGACTTCGGCGATACTTTCGCGGAACCATCCATCCTTGAACACTTCGCTGAAATAGCCGCGGTCGTCGCCAAACTTCTTCGGCGTGATTAACTTGACTTCGGGAATCGACAAGCTCTGAAAATGCACGCCGAACTTAAACCTCTATCTCATATTTCATTGCTTCACGCTCATGGTCGCCTATTTGATTTCGTGCATCAAAAAGAGCTGGCGATAAACTTCACTGTCTCGCTGCAAGCTTTCGTGCGTTCCCTGAGCGACGATCTTGCCCGCGTCGACAACAATGACCTTTTGCGCACCGAGAATGGTTGAAAGTCGATGGGCGACTGTGATGGTCGTCTTGCCAGAGCTGAGCTTGTTCAGGGCTGTCTGAAGCTGCTTTTCCGTGTCGCCGTCCAATGCAGATGTTGCTTCGTCGAGGAGCAGGATCGGAGCATTCTTGAGGAAGGCGCGCGCTATGGAAATCCTTTGTCGCTGGCCGCCGGAGAGATTTGCGCCGTTATTGCCGACGTCCGTCTCCAGCCCTTTCGGCAATTTGAGAACGAAATCCAGCGCTTGGGCAGCTTCCAGTGCCGCAAGTACATCCTCGTCCGTCGCATCCTGGCGGCCAAACGCCACATTCTCCCGGATCGACCCTGAAAACAGGAACGTGTCCTGGGCAACATAGGAAACGGAGTCACGCAGCGACTGCAGCGTCACTGTGCTTATGTCCGTCCCGTCGATCTGAATTCTGCCATCAGATGGCAGATACATCCCCATGATGAGGTTGATGATAGTTGACTTTCCAGCACCGGACCGACCGACGATCGCAACCTTCTCTCCCGCATCGACAGAGAACGACACATTGCGGATTGTCGGAGCCCCGGCTTGATAGGCGAAACTGACATCTTCAAACTGCAGCGCACCTTTGTCGGCATGAAGGTACTCCGTTCCCCGGGACACCTCGAGCTCGCTTTGGTCGAGCAGCTTGAACATGCGCTTGACGCCAACCAGTTCCCGCTGCAGGTACACATTGAGGTTGCCGAGGCGTTTTGCAGGATCATACGCAAGCAGAAACGCCGTAATGAAGGCCATGAATTCGCCAGGCGTCTTGCCGTTGTCGACCGTCTGCCAGCCGGCGTAGAAAATGAAAGAACCGATGATCAGCCCCGCCAAGACATCGAACATGGGACCGGTCAGGGCGGAGACCCGGATGAGCTTGCCCTGCCGCTGCTCCATCGTCGCGACCGCACCTTTGATGCGATGATCCATCTCCGGCTCGAGATTGAAGGACTTCACGATGCGAACGCCCTGCAATGCCTCTACGCCGAGCACATTCAATCCGGCCACCATATCTGCCTCCGATTCGGTCAGGCGTTTGGTCTCGCGGATCACGCGGGAAACACCCCATACGATGACCGGTGCGAATACAAAGGCGAACAGGCTCATGAAAGGGTCTTGGACGATCATGACGGTCAGCAGCGAAATGACCGTGAAAAGATCCCGCACTAGGTTTGTTGTCACTGTCACAATGGCGTTGCGCGCGGAGCGAGCCGAGTGAATGACCTTGGTCACGGTGCCGCCCGGATGGGCAGAATAATCCTTCAAGCGAAGCCGGATCAGCTTATGGAACTGCACTTGCTGCAGCTTCGCGATGATGGCACAGCCAATCGTTCCCATGAGAACAGTCTGGCTATAGCCGGCAACTCCCTTGACGATAAAGGCAAGCATGATGGCACCGCCAACCGCCCAGACTGCAGCGGTGTCACCATGCACGAAAATATTGTTCACCATCGAGCGGGTTAGCCACGCTACGGCGCTCGTCGCAAGCCCGACCAGAAGCATGCAGACAATAGCGAGGAAGAACTTCTTTCGATGTTCCAGCCCGTATTCTACGACCAGGCGTCTCGTCAGCTCAACTGTCTCATTGCGTGACAACTGGGGAGTGCTTTTCTTCGACAAGTTCGATTGGTCCCTCTTCAAAAGTGGCCCGTCTCTATCGGAAATGACGCGAGGCAGCAAGTGACGTAGCGACGATGCTCACTGGCCGACGGCGTGGGGAACGCAGATTGCATGCATGAGACAGAAACGAGTGCACGAAAAGGGAAAGCAAGTGAGCCCATTACTGGGTCTGAACACCGCCCTTGTTTCCGACTCCCAGCTGACGCTGCGTTGTGGATGGCCGATTAATTCACTGGCCCGTTCTTGTAGCCGTATTCTAATGTGTTTACTGGGAGTCTGAATTCCGCATGGAGAGGGGCACAGAATCTCAAATGGAACGGACAAAACGGCAGCTAACTCTGTATGTGGCCGCGCTGACGCGCAAGAGACCAGAGATGTTGCGTGCCTTGTTGGTGTCCTTGGCCAAAATGACAGTCCCTGAGCAGTGCCACGTCAAGTGTCTTATCGTTGAAAATGATACAGTTGAGGCTTCCAGGTCAGTAGTGGAGGAGTGTCGGCCGAGTTTCAAGAGTGAACTCTTGTACGTGCTGGAGCCGGAACTCGGGATTCCCTTTGGTCGAAATCGCGCAGCCAAAGAAGCGATCGCCGGAGGCGCGGATCTGCTTCTGTTCATCGATGACGATGAAGTCGTTGCGGATGACTGGCTTGTGCGAATGATTGCCGGTTACCGGAGTAGCAATGCGGTCCTGCTGGGAGCGCCGTTACGCGCTAAACTTCCTACGGAGCAGCTCTCCATTTTCCAACGGAAGATGTTTGCAAATATAGAAGCACGATATAAGCGGAAGGAAGACAGAGCTCGAACTCGAGCGACATTGAACGCGACGAACCGTGTTACCATCGTGACAAGCAATTGGCTTGGGGAGCTATCAATATTTCGGGACCATAATATTTGGTTCGATGAAAATATGCGCTTTACAGGTGGGACAGACGCGAAATTTTTCGCGGAAGTGCGTAAAGCGGGGTTGGCGGCAGGTTGGGTGGCAGATGCGATTGTCTACGAGACGGTCCCGCTCGACCGGTTGAGCTTCATGTATCAGTATCAACGCGCTCGTGATCAGTCGAACACGAATTATGGACGGAAACCGCCGGGAGCGCTCAGAACCTCTCTCACTCTTCTCCAAATGCCTCACCGCCTCGCTTTTTGTTTGTTGCTTTTTGCCGCGGTTCCCGTGACGGGCGGCAAGACTCTCTTGGCAGCGGCTCGCTCGTTGGGTTGGGTCGCTGGTAAGATTGGATGTTTCTCCGGCCAAAGATCCGCGCTCTATTTTGAGGTTACCGGTTCTTAAAGTGACAGTCGAAGTGGAAACGCTGAGCGACCACCACTGACGTCTATATGGACATTTCCTGCCCGATAAGCTGCGCAACGCTCAGCGTAAATCTACCCAAACGTAGGCGAACGGGTATACGTCGCCAACACGCCCAGCATTGTAAGGAAGGGAGATAATTGTCGCCTGCAGCCCGGTCAGGTCGACACCCGCGTGTGACAATATTCTTGAAACACGAGGGGGGATATTCTCTTTCTTCTCGCCCTCTGCCGACCATGCCACCAACACCGGTCCTTGCCGGACCGGAAGGACGTCGGAGTTCGGAGGAAATCCGGCCAAGATAACGGGCGTGTTCGGAAACTGGATCCTAAGATTGCCAGCCATAACTCGATCCTCCGCAACGATTGCTGCCGGATCGCCCCCGTGGCCTTCGCGGATAGTCCGAGCAAAACCGCCATATGGCGTGTGGGCAAGTGAGTAGTCCTTGATCCTTGGGCCGATGTACACACTCGCCCACAGGATCAAGATAACGCCTATGACTAGAACGCCCACTATAGAGAGAAGAGCTGGAAGTCTGGGGACCGGATCGACGCCAGAGGCGTCCACCTTAAGTATGAGGTAGAAAGGAAATAATACAGTGAACAGCGCCAACCATTTTTCACGGATGTGAGTTGCACCGATCGCCACAACAATGATCGCGACGATGAAAAAGCACGCGATGATCATTCTGCCCACTATCCGCGTCCACTGGCTCTTGGCGCATAGGATCTTGCGAAGGTCGGCGCGGAAAACAAACGCAAACACGGCCGATGGAACAGCGACACCCTTCATTCCAGCGATTGCAAACGAATAGAGGCCTAGAACAACGTGAGGCAGCACCGAATTCTCCGCCCCTTGCTTCATTTCTGCGATGGTGCCGCCGCTGGCTTGGGTGAGATTGTTGAGCACCCAGTAGCCATGAGGGGCAATAATCGTAACAAATGCTGCCAACGAGACAAGCACACGCCAATCAAACAGACGTTTGCGAAATTTCGGCTCGAAAAGAAGGGCCAAGATTGCGGCTAATGGGAGTACAACAAAGTTGTATTTTGAGATCGTGCCCAATCCGGCGGCAACGCCAACGATCAAAAATCCGCCGATCTGGGACGGATGCTTCAGAGCGTAGAAGAATCCAAATAGGAAAAGCGATGCGGCAAATAGCGCTGCGACCGTGTGGGTAAGATCACGCTGCGCCAAGAGGAAGATCGGGGGAAGTGTCAATGCGCCCAGTATGGCAATGGCCGACAGAACGCGATCTCCCGTGATCAAACGGGCCGAAAGACCGTAGAACAGAAGACAGCCGAACAACAGGCTGTTCTTGACGACTGTGAGCGATGCTACGGAAATCCCGAAGACGCCCACCACTGCATACTGAAGCCAATTATAGAAAGGAGGCTGCCGGCCGTATCCCAGCATTAGATACTGCGAGAGGAACGCCTGCTCGGAATCGTCGAACTCTAGGGAAGCGGGCCGCAGAAGCTTCAGGACGAGGCTCAAGACGTAGTATCCCGCGACGAGATAGTAAATGACGTCTGGTCTTCGTACTAAAAGGCTGCCCATATCGTTCTCTCCGCGTTTCGATGCTCCCTCGCAAGGGAATATCCCACGCTGAGATTTGCGCTAATATGCAGATTCGACTGATCAATCTGTGCCGCCGTGCGTTGCGCCATGATCATTCCCGCCAGTGATCTGCCACCCAGGGCGTCGGCCGAATGTAGTGCCGAAGGTAGCGAAACGGAGGCTTTCTCCTCCTCTTCTTCTCATCAAAGACGCCCATGATGTGTTCCAGAGGAGGCTTGGTGCCGACTTTTTCGCCGTACCGCCCTTCGATGGCATGCTGAGGCAGGAGCCCACGTGGGAAGATCACTACGCGGGCATCGCGCGGGAGCCGCGGAGCTAAGCAGTAGTTCAGTGGGAATGGCCAACGGCAATCCTGACGAAAGTGCAGAACCCACCGGCGTGGAAAGAATTTTATGCCCCCCGGCGCGTTACGGCTCACGAATCGCTGTTCGTAGCGGTACCTGTCGGCCACGCCCTGCGGGTCGGTTCGAAAGGCCTCTTGCAGCGGCAGGAGCTTGCCGACCGGGAAGCGAAAGAGCGAGGTTTGCCCAAGTCGCTCCAAAGGCGTGGTTTGGTTTCTTGCCATAACCACGTCAGAGGCCTCACCAATTTCAAAAAATTCGTCCAGAGACGAAACGATCACTAGATCCAAGTCGAGAAACAGAACTGGCCCTCCCAGCTTTCCCAGGGTCGCGCCCCACAGCCGGGCCTTCGGCCAAATGCCATTGCTGTTGGTCGGCATCTTTTCGACGCCGAGTGGCGGCAAATCCTCGCACAGAATATCAGGGTGTAGACCAACGCGGTTGTCAGTGAAGCACGTGAATGTATACGGCGGGGTGATGTTGCGAGCAACCATCGCGTACAATCTGTTGATAAACGGCGCTCCGTATTTGGTGCCCCAATTGATGCAGATCACTTGCTTCACACCGCCGCTTGCTGCCAAGACGCCAGACGTCATTCTGCTCCCTTCAAGATCGATGCTAGCCAATGCCGCAAAATGCCCGGACCGAATGGCCTCGGTTCAATGCACTCAAACGCACTACAATCTCCGGGATCGGGGGACCATAATAGAGAGGACCTCTTCTCTCGCGAGGAAAGAAGAGGTCCCGTGTCTGAGCGTTCGAATTCACAGACGCTCCTAACTAAATGAGGATAATTTTATTTGCAATTGCACGCTCCGCTTCTGCACAAGAAAACTCCAAGTACAATCACAAGGTAGCGGGCGAGACTCGGCAGGTGGCCAGGCAGGTACATAGGAGGCCGAAAGCCCGGCAGTCTTGCTGGGCACAAGCGTCGGCGCGTCGAGGAGGTCGAGCGTATCTTGACGCGGACCCGCGCTCCAGTGGCCCAAGGCTTATCATCCTGCGGTGTTGCTTGGCGGTAAAAAGCTCCGACATATGGCAGCGATCACGCAACGAGAAGAAGCCAGCCTGACGCCGGCCGCCTAACACAACTTGGTGCCGCCAGGAAAACGAAAGGCGGCCTCGCGCTCCTGAGTTGGTGCTGTCTGCCGTCGCCTTCGATTCAGAAAATATGGTCGCTGGGATGGCGCCTGATCATCCCTTCGTAAGTGATAAGCATCCAGCATGAACGGATGGCCAGTACGCCTCATGGAGGATTTGGCCGCTCTTGATGACAAGGCGGCTAGCGCAGAAAAATAGAAGCGGAGGTAGATGCCGGCGATCAGGATAAGCTTGGCCGGCGAAGAATCGAGGCCGGAATGGCGTCGTCCGATCGCGACAAATACAGAACAAAAGAGTCATATAACGAGCCTCACCGGTCCAAGAGTTGTAAGGCCAACGGCCGCTAAATCTTGGCCGGCCATCCGGATTTGCCGTGATTGCTTCATGTTTTCTTTAAATCGCCGATTTAAGGAAAAAAATGCAGCACTTGCGCGCGGCGCTGTAGTGCCTCGGACGAGGCTGGGAAGAGAGGACAAGACGGTCTGCCGGCAGTCGTAGTTGACCAATCGTCACTATTCTCGAAAAGCACGGCGCGAGCTTTTGGGTTTTGCGGTATTTGGGGCGGTAGCGGCGGGTTGCGGTGCGGAGCCATTTCGGCTGCGCAGCACCGCATCACGTCGCGGGTTGATGGTCTGAGCGAACTCGGCCGGTCTCAGCCAGCCGATGCCCGAATGGGGCCGGTGCATCGGCGCTCGGGTGCCGATCGCTCGCTTCCGGCCGCCACGCTTGCGCACGGCCTCCCGATAGAGCCGGAAGAGCTTCTTGTGGTTCACAAGGTATCCCTCGCGTCTGAGCAGCACATGAATGCGTCGATAGCCAAAGCGGCGGCGTTCATGGGCCAGCGCCCTCATTCTCTCGCGAAGGCCAAGGTCGTCGCTGCGTCTGGTTTCATAACGGATCGTCATCCGGCAAAAGCCGATGGCTTTACGCGCCCACCGTTCGCTCACGCCCCGCACCAGTTTGTGTCGTAATTGAGCAGCGGGCCTCTCTCAGATTAAGATTTATTGGACCTCGTGATTGATCCCAAGATCACGGAAAAGGGCGGCTGTTGCGGTCCTTTCCTTCCGCGGCAGGTATCCCATCCCCACCTGGATGGCATTGCGCCAAGCCTCTCCCCTTTCCCATGCTTCTTTGAGAGCGTCCGACAGGTCATCGAGACGATTGGAAGCATTGAGCGCGTCGAACAGCAAGATCGCCTGCCTCAAGTCCTTCTCTCGCTTCGCAGTTCCAATCGTGTCGGCCACGCGGCGCGATGCCACGATCAGTTTATGGACCGCGTAGCGCTCGGGAGCCGGGACGATCACGGAGATTCCGCTTTTGTGCAGGAGGACGGCTCGCACAGGCTCATAGATCAGGAAATCCATGAACCGCAGCGGATCAGCGCTCGCACCACCCAGGGCGGGCATGTCGGCCGGTTTGTCGAGACAGTCATCACTACCCCTATTCCCGGTCAGAAATTCGACCTTGTAGCCCGCCCGGTTTTTGAACGCCGTTGATCGAGGCGAGCCAGAGCGGTGCGGGATCGGCCGGAAGGTCGGATCGACGCCCTGCAGTATCTCGAGAATAGGTGGAAGAGAATCCCCTATTTCGGCCGAGATCGCGTAGTCCTGGGCGAAATCAGCATCAGCCGTCATCATCGAGGCAGCAGGAAGACGGACGCCAAGATGGCCCGCATAGGTCGAGAATGCGACGGTCCCCACGAGGCAGGCTGGCAACCGGAAAATGCCAGCGTGGGCCAGCGCCTCGACGACATCGCCGGAAAACGGTTCGGGAGCTGGTAGGCCGGCTTCGCGGACAAGGGTGGTGACGAGCTTACGACGACCTTTGGTATCGTCTTTGATCGCGCGGAAATCCTCGACCCGCTTGTTGATTTCGGGATCGTCAGCAGGGCCGACATAACGGCGTTTCTGCCGATACCCCTCGTCCTCGCCTGGCTGGTCGAAATACCAGTATTTGCGCCCCTTGTTGTTTACCCCGACAAAGCGGCCCTCAACCGGGAAGTCGGCCGAGAAGCTGGCATCGAGCAGCCGTTGACCGAGTTCGGCGGTCATGGTGCGATACATGAGATCGATCTGTTTCATGTCGTCCCATTGTACTAAATCCAGAATTTTAGTACAACTCACCTATCCCCTCAATAATCCCTCTTTTGGCTCGGGAAATAGCAGTTGGCGTCGGCGTTGTACTAAATTTGCGAATTTAGTACAACGCCGACGCCGCTTTTTCAAGAGCAATCTTCGCAAACGCCTGCATTTGCAGGATTTTGGGGGGCGAGGGGGCCGGGGACTTTCCGAGCGGAGCAGCTTGCCGGGGGCAGTTCTCTAATTGCGGCCTCCCGGTCAACTGCTTTTCCGTAGCCTGCTCTTGCGTCACGGTTTTCTGATTGATCGAGGCGAGCGTTCGAACCTCATGTCATCGAATGCTGCGGTTCCCAATGTCGGTGGCAGCGGGAGTATCACTGCTTCGTCCCGCAAGGGAAACGAGCTTCGGCTTCCGGAGCAGCCGAAGGCAACCCGCGCCCGCCAGGTAGCGCGGTAGGGTTGCCGAAGGCTTGTGGGGCTCAACTGATCATTTCTCAGCCTGCTCTTGCCGGATTCACTGTTCTCTCCGTGGTCGAGACGGGTGCTCGCCACATCATGGTATCGGATGCTGTGGTTCCCAATGTCGGTCGCGCGGTCCTGTTTCAGAAGGCTCGCAACTGCCCCCGCGGGATTACCACTGCTTCGTCCCGGCAAGGGACAGGGCTGCCGTCAGGTGACGGATCTGGTGAGCGATCGAGACGCCCCTAAGCGGCCTCGATCGCTGCGCTCGATGACCATCGGAACGTTCCGCCGGTCGCCCACAAGCGGTGCATGATGACGGCCATCTTGCGCGCTACGGCGACGGCGGCTTTTTTCATGCCGCTCCGTTTGGCGATCCGCAGACCCCAGGCCTTGAGCGCCGACCATTTCTCGACGCGCGTCAACAACGTGGTTGCGGCCTCGAACAGGTAGGCACGGACGAGTGGATCTCCACATTTGGAGATCTTGCCATTGTGGTCGGCCTCGCCGGACTGATAGCGCCTGGGCGTCAAGCCTAGGTAGGCTCCAACGCTGCTCGATTTTGCGAACCTCACCGGATCATCGATTGCGGTGATGAAGGCGATCGCCGTCAACAGCCCAATTCCCGGAATGGTCATCAGCCGCCGGCATGTCGCGTTTCCTCTGGCATAACGCGCCAGCTCTCGGTCGAGGCAGAGAATTTGCTGCTTCAAGCCGGTGTAGACCGTAAGCAAGGCGCGTACGGTGTGGTTCACGCGACCAGCCTCCGGCGCGGACGCTTCGCTGACCAGTGTTTCGAACGACAGTCCGTCGCGTCGCCTGAGGACAACGCCGAAGGTCTTCAGCATTCCCCTGATCTGGTTGCTCACTTCGACGCGCATGGCGACGAGTTGGGCCCGCGCCCCCAGCATCGATCGGACCGTGTGACTGTCGAGGCTTTTGACACCGACTTCACGGTACCAGCCGGCCTTTACGATTTGTGCCAGTCCGTGAGCATCGTTCTTGTCGGTCTTGTTTATTTGCATGTTCAAGGCTGCCTTCGCGTGGCGGGCGTCCAGACAGACGATCGGCAATCCTTCCGCTTTGAGCGCGTGCCAATGCCAGGTGGACAGCGGACCGCTCTCCAGTCCTATCCGGATCGCGTTCGGCGCCTTGGCCTTGATCGCCCCTGAAATCCCCTCCGGAGTCGAAAGACATGTGCCCTGCCAAACGATCCTGCCATCGCTGCCAATAACGCACACGTGTGTGATGTCCTGCGACACGTCCAGTCCGACGAACTGTTCCATGGCCTGCTCCCGGGTTGGTTGAAACAGCGGCAGGATAGCACTGACCGCAATTATCCCATGTCGGTCCCGGTTTCCGCCCTTCGGGCGGCGCTATGCGAAACCTCCTGCGGCTGCCCTGTTAACCGGTCAAGCTGCGCGCGAACTGGCTGCGGCGCCGAAGCGCCTGCGCCTGGTACGCTCTCATGTTGGCGGCATGAATCCGTTGAGGATTCATGCCGCAGCCCTGTGCGTCTAAAGAGACGCACGGCGCTAGGGGTAGGCTGACTGTGGGCGTGTAGAGACCCGACATATTTTGGACCACAGTACCACTTTGCGGTATTGCAGGGTGCTGCTTGGCCGGACGCAATTGGTCGAGAAAGCTTTATCTCGACGTATCGTTAGGCTTCTGCGTCTCAAAGTGAGATTCTCTACCTAAATATCTGATTGAACAGGCTTTCCAGTGCACCGCCCGATTCCTGGTCTGGCTGTTCTGCACCTTGCTGCGGTTGCTCATTTGCCGCCTCGGCCGGGGTAGACTCCTGGCCGGCCTGCTGTGCCGGAAGTGCCTGATCGCCCTTTACCGCGTCGCCGGCAATGATCTCTTCGATCGAAGGCTCGTTATCTTCTCCTTTCAGTATCTTTTCTGCGGTGCCGCGGACGAGGTCTTTGACCGATCCGCCGGTTGCATCTTTGGAGAGGAGGTCGTCAATCCGCAGCTTGTCAGTTGGAAGTCCGATTTTCTTCAGTGTCGCCAAGGCGGCGCCAGGATCCTTCAACAATCCGGCGAGATCAGGATAGATCCGCGGGTTGGCAAAGCTCCCCTCGACGACGACCGGGACCCCCACTCCATCGGTCGATATCTCGGCTCCCTGTCCTTCCAGGGAAGCGACGACCCGGGGATCGAGGCGAAATTTCAGGGAGCTCTCCGCCAGGTTGGCCGCGCCTTTCCCGGTCATGCGTACGAGCGGGCCGACAAGCTTGATATCCTCGGTTCGCGCAACACCACTCTCAATGGTGAACGACGCGCCAAGTTCGGTGAATGCGGTCGTATTGTTTTCATCCTGTTTGAAGCCCGATGACATGAGGCCGACGAGATTGTTATAAACCTCGGCGATGTCGAGGCCACGGATGGCGCCATCCGAGAAGCGGACATTTGCGGTCCCGTGAAGCGAATTTGCCAAGGCTTTGGTCGTCCCGCCCGCGCCCGCAATGTCGAAGTCCGCCTGCAACGCGCCCTCAAGATGCCTGAAGCCTGCCATGTCGGTCAGAAGCGGCGCGGCCGAAGCGCCCGAAATGGACGCCTGCAAGGCAATCGAAGGTTCCGACTGGGAGCCATCGGCCCTCAGGCTTGCGGCAACCTGGCCGCCGTAAAACGGACTTTCGGGGAGGGCGAGGCTTGCGACACCATCGGAGACGATGAGGCTCGTTGCAACCGGCCCGGCGAAGACGCGACCGTATCCGAGTTTTTTCGCGTTCACTTTGATCGTTGCGTCGATCGACTGGAGTGCATGGAGATCCAGCGGAGCGTCGGGGCTTGTCTTGTCTCCTTTCGCTTTTTTTGCATTCGCTTCAGGAGCAGGCGCGTGCGCGCCGGCTAGGCGCGCAAAATCCAGTTCCTCAAAACTGAGTGCGCTGGATATCTTCACTGGCGTCGTGAATTGGACAGACCCGTTCCCGCTTCCTTGCACGCCGTTAACCGACAGGATGGCGCGCTTGAAGGAAACGCCTGTTGGGCTGGCACTGACCTCACCCTTGAACGCAAGCGGGCCGACGCTCTCTGCCCCGCTCCGTCCAAGCCAGGCAAGGAACCCATCAAGATCACCCGTTGAAAAATCGAGCTTTCCAACATACTGAGCCGGCAGCACAGCCTTGCCATCGATGGCCAGGGATGCGTCGGCCATGCGCATCTCAAGCCTGAGGGGGATATCAGCTGTGCCGGCATTCTTGTTCAGAAGCAGGTCCCGGACGGGCATTTGTAGTTCGACGGCGATGGGCTTGTCCCGCCATGCCAGGCTTCCCGACAGGTGCACCGGCTTTGTGAGATCCTCGATCCTGATCGCAAGCTTCTTTGCCTTCACCTCACCTATGCTTTCATCGGCTATATCAGGCGCGACGAACGTCGCGTCGCGCATGCCAATATTGCCTTTCAGGTTCAGTGTATCTCGCAGCGAATCTTCGCTAAGACCGCGAAAGGCAAAGGCGGTATCTATCGTCAGGGCACCGGACAGTGGGACCGATTGCTCCATCAACGATGCCAGTTTGCCGATGCCGAGGCCGTTGCTGGATATATGACCCTGGAAGGTCGGCTCATCATCGTGAACATCGGTGCTGACATCGGCGGCGATGCTGCCCGCATCAACACCCAAGTGCTCGAGCCGTGCAGAAAGCTCTCCGTCGTTGAGCTTCGCCACCAGCGTGACGTCGGAGGCCGAGACGTCGCCAAGGGTCAAAGTGCCCACGTGAACGCTCATGTCGCTGTCGAAATCAGTCAGAAATCTGAGGCCTGCGGGGGAGGCGGGGTCTGCTGACCCTGCCTTCGATTGCGAAGAACCCGACCTGGCCTGGACGAATGGCCTCAAATCCAGCCGATCAGCATCGAGGTCGGCGAGAAGCCGGGGACGCTTACCAGGTATGAAGAGGGCGTCCAGGGCTAACGCCTGTTCGCCGACACGCAACTTGCCGCCGCGGATCTGATAGCTGCCATTGGCATTGAGGGCCACTTGCCCAACTGCCTCGACCTCCGCGAAACCGGATGCAGGCATGGGATCTGCTCGGAGGGAGACGGTCATGTCGGTTGGACGGCGTTCAAGCAGTGACCGCAAAGAGGAGATGGTGAGGGTGGTCTCGTAGCGTCGCTCCTCCATCAGGGCATTCGCCGACAGAGATAGTTCGTCGTCGATGCTCGGCGCCGAGAGCGAAAGGTTGACATCGGTGACGGTCTGCTTGGAGCCCGCTGCGTCTTTCCGTATCAGCGTGCCGCCGGCGATCGAGATTGAATCGATCGCGCTTCGTTCGAAGAACGTGGCAAGGGCCGCAATTGGGTCGCTTTGTTCCGCCCGATCGTCGTCACCAGCCTGTGTCGCCGATCTGCGACCTGAGCCTTCCCTGAGCACGATGACCGGTCGATCCAGCTTGATCTCTTTTATGTGCAGGCGATCCGACCACAAGGAGGAGAGCGTCACAGAACCTGAAACCTCCCCGAATTCAGCTGTGATGCCCTGCGTTTCCGCGGAAAGCGCGACATCTTCCGCTAAAATCGCGAGATGGGGGAAGGCAGAAAGCCTGGCAGGACCATTGAGCGAAATCGAACTGCCCGTTGCAGCAGATAGCTGCCTACCGAGTTCGCCGCGAATCCATTCGCTTGAAACGAGGCTTGGCAAGACGACGATGGAAGCGACAGCGAGCGCACTGAGCGCCAGAAGACATAGAAAGAAACGCTTCATGTGCTCTCCGTCTTTCAAAAGCGCGCTGATTCGCTATGGTTTTCCAGAAGGTACACTTTTGCAAATGTTGCGCCGAGCTCGAGCTACCCGGGAGGGCGCATCCAGTTGCCTTCGTCGGATGCGGGGGAAAGATGTAGATCCGATGGAGCTGCGGCACAAAGCTATCGGCCCGAGCTGACGACAGGGAAGGTCTGATTCGGTTCGTTCCTGCAAATAAGCAAAACGGATGCGGCGGATATGCATGCTTGCGAGTTTATCCGGCAGACCCTCCTTGCGCGGTGAAGGCCAACAACGGCAATGCCGTGGTGAAGCTGAAGCGTCAATGCACGGTGTGAATGGATTGGTCGAGAAAGCTGCGGATTCCGTCCCGCTGGATGGTCGCCAAGAATTCATCAAACGCTTCGCGGTCAGTAGCGAAAAGATCATCCCAGACGGTCGAGTATCCTTCTTGGTCGACGACTTCGAGCGTCCAGTCGTCGTTTGTGCCGGCGGGGCGGTAAATGCCGATAGTGACCATGACGTCGTCGTCGACAAATTCGCCGGAGAATTCGGAAAACTCGTACTGCTGTTCGCTTTCAGGCATCGCCATTTATAACATGTTCCGTGGACGAACACGATTGCTGGCTTGCGACCGCATCCGACCGCCTTGGCCTCGATGCATGGTTGTTCTTCTGCTTTATTCCACCTGCAATGGGGGGGGAGCTGGTGGGGACCGGCGTAGAGTTAGATATCCGATCTGCCGCAACAAGGCGCCCCGCTGCCCTCTAGGCGGCGGGTTTCTCATATCCGCCCCCGACGAATTACAATCCTCTCTTTCCGTCCGAGAGGTGCCTAGGACGGAGTTTTTTGACGGCATAGGCGCGTATGGTGTAGTAGCCGCCAAGCCTAGAACGCCGCACCACGGCACGGCGCGCCTTTTCGGCGGCTCAGGCCATGCCAGAACCGACCTCAGGCCCATAACAGGGATCTCGCAACTCAAGCGCGCAGCCATGCCATCACTCGACTTCCCGTCTTCTTTGTGCTTCCATATAAGTTGGGGTCTGCAGGTTTGGTTGAGGGGACCAGATGCGTGTCGTTCCATCCCAGTTAAGCCGCCGCGCTTTGGTGCTCGGTCCACTTCTGCTTTTGGTTCCAAATGACGCCAAGGCGCGCAGGCGATCGGGCGGTGGAGGCGGAAGTCGCTCGCCCTTCGCGCTGGTCATAGGTGGTGTGCTCGTTTGCGCGATACTTGCCGCCAATTCCTTGTTTGGTCGCAACTTGTCTCCAAAAGGGACAGGCAAGAAGCTGCGAGCGTCGCGGGAGGCCGTGGGGGGATTCACCGAATTCAATCCGGTCAAACGCACGGCACCTAGAAGGGGTTTATCCCCCTGGGTGTTTATGTTGCCTCTCGCTGGCATCGTGATCGGTGGAGCCTACGGCTGGGCAACCGTGCCGCCGGAAGACACGATTTCCGCATCCTTCCCCATATGCGCATCGGGCGCGCGGATAACGTGCGTCGTGGATGGTGACACGTTCTGGTTCGAAGGCATCAAGTACCGGATCTCGGACATCGACACGCCGGAGATCAGCGAGCCGCGTTGCGCAGAGGAGAAGGCGCTAGGCGAACAGGCCAAGATCCGCCTTCAATCGCTTCTGAACGCCGGCGCCTTCGGCCTCAAGGCAGGCCTGCGCGATGAGGACAAATACGGTCGGAAGCTGCGCGAGGTCTACCGAGGCGGCCGATCGCTTGGTGCACAGCTCGTCGACGAGGGGCTTGCTCACCATTGGATTGGCTTCAAGCAGTCCTGGTGCGGATAAGGCGGCTACGAGATTTCAGAGATCGCAGTATCATCCATCGGGGGAATCGCTGAAACCTTCCCCATCCGCCCTCCAGCCCTGTTACGAGAAACATCCGAGCGGCGTCATCATCTCGACTGCCGCAATCTGCCGGTCTGTCAGCGGCTTGCCGTTCTCCCACACCATACCAAGCCCGATCAGGTAATATGACGCCTCCAGCGTATCGTCGACCCGCTTGATCGGGCGATCGGGATACAACTCGTTATGGCGCCGACGAGCGGCTTCCATCTGGGCGTCACCGTCAGCCATACCCCGTTGTCCAATGCGTTGCTGCGCTTGAGGTTCATGCAGGCAGCAAAAAGAGGCAGACCAGCAGGAGCGATCGGCAGCTTGAGGAGCTATGCGGCAGGCGTCAACCGTTCGACGCTCTAATCTGTTCGACAATCCATTCTGTTTTCGTTTTCCCATCGACCTTGACCGAGTAGGAATCGGCATTCGATTTGTCGCCGTCATCATCGAGATACTCGCAACTGACCAAACCTCGAATGAGCGTCCCGTAAGCATTGGGTGCATCGTAATTGATGTAGATTTCAAAAAGCGTCGGCTCCTTGTTACCCTGGTCGAACCAACGCATCTCAAACTCGCGTCGTTCGGCTAGCTTCTCGTTGGCTTCTAGGTAGGCCTGGTATTCGGATCGGTCCATCTTCTCTTCGTAACGGGTAATCTCAATCCGCTGGTATCCGGAAGGTGAGCGCAGCCGCTCCTTCAATGTCTCTTCGCATACTGTCACGATTTTTGAATTAAAGAAGCTGCAGCCAGACAGCGCCATCAGGATTGACAGCGCGACGACCACTCGCTGTGCGGACTGTGTCATACCTTTCTCCTTCGCCCCCTACAACCACGGGATGTAGTGTCGCACAGCGCAGGTTGCGGTCAAGGATTGGGGCGCCGCCCGAACGGGCTACTGAAGCCCCATGTAGCCTTTTTTCGTCGTCTATAGCTCGATCGATCGCCTCGATGCTCATCTGAAATTCAATCACGCTCTTGCAGTTGCCACTATCTCCCCTGGCTCTTTATTGCTGGCACAGCGCGCCGACGCTCGACGAGTTCCTGGCGCAGTCTCAACAGGTTATCGATGTGTTCCTTGCTTTTGGCCATGTTCGTCCTCCATCACTACTGGCGGCCTCATCAGCTCTACCACAACCTGTTTGTGGGATCTTGATCGACTTCCCGGACCACGTGCCGTTGCTCTCGTCAAACGATGACCATGACCAGGCCGCCAAGGAACGCGTTGCCGCACGCGATCAGGCCGAGTCCGGGGCCTACGGGTTTCGGCGAAAGCCATAATCCGCCAACTCGTTCATGAGTCACCAGTGGCAGGCGGCTTCGAGGATCGGACTGAAGATGAACAACAAGGCTCCGAGCCTGTTGCGTGGCTTTTCCTGCTTGACAGCAGCCGATCTCATCCTGGGAATCCTGGCAGCTCTACACGAAAACGACGAGATCGTTGTGGATTTTGTAGGGCGGCAGGAGCGCCTCTCGGACGATCTACGCCTGATATGCAACAGGCTCGGCCTGCCGTTTGATGATCGCTTTCTGACAAGAGCGAAGGCGAACCCAACGAGACCCGACATTCGCAGCTACTATAAACCGGGCGACCGCGAACGCGTCGAACGGATTTTCGGCCCCGAGATCGAGCACTTCAAATACCGTTTTCCCGACTAGCGCGTGGAAAGGTTTGTCGAAGCTGAGTGCAAGGGGCGCCACGCAAACTGCTTTACCACTGACGTGAGAATCGAGAAGCTATGCCGTGTG
>NZ_SRXN01000035.1 GCF_004827385.1 Ensifer sp. MPMI2T
ATTTCTGTTTTATTTCTTAGTTTTCTGTTGTCGACAGCTCTCATTCCCGCCGCTGCTCAGATGAGCAAGAAAGCACCCAACGGCAAGGACTTTGACGCCACGGTAGCCGAGCAGGCAAAGCGGTATCTGGAGGAAGGACGTGAGACCTTCCGTTTCGACACATTCGGTAGCGAGGATTTTTGGGGCGGCAAGCTCGAGCTTCACGAGGCGATAGCGGGCGAAAAGGCCGGCGGCGTCGGACCGGGCCTCAGCCCGGAAAAGGCTCTCGAACTCGGGTTGAAAGTCGATGTGAACGCGATCCCGAAGGCGGTGGCCGAGGCGCTGAACAAGGGCGAGGTCGATCTCAAGGACCCGGCCAGCACCCTCGTCCTGCTCAAGTCCAATGCCGTTGTCGGCGTGACCGGCTTCTTCAGCGACGATGGCAAGACGTTAAGGTCCGTCGGCATCCAGTGCTCCCTGTGCCATTCGACGGTCGACGACGCCTATGCCCCCGGTATCGGCCACCGCCTCGACGGCTGGCCCAACCGTGACCTCGACATCGGCGCGATCGTCGCCTTGGCGCCCGATCTCACCGCCTTCACCGACATGCTGCAGCTTAGCGAGGAAGAGGTGAAAAAGGCGCTCGCGGCCTGGGGACCTGGGAAATTCGATGCCGAGCTCAATCTCGACGGCAAGGCCTTCCGGCCGGACGGCAAGACCGCCGCCACGCTCAATCCTCCGGCGTTCGGGCTGGCGGGTGTGAACAACCACACATGGACCGGAGCTTGGGGCACGGTCAGCTACTGGAACGCCTACGTTGGCAACTTGGAAATGCACGGGAAAGGCGTCTTCTACGATCCGCGGCTGGACGATGCCAAAAAATATCCGGTCGCCGCCAGAACGAAGCAGGGGCACAAGCAGGACAAGGAGGACCGGATCACCGCCAAGCTGCCTGCGCTCCACTTCTACCAGCTTGCGCTGCCGACTCCAAAACCGCCGGAAGGCGCCTTCGACAGTGCCGCCGCGGAAAACGGAAAGGCCCTCTTCAACGACAAGGCCAAATGCGCCACCTGTCACGTTCCGCCGATCTTCACCGAGCCGGGATGGAACTTGCACAAGGCGGAGGAGATCGGGATCGACGATTTCCAGGCGATGCGGTCGCCGGATGAACGATACCGCACGGCGCCTCTTCGTGCCCTGTGGGATATGGACAAGATCCACAAGGGCGGATTTTACCACGACGGTCGGTTCGCCACCCTGCGGGACGTTGTGGACCATTACGACCGCCACCTCGATCTCAAGCTGACTGACCAAGAAAAGAGCGACCTAATCGAATATCTAAAGTCGATTTGATCTGTGCTTTCAGGTCACGCGCGGTCGCACGACGGGAGGAAAGATCATGAAAAAGCACCATGACGATGTGAAGCACAAGTCGACAGCCGGAGATTCAACCCGAGAGCTGTCCCGGCGGAATTTTTTGAAGATCTCGGGGACCGGGGCTGCAGTTGCCGGAGCCGTCGGACTCACCTCTTGCATGACAAGTCCGCGTATGGCGGCGCCCGTGGCTCGTGGCGCGGGAACTACCCCGAAGCGTGAGGCGGCTTACCAGAATTCTCCCAACCGGGGCCGCCGCTGTGCCGGATGCACCCATTTCCTCGAGCCAAACGCGTGCGAGATCGTTGCCGGCGAGATCAGCCCCAACGGCTGGTGCCGCTTTCACGAACCGCGGCGGACCTGAGGGATTGAGCGGATAGATCGACGCTAGTTCGTTGGAACATAGGTCTGTGTTTGATTGCGCAAGTGGAGGACAGAAGAATGAAATGCGTTCTCATGTTGGCGCTGGGCATCAGCGCAGGCACACTGCTCGTGACAGCGGCAGGTGCCCAATCCCCCTCGCAGGCTCGTGGTGCAACGGCAACTTTGCATCCCGGCCATCAAGGGCACCTGTCGAGCGGTCAGACATATCCGGGCAAACCCGCGACGGACTGGCACGATGGTGACCCCTACGCGACCGGCCCTGGCGGCTATGCCCAGCAGCAAAGTGGTGGCGCAAACGCTCAGCGGAACAGCACCACCGCACCGTCTGGCAACTAACCTTCGGCGATTAGTCCCCGCCGATTAGGGCGGCGATTCTGGCAAGAGGCTCCGAAACGGCAGTTGAATTGGCGCCGCTGCTTCAAACGGGTACTCCGAATAGTTGAATCCGCTCCCGCCGAGCTTACCGGAGGATGATTAAGAGATAAGGCCTGCTCCCGGCAGACATTGGCTGGCTCTGCCAAAAGTGCAATCCTCGGCCGAGAGCGGACCTCGCATGTCCATGAACGGCAATCAGCGTTCGGGCAATCCTGCTTGCCGCAAACCCTCGGCCATTTGATCTTGCCACTGCGGTATGTTTTGAAACCAGGGCAGCGCTCGATACCACTCGATTGTAAATCCTGGCTCGGCCGCCAATAGCTTCTGTGCGGCCCATCGGGCGGTCTCCAAGTCGCCGCTCATCGCTGACCAGGCGGCGAGGTGGCGATAGGACCAGGTCACGTCAGGATAGCTGTTGATGACCTCTTGGACTATCGCGATGGCTTGTGAAAGATAACCTTGCATGGCCAAGGAAAAGGCCATCCCTAATCTCATGTTGAATGCGAGCGGATCTCTTGGGCTCAGGGTCATCCCACGCTGGAAGCGTTCCGTAGCGCGAGCGGCTTCGCCCTTGTAGATCGCGATCCAGCCCAGGCGCGCCCATGCCCAGGCATTGTTTGGATCAAGCGCAAGCGCCTTTTCGATAAGGGTGGTGGCGCGCACTTGATCGCCGCAGATGCTCATTGCCGCGCCGGCGGCAGTGAGCGCGGTTGGATCATCGCTTATCGAGCCTGCAGCTTCAACCGCTGCGCGCGCCTTTTCCAGCTCAAGTTCCGGTTGTTCGGTCCATAGATAGGAGGCGTTCGCGGCGTGGCACCACGCCAAAAGTGCATGCGCACGGCCGTAGCCGGGATCGACTGCGATCGCTTGCCGAAGCAGTTCGATTGCCTGGTTGTTGGTATGCTTGCGACGGCCCCAAAGGTTCGGGTAGGCGCGCATGACCAGATCATAGGCCCGCAGACTGGTCGGCGGCTTGCGCTTGGCCAGCTCGATCTCGGCATCGCGGATGGCCGGATGAATGGCGCCTGCCACGTGCGCCGCGATCCGATCCTGGAACTCGAAGATATCTTCGATTGCGCCCTCGTAACGATCGGACCAGAACTGAGTCCTTGTCTCCGCATCGACCAGTTGCACGGAAATGCGCAGTCGGTCGCCGCCCCGGCGAACGGTGCCTTCGACCACATAATTGACGCCGAGCTCCCTGCCGACGTCACGCACGTCAACGAAGCGTCCCTTGTAGGTGAATGCGGACTGTCGCGCGATTACAAAGAAATCCCTAACGCGCGAGAGCGCGGCGGTGATCTCCTCTACAACGCCGTCCACGAAGTATTCGTCGCCCGGACCGCTGAGGTTGTCGAAGGGCATGACGACGATCGACGGCTGGTCCTTGCCACGGCGGGCCGCAAGTGATGGAGCGGACGCGGTGCCGCCTTCGACAGGCGTCTCTTGCTGCCAATCGACCCGAAAGACGAAAATTGGCCGGGGGATATTCTTGAAGCTGCGCTCGCCGAGGCTGGTCAGCGTGAACGGCACCTTGCCGTCGAGATGCTCGCGCACCGATCCGGAAATGCAGATACCTGACGGAGCGGCGATCTCCTGCAGGCGTGCCGCGATATTCACGCCGTCGCCGAGGAGATCGTCTCCCGACACAACGACGTCGCCCAGATTGACGCCGATGCGATATTCCAAGCGGCGATCGGGTGGGAGGTCTTCTGAGAGTCTGAAAAGACGGCGCTGGATTTGTACTGAGCACCGGACGGCCTGAACCGCGCTTGGGAACTCGGCGACAAGGCCGTCACCTGCGTTGCCGAAGATACGGCCGCCATGCTCGCTAACCAATTCGGCAATCCGACCGCGGCATAGATCGAGTGCGCGAACCGTACCCTCTTCGTCGAGCGCCGCAAGGCGGCTGAAGCCGGCAACATCGGCTGAAAGGATGGCTGCAAGCTTTCGATCCACAGCGGTGACCGCTCCTGCGGCGCCGATCTCGTTGGACTCAATATGCGCGCATCTTCCCACATACACAGATGTTTGTCGCCAGCGAGATCGGATGAAAGACCGCTTTTGGGCGTGGTCACGTCGTCCCCGCAGCCATGCTGCATGACAGGTTTCCACCCAATGCGGACCATGCCATCCTGAGGTGCAAGGTCCGCCTCGGCCAGAAGGGCGACATTCGTCATCGGCAAAAGCGCCAGTTCACGACCGCTTGAGTGCCGGGTCGTCGAGCGCCGGATTGTAGAAGAGCGAGAGCGTCAGGCTTCGCGCGATGCGCTCTGCCGTGGCCATGAACCAGGCCTTCGCGTCGTTGTTCGGTGCAATGTCGTCAAGCGTCGCGGCAAAGAGCGCCAGCCATTTCGGGAAAAGCTCCGGTGACATGTTGGCAATGCCGAGATGGGCCTGGACCGGCTTTCCGCCATAGGCGCCGCTGCGGAAGGCGACGGAGGACCAGAAGCTTTTCATCTTCTCCATGTGCTCCGGCCAGCGCCCCGAAAGCCTTGCGTCGAACACGGGACCGAGCTCCGGATGCGCGAGGACCCGGCCATAAAACGTATCGACCAACCGACCGATGAACGCGTCGTCGATCCCGAGTGCTTTCATTTCCGCTTCCGCGCGTTCGCGGATCGCTCCGGGTTGCGCAGCTCGACCCTGCAGTTCGTCGTTCATTCCATCGCCCAGTTCGGCCGCATCTGCGGTCCACGTTATATAGACATTGCGGATCTCGCGCCAAGAGCTGTTCCCGGCAGATGTGCGAACGGTAAAGACTTCCCGTCTCATCTTCATTCCTGTGACAAGCACAGGAATTGGGAGGGTGCGGCGGTCCAATTGGACGCGCGGCGCTGTAGGATCTAAGGAAGATGCAGTCGTCTTGCTGCCCTTGTCGGTCGACGACCAGAAACCGATGGTAAAGGACACCCAATGAAACTCGGCTTCATCGGCACCGGCGCGCTCACATCCGCGATTGTTGCCGGGCTAAAATCCCTTGCGGATAATTCCGTCTCCATTCTCCTGTCGCCCCGTAATGCGGAAATCGCGGCAGGTCTGGCTTCCCGCTATCCGGACGTGCGCGTGGCAGGCGATAACCAGGCGGTTCTCGACAATTGCGACACGGTCATGCTCGCGGTTCGGCCGCAGGTTGCGCATGAAGTGCTATCAGAATTGCGGTTCCGGCCCGACCATCACGTCGTCAGCCTGATCGCCACGTTGTCGCGCGAGGAAATCGCGGATATGAGCGCGCCTGCGGAAAAGGTGACGAAAGCGCTTCCGATGCCGATGATCGCTTACGGGCAGGGCGCGACAATCATCTGCCCGCCCGAACCGAGTATCGCCGCTTTGTTCGGCAAGCTCGGAAAGGCGATCGAGGTAGAGGATGAAAGCGAATTCGACGCGCTGAGCGTCGTCACCGCGACCTATGCCACCTATTTCAAATACCTCGATACGATCCATGGCTGGCTGAAAGACCACGGCGTTGGCGAGGCGAGGGGGCGCGACTACATCGCCGCCCTGTTCAAGGCTCTCGCGCACGCACCGGAAGCGGCGCCAGAGGCCGGCTTCATGCATCTGGCGGAAGAATATGCAACGCGTGGCGGGATCAACGAACAGGTCTTGCGCGAACTGACGGACCGCAAGCTGTTCGATGCCTTCGCGCAAAGCCTGGATGGCGTGCATCGGCGCATTTCGAAAACTTGAGCGGTGACGGCGACCACTTCAGCGATCGCCGGAGGAGAAGCTTTGCCGTACCGCAACCGACGAGGCGCAGCTACTGTCATGTACTGTGGCGTCTGATAACACGCGCGCGGCTAACTCTTCGAAATGACGCGATTCCGGACGGAAAGCCGTTGCACGCTTTTCTTCGAATTGCCGTGCGTCCTTTAGGACGCACAAAGGACGCTGTAACTCTTTGAATCTACGCATCGTGCTTAGCTATTACACTATTGCGAGTTGAGCTACTCCGGGCAATGCCCGTAGAAGATTTCTCGCAAGAATTCATGAGAGACATCGTGATGGGACTGATGGCGTGGTCCTTCTTGGCAGCATTGGTGCCGCGATTCGCCTATCAAAAATGGCTCACCTGCCAAGGTGCCGGACATGACTTCGATGCTCTCGACCCGGCGAAGTGTCCACAGAAACAATGCAGTTCGAGGATACCCACGCGCAGGCGCTTCGGGTAGCGTGCGCATCAGGGTTAGGAGGACACATGGGCCTATCAGATATTTTCGGTCGACTGGTCGCACTGATCGGCGCCGTAACAATCCTTTTGCGGCACCGAGACGGTGATTCCCTGGAACCGGCCTATGGCAGCGCACCGAAAATCCCGAGAGCCAAGCCGCAGGGCATTCCGACCCTGAAAATGCCGACAGCCAAGGGATGGTCAGCGGAGCAAGTGCCGACTGCGGCGGCCGGGCTCAAGGTGAACGCATTCGCGGCCGGGCTCAAACATCCCCGTTGGATTCACGTGTTGCCGAATGGCGACGTACTGGTCGCCGAGGCACTGAGCGAGCCGGGGGGCATCAAATCGGCCTTCGACTACGCCATGTTCAGCACGATGAAGCGCGCCGCCGCAGTGGGCGCAAGTCCGAACCGCATCACGCTGTTGCGGGATGCGGATGGCGACGGTGTGGCCGAGATACGCACGGCATTTCTCGAGGGACTCAATCAGCCGTTCGGCATGGCGTTGCTGGGCGATAGGTTGTATGTCGGCAACACAGACGGGGTGGTTGCGTTCCCGTATGAAACGGGCGACGCGCGTATCAGCGCGACAGGGCGAAAGCTTACGGACTTCAAGGCCGGCGGGCATTGGACGCGGAGCCTGCTTGCGAGCCGCGATGGACGAAAGCTTTTCATCGGTGTCGGTTCGCTCAGCAACATAGGCGAGCGCGGCATGGCGGCAGAGGAAGGACGGGCCGCCATCCACGAGCTTGACCTCGAGAGTGGTGAGCGCCGCATATTTGCCTCCGGCCTGCGCAACCCGGTGGGCATGGCGTGGGAGCCGACGACAGATGCACTCTGGACGGTGGTCAATGAGCGCGACGGCCTAGGCGACGAGACGCCTCCCGACTATCTGACATCAGTGCGCGACGGCGGCTTCTACGGATGGCCCTATTGCTACTGGGGGCAGATCGTGGACGACCGGGTGCCGCAGGACCCGGCGATGGTCGCGACCGCCATAACGCCGGACTATGCGTTGGGCGGGCACACTGCATCGCTCGGGCTTTGCTGGCTTCCCGCAGGCACTCTGCCCGGCTTCCCCGACGGTATGGTCATCGGGCAGCATGGCTCCTGGAACCGCAGCACGCTGCGCGGCTACAAGGTTGTCTTCGTGCCGTTCGTGAATGGACGTCCAGCCGGGCCGCCGCGTGACATTCTGAGCGGGTTCCTTTCGCCTGACGAGCGGGCGTCCTATGGTCGGCCGGTTGGAGTTGCCATCGGCCCGGATGGCTCGCTGTTGGTGGCGGACGATGTCGGCGATGTGATCTGGCGCGTGACGGGCGAGTGAGGCTGAACGCGCAACGGGTGCCGCGCACCGCAGGGGAATGCCGTTGCACGCCACCATCAAGTGCTGATTGCCCATGGCACGCGATCACCGACGGCGGACAGGCTTTTCTCCGTCGCGCATTTCGCTGGCTGGCCGACCTGTGAAACTCCCGTCGGCAGCGCCTCCGTGCAGCCGATGCGTGTGTGGGCTTCGGGTCGTCTATGCTCGCCGTGGCTGGCGGTTGGCTTAACGCGCGAACGGTTCCGATCGGGAACAGAGCCTTGCGACGTCTGCTGGTCGTCTCGACCCCGCGGCCAGGCAAGCAAGGCCGGTGCGGCAAGATAGAGGATCGCGGCGATCGTCACGACGCCAGTGAAGCCGACATGCATTGCGAGCAGGGCGGCGAGGATTGCGCTCAGCACCGAGGCACAGCCGTTGATGCCCCACGCCCATGGAAGAAACTCCTCAGAGCGGGCGCCGACGTGGCTAAGGCCGAGGGGGAAGGGCATGCCCATGAAGACGGCGAGTGGCGCGATGAGGAGGAGGGCGATTGCGATCTTCGCAACATCCGGGAGTACCAGCAACCGTTCGAATATCGAGGGCAGGGTGATGAGGTAGGTGCCGGCCAGGAATGCGATCACCACGACGGCGAGGGTGATGCCGCGCACCGCCGATCCGCGTCCGACCGCCGCCATCCAGCGTGCTGCGACGGCGCTGCCGAGACCCGCGAAGGCGAGGAAACCCGCAAGCACGACAGCGACAGCGTAGAGCGGATGGCCGAGGAACAGCATGAAGCGCTGAATGAAGGCGATCTCGATGAAGAGGAAGGCGAGACCCAAGGCAAGGAAATAGAGCCCGAAGCGCAGCCGGGGCACGGCGCTCCCGATTGCGCGCCGGCGAAGCCAGAGCGGCAGCAGGATCAGGACGGCACTCAGGATCGCGGCCTGGACGAGCGTCGCCACCAGGATCAGGTAGCCCCAGTCGAGCATCGCTGCCCCGCCTTGGGTTCTGAGCGCCAGGAGTTCGGGCAGGGCGCGCCAACGGAAAAAGTCGAAGAAATAGGGCCGATTGTCCGTCGCCGGCGCAATATCGAACTTGTAGCGCTCGGTGAAGTCGGCTCGCTCTGGGCCGAGGAGGGCGAGGGCTCCCTCGTAGAGATATTCCTGGTCGAGCTGATTGTAGCGGTTCACGTCGCTCGCGGAGATCCCCGGCATCCAGGAGATGTCAAAGAAATTCTCGCCCGCGAAGCCGCGGATGGCAGCGACGTCCTCGCCAGTGAACGGCGACTTGGCGACGATGAGGGTTGCGGTATTCCAGCTCCGGATCAGCGCCAGGTGCCGGCCGGGCTCAGACACGCCATCCGCTTCAAGCGCTGCGGTAGCCGTGGCGAACAGCTTGAGGACATCGCGCGGCGGCATCCGCAGCCATCGCGTGATGGCGACGACGCCATCCGGTCTCAGTATCGCCAGGTAATCCCGCAGTGCTTCCACGGTGTAGGTGTAGTTCTCGTGCATGCTCTGCACGCCGGCCGCGGCGGCGCTGAAGGAGTCGAGGAGCGGCATCTGGATGAGATCGTAACGCTCGCCAGTGGTCGCAGCGAAGGCGCGCGCCTCGGCCAGATGCAGACGAACGTTCGTTCGGTTGAAGATGCCGCCGACGAAGTTCGCGAAGCGATTGCGAGCGAGGTCGATCATCTGCGGGTTGACCTCTACGGCGTCCACGATATCGGCTCCGGCGCGGAGGGCCAGCAGCACCTGCTCGCCGCCACCGGCACCGAGGACCAGAATTCGTGGCCGCGCCAGCAGCCGGTACGGGAGCGCCGCCGTTGTCCGGTCGAGATAGGCAACCGTCGCCGGATCGCCGCCATAGGCGGTCATCGCCGTAATGCTGTCGCCATCGCTGAAGACGGCGAGTTGCGCGGGCGGCTCTTGCACGTTGGCGAGACTGAGGCCCGGCGCGTACCGGAAAGGCACGGTCGGGCTCTCGACGACCGTCAGTAGTCCGAGCGGGCTCGATCGCTCCTCGACCATCCGCGCGTCAGGGACTTCGAGAGCTATGCGGAGGCCCTTGTACTCGGACATGTGCGGGCCGACGGCCGTCAAGGCCGGCGGCAGCCACACCGCGATGACCGCGGCTGCAAGCCCGAGGCTGCCCGCGGCGAACCACCGATGGCGCGCCATGCCCGTTGCGGCGAGGGCAGCCGCCGCAAATCCCAGCGCTGCGACGAAGCGCAGTGCCGTGGAGGGAAAGATCAGGAACAGCAGTCCGACGATGCCGAGCGCACCGATCCCGGCGCCGATGAGGTCGAAGGCATAGATGCGCCCTATCTCACCAGGATGGCGGCTGAAGGCAAGGCCGATACAGGTTGCCCCAAAAAAGAACGGCAGGCTCAGGAGAGCATAGCTGGCGGCGAGCCAACCGAGCTGGGCTGGATTCCAGACGATCTCGAGCGCGTTGAACGGCAGGCGTTCGGCACCGGCGAAGCTTGCAACCGCCGTAATGCCGAACAGCGCGGCCGAGGCTGCGAAGGCGGCCGGGTACCGTTTCAGCAGGGGGCGACGGGCGAGGGCAACGAATGTACCGCTCGCGCCGAAGCCGAGCAGCGCGATGCTTATGATCATATAGGCAAATTGATGCCACTGAACGATCGAAAAGAGCCGCATCAGCAGCACTTCGTGGGCGAGGGTTGCCGCCGATATGAGACCAACCGGCAGCAGGCGGCCCGCTTTCATCTGCCGCCCCTGAGCGGCACAAAGCCCACCGGCAGCAACTGCCGGGTCGTGATGCTTCCATCCTGTCGCTTCTCGACCAGCATGAGAAACTGGGTCGCGAAGGGAGCTCCCACGGGGACGACCATCCGGCCGCCTTTGGCGAGCTGCTCGACCAGCGGCGGCGGGATGTGACTGGCAGCGGCAGTCACCACGATACCGTCGAAAGGCGCGTGCTCGGGCCAACCATAGTAACCGTCGCCCACCTTCACCTCGACATTGCCGTAGCGGAGCTCCGCAAGCCGGGCGGCAGCCCTTTTGCCTAGTTCCGGTATGATCTCGATCGAGTAAACCTTCCCTGCGCGCGGCGACAGGACGGCTGCCTGATAACCCGAGCCAGTGCCGACCTCGAGGACAACGTCGCCAGGCCCGACATTGATCAGGTCGGTCATCAGCGCGACGATGAAGGGTTGCGAGATGGTCTGACCGTAACCGATCGGCAGCGGCCGATCTCGATAGGCCGCACCGCGCAGCTCCTCGGGCACAAACAAGTGGCGCGGCACCTTCGCCATCGTCTCCAGCACCGCCGGATCGATGCCTTGGCCCTCGACCGCTGAGGGCGCTGAGCGGGCGTGCGATTTGATCGTTTCGATCATCGCTGCACGCTCGCCGGCGCGATCCTGAGCGGGCGCGGATGTCGAAACCACGGCGGCAGCGCTCGCCAGAACCGCGGCCAACAACGCTTGGCACTGGGCTAGAGGACGCATGAACTCTCTCCCGGCTATCACGCAAGAGTATAGGGCGGCGGCGGCAATTTTGAATAAACCTCGCCCGGTTCTGCTGAGCAGAGTTGGGGAGGGGCATCAAAAGTCAGAAAACCGCCCGTTGCGCACTCTGACGTGCAATGTCTCCCTCGGGCCGGAGCGGTCATCGGCGTTCGTCTTGGATGCGCAAGAAGCGGAAGTTATCCCAAAAACGGCCGTGTCCGCCCTGACCCGAGGCGGACGTTCCATATTTGAGGTTCCAAGGCCGGCTTTCGAACCAGAAGCCGCCATTTCAGGGGACATCAACGGCCTTGATTCGATGCCGCCGTCGCGCGGTACGATGACGATTACGCAATCTTTTGAGCACGTAGCGAATATCCGCCTGTGCCGACAGTCTCGTCTGGCTGCGAAAGGAGGATTTATTAGCTGTCCGTGAAATGTGCGGCAAAGTCATGTACAGTATTCGGCGGGGAATTCAGTTTGGGGGACTAAGACAATGGAGCGCAGGCTATCTGCAATCTTGGCCGCCGACGTGGTCGGGTACTCCGCACTCATGGAGCAAGACGAAGCTGCGACCTTTGAACGCCTTCGAATGCGACGCACTGAGCTGTTTGAACCAGAGATTGCGAGGCATCACGGGCGGGTCTTCAAACTCATGGGCGATGGGCTCCTCGCGGAGTTTGGGAGCGTCGTCGACGCTGTCGAATGTGCCGTGTCTCTCCAGCGCGGAATGGGAGAGCGCAATGCTGCCGTTCCCGAGGAGGAAAGATTTGACGTCCGGATCGGCATCAATATCGGCGAAGTAATCGTTGAGGGCGAGGACCGGTACGGCGAAGGCGTGAACGTCGCCGCAAGGCTCGAGCAGCTCGCTCGTCCGGGCGGCATCTGTGTTTCAGGCAAGGTGGCGAAGGAGGTCGAGAAAAAGCTCGCGTTTGGCTTTGACTCCGCGGGCCGGCAGAAGGTCAAGAACATCGAAGAGCCTGTCGACGTCTACCACGTGCGCCTCGACGCCCCGCCACGCCGACGCATTCTGCAAAAGCGCGGGAGCGGCCGACTGTGGTGGGCATTTGGAGTTCCAGCAGCCATCATGGCGGCCGTATTGGCCATAGGGGCGGGGCTATATTATCCACTATCGATGTCCTCTCCCGGAGGATCTGGTACGATCCCGTCTGTCGCCGTGCTGCCATTCAAGGATCTAAGTGCCGAGAAGAGTCTCGGGTACTTGGGGGACGGACTGGCGAACGACGTCATCGCCATCCTCTCGCGCTTCTCCGACATTGCGGTCGTATCGCGAACCTCGTCTTTTGCTTATCAGGGCAAGGAAGGCGATATCCGCCGGATCGGCAAGGAGCTCGGCGTTGGCTATGTCGTCGAGGGTAGTGTGCGCAAGGAAGGCAATAGGGTGCGCATTGTTGCCCAATTGATCAACGCCAACACGGGGGACCATGTCTGGGCAGACCGCTTCGACAAGGCCGGAACCGACCCCTGGGCGCTTCAGGATGAGTTAACCGGGAAGATCGTGGGGGCGATGACGGGTGAATTCGGGGCCATTCGCAAAGCCGATTACAGTCAGGCTTGGGGGAAGGACAGCACCAACCTAGCTGAATACGACTACTACCTGCGCGCGGAAAGCCAGTTGAATCTCTACACGAAGGAAGGCATCGAGCGATCGGGTGAAATCTCTCGACAAGGGCTGCAGGTGTTCCCCGGTTCCCCCCTTTTAACCGCGGAGTTAGGGTGGTCTCACTGGCTAAAGGTTGCGCTGCTTTACAGTTCGGACCCGCAGGCTGATCTTCAGGAGGCGGACCGTCTGGTCAAGCAGGTGCTGTCAGACAAGAACCTAAGCCCTCAGGTGGCGCGACTGGCGCACTGGCTTCATGCATGGCTTCTGACTATCAACGGAGACCATGATGGGGCTATTGCCGAAATGAACAAGGCGCTCGCGGCAGCACCATACAATGCCTTCACCCTCACGGACGCGGGAAACATTTTCCTGTCGGCCGGTCAGCCGGAAAAGGCGCTGGAACTTACCGACGCCGCGGCCGCGCGCGACCCCGGATTGTCCTGGTTCTTTAACTACGTGCGAGGTGCCACCTTTGTCGTGCTTGGTAAGAACGAAGATGCAGTTGAGGTGCTGAAGGCTGCGGAGTTCGCCGATGCACCATTACTACTAGCCATTGCTTACATGCGACTTGGACGCGATGCAGAGGCCCGAGCTGCCGTCGCGAAAATGCTGAAGGCAGCTCCAACTGCGACGGTCCAGTCGTGGCGTCGGGCCTGGAACTTCCGCGATCCTTCCATTCTCGACAAGGCCGCCGCTGATCTTGCGCGTGCCGGCCTTCCGAGCGGCTCTCTGCAATAACGAGCATTCTAGGGGCTAAGTCGGTGATCGAAGATACCAGTCGGAAAATTAGGGTGTAATGTCCGTTTGTTGCGGCAGCGGCAGCCTTTAGGCACCGTGGCAACGAATTTCCGCTCCCCACCCGTTGCGGCCGTCCAGGTTGCCCGACGGCGCAAGCTGACCCCAATGCGGTCATTCTGGATATCGCCCGATGCACGCTACCGCTCGGCCGCTGGCGCGGGTATTATCTGTCGACGGCCATGCACGTGCATGCCCACCTCCATCGCAAGGAAGGCGATCCATCGAACGCAGAGTATTGGTGCCGCCGCTGTGGCGCCGCGCCGTCAATCTTAACGCTTGATGAGGAATGGGAAGCGTGGTCGCAGTCGACGACAAAGCTGCTCTCTACCGGGATCTGGCGCAGCAGCTCGGCGGCCTCATCAGCGGCGAGCGCGACGCAATTGCGAATGCTGCCAATACCGCGGCGCTCTTATTCGCGAGCCTCCCCGATTTGAACTGGGCCGGCTTTTACTTCTTGCGATCGCCCGAAGAGCTGGTCCTGGGACCGTTCCAGGGCAAGCCGGCCTGTGTGCGCATCGCTGTGGGTCGCGGCGTCTGCGGGACAGCGGTCGAACGCGGACAGTCCGTGCTGGTCGAGGACGTGCACGCCTTTGCCGATCACATCGCCTGTGATGCGGCCTCGCGCTCGGAGCTTGTGGTGCCATTGATCCGGGATCGTCGAATTCTTGGTGTCATCGACCTCGACAGCCCACTGCTCGCGCGCTTCGATCTCGACGATCAGCGCGGCATCGAAGCAATCGCAGCAATTTACGTGAAAGCCAGCGCTGACCTTTAGGCAGCGCGCGGTTACCTACTGCTAGCCGATGCAACGCCAACTACGGGAGGCCGCCATGCCGCGCATGCGCGCTGTTCAAGTGAAAAATGCCAACGGACCATTCGAACTGGTCGAACGCGATGTCCCGACCCCGGGTGCGGGCCAGGTCCTGATCAAGGTCCAGGCGTGCGGGGTATGTCACAGCGATGCCTTCACGAAATTGGGGCATTCCCGGGCATTAACTATCCGCGCGTGCCGGGCCACGAAGTTGTCGGAGTCATCGACAAGGTCGGCGAGCGTGTGACCAACTGGGAGCCGGGGCAACGGGTCGGGGTTGGCTGGCACGGGGGCCACTGTGGCCATTGTCCGTCCTGTCGCCGTGGCGATTTCATTACATGTTCGAACGGGCAAATTCCCGGCATCAGCTATGATGGCGGTTATGCCGATTACATGATCGCGCCCTTCGAAGCCCTGGCTGCGATCCCAGATGATCTGCAGGCGGCCGAGGCCGCGCCGCTCCTGTGCGCTGGAATCACGACCTACAATGCCTTGCGGAACAGCGGGATTCGTGCGGGCGATACTGTCGCTGTGCTTGGCATTGGCGGTCTCGGTCATCTCGGTGTTCAGTTCGCCGCCAAGATGGGCTGTCGCACGGTTGCCATCGCGCGGGGCGCCGATAAGCGGCCGCTGGCGCTCGAGCTTGGCGCTCATCACTATTTCGATAGCACCACCCAGGATGTCGCCGCCGAACTGAACAAGCTGGGTGGAGCTCGCGTGATCCTGTCCACCGTCACCAGTTCGCAGGCGATGAGCGCGGTGCTCGGCGGACTGGCCGTTGATGGCAAGATGATCGTCGTTGGCGCTTCACCCGATCCCATCGAAGTCTCGCCATTGCTGCTAATCGGCGGCCGCCGGGTCATCCAGGGATGGCCCTCTGGAACCTCGGCTGATTCCGAAGACACTTTGGCTTTCAGCGCCCTCGCCAACATTCGGCCTATGATCGAAACGATGCCGCTCGAGCGGGCAGCCGAAGCCTATGAGCGGATGATGAGCGGCGCAGCCCGGTTCCGGATGGTGATAACGACCGGGCAATAGTCCGGTTGTGACACATGTGAGGAAACTTCAGGCGACTTTGTAGCCGCGGGACTTCCCGCGCAAGGCCGCGATGTTACCTGGGGAACTATTGGATGACGGGGCATCATCTATTCTCACCATCAACGCGCAGATCTCCTCCCGCTGCGCAAGTGATCGATCGGTTCCGCTCCTCCTCCCAAGAGGGCCGATCAAGAGACCCCGACGCCCCCTCCCGGCTCGGGGTCTTTTTCTTGTGGCGCGGCTTCTGTGGCATGGGGCGTCACCGTCCTTCTTCCTTCACCGCTTGCCTTCCCCTACAATCTCTCCCGGACAGGAGAGGAGTTCCGCCATGAGTGAAGACGCCTTCAACATGTCGATCCGCAAATTCCTGAAGGAAGTCGGCGTCACGTCGCAGCGCAAGATCGAGGAGGCCGTGCGCGAAGGGCAGGTCGGCGGCAAGAAGTTGAAGGTCCGCATGACGCTGACGGCGGAAGGCACCGGCCTCAACCACGTCGTGGACGGCGAGATCGAACTTCCTTAGGGCGGCGAGATCGGCCGAGAGCGATGAGCAGTTGGAACGCGGGCTTGCCGGGGTCGATGTGACCCGCTCGCCACGATGTTGCGAGTCTCAGGGAACGTCA
The DNA here is from genome assembly GCF_004827385.1 of Ensifer sp. MPMI2T. Taxonomy (GTDB): domain Bacteria; phylum Pseudomonadota; class Alphaproteobacteria; order Rhizobiales; family Rhizobiaceae; genus Sinorhizobium. The sequence goes on from NZ_SRXN01000035.1 coordinate 15,949, forward strand.
TTGCCCTTCGCCCTGGTTTACTCTGCATCGGCTTTCTTGATCCCGGCCAGGGCCTTGGCCGCAGCGACAACGGTGCGCCTCAGCCAGATGTGACGCAGTTCGTCCTGATGGCGCGCGTGCCAGAGCAGGCTCATGGTAAAGCTTCCAAGATCGAGCGGTGGGGGTAGCGCAACGAACCGACCGATCCCCGCCGCCGTCCGCGCCAGACTCGATGGCAGGGTCATGATTAGATCTGAGTGGGCGGCGATCTCCACTGCTGCCAGGAAGCTTGGCACACGGACGTGCACCCGCCGCTTGCGGCCCATCGCGGCGAGCGCCATGTCGACGGGCGCCGGCCCTTCGCCGGTGACGCTCACCACGATATGTCCCAATTCCAAGTAGCGGTTCAGGGTGAGCTTCCTGCTTGCCGCGGGATGTCCAGTGCGCATCAGCGTGACGAAAGTGTCGTCATAGAGGCTGCGTCGGCGGATTCCTGCCGGCGCCGAGTCGATTACGCCGATCACCGCATCCACGGCATCGTTCTCCAGCGCTTCGATACCCCTGGGCCCCGGTGCCGCGATGTCGAGGTCGAGCTGCGGCGCCTCGATGGCGAGGCGGGCAAGCAGATGAGGCACCAGCGCGGCGGTCTCGAGGTCCAGCATCAGCAGCCGCACGTTGCCGGTCGCGGTTGCCGGGTCGAAGGGGCTCGCCTCAAGCATGTCGCCGATTTGTGCGAGAGCTCTGCGTAGCCTTGGCCGAATGTCTTCGGCCCGCCTCGTGGCCATGTAGCCACTCCGCCCTTCTACCAGCAGGCCATCGCCGAACAGCTTGCGCAGGCGCGCCAGGGCCCGGCTCACGGCTGGCTGGCTCATGCCGAGGCGGCTGGCGGCGCGCGTAACACTCCTTTCCTCAAGGAGCGCCTCAAGCACCACGAGCAGATTCAGGTCAGTCCGACGTAAATTCACTTCACGCATAACGACTATATAGCGCATGCATTGGACGCATGAAAAGCCGCGCGTTATTTCACCGGATCGAGACGTTCACGAACCTTCTGGAGGACAGGGCGATGCATGTAGTTTTTGGAGCAGGCGGCAGGGCTGGCGGCGAAACAGCACGTGCGCTGATTGAGCGCGGCGAGCAGGTGCGTGTCGTAGTGCGCCGTCCGGAGCAGGGCGAACCATGGAAGGCGCTGGGTGCCGAGGTTGCCATCGCCAACCTTTATAATGCGGAGCAGGTCTCTCGGGTCCTCAAGGGGGCGTCGGCGGCGTTCCTCCTGAGCCCGCCGCCTCGGGACGGCGATCCGTTCGCACAGGCGGCGGAGCTTGGCAAAGCTCTTGCCGAAGCAGTACGGCGCGCAAACCTTGCCAAGATGGTTGTCCTTTCATCGATTGGTGCGCAGCATGCCTCCGACACCGGCGTCATCGCTACGTTGCACGAAATCGAGACTGCGCTTGCCGGTGCCGCGCACGCCACAGCTTTTCTTCGCAGTGGCTATTTCATCGAAACCTGGTCGGAGGTTGCTGAAGCCGCCATCTCGGAGGGCATTTTGCCGTCGTTCCTGAACGTTGAGCAGAAGATCCCCATGGTTAGCACCACGGATGTGGGAGAGGCGGCTGCTCAGCTCATGACCGAGACGTGGAAGGGCACGCGAATCGTGGAACTTGGTGGACAAGAGGACTGGAGCGCCCGCGATGTGGCGACCGCCTTTGCGGAGATTCTTGGCCGCCCGGTCGAGCCGGTATTCCTGCCGCCAGAGCAGCGCCTAACGGTTCTCACCGAGGCGGGCGTCACGCCAGAAGTCGCCACAGCTCTGCTTGGCATGTATGACGGCATCGCGCGCGGCCGCGTCATCCGCCAGGAGAACAACGAGCATTGGCGCGGTTCGACACCCTTGGCAGTCGCGATCAAGCGTATGGTGACAAAGCTCCACACGACCGCATAAGCCACCGCACGCTCGCTCAATCGCGGCGTGAGGACGTGCCTATCGAGATGGGCGAGCGTCTTATTTGAGCTCCCGAGTGGCGACGAGCTTAGGGGCGAATGGAGAGTCAGAGGCCGCGCCGCGTTCAATTCGCCATATGGCCGAGCGGGTAGGAGTGCGCGGCGGGTGCACACAGCCTGCTCGCAGCGCCGTGACTTCGGCGCCGCGATGCTGTGGGAACGCTCGTCGCCCTCAAAGCGCATCGCGTTCAATGGGATTCACGCGACGCGCTTTAGGTCATTGCTGTTATGCGTGTCGTTGTGCCAAAACCGCTGCACACGTTTGGGCGACGCGCCTAGGCTGCCGTCTTCACGAAATCGAGGGCGGAAACAGTGCGCTTCGGATCGATTTCGTGCGTCTCGGCGGTCACGACCTGTTGCGCGACGAACGGGTCGGCGGCGATGCGTGCATCGTGCGCATCACGACTTTCCCCATGAGCGAGGATCACGCCTCCCGCGGCGGGCTGGAGCGAGCCGACACAGAGGAACACGCCATCGGCGAACCCTCGCGCGATCCAGTCGTTATGTGCCGCCATGAATTCTGGCGCGGCGGTGCGGTTCTCTGCAAATCTGAGGAAGGTGATGAACATCGGTGCTCCTTTGATCATGTTGAATGCGTGAGGTTTGGCAGGGACGACAGCCAGCGTTCGATCCCGGCCACCTCGTTGCGGATGAATGCCTCGTCCTTGAAGGCGGTCGCCATCACCGCCACGCCCTGCGACCAGGACAGAAGATGCAGCGCCAGCGTCTCTGCCTGGTCAGGGGCACCAAGGGCGCGCATCTGTTCGGTGAGCCAGTCGCGGAACAAGCCGAGGATTTCGGTTGCGCGGCTTTGCGCGGCATGGTCCAGCTTGGTGAGTTCAGAGCAAAGTGTTCCGACCGGGCAGCCGAAATCCATGATCTGGGTTCGGTTGGCGATCAGCATGTGAATGAAGGACAGGATGCGCTCGCGCGGACTTTCGCCCTCGGCCTTCCAGGCCTCGAGCATCGCCCGCGTCCGCTCCATTCTGCGGCCAATCACGGCATCCAGTATGTCGTCCTTGGTCTTGAAGTGGTGATAGAAATTCCCGCGGGAGATGCCCACGGCTGCGGCGATGTCAGCAAAGGACGTGGCGTCGAATCCGCCCTCGTAGAATAGGGCGTCCGCCTTTTCGACAATTAGCTCGTGGGTTGACTGTGCCGGCATTTTCTTGCTGCGCCCCGTCTGACATATGAATAACTAGGACAAGTGTCCTAGTTTCGTCAAGGCCGCTTCGGCCCGCAACGCGCCGTAGGTTGGAGCTAATGTTTCATCATCAAGGGAAGCGTCGCATGCGACAGCAGGTAACGGGTGACGCGGCCGAGAAGCAGTTCGAGGAAGTAGCCATGTTTGTACGCCCCGATCAGCAGACAGGTGGCGTTCACCGAGGCGGCGAAGTCGAGAATGGCATTCCCGACCGAGCGGCCCTCTGTGTCGATCGCGACGACGTCACCTTTGAGGCCAAGCTGGGCGAGAAGCTCTCTTGCCGTGAACTGATAGCTTCCGTCCGGCTTGTCGTTGATGCACAGCAGCGTGACGCGCTCTGCGGCGGCCAGCCAGCGCCTCGCCGCGACGACTGCATCATGCGCATGGGAATGTGGCTTCCAGCCGATTACAACGTGCCGGACGAGATTGCCGGAGTATCCGCCCGCGGGTGGCACCAGCACCAGTTTGCGCTCCTTGAAGACCACTTCGTGAAATGCGTCGCGGGCATCCAAGTTGCCGTGGGCGGGAGCGACGACGAGTCCGGTCTCGTGACACTCAGTCGTCACGCAGCGAGCAACGTCGCCGCGGCAGTCGTCCAGCGGAGTTTCCGAGCGAGTGGCCCTGGCTCCTTTCCACTCATTGAAAGCGCGCTCGACGCGCTCGAGACGCTCGCGCGGTGAACCTTCCTCCAGGTCGCGCATCATTTGCAGATCAATCTCCTCGGGCGCGGCGATCATCGCCTCGGGATCGGCTCCGACATGGGCGGCGGCCATGCGGCCTTGGATCGCGCGGGCGGCGTCTTCGGCGATATCCAGGCAAGCCCGGACGCTCGCTGGGTCGGGCAACAGAGCGAGAACATCAGCGTGGAAAGTTGGCGCGCGGACCTGATCGGCGAACACGACGGCAGCCGACGGCCCGTTCATGTCGTTGCCGTTTGAGGCGGCGTTCATGGGCTTCCTCCGGCGGTGGCATCCACATCGCACCGGCCCACGGACTTTACCTAATTTACGCCCGCCCGGGCTTGCTCGCAACGTTCAGCGGACTGCGGCTGCTAGCGCCGCATGAACAACAGCACAGACAACAGAGCGCCTAGGGAGAGTGTGACGCTGCCCAGAACATACGCGATGGCTGCGATGGGTTGGCCGCGGTCCCATAGCGTCACGGCATCGAGCGAGAACGTCGAAAAGGTTGTAAATCCGCCGATGATGCCGGTCGTCAGGAACAGGCGGGTATCCTGTCCGGTAATGTCACCCGCCGCAAAGAGGGCGACTACGAGGCCCATTAAAGCCGATCCGACGATGTTGATCGCAAGCGTTGCATAGGGAAAGGCCGGACCGAGCAACCGAAGCGACAGAACCCCGACACCATGGCGAAGTGCACCGCCAATGCCAGAGCCGATGAACACGAGAAAAAATCCCATTGCAGCCTCCTGCGCGCCCAAAGGGCGTTCGTCAGCAGGCGTCATCAGCATCAGCGCGGTTAAAGGGGAGACACCATTCCCACTTTCATATGACAACAATCTTCGGCGGGTTCAATAGGTCAGTTGCACGCCGGGCGTTTCCTTCCCGCCTAAGGTGCGCATCTATATTCAGTGCGTCTCAAAAGACGCGCGGCGCTGCAAACCCGCCTCTACGGTTGGGATGGTACTGATGAGGTCGGCTCCGTCCAGCCGGCCTTGCGGAGGCCCGCGACGAGACCGTCGACGATCGTGTCAATGGCCTGGTGGCGCCGATAGGCGGCGGCCGGATCGCGCGCAAGGAGCGGTGATCGCGCCGCCATCTCGGCGAGCGCCTGTCGCGCCGCGTCCTGATTGCCGAGCGCGCCATGGGCTATCGCCAGGAAGGACCAGCTCAAGGCGGAACCGTCGATCCGCGCGCGTTCGGCGGCGGCGAGCGCCTCCCGATAATTGCCCTGCAGGTAGTGGTGGACGACGATAAGGTGAAAATACCAGCCTGGCGGACTGACGGTCCGATCGATGGCGCGCTGAAGCAAGGGGACGCCTTCGTCGAATTTGCCGCGGGCCGCGAGCCGCCAGCCGAGCTGCGCAAGCGTGTCCGGATCGTTCGGATTGAGCTCCAGCGCGTTGCGCTGGATGCGTTCGGCTTCGTCATGGCGCCCGGCGTAGTAGTTGATCGACGACAGGGCCTGGAGCGCAAGCGCGCTTGTCGGGTCCAACTCCACGGCATGTTCGGCGGCCCGGAACGCCTGTTCGAACTCCGCTTCCCATCGCCTCTCAGGCGCCCAGTCGAACCGGGCGGCATCGAGGCGGAGCCACCCCAGCATCGCCCAGGCGGCGGCATATTGTGGGTCGCGTCGCACCGACTCTTCCAGACACGTCAGGGCGGGCGCGTAGAGGTCGGCGCTGAAGGTCCGCCGGTAGGCATAGGCGCGCAGGATGCAGGCGTAGCTCGGCATGCTCGGGGCGTCGCCTTCGAGGAGATGGCTTGCCGCGTCATTGTTGACAATTCCATAGGGCTGACCGAGCATTGCCGCGATGCGGCTCGACAGATCGTGCTGCACATTGAGCAGGGCGTCCGGCGTCATCGGGAGGTCATAGGTTTCGCTCCACAAAACCTGCCCCCCCTGCGTCTCGATGAGCTGGACGCCGACCCGAACGATTCCGGCGCTCGAGCGCAGGTTGCCTTTCACGACGTAGGAAACCGCGAGCCTGTGCCCCAAGGCCACCGGATCGGCGTTTGCGTCCTGCCGGAAACTGGCCGGCAGCGAAAAGAGCCTGAAGCCGCCGAAGGGCATCAGATGGGTGATGAGTTCCTGGGTCAATCCGGCTGCGAAGAAGCGATCGTCCTCGCTGGAACTCAGCGCTTCGAACGGAAGGACGATGACGGCCGGCCCGCGCGCGAGGGCGTCCGTGTTATCGCTGCGCAGGAGCCAGAACCAGGCGGCACCGGCGATACCGACCAGGAGGAGGACGACGAGGGCTACAGCCACAAACGCGGCATGCCGGAAGGCGGGGCGGTTGGGATCACCGGGTCGGTTATCGACCGGCCGCTCTGTTGACGGCTCCGGGGCGGTTGCACGAGCAGCTTCCGGAACGGCCTCGGCGTTGGCAAAGCCGCCACCGTTGGGCTGGTCTTCGGACTGCGAGGCCAGCGACCGAGGTGCTCCGCCCTGCCATGCGAAATGTGGGACGTAGCCGCCTTTGGGGATGGAGATCCGCTGGCGGTCGTGGCTGCCGGCACCGGCATAGTATCCGTCGAGATCGCGCCGCAGACGTCGCGCCTCGAGCCGGACCACCGGATCGAACTGCGGATCGAATTTGTCGTCACGCCCAAAAACGGCGAGCGCGATCGCATAACCCTTCAGGCGATCGGCGCGGCCGGCCAGCGTTTCTTGGACGAGATAACGAAGCAGCGCCCGCCGACGTGGGCTCGCCTGAAACGTCGGATCGGCCAGGATGCGTTCCATCTGCTCGCGGCTCTCGGCCGCAGTTGGATGAACGAATGCGCTGCCCACCTGATCATCGGATGGTTCTCGTGTCGGCGCCATCGTTCGCCCCCGCGTCGAAGAACGTGTGCCCTGCAACTTTAGCGGAAAGCTTCAATTGCGGGAAGTAGCGGCGGGAATGAGAGCACCTTCATCGGTGCGACGAACAAGATCTCAATTCCGCCCTGTGCGGGGAGGGCGAACATGTTCGTACCTTGATCCGGTGTTGATTGAGCGTAACCAAATGCTGCGGTTTGGTCGAAGTTCATCGCAGGACAAGCCCCGTGTCAGGAGTGGCCTTTCTCGTCAGCCGGTTCCCTCAACACGAGCTGTTGATACACCGGCTGCACGCGCGAAACGCTGATTTCATGACGATTTGTGAAGACTATCGCGAAGCTCTGGAGGCGCTAAGGCGCTGGGAGGCGACCCCCGGTGGAGAAACGAAGGTCGCCGAGTATCGAAGTTTCCTGGCAGAGCTCGAAGCCGAAGTCGCGCTGTTTCTGGATCGTCAAGGACAGATCCCTGGCTAGCGCATCGGCCCGAAATCGGACCCGATTTTCGGAACGCACGATGCATAGATTCAAAGAGTTACAGCGTCCTTTGTGCGTCCTAAAGGACGCACGGCGCTGTAGGAGCCGAGAGGCCGCACGGAAAGTGACATGTCGCGCGGCAATCTCACCTGGTTGGCATGCCCAGACCGCCGTTTGAAATAGTCAAGAGGAACCAGATCATGAGCAGAATTGGAAACACTTTGTTCGGTCTGCTGGCTTGCGCCGTCGGCGCGACGGCGGCAATTCCGCCTGCGGCCGCGCAGGAGCGACCACCTAATATCGTCGCCATCATGGGCGACGACATCGGCATCTGGAATATCGGTGCCTACCACCGCGGCATGATGGCGGGCCGCACGCCCAACCTCGACAAGCTCGCGGCCGAGGGCATGCTGTTCACCGACTACTACGCCGAGGCGAGCTGTACCGCCGGACGCGCCGCCTTCGTCACCGGCGAGCTTCCGATCCGCACCGGCATGACAACGGTCGGCCAGGCGGGTGCCAAGATCGGCATGCCGGCTGACGCCATCACCATCGCCACAGCGCTCAAGTCGATGGGCTACGCCACTGGCCAGTTCGGGAAGAACCACCTGGGCGACCTCAACGAATTCCTGCCCACCGTCCACGGCTTCGACGAGTTCTTCGGCTACCTCTACCACCTCGATGCGATGGAAGACCCTGCGCACCCTGGATACCCGCAGGAACTGCTGAACGTCGTCGGCCCACGCAACATGGTTCATAGCTGGGCGAGCGATACGGACGATCCGACCGTTGACCCGCGCTGGGGCAAGATCGGCAAGCAGAAGATCGAAGATGCCGGCACGCTTTATCCCGAGCGGATGGAGACCGTGGACGACGAAATCCGGGACCTGGCCTTCAAGTTCATGGACAAGGCCAAAGCCGACGACAAGCCGTTCTTTGTCTGGCTCAACCCGACACGCATGCACATCGTCACGCACCTGTCCCCCAAGTACGAGGCGCTGCGGAACTCAAAGAACGGCTGGTCGCTCCAGGAAGCCGGCATGGCGCAGCTCGACGACGTCGTCGGCGCTACCATGCAGAAGCTCAAGGACATGGGCTTGGACGATAACACCATTGTCCTGTTCACCACGGACAACGGCACGGAGACGTTCACCTGACCCGACGGCGGCACAACGCCGTTCAAGGGGCAGAAGGGGACGATCTACGAAGGCGGCTTCCGCGCGCCAGCCATGGTTCGCTGGCCCGGCAAAGTTCCCGCCGGCAAGGTGGAGAACGGCATCGTCTCCGGGCTCGACTGGCTGCCGACCTTCGTCGCCGCCGCGGGCAATCCGAACATCAAGGCCGAACTGCTGAAGGGAAAGCAAGTCGCCGACCGCACATACAAGAACTATCTCGACGGCTACAACCAGATGGATCTGATAACCGGCAAAGGACCGTCGGCGCGCCGTGAGATATTCTATTTCGGTGAAAGCACTCTTGGCGCCGTGCGCATTGACGACTTCAAGTATCGCTTCATCGAGCAGCCCGGCGGCTGGATCGGCGGCAAGGTGCATGTGGATGCCCCAACTCTGATCAACCTGCGCCTCGACCCCTTCGAGCGCATGACTTGGCCGGAGAACGGGACGCTCGACGGGGCACAGGAATACTTCGACTGGTTCCAGTACGAGTTCTGGCGCTTCGTATTCGTCCAGCAGGAGGTGGCGAAACTCGCTAGTACCGCGATCGAGTACCCGCCCATGCAGAAGGGCGCGAGCTTCAACCTCGAAGCGGTCAAGACGCAGATCGAAGAGGCCGTCAAGCGGCGCGCCGGGCAGTAACCCGGCTCTTGATCCGCGGGTGGTGCATAGGCTCCACCCGCGGATCGACCAGGCCACTTTCAACGACCAGGGGGTCAACATGTTTACCATCCATGATCTTCGCAGATTGGCTCGTGGCGCGGCATTCGGCGTGGCGGCCGTCCTGCTGGCCGTTACCGCGGCTGAGGGGCAAACGGCCGATCCGCTCCCGTCGTGGAACGATACCGCCCCGAAAGCGGCCATCGTCGCCTTCGTCGAGAAGGTGACGAAGGAAGGCTCGGCCGACTTCGTGCCGGAACCGGAACGCATCGCGGTCTTCGACAATGACGGCACCTTGTGGGTCGAGCATCCGATGTACACCCAGCTCGCCTTCGCGCTCGACCGGGTGAAGACGATGGCGCCATCCCATCCCGAATGGAAGGACATGCAGCCGTTCAAGGCCGTGCTCGATGGCGACATGAAGGCCCTTGCCGCTGCCGGCGAAAAGGGGCTTCTCGAACTGATCATGACGACGCACGCCGGCATGACCAACGAGGAGTTCCAGAAGATCGCCTCCGATTGGCTCGCCACTGCGCGCGACCCACGCTTCAAGCGGCCTTACACGGAACTCGTCTATCAGCCGATGCTGGAGCTGCTCTCCTATCTCCGCGAGAATGGGTTCAAGACCTTCATCGTTTCGGGCGGCGGCATCGAGTTCGTGCGGCCCTGGAGCGAAAAGATCTACGGCATCCCGCCCGAACAGGTCGTCGGCTCGTCGATCAAGACGCAGTTCGTGATGCGCGACGGCGTGCCGACCCTGTTCCGCACACCTGAGGTCAACTTCATCGACGACAAGGTGGGTAAGCCGGTCGGCATCAATGAACATATCGGCCGCCGTCCGATTGCGGCCTTCGGCAATTCCGACGGCGACCTGGAAATGCTGCAATGGACGACCATGGCTCCCGGAGCCCGCTTCGGATTGATCGTCCGCCACACGGACGCGGAGCGGGAATATGCCTACGACAAGGACACGCCATTCGGACGCCTGGACAAGGCGCTGGATGCGGCGGCCGTCAATCAGTGGACCGTGGTCGACATGAAAGCGGACTGGAAGCAGATTTTTCCGGAGAAGTAGGGATCGAGAAGCAACCGGGCCGAAGGACCGAGGCCGGGCCTGACGACGACGCCGCGTGTGCCGTAGTTGCCGCGCGTCTCGAAAAACGCGCGGCGCTGTGAGAGGGGGCCTTTTCAGCCGGCCGATGCGGCAGTGAAAACTGCCAACTGAGCATCGAAAGCGCGCTTGTATGCGGGCCGCGCTTCGGCGCGGGCGACATAGGCGGAGAGGTTCGGGTACTCCTCCAGTATATCCGATCCCTTCAGCCTGAGCAGCACCGTCACCATCAGCAGGTCACCGGCGCTGAACTCGCCGTCGAGCCAGTCGGCATCGCCAAGGCGATCGGAAAGCTTCTCCAGCCGGTTGCGGATGCTGTCCTCGAGGTACCGCAGGCGCTGCTCGTACCAAGGCTTGTCGCGCTCGAGGATCCTGCAGAGGGCGCGGTCGAAGATCGGCGGCTCCACCGTGTTGAGGGCGGCAAACATCCACGCGATCGCGCGCGCCCGGGCGTTCGCATCGTCCGGCAGCAGGCCCCCATGGCGCTCGGCGATATGGAGCACGATCGCCCCGGACTCGAACAGGGCGAGATCGCCTTCTTCATAGGTCGGAATCTGCCCGAAAGGTTGAAGCGCAAGATGCGCGGGTTCCTTCATCGCCTTGAACGAAAGAAGGCGAACGTCGTAAGGCTGGCCCACTTCTTCGAGCGCCCAGCGAACGCGCATGTCACGCGCCAAACCCTTGCCGCGATCGGGCGACCGTTCAAAGGCGGTAATGGTGGGGGTCATTGGAATGCTCCTGGTGTTTGCATGACACCGACCAGCGGGACTTGAGCAATGGTAGTCTTTCTCATGGTCTCTGTCCGGCTTTTGTGTTCATCCGGAGGACGAACGACCGGCGCGTTTGCCGACAACCGACCTCGTTTTCCTGAGTGCGGGGTTTCGCGGACCAGGCTCGAGCCGCGGATATGGGCGTTACATGGCAACGACGCTGGTGCTGCCTTGGTGGTACGGCGAGGTTCCGCTCTCGGTCCAAACCGGTCATTGGCCGTCGCAAAAATCCGCCGCGAAACTCCAACTTTTGCGACAGAGTTTGCGGCGAGAATCCTCGAACGCTTTCAGGAAAGACCGGAGTGTCGCAAAAGTCAGCATTTGTGCGGCGAACCATGCTCGTGGAAGGGCAGCAACGGCCTACAGTGGCTTTCGGAAGAACACGACGCGCTGTGTCTCCTCAAATCCTAAAGCGGTATGGAGCGCATGGCTGGCTGAATTCTCAAGCAGCGCGTCAGAGCCAAACTCAACACACCCAAGCGACTTCCCCCAATCGGCAACGGCATTGCAAAGCAATCGTGCGATACCCTTTCGCCTGTCAACGGGCCGGACATAAATCCCTTCGAGGAATAGAACGGGCGAGCTGCTGCATCCATTCACATAATCATGTCGCAAAGTGGCCTCAGCAAACCCGACAGCTTCATTCGCAGCATTTCGAGCGATGAACGCGACGGCTTCTCCACTTTCTGAAAGAAACGCCTGGCCCAACTCAGCTCGATGATCTTCGAGCGAGTGATGCGGCCACAGCGCAACGCGAAGCTCCGCCCACGACTCAACATCTTTTATGGTCCCAATCTCGATAATCGATTCCATATTGTGGTTCTCTTTTGTCGCGAAATTCCCGATTAAAGCGACAGTTGTTTTCCTGACTTTTGCAACGTCGCAGAATAGACGGATTTGCGATGCCGGCAATGTCTGCTGTTGGCGCTATGCGGTTGCCTTTGCTGCCGGCCTGGGCGTTGCCAGAAGTATTCATTCACCGTTATGTTTGCAGGATGGAAATCCGTCGAGCGTCCGATCTAGATCAAGATGCCATTTGGCGGATCATTGGCCCCGTCATAAGGGCGGGAGAGACGTACGCACTAGACCGCAATTTGAGTAGGGATGAAGCGCTCGCCTACTGGCTTGGCAAGGATCGCGAAACATTTGTAGCCGAAGAGAATGGCGCGGTCGTTGGTACGTATTATATCAGGGCAAATCAGGCTGGTGGCGGAAGCCATGTTTGCAATTGCGGGTACATGACTGATCCGTCTGCCGTCGGGCGTGGTGTGGCGAGAGAGATGCATGCGCATTCGCTGAACCGCGCAAAAGAACGTGGTTTCCGTGCCATGCAGTTCAATTTTGTGATCAGTACAAATGAGCGCGCTGTGCGTTTATGGAGATCCCTCGGATTTGAGGAAGTGGGACGCCTTCCGGGAGCGTTCCTGCATCCCGCAAAGGGCTATGTCGACGCGTTGGTCCTGTACCGAACGCTCTGACTCTGCGCTGATATCGATAGAGGTGCGGGATGAACACATACCGCATTCGATTTCATACTTCAGGCATGCCTGCGAGCAGCAATCCTTCGAGGACGGGTTCTATACGGTCAGGATTTTTGGCGGCTTGGCCTGAACGAATACTGGCGACGGTGACCTCGGGCGAGATCGCGAGCAAGTTGGCAAGGTGCCGTCGGGCCTCCTCCATCCGTCCGAGCCGCGCATTGGCGGCGATCAACATCCAGAAGCACGGACCGTAGTAGGCATTGGCGGCCATCGACCTACCTGCCCAGATCAGGGCCTGTTCACAATTGCCGCGTACCAGCTCGACATGGGCCAGGCCAGTCAGGTTCCAGTGCGAGCCCAATCCGTTAGGACTGAGCCGCTCGGCGCGAAGAAAATATGTGACGGCTTCATCGAGACTGCCGCATAGAAGGCTGGCAACTCCGGCGAAATTGACCACGTCGAGGTTGTTGGGATTGATGGCGACGGCCTGTCGTATCAGCTCGAAACCCCGGTCGTACTCCCGCATATATTGGATCAGCGCATTCCCGCAAATCCCCGCCACTGTCGCATCGCCATGGCCATGGGACAGGGCGCGTTCGATATAGTTCGAACAGAGTGTCCGCTCATCGTCGGCGTTGGGTAGCTTCCATCCAAGGGTGGCACGCTGCATCAGCAGCATTACTCCGGACGCAAGATAGATCGCATTGTTTGGCTCGAGAGCGATAGCCCCCTTGATCAGCGAAAGCCCGGAGACATTCCGATCCGGCTCACTGAAGTAGAAGCTCCCCATCGCCTGAAGGTAGAGGTCATATGCCTCAATGCTCTCGGGACGTTCCCTCCGTGAACGGGCGATTTCTGCACTCTTGATGTGCGGTTCGACTATGGCCACGACGCTTTCGGTAATGCGATCCTGGAAGTCGAAAATATCCTCCGTCGATCCATCATAGTGCTCGGCCCAGAGATGTGCGCCGGTGGCGCCTTCCACAAGTTGCGCCGTGATGCGCAGCCGGGTCGAAGCCCTTCGAATGCTGCCTTCAAGCACGTAGCGCACGCCAAGCTCTCTCGCGGCTTGGCGGACATCGGTCGCCCGTCCCTTGTAGACGAACGAGGAATTGCGCGCGATTACGGCGAAGGAGCGGAAGCGGCTGAGTGCCGTTATTATGTCTTCTACGACGCCGTCTGCGAAATACTCCTGCTCGACGTCGCCGCTCATATTCTGGAAGGGGAGAACGGCCAACGACGGGCGCATGCTATCCACGTTCTTGAGCGGAACGACGGATTCCGCTGCTTTTGACCGAGGCAGGCGCCATTGCCAGATGTGGATGGGTCGATCGATGTTCTTCAGCTGGACCTCGCCGCCGTCGTCGAATAAAGCCTTGACACGGCCAACAATGCTTTCCTTGACGATCGAGGCGATGCAGATGCCACCGGGCTCCGCCAAGGGCTCAAGTCGGGCTGCAACGTTGACGCCGTCGCCATAGATGTCGCCGCCGTCGTATGTCACATCGCCGAGATTTATCCCGATCCGCAGGACGATTTCCGGCGAAGTAGCGTCGGCATGGTCGGCCAGGCTCTGTAACGCCAACGCGCAATTGACCGCATCGACAACGCTGTCGAATTGGACGAGGGCTCCGTCGCCCATCAGCTTGACAAGGCGGCCGTTATGGCTCGCAACAGCGGGATTGAAGACAGACTGCCGGTGATGTTTCAGGGCAGCCAAGGTGGCGGTTTCATCCGTTGCCATCATGCGAGAATAGCCGACGACGTCCGCCGCCAGGATCGCCGCTAACCTTCGATCGACATGATCATCGCTCATCGCCTCTCTCCCGCCCGCAGATCATAACGGCCACCCAAGTGCGATCCAAGATAGCGTTCGAATCGGGAGCAAGAAAAGCTGTTCTCCCCGCCAGCCAAACTCAATGCCCGTAATTTTGCGCGGTCACGCCGTTCCGGCAGGTGAAATGAAGGGCAAAGTGCTACCCAAAGCAGACCTTAGGCAAAATCAGAACTCGGTCAGATAAATAATCGTGCCGAGAGAGACTGTGCAAAGCAGCGCATACACTAAAAGGTCGTGCTTTGAGCCTTGCCGCCCAAACCCGATTCCGAAGTAGTAACCAGATGCTCCACTCGCGGCCATTAATAAAGCCGTAAAGAAATACAATGCCGCACCTGAAGCCATGATGTCTCCGTGCTGTGCTTCGGGATGAGAGTCCCGATGTCATAAAATAAGCGAACCACGTCTGAAATCCACTCAAAGCGGATGACGACGTTAAAGTTAACGTCCCCTTGTGATCGCCCAGCGAGACGGACGCCACTACTGCATGTTTCGTTAAATCGGAACCGATTTAACGATAAAAACATGGAGGGATTCAGAGTGCTAAGGCGTCCTTTGCGCGTTCTCCACAGTACATGACAAGTAGCATGATGGATTTGGCGGTTGCTTTTTATCGCCCTCATCCCTGTGCTTGTCACAGGGATCCAGCAGCGCCGCGTCCGCGGCGCGGAGGAGTCTTTTTAGCCCAAGGACTGAGGAGTTTTTTAGCCCAAGGACTTGGGCTGGCTGGATTCCTGTGACAAGCACAGGAATGAGGAACGGAGGAGAAGCTGCCGTACCGCGAGCAACAAGGTGCTCTGGTCTGCTGTGGGTCCGATTGGACGCGCGGGGCTGTATACAGTTTTACCGGCCGAGCACCACACGGTTGGCCGCCACGCGGTTGCCGGCGTGGTTTTCGCTGCGGCTGATGCCATAAAGCACATCCGGCGTCGAGCGGTCCCAGGCGATGCCTTGGCCGGTGTTTTTCAGCGGCACCGTCGCGACCCATTTCAGGACAGAGCCGGCCTCCGGACGCTCCATTACGTAGGCCTCGGCGGCATCGTGCCCGGTCAGATAGAGCCTGCGGTCGGGCCCCCAGGACCCGCCCGAATTGCTCATGTCGCCGAATTTCTCCAGCACTTCGTCCGGCAGAACCCAAGCCTCGGCAACCCGCCAGTCATCGCCAAAGCGAACGACCTGCGCCTTGTCCTTGTTTTGATGGGCGAGGGAACTGCGGTCGAGGATCCGGTTGTAATTGGCGAATGCTCCCCACCAGGAGCCGTCGTGGTAATCGAGCCAGGTAAGGAAGCCGCGATCGAAAGCGAGGGCATGGGTGTCGACGTGCTGCATCGTTGCTGCGTCGAAGACCTCGACCGAGTTGGCGGCCGGCCAATCGGGAAAGTTCGAGTGCGCCGCGTAAATTTCTCCGTCGACCACGACGGCGCTGTTGAGGTGCTTGACCGGTCCGTCCTGCTGCCCTTCGAAAACGGCGACCCGCTCGCCGCTCGCCTTGTCGTATTTGGCGATGATGCGGTTGTCGACGGCGTAAAAGTAATCGGCATCCACGCCGATCCCCTGGATTGCCTCGGGCACCGCGAGTTCCCGCACCAGGTCCGCCGCGATCTCTCGCCCCGGTGCCGCAACGTCCGCGATCACGGTGCCGGCGGCAAGGGCGAGGCCGGCCGACAGTAGAATAATACCCGCCCGCAAGCGCGTCTCCATCTGCTCAACCATCTTGCCCATACCATCCTACGCCGAGGGAACGTGAAAAATCGACCCGTTGCAAGATTTCGCAGGATTCCACTTTTGCCCTGTCGGGAACCGATTGCTTCATCCGTCCTTAGATCACGATGATTTTGGGTCGAATCGACCCAAAATCATAAACGTGATCGATTCTAATAAGTTAGAGCGGGATGCGGGCGGAAAACCGCGCACACTTTTCCTCATCCCGCTCTGGAGCGACCTGGCGACGTAGCCAGGTCCGGGGTGGAGAATAACGGTTCGCTGCCTATCTGGAGGGTAGCTGCTTCCAAGCGAAAGGAACATGCAATGTCCAAGAACACGATTTGCCTCTGGTTCGACAAGGACGCCGAGGATGCCGCTCGCTTCTATTCAGAGGTCTTTCCGGACAGCAGGGTGACTGCCGTGCACCGTGCGCCGAGCGACTACCCCGCCGGCAAGGAGGGCGATGTTTTGACGGTCGAATTCACGGTTGCGGGCATTCCTTGCCTCGGCCTGAATGGCGGTCCCGTGTTCACGCATAACGAAGCCTTCTCGTTCCAGATCGCCACCGACGATCAGGAGGAAACCGACCGCTACTGGAATGCCATTGTCGGCAACGGCGGGCAGGAGAGCGCGTGCGGCTGGTGCAAGGATAGGTGGGGGATTTCCTGGCAAATCACGCCACGCGTGCTGACTGATGCGCTCGCCGCTGGCGGCGCCGAAGCAAAGCGCGCCTTCGATGCCATGATGGAAATGGGGAAGATCGACGTCGCGGCGATCGAGGCCGCCCGGCGCGGCTGACGCTCCATTTGCGTCTTGCGGCCCGGATTGCTGCCAGAGGGGATCTCGCCGCCCTGCTGGCGCTCGGCAGCCAGAGGCGACCGCCTTGGGGCGGTCGTCGGCGTTCGTGCGGATACCCCAGGGGCGCCGCGCGCCTTATCGGACGCCCGGCGTCACCGGTTGAGACTACACGTCGGCCGGGCTTTTAATCGTCTATCGGTAGATGAAATCCCCAGGGCAGATTCGCCGCCGGCATCGGTTTATCCTCTTTGAGAGGCGGGCGCGCCGCTTGGGCCTTCACGGAAAGAGCCGCCCGCACAGCCTTCAGTGCGAGAGGACGATAGTGGTGGACGAGATCGGACGGCTTTTCTTCGCTGTCAGGCTTATCCGACATCATATTCTCCAGGTCGATCGACACCTCTTTCCGGCTTTGAGGAAGGCACGAATTGGCGGAGCGTGTCAACGGCAGGGGCTGCCTATGGCCATGCGCCTTCGACATGGGCCGGGTTCGTCTCAGAGGCGCTGTCCGGCATCCTCGAATTGGACTTGCCCTTGGAGAGACGGCCAGTCTCCGAATTTTCGGAAGTAGGCGCGGGAGAAGGCAGCAGCGCTGGCAAAACCGACTTGTCGTGCCACCGCCTTCACTCTGGCCCCTTTGGACAGCTTCCGCCGAGCAATGGTCAAGCGCCATCCCGTCAGATAGGCCTGTGGCGTCGCGCCGACGACGTCGCGAAAGAGAGCCATGAAATGGCTTCGCGACATCCCCGCCACGGCAGCAAGGTCTTCGTTATTCCAAGCGCGAGCCGGCGCATCATGCATCGCAACCAAAGCTCGGTGCAGGGCGGGATGGGAGAGGCCTGCCAGCAACCCAGGCTGGGCGGTCCCGCGATCAATTGCTGACCGCAAGATAAGCAGGACCATCACTTCGCAGAGCCGATTGAGTGCCGCGCTCCGTCCGCAGCGCGATCCCAGCGCCTCGGCCACGAAGGCGGCTGTCGTGTCGCGAAGCGTGGGTATGTCGTCGACTTCGACCCGCACCTGATCCGGCAAAGCGTTCATCAGCGGATTATGCGGACTCTCGAAATCGAACGTTGCAGTCACTAGAGCTGGCGGCTCGGGACTCACCTCGCCACGCAGGCAAAGGATGACGCTTTCCGCAGGGCGCTCCGCTTGACCGACGACAATCAGCCTCGCTTGAACGTCACCGGCATGCGCCGGTTCCAATGAGGCCGACAGCTCGAACGTGTCGAAGAAGGCTGAGAGGCGATCCACCCTTGAAGGGAACGTCAGACTTTCAATCATGTTTTTCGGACCATTGATCGCCTTAAGTATGTGATGGTGAGGCTCCGACGTCAACGCGACGGCGTCGGCGCACAAATGGAGTTGATCAATGTTAGTTCCGAGAATGCCGGCCCCTGGCCTGACCGTGAAAACACTCGATCACGGAGAGTTCGACCTCGCTAGCGAAACGCCCTCACTCATGTCGCTCGTCTGCTTCTACCGTGGCCTCCACTGCCCGGTATGCGCCAGCTATCTGAAGGACCTTGAACGAATGACGCCATCCTTCGCAGAAAGGGGCGTCAGCACCATTGCGATAAGCTCCGACGGTGAAGAACGCGCTCGGCAAATGGCAGAAAAAATTGGTGCCGCGCACCTGCGTGTCGGTTACGGGCTGCCTTTGAGCGTGGCACGGTTGTGGGGCCTCTATATTTCGGCCTCGCGCGGAAAAACGTCGATCGGTATCGAAGAGCCCGCATTGTTTTCTGAGCCGGGGGTGTTTTTAGTTAAGCCAGACCAAACCGTCTATTGGCTCTCTGTTCAGTCCATGCCGTTCGCGCGACCGAATTTCACCGAGATGGTGCAAGCTTTGGATTTCGTGATCAAAAACGACTACCCGGCACGTGGCGAATACGCTGGCGAGGTGTAGGCTTCCGCCGATCAAGAGCGTGGCGAAGCGGTCCGGATTCCAGAACGAGGAAACGCTACGTCGCGCCTTTATCCGGCTCTTTTCGATGTCGCCACCGGATTATCGCAGAGGTTGGGATTGAAACATAGCACGCTGCGCGTCGTTACACATGGCTCAACCACGACCGCCGGGCCGGGTGCAGCGCCCGTAGGCAAGCCCATAGGATCAAAAACGACGTCCTATTCTCGGGATCAAATCCTTCAGTCTTCAAGCGTGTATGAAGAATACGCGATCTCATCCAGCTTGTCGCCCATGGACAGCAACGCATCCGGGTCTCTGGAAAGCCATCCTGGCACGCACAAGTATTCTCATCCCCACGCCGGAACCTGTGACGGAGCCATCGCATTCTTCGTATGGACAAACGAAGGAGGGTAACGTGAAAGGGTTGTTGGCGGGACTTTGCGGATTCGCACTCTCCCTTGCCTTATTCCTGAGCGGGGCGGCCGTCGCAACTTTCATCCTCACCGGTAAGCCAGCGCCTGAGCCGCGGTTCGACATGAATCAGGCGGATGTGTGGACCAAGAACCCGCGGGCGGTGAACACAGCGGACCAACAATTCGAGCGACTCCCCGCCCGCCCGGCGGCAACTGATCTCTCGTCCAGAGAGACTGGCGTGGCCGAAACGGGCAACGAGGGCGAGGAGCAACTCCCTCCGGAGCCTGGAGTGACCACCACTGGCAACAAGGTCACGGAAGAACTCCCTTCGGAACCTTTGGACATGGAGACCACCGCCTCCATTCAACCACTGCCCAGCGCTCAGCAACCGACGTCATCGACCCGGCCGACTGCCCATGTCGAATGGTGCGCGAGCCGCTATCGGTCTTACCGTCCAGACGACAACAGCTACACGGCCTTTAGTGGCGGCCGGCGGACCTGCATCTCACCCTACATGGATACGGTCAGGGGCCCGACAGAAGATGTTTCGCCGCCACCACCACGCGACATCTACGCGGAGGACGCCGAAGACCCACCAACAACGATGGACCTCCCGGTCGACCCGAGTGAAGATACAAACCTGACGCAGGAACACGTTAGCTATTGCTTCAGCCGCTATCGTTCGTACCGCCCGGATGACAACAGTTACCAGCCTTACGGTGGCGGGCCGCGCAGACAGTGCCAGTAACGCGGCACGTTGCTGAATCCTCTTCCTACGGCGTATCGAAGCACAAGGAAGTACGCTACCTCGACATGCACGAGGACGGCCAGCCAGTAAGAAGCTGTTAAAGGTGCCGACATAGACGGTGCTCGAAACTTCTGTTCACCACCCGATGCGGACCATAGCACTCTGACGTCCGAGGTCCGCGATGGGCTCTCGAATGCTCTTTGTCTACCCACATCTCCCTGCCTCGCTTAAGAGACTGGCGTGACCTGATTCGCGTTGGAGACCGCAATGAGCCAAGCCCCTGAGACGATCGCCACCTGGTATGTCGACCCGGATGCCGAGGACCGGATGTCTGACGGGCACGCGCCGATCTGGCGGCATCTCATCGAACTGATCGTCGAGCGCGATCTTTCGGAGAAAAGCGTGCTCGACTTCGGTTGCAACCAGGGCGGCCTGTTGCGGCATCTTTATGCGATCAGGCCGTTCCGCAAGGCGCTCGGTATCGACATCGCGGAACAGTCGATCGCCAAGGCCGAGGCTTTCAAGGGCAACATTCCCGTGCAGCATGCGGTCGGCGGAACGCTTGAGGGGTGGGTCGAGGAATTCGATCTCGCGATAAGCCACGAGGTGATCTATCTCGTCGGCGACATCGACGAGCATGCCGCGGACATCTTCAAGGCGCTGAAGCCGGGCGGCGTCTACTATGCCGTCACCGGTTGCCATACCGACAATCCGCTCTGGCCGAAATGGCGCGACCTGGTCGCCAACCGCACGAACACCGTCGTCCGGGACCGGTCGATCACGGACTACGCACGAGCCTTCGCGAAGGCGGGATTCGACGTGTCCGGTCGCAAGCTCGAGTATGACGGCTTCATTCCATTCATCGAGGACGGTTGGACGCCGGACTTCGCCGACGCGCTCGACTACTACACGCAGACCAAAATCGTGTTCCGCCTGGTCAAGCGCCCATGACGATCGTCACGCCCCTCTACAGCGCCGCGCGTCTTATCAGACGCGCAAAGGACGCTGTAGCACTTTGAATTGCTGCATGTTCTTGTCCTTAAATCGGCTACGATTTAAGGAAACATGCAGTAGCGGCTGAGGCGACGGACGAGATCCAGGACCTCGACCTGATAGCCGACATCGAGGAAGGAGGTCGGCGCATCCAGGAGCAGGATTCCCGCCTCCTGCGCCAGGGCAGCCGATATCCACGCCCGCTGCCGCTTGCCGCCGGAGATTTCCTGCAGCGTCCGGTCCGCCAGACTCGTGAGATTCAAGCTCGCAAGCGCCTAGCGCACCGGCCCGAACATCGGACCCGATTTTCGGAAAGCACGATGCGTAGGTTCAAAGAGTTACAGCGTCCTTTGCGCGTCCTAAAGGACGCACGGCGCTGTAAAGCTTCCGGTGTCGTACCGTGACGGACACAATAAGCTTGGCAAACAGAGCTGCGCTTTATTAGAATGAGCTTAGTAATGCGCCAAGGTCGTCAAGCTGATCTACCGATCGGATGATTGCAGCCCGGAGTAGATAAGGCCTGAACTCGAGGTACTCATTTGCGGAGGGATAGCGAAAGTGCCCGCCTAAACATTAGATCAAGGAAGCTCATTCAAAGACGCGATGGGGGACAACTCGAAAGAACATCCGGTCTTATTCGACCTACCAAGCATTTCGGCGGGCCTTCAGCTTGCGGTGATCGGCTGCGGAGCCTGGGGCAAGAACCTGGTCCGCTGCTTTGCTGAACTAGGCTGCCTCGGTGCTGTCGTTGACCTCCACACCGACGCAGTCGCGTCCCTTCTTGGCCAATACGGCAGCCGCGCCCTTTCCTTCGAGCAGGTACTGGCCGAGCATTCGATTCAGGCAGTGGCGATCTCTACGCAACCGTCAACCCATTACGAGCTTGCCAAGCGCGCCCTTCTTGCCGGAAAGCATCTCTTCGTTGAAAAGCCGCTCGCGCTTGAGCTCAAGCATGCCGAGGAGCTGACCGATCTGGCGCGTCGCTTGGATCGACGGCTTATGGTCGGCCACATACTACAATATCACCCCGCCTTTACCCGGCTCCAGAGCCTCATCGCGAGCGGTGCCATAGGCCGTGTCCTGCGGCTTCAGGCCAACCGCATGAATCTCGGGGCGATCCGGTCCGAGGAAGACGTGCTCTGGTGTCTTGGGCCGCATGATGTCTCCATTATCTTGGCTCTCGTGGGGGCAGAACCAAGCGAGGTTTACGGTGTCGGCGGCTATCACCTGCGAAAAACGATAGCCGACGCGGTCACCCTTCACCTGAGCTTCCCGGCCGGGGAGCGGGCGCAAGTCAACCTGTCGTGGTTGCATCCCGTCAAGGAGCACCGGCTCACCGTAATCGGTTCAGAGGCCATGGTCGTGCTCGACGATGGAGCGCCATGGGAAGGCAAATTGCTCCTATATCCACACATCGTAAATGTGGCTGAGGATATAGCGGCAACGATCCGGGCCGAACCACTTCCAGTTACGGTTGAGGAGAATGAACCGCTAAAACTCGAATGTCAGCATTTTATCGATTGCATCGCGCAGGGTCATGATCCGATGACAAATGGTGACGAAGGGTTGCGCGTGATGCGAGTCTTGGCCCAGGCCAGCATGATGCTGGATAGTAGCCGTGGCTGCCAGGATAATCCTGGATGGACGGGCGCTGTCAAACACCTTTCTCATGTTGGAAGCGACCATGCCAGACCGGATCCTCTTTAACGATCTTGCCGCGCAACGCCGCTATCTTGGACAGGTCGTTGACGAGGCAATCCGCAGCGTTCTCGATCGTGGCCTGTATGTCATGGGTCCAGAGGTTGCTCAACTCGAGCAAGACCTCGCCGCGTTTTGTGGCACAAAGCACGCAATTTCCTGCGGCAGTGGAACCGACGCGTTAACCCTTGTACTCATGGCGAAAAATGTCGAGGCTGGCGACGCGGTGTTCTGTCCGTCCTTTACGTTCGCGGCTACCGCAGAAGCCATAGCGGGGCTTGGCGCGACACCCGTGTTCGTCGACATCTGCGAGGATACCTTCAACCTCGATGTCCAGAGCCTCCAATCCTCCATAACAACGGTCAACGACAGCGGACTGAGGGCAGTCGGCATTGTCGCGGTCGATCTTTTTGGCCAGCCGGCCGACTACGACGCTATCGAGGCAATTGCAGATCGCGAGCGCCTGTGGCTGATCTGTGATGCAGCTCAAGCCTTCGGCGCAAATTATAAGGGGCGACAAGTCGGTACAATTGGGCTTGCCACGACGACAAGCTTCTTCCCGACCAAACCCCTGGGCTGCTACGGGGACGGCGGTGCGGTATTCACAAGCGACGACGAGTTGGCTGGCATCATCCGCTCGCTCCGCATTCATGGCCAAGGGAATGACAAGCATGATAATGTTCGGATCGGCATGAACAGCCGTCTCGACACGGTTCAGGCTGCCGTTCTCATAGAGAAGCTCAAGATATTTCTGGATGAAATTACGGCCCGTAACCGCATTGCGAACCGCTACAATGAGCAACTGGGCGATGTTGCCTCCGTGCCGAACGTTCTGGCGGGCGTGAGCTCCGTCTGGGCACAGTATACGCTGCGCCTGCCAAGGTGTGACCGGGGGTTGTTCCAGAGCTTCCTGGCAGCGGCGGGCGTTCCCACAGCCGTCTATTATCCGCGACCCATGCACCATCAAGCGGCGTACAGGCACTTCCCGGTGGCCCCGAAGGGTCTTCCCGTCTCTGATCGCCTTGCTGCCGAGGTCGTCAGCCTACCGATGCATGCGTATCTGACCGAACAGGTGCAGGATCAGATCACGGCTGCGGTGCGGGCAGCACTGGCGGCTCAGGCTTGACGTTCAAGCGCCCTACAGCGCCGTGCGTCTTTTCAGACGCACAAAGGACGCTGTAGCACTTTGAACCACTGCAGGTTTTTATCCTTAAATCGGCTACGATTTAAGGAAACATGCATCAGCGGGACAGCTTCGTAAGCTCGACGTCGAAATGGGGCGGCTTGTCGGGTGCGACCTCGACGAACCGCCCCTTTACGCGAAACGTCCGCTCGATCAGCCCGCTTTCTGCAAGCGCTCTCGGCTCGCCATCGAAACGCAGTTCGCCTTTCTCGAGGAGGGAGATGCGGTCGCTGACTGCAATGGCCTGGTTGATGTCGTGGATCGCCATGACGATGGTCACGCCCCTCTCGCGGCTGAGGCGATGGACGAGATCCAGGACTTCGACCTGATAGCCGATATCGAGGAAGGACGTCGGCTCATCCAGCAGCAGGATTCCCGCCTCCTGCGCCAGGGCTGCCGATATCCACGCCCGCTGGCGCTCGCCGCCGGAGAGCTCCTGCAGCGTCCGGTCCGCCAGGCTCGTGAGGCCGGTGCTCTCGAGCGCCCATTCGATCGCTTCCTCGTCTTTACGGCCATAGGAGCGGAACAGGCCAACATGGGGAAACCGCCCCTGCCGGACGAGCTGGGCAATTGTCATCTCATCGGGGGCCGTCGGCTGCTGCGGCAGGAAGGCGAGTTTCTTCGCGATGGCGCGCCGCGACATCGAGGCGGCGGCAACCCCTTCGATCTCGGCGCGACCTTCCGCCGGCGAGATCAGGCCCGCAAGCGCCTGAAGCGCCGTGCTCTTGCCTGATCCGTTTGGGCCGATCAGAGCGCGTATCTCGCCCGGCTCCATGGAAAGCGAAAAGCCGTTCAGCGCCTTCCGGCGACCGTAGAAAACCGACAGTTGGGAACAGGACAGAGGCATCACGATCTTAGGGAACCTTGCGCATAAGCGCGAGCAAAACCGGCGCGCCGACGATGGCGGTGATCACCCCGATCGGCACTTCCTCGGCACGACCTGCGAGCCGTCCGATCAAGTCGCCAAGCGTGATGATGACCGCGCCGAGCACGATGGTGAGCGGCAGGACAAGCGGGAAATGCCGTCCGGCGAGGAACCGCGCCAGGTGCGGCACGACAAGGCCGGCGAACACGATCGGGCCGACCGATCCGACGGCGCTCGCCGCAAGGGCGCAGGAGACCAGCAGCGCCAGCGAGAACTGCTTGCGATAGGACAAGCCGAAGGATCGGGCCACGGCCGCGTCGAACTGGAGAAGGATGAGCGGGCGGTAGATCAGCGGGAGCACGGCGACGCCCGCGATCGTGAACGGCAGCAGGAAGAGGGCGTGATCCCAGGTTCGGGCATAGAGGCTTCCCGAGAGCCATTCGAGGATGATCTCGATGCGTGCGGAGCCCCAGCCGGCAATCAGGCCGATAGCGATGGCGTGCAGGATCGCGCCGATGGCAATGCCGCAGAGTGTGATCCGGAGCGGGCTGAGGCCGAGGCGGAACGCCAGGAGATAGATGATGCCGCCCGCGATCATCCCTCCGACCGTTCCGGCGACAGGCAGCCATCCGATCGGGAGCTCGGCAACCGTGTGGGAGCCGGGATTGAAGATGTAAACCGTGAACAGCAGGAAGATCGTCACCGTCAGCGTTGCACCCTGGGAAACGCCCATGAGCGACGGATCGGCGAGTGGGTTTCGGGTGATCGTCTGAAGAATGAGGCCCGCCAGCGCGAACTGGATGCCGGCGAGGATGCCGGTTACGATCCGCGGCAGCCGGATGTCGAGGATAATGGCACGGGCCTCCGACGAACCGCCGCCGGTCAGCACCGCGACAATGTCTTCCGCAGGGATGTCGACGACACCGAGAAAGACCGCAGCGACGAAGGAGATCAGAACCAGAAGAGCGGCCGCGGGCAAGAGCCAGGGGTTCGGTCGCGCAAGCGCCGAAGACTGTGACCTCATGCGCGCTCCCCTTTGAAATCAAGTCGGCCGCGCTGGATCAGGTAGACGAAGATAGGGCCGCCCAGAAGCGCCGTGATGATGCCGACCGGGAGCTCCTTGGGGATAGCAATCGTTCGCGCGACCAGGTCCGCCGAGGTTACGATCAACGAGCCGATGGCGGCGGTGAGCCCGATCTCCCAAGCGGTTCCTCGCGGTCTCAACAGCCGGGCGATATGGGGCGCCGCCAGTCCCACGAAGGCGACAGGCCCGGCGGCGGGCGCGACGCCCGCCACGGGACAGATGCCAAGAACAAGGAGAACTGGCTTCCACAGATTGAGCTGCAAGCCCATTCCGGCGGCGGCATGGTCGCTGAGCGAGAACATCGCGATGACCCTGTGCAGCAGCAGGGCGCCAGCCACGCCGATGATGACCCAAGGCAACATGTGAAGCAGGTGCGACCACGTCCTCCCGGCGAAGCCACCCGATATCCAGAAGAGCAGGGCGGTCGACTGCGGCCCCGCGATTAGCAGGACATAGACCGTGATCGCCCCGAGGAAGAGCGAGACGCTTATGCCGCCAAGGGCGAGGTGAAGCGGACGGCCATTGCCGCCCCGCGCCACCCAGAACGTCACCGCCGCCGCCGCAAGTCCTCCAGCAAGACCGACGAAGGGGTAATAGAGCGACGAAACCCGCGGCAGCAGAACGAAGCAGGCGACGATCGGCGCGATCGCTCCAGCGGTCACACCCGTGATACCCGGATCGGCGAGGGGATTGCGGGTCAGCGACTGAAGGAGATAGCCCGAGACTGCAAGGCCCGCGCCCGCGACCGCCGCGGCAAGGCTCCTCGGGAGCCTGAGCGTCCAGACGAGGGTCGACTCGATCTTGCCGTCGGGGACAAGGAGCGCCCGAACAACTGCGTCGATCGAGAGTGTTTTCGCGCCGGGCAACAGCCCGACGACGATGATCAGCAGTGTCGCGACGACGACGAGAGAGATGGCTGTCGAAGATTTCCGTGCGCCCATCATCGTCGCGGCCAGCTCGTTACTTCTGGAGTTCGGCGGGGATTATCTTCGCGGCCTCGGCCCGCACGTCCGCCTTGGGGAAGACTTCCGGATAAAGATAGTGGGCTGCCTCCCTGAGCACGATCTCGCGCGCGATCGGGCCGTTGGTCTCGACCCAATGATCGCCGACATAGAAGACGCGGTTGTTCTTCACCGCCGTGAGCTGGCTCCAGATCGGGTTGTTTTCATGCGGGCGATCCGGGCCGTAGTCGTAGATGAAGAGGACCTCCGGGTCCTTCTCGAGCATCGTCTCCAGGCTGAGGTCGATACCGAACTCGCCGCCCGGCTTCATGGCTCCGGCGATGTTCTCGCCGCCGATGGCCTTGACGATGGATGCCGACGTGTTCTCGTCGTGGAACGCGAACGGCACCTCGCCGCCCCACATGATCGCAAACCGCGGATGGACGTCCTTCGGGGCCTTCGCGGAGATATCAGCCAGATGCGCCCGGAACTCCTTGTTCAGCTGAAGGCCGCGCTCGGGATTGCCGAGTATCTTGGAGAGCTCGGCGATCTCCTTGTCGCTGCCGTCGAGCAGTTCCATGTTGTAGGCGACGTAGGGCGCAATCTTCTCGAGCTGCGGCGCGTTGCCGACGGTATAGCGGCGGATCGCAACGATCAGGTCGGGCTTCGCTTCCGAAAGGAGTTCGAGGTTCGGCTTGGCGCGCTGGCCGATCTGCGCCAGGTCTTTCGTCAGACCAAGGAGGAAGTCGGGCGCGCGGTCGGCCACCATATAGGTGCTGGCCACGGGCTTGATGCCGAGCGCCAACGCGACATCGTCGGCAAAGTAGGAAATCGAGGCGATGCGTTTTGGCTGGACGGGAACCTTTACCTCGACGCCGCGGTCGTCTTTGACCGTCACCGTCTTGGCGTCCTCAGCGTGGACGGTTCCGGCGGCCAGAACGGCCAGGAAGCCGAAGAGAGTTGCGATTTTGCGTGCTGTTGCCATGGCGATCCCCTCCAGATGAATCTCGTCATCGCTTTAGTCTGCAAAGAAGAGTAAAGCAATCAACTTTTCTGGTCGATGGCCAGGTCGAGCTGTGGATTTCCAGTGGTGCGGTCTCAATCGCCCGTCAGCCTTCAAGCGAAATAGGCTACGGTCCCTGCAGGACATCCGGCTGGCAGCAAGGCTGAGCATTCGATCAACTCTGCGAATCGGACAGTCTGCAGTCAAAATCGAACCGGGTGATTGCACGGATGAGCGCGATAAAGGTTGTAGACTACGATCCTGCATGGCCAGACCTATTCGAGGCGGAAAAGAGCCGGATCGTGGGGCTGATCGGTGACGTGGTGGACGATATTCACCATGTCGGAAGCACATCGATCGCCGGCCTTTGTGCAAAGCCCAAAATTGACATCGACGCAGTGCTTTGCAGCCATGCGCGGGTTGCCGAGGCAGTCGAGCGCGTGAAGGCGTGCCCGGACTTTACCTTCCACGGCGATCCATACGGTAATGGTATGTGGACCTTCACCTCAGGCCACGGCTCCTATGGCACCCGCCTCTACCTCTGCGGGCCGGAGAACCCCACGCATTTCAAACGCATGCTGTTTCGCGATTGGCTCCGTACTCATCCGGAAGACGCTATCGAATATGCCGCTCTGAAGCGCAAACTGGCTACAGAGGCAAACGGCGACTGGAAATTCTACACTGGCGGCAAAGCTGACTTCGTCGCCAAGATCGTGCGGCAAGCGTCTGCCTGATGAATTACAGAGGTCGGCTTTCCGCCGGATTCGGACCTCGGTATCCTGACGTCACCTTGGGGGCAAAAAGCGGTCGTAGGCGTCCTGCCGGAATGCGCCATAGGCGGACCTTGCTACTGGGGGCCGCGAAGGTCACGATCCGACCAAAGCAGGCATCCTCTCCCGGCTCCTAGTTCTCGTCCGGCGGGCGAGACGACGGTAGGCCACGGCTTGCGCGAGGTTGGTCTCAAGCCTATCTCAGCGGGAACGGCCACCCAGTCAGAGCGCGATGTGTCTGCCTTCTGGTTTGCAATTGACGTAGCCCCAGGGACTGGTCGCAGCCACGGCCGTGACGATCTTTTTCGTTCAACTCGTTCGGAGGAAAATCACTATGAAATGGCTACGGGAAAGATCTTGGTGGTTTTGACTTCGGCTACCCCCAGCAAATCTGTGCTGGAGCGGGGAGGGCTTGCTTTTGACGTCTGCGGTCGACCCATCCGAGTCCTTTGAGGAACTCGGCTCCTCAATTCAGAGAGCCGATAATCGCCGGACGGAAAAGGGACAAACAAAAGGAAGCGAGAATTTGACCGGTACAATCTCGAAAGCTTGCGACCGCGCCTAACTCAGGCGGGCGAGCAGTGCCTTGGCATCGACGAGGTCGCCCGTCTCAAAGCCTTCGGTGAACCAAGCATAGACGGGGGCAAGAAGGCTTCGAGCCTCGTCGTTGCGCCCCTGGTCCATGTAGAGGCGGGCGAGGCTTGCCGCAGCTCTCAACTCCGTCGATTTCGTACCCTCGGCGCAGGCCATCGTCAGCGACTTTCGAAACCACTTCTCGGCAGCGTCGGCGCCGGGCGATTCCATGCGCGACAAGATTTCGCCCTTGGTGCGCAGCAGCTCGGGCACCTGATATTTCGAGCGGGATCTGGCGGTGATCGCGAACGCCTTCTCCAGTACGGTCAACCCTTCGTTCATCTCGCCGAACTGCCCATGGGCTTGCGCCAGGACACAACGACAAAACGCTATGCCCATATCCGCGCCGGTGGCCTCAACGGCTTCAACTGCGTCGCGCATTTCCCGGATACCCTCCTCCAATTCCCCCTGTTGGGCGAGCGCCCAGCCAATGTTGAATCGGGCCGCCCCGGCCATGAGCAGCAGGTCGAACTTGGTCGAAACCTCGAGCTGCTGCTGCGCCGTTTCTCGAGCTGCCTCGGGTTCACGCCGCACGAGGTGGACATTGGCCAAGTTGTTCAGCGCGGTGGCCATGCTAACGGAATGGGATACGCGCCTGGCCAGCGCCAGCGCCTCTCGAACGCGCTCCAGAGCCTGGTCGGGATAACCGCGAATCCATAGCATCTGCGCAGAAAAATTCCTGCAACAGACACCAGGGTCGTGACCCGTATAGATATAGGTCAGGCGATGATCCCGGCCACGTTCGTAGTTCGCTATTCCCCAGCTTGCGTGCTTCTCGGCGGATTGATAGTCCCCGAGGAAGAACTTGCTCGCCCACAACTGATGATGCGCCTCGAGGAGGAGGTCCAAATCATTCGCCGATTGAGCGATTTGCAGACATTGGCGGCCGAGGTCATCTGCCTCTCGCAGGTGGCCGGATATCAGTTGGTATGAGGCTTCTCCGCGTACCGCAACGAAGAGCTCTTTGATATCGCCCAGTTGATCGCAAAGCCTGCGTGCCGCCGAGAAGGCGTGCAGAACCTCCGGAGCGCCCCAGCCTTTGACAGCCATGGCTGCCACCCCCATGGCGTTCTGCAAATGAATCTCGCGCCTTAATCGGACCTCGTTGCTGGGCAGGGAGGCGACCACTTGCAATCCCTTGCCGAGGTGGGCCAAGGCTTCGACATTCGCCGACCGCTTCAGCGCCTGCTGCCCTGCCTTCAGCCAGTAGTCTCCGGCCCGATCGGCAAGCTCGGCGGCCGTATAGTGGTGCGCGAGCGTCTCAGGCTCGTTCTCGGCGACTTCCCGAAACTGCGCCTCCAGCGTCGACGCAATTGCCGCGTGGATCTGTTGCCGTCGGCTCTTGAGCAGACTTTGATAGGCCGCGTCCTGTATAAGCGCGTGCTTGAACGCGTATGTGGCCTCCGGCGCGACACCGTCGCGCAAGACGAGTTCGGATTGTTCGAGCTTGAGAAGATCGGTCCAGAGCCCCGGCTCATCACTTCCGACGACGCCGGTGAGCAGCCGGTGGTGGAAGACGCGCCCGATGCACGCACCGATCTGAGCCACATTCTTGGCCGAGGAGAGCCTGTCTAGGCGGGCCATCAGTGAATCCTGCAGCGTCGACGGAATCGCAAGCGACGGTAGCGGACCGTTCAATCGGTAGCGATCGCCAGCGTCGACAAGCAGGTCGGACTCAAGAACAGCTTTGGTCAGTTCTTCGACAAACAGTGGCACCCCCTCCGTGCGAGCCAAAATCTGGTTTTCGACGTCGGAAGGCAGGGCCTTGCCTCCGGCCACCCGGTCTATGATCGTTGCGCCCTCATCGCGCCCAAGACGGCCAAGTGAGATCGCCGTCACGTGTGGTAGTCCCAGCCAGGTCGGCCGGAATTCCGGACGAAGGGTGACGATCAGAAGCACAGACAGGTCGTGCAGGCGCTCGATGAGCAGGTCGAGCCATTCGGCTGTCGTCGGGTCGATCCAGTGCGCATCCTCGACCACCATCACAACGGGCCGTGACGCTGTGATACCTTCAAGCTGTTGGATGAGGACGCTTAGCGTGCGAGCTTTCTGCGCCTGCGGGCTCAGCTTCGTCGTCGCATATCGGCCCGTGATGTCGATCGACAGCAGAGCAGCAAGAAGTGGGCCCGCTTCAGTTGTGTCCGAAGTCGATTGCAGCATCGATGCTTCGAGCTTGTCGAGCTTCGCGCTCGTGCTGTCGCTCGGTTCAAGTCCGGCAGCGCGCTCAAGCTGCTTGATCACCGGGTAAAGTGCGCTGTTCACGTGGTAGGGGGAACAGAAATAGCGCAACCGTGCGTGCTGCTCCGTGCTCAATCTCTCTTCCAACGCAGCAATCAGCCGCGACTTGCCGATGCCCGGTTCACCCGACACCATCGCCGCCTGACCTTTTCCTGTCCGAGCCTGCTGCCAGCGTTGAAGCAGAAGGTCGAGTTCCTCGGACCGCCCCACGAGCGGCGTCGCGACGCGGTGCAGCGCATCGAACCGGCCCTCCGCATCGGACTCGCCGATGACGCGCCAGGCGGGAACGGGAGCTTCAAAGCCCCTGAGCTGCTGGGGACCGAGATCAATCATCTCAAACAACCCGTCGACCAGCCGGTGCGTGACGTCGGCGATTGCGACGGTATTTGGCTCGGCCAGGGCCTGCAAGCGTGCCGCCAGGTTGGGCGTTTCGCCAACGACCGCCTCTTCCTGGGCGGATCCTTCGCCGATCAGATCGCCGACCACAACCAGGCCGGTGGCAATGCCGATACGGGAGGCAAGGGGTTTTCCCAGCGGGGTCGTCAGGCTTGCAGTCGCCGTCGCTGCCGCCAGGCTCGCCCGCACTGCCCGTTCGGCATCGTCCTCATGTGCCGTTGGCCAGCCGAAATAAGCGAGCACGCCGTCGCCCATGAGCTTGGCGACGTACCCCCCGTAGCGTCCAATTTCCATCGACACCGCACTCTGGTAGGCACGGAAGACGTCGCGCATTTCCTCCGGATCGAGCCGCTGTGACAGCTCGGTCGAACCCACGAGGTCGATGAACATGACGGTCAACTGCCGCCGCTCGGCTTCGCGTCCAGAGGGCGGCCCCGTGGCTGACCCGGATCTCGCCGAAGACGTCGTCTCGTCACCCAAGGCGGTGATCGCCGCCAGAATCTTGCGACGCGGGCCGACGGGCAGGCCCAGCTCCTTCAGGTCGTCTTCACTGAGATGGCGAAGCGCGTCGAAATCAATTTCGTTGGCGCTGAAGGCCTCTGTGTACTTGGCTAGCCCAAGGCGGGACAGCCAAGAGGCAATGTCTGACATGACCACTACCTCGCCGTAGGCAAGTATACCATGGCCGTTCCGCGTCAATGAACACTCTGGGTTAGCAACGGCTGCGTCGCCCGGCGCCCCGCAGATAGCGGCATATGCGCCGGGGACGGCACGCGGTCCCGCTTCGATCCTAAGCGTCATTGGGCCGGATGTTCAGTGGCCGACCGAGGACATCGTCGGGCAGGCCGGTCCATGGGGTTTCTTACGCGCCCGAGGTCGTAGGCCAAAACAGCCACTATGTCAGTCATGCCGACGATGTAATCATTGAGGAACTGCCCAAGCACGTTCGGCTCGATCGGTAAAGAGCGACGCAACTCTCGGCGTTTTCCACCAAGATCAAGCGCGTCGGCGCTGCTGGCCAGGCGTTCGGCGAGATTTGGCGGACGTAACGGGAAAGCAACGCACGCGCCTGCTCGGCCGCCGACGCTATTGTTATTCAGCGGTTGAGTCTGGTCCGGCGTAGAATGACGTTTTCCCCGTCTTCGAATGCGAAGTCAGGACGAGCCCGCAGGAACTCGTCTGTCGCCGTTCGGCACCCTTCGTAGTCATGGTAGTCGTCGATCAGGATGATCCCCCGCGGGCTGATCCGGTCTGCCAGGCTATTCAGGCAATAGCTGACCGGATCATACCAATCGCAGTCGATGTGGGCGAAGGCGATCTTCTCTATCCGTGCCGCTGGGATGGTGTTCTCGAACAGCCCTTTATGCAGGTTTACCATCGGCCCGTCGACGGCGAGGCCGTACCTCATGAAGGCACGGCAGACTTCATCATAAAGATTGTCGCGATAGCCATAGTAAAGATCGCCGCCGAGACCTTTTGATTCCCCACTCGCGATCGTCTTGTAACGGTCCCTTGCTTTCTGGCCGTCCTTCGCCGACTGGGGTGGAGGTATCATTCCGAAAACATCGAAGCCATGAAAGCGGCGTCCATGGCGGTTTGCCTTCTTCGACAGGATGATTGCGCTTCCGCCCAGGGCAATGCCGAATTCGGCTATATCACCGGGCACGTTCTCTTTCAGAACTTCCCTCAGTGCTGTCTCGAGACGCCTCAGCTTCCGTGGCGAAAGATAGGTAAGGCGCTCTCGCCGCACCGACCGCGCCGTCGCACTCAACAGGGCGGTTTCAATTAGGTGGCGCGCACGCCAGACAACAGAGCTCAAATGGGGCATTTTTCCTCCCGACTGCCTCCGCTCCCCCTCCTTTATCGATCCGCCCAGCCTGCTGCGCAACCGCCTGGGCAAGCTAAAACCATTCACATTTTGGTAGCTTTGCCCAACTGATATTCACCGCAGACGCACCTGCGCGCCCATTACCGTGTCTCAACAAGAGCTTGTGCTGGAGCCTTGCGGCATGACTTTGCGCGCCTCAACTTCCGGCAGCGCGAGGCGGTTTGAAACAAACTTTGAGACAATTGCGCGTGCGGGGCGAAGACTTCCATCCCGCCGCGCTCGGATTGTTTTAGGATGCATGCGAACTTTGATGGCGAGAGCCCATGCTCCGATCGTCGGCATAATGTTGCCTTCGGCACAGCTGCTGCGGATTTCCGCATTCCACCCTGACGTCGAGGTCCGGTTTGGGCCAGAAATGGTGATTGCACCATCCTCCCTTTCCTGGGTGATAGTTTTGAGGCTGCGCCGATGGTCCGCAAATCGACCGTTTTCCGTACAATCTCGACACAGGGCTTTTGAGGGCAGATCAAGGGCCTCTTTTAGTGGGCCGGCAGGCAAACGGCCACCTCTACAAAAGCGACGCTTTTGCCGAGGTGGCCCTGCGGCCGGGAGGAGAAGCGCCCCGTTGGTCTCGTCGATCAACTGGAGCTCAGAACGTAGCGGCGGTTGCCGGGAAGCGCCGGCCGTGCGTTCATGGAATAAAGCCGAGTGAACTTCCTTATGTCGGCCGGGTCGACCTCGATCGGTTCCATCACCACCATCCAGTCGACAATCTCGCTGCAGGGAGGGGTGGTCAGCGATCCCTCATAGCTCCAATACTTCAGCGAGGAGGGCAAGAGGCCTTTCGGGTCGACGGCATCGAGCTGGGTTTCTTCGCCGGCGTTCTGCGGAAACTTCGCCGCGAGGCTCCCGAAGGTCGGGTTGGCCGCGCCGGGGATAAGGAAAACGCCGAGGACGCCGAGCGCGCCGGTCTCCGAATTCTTGTGAACGAAATGCGCTTCCATCGGGAAGTTTTTCCCCTCGACAAGATGCTCGCTCGGCGCGTGGAAGTGATACTGCACCAGATCAAAGGTCTTGTCGCCGCGGCGAAGCGTACCGCCGGCGGCCTTCACCTGGATCGTATGGCCATTGTTGAGGATCGTGCCGCCGCGCGCCCAGTCCGTCGCCAGATCGGGGATTTCGGCCTTGATCGCGCCGCGGATGTCAACCGGTGATTGCTGCGAGCCGGCCGAACAAGCACTGTTCTCAGTGCTCAAAGTACCCCAATGCTCAGGACCCTCTTCGCCTTCGTAGCCCCAGTGCACGCCTTCGGCCGCGTATGCCGTCTTGACGCAGAGCGGGCAGGCCGCAAGCAAGGCCAAGCCCCTGAGGAAATCACGCCTTTCCATTCATATTCCCTTTCGAATGATCACGAGCAGATCGCGCTCGCGGGGGCGGGATGTTGTCCTCGATTCCTGTCCACAACCTGTCAGAATGACGCGTTTTAGGAAGGGCTGCGCGCGAAACGCCATCACTTTGCGGGGAGCCGGCCGGACCAGGCACCGCTGCTATGTCCAAGAGCGGTCGTCAAGCGTTCGTGCGGAATGCGTTACGAGTGGACACTCGTTGGTGCGCTCGAGCTACTGCGTCGCCTTTAATCGTAGCCGATCAAAGGACAAGAACATGCTGCAATTCAAAGTGCTACAGCGTCCTTTGCGCGTCTGAAAAGACGCGCGGCGCGGTAGAGCACTGCGAGAAATCCTGACGGCTATTGTCGCAGGATTTTCTGCATCGATTTTCCCTTCGCGAGTTCGTCGATCAGTTTGTCCAGGTATCGGATTTCCCTCATAGTAGGCTCTTGGATTTCTTCCACACGGACGCCGCAGATCACTCCAGTAATCAACGATCGGGAAGGATTCATCCGAGGCGCTTGCACAAAGAAATCCTCGAAATTGGTCTTCTTCGCCAACTGTTCATCCAATGTCTCGGGGTTGTATCCCGTCAGCCAACAGATGATTTCATCAACCTCCGCCTTCGTACGCCCCTTTTTCTCCGCCTTGGCGACGTAGTGGGGATAAACGCTCGCGACGCTGACTGAATAGATGCGGTGCTTCGTCATGCATCCTCCTGAGCGTTGCAAAATGTGTTCCGGTTCAAGATACCTGAGGTCAAGGCCGAAACAAAATGGTCCATGGGCAATCCCAAGTTGCGTGAGCGAAGTAAATGGCAAGTCGGTATCTCTGACGCGCGAGCGAAGGTCCGCTTCGGCCAGGGGTCGTCGGCGTTCGCCCGGAATGCGCCATTACAGGGTCGCGCGTCTAGGAGACGCAGAAAAGCTGCTGTAGCACTTTGAATGCTACACGATTTCCCCCAAATCGATTCCCGAGGAATCATTCAGCAGCCATCGACGTTGCAGTTTCACCCGAGAAGCCGTGATTTCGCCGTTTCGACCACTTCGCGCGTCAGGTCCACCAGCCGGTCGGCGGCGAGGCGGTTGATCTGCCAGAAAAGCGGCACGTCGAGCGGGGTGTGGGGGATGAGCTCGACAAGCCGCCCGGAAGCCAGGTGCTCTCCGGCGAGGAGGGCAGGGTTCATGCACCAGCCCATGCCGGAGAGGCTCGCATCGAGGAAGCTCTGCGTCGATGGCAGCCAATGGGTAGGGTAGGCAAGGTCGCGGCCGAAAGCCTGACGAATCCAGCGGCTTTGCAGCCGGTCTTTCTGGTTGAAGGTCAGCGCGGGCGAGCGCCCGATCGCCTCTGCTGTCACGCCGTCGGGGAAGTATTTGGCCACAAACTCGGGGCTTGCCGTCGCATGATAGCGCAGTGCTCCGAGCGACGTGCGGCGGCAGCCCGCGATCGGCTTTTCGAGGCTGGTGACCGCCGCGAGCACGCGACCGCGCTGCAGCCATTCGGCCGTATGATCTTGGTCATCGATGGCAATGTTCAGAAGATAGCGGGATCGCCTGGAAAAGATCGATATGGCTGGCAGGAACCATGTTCCGAGGCTATCGGCATTAGTCGCAATGTGAAGCGTCACCTGCTCGCGCGGCTTGTCAGGATCGGCAAGCGACGGAAGATGCTCCATCAACTCGCCTTCCAGCATGCCGACATTCTCCATGTGGCGGCACAGCCACGCTCCCTTATCGGTTGCCGTGCACGGATTTCCCCTGATGATCAAGACCACGCCGAGACGCTCTTCCAGCTGCTTCACCCGTTGGGAGACGGCCGACGGCGTGACGTTCAAGGCGGCGGCCGCCTTTTCGAAGCTGCCGGTCTGTACGACCGTCGCCACGGCGTGAAGCGCAGGGTAATCGAGCATGGCATTAGCTCTTCTTAATCTGGATTATCGGATTTAATTATCCTAACTCTCCGGCGTCCGCTAGAGAAATGCCCGATCTTTCGGAGCATTTCGTCAGCATGAACTTCCCGATTTACATGACCGGCCTAATGATGGGCTTGAGCCTGATCGTCGCAATCGGTGCTCAGAATGCCTTTATTCTGCGCCAAGGGTTGCGGCGCGAGCATGTGTTCGCCGTGTGCCTTACGTGCGGCCTGTCCGATGCCATCCTGATCCTCCTGGGCGTTACCAGCCTCGGGCAAATTGCGGCCATGCTGCCCTGGCTTGACCCCGCCATGCGGTTCGGGGGAGCGGCCTTTCTCATCTGGTACGGCGCCAAAAGCCTCCATTCGGCGGTTCGATCTTCCGGGGCTTTGACGGTTGGAGAAGAAGTCTCTTCGAGGTTCTGGCCGACCTTTGCGACCTGCCTTGCGCTCACCTGGCTCAATCCGCATGTCTACCTGGATACGGTCGTGCTTCTCGGTACCATTGCGACGCGCTTTCCCGGCGAGGAAATGCTGTTTGCCGCCGGTGCCATGTCCGCCTCGTTCCTGTTTTTCTTCGCGCTCGGCTACGGTGCCAAGTGGCTGCGCCCGATTTTCTCACGGCCGTCGGCATGGCGGGTGCTGGATCTCGTGATCGCCGCCGTCATGTGGACGATCGCCTATAGGCTGTTGAGCGGGATATGATCCCGCTCAGGCACGGCGCATCTAGTCCGTTTGGAAGTTTTGAGAACTATTTGGGAGCGCTTAATTACGGCGCTGTTCGTAGCCTGCAGAATTCAACCTCCTAGAGCATATGGAGGTTGCTATGAACGATACTCTCACCCTTGCGTCGGCCCGACATCAGGCGGCGCGGCCGGGAACGCCCGTGGCGCTGGCGGAGGTGTCGCGTTGGCACCGCGGTCTGGCGACCCGCTCGGAACTCGAGCACAAGTCGACGGCCAATCCCCATTTGATCGGCGATATCAGTCCGACAAGACATGAGGGCGAGGCGGAGATCGCCAAGACCTCGGCCGAACACACGACAGCCAACGGTCTCTTGCGGCTTCTCGCAAGGCTGGGCACCTTCGCCACCCAGTGGAGAAACTGGGGAGGCAGACGAGTGATCCGGGGAGAGATCGACGATTTGAGCGACGGAGAGTTGCGTGAACTGGGTATTAGCCGTGTTGCACGGAGGGCGCTATGGCTTGATGGCTCAGAGACCCGCTTGCCTACGGACTACTTCTACCGCATCGGTCTCGACGCCTGACGTGGTGAGCGAATCTTATAAGCTGAACTGCGACCTTCCCGTCACCCGGCGGCGGCAATCAGCGCGTTCGCGGTTCGCCGCAGGAGCGGAATGGCTTCGCCAGCTTCGAGAACCTGCGAGCTGACGAAGGCGCCGTTGATGAGCAATGCGAGCTGACCGGCAAGGTCGTCCGGGCGGTTGACACCCAGCCGCTCCGCGATCCCCTTCAGCCGACGTCGCATTTCACGCTTGTGGGCTGCCGCGACCTTCCGCGCCGGGTGGTCGGCTTCCGGGAACTCAGCGGCGACGTTGATCTGCGGGCAACCGCGATAATTCGGCCGTCCGACCCGTTCGCCGATCCATTCCAGATGCGCGTAGAGCTCCGCGCGTGCGTCATCCTCGTGTTTTTCGGCCACACGGTCCCACGTGCCCCAGAAATCCTCGTCCTCGCGCGCGAGGAAGGCGGCGACGAGATCGTCCTTCGTGCCGAAATGCCGATAGAGGCTGGTCTTGGCGACGCCTGCCTCCTCGACCACCAGGTCAACCCCCACGGCGCGCACGCCGCGCTCGTAGAAAAGTGTCGATGCCGTTTCGAGGATCCGGTCCTTCACGTCGACCGCATCGTGGTTATTCGCTTTTGCCGCGCTTTTCGTCATCGCTTACCTCCGATTTTCGCAACCTAGCACAAGCCTGCTTGACACGCTACAGACTTGTTTGTAGCGATAGAACAAACAGGTCTGTAGCGTGGAGGAAAATCAATGGTTGCTCGCTCATCAGGAAATTCGCAGCAGGATCGGGTTGTTGCCGTGTTCGGGGCTGCCGGGCATACGGGGCGTTTCGTTGTCTCGGAACTTTTGCGCCGCGGCATCACTCCGATCGCTGTTGCACGCGATGTCGCGAAGCTGACGGAGTTCGCGGATCTCGGCATCGCTGTGCGGGGTGCCTCGACAGACGACCCGGACTCGCTCGATCAGGCATTCAGGGGCGCGGCCGCGGTTATCAACTGTGCCGGGCCCTTTCTCGACACAGCCGATGCCGTTGCCTTGGCAGCGCTTCGTGCGGGAATTCACTATCTCGATGTGACGGCCGAGCAGCCGAGTGCACAGGCGACCTATGACAAGTTCGACATGGCGGCGCGCGATGCCGGCGTGCTCGTCATTCCGGCCATGGGCTTTTATGGCGGCTTTGCCGACCTCCTCGTCACGGCAGCCATGGGCGACTGGGAGTTCGCAGACGAGATCAGGGTAGGGATCGCACTCGACAGCTGGCATCCGACGCCAGGCACGCGAATAACCGGCGAGAAGAACACCGCCCGGCGCATGATCGTTGCCAAGGGCGAGCTTACCCCGGTGCCTCAGCCTGCCGCCGAGATCGACTGGGACTTCCCGGAGCCGTTTGCACGGCAAAAGGTCGTCGAGCTCCCGTTTTCGGAAATCGTCGTGATTTCCCGACATGCGCGGTCATCCGAGCTTCGCACCTATCTCAATCGCACCGCCCTTAGCGACGTTCGGGATCCGGCGACGCCGCCGCCCAAGCCGGCGGACGAGAAGGGCCGATCGGCGCAGATCTTTCTGGTCGAGGCGACTGTGCGAAAGGGCGAGCAGATCCGGCGGATCGCCGCTGAGGGGCGAGACATCTACGCCTTCTCGGCACCGCTCATCTCAGAAGCCGTTCAGCGCATCCTTGACGGCAGGGCGAGGGGCTGCGGGGCTCAGGCGCCGGGCGCCATTTTCGATGCCCGCGACTATCTCGATGCCCTGGCGCCGCATCATCTGTCGTTTGTGGTGGCGGCTCTTTGAACTTACGCTATTCCGGACGGAAACCGTTGCGCACTGTTCCTGGAATTGCTGTGGCATCGCCAATGCAATCCCGCCAGTCTCATTCCGTGACAGGCGGGACCGAGGCTGACTGTAGCTTTGCTGCCATGTGAGGGTCAGGCGCCCTTCACATAACCCAGCGCCTCCACGATCCGCCCGTTGCGCACATGCATGAGGTTCACCCCACGCACGGAATCGCCGTGCTCCGGCCCCCAAATCAGCCGCCACCGGATTTCGCCGCGATCGCCGCGCGAGATGATGCTTTCAGTTTCGAAGTAAGCATCGGGCATCGTGGCGATTTTCGTCCAAAGCTCGATGCAGTCCGCCTTGCCTTCATGGCGGGCGCCGTCGGGCGCCGGCTGGGTGTTTTCGATGACGCAATCATCGGCAACGAGGTCCTCAAGGGCGGCGGGGTCGTGGGTGAGGAACACCTGGTTGAAGCGCGCCAGAACTTCGGCCGTCTTGAGACTTTCCGTGTCCTTGAAGCTTTCATTGATCATCATGACCTCCCTTTTTCGCCTTACGCAGCTATGTGCGGCGCGAAGAACACGCCATTGGCGCGATGGGCGAGCCGTTCGGCCCGCAGCGCTTCACGCACCGCCGGACGAGCGCCGACGCGGCGCATGAAAGCCTCGAGCCCCGGCCAGCGTGACAGGTCGATGTCCTGCCACGGAGTCCAGTTGAGGCAGACGAAGAGATAGACATCGGCGACGCTCAAGCGGTCGCCCGTCAGAAAGTCTCCGGCAAACTGGGTCGAAATCCAGTCGAGGCGTGCCGTCACATGCTTTCGGAGCGCATCCTTCACCGCGGCATATTCGGGATAGAACATCTGGGCCATCGGCTTGTGGAGCTCGGTCGATACGAAATTCAAGAGCGACTGGATGCGCCGCCGTTCACGGGCATCGCGAGGTGCGAGTCCGCCGGATGGCTTCATGTCGGCCAGATGCTGGACGATTGC
This sequence comes from Ensifer sp. MPMI2T, assembly GCF_004827385.1. Taxonomy (GTDB): domain Bacteria; phylum Pseudomonadota; class Alphaproteobacteria; order Rhizobiales; family Rhizobiaceae; genus Sinorhizobium. The sequence goes on from NZ_SRXN01000035.1 coordinate 56,660, forward strand.
CGGCCCTTCCATGAGGATCTCGCCATCGTCCAGCTCCAGCACCGGCACATAACCGTTCGGGTTGAGGCTAAGAAACTCCTCTCCGTCGCTGGTCCTCTGCGTTTTGCGGTCGACCTCGACGATGTCGATCTCAAGTTCGAGTTCCCGCGCGACGATGTGAGGCGACAGGGAACAGGCGGCCTGGTGGATATAGAGCTTCATGGTTTTCTCCGATCTCGAATAGGTCGGGCCTGACTGTTGCTCGACATTTATACGAAGTCGCATATAATTCAGGTAACGTCAATCTTTTTATGCGAGATCGAATAAAAATGGCCAATGCAAAACGCGGACGACCGGTGCAATACGATCGGGAACAGGCACTTCAACGGGCGAGTGATCTCTTCTGGTCGGCCGGATTCGCTGCGACATCGCTTGATGACCTCAGCGCGGCAACACAGATGACGCGTCCGAGCCTCGCCGGAGCATTCGGCGACAAGGAGGCTCTATATATCGCGGCGCTTACCCGTTACCGCGACGCCAGTGTGGATGCCATGAGAGAAATCCTGAGCGGAAAGCGGCTGCTCAGGACGGAACTGGCAGACGTCTTGCGAAAAGCGACTGATGTCTACATGGCGTCGGCAGATGCTGCACGCGGGTGCATGCTTATCGGAACCGCTTCCGTCGAAGCCGTGCATCGGCCGGCCGTCCGCCGCGTGCTGCAGGAGAGCCTTGGCGCTTTCAATGCCGTGTTGGAGGAGCGAATTCGCAAGGCAATTGCCGACGGCGAGCTTGATCCGGAAGCCGACGCTACAGGGCTCGCATCCGTGGCCTCGGCCATCATGCATTCGCTTGCCGTTCGCGCGCGTGCCGGCGAGCCGCGAGACGCGCTCGACAAGCTCAGCGACGCGGCGCTCGACCTGATCTGCGGAAAACGCCCCTAAGATCGCTGGCGATGCTTTTTGGGGCAAATGCTGCGACTGTTATGACGTATTCTGCCTTTATGCTGGATGGAAACCAGGATGAAGGCCGTAAGGAAGCGAGGATGACCGGGAGCAAATCATGTGCAGAAACATAAGACCCTTGTTCAATTTCGATCCGCCGGCGACGGACGCGGAAATCCGCGATGCGGCGCTGCAGTTCGTGCGCAAGCTGAGCGGAACGACCAGACCGTCGAAGCGGAATGAAGCGGCATTCGATCAAGCGGTGAGTTCGATCGCGCAATGCGCCCGCGAACTCATCGATGCCCTGGAAACATCGCAACCGCCGCGCAACCGCGAGGAAGAGGCCGCAAAGGCGCGCGCGAGAAGCGCGGCCCGGTTCGCGTGACCTGCGTCGACGAGAGCGTTGCTGACGCGGTCGGACGCCCAATCGCGATTGCCGGACATCGCGGTTGACGTCGGTCAATGCCGCGCGAACCACCGTTCCTATGATTGTCACCGTCTGCAAATCCCGGAGACGAGTGATGAACGAAGAGCTCAGAACGAAGATACTGGCGCTGTTGGATCAGCATCGGATCATGACCATTGCAACGCTGAGGCCGGACGGTTGGCCGCAAGCAACGACCGTCGGTTATGTGAATGAAGGGCTTACCCTCTACTTCCTCTGCGGTTTGGATAGCCAAAAGGCGGCCAACCTGGCGCGAGACGACCGTGTGTCCTTGACCATCGATCATGACACGCCGCAGGTGATGGAAATCACCGGCCTTTCCATGGCGGCGCGTGCACAGGCGGTCGTTGACCGGAGCGAAGCGGAAAAAGTCTTGCGGATGCTGCCGCTGAAGTATCCGGAGCAGGTCTCGCTGCCAGGGCCGATGCCGACTGCGGAGCAGGTTCGCATATTCCGTGTGACGCCGACAATCATCTCCGTACTCGACTACACCAAGGGTTTCGGCCACACAGATCTCGTCGTGATCTAGCGCGCTCCCACGACGCGCTCCCAAGAGATTAACGACGCTCCTCAAACGCTCTTCGGTTTCTTCCGGGCGCGGGCAGCTTTGGCCGACGTGTTCAGCGCCACCGCGGCACGGATGAGCGCCTTCAGCGCCTCTTCATCGATCTTTTCGCCCTCGCGGATGTCGATGGCACGCCGGGTGTTGCCTTCGAGGCTGGAGTTGAAGAGGCTGGCGGGGTCCTCCAGCGAAGCGCCCTTGGCGAAGGTCAGCTTCACGACCTGCTTGTAGGTCTCGCCGGTGCAGATGATTCCGGCATGCGACCACACCGGAACGCCTCGCCACTTCCACTCCTCGACGACTTCCTGGTCCGCCTCCTTAATGAGCGCCCGGATTTGGGCGAGGGTTTCGCCCCGCCAATCCCCTAGCTCGTCGATTCTGGCATCGATCAGCCGAGAGGGATTGTCTTCTGCTTTTCCGTCCATCGGGTCGCCTTTCTTGATGGGTGCTGTCGCTTGTTTGTGGAATTATTCCAGCTGAGACTCAATCGCAGCCTTGTCGATGATCGACCAGACCCTGTGGATCCGTCCGTCCACAAACTCGTAAAAGACATTCTCGGTGAACCGGACTTTCCGCCCGTTGACGGGGAGGCCGAACAGCATGCCTCTCGGGGTGCAGTCGAAACGTAGGCGGCTCGCGATGCGGGGCGGCTCGGCAATCAGCAGCTCGATGTCGAAATGGAGATCGGGAATTGCGTCGAAATCGCCTTCGAGCATCTGGCGATAGCCTGACAGCCCGATACGCTCGCCGTTGTAATGAACGTCGTCATGCACGAACCTCATGAGGTTCGGCCAATCCTGGTCATTCAGGCACTCAATGTAGCCTCGATAGAGGTCGGAGAGTTCGGCTGTTGTCATGACCGCTGCCGTTCCCCGCTTACATTCGTTCGCCGGGTATTTCGCTCGCCTGCTTGATCCAGGCGGCGAGCTGGGCCTCGTCGAGCTGGTCGTTCTCGTGGATGTGGAAATAGCGCGCGTGTTCCATCTTGGACGCGACGGGAGGAGGAGGATCGAGCGATGCGCCGCGGAAGAAGGCCAGCTTGATGTACTTCGTGAAGCAATGAATGCCGAGGAACCAGGTCTGGCCGTCCATTCCGTAGAGCGGCGAGTTCCACTTGACCGCCTTCTGCACGTCGGGGACGGTGCGCATGATGAGCGCGTCGAGGCGACGCCCGACGTCGCTCTTCCAGCCTGGCATCGCCGCGATATAGGCTTGCACGGGCGCGTCGCCGTAACCCTTGGCGATCTGGGGATTGCCGCCCGAGAGCAGGGTCGGCTCAGCGCCCGCCGCCGATTGGTCCTTCGACGGGGCATTCGCGAGCTTGCGGGCGACTGACTTTCGGGGTTTGGCGGCTTTCTCTGCGATCTTCGTTGAGTTAATGGACGTCTTGTCGGGCATGCGCTCGCTCCCTACTGCATGGACAGCGACCGTTGCGCGTCTCAAAAGGCGCGGGGCGCTGTAATGGACGGCGCCAAGGATACTTTGATTTCCGGTGATGTCGACCTGCCGGGCCGTCTGGACGTCGGCGGGGAGTTACGGAGCGGCGCGGCAGGGGGATGCTCTGTATCGGCAGATGCGATAGGTGATCGGTCAACCTGATACCCAGGGAACAACAAGCGTCCCGCGGGTGTTGTTAGACCATTTTCAAGAACGAACCCGGTAAGCACGCAATGCGTTTGATTTTGATAGTTATAGTCCTCTCGGTCATCAGCATACTGGCCTTCAAATACGCCGATAAGTCATTGGGAAATGTACCTATCGTGGCCACGGCCGAAGAACTCTCCGAAGATTAGGTGCACGGTCTCCGCCTGCGTCCCGCCCGGCGAGGCGGGTTCCGGCATCCCAACGCGGATGCTCCAGCCGGCTTATTCGTGGCCCTTGACCAAGGTCGGCCATTCGCTCGTCGTGCCCGGCTGCACTGGCCGCTCCAGATAGGTCGAAAGCACGACATAGCTGCGCGTCGCCTTGACGCCGGGCGTGTCGTAGAGGCGCGCCAGCAGCCCCTCGAGGGCATGGGTGCTTTCGGTGCGAACCTTGAGCAGCATGCAGGTGTCGCCTGCGACCGAGTGGATCTCCTCGACTTCGGGATGCTGCTCGATCGCAAGCAGCGCCGGCGACTTGCCCCAGCCGGTCGTATCGACATGGACGAAGGCGAGCAGCGTCTTGCCTACCGCCTCGGGATCGATCAGCGCCGCCACGCGGCGGATCGCGCCCGAGCGCCTGAGGCGCTTCACGCGCTCGTGCGCGGCCGGCGGCGAAAGGCCGACGCGCTCGCCGAGTTCGGCGTAGCTCATGGTGGCGTCCTCGACCAGAACGCCTAACAGTTTTCGGTCCATCGCGTCGAGTTCACGGTCGGAGGGGCGTTTCCGCCGAACCTCATCTGTATTTTGATCCATTCCGAAAACTCCTCTTGTTGCCGAATGTGGTTCTGCGAATATGCGGTAATGACGAACATCAATCAATCCATTCCAGACCTATCCGCGGAGAGGGTGCGCATCCCGCCCTTCGCCTTTGTGCTGACCACATGCATTGGCGTCATCGGCTCCAACTCGCTGGCGCTCGGCCCGATCGCGCCGGAGGTAGCGCTGCGCCTCGGCGCGGACGTTCCCGCCGTGATGACGGCCTCGGGCGCCTTCGGTCTCGGCACGGCGGCGAGCGCCATTTTCCTTGGCCGCCTTATCGACCGCCATGGCCCGCGCCGCATGCTGGCGGCGGCGCTGATGCTCCTTGCCGCCGGGCTTGGCGGCAGCGCGGCCGCGCCGGCGCTGCCGCTGCTGGTCGCTTTCCAGCTCATCGTCGGCATCGCCGCGGGCATCGCGCTTCCCTCCATCTATACACTGGCCTCGATCATCGCGCCGACCGGGCGCGAGAGCGAGACGATCGGCCTGGTGCTGACCGGCTGGACGCTCAGCATGGTGGCCGGCGTGCCGCTTTCGGCTGCCATCGCCGATTTCGCCGGGTGGCGGACGGTTTATATCGTCGTCGCCACCGCTACCCTTCTCGCCTGCGTCGCCGTCCGGTTCGCAGCGGTTACAGAGGACTCCCGGGGCGGGCAGGTCGGCGGGGGCAGGGCGACCTCGCCGATCGCGGCGCTCGGCGTTCGCGGCGTCGCGCCGCTTCTTTCCGCCTGCGCGGCGTTCATGGCAGCCTTCTATGGCGTCTACGCCTATATTGGCGACCACCTCCATGCTGCACTCGGCCTGCCTGTCAGCGCCAACGGCCTCGTTGCGGTCTCCTATGGCTTCGGCTTCGGCGGCGCGGCCTTTCTCGACCGGCTGATCGATCGCTTCGGTGCGGGCAGGTTGCTGCCGCTCATTTTCCTCGCCGTCGCCGGCGTCTACGTTGCGATGGCAGCGGCGAGCGGCTCCTATGTTGCGATCCTGGCGGTGGTATTTCTCTGGGGGCTCGCCAACCACTTCGGGCTCAACGTGCTCATCATGCGGCTGACCGCGCTCGATCCCGCAAGGCGCGGCGCCATCATGGGGCTCAACAGCGGCGTCACCTATCTCGCCCTCTTTGCCGGTACGATCGGCTTCGGCGCGGCCTATGCCGGAAGCGGCTTCTTCATCCTGCCGCTGGCGGCGGCGGTGCTGATGTTTGTGGCGGCCTTGTTCGCGGCACGGGCGCCGCGAAGCAACAGTGCCATGTCGCCTTTAATCGTAGCCGATTAAAGGACAAGAACATGCAGCAATTCAAAGTGCTACAGCGTCCTTTGCGTGTCTGAAAAGACGCGCGGCGCTGTAGTTATCGATGAAGTAAAATCCTGCAATGACGATCTCGTTACTTCCGGTATCCCGTTCGCTGGAGAATAGGCGGTTTTTGATCAGCTATTTTCGTGTTAGAGTGCTGCAAAAATTTGGGGGCCATGTGTTGAAACGGGAGGAAGAAACATGGCTATACAGGTCCCGACGGATTTCCGCCGCGTGATTGTCGCCGCGTCGGTCGGAAACATTATCGAGTGGTATGACTTCTATATTTTCGGCAGCCTGGCCGCGGTGCTGTCGGTCAAGTTCTTCGAGCCATCGAACCCGGTCGCAGCGCTGTTGAGCACGATTGCGCTGTTTACCGCAGGCTTCCTGATCCGTCCGCTGGGGGCGTTTCTCTTCGGCTGGATGGGTGACAGGGTTGGCCGCAAATACACGTTCCTGATGACTTTGAGCGGCATGGGCCTCGGCACCGGCGCGATCGGCCTGATCCCGACCTACGAGGCGATCGGCCTCACCGCCGCGTTCCTGCTCTTCGGCCTCAGAATGATTCAAGGCCTTTGCCTCGGCGGCGAGTATGGCGGCGCCATCACCTATGTGGCCGAGCATGTGCCCGACGAACGGCGCGGCTACTACACCGGCTGGCTGCAAACCTCCCCGACGCTTGGGATCGTCGTGTCGCTGGCGGTGGTCATCGCCACGCGCACCTATTTCGGCAATGAAGTCTTCGAGGCATGGGCTTGGCGCGTGCCGTTCCTGCTGTCGTTCCTGCTGGTCGCCATCGCCATCTATATCAGGCTCCAGCTCCAGGAGACGCCGATTTTCGAGGAGATCAAGGCCAAGGGGCAGATGACCCGGAATCCCTGGAGGGAAGCCTTCCTCAGTTCCAACATCAAATATGTCGGGATCGCCACCATCGTGCTGATCGGGCAGGGGGTGGTCTGGTACAGCGGGCAGTTCTGGGCGCTGTACTTCCTGCAGCAGGTTTCCAAGGTGGACGCGCTGAGCTCGTCCTACATCGTCGGCGCCGCGCTGCTCCTTGCAACGCCGAGCCTGATTCTCTTCGGGTGGCTCTCCGACATCATCGGCCGCAAGCCGGTGATCCTCGGAGGCATGTTGCTCGCCGCGGTCACCTACTACCCGCTGTATCTGTGGCTCGGAACAGTGACGCAGCCCGACAACATCAACTATCCGACCGCGATCTTCATCATCTTCATCCTCGTCTGCTATGTCGGGATGGTCTATGGGCCGGTCGGGGCGTTCCTGGCGGAATATTTCCCCGGCAGGATCCGCTACACGTCGGTATCGGTGCCCTATCACATCGGCAATGGCTGGGGCGGCGGACTGGTGCCCTTCGTCACCTCCGCAGCTTTCGCGGCCACCGGTAGCATCGGCTATGCGCTGATCTATCCGATCGTCGTTCCCGCCATATGCTTCGTGCTCGCCGTGTTCCTGATGCCCGAGACGCGCCAAGTCAGCATATGGCAGCCGGCTGAGCCAAGGGCAGGGTGAAGTCGCCCACATGCGGGTGATGAGCGTCGTGCGTCCGAGTGGCGCGCGGCGCCGGTGTTGTGGGGGTGAAATCTCTACAGCGCCGCGCGTCTTTTCAGACGCGCAAAGGACGCTGTAGCACTTTGAATTACTGCATGTTCTTGTCCTTTAATCGGCTACGATTAAAGGCGACATGCAGTAGCCGAGGCGGCACTCACTTTCCGAACTTTCGCCCTGCTTGCTCGCGCCTGATCCGATCGGAAGGAAGGAAGCCTTGTGCTTCCTTTGATACGCCCCTGATTTCAATGACCGGTCTTCGTGATGGAACGAACGATCATGCCGTCGGTTTCGGGTTCAACCTGAAAGCCCGGCAAGCCCGCTCGACATGCCTGCCGGGAAGGTCGGCGGAGGAGCGCCATGGGATCGCATGATCATCCTATAGAGAACCGGAGCACGATCGGGCACTACCTCATGTTTGCCGTCAACATGGGGCTCAGCCTGGTCGTCATGTACGTCGTGATGTTTTCCATGATCGACGGCTGGGCGGATTTCCGGAACAACCTTAATATGCTCTATATGGCGCTGACGATGGTGGCTCCGATGGGAATCATCATGCTTGCAACCATGGGAGGGATGTACAGGAACAGGTGGCTGAACCTGGTCCTCTATATCGGCCTGATCGCGCTCTTCGTCGCCGCCTTCGCCGGGACGCGCACGCAGACCCTGATCGGCGACAGGCAGTTCATAGGCTCGATGATCCCGCACCATTCCGGCGCAATCCTTATGTGTCGCGAGGCTCGCCTGACAGACGAGGAACTGATCAACCTCTGCCGAAATATCTCTGAAGGACAGCGCAGGGAAATCGAGCAGATGGAGGCAATTCACGCGAGGTTGGATCGGGTTCGGTAACGAAGCGGTAGCTCCGTGCTTCAACGAAAGCACAAGGAACGCCGCAGCACCCCCCTCTGCCCTGCCGGGCAGAGGGGGGTACCAACACCCGCTTTGCAAATTTCCCGCCTCTGCAACAAAATGCAATCCTGTGCCACGGATATAGCGATCGTTGCACTTTTCTCGAGACGACTGGCCTGTGGGAGGAAGTGATGGGCATATACCGCGACGTCGTCCTGCCGAAACTCTGCGATCTGTCCATGCGCAACGAGCGCTTGCTTCCCTATCGCGAGCGGGTGATCGGCGCGGCGGAGGGGCGCGTGCTTGAGATCGGCTGCGGATCCGGCCTCAACCTGCCGCACTACCGCCCGGCGGTCCGGGAAATTCTGGCGCTCGAGCCTTCGCCCGGTCTGGTGGCCATGGCACGTCGCGTGCCGCATTCCGCAATCCCGGTCAACTTCATCGAAGCCTCCGCCGAGGCGATCCCGCTCGATGACGAGAGCGTCGATACGGTGGTGACCACCTGGACCCTTTGCACCATTCCCGAGGCGGCCGAGGCACTTTCGGAGATGCGCCGTGTGCTCAAGTCCGGGGGCAGGCTGCTCTTCGTCGAGCATGGGCTTTCGCCCGACCGCGGCGTGCGCTGGTGCCAGGATTGTCTCAACCCGATCTGGCGGCGCATCAGCGGCGGCTGCAATCTCAATCGTCCGATCCGGTCGCTGATCGAGGAGGGCGGCTTTCGGGTCGACCGGGTCGAGACCGGCTATATGCGCGGGCCGAAGCCTATGACTTACATGTACGAAGGCAGCGCCCGGCCGAAATGACGGGACACCGGCCGTGAATCCTTGCCGGGCACATCCGTGCCGGTCTCGGGCCTACAGCGCCGTGCGTCTTTTCAGACGCACAAAGGATGCTGTAGCACTTTGAATTGCTGCATGTTTTTCTCCTTAAATCTGTTACGATTTAAGGAAACATGCAGTAGACGAACAAGCTTTGTCATAACTTATTTACTTATCGATTGAACCTCGCGGCAACATCTCTCCGCTAATATTGGCTGTTTCAAAGGTAGGCTTGGGCGCTGGGATGTCGATATCAATTTATATACTGGCCGGTATTGCCATGATTATTGCCAAGGGACGGCAGGTGCACAGGCTGCTTCGCAGTCGCAGCTACAACTGGAAAAGCGCCGGCCTTATTTTCCTCGCCTGGTCGGCAATGACGCTGCCATTTGTTCTATTGCCCTGTGACGAGGTTGCCTGCGAATGGAGCCCGAAGCTTGGTTGGTGGGCCGATCTGCTTCATCAGGTATCGCCCTTCGACAGGCTTGATGCCGGCACGACGGTCACCGTGGTGTTGATCACCTACATGGTCCTGACGATCTACTTTCTCGGCCACTGCCTTGGTTGGATGCTCTATGGAACCAAGCGGCTTCTTCGGTTCGCGGTGTAGTCGTCATGAGGCTCAGCCGGCGCAATTTGCCGGAACGGCAAGGACTGAGCCTATTCGCAGCATCGAAGCTGCTGCTGTAGCGGCGGACACCTGACCGAACCGTATGAACAGAACACGCAGCAGTCTCCAGGGCGAGGGCGCAGCAGTGTCTTGCAGTTAGTGCACTCGTAATAGAACTGGCAGGCATCGGTCGGCATAGTCTCCCGCCTGGCGAAACCGCAATGGGGGCAGGTCAGCACGGATTCAAGAACGACAGTCTTCATCGCGGTAGACCTTCCTTCAATTTATGCAGTTCGGGCTCGCAGGGGTGGCGGAAGGCGACGCCGGTCGCCATTCCGCCTGTGGCGTCCGTTGCAATTCAGGTCATGGTCATTCGGTCGCGTAGACCTCCGGTGCCTTGCCATCCTTCGGCACGGTGTAGATCACGAACTTCTCGGTCTTGGTGCCGGTCATGCCGGGCGAGCCCATCGGCATGCCAGGCAGCGTGATGCCGGCGATCGGGGGCTTTTCCTTGAGGAGCTTGCGCACGACGTTGATCGGCACGTGGCCGTCGATGACATAGCCGTCGATGAAGGTGGTGTGGCAGCCCTGCATGTCTTCCGGGACGCCGGCCTTGTGGCTGATCTCGGCCAGGTCGTTGGTCGGCTTCACATCGACCTTGAAGCCGTTGTCGCGCAGATAGGCGGCATAGCCCTCGCAGCAACCGCATTGCGGGTTCTTGTAGAGGGTTGCCTCCTGCGACTGGGCGAGCGCCGGCGTGGCGAAGGCGATGAGAGCGGCGAGGCTCGTGAGGCGGATCATGCGGTTCATTTCGATTCTCCTTGGGTTATTTGAGTACGTTCCGTTTGATTCAGGCGACGCGCAGCAGGGTCATCATCCCGGCCGTCTGGTGGTCGATGACATGGCAATGCAGCATCCAGTCGCCCGGATTGTCGGCGACGAAGGCGACTTCGAAGACGTCCCTCGGGGCCATCAGCACGGTGTCCTGCCATTGGCGATGCGGGACGGCGACGCCGTTGCGGGTCAGCACCCGCAGGCTGTGGCCGTGGAAATGCATCGGGTGCCACCAGGCGGTGTCGTTGCGGAGGGTCAGGATGACGCTGCGTCCGCGCTTCAACGTCAGCGCCGGCTCCATGCCGGCATGGCCGTCGCCGGTCATCGACAGGCCGTTGATCGCCCAGACGCCGCCGTGCCCCATCCCGCCGCCCATCATGCCACCGCCCATCATCCCGCTCATGCTCATCATGCCGCCCTGAAGCGTCAGACTGTGGCGCTCGGCCGAGGCGAGGTCCGGCTCGGGCAGGGGATTGCGGGGCAGTTCGACGGGCGCGTCGAGAGGCTGCGCGCGGATCGGCGGTTCTTTGTCGTAGGCAAGCTGCGTCAGGCGATAGGAGAGGCCGTCATAGAAATCGTCGACGACGTCGTAGCGTTTTCCGGGCTCGCCCTGCATGTCGAGGATGAGATCGACGCGCATGGCCGGGCCGAGAAGGATGCGGCCATGCTCGGGCTCGTGCGGATCCGAGGGCTGGCCGTCGATCGCCACGATCACCGGCCGGTGTCCCTCGAAGCGCAGGGCCATGATTCTTGCGAGCGAGGTGTTGACGAGACGCAGGCGGACGCGTTCGCCGGCGCGGAACGGCTCCGCCCCGGAAACGCGGCCGTTGAGCGTAACGGTGTTGCCGACACGGCCGGACATCGCCGCCTCCATGCTGTTGCCGAAGCGCGCGGCAATCCGCTCCCCATCGGTCAATCGCCAGTCGGAAACGACCCAGAGAAGGTCACGGTCCACGGTCGGAGGCTCGCGTTCCTCGACGATCAGCGCTCCGGCGAGGCCCCGGCCGATCTGTTCCAGGCTGTTGGCATGCGGATGATACCAGAAGGTCCCGGCGTCAGGGGGCGTGAATTCGTAGACAAAGCTCTCGCCCGGCCTGATCGGCGGCTGCGTCAGCCCCGGCACGCCGTCCATGGTATTGGGGAGCCTTATGCCGTGCCAATGGACCGTCGTTTCCTCGTCGAGGCGGTTTTCGACGAGAAGGCGAGCGGGCTCGCCCTGGCGAAGCCGGACGAACGGGCCGGGCACTTTCCCGTTATAGGCCCAGACCTCGGTCTCGGGCCGACCGGGACCAGCAAGTCTCGCGCGGGCGGGGGCGGCAACGACCCGGTAGGCCTCGGGCGTTGCGGCCCGCGCCGCAACGGGTGGCAGCGCGGCAGCCAGCAGAAGGCCCCCGCCGACCCGGAGCAGATCCCGGCGCGACATGAGGCGGTTCGATTCCATATTCACCTTCGATCCTTCCAATCATCGTGGATGACGGAACGCGCGGCGGCCGTGGCTATGTGTTCTCGACTTGAGGACCGCTTTGGCACGAAAATGCGCGCGTTCGCTCGCCCGGCCCGGTCGCGGACGCGACAGCCGGAGATCAGGCGATTTCGGTGGTTCGTGGCGGGG
>NZ_SRXN01000036.1 GCF_004827385.1 Ensifer sp. MPMI2T
GGCGGGGGAAGTTTTAATTAACGCAGAAACAGGAAGACGATCATGACGATGATCAAATGCATTTCCCCGGTGAACGGCGAGGTCTATGCCGAGCGCCCCGCGATGCCGCTGGAACTCGCCAGGCAGGCCGTGGCCCACGCGCGTCTGGCGCAGAAAAGCTGGGCGAAGCGTCCGGTCGAGGAGCGCGTCAAGCTCGTGCTTGCGGGCGTCGCGCGGCTGAACGAGATGGTCGACGAGGTCGTGCCCGAGCTTGCCTGGCAGATGGGCCGTCCGGTGCGCTACGGCGGCGAGTTCAGGGGCTTCAACGAGCGCTCGAACTACGTCGCCTCGATCGCCGCCGATGCGCTGAAGCCGATCATTGTCGAAGAGAGCGAACGCTTCGAGCGGCGCATCGAGCGCGAGCCACATGGCGTCGTCTTCGTCATCGCGCCCTGGAACTACCCTTACATGACCGCGATCAATACGGTCGCCCCGGCGCTGATGGCCGGCAACACGGTCATCATCAAGCACGCGAGCCAGACGATTCTCGTCGGCGAGCGCATGGTGCGCGCCTTCATCGAGGCGGGCGTTCCGGCGGACGTGTTCCAGAACCTTTTCCTCGATCACGACACGACGGCGGCGCTGATCGCCGCCAAGAGCTTCGACTTCATCAACTTCACCGGCTCGGTCGAAGGCGGGCGCTCGATCGAACGTGCCGCAGCCGGTACCTTCACCGGCCTTGGCCTCGAGCTCGGCGGCAAGGACCCCGGCTACGTGATGGAGGATGCCGATCTCGACGCCGCTGTCGACACGCTGATGGACGGCGCGACCTACAATTCCGGCCAGTGCTGCTGCGGCATCGAGCGCATCTACGTGCACGAATCGCTCTACGATGCCTTTGTCGAAAAATCGGTTGCCTGGGTTTCCAATTACAAGCTCGGCAATCCCCTCGATCCGGACACGACGCTAGGGCCCATGGCCAACAAGCGCTTTGCCGCAACCGTGCGCAACCAGATTGCCGATGCCGTTTCGAAGGGCGCCAGGGCACTGATCGATCCGAAGCTCTTCCCGCAGGATGACGGCGGCGCCTATCTCGCGCCGCAGATCCTCGTCGATGTCGATCATTCGATGGAATTCATGCGCGAGGAAACCTTCGGGCCGGCGGTCGGCATCATGAAGGTGAAGGACGACGCCGAGGCGATCGAGCTGATGAACGATTGCCAGTATGGCCTGACCGTTTCACTCTGGACGAACGATGCCGACCGCGCGTCGCGCATCGGCCGCGACCTTGAAACCGGCACCGTCTTCATGAACCGCGCCGACTATCTCGACCCGGCGCTCTGCTGGACTGGCGTCAAGGAAACGGGCCGCGGCGGTTCGCTTTCGATCCTCGGCTTCCACAATCTCACCCGCCCGAAATCCTATCACCTGAAGAAAGTGACCGCATGACTATCACCGCCAACTGGAGCTATCCGACCGCCGTCAAGTTTGGCGCTGGCCGGATCAAGGAGCTTGCCGACCATTGCAAGGCTCTCGGCATGAAAAAGCCGCTGCTCGTGACCGACCGTGGCCTTGCGCCGATGGCAATCACCCAAAACGCGCTCGATATCCTTGAGGCCGGCGGCCTTGGCCGCGCCATCTTCGCCGACGTTGACCCGAACCCGAACGACAGGAACCTGGAAGCCGGCGTGAAGGCGTTCAAGGACGGCGGCCATGACGGTGTCGTCGCCTTCGGCGGCGGTTCAGGTCTCGATCTCGGCAAATGCGTCGCCTTCATGGTCGGCCAGATGCGGCCGGTCTGGGATTTCGAGGACATCGGCGACTGGTGGACGCGCGCGAGCGTGGAAGGCATCGCTCCGATCGTGGCCGTTCCGACGACAGCCGGCACCGGCTCGGAGGTGGGGCGCGCCAGCGTCATCACCAATTCGGCGAGCCATGTGAAGAAGGTGATCTTCCACCCGAAGTTCCTGCCGGGGGTAACGATCTGCGATCCGGAACTGACTGTGGGCATGCCCAAAGTCATCACCGCCGGTACCGGTATGGATGCCTTCGCCCATTGCCTGGAGGCCTATTCCTCGCCCTTCTACCATCCGATGTCGGCGGGCATTGCGCTGGAAGGCATGCGGCTCGTCAAGGAATACCTGCCGCGCGCCTACAAGGACGGCACAGATATCGAAGCACGCGCGAACATGATGAGCGCCGCGGCGATGGGTGCGGTTGCATTCCAGAAGGGACTCGGGGCGATCCATTCGCTCTCCCATCCGGTCGGTGCGATCTACAACACCCACCACGGCATGACCAATGCTGTCGTGATGCCGCCGGTGCTGCGCTTCAACCGGCCGGCGATCGAAGACAAGATCGCGCGCGCTGCTGCTTATCTCGGCATCGCCGGCGGTTTCGACGGTTTTTACGACTACGTGTTGAAGGTGCGCGAGGAACTCGGCGTGCCTGACAAGCTTTCCGCGCTCGGCGTCGGCACCGATCGCATCGATGAAATGGCGGAAATGGCGATCGTCGATCCGACGGCCGGCGGCAACCCGGTGGAACTGACCCTCGACGCGGCGAAAAAACTGTTCAGAGAAAGCATCTGATCCGGGATCGGGTTAATTTTTCCGAAGCCCGGAGAGCTTGGTTCTCCGGGCTTTTTTGTTTCTTTGCGATCAGTTGCCAGGTCGGCGGTTAATCTTTTCCCGCCAAAATTTCCATTTCGTTAACCATGTTCTGAAAGGCTTTGTAAGGGCGCCGCCGATGCTTCGGCCGGGGCCTCGAAACAATGACGGAATGAGGTGGAAGATGGCGGTCATCACATTTGCCAACGCAAAAGGCGGCGCCGGCAAGACGACGGCGGCATTGATCCTGTCGACGGAACTGGCGAGACAGGGCAACAGGGTGGTGGTGCTCGACGCGGATCCACAGCGCTGGATCACGCGCTGGTCGGAAGTTTCCGGCCATGTCGCCAATCTCGAAGTAATCTCGCACATCACGCCAGCTTCGCTGCCCTGTCATATCCGCGAACTGAAAGACGAAGTCGACTTCATCGTGATCGATCTCGCCGGTGCGAAGGATGCGATCGTCGCGCTGGCGCTCGGCCTGTCCGATCAGGTGCTGATCCCGGTCCAGGGGTGCGCGATGGACGCGCAGGGCGCCGTCCAGATCCTGGAGCTGATCTGCCATATCGAACAAAAGGCGACGGTGCGCATCAAGCATTCCGTGGTGCTTACGCGCGTCAACTCGCTGGTGACCACGCGTGCCCTCCAGACGATCAAGGCGCTGCTTGCCTCGCGTGGCGTTGCGATGCTCGAGACGCCGATCGTCGAACGCGTCGCCTATCGCGAGATTTTCGAATGCGGCGGAACGCTGCAGACGATGGATGCGGGCCGTGTCAGCAATCTCGATAAGGCGCGCGAGAATGCACTTGCGCTTGCGCAGGAGGTCCAGGCGCTTTTGCCCGCTCGCCCGCAACGCTCCTGGGCTTCGCGCGTGCCGTCCTGGGCGCAACGGCGCGCCGCGTAGTCACGTCGCGGCCAACGCGATCATCACCTTTCTGCGGACCGGAATTGACGTTCGTCAGTTCCGGTTGAATCTTTTGTCGTCGCTGCATCGAATGGCTGTGACGCGTAAGGCTTCCTTTACCATGCTCTTTTAACCCTGCCGATGGAAAGTGAATACGCCTCAATGTCTTATTGGCGCGGCCGCCATGAACGCGGCGATGGGTTCCCGATGCACTGCGCAGCATCCGCGGTTCCGACCTTCCATGACCCAGTCGAGCTCTACGCAGGGAAGTTCACGGATGAAGACGGAACCCTCCACCGCCGGTCAGGACATCGCCGGCCGTCTCAATTTCATGGCACTCGATGAAGCCGCCAAGACAAATCTAAGGGCGCTGAAGCCGATCCTGCAGAAGGAGCTCGGACCTGCGCTCGACCGGTTCTATGCAAAAGCGAAACAGACGCCGGAGACCAACGCCTTCTTCTCGTCCGACGGTCACATCAACCGTGCCAAGAACGCGCAGCTCGGCCACTGGAGCAATATCGTCGACGCAAATTTCAACGCCGAATATGGTGCCAAGGTTCGCACCATCGGCCAGGTTCACGCCAGGATCGGCCTTGAGCCGCGCTGGTATATCGGCGGCTACGCGCTGATTGCGGAGCACTTGATCGGCGCGGTCGTGAAGGCGCATTGGCCGAAGGGAGGGGTCTTCTCCCGCCAGACGAGCTCCGCGGAAGAGATGGGCGCGATGCTGGCGAGCCTGATCAAGGGCGTCTTCCTCGACATGGACCTCTCCATCTCGGTCTATATGGACGCCTCCGACGTGACGAAGCAGCGCGCCGTGCAGGAGGAGGTGCTTGCCGGCGAGCGGGAGCTCGTCAGCCACACGTTCGGCGCGGCATTGAAACAGATTTCCGATGGCGATCTGACTGCGCGCATAACGTCCGACCTGCCGGAGGCTTACTGCGAGCTTCGCGAAAACTTCAATCACGCCATTAGCGAGCTGGCTCGGGTCATCGGCGGGATCGGTGCCGGCGCCAGCCAGATTCACCTGAACGCGAAGGAAATCGCCGATGCTGCCGACGATCTCGCAAAACGCACCGAGCGTCAGGCGTCCAATCTCGACGAAACTGCGGCCGCGGTTGAACAGGTGACGCGTACGGTGCGTCAGACGGCCGAGGGCGCCGACCAGGCCAATTCGACTGTCATTGCCGCACGCGCCAATGCCGAGCAGGGCGGCGAAGTCGTCAGCTACGCCATCGGCGTCATGCAGGAAATCCAGGCGTCCTCGGCGAGCATCGCCCGCATCGTCGATGTGATCGACGAGATCGCCTTCCAGACCAATCTGCTGGCGCTCAATGCCGGCATCGAGGCGGCGCGCGCCGGCGAGGCGGGCAGGGGCTTTGCGGTCGTCGCCTCCGAGGTGCGCGCGCTCGCTCAGCGCTGTGCCGAGGCGGCCAAGGATATCCAGTCGCTGATCGCGAAATCGCGCGAGCAGGTCGAGGACGGCGTCAACTCGGTCAACAAGGTGGCCCAATCGCTGCAGCAGATCGTGGCGCAGGTGGTGGAGGTAAGCTCGGTCTTCGGTGCGATCCGCGCGAGCACAGCCGAGCAGGCGACCGGCCTGCAGGAGGTCAACAGTGCCATCAGCCAGATGGACCAAATCACCCAGCAGAACGCGGCGATGGTGGAGCAGGCGAACGCCTCGAGCCAGGCGCTGACGGCAGAAGCCGAGCAGATTGCACGACGTCTCCGCGCATTCAGGACATCCGGCAGTGCCAGTGGTGCACCGGGCTACCTAGCGGCGGCTTAGGTTGCTGGGCGGAGCACAGCCTCACACGCTCGTCATCCCTGAGCACAGGACGACGAGAGCTTAGAGGTTCATTGTGCTCGGTGAGGCGCGGGAAGAATGGCTCAGAAGCGCCGGTCGACGAAGTGCTTTGCCTGCGCGCCGGCGTGATAGAAGGCCGATTTTACGTTCCGCCACGGATCCGGCGTGATCGGCGTTTCAGCGAGCGGAACTGCGGATGCATCGCCCGTGACGTGATGGGCGAGCGCGCGCCCGAAGACGGTTCCGGGCGCAATGCCGCGGCCATTGTAGCCGCTCACGGAGATGACATTCGGCGCGAGCACGTGCATGGCGGGCAGGTTATTGGTCGTCATGCCGATACTGCCGTCCCACCAGTACTCGAAACGAAAATCGTCGATATAGGGGAAGAGCTTGCGGAGAGAGCGGGCCGCGAAGGCGCGATGCGTGCCCTCGGCCATGGCGTCAAGCCGGCCGATCGAGCCGAAGATCATCCGGTTCTGCTGGTCCATGCGGAAGGAGGTCATCACGAGCCCGGTATCCCAGGTGCCCTGACGCTCCGGGAGGATTCGCGCTGCGATCTTTTCGGGAAGCGGATTGGTGGCAAACTGGAAATAGGGGAGGATCGTCAGTTCCCGGGTATGCGCCTTCCACGGTGCGTCGGGAACGAGCTCGCCATAGGCGTTGGTCGCCAGAATGACATGGCGGGCGGTAATGCTGCCCTGGCCGGCCTTCAGCTTCCACAGATCGCCCTGGCGCTCGGCGGCAAGGAGAGGCGTGTCGGTGAAGATTGTGGCGCCGGCGGCGAGTGCTGCGCGTGCCAGCCCTCTTGCGTAGGCGAGCGGCTGGATCGTTCCGGCGCGGCGGTCGAGCAGGGCACCGACAAAGCCCTCGGCGCCGGAGAGCGTATGCGTCCTGTCGGCCGAGAGCAGTTCGACCGATGCGCCCCGTTTCTTCCACTGCACCTCGCGATCCTTAATGTCCTTGAGGCCCTCGGCGCCGACAGCCATGTGGAGCGTGCCGTTTCGCACGGCTTCGCATTGCATGCCGTGTTTCGCGACGAGATCGTAGACCAGCGACGGACCGTCGCCGAGCTCCTTCAACAAGCGGTTCCCTGCGTCGGCGCCGAGCGTTGCCACGAGGTCGTCCGGCTTCACCCACATGCCGGCATTGACGAGACCGACATTGCGCCCTGAGCCGCCGAAGCCGATCATGCGCGCTTCGACCACGGTCGCCTTCACGCCCTTTTCCGCAAGGTGCAGCGCGGTGGAGAGGCCAGTAAAGCCGCCGCCGATGATGGCTACGTCGGTGGCGAGCTCGCCTGTGAGCGGACCGGTTTCAGGCGCGGCCGGTGCCGTCGCATGCCAGAGGTTGGGGAGAGCACGCTCCGTTGCCATTGCGGACATTCCTTTGCCTTCGATGCGGGATAAGAAGGCCGCAAACGCCATCTCATGCTGCACCGATTGATCGTGATGGAAAACTTTTCGTCAGTGATAGAACCATTGTCACAAAGATTTTCATGACATTGTTTCATGAGGTCATGAAGACGTGCAATGCCGGGTGGTCGCCCGCAAATGCGATCAGGGGTCGCCGGTGCACGCGCATTTGGGAGCCGGTTCCGGGAGGGATCATGGGGGAGAGAGCGTGCCCTTCGCCGGGCACGCTAAAGGATCAATCGACGAACTCGACCGTCACACCCTTGCTCACCATCTTACCGAGTTCGGTCGCGTCCCAGTTGGTCAGGCGAATGCAGCCGTGGCTCTGGGTCTTGCCGATCTTCGACGGGTCCGGGGTGCCGTGAATGCCGTAGGTCGGCTTCGACAGTGCGATCCAGACGGTGCCGACGGGACCGTTCGGTCCGGGCTGCAGGGTCAGAATCTTGTCGTTCGCGCCCTGCTGGAAGTTGATCTTCGGATTGTAGGTGTAGCCCGGATCGAAGGCGATTCGCTCGACCGAAACGATGCCGGACGGGGAGGGCGTGTCCGACGAGCCGATCGTAGAAGGATAGGCGGCGATGAGCTTGTCGGCCTCATCGTAGGCGAGCACCTGTTTGCGATACTTGTCGGCCACGATCCGCGCAACCTTGCCCGCCTTGTTCGGGCCTGGGTTGATAACTTTGATGATCGTACCCGGAATGGAAAAATCAACGCCGGGATTGAGTTCGCGCAAGTAGTTCTCGTCCATGTGGAATTTCTCGCCGAGCATCTCGACGGTGGACGTGAAGGAAAGATGCGGCAGCATCGCCTTATGGGCGTAGTCTTCCGGGATCGCCGCCACATAGGGCCCGGCCGCGTCGGCAGCGGTGATCGTGTAAGTGGTGATCGGCAGCCCGCCGTTGAAGCGCAATCGCTCGAGAATGTCTTCGGTGTTGTTCGGATCGAGCGTCTCGCCGGTCGCCTGCTGCCAGGCTTCGATGGCCTTGGTAACGTTCGAACCCATCTTGCCGTCGATCACGCCCGGGGAGAAACCCTCGCGGTCGAGAAACACCTGTAGTGCGGCGATTTCCGCACGGGATTTGCCCTTCACCGTGATCGCCGGCGGCATCGGCTGCCTAAATGGCTCGTCATATTGCGGATCGTAGGCCGCCTGCTCGCTGCCATCGATCAGGCCCGGAAGGTTGTCCCGCAGTTCCTCGCGCTCAACCGGGGCCGGCTCGCGGTAGTCCGGGACGGTGCCGGTAAACTCACCGGGCTCGGAATAGCCGTAGCCGCGGTCTCGGTAGCCGTCGTCGCGGTAGCCATAGCCGTCATTCGAATAGACGTCGACCTCGCTTTGACGGCGGCGGGCTCTGCCGTAGCCGTCCGACGGCATCACTGTCGCGACAACATTGCCCCACGGATCGACGAGAACAGTGCGGCCACGGCCGTCACGCATCGCGCGGACCTCGTCTTGTCCCGGCATATAGTCGAGAATTTCACCATTCGGCGTAACCAGGATCACGTCGCCGCCGTCGCGATAATAACCTTCCTGCGCGAAAGCAGGTGTAAGCTCCACGGCCAAAAGGCCGGCTGCGGCAAGAAGCGAGAGGCCGGTGCGGGTCGCAGTCGTCACGATAAAACCTGTTTTCATGATGATTGATCCGGGCGGTACATGCCGATTTGGACGTTAATGTGAAAAAAGTGAATCCATCGTGAACGGTTGGTTAAAATTCATCCTGACCGATCGGTTAACCGTAGTAGATCGGTCCGGCGTCTGTTTCAACTGGGGAGAATGAGCGACGAGGGCCTCGAAACAATACTCGCACCGTACTCCTCCTCCGTCCATGTCGGTAACGCTCGCGAAGCCGGATTGTTCAGTCGCAAATTATCATGCTCGGGGCATTTTGCTTTGCTTTATCATGCATTTGCACCTGCGCGATTCGCGTGTGCCAGCCGGAGCAACCTATGGAAACGACCTTGAGCGTCACGCGTGACGGCGTCCCGAGCCACCTCCTGTTCGACCGCTCGTCGGCGCTCGATATTGCCGCCTTCGTTGTCGATGGTACGGACCTTTCTCCGGGTTCGGCCATTCCGTCCGATGGCGACCCACGGATCGATCATGCGCTCGCCGGCTTTCTCTTTACCTGCGGTCCAGATCACATCCGCCATCCCGAACCTGTCGAAGGCCGCGACGACGGGAGGCGCTACCCTCTGCACGGTTCGCTTGCAGGCACGCCCGTCACCCGGGCGGAGATGTCCGCCGACGGCACTCGTTGCGAGGCTCTGACCGAGGTGGATCTTGCCTGTGGCGGCAAGGCGGCCGTCGAGCGTCGGTGGTATGTGAGTGAAAACGGGCAAAGTGTGGTGCTTGAGGATCGCGTAACGAACATCGGCGACTCGGCCTTCGCGCCGATGATGATGTACCACATGAATATCGGCGGTCGGCTGCTCGCCCCCGAAACGCATATTGTCAGTCCTTCGATCGAAGGCGGATCGCCCGGCTGGCAGTTCGGCGAGGGCGAGAGCGCTCATTTCTGTATTCCGGCGCATCACGAGGACGGCTGGTCGGAGGTTTCGCTGACGCCGTTGCTAGGGCTTGGCGGTCGGCGGCTTGCCGTTCGGTTTCGCGTGGACACCTTGCCGTTCCTGCAGATGTGGCGCTGCCAGCGCGGCGGAGCCGATGTCATCAGCATCGAACCGGCGTCGCATCGCCTGGCAAAGCGGGTGGAATTGGCAGCATCGGGCGAACTCGGCGTCATCGAGCCCGGCCAGTCGCGTGACTATGCGCTCGCCTTCGCGGTGTCTTGATCGATCGCAATAGCCAGAGCGAGCCGTGTGCGGAAAAACCCCGGCACCTTCCCCACACCGCTCTTGTGATTGACGCCGCCTGACGCCCGGCCTAAATCAGGGCAACGCCGTTCAGAGGAAGCATCATCATGGACATTCGCCAGATCAACGATGAATACTCAGTCTCCGGCCAGATCACGGTCGAGGACCTCGACGAGATCAAGGCGCTCGGGTTCAAGTCCATCGTTTGCCACCGCCCGGATTTCGAGACCCCCGATCAGCCGACCTTCGATGCGATCGCCGCGCGCGCCGCTGAGCTGGGCCTGGAAATCACGCATATCCCCGTGGGTCCGATGGGCGTGACCGCCGATGCGGTGACCCGTATGGTCGATGCATTGGACGAGTTCCAGCGCCCGATGCTCGGTTATTGCCGTTCCGGCGCCCGCTCCACCGCAGTCTATCAGCAGACGCAGCACATCCGCGGCTGACGGGATCGGTCTGCTTCCAACAGAGCGAACCGCTACGGCATCCCCTCTGCCCTACCGGGCATCTCCCCCACAAGGGGCGAGATTGGCACGACGCGGACTCCCTGCCTCATCTATCGGCTTCGTTGGCTTTATTGCGAATGCCGCACCTACAGCGCCGCGCGTCTTATCAGACGCACCAAGGACGCTGTAGCACTTTGAGTTGCGGCAACATGCAGTGGCGGTTCAACTGCTCCACTTCGCCCCATTCTGCGACCTTTGCTAACGGGCGGAAGCATCGAGGCATGCCAATCTCCCCCCTTGTGGGGGAGATGCCCGGTAGGGCAGACGGGGTAAAGAAGCGTGCCTCACATGAAAGTGTAAGGCTGGCACCGAGGTTCGGCTCCTGTCTCTCCTCAACCGTTGCGAATTTCGGTGAGCGTTCGCGTGGGCGTGATCGCTTCCGGGTCGAGCTTGATCTCGATGATTGCGGGCTTGCCGCTGGCGCGGGCTCTGAGGAATGCGTCGGCGAATTCTTCGGTCCGCACCACGGTTTCGCCGTGGCCGCCATAGGCGCGCGCAAGAGCTGCAAAATCCGGGTTCGTGAGGTCCGTGGCGCTGACGCGGCCAGGATATTCGCGCTCCTGATGCATGCGGATCGTGCCGTAGATGCCGTTGTTGATGACGAGCACGATGATCGGCAGCTGATAGCGGATGGCGGTCGCGAACTCCTGCCCATGCATGAGGAAGCAGCCGTCGCCGGCAAAGCAGACGACTTCGCGCTCTGGGTGGAGTTGCTTGGCCGCGACTGCCGCCGGGAGGCCGTAGCCCATCGAGCCTGAAGCAGGGGCGGCCTGGGTTCCGTAGCGGCGGAAGCGGTGGAAGCGATGCAGCCAGGTGGCGTAGTTGCCGGCGCCGTTGGTGAAGATCGTGTCCGGCGCGGTATTCGCCTCGATCCAGTTCATGATCGGCCCCATTTGCACGTCGCCAGGGCCTGTCTTGGGCGGCGTCGACCATTTGAGATAGGCTTCGTGCATCGAGGCGGTGCGAGCGGACCACGCGGGTTCGCGCGCAGGCCGGATGTCGTCGAGTGCCGCCACGAAATCGCGTGGGCTCGCGGCGATTGCCAGGTCGGGGCGGTAGACGCGGCCGAGTTCCGCGGGATCCGGGTGGACATGGACCAGCGTTTGCCTGGGGTAGGGGACGTCGACCAGCGTGTAGCTGGAGGAGGGCATCTCGGAAAAGCGGCCGCCGACGAGCAGCACGAGATCGGCTTCCTTGATTTCCTTCGCCAGCGCGGGGTTGATGCCGATGCCGACATCGCCGGCGTAGACCGGATCGAGGTGGTCGAAGAGCATCTGGCGGCGGAAGGAGCAGCCGACCGGCAGCCTCCAGCGCTCCGCGAAACGCTGGAATGTGGCCACGCTTTCGGCAGACCAGCGCGTACCGCCAAGGATAGCGATCGGCCGCTTCGCCGCGGCAAGCAGTTCCTGGAGTCGGGCGATCTGGCTCCGGCCCGGATGGCTCTCGACCGGCTGGTACGCGCGCGCGGCAGGTGCTTCGGTGCTCTCTGTCAGCATGTCCTCAGGAAGTGTCAGCACCACCGGACCGGGCCGCCCAGAGGTCGCCACGGCAAAGGCGCGGGTGACGAATTCGGGGATGCGCGCCGGATCGTCGATTTCTCCCACCCATTTCGCGACCTCGGTAAAGGCGCGGCGATACTCAATCTCCTGGAAGGCCTCGCGCTCACGCGCGTCGCGCTGCACCTGGCCGATGAAGAGGATCATCGGGATCGAATCCTGCTTGGCGACATGAAGGCCGGCGGATGCGTTGGTGGCGCCGGGTCCGCGGGTCACCATGCAGACGCCGGGCTCACCCGTGAGCCGCCCCCAACAATCCGCCATCATCGCCGCGCCGCCTTCTTGGCGGCAGACGATGACGTCGACGTCGGTGTCGTGGAGTGCGTCCAGGACTGCCAGATAGCTCTCTCCCGGCACGCACGAGATGCGCCTGACGCCATTTGCGACCAGCGCCTCGACAACCAGCTGACCACCCGTTTTCATCCGAACTCCTCCCAATGCTCTTTCATTCTTATCTGTATGCCGGCGCTCAGATCGCCGGCGAGACCGGTGCGATGCTTGCCGTCTTCTCGACCTTGCGCTCGCGCCAGATAATATAGAGACCCGAGCCGATGATGATGGTGATGCCCAGCCACTTCAGCGCGTCCGGGAGATCGCCGAAGACCAACCAGCCGAAGATCGTCGCCGAGACGATTTCGAGATATTGCAGCGGCGCGAGCACCGAGGCCGGCGCGGCGCGATAGGCATAGACACCAAGCACGCCCGAGATCGTCGCGCTGACGCCGACGCCGAGCAGATGGAGCCAGGCGTTGCCCTCCGGCCAGACGGGATCGAACACGCTCGAGCCGCTGCCTTCGCCGAACGAGAGCAGGACGAGGCAGAAGAGGCCGCCCCAGATTCCCGCGTGGAACTGCATCGACCAGGGATCTTCGTTCTGCGCAACCATGCGCGTGACGAGCAGGAAGACGGCGAGCGCGAAGGCGGAGACGATCGGCAGAAGCGCGATCAATCCCACCTCCTGCATGCTCGGCTGAATGACGAGCAGCGCACCGAAGAAGCCGACAGCGCAAGCGGTGTAGCGCCGCCATCCGATCGCTTCCTTCAGGAAGATGCTGCCGAGAATGGTGAGGATGATCGGCTCGACGAAGAAGATTGCGATCGCATCAGCCACCTCCATCACCTTCAGCGTGGTGATGAAGGAGAGCATGGTCAGCACCAGCAGGCCGCCGCGCAGCGCATGAAGCGCGCTCTTGCGCCAGGTGAGGTCGAAGAGGGTGCGGCGGATAAGCACGACCGGCAGGATGAAGACGACCTGCAGCAGGAAGCGAACGGCAGTGATCTCGGCCGACGGAACCGTCGCGATCGCAAGCTTGGCAAAAATGTCGATCAGCGGCGAGATCAGAACGGCGATGACCATCAGCGTCAGGCCATAGGAAACGCGGTCGTGACCGGTGGCGATTCTGGGCAGGGGGAGGTCGGTCATGATCTTCCGTCTCGTCAGCGCTTCCTGTGGACCGCCTTCAGGCACCAGGCGGCGAAGTCTTCGGTTGCCTTCTCCCGGCCGATCTCGTTGAGCGTTTCATGGCGCATGCCATCATGGATGGTAACGGTCACGTCGGTCATACCGCGTGCCTTCATTCGTTCGCCGAGCCAACGGATGGCGGCGCCGTTGAATGTCGAAGGATCGGCGCTGCCGCCGACGAGATGGACGGGCAGATTGGCGGGCAACTGCGCCAGCCGGTCCGTGCGGGCGCCGGCGAAAGCGAATTTGAACACGTCGATCCAAAGCGATACCGTCGCATCGAAACCGCAGAGCGGATCGGCCACGTATTTGGCGACTTCGCTTTCGTCGCGCGACAGCCAGTCGAAATCGGTCTTCCGATCGACGATCGCCTTGCTCCAGGCGCCGAAGGTGAGTTGCGTCAGCAGCGGGCTCGGCACGTCCGAACCTTTGAGCATCCTCTCGATCGCCAGTATCGCCTGGCCGCCCCGGCCGGCAATGCCGGGGCGGAAATTGGAATTCCAGACCGCAAGCGCGTCGTAAAGCCCGGGATCAGTTTCGGCGGCGTTGAGCGCGATGAGACCGCCCATCGAATGACCGAAGAGAACCACAGGCAGGCCGGGGTGGCTGGCGACCGCCATGTCGCGCATCGCCCTCACGTCCGCTATGACCTTCGCCGCGCCGTCGCGGTGTGCGAAGGTTGCTAGCGGTGCATCCGGCGCCCGGCTCTCGCCATGGCCGCGATGGTCATGCGCATAGACATGAAAGCCGTGTTTCGCCATCGCCTCGGCGAAGCGCGCATAGCGGCCGGAATGCTCAGCAAGCCCATGGCTGATGATGAGGATCGCCCGCGGCTCTGTCGAGGCGGCGAAATGCCGCCAGCCGAGTGCAGCACCCGTCGGGCTTTGATGCGTACTCACCTGCCCGAACATGCCATGCCCCCGGAACAATCGTCAGACTCTCGCGTGCGGGTCGCCAACGGAGCGTCCGTTGTGCGAACCGGAAGCACTCCCCAGCGGAAAATAAACTCCGGTCCGATATCAAATCGATTTGCGCCGCAAAGGCAATCGCTGCTTGTTGCTTGTTGCGCATGAGGTCACAACGAAACCAGAAATAATGATTAGGGGTTGCAATTTTCGCGCTTTCGTCGATATTCGTTCTCGTTTTGTTTTCCTGTTGGAGGCTATTTGAAATGCGGGCGAGGGTGAAAACGAATCTTGCGAGAGTTGCGACGCTCGTTCTGGGGCTGGGACTGTCGTCCTTTGCCGCAGCCGAGGAAGTGCCGACGGACGAAGCGACAGGCGCAGCAAGCTCGGGCAAGACGCAATATGTGCTGGCGGTCAGCTGGCAACCGGGATTTTGCGAAACGCGGCCGAACCGCAGCGAATGCGCGGATCAGACGGCAGACCGCTTTGATGCGACGCACTTTTCGCTTCACGGCCTCTGGCCGCTGAAGAAAAGCTATTGCGGCGTCGAGGCGGAGCTCAAGGCGCGCGATCGGAAGGGCGACTGGCTGGAATTGCCGGAGCTTGCGATGGCCGACGAGACCGCTGCGCGGCTGCTTGTCGCCATGCCGGGTGTCAAGTCCGGCCTCGATCGCCACCAATGGCTCCAGAGCGGCACGTGCCAGACGGCAAAGGCGGAAGATTATTTCAAGCTGCAGCTGCGTCTGCTCGATGAATTGAACAATTCGGCCGTTCAGTCTCTCTTTGCCGACAAACTCGGTTCAGAGATTGACGAAAAAGAGATCAAGCAGGCCTTTAACCAGAGCTTCGGGGCAGGAGCTGGCGACCGGGTCCGCATGCGCTGCCAGACGGTCAACGGCCGCAGCGTCATCACCGGTCTCACCATCGGACTTGCCGGCGACCTGTCGGGCAAGGCCGGTCTTGAGAGCCTGATCCAGGCGGCCGGGACGACCGAGTTCAAATGCGCCAAAGGGATCGCGGACGCCGCCGGGCGCAGTTGATCCCCGGCGGTTGCTTGCCGGAAGGGATTGGCGTGGGCAGGCCTTTGGCGGATTGCCCCGCCACCATAATTCGCCTACATAGCGGGCAATTTCCCTTCCGATGCGGAGCATTCCCTTATGGCACGTCAGTTCATCTATCACATGGCCGGGCTCAACAAGGCCTATGGCAACAAGAAGGTCCTGGAGAACATCCATCTTTCGTTCTACCCGGACGCGAAGATCGGTATTCTCGGCCCCAACGGCGCCGGTAAGTCGACCGTTCTCCGGATCATGGCCGGCCTCGACCACGAGTACACCGGCGAGGCCTGGCTCGCCGAAGGCGCAACCGTCGGCTTTCTGCCGCAGGAGCCGCAGCTCGATCCCGCAAAGACTGTGCTCGGGAACGTCATGGAGGGCGTCGCCGCCAAGAAGGCGATCCTCGACCGCTACAACGAACTCATGATGAACTATTCCGACGAGACGGCGGAAGAGGGCGCAAAGCTCCAGGACATCATCGATAGCCAGAACCTCTGGGATCTCGACAGCCAGGTGGAAATGGCGATGGATGCGCTGCGCTGCCCGCCCGGCGACGCAGACGTCAACAATCTCTCGGGCGGTGAGAAACGCCGCGTCGCGCTCTGCAAGCTGCTGCTGTCGCAGCCGGATCTCCTGCTCCTCGACGAACCGACGAACCATCTCGACGCGGAGACGATCGCCTGGCTCGAAAAGCACCTGCGTGAATATCCGGGTGCCGTGCTGATGGTCACCCACGACCGCTACTTCCTCGATAACGTCACCGGCTGGATCCTCGAGCTCGACCGCGGCCGTGGCATTCCCTACGAGGGCAATTATTCTGCCTATCTGCAGGCTAAGGCCAAGCGCATGGCGCAGGAAGGACGCGAGGAGGCTGCCCGCCAGAAGGCCATCAGCCGCGAGCAGGAGTGGATCGCCTCGAGCCCGAAAGCCCGACAGGCGAAGTCCAAGGCGCGTGTTCGCGCCTATGACGAACTGGTCAAGGCAGCCGCCGACCGGCGTCCCGGCGACGCCCAGATCATCATTCCCGTCGGCGAGCGCTTGGGCCAGGTGGTCATCGAGGCCGACAACATTTCCAAGGGCTATGACGACCAGCTACTGATCGAAGGCCTGAGCTTCAAGCTGCCGCCCGGCGGCATCGTCGGCGTCATCGGTCCGAACGGCGCCGGTAAGACGACGCTTTTCCGCATGATCACCGGCCAGGAACAGCCGAACGACGGTTCGTTCCGGATCGGCGACAGTGTGCAGCTTGCCTATGTCGACCAGAGCCGCGACGCGCTCGACCCCAATAAGACCGTCTGGGAGGAGATCTCCGGCGGCAACGACATCATCAAGCTCGGCAAGCACGAGGTCAACTCGCGCGCCTATTGCTCATCCTTCAACTTCAAGGGCGGCGACCAGCAGCAGAAGGTCGGCACGCTTTCGGGCGGCCAGCGCAACCGCGTGCATCTCGCGAAGATGCTGAAGTCCGGCGGCAACGTGGTCCTGCTCGACGAACCGACCAACGACCTCGATACCGAAACGCTGGCAGCACTCGAGGACGCGCTCGAAAACTTCGCCGGCTGCGCGGTCATCATCAGCCACGACCGCATGTTCCTCGACCGCCTGGCGACCCATATCCTTGCGTTTGAGGGCGACAGCCATGTCGAGTGGTTCGAAGGCAACTTCGAGGATTACGAAAAGGACAAGATCCGCCGCCTCGGCCCGGATTCGGTCAATCCGAAGCGCGTGACCTACAAGCGCCTGACGCGCTAGTCAGCGGCGGCTTTGGGGGCGAAGCGTCCAAGGTCATAGTGTCTCACAAGTTCCACAGCTCCGCGCGTCCAAATGGATGCGCGGAGCTGTATCACTTTGAATTGGCGCATGATTTTGTCCTTAACACGATTCCGATTTAAGGGATCATGCAGCAGGGATGTGTTTGGACGGGCGGTTCGCAGGGGCCGCCCGTCTCCTGATCCTGTCTTCGCCGCGTCATTCGATTGTCTTTGCGCGCAAATTCGCTTGCGCACGGCTCCCAAATCACATAAACATATCTTTATGTGTTGATGAGGAGACGATGGTGGGTCGAGGAACGCTTGGGTTGGACGCGCTGGTCGATGTGCTGAAGGCGGCGGGTGAGCCGACGCGGATGCGTCTTCTCGCGCTGCTTTCCGCGGGCGACCTCACCGTGACCGATCTTACTGAAATTCTCGGACAATCGCAGCCGCGTATCTCCCGGCATCTGAAGTTGCTTGCCGAAGTGGCGCTCATTGATCGCTACCAGGAAGGAGCCTGGGCCTATTTCCGCCTGCGGCAGGAGGGGGGACGCGTCGCGTTGGTGCGCGAGTTGCTCGCGGCGGCCGCAGCCGAAGACGCTATCCTGGCCAAGGATGCGACGCGGCTCGCCGTCTTGAAACGGCAGCGTGCCGAGAAGGCGCAGGCCTATTTCAGCCGCAATGCCGCCGAATGGGATGAACTGAGACGCCTTCATGTCAGCGAGGGCGATGTCGAGGCCACGCTGAAGTCGATGGTCGGCGAGGAGCCGGTTGAAAGCCTGCTCGATCTCGGCACGGGCACCGGTCGTATCCTGCAACTTTTTGAGGGCATCTATCGGCGCGGCATCGGCGTCGACGCCAGCCGCGACATGCTTGCTGTGGCGCGCTCCAACCTCGACAAGGCCGGGATCACGAAAGCCTCCATTCGCCACGGCGATATTTTCAACCTGCCGCTCGACGGGCAGGCTTTCGATCTCGTGACCATCCATCAGGTGCTGCATTTCCTGGAGGAACCGGAAGCGGCGATTGCCGAGGCCGCGCGCATGCTCGCACCCGGCGGTCGCCTGGTCATTATCGATTTCGCACCGCACGGGCTCGAATATCTGCGCGACGAGCATGCCCATGCACGCCTCGGCTTCTCCCATCAGGCGATGGCCGATTGGCTGCAGAAGGCAGGCCTTGCGCTGGAGAAAACTACCGACCTCGCGCCGGAAGGCGCGGACGAGGGCAAACTGACAGTGACGATCTGGCTGGCACGCGATCAGCGTGTCGCCGATCACATCGCCGATATGCCGCGTCAGCGCGTTCAGGCAGGGGGAGTTTAGGAATGGCGACACGGACGCTTTATCCGGCCGAGCGCGGCAATCTCAGGCTTTCATTCGAGTATTTTCCTCCGAAGACTGACGAGATGGAAGCGCAGCTCTTCCAGACGGCGGCTGACCTCTCCGTTTTCGGCCCCACTTTCGTCACCGTGACCTATGGTGCCGGCGGCTCGACGAAGGCCCGCTCGCTGACGACGGTCAAGCGCATGATCGGGGAAATGGGCATCGGGAACACTGCGGCGCATCTGACCTGCGTCGGCGCCCCGAAGGCCGAAGTTGACGCGGTGATCGAGGAATTCCTGGCCTTTGGCGTCCGGCATTTCGTGGCGCTTCGGGGCGACCCGCAGGGCGGCATCGGCAGCGCCTATCAGCCGTTTCCGGGCGGTTATGAAAACGCCGCTGCCCTCGTGAAGGCCCTGCGCGCCCGTGGCGACTTCGAAATCTCGGTTTCGGCGTATCCGGAAAAGCACCCGGAGAGCCCGGATGTCGATGCCGATATCGACATGCTGAAGCGCAAGGTCGACAACGGCGCGACGCGGGCGATCACCCAGTTCTTCTTCGACAACGACGATTTCGAGCGCTATCTGGAGCGGGTGCGAAGGGCCGGCGTCCAGGTTCCGATCGTGCCGGGGATCCTGCCGATCAACAATCTCGCTCAGGTGCAGAAGTTCGCCGGATTGTGCGGCGCGCGCGTTCCCGAGGTGATCCATTCGCGGCTCGCCCATCTCGAAGACCAGCCTTCGGAGCGGTTCAAGGAAGCGACCCATATAGCGGCGGAGCAGATAGTCGATCTCGCCCGGCGAGGCGTGCGCGATTTCCATCTCTACACGATGAACCGCTCGCCGCTTGTCACCGCCGTTTGCGACCTTGTCGGCTACGCGCGGGTTCCGGCGCAGGAGGCCGCTGCCGAGCTTCCGATAAGGGCGGTCGCGAGCGCGTAGGCGCTTCCGGACAAACGCTAATGCATCTCGCCCAAAAGTGTGCAGCGGTTTTGGGACAACGACATGCATAAAAACAAGGACCTAAAGCGCGTCGCATGAGTCCGATTGGACGCGACGCGCTTTAGGTTTCGAGCAAAGATAAAGCCCATGAACGGATCGACGTTCATGGGCTTTGGTTATTATCGCAGCCTGTTGACCGGGTACTCTCTGAGTGGCCTGCCTACAAATCTTGCTGCAAATGGCTTATCCGGAAATTAAAGTCCTTGTCTCGGTTTGGACTTTTCAGCGGCCCCTGCTTAGACAAAAAGCATGACGGCCACGAATGCGAACGCTGCACTGATCATGAGGACATTCAACGAATGTGTAAGTCCCATAAGATGATCCTCCCTGCGTTGACCGGTAAAACATAGGGCGAAAAAACGGCGCGTGAAAGCGAAACTTGTGCTGCGCTGCGAAAGACGGGACGTCAAGAAGCCTTGTTCAAAGGTGTAAGCGGCAGAAATTGTTGGATATTCGCCGTTGCCACATTTTTTTCACAATTGCTTCGCGCTGGTTAATGTAACCGTTTGTAACGCTCCGTGAGCCTCCCCGAAGCCATTTCGATTCGGTTTCAAGTCGAATATCGGAGCTTCAGGATGCGTCCGTCGAGGACTGCCAGGCCAGCTGCGATGAGCGCCATGCCGGCGACATCCGCCGCCTGCAGCGTCTCGCCGAGAAAGAGATAGCCAAGCAAGATGGCGGCCGGCGGCACGAGCAAAGTGACGAGCGACGCGTTGGTCGCCCCAGCCTCCGCCAGGATGCGGAAGTAAAGAATGTAACCGTAAGAGGTGGAGACAAGGGCGAGACCAAGGATCGCGAGCACGGCGGTCATTGGCGGCGCGGGTAGCATCCATGGCGTATCGGCAAGGGCCGCGATCGGCAACATCATCAGTGTCGATGTCGTCAATTGTCCCGCTGCCGTCACGGGCGGCGCCAGACTGCGGAAGCGCTTGCCGTAGGTCGCCGCCAGACCGTAGCTGACGGCGGCCAGCACCGGCAGCACAAGTGCCCAAAGCGGGATCGTTGTGGAGTTGCCGACGAGGCCCGCAAGCGCGCTCGGCCCGATGAGCACGATGGTGCCCGCCAAGCCCAGCAGACAGCCGCTGATCTTGGCGGCGCTCAGTTTCTCGTCCTCCGTAGCCATGTTGGCGATCAACACGGTCCAGATCGGGGTTGTCGCGTTCAGGATTGCGGCGAGCCCTGCGCCGATATGGGTCTGGCCGAGGAAGATGAAGGCGTGCGGAATGGCGTTGTTGATCAAACCCATCAACAGGAATTCGGGCCAGCGTTCCTTGAGCGCCGGATAGATGCCGTAGCGGCCGCGGATGTAGATGTGGAGAGCAAGCGCCGCGAGACCGAGGCGCAGGAGAACCAGCGTGAAGGGCGGCACATGGGCAACGGCGACCCGCGCGAAGAAGAAGGAGCCACCCCAGATAAGACCGAGCAGGGTCAGGAGCGCCCAATTGCGCATCGTCATCTGTGTGTTGATCGGATTTGCGGGTGAACCCATGGTCGTGCCTGTGCCAATCTGCAAGTAATGCGCAAGACCTAATACGGAGAAGCGGGCGTTGCCACCCGCTTCTTGCTCGGTTCGAATGTTTTTTATGCCCGTTACGGTTGTCCTATGGCGAGCGGCCTTCTGTGGTCAGAGCGCGTTCAAGAGTTCCGGCGTTGCCCAGCCATCGGCGGGAAGTCCGAGCTTCAACTGTTCCTTCTGCAGCGCGGTGCGCGTGCCGGAACCGAGAATGCCATCGATCTTGCCGACATCGTGGCCGAGGGCCTGGAGGCGCGTTTGCAGCGCCTTCATCTCGACATCGCCGAGGCCCGGCTCCGGATTGCCGCTCTGATAGGGCGGTGCGCCGGCGAGACGGGTGGCGAAATAGGCGGCAGAGGTCGTGTAGATGAACGACTGGTTCCACTCGAGATAGATCTTGAAATTCGGATAGGTCAGGAAGGCGACGCCCTTGCGACCCTGCGGCAGCACAAGCGACGCTTCGAGCGCGCTGTTGGCGGTGTTACCGTCACGCGGCGCGACGCCAAGCGCGAACCAGTCTCCCGCCGTCATGCCGGATTGCAGCCCGGTCTTCTCCCAGGGCAGGTTTTCCGGGACGCTGACCTCCTGGATCCAGGGCTGGCCGGCCTTGAAGCCGAGACTCTGGATGAACTTTGCCGCCGTGAGAATGGCATCCGGCGAGCTCTTCTTCAGATTGACGTGGCCATCGCCGTCGCCGTCGACGCCATAGGCGATGATGTCTTCGGGCAGCATCTGCACCTGGCCGATCTCGCCGGCCCAGGCGCCGGTGGTCGTTGCCGGGTCGAGGTCGCCGTGCTGCACCATTTCAATCGCAGCAAGGAGCTGCGGCCGGAACATTTCCGGGCGGCGGCAATCATGTGCCAGCGTCACCAGCGCATTGCGTGTGTTGAAATCGCCCTGGACCGCACCGAAATCCGTCTCCATCGCCCAGAAGGCAGTGATGACCGGAGCCGGCACGCCGAATTCGTTTTCCGCCCGGGCGAAGACGTCGGCATATTCCCTCATCTTCTGCGCGCCGATATCGAGCCGGGCTTTGCTGACGGTGCGCTTGGAAAACTCGGTGAACGTCTGCTTGAACACGCCCTGGGCGCGGTCGCGGCTCAGTACCTTCTTGTCGACCGCGGCGCCCGCGAGCGCGCGGTCGGCGACATCGGCCGGAATACCCTTGGCAACGGCTTCGCCCTTGATCCCCTCGAGGAACGCGGCGAGGTCACCACCGCAGGCCACAGGTGATGTCGTTTGTGGTTGGGTTTGCGCCAGTGTCGAGGTGCCGGTCAGCGCCAGCAGTCCGAGGGTGAGAAGAGCTTTGCGGGCTGTGCCAGTCATCATAATTCCTTTCCGTCGCCGCGCCGCCCGGTGGGCCGGCGAGCGTGCAATCTGTCCCACGCCTGTTTTCTCAGACCCGCACCGATTTGAGAAACAGGCAACCATTCGAAATGCCCCCAGCGACCTTATGCGTCTGAGAGACGCCGGCGCTGTAAGAAGTCTGCCGAGCTCTCTCAGACCATTATGACCGAATGAAGAAACGCGGGGTTTGTGCGAGCAATCTGGCCGACAAATCCCGTCTATCTGCCACGGGAAACTGCTGCGACCCACTTCTGCCAGTTTTTCGCGGACCCGGCGAAAGCGTTGATGTCCGTGCTTCCCTGGATGCCGGGGATGACACCGGTGCTGGTGTATTGCCAGAAGGCCCAGCGGCGCTCGACATAGACGTCGCCCGGGTGCTTGGCGGTGGAGCGGACCCAGAAGTGATAGTCCTTGAATTGGTCGACGAGATTATCGCGATGGAAGTCGACGGAGGTGTAGATGATCGGCCGCTTGCCGTAATGCGCCTCAAGCCGGTCCATGAAGCGCTTCATCTCGGCGCGCACGGTCACTGGCGAGGGGCGATAGCGGCAGGTCTTCGACTCGCCGTTCCATTCGACATCGAGAACCGGCGGCAGATAGACGGCGCTCTTCGGCACATTGGCGATGAACCAGTCGGCCTGGGCGTCGGCGGTCGAGCAGAAGTAATAGAAATGGTAGGGCGCATAGGGAATTCCGGCGGCGCGCGCCTGCTGCCAGTATTCATTGAAACGCGTGTCGATCCTGTCCTTGCCCTCGGTCGCCTTGATGAAGGCGAAGGATACGCCTGAATTCTTGACCCGCGCCCAGTCGATGTCGCCGTTCCACTTGGAAACATCAATGCCGTGGATGTTGTGACGATGCGGCGTGCGGCCGCCGAAATCCTGCGGGTCCGTATCGTGGAATCGCGGTGATATCGAAGCGGTCTGTACCAGGTCGTAGTCGGTTGAGGTGCAGGCGGAAAGAAGGGTTGCAACAGGCAGCAAAGCCAGGAGAAGCCGGCGCATGGGGTTCCCGTTTCGAGACAATCGACGATCCTGCCTCACGCGGTGGCTTCCATGATGATGATTTTCCCCTCGGAGGCGTGCCCCATTTTCACCATATCATCGTAAAAATTGGGTTAGCTCAAGCGGGAATTGCGGCAGAGGCAACCAGGCAGGAGGCTCGCTGGCCAGAGCGGGCGCCCGCCGGCGCCGCTCAGAATGCTGTCAGGCGCCGTTCCGATCCGGGCGGCGATAGATGGCAAGCCAGGCATATCCCCGGCCTATCGACTTCAATTCGAGCATCGCTCCGTTTCTCTTCGCCTTCTCGCGCATGACCTCGAAAAGCGTCTCGCGCGGCGTCACGTGAAAGCGTCTCAGCCACGCCTGGAGCAGGCGTCGGAAGCCGCCGGGCCATCCTTCCTGCTGGCCGAAGTCGGCAATGTGAAGGGAACCGCCCGGATTGAGCGCGGCGATCGCCGCATCGAGCGACTTCTCCCATTCGGGAATCATCGACAGCGCATAGGAGATGACGATGCCGTCGAAGCCCGCTTGGCCAAAGGCGGCGGGCGTGAAGTTCGTCGCATCGGCGACGCGCAAGGTCACATTCGACAAGCCGTGACGCCGAAGCTTTGCCGTCGCGGTCGCGAGCATCTCAGCGGAAATGTCGAGACCGAACAGGCGCGTGCCTGGATAGAGTTCGCCGATCATGGCGAGGTTG
Organism: Ensifer sp. MPMI2T; assembly: GCF_004827385.1. Taxonomy (GTDB): domain Bacteria; phylum Pseudomonadota; class Alphaproteobacteria; order Rhizobiales; family Rhizobiaceae; genus Sinorhizobium. Next base: position 23,639 of record NZ_SRXN01000036.1, read on the forward strand.
CGGCCGGTGCCGCAGCCGACTTCGAGCACCGAGGCTCCGCGTGGCGGATTAAGCTCCCGGATCAGCGTGTCGCGTCCGAAGAGGTAATATTTCCGTGTAAAGTCATAGATGTAGCGCTGGTAGCGGTACATCTGGTCCATCAGGCGGGCGTGGTTGTTTTCCAAGGGTTGGGCGGCGCTCATGCTTTCTTCCGATAGACGTGGAAGCCGCCGTAGATGGCCGAACGGTCCTCGGCGCCGAGTTTGATGGACGTCTCGACATCGTAGTGCCACTGGTCGAGCAGTGCCGCGGACACGCGGCCCGGGAGAATGCTCGCTTCCGCGGCCGTGCGGAAAATCACCATGGCGCCGCTGTCGGCGGTGCGCGTGATCTCCGTCCAAAGATCGTTCAACTGCCGATCGGTCATCCAGTCCTGTGCGTCGAGCAGGACGTAACGATCGACGGACGAAGCCGCCTTGCGGGCAAGCAACTCGGTGAAGCTTGCGTGGTGGACCTCGACGCGGTCCGCATGGTCGCGGATCGCTTCGTGGTTCTCGGCCTGCAGATAGGCGGGCAGTTCGCCCTCGTGTGGCAGCGGATAGCGTCGCGCGAAAGCCTGCCAGGCGAAATAGTTCTCGCGAAGCGGGAAATGGCAGGTGAGCTTTTCAAGACGGTGGCGCAGCACCGCGGCAAGCGACTTTTCCGCGCTGAGACTTGCGAGCTCATCGAACTGCTGCGGCGGGATGCCGAGGCCGAACAGCGAGCTCTTGCGGCTGGTGATCCAGCGGATGACCGGACGGTCGAACAGCGGCGCGAGTTTGTCGTCAAAGAACTGCCGTTGTTCGCGCATCGAGCGTGCCTGGACAAATTCCTCTGGGTTGATGCCGTGGAGACGGGCAAGCAGGTGGCTGGCGGCAATGAAGCGACCGAGCAGGCCGGTGCGATAGATGTTGCGGCCGAAGACGCCGATGCGACGGCGTCCGTCGAGCGCCCGGCCGTTCCAGTAGGCGCGGGTCGCCGCGTCGAGCTTCGGGGCGAGGAAAAGGTCGAAGGCCTGCACATTCGACCGCGTATCGGTCGCGGCGAGAAAACGCATGATATCCTTGTGGCTTGGCAGGTGTCGGAATGCGGCGAGCTTCAGCCGGTTCAGCGCGATATGGTGCGGATTGAGGTCGACGACATCGATATGGGCGGGGCCAGCGCAGAGATAGGTCAGCATGTTGCAACCGCCCGAACCGATCGTCACGATGCGGTGTCCGGGGCGGATCTGCATTGCCGCCATGTCGACGATCGGGTCTTCCCATATCTGTGGATAGACGAGACCGGAGAAGAGCAGTCCGAACAGGCGTTCCGACAGGCCAGCGAGGGAGAGGGGCTTGTGCTGCAGCAGCGCGCTTTTCAGCTTCGGATTCTTCCTGCCAAAGCCGGCATCGGGTGCGAGTTCGGTCATCTTTGCCTGTCGTCCAGTTGAAAACTTAGCCGCTTCTAAAGTGACTCCGCTACACTTTGATGACGGGGTTTCGCACAGCAGCAGCGCTTCGAAGGGCTTTTCCTTTCGTTGGAATCCTGTTTCTCTCGCGACTGTCGCGCGGCGGAAACGCGTCATTGCTGAAGCCAGGAGGAAGCGCATGAAACGTTTGCTGAAGACGATCGCCGGGGCGGTGGTCGTCGGTCTTGCGGGCATCGGCGGTTGGCTGGCGCTGTTTCCGCCGGAGCTTCTGAAGGTCGGCGACGGCTACGCCGCCAAGATCGTCTGCTCCAATGTCTTCCTTGCCAAACGCGATCCGCAAGCCATTCTTGCGGAAGACGTACAGGCACCCGGCCATCCGCTCTTGAAGTTCGTCCGCGTCTCGGTTGATCGGGAAGAGCAGAGCGTGACGGCGCGGATATTCGGCTTTGCCGCTCCTGGCCGAGCGGTACATAGGCCGGGATTTGGTTGTACAAATGTCGATGACAGCGGCGCGCAGGCGCTTGCGGCTTCGGTAGGGGAGGCAGAAGCCGAGACAGGAGCATCCCGGGTGCACGATGGGGCCATTGGCTGGCCCGACGGTAGCAAGGCCGATATCGAGCCGGCGATTCAAGACGTTATCGAGGATTCCGACCTGGCGGGTCCCGGCATACGGGCGATCGCCGTCGTGCGGGATGGCCGGCTGGTGGCGGAGACCTATGGTCCCGGGTTCGATCGGGACACGCCTCTGCTCGGCTGGTCGATGACAAAATCCGTGACTGCGGCACTGATCGGCCTGCGGATCGGCGAGGGAAAGATGGATATCGCTCGCGGCGATCTGCTGCCCGCCTGGAGCGGCGATGATCGGTCGCGGATCAAGCTCGGCGACTTGTTGGCGATGCAGAGTGGGCTCGCCTTCAACGAGGACTATGGCGACGTCACCGACGTGACGCAGATGCTCTATCTCGAAAGCGACATGGGCGGCTTCGTGGCGTCTAAGCAGCTGGAAACGCAGCCGGGCGCGAAGTTCCGCTATTCGAGCGGAACCAGCAATCTCCTGTCGCAGCTATGGATGCGGACGTTCGACGACCCGGCCGAAGCGCTCGCCTATCCGCGCAACGCTCTCTTCGCCCCGCTCGGCATGACGAGCGCCGTGATGGAAACGGACGCGAGCGGTACCTTCGTCGGTTCGTCCTACATGTATGCGACGGCGCAGGACTGGGCGCGCTTCGCGCAGTTTCTGCTGGATGATGGAAGCTGGGAGGGCAGGCGGATTTTGCCTGAGGGCTATGTTTCCTTCATGCGCACGCCATCGGCGGCGTCCGGCGGCGATTATGGCTCCGGCCAGGTGTGGCTGCAGGAGAACGGCATTCGCGCCGGCACGGGCAACTTCCCAGCGGATACCTTCTGGATGCTCGGGCACGACGGACAGGCGATCATGCTTGTTCCCTCTCTGCGGCTGGCTGTCGTCCGCCTCGGCCTCACGCCGTCGCGCACCGGCTACGACGTGCAGAAGCTGAATGCGAAAATAATAGAGGCGCTCGATTGAGCGCCTCGGATATCAGTTCCACGCTGCTTGTCGGACGACGCCCGGGCGCTTAGACTATTTCAGTTGGAGAGGGATGCGGGCGGAAAACCGCACACACTTTTGCTCATCCCGCTCTAAAGCGCATCATCGCGTTCAAACGTATTCACGCGACGCGCTTTTAGATCTTGCTTTTGTGCATGTCGTGCCCCAAAAACCGCTGCACACTTTTGGGCGACATGCATTAGCGCATGTCCAGTGCGTCGAGCAGACCCTTGCGCTTGGCGTGATAATAGTAGCCGCTGGCGTAGAGCTTCACCGCGCCGTCATGCTGGTTGTCGGCTACCATCAAGGCGCCGCGCAGGTACTTGGTCGCATATTTGAGATTGGTTTCCGCGTCGAACAGGCCCTCGGCCGGTCCTTCATAACCGAGCCCTTTGGCGGTGTTGTAGCGGATCTGCATCAGGCCGTAGTTGCCCTTGCTGTAGGCGCGAGGATTGTAGTTGCTCTCGCGCTTGACGACCCGGTGCACGAGCTCCACCGGAATACCGTTCAGTTCGGCGTAATATTTGATCAGCCGGTCGAGATCGGGGCGCGAACTGGTCGGCGTCCTGGAAAACTTCATCGAGTCGGGAATGACGCTTGCGACGGCGCCGACGGCGGAGCCGATCACGCCGGTGTTCGGCCGTGCCGTCGGAACGATCATCCGCTTGGCGACCAGCGTTTCGAGGCCAACCGGTTCGCCCGTGTCGAAATCCGATTCCATGGCGGCGGCGACCCCCAGAAAGGGCACGGCCGCGGGCTCCGCGCGGGTTGGCTTTTCTGCAAGCTCGGCGGACGTAGTCGAGGGTAGTGCCGGCGCGGCTGATGCTGCCATCGCCACTTCGAACGGCTGACCGGGCTTGGCCGTGGGAATTGCAACCCGTTGGGGCGCGGCATAGGCCAGCGTCGCATCGCTCGCCGGCATTATTGCTGTCGCGGGGGCCACGGTGGCTGGCGTTGATGCCGCGGCGGCATCTGTCGCGGCTGCGGCGGTGGCGCCCGGTGTCGTCTCGCCGGGCGTCGTTTGAAAGGCAAGAGCTGTCGAAGCTGCGGTTGCGGCCCCGTCCGGTGTCGGCAGGGCATAGGCCGTCATTTCCGTTCCGGGCTTCGGGATGGGGGTGACCGTCTGTATCGCGGTCAGTTCTTCAAGCGACGTATGCTCGACCGTGGAGCACCCCGAGGCAATGGCCACCGATGCCAGGGCAGCGGCAGTAAATGCCTGTTTTGAAAGGGAGATACGGAATATAGCCATCGTGTCACTTTCGTGCTTCTGGGCCCCGTAGCCCCCTGCAAATCAGTGGATGCCAACCACCGCGCTTGAATCTCCATTAACCTATGCCGTCAGTTGCAGCAAGCGCGGGGGCGATTTTCACGATGCAGCCCGTTTCAGACCGGCAGTCAGCAGGCCAGCGCCGATCAGCAGCGAGCCGCCGGTGCGGTTGACCACGCGGCGAATATTCGGTTTGCGGATCGTGTTTCGGGCGGCCGAGGCGAGAGAGGCGTAGAGCGCTGCTTTGAGTGTCGCGAGCACGAGGAACGTTGCCTCGAAAATCGCCAAAGGCAAACCAGTTTTCGAAGGACATGAAAAGGCTCCGCGCTTGGATGGTTTCCCGGAAAGAACGGGGAGGGAGCCATGCAAGCGCGGAGCCGTCAACTGCAAATTACGGGAGCTCTTTAGTCCGCCGCCTGCCACTTCTGGCCGATGACGTCCATGACCTCGCCGAACCACTTGGTCGACGTGTCGAAATGCTTGCCGCCCTTGATGCGCGGAAACTCGATCGTGCGCAATTTGCCGCCCTGGTCCTCGTCATGGCCGGTAACACCGGAAACCTTGTTGAGCGCGCTTTCGACCGCAAGGTCGACCATCCCCTGGATCAGTCGCAGGTCGTCGCCATTAGCGGGCGCGGAGCGGGCGTAGTAACCGGACTTCTGCACCATCGAGCGCTCGGCGCCGAGAAGTGCGGCGAACTGCTTCGAGAACCAGTTGCCGACGTTGATCGTGTCGATCTTCACGTGGCCGAAAGCATCACGTTTTACAGTCTCGCCGGCCGCCTCGCGTTCAGCGACGATCGCGTCGAGGCAGGCGCCTTCGCTGACGAACAGGGTGACGAAACCGGCGCGGTCCATGACTTTGCGCAGGCGCTCCGCCTCGGCCTCCAGGTCGAACTTGATCTCCGGCAGGTAGAGGCCATCAATGTTCTTCAACTGCGCGTTCATCATGAAGCCGTCGACATATTCCTTGTCTTCGGCCATCTGGAGATAGGAGCGCGCGGTTGCTGCTGTCAGCCAGCCGCAATGGCGGCCCATCACCTCGTGGACGACGAGCGTGCGTGGCGCAGCGCTCTGCTCGTTGCTGACATTGTCGAAAAAGCGTGCGCCGTATTCCGCCGCCGTCCAGGCGCCGAGCGTCTGGCGGATCGGCACCACATCGTTGTCGACCGTCTTCGGCAGGCCGACGACAGTTAGGTCGTAGCCGTTCGCACCGAGATAGGCAGCAAGATCGGCCGCCGTCGTGTTGGTGTCGTCACCGCCGATCGTATGCAGGATCGTGACGCCGTCCGACGCCAGCCTTTCGGCGGCAACCCGAAGCGGGTTCTGACCTTCCTTGACGAGCCCGCGCTTCACGCAGTCGGCTGTGTTGGTAAGCTTAACGCGACTGTTGCCGATCGGCGAACCACCGTGGCGATGGAGGATATGCGCTTTCTCGCGCATGTCCTTGGTGATCTCGATGCGGTCGGCGAGAAGCAGGCCCTGATAGCCGGAACGGTAGGCAACGAGTTCGTAGTCGGGCGCGACGTCCGTGTACCGTTCGATCAGGCCGCCGACAGCGGATGAAAGGCAGGGGGCAAGCCCGCCCGCCGTCAGCATTGCGACTTTCTTCTTGGCCATGGTTCCTCCTCGGCGATTCGGCACTGGCAACGGCTCAGCGGAGCCGGTCATGTTCATGATCCTTGCTCATTCAAGGACACTGTGGTCTAGCCCAAATCAGATGGAAGTTAAATGACAGACCTGTGGATGCTTCAAAAGTTCGGGTCACCAGATGCTGAATCGATCACCGCGGCTATACTTCGAAATGGGTTGAGGTTTACGGCGATATGATTTATTGAGGGGCCATCACACTTTCGTCATCCGTGACGTTTCCGGCGATCGGCCGCTTGCAATTTGCCACCACTTCAGGTCATGCTGCGGGTGGACAGGGAAAAATCGCACATATGTCATTCTGGGACAGCCTGCTGAAAATCGTCACGGCCACCGGCAATGCGCTCGCAGGCGTGGTGGAGGCCGTTCGCACCCTCTTTGAAGGGGATCCGGAAACGCGGCGCAAGGTCGCGTTCTCGGTCGCGATGATCGCGCTCTCGGCGAAGATGGCGAAGGCCGATGGCATCGTCAGCGAGAACGAGGTTGCCGCCTTCCGCGATATTTTCAAATTTCCCGCGGATCAGGCGCAGAACGTTGCGCGTCTTTACAACCTCGCGCGCCAGGACGTCGCGGGCTACGAGGCCTATGCCGAAAAGATGGCGTCGCTGTGCTCTTCCTGTGAAAAGAACTGCCCGATCCTCGAGGACATCATCGACGGGCTCTTCCATATCGCGAAATCCGATGGCGCCGTGCATGAGAAGGAACTCGTCTTCCTCATGCGGGTCGCGGAGATCTTCAAGATGGACGAGGAGCATTTCCAGCGCATCATGGCGCGCCATGTCCATCTCACGGGGCGCGATCCCTATGAGGTGCTGGGCGTGTCGCCAAAAGACGATTTCGCCAAGATCCGCAGCCGCTATCGCGTGCTCGTGTCCGAGAACCATCCGGATATGCTGGTGGCGCGGGGCGTGCCGGAGGAATTTCATGCGATCGCCAACGATCGCATGGCGGCGCTCAATGCAGCCTATGAGGCGATCGAAAAAGAACGCCGCGCCGCATGACTGCGAGGACATGCGATTTTCCCGGTGCGCGCCTGGTGCCGTCACCCAATCATGGCGAGCGGGCAGGCCGGCGCAATCCGGATATGATCGTGCTGCACTATACCGGCATGGAGACGGCCGCTTCGGCGCTCGACTGGCTTTGCCGCGAGGAAAGCCAGGTCTCCAGCCACTATTTTGTCCATGAGGACGGCCGCGTCGACCAGCTCGTCGCCGAGGAGCGCCGCGCCTGGCACGCCGGCAAGAGCTCCTGGAAGGGCGAGACGGATATCAACTCCTGTTCGATCGGCATCGAGATCGCCAATGCCGGCCATCCGGGCGGACTGCCGGACTTCCCTGAAGCACAGATCGAAGCGGTCGTCGAATTGTGTCGGGACTGTGGCCAGCGGTGGTCCATCGCCCCGGAAAGAGTGCTTGCGCATAGCGATGTGGCACCGATTCGCAAGGTCGATCCGGGAGAAAAATTTCCCTGGCATGTGCTGCACGCCAAGGGGGTCGGCCACTGGGTGGAACCGACGCCGGTCGGCGGTGGCCGGTTTTTCCAGCGCGGCGACCGCGGGCAGCCGGTAGAGGCGATTCAGTCGCTCTTGTCGCTTTACGGCTATGATATTGAAGTAACAGGCGATTTCTGTGAAAAGACGGAAGGCGCGGTGGCCGCATTCCAGCGGCATTTCCGTCAGGCGAGAGTGGACGGAATCGCCGATGTTTCGACCATCGACACGCTTCACCGCCTGCTCTCGGCACTTCCGAATCCCAGCGTTTAGGCGGCGACTTTTGGGTGCGCTAATTTAGCGCGCTCACTACTTTCCTGCGCGATTTTTTTGTGTTGCCACATGTTTACCATGATGGCCCCTTCATTTTCCTTGCATCAACTGCAGGGGATGCAGCGCGACCGCGCCGCTCTTTTGTCAATAAAAACGATCGGGAAATTCGGTCGTGGCGGCGGGGTGCGCCGGCGCGAGCGGTTCCCCAGACCGGAGACTTCAAACTAAATGAGAATATCGTCTGTTGCTGCGGTGGCGGCATGCTTTGGCATGTTCTTCGCCGGGATGGGTATGTCGTATGCAGGGGATGTCGACGAAACCATCAAGACCTCTTCGCTTCAGTCAGTGACCAGAACCACAGGTTATCCGAAGCCTGACCTGAGCCTGTCGACGGGCTCGCAATATACGATCCTCATCCAGTCCTACGCCAAGCAGTATGGCGTCCCCGCCGGGCTCGCCCACGCCGTCGTTAAAGTCGAAAGCAACTTCAACCCGGATGCACGTGGCAGCGCCGGCGAGATCGGCCTGATGCAGATCAAGCCGGCCACCGCGCGCATGATGGGCTATTCCGGTTCCGCCAAGGGCCTCTACGATCCGGAAACCAACATCAAGTTCGGCATGATGTATCTCGCCAAGGCGCAGGAGCTTTCGGACGGCACGACCTGCGGCACGATTTTGAAATACAATGCCGGCCACGCTGCCAAGCGCATGAATCCAGTGTCGAAGCGTTATTGCGGCAAGGTCCAGAGCATTCTGAACTAAGCGTTGAAATCTCGGTGCCACGGGGCCGGCTTCGTCCCCGAACCGAAACATCACTTGCCTTGGATCGGTCCCCGGTCCAAGGAGTAGCCGGATAGGTCCCGCGTTCCGGCATACCGTTAATTCCGACGGAATTCGGTGCCAACGCTTCCGCGGCATGTTATCCCCGGCTAAGCGAACGATCGGGGAGTGGCATGTCGGAGAGCTTTGATTTCGTCGTCGTCGGCAAGGGCATGATGGGGGCTGCGGCCGCGCGGCATCTGGCCGCTGCAGGTGCAAGTGTCGCGCTCATCGGCCCCGACGAGCCAGTAGATTGGGCCAACCACGGCGGCGTTTTCGCCAGCCACTACGACAATGCCCGCATTACCCGCACGATCGACGAGGATCCGGTCTGGGCCCGTCTCGCCCGCCGCTCGATCGACCGTTACCCGGAGATTGCCGGCGAGAGCGGCATTGACTTCTATGCGGAGGTCGGCTGCCTGATCGCAGCACCGGCGCCGGGCGGCGAATTCGACTATCTGGACAAGGTCGGTCGCGCCCGCGACAGGCTAGGCGTCGAAGCGCCGCTGATTTCTGGCGCTGATCTCGTTCAGCGCTTTCCCTGGTTCCGCTTCCCCAAGGGTTATGGCGGTATTCATGAGGCGCGCGGCGCGGGCCACATCAACCCCCGGGCTCTGGTACGGGCGCAGGCGCTCCTCGCCGAAAGATCGGGTGCGCGGGTCATCCGTTCCGAGGTGATTTCCGTCGATGAGCGCTCGGATCACGTCGCCGTTGCGACAGCCGACGGCCAAACGGTCCGCGCAGGGCGCGTCCTCGTCGCGGCCGGTGGCTTCTCGCTGTCGAACGCGCTGCTGCCCCGGCCGATCGATCTGGTCGTGAAGGCGCGCACGGTGCTTTTCGCCGAGGTCGGTGTCGAGGATCTCGACCGCTTCAAGGGCATGCCATCGCTGATTGGCGCGGCTCCCGAGCAGGAGCGAGGCTACTATTTGCTGCCGCCGGTTGCCTATGCGGACGGCAAACACTACATCAAGATTGGCGGCGACCCGACCGACTGGATGCTTGCGAGCGAACCGGCGGTTAGGGAATGGTTCCGCGCTGGTGGCAACAAGGCGGCAGCCGATCACATGCATGGTCTGCTGACCGAAGTGATGCCGGGCTTCGAGCCTGTTTCGACGCATTTTGCGCCTTGCGTCACGTCGTTCACGCGGCATGGTTATCCCTACATCGGCTTTGCCAGCGATCGCCTTGCTGTCGTCACCGGCGGCAACGGACAGGCCGCCAAGAGTTCTGACGAGATCGGCCGGCTCGGTGCCGTGCTCGTCTTGAACGGACACCTCTATGCCCCTGAATACGAGACCGATTTTGCGGTTTCGTACCGCTGACCGATCCGCGTAAGCGAAGGTGAAACATTCGATTTCTCTGGCGCTTGCCGCTTCGGTCGGTTAATGACCTTCTGCCAGTTGGCCGGGCAGCCGCGCCCCGCAAGTGCCGAAAGGCCGCGGGGCGAGGAAAGTCCGGGCTCCACGGAAACACGGTGCCGGATAACGTCCGGCGGGGGCGACCCCAGGGAAAGTGCCACAGAAAGCAAACCGCTTCGCTTCGCGGAGTAAGGGTGAAAGGGTGGGGTAAGAGCCCACCGCGGACATGGCAACATGGACGGCACGGCAAACCCCACCGGGAGCAAGACCGAATAGGGATGACACGGGCGCGCAAGCGTCCAGCCGGTTTCCAGGCGCGTCATCCGGGTGGGTTGCACGAGGCTGCGCGCAAGCGCAGTCCCAGATGAATGGCTGCCACGTCCCGTTCCTTCGGGGGCGGGGCCATACAGAACCCGGCTTACAGGCCAACTGGCTATTTTTCTTTTTCTGCTGCTCGCAGCCGCATTTCCAGCGGAATCGCCTTTTCTCAAACGAACCAGCAGCCGAAACCTCCCGCGACCAGTGCCGCCGCAGGGCGGTTTCGCGCAGGATTCCAAGGGATTAGGGTTCCGGTCGTAACTCTTTGTTAAACTTAACAACCTATCAATATTTGATCATCCGCGAGGCTAATTACGAGCTTCTCCCATTGACGCCCATTTGGTCCCATGTTATCCCATAATGGTACTGCGCAAGGGCCGCGTCGTGGCCCATCATCGCAAAATTCCAAGGTTCCTTCGTCGGAAGGGTCGGGCGGGCACGCTTGTGTCCGGCGGGGGTCTTTTGCGCGCGTGGGCAGGTGTTCGCGCGGGCCAATGATCGTGGCCCGTCAGTCGGAGGCGGCCGTTTCGCGTTATGAACCGCTTCTTGTCACATGCAACGAACCGGATCGATGCAAAGGGGCGGGTGTCCGTGCCTTCGGCGTTCCGCGCCGTGCTTTCGGATGGGGGCGTCCGGGAGTTATACTGCTTTCAGGACTTCGTCTTTCCGGCGATCAGCGTCGGCGGGCCGGAGCTTCTGGACCGGTTCGAGAAGCAGATGGCGGCAGAAGATCCGTTTTCGGATGCCGCCAACCAGATGTCGCTCCTCGTTCATGGGGGCGGCGTCTTTGTGAAGCTCGACCCGGAGGGCCGGTTGATGGTGACGGATTTCATTCGCGACTTCACCGGCATCTCGACCGACGTGACTTTTGTCGGGCGGGGCGATCATTTTCAGCTCTGGGAGCCGCAGGCGTTTGCGAGGGCGCAGGCGGAGGCCCGGGAAGGGCGCAAGCAAAGGGGGTTGCGTCCGGAATAGAATGGAGAGGCGGAATGGTGACGGATCAAGGCGGCGGAGAGTCTGAAGCCGACGGCGGACCGGTTCGTCACATTCCCGTCCTCTTGAGCGAAGTGCTCGCTGCCCTTGATCCCGCACCCGGCAAGGTCATTCTCGACGGCACGTTTGGTGCTGGCGGCTACACGTCCGCCATCCTGAAGGCCGGTGCCGAGGTGGTCGCGCTCGACCGCGATCCAACGGCGATTGCCGCAGGTCAACCTCTTGTCGCCGCCTCCGAAGGGCGGCTCAAGCTCATTCATTCCCGTTTTTCCGACCTCGCCGAACACGCGCCGGCAGAAGGCCTCGATGGCGTCGTGCTGGATATCGGGGTTTCCTCGATGCAGATCGATGAGGCAGAGCGAGGCTTTTCTTTTCAGAAGAAAGGGCCTCTCGACATGCGCATGTCGGCCGCCGGCGTTTCTGCCGCCGATGTCGTCAACCGCGCCAAGGTCTCCGATCTCATCCGGATCTTCGGCTTCCTCGGCGAGGAGAAGCAGGCGGGCCGCATTGCCCGCGCCATCGAAAAGCGCCGCGCGGAGGCGCCGTTCGAAACGACGCGCGATCTCGCAGGCCTCATCGAGACGGTGACGCCGCGCAAGGCCAAGGACAAGATTCATCCGGCCACTCGCGTCTTTCAGGCGCTGCGCATTTTTGTCAACGACGAACTCGGGGAACTCGCCAATGCGCTCTTTGCTGCAGAGCGGGCGCTGAAGCCCGGTGGGCGCCTAGTCGTCGTCACCTTCCATTCTCTCGAAGACAGGATCGTCAAGACGTTCTTTCAGGACCGGTCCGGCAAGGCGGCCGGATCCCGTCATCTGCCGATGGTCGCTGCACGCGCCGCAACCTTCACGCCAGTTGGCAAGCCTATGGTTGCGGCCAGCGAGGAAGAAGCGTCCCGCAATCCGCGCGCCCGGTCCGCCAAGCTCAGGGCCGGCATCCGTACGGAGGCCCCGTCGCCGGGAAACGATCTGTCCATTTTCAATCTGCCGGAACTGGCGAGCCTTGCGAAACTGGGGGGCTAAGAGAAGATGCTGCGAACGCTCGACATTGTCCTGATCGTTGTCATGACGGCAGCCGCTACGGTCACCTACACGATCAAACATCAGGCCGAGAACAAGCGCGAAGAGGTTCGCCGGCTCGACGCCGCCATCAAGCTCGAGGAAGATACGATCGATCTCTTGCGGGCGGACTGGGCGCTGCTGACCCAGCCGAACCGGCTCGAGCGCCTCGTGGCCGCTTTCGCCGCCGACCTGCAGCTCGCGCCGACCCCCTCGACGCAACTCGCGCGGCCCGAGGAGCTTCCGATGCTGAAAGCGGATCTTCCGCAACCGGAAGACGACAAGGCGGCTGAAGACGGCATTGCCGCCGTCATCAAGACAGATGGTATCGCAACAGGATCGGTGGCGCGCTAATGTCGTTTCTCTCCCGTATCATGGTGCTGAAGAGCAAGGCGCATTTCTCCGCGGGCGGCAACAACCGCCCATCCGATGGGGTCAACGTCACGATCCAGGGAGCGCGCAAAAAGAGCGCCAGCCAGGCCAAGAACCGGGTGGCGATCGTCATTGCCAGCTTCGGCATCGTCTATGCGGTGATCGGCGGGCGGCTGGTGCAGTACGGCATGGCGCAGCCGGAAACCGTTTCCTCGATCGGGCCCGCCGACAGTTTGATGGCTTCGCGCCCCGACATTCTCGATCGCAACGGCGAAATCCTTGCAACCGATATCCGCACCGTGTCGCTCTATGCCGAGCCGCACAAGATCGTCGATGCCGACGAAGCGGTCGAGCGTCTGGCGACGGTTCTGCCCGATCTCAACGCCCGCGAGATCTACAACAAGCTGAAGTCTAAATCGCGCTTCCAATGGCTGCGCCGGCAACTGACGCCGAAGCAGCAGAGCGAAATCCTGGCGCTCGGGATTCCCGGCGTCGGCTTCCGCCCGGAAAAACGGCGCTTCTATCCCGGTGGTCCGACCGCCGCCCATATCCTCGGTCACGTCAATATCGATAACCGCGGCGTTGCCGGCATGGAGCGCTACATCGACGGCCAGGGCCTTGCCGATCTGGCGGCGATCGGCATGACCAGCGATGCGAAACTCGAGCCGGTCAAGCTTTCGATCGATGTGCGCGTCCAGAACATCGTGCATGACGTCATCGATGCCGGCATGAGGAACTATCAGGCGATCGCCGCCGGTGCCGTCGTGCTCGACGTCCATACCGGCGAGGTGCTTGCCATGGCATCGGTGCCGGATTACGACCCCAACAAGCCTGCGGAGGGCGCCGAGGAGGGCTGGATGAACCGCATGTCGAACGGCACGTTCGAGATGGGCTCCACCTTCAAGACCTTCACGATCGCCATGGGCCTCGATTCCGGCAAGGTGACACTCAACGACAGCTTCGACGCATCCGCGCCGATCCGCATCGGCGGCTTCACCATCAAAGACTTCAAGGGTAAGCGCCGCGTGCTGACCGTGCCGGAGATCTTCCAGTATTCCTCGAACATCGGTACGGCCAAGATTGCCGACCTGGTTGGCATTCCGGGCCATAAGGAGTTTCTCACTCGTCTCGGCTTGCTCTCGAAGCTGCCGACGGAGCTTCCGGAGGTCAAAGCGCCGAGTCAGCCGCGCGAATGGAAGAAGATCAACTCGATCACCATCGCTTTTGGCCACGGCGTGTCGACCACGCCGCTGCAGACAGCGGTCGCCGGTGCTGCGCTGGTCAATGGCGGCAAACTCATCCCGCCCACCTTCCTGCCGCGCAGCGAGGAATTGGCGAGTGAACTCGCGACTGCCGTAGTCAAGAAGAGCACCAGCGAAGACATGCGCTTCCTGCTTCGCTGGAACGGCATTGCCGGTTCGGGCAAACGAGCGCTTGTTCCGGGGTTTGATGTCGGCGGCAAGACCGGCACGGCCGACAAGGTCGTCAACGGCCGCTACGCCAGCGACCTGAACTTCAACGCCTTCCTCGGGGCATTCCCGATCGACAATCCCAAATACATCGTGCTGACCTTCATCGATGCGCCGAAGACCGGCGAAGGTGGCGGGCGGACCGCCGGCTCCAACGCAGCGCCGATGGTGCGCGATATCATCAGCCGCTCCGCGCCGCTTCTCGGTGTCGAACCGAAATTTGGAGAAGACGGTTCTGCCTTGCTTGTGTCTTATTGACCGTGAAATGAGAATGCGAACGATTCGCGATCCAGCGGATCGATATCGATGCGAGACATGCAGTTCATGAAGATCAAGGACCTGGCGGGAGCAGCTTTCCCGGAACTATCGGCGCAACTGAAGGGCGTTTCCCCGGATATCGAGATCGCGGGTATTACGGCCGATAGCCGGCAGGTCAAACCGGGCGATCTTTTCGTCGCTGTCGCTGGGACAAAGGCGAATGGTGCCGCCTATATCGCCGACGCTCTTTCACGTGGCGCCGCGGCCGTGGTGACCGCGGCTGGCGCGGCTGCTGAAGCCGGCGTGCCGGTATTCGGGCTTTCGGAGCCGCGCCGTTTCCTGGCCAAGGCTGCAGCCGCCTTCTACGGTCGCCAGCCGGAGACCATGGTGGCGGTGACCGGCACGGCCGGCAAGACTTCTGTCGCTTCCTTCACCCGGCAGATCTGGGCGCATTCGGGCCATGCCGCCGCGATGATCGGGACGACCGGCGTCGTGGCGCCGGGCCGCAACGACTACGGCTCGCTGACCACCCCGGACCCGGTTTCGCTGCACAAACTGCTTAAAGAACTCGCCGATGCCGGCGTGACCCACGCGGCGATGGAAGCCTCCAGCCACGGCCTGGATCAGAGCCGTCTCGACGGCGTTCGGCTTGCTGCCGCAGCCTTCACCAATCTCGGCCGCGATCACATGGACTACCATCCGACGGTCGAACACTACATGGCCTCGAAGATGCGCCTCTTCTCCGACCTCCTGCCCAAGGGCGGGCCGGCGGTGATCTTCGCCGACGACCAATGGTCGGACCAGGCGATCGCCGCCGCCCGCAAAGCCGGCCAGGATGTGCGCACGGTGGGACGCAAGGGCGAATTCATCACGTTGAAGCGCGTCGAGCACTTCCGCCACAAACAGTCGGCCGAGGTACATATCGGCGACGAAATCTTTGAAATCCACGTGCCGCTGGCCGGCGACTTCCAGATCGCCAATGCGCTGGTTGCCGCCGGCCTTGCCATGTCCACCGGCATCAACGCCAAGGCGGCCTTTTCGGCGCTTGAGAAATTGCAGGGTGCGTCCGGGCGCCTAGAGCTCGTCGGGCACACGAAGGACGGCGCGCTCGCCTATGTGGATTATGCCCACAAGCCGGACGCGCTGGAGAACGTCTTGACCTCGGTTCGTCCGTTCACTACCGGCCGGATCATTATCGTTTTTGGCTGCGGCGGCGACCGCGACAAGGGCAAGCGGCCGATCATGGGCGAGATCGCCACGCGGCTTGCCGACGTGGTCATCGTCACCGACGACAATCCGCGCTCGGAAGTGCCGGAGGTCATCCGCGCCGAGATCATGGCCGCAGCCAAGGGCGCGACCGAAATCGGCGACCGCGCCGAGGCGATCCGCACGGCGGTCGGGATGCTGAAAAGCGGCGACACGCTGATCGTCGCCGGCAAGGGACATGAGGAAGGGCAGACGATCGGTTCCGTGACCCTGCCGTTCTCGGATCACGAGGAAGTACGCAAGGCATTGGGAGGGCTATGACTTGAACTGGCTCTGGACAAGCAGCGATCTTCTGGCTGCCATGAACGGCCGTCCGGTCGGAAATCTGCCAGAGGGCATTGCCGGTATCTCGATCGACAGCCGAACCATCAACAAGGGCGAGGCGTTTTTCGCGATCAAGGGCGATCGGGTCGATGGCCACGACTATGCCGGGATCGCGCTTGCCAATGGAGCCTCCCTTCTTGTCGTCAGCGAGGGCAAGATTCCCGCCCTCGGCCGGCTGATTGCGCCGATGATCGTCGTCGATGACGTGCTGGAGGCACTGATCCGCCTCGGTTGTGCCGCGCGCGACCGCAGCGCGGCAAAGGTTATCGCCGTCACCGGATCGGTCGGAAAGACCACGACGAAGGAGATGCTGAGACACGTGCTATCCCCGCTCGGCCGTGTGCACGCCTCCGTTGCCTCCTTCAACAATCACTGGGGGGTGCCATTAACCCTAGCGCGGATGCCGGAAGCCACGGACTTCGGCATCTTCGAGATCGGCATGAATCACCCAGGCGAGATCCGGCCGCTGACGAAGATGGTTCGTCCGCACGTGGCGGTCGTCACCAGCATCGCGCCCGCCCATCTCGGCAATTTCGAGAGCCTCGATGAGATCGCGGCGGCGAAGGCCGAGATTTTCGAGGGTGTCGTCAAAGGCGGCCACGCTGTCCTCAATATCGACAGCCCGCAATTCACCCTCCTGGAGCGCGCCGCCAGTGCTGCCGGTGTGAGCTACATCCATTCCTTTGGCGCCAATCCCAAAGCCGAGTTCCGGCTGGTCGAATTCACCGGTCGATCGGAAGGATCGGTGCTTTGGGCGGGGATCGGCGGCAGGACGCTTGAAGTCGCGATTGGCGCTCCGGGGCGCCATATCGCCGAGAACGCTCTGGCTGTCATCGCGGCGGCGAAGCTTGCAGGCGCCGATCTCGATCAGGTCTTGGCCTCGCTCGCGACGATGCGGCCGGAAAAGGGTAGGGGGCTGCAGCACCGTTTGAAGGTCGGCGCAGGCCGGCTGACGCTCATTGACGAAAGCTACAATGCCAACCCGGCTTCGATGCGCGCCGCGATTTCGCTGCTGCGCGACGCCGAACCGCCCGTCGGCGGGCGCCGGATCGCGATCCTCGGCGACATGCTGGAGATGGGCGAGCACGCCGCCGATGTTCATGCCGCTCTTGCGGAACCGATCGTCGAGGCCGGCATTGCGGAGGTCTGGCTCGCCGGACCCGAGATGGCGCATCTGCGCGACGCTCTGCCGCCGGAGGTTTCGGTCGTCTATCGCGAGGCTGTCGACGATCTCACGGACTATGCACTCGCAGCGGTTGCCGCCGGCGATGTGGTGATGGTCAAGTCGTCCAAGGGAACCGGCTGCGGGCGGATCGTCCATGCGCTTCTCAACGCCTATCCGGAAGAGGCGGCGAGGGGCGGTGAAGTATAGCGTTGCCACCACTGCATGTGGTGGATACCGCGCTCGGCCAGGGATATGGCCTAACATAGTCGACCACAAGCGGGTAACGTCTATCAGATGATTCTGTGGGACGATGTCCGATTCTAAACCTTTGGGGAAAGGTCCCTTATGCTGATCTGGCTCGTGGAACTGGCGGACCACTTTCAATTTTTCAATCTCTTTCGCTACATCACTTTCCGCACGGGTGCAGCTCTCTTCACTTCCGCCCTGATCGTCTTCCTGTTCGGCCCGGCGATGATCGCATCGCTTCGCATCCGCCAGGGCAAGGGTCAGCCGATCCGCGCCGACGGTCCGCAAACCCACTTCAAGAAGGCTGGTACGCCGACTATGGGCGGCCTGATGATCCTAGCCGGTATCGTCGTCTCGTCGCTGCTGTGGGCCGACCTTTCGAGCGTCTATGTCGTTTCGACCCTCCTGGTGACACTGGGCTTCGGCGCGATTGGCTTCTACGACGACTATCTCAAGGTGACCAAGCAGTCGGACAAGGGTTTTTCGGGCAAGGCGCGTCTCAGCATCGAATTCGTGATCGCGGCGATCGCCGTCTTCTTCATGATGCAGGCGTCGCTTTCGGCGGGGACCGCTGGCTCCACCTTCGGTTCTTCGGTGACGTTCCCCTTCTTCAAGGACCTGATGCTCAATCTCGGCTATTTCTTCGTGCTTTTCGGCGGTTTCGTCATCGTCGGCGCGGGCAATGCCGTGAACCTGACCGACGGCCTCGACGGCCTCGCCATCGTACCCGTGATGATCGCGTCCGCCGCCTTCGGGCTCATCGCCTATCTCGCGGGTAACGCCGTTTTCGCCAACTATCTGCAGATCCATTTCGTACCTGGTACCGGCGAACTAGCAGTGATCCTCGGTGCGGTCATCGGCGCCGGCCTCGGCTTCCTCTGGTTCAACGCACCGCCCGCCGCGATCTTCATGGGCGACACGGGCTCGCTGGCGCTGGGCGGCCTCATCGGCACCGTTGCCGTCGCCACGAAGCATGAAGTTGTTATGATCATCATCGGCGGTCTCTTCGTCATGGAGACGCTGTCGGTGATCATCCAGGTTTTCTGGTTCAAGCGCACCGGCCGCCGCGTGTTCCTCATGGCGCCGATCCACCATCACTTCGAAAAGAAGGGCTGGACGGAAAGCCAGGTGGTGATCCGCTTCTGGATCATCGCCGTCATCCTCGCGATGATCGGCCTTTCGACGCTGAAGCTCAGGTAAGCGCGATGATTCCGGTCACCACATTTAAGGACAAGAAGGTCGCACTCTTCGGACTCGGCGGTTCCGGCCTCGCGACGGCGCAGGCGTTGGTCGCGGGCGGGGCAGAGGTCGTTGCCTGGGATGACAATCCGGACAGCGTCGCCAAAGCCGCGGCTGCGGGGCTTTCAACGGCCGATCTGCGCAGCGTCGCCTGGTCGGCGTTCTCCGCCTTCGTGCTCTCTCCGGGCGTGCCGCTGACGCATCCGAAGCCGCATTGGACGGTCGATCTCGCCCGGCGGGCTGGCGTCGAGATCATCGGCGACGTGGAACTTTTCGTGCGTGAACGCCGGGTGCACGCGCCCGATTGCCCCTTCATCGCCATCACCGGCACCAACGGCAAGTCGACCACGACGGCGCTGATCGCCCATATCCTGAGAGAAAGCGGGCGGGACACCCAGCTTGGCGGCAACATCGGCACCGCTGTGCTGACGCTCGATCCGCCGAAGGCCGGGCGCTTCTACGTGGTGGAATGCTCCTCCTATCAGATCGATCTTGCGCCGACGCTCGAGCCCACGGCCGGCGTCCTGCTCAACCTGACCCCGGACCATTTGGACCGGCACGGCACGATGCAGCACTATGCCAATATCAAGGAGCGGCTGGTGGCCGGAAGCGGCACGGCGATCATCGGCACCGACGACAGCTTCTCGATCCTGATCGCCGACCGGGTGGAGCGCGCCGGAACCAGGGTCGTGCGCATTTCGCGTCGGAATGTGCTTGCCGACGGGTTTTACGCGGAAGGCTCGCAACTGATGCGCGCCCGCGGCGGCACGTCTTCGCTGTTCACCGACCTTGAAGGCATCCAGACGCTGCGCGGTGGGCATAATGCCCAGAATGCCGCGGCCGCGATTGCCGCTTGCTTGGCGGTCGGCGTCGACGAGAAGGACATCGTCGCCGGGCTTCGCAGCTTCCCGGGCCTGAACCACCGGATGCAGCCGGTCGGGAAGAAGGGCGAGGTCGTGTTCGTCAACGACAGCAAGGCGACCAATGCCGACGCGGCGGCGCCGGCGCTATCGAGTTACAATCGGATTTACTGGATCGCCGGCGGTCTGCCGAAGGAG
Organism: Ensifer sp. MPMI2T; assembly: GCF_004827385.1. Classification (GTDB taxonomy): domain Bacteria; phylum Pseudomonadota; class Alphaproteobacteria; order Rhizobiales; family Rhizobiaceae; genus Sinorhizobium. Next base: position 43,256 of record NZ_SRXN01000036.1, read on the forward strand.
GGAGGCATCACATCGCTGGCGCCGTTCTTCCCGAAAATCGTCAAGGCCTATCTGATCGGCGAAGCTGCGCCGGCCTTCGCAGCGACGCTCGGCGAGGCCGTGCCCTACGAGATTTCTGGAACGCTGGAGAAGGCGGTCGCCCACGCGGCGGCGGATGCGGCACGGGACGAGGGCGGCCCTTCGGCCGTGATGCTCTCCCCGGCTTGCGCAAGCTTCGACCAGTACAAGAATTTCGAGGTGCGTGGAGATGCCTTTGTCGGGCATGTGGCAGCAATCGAAGGCGTGACCATGCTTGTCTGACGAGCGGAGCCGGGCCTGAACGATAGACGTTGGCGCAGACCTGCGCCGGAAAAGGGGACAGACAGATGGTAAGCCGAGCCGAACGTGGCCCCGTGGCCGACTGGTTCTGGACGATCGACAGGTTTTTTCTGGCGACCTTTATCCTCCTGATGGGCGTCGGCTTCATGCTCTCCTTCGCGGCGAGCCCGCCGGTCGCCGAACGGCTCGGCCTCGACAGCTTCCACTTCGTCAAGCGTCATGCGCTCTTCCTCCTGCCGTCGCTTGCGGTGATGGTCGGCATCTCCTTCCTTTCGCCACGCCAGGTCAGGCGCACAGCGATCATCCTGCTCGGCATTTCGCTCGGGATGATGGTGCTGGTTCTCTTCGTTGGTCAGGAGGTCAAGGGTTCGTTGCGCTGGATATCGATCGCCGGCATTTCGATTCAGCCCTCGGAATTCATGAAGCCGGCCTTCGTGGTCGTCTGTGCCTGGCTTTTCTCCGAGCACGCACGACAGCCGGAGATCCCAGGCAATCTTTTCGCCATCCTGCTTTTCGGCATCGTCGGCGCGCTTCTTGTCGCCCAGCCGGATCTTGGCCAGACCATCCTGACCACGGCGGTCTGGGGCGGCATGTTCTTCATGGCCGGCATGCCGTGGCTCTGGATCATCGTGCTTGCGGGCGCCGCGGTCGGCGGTTTCTTCGTCGCCTATACTATGCTGCCGCACGTCGCCGGCCGCATCGACCGGTTCCTGACCGGCGAGGGCGACACCTTCCAGGTGGACACGGCCCGCGAAGCGATCATTCGCGGCGACTGGTTCGGTCGTGGCCCGGGCGAGGGCGTCGTCAAGCGCATCATTCCCGACAGCCATACCGACTTCGTCTTTTCCGTCGCGGCAGAAGAGTTCGGCATCGTCTTCTGCATGGCGATCGTGCTGATCTTTTCCTTCCTCGTCATGCGCGGTCTCAGCCATGCTTTCCGAGAGCGGAACGATTTCAACCGCTTTGCGGTCGCCGGTCTTGTGCTGCAGCTTGGCATCCAGTCGATGATCAATATCGGCGTGAACCTCGAACTGCTTCCGGCCAAGGGCATGACCCTGCCGCTGATTTCCTATGGCGGCTCCTCGATGGTGGCGATCTGCGTGACGGCCGGCTTCATCCTGGCGTTGACCCGCCACCGGCCGGAAAAGCGCGCCGTGGAGCGCAGCCTCTTTCGATCCGGTGTTGGAATGCCGGCGGAGTAAGTCATGAGCAAAGGCATCGTTCTTCTTGCCGCCGGCGGCACCGGCGGCCACCTCTTTCCCGCCGAAGCGCTGGCGCACGAGCTGAAGGCATCCGGCTACGCCGTGCATCTGGTGACGGACAGCCGCGCCGAGCGCTTTGCCAGCCGGTTTCCGGCCGACGAGATCCACATCGTTCCTTCGGCGACGATCGGCTCGAAGAATCCGATCAAGCTGGCGCGATCGATCTGGAAGCTCTGGACCGGCTTGCGCGCGGCACGGCGGCTAATCACGCGGCTGAAGCCGAAGGCGGTGATCGGCTTCGGGGGCTACCCGACGGTGCCGCCGCTGCTCGCGGCGACCCAAATGGGCGTGCCGTCGATGATCCACGAGCAGAATGCCGTTATGGGACGGGCCAACAAGATGCTGGCCTCACGAGTGAAGGCGATCGCCGGCGGCTTTCTTCCCGAAGGTACCGGTGCTTTCGCGACGAAAACCGTGACGACCGGCAATCCCGTTCGTCCGGCCGTGCTCGAGGCCGCGAGCGCGCCCTATGCGGTTTCGGCGAGCGACGCGCCGTTCAATCTGGTCGTTTTCGGCGGCAGCCAGGGCGCGCAATATTTCTCGCAGGCGATCCCGCAGGCGATCTGCCGTCTCGACGACGCCGCGCGCCAGCGCATGCGGGTCACGCAGCAGGCGCGCGCCGAGGACCGGGAAGGCGTTATCGCTGCCTATGACAAACTCGGCGTCCCAGCAGTGGTCTCCCCCTTCTTCAACGACATGGCAGCGCGGATAGCAGCCGCCCAGCTCGTCATCTGCCGCTCGGGCGCATCGACGGTGTCGGAGCTCGCGGTGATCGGCAGGCCGGCGGTCCTCGTGCCCTATCCCTATGCGCTCGATCATGATCAGGCGGCGAATGCGGCCGCACTCGCGGCCAAGGGCGGCGCCCGCGTGATCGCGCAGGCCGAGCTCAGTTCCGAACGGCTCGCAGGCATCCTTGCCGATGCCATGAACAATCCACAGTCCCTGGCGCAGATGGCCGCCAGTGCCCGCGAAACCGGTAAACCGGACGCCGCGCGCTTGCTTGCGTCTCTCGTTGAGGCTATTGCCAGCGGTTTGACAGTCGAGAAATTCAAGGAAACACGCGCATGAAAATGCCGAAGACGATCGGGCTCGTACATTTCATCGGTATCGGCGGCATCGGCATGAGCGGCATTGCAGAGGTGCTGCATAATCTCGGGCACCGGGTACAGGGGTCGGATCAGTCGGACAGCGCCAACGTGCAGCGCCTTCGCGAGAAGGGCATTAAGATCTCCGTCGGCCACAAGGCTGAGAACCTCGGCGATGCCGAGGTCGTCGTGGTCTCGACGGCAATCAAGAAGGACAATCCTGAGCTGATCGCCGCGCGCGAAAAGTTCCTGCCTGTGGTGCGGCGCGCCGAAATGCTGGCCGAGCTCATGCGCTTCCGCAACGCGATCGCCATCGGCGGCACCCACGGCAAGACGACGACGACCTCGATGGTTGCGGCGCTGCTCGATGCTGGCGGTCTCGATCCGACGGTCATCAATGGCGGCATCATCAATGCTTACGGCACGAATGCGCGCATGGGTGCCGGGGAATGGATGGTGGTCGAGGCGGATGAATCGGACGGCACCTTCCTGAAGCTCCCTGCGGATATCGCCGTCGTCACCAATATCGACCCCGAGCATCTCGACCATTACGGCAATTTCGACGCCGTGCGCGCTGCTTTCCGGCAGTTCGTCGAGAACGTGCCCTTCTATGGCTTCGGCGTGCTCTGCCTCGATCATCCCGAGGTACAGGGAATGGTTGCCAAGATCGAGGACCGTAAGGTCGTCACCTATGGCGAGAATCCGCAGGCGGACGTGCGCTACCACAATATCCGCATGGACGGCGCGACCTCCGTCTTCGATATCGAGATCCGCCGCCGCCGTACCGGCCAAGTGATCACGATGAAGGATCTGCGGCTGCCGATGCCCGGCCGCCACAACGTTTCCAATGCCACGGCCGCCGTTGCCGTCGCCCAGCGCCTCGGCATCAAGCCGGAGGATATTGCCAAAGGGCTTGCCGCTTTTGGTGGCGTCAAGCGGCGCTTCACGCTCACCGGCGAATGGAACGGCGCGCGCATCTTCGACGACTACGGCCATCACCCGGTCGAGATCAAGGCGGTGTTGAAGGCGGCGCGCGAGGCATGCCAGGGCCGGATCATCGCTGTCCACCAGCCGCATCGCTACAGCCGTCTTTCGAGCCTGTTCGAGGATTTCTCTTCCTGCTTCAACGATGCCGACACGATCCTGATTGCGCCCGTTTACGCGGCCGGTGAAGACGCGATCGAAGGCGTGGATTCGGAGACGCTGGTCAACCGCATCAAGGCAGCAGGGCATCGCGACGCGCGCTACGTCGCCGGGCAGGAGGCAATCGCGCCAATCATCTCGAAGATTGCGCAGCCGGGCGATTTTGTGGTTCTCTTGGGGGCTGGCAGCATTACCTATTGGGCTGCAGCCCTTCCCAAGGAACTCGCGAATATTTCAGGAATTTGAGCATGAAACAGGTTAACGGTCAGAAACTTCTCGAAGCGCTCGGAAGCGGCGTCAGCGCGATCCGCGGACGCATCACGCCCGATGCCCCGATGGACCGCGTGACCTGGTTTCGCGCCGGCGGGCTTGCCGAGCTCATGTTCCAGCCGCACGACACGGACGATCTCGTCACGTTCCTGAAGCTCGTGCCGGAGGGCGTGCCGGTCATGGTGATCGGCGTCGGCTCCAACCTGCTCGTGCGCGACGGCGGCATACCGGGCGTCGTCATCCGCCTTTCGGCCAAGGGCTTTGGCGATCTCGAACTCGTCGGCGAAAACCGCATCAAGGCGGGTGCTATCTGCCCGGACAAGAATCTCGCTGCCATGGCGCTCGATCATGGCATTGGCGGCTTCTATTTCTACTACGGCATTCCGGGCTCGATCGGCGGCGCGCTCAGGATGAACGCCGGTGCCAACGGCGGCGAGACGCGCGAGCGGGTCGTGGAGGTGCATGCGGTCGACCGCAAGGGCAACAAGCATGTGCTGAGCAATGCCGACATGGGCTACGGCTATCGCCATACCGCCGCGGCGAAGGACCTGATCTTTACGCATGCGATTTTCGAAGGCTATCCGGAAGACAAGAACAAGATCCGCACCGACATGGACGCGGTGCGGCAGCATCGCGAAACGGTGCAGCCGATCCGCGAGAAGACCGGCGGCTCCACCTTCAAGAACCCGGAAGGCCATTCCGCCTGGAAGCTCATCGACGAGGCGGGTTGCCGCGGAATGATGATCGGCAGCGCGCAGATGTCGCCGCTCCACTGCAACTTCATGATCAACACGGGGCAGGCGACCGGCTACGAACTCGAATATCTCGGCGAAACAGTGCGCTCCCGCGTGCTGGAACATTCCGGCGTTCGCCTCGAATGGGAAATCAAGCGGATCGGCAACTTCATGCCGGGCTACGAGATCAAGGAATTCCTCGGCCGCGGCATCGCCTGAGCCGGGAGCAGGAAAACGAAAAGAGGCCGCGACGGGTTACCGTCGCGGCCTTTTTTTGGCGCGACTTGGAACTGCCGTCAGCCGGATACTTCCTCTTCCTTCGACAGCAGCAAGCAGACGAGCGCGGCTGCGAGCAGTCAGGCGAGGCTGGCGAGTAGGACTGTCCTGTTTAGGGGCTGGAGTGGGTGTGCTCGCGGAAGGCGCGTCACCTTCCAGACTCCTACGCCGTCATTTTTCCGGCTTCTGCACTCTTTTCTTAACACGGCTGCGCAAACCGCTGATTTTTCCCCTAATTGCTTTGTTTGAACGTGCGTTTTCCGGCGGCGAACCTGATGCGTTTCATGAGAAGAGTTAACCAAAGTAAACACTTCATTAACCATAATGCCGTTCTAGTGACCCTATTCGGTCGCCGGTGACTCGGTACCCGGAATCAGCCAGGCGCAAGCAAGCATTGTGATAGTGGCGTATTGTTTGGGGGTTTTGATGAGCGGCAGGCACGTTGCTGTCCTGATGGGCGGATTTTCCTCGGAGAGGCCGGTGAGCCTGTCTTCCGGGGCTGCTTGCGCCGATGCTCTCGAGGTCGAAGGCTATCGCGTCACGCGCGTGGATGTCGGGCGGGACGTGGCTGCGGTTCTCGCCGATCTCCGTCCGGACGTCGCGTTCAACGCCCTGCATGGTCCATTCGGAGAAGACGGCACGATCCAGGGCATCCTGGAATATCTGGAGATTCCCTATACCCATTCGGGCGTGCTCGCCTCGGCTCTCGCCATGGACAAGGCGCAGGCCAAGCATGTCGCCAAGGCGTCCGGCATTCCGGTTGCTGAGGCGCTGATTATGGACCGGCGCACATTCGGCAACGAACACCCGATGAGGCCGCCTTATGTGGTCAAGCCGGTTCGCGAAGGTTCGAGCTTCGGCGTGGTGATCGTCAAGGAAGACCAGTCGCATCCGCCGCAAGTGATCACGTCGAGCGAATGGCGCTACGGCGATCGTGTCATGGTCGAGCGCTACATCGCTGGCCGCGAGCTGACCTGTGGCGTCATGGGTGATGTAGCGCTTGGTGTTACCGAGATCATTCCGCAGGGGCATGCCTTCTACGATTATGATTCGAAATACGCAAAAGGTGGTTCAAGCCACGTCATCCCGGCACAGATTTCACCAAATATTTACCAAAAAATACAAACACTCGCTTTGAAGGCGCATCAGGCAATCGGTTGCCGCGGCGTCAGCCGATCCGACTTCCGCTTCGATGATCGTGGTCCCGGCGAAGGCGAGTTGATCTGGCTGGAAATCAATACCCAGCCCGGCATGACCCCGACCTCCCTGGTGCCCGAGATGGCGCAGCATGCGGGCCTTCAGTTTGGTGAGTTTCTCAGGTGGATGGTGGAGGACGCATCGTGTTTGCGTTGAGGGGCAGAAGGGGCAGAAGGGTGCGTCACCCGCTCGGCGCCGCCGCTGAGGCGGAGGAGACGTTCGTGCTGCCGCGTCCATTGCGCAAGGTGGTCCGTTTCCTGGTCAGCCTCGGTACCGGGCGCATCCGTTTTCCGGCGCATACCGGCACTCTGTCGGCGGCTGCCTTCTTCGCGGCGACGGGCTTCTACGGCATGTCGCTCGGCGGCCACACGCAGAATTTCGCTCAGGCCTCGACGACCGCCGCCGGCTTTGCCATCGAGGACGTGCGGGTTTCCGGCAACGAGCAGACGTCCGAGATCGATATTCTTCAGCAGCTTGGGCTGGATGGCACGACGTCGCTCGTGGCTCTCGACATCGCCGAGGCGCGCAGGCTGATCAGCGAACTGCCCTGGGTGCAGAACGTCACCGTGCGCAAGGTCTATCCGGGCACGATCGAGGTGAACCTCGAAGAGCGCAAGGCATTCGGCATCTGGCAGCACGGTTCCGACCTGTCGCTGATCGAGCGCAGCGGCAGCGTCATCGCGCCGCTTCGCGACAACAAGTTTGCCGCCCTGCCGCTTTTCGTCGGCCGCGATGCCGAGACGGCGGCCGCCGGCTTCTATGACGAATTCTCCCGCTGGCCGGAGTTCCGCTCGCGCGTGAAGGCTTTCGTGCGCGTTTCCAGCAGGCGGTGGGATCTGCGCCTCGACAACGGCATCATCGTCAAGCTCCCGGAGGACGACGTCGCGCGGGCGATGAAGGTCCTCTCCGAGATGGAGGAGAAGCATCAGCTTCTCGAGCGTGACATCGCTGCCGTCGATCTGAGGCTGGAAGACCGCACCACAGTACAATTGACGCCGGAAGCCGTTGCCCGGCGGGAAGTCGCGTTGAAGGCGAGGGAGAAGATGCTGAAAGCCCAGGAGAAGCGGATATGAGTTTGTTCGGTTCTTCCAATTTCGGTCTTCCGCGCCTGAAGCCGCTGTCCTCCAAGCGGTCGCATGTCGTCTCGGTGCTCGACATCGGCTCGACCAAAATCGTCTGCATGATCGGCCGGCTGACGCCGCGTGCCGAAAGCCAGATCCTGCCCGGTCGCACCCACAACATCGAAATCATCGGCATCGGCCACCAGAAGTCGCGCGGGGTGAAGAACGGCGTCATCGCCGATCTCGACGCGGCGGAAGGGGTCGTCCGGCTTGCTGTCGACGCCGCGGAGCGGATGGCGGGGCTGACGATCGACAGCCTGATCGTCAATGTTTCCGCAGGCCGCCTGCAGAGCGACGTCTACACCGCGACGATCGATCTCGGCGGGCAGGAAGTGGATGCGAGCGATCTCAAGAAGGTTCTCGCCGCCGCCGGCCAGCAGTCGCTGCGCACCGACCGGGCAATCCTGCATTCTCTGCCGACCGGCTTCTCGCTCGACGGCGAGCGCGGCATCCGCGATCCGCTGGCGATGTTCGGCGACGTGCTGGGCGTGGATATGCACGTGCTGACGGTCGAGCGGGCCGCTCTCAAGAATCTCGAGCTTTGCATCAATCGCGCCCACCTCTCGGTCGAAGGCATCGTTGCGACGCCTTACGCCAGCGGCCTTGCGGCACTCGTCGACGACGAGGTGGAGCTTGGCTGCGCGGCCATCGACATGGGTGGCGGTACGACGACGATTTCCGTCTTTGCCGAAGGCAAGCTGGTTCACGCCGACGCCGTCAGTCTCGGCGGCCACCATGTCACCACCGATCTCGCGCGCGGGCTTTCGACGCGCATCGAGGATGCCGAGCGGCTGAAGGTCGTGCACGGCTCGGCGCTGCCGAACAGCGCCGACGAGCGCGACATCGTATCCGTTCCGCCGATCGGTGAGGATGATCGCGACCAGCCGACCCATGTGCCGCGCGCTCTGGTGTCGCGGATCGTTCGCGCCCGCATCGAGGAGACGCTGGAGCTCATCCGCGACCGCATCCAGCGCTCCGGTTTCAGCCCGATCGTCGGCAAACGCATTGTGCTGACGGGCGGTGCCAGCCAGCTGACTGGGCTGCCGGAAGCCGCGCGGCGCATTCTTGCCCGCAATGTCCGCATCGGCCGTCCGCTCGGCGTGTCCGGCCTGCCGGCCGCGGCCAAGGGGCCGGCGTTCTCCACAGCCGTCGGACTGATGATCTACCCGCAGGTCGCTGATCTGGAGACCCATGCTGCGCATGGCGGCGTGTTCTCCACTTTCGGCGGCGGCAACAGCCGCATCGCCCGCATGGGGCAATGGCTGAAAGAGAGTTTCTGAGCTTCGCCGATGCCGCAGGGCGTCGGACGTAACAGGTGTTTGAGTTTGAAGGATTTGGCCGGCTCGGCAAGGCGGCCAGAAAACGAGAAGGAACAGTGATATGACCATCAACTTGCAAAAGCCGGATATTACCGAGCTGAAGCCCCGCATCACGGTCTTCGGCGTCGGCGGCGGCGGCGGCAACGCCGTCAACAACATGATCACCGCGGGTCTGCAGGGCGTCGACTTCGTTGTCGCCAACACGGACGCGCAGGCGCTGACCATGACCAAGGCTGAACGGATCATCCAGATGGGTGTCGCCGTCACCGAAGGTCTGGGCGCCGGCTCGCAGCCGGAAGTCGGCCGGGCAGCCGCCGAGGAGTGCATCGACGAGATCATCGATCACCTGAACGGCACGCACATGTGCTTCGTTACCGCCGGCATGGGCGGCGGCACGGGCACGGGTGCGGCTCCGATCGTCGCGCAGGCCGCCCGCAACAAGGGCATTCTGACCGTTGGCGTCGTCACCAAGCCGTTCCACTTCGAAGGCCAGCGCCGCATGCGGCTTGCCGATCAGGGCATTGCCGAACTGCAGAAGTCGGTCGATACGCTGATCGTTATCCCGAACCAGAACCTCTTCCGCATCGCCAATGACAAGACGACCTTCGCGGACGCTTTTGCCATGGCCGACCAGGTCCTCTATTCGGGCGTTGCCTGCATCACCGACCTCATGGTCAAGGAAGGCCTGATCAACCTCGACTTCGCCGATGTCCGTTCGGTGATGCGCGAAATGGGCCGCGCCATGATGGGCACCGGCGAAGCATCGGGCGAAGGCCGCGCAATGGCTGCCGCCGAGGCCGCAATTGCCAACCCCCTGCTCGACGAAACCTCGATGAAGGGTGCTCAAGGCCTGCTCATCTCCATCACCGGTGGTCGCGACCTCACGCTCTTTGAGGTCGACGAGGCTGCAACGCGCATCCGCGAGGAAGTGGATCCCGACGCCAACATCATCCTTGGCGCCACCTTCGATGAAGAACTCGAAGGCTTGATCCGCGTTTCCGTCGTTGCAACCGGTATCGATCGCACGGCTGCGGAGGTGGCCGGTCGCACTGTTGACTTTCGTCCGGTAGCGCCGAAGCCGATCGTTCGCCCGTCCGCCGCAATCCCGGCCCAGCCGCAGCCGGTCGCCCAGCACCAGCCGCCGGCACCGCAGCCGCAGCCGGTCGCTCAGCCGGTGCAGCAGCAAAACACGGTAGACCAGATCGCTCTCGCAATCCGCGAGGCCGAGATGGAGCGCGAGCTCGATATCGCCACCCGTGCCCAGGTTGCCGCGCCCGTACAGCCGGTACAGCACGTGCAGGAAGAAGCCTTTCGGCCCCAAAGCAAGCTTTTCGCCGGTGCTGCCCCGGTGGAGGCCGCTCCCGTAGTGCGTCAGGCCCCGCCGGTGCAGCGTCCGGTCGAAATGCCGGTGCAGGCACAGGTCCAGCCGCAGGTGCAGCCGCAGCCGGTACGCCACGAGCCTGCTCCGGTCATGCGCCAGCAGGCCGAACCGGTGCGCATGCCGAAGGTCGAGGACTTCCCCCCGGTCGTGAAGGCTGAGATCGATCACCGCGCGCATGCCGCCCCCGCTCACCAGGAAGAGCGCGGCCCGATGGGGCTCCTGAAGCGAATCACCAATTCGCTTTCGCGCCGCGATGATGACGACCACGGCGTCTCCGCCGACATGACGGCGGCGGCACCGAGTGCTGCGTCCCAGCAGCGCCGCCCGCTCTCGCCGGAAGCGAGCCTTTATGCACCGCGTCGCGGTCAGCTTGACGATCACGGCCGCGTCTCGCCGCAGGCGCGCTCGCACGAAGATGATCAGCTCGAAATCCCGGCATTCCTTCGCCGCCAGTCGAACTGATTTTGAAGGACTGTTCCTTCACCTTGCCGAATGCCCGGGCAACCGCCCGGGCATTTTTCGATTTTCTTCGTTATTTCAATGATTTGCCAATTGTATTGTGCACATGACAATTGCGTAACAATGCGAAACGAACAGTGATTTGGAATGGTGCCTCCAAAATCTTATTTTCAGCATCGGAATTGGGGACGCATACGATTCGATCGGGCGCTGTTAGTTCGAAGAGTCGAGGGTTCGGCCAAAAGGCATGGATCCTCGAACATCTGACTTGCGCCTTGAACATCGCTGCATCCCTCGTGCGTTTGGCCGACGGCTTATCGAGTGCCGGGGCCGCATTGAGTGAAAGTGAAGACGAGAATGGGAATTGAGCTCCTCGGGTTTCAGACGACGATTGCGAACCCGGTAACGCTGAAGGGAATTGGCGTCCATTCCGGTGCGGAAGTGTCGATCACCTTCCATCCGGCCGAGGCCGACGCCGGCATCGTGTTTCAGCGGGTTCTCGCCGGCGGCCGCGTCGCCGAGTTCAGGGCCGTCTCGTCGCAGGTCGGCAACACCGACCTCTGCACGGTTCTCGGCTTCTCGCCAGCGACTTCGGTTGCCACGGTCGAGCACGTGATGGCAGCGATCTACGCGCTCGGCCTCGACAACCTGCTCGTCGAGGTCCACGGCGCCGAAATGCCGATCATGGATGGCAGCTCCGAGCCCTTCATCGACGCGATCGAACAGGTCGGCCTGAGGGCACTGGCCGTCAAGCGTCGCTATATCCGCATCATCAAGCCGGTGCGCATCGACTCGGGCGCTTCCTGGTCGGAGTTCACGCCCTATGACGGCATGCGCTTCGAGGTCGAGATCGACTTCGACTGCCCGCTGATCGGCCGTCAGGCCTGGAAGGGCGACATGACGCCGTCAGTCTTCAAACGGGAATTGTCGCGCGCACGCACCTTCGGCTTCATGCGCGACGTCGAACGGCTGTGGGCCGGCGGCTTTGCGCTTGGCTCGTCCCTCGAAAACTCGGTAGTGATCTCGGACGACAACACGGTGGTCAATGTCGAGGGGCTGCGCTATGCGGACGAGTTCGTTCGCCACAAAACCCTTGACGCCGTCGGCGATCTCTCGCTGGCCGGTGCTCCCTTCATCGGTTGCTATCGCTCCTACCGCGGCGGCCACAAGATGAACGCGAACGCGTTGAAGGCTCTGCTCAGCGACCCCACCGCCTACGAGGTCGTCGAGACGGCAACACCGCGTCAGCGCACCCGCTCGCGCGACATGGTCGCCGTCGCAGCTCCGGGCTTTGCGCCCTGGTCCGCATAACAATAAGCTTCAATTCTTCTCCAGTCGCCGGCCGAAAGGCCGGCATTTTCATTGTGCGGAATGATTCCCCGGAAGGCCAAATGGGTGCCGAGATATGCTTGCGCACCAAGTATTGGATGGCTTTCATCCGTGGAAAATGTGCAAAGCACTGCATACCGCCACAAATTTGCATGAATTGCTGATCATGACGTTGCGATCTTGAGGCAACTTGCTCTAAAACGCGCAAGGTCTGGCGGGATGCGGTCCGCCGAATGAAACGGGAATATTCGATGGTTCTTGCAGTTTCGCTCGACATGAGAAAATCAGTGCGCGTCGCCGCGGTCGTTGTTGCGGCTGTGGTTGGCAGCAGCCTGATCACGGCCTGCCAGAACGACCCGGATATCGATATCACCAAGCTCACCGCGGAAACCGATCCGCCGGAGGCTCTCTACAATCAGGGCCTTGCCAACCTCAATGCCGGCAAGACGACGGAAGCGGCGCGCAAGTTCGAAGCGCTCGACAAGCAGCACCCGTTCTCCGAATACGCCCGCAAGGCGCTGGTGATGAACGCCTTTGTCTCCTACCGCAATGGTCAGTATCAGGAAGCGATCAACGCCACCAGCCGCTACCTGAACCTCTACCCGCAATCGGAAGATGCGGCCTATGCGCAATATATTCAGGGCCTCGCCTATACGAAGCAGATTCCCTCGGTAACCCAGGACCAGAAGGCGGCCTCGAAGGCGATCGAGGCGATGCAGGCGGTCGTCGATAAATATCCCGACTCCGACTATGTCGAGGACGCGCAGGCGAAGATCCGCTTCGCCCGCGACCAGCTCGCCGGTAAAGAAATGCAGGTCGGCCGCTACTATCTCGAGCGCAAGGAATATCTTGCCGCCGTTTCGCGGTTCCGCGTCGTCGTCGAGCAGTATCCGAATACGAACCAGGTCGAAGAAGCTCTTGCCCGACTCGTCGAGGCCTATTACGCCATGGGTGTAACCACGGAAGCGCAGACTGCGGCGGCGGTGCTCGGGCACAATTATCCGGACAGCCAGTGGTATGCCGATTCCTTCAAACTGCTGCAGTCGGGCGGACTTGAGCCGCGCGAAAGCGGTACGTCCTGGATTGCGCGCGCAGGCAAGAGGCTCATCGGCGCCTGACCTGTTCGGCGCTCGACAAGGAAGATATGAAACCGGATGCTCGCGCAGCTCTCGATCCGCGATATCGTCCTGATCGAACGGCTTGACCTCAGCTTCGATGCCGGGCTTTCCGTGCTGACCGGCGAAACCGGCGCGGGTAAATCCATCCTCCTCGACAGCCTGTCGCTGGCGCTCGGCGGCCGCGGCGACGGCTCGCTTGTGCGCCACGGCGAGGACAAGGGACAAGTGACGGCGGTGTTCGACGTCCCGACCGGCCACGCGGCGCGGCTGATGCTGCGCGAAAACGGTATCGACGATGACGGCGATCTGATTTTCCGCCGCGTACAGTCGACCGACGGCCGCACCAAGGCTTTCGTCAACGACCAGCCAGTCAGCGTGCAACTGATGCGCCAACTCGGCCAGACACTTGTCGAAATCCACGGCCAGCATGATGACCGGGCGCTGGTTGACACCGATGCACACCGCGCGCTGCTTGACGCCTTCGGAGGTACATCGGAGGCGGCGGAGGAGGTTGGGGCGCTTTACCGCGGCTGGCGGGACGCGGAACGCAATCTTAAGAAACACCGCGAGCGCGTCGAGGCTGCGGCACGCGAAGCCGACTATCTGCGATCCTCGGTCGAAGAGCTCGAGACACTTTCGCCGCGCGACGGCGAAGAGGAAGAACTGGCCGAATCCCGTGCGCGAATGATGAAGGCTGAGCGGATCGCCGGCGACATCAGCGAAGCGTCCGAGTTTTTGAACGGCAATACCTCGCCGGTTCCGCTGATCGCTTCGCTGGTCCGGCGGCTCGAGCGCAAGAGCCATGAGGCCCCTGGGCTGCTCGAAGAGACGGTGGAACTCCTGGATGGGGCGCTGAACCAGCTTTCGGATGCCCAGATGGCGGTGGAGCGGGCGCTGCGCAACACCGAATTCGATCCGAAGGAACTGGAGCGCGCCGAGGAGCGGCTCTTCGCGCTGCGTGCTGCAAGCCGCAAATATTCGGTACCGGTCACCGAACTGCCGGCGCTTGCCGTTCGCATGATCGCCGACCTTGCCGATTTGGACGCCGGCGAGGAGAAGCTGAAGCAGCTGGAAGTGCAGGTGGGGGAGGCAAGGGCGGCCTTCGATGCGGCGGCCCGGTCGCTTTCCGAGAAGCGCCACCATACCGCTGACGCGCTTTCGGCCGCTGTGATGGCAGAACTGCCGGCGCTGAAGCTCGAACGGGCGCGTTTCATGGTCGAGGTCGCGAGCGATCCGGCCTCGCCGACCGCCGACGGCATCGATCTCGTCGAATTCCATGTGCAGACCAACCCCGGCACGCGCCCAGGACCGATCATGAAGGTCGCTTCCGGCGGCGAACTTTCGCGCTTCCTGTTGGCGCTGAAAGTGGCGCTTGCCGATCGCGGCTCGGCGCCGACGCTCGTCTTTGATGAAATCGACACCGGCGTCGGCGGCGCCGTGGCGGACGCCATCGGCCAGCGGCTGAAGCGGCTCTCCAAGAATGTCCAGGTGCTATCCGTGACCCATGCGCCGCAAGTGGCGGCGCGCGCGGCGACGCATCTTTTGATTTCCAAGGGCCCTTCGGTGGAAAAATCCGAAATGATCGCCACCCGTGTCGCGCGCATGGACGACAAGGCGCGCACGGAAGAAATCGCCCGCATGCTTGCTGGCGCCTCGATTACCGAAGAGGCGAGGGCGGCGGCAGCGCGGCTGCTCGCTGGCAGCGGCTGATCAAAGCCACTTTTCTTTCCCGCCCATCGCTTACAGCAAAGGTCGCTGTAGCACTTTGAATCGCTGCATGATTTGTCGCTCAAATCGATTCCGATTTGGAGAATGATGCAGTAAAAACGACTCCGCAATTCGGAGTCGTCGCCCATGCTGAGTGAAAGAAAACCTGTCGAGCAGTTGACCGAATCGGAAGCGGCCGAGGAACTCGCCTTCCTTGCCGCGGAGCTCGCCCGTCACGATGCGCTTTATCATGGGCAGGACGCACCCGAAATCTCGGATGCCGACTACGACGCGCTGAAGCAGCGGAACGACCTGATCGAGGCACGGTTCCCCGCGCTCATTCGCGAGGACAGCCCTTCGCGCAAGGTTGGCGCGGCCCCCTCGCTCACCTTCCAGCCGGTCATCCATGCGCGGCCGATGCTGTCGCTCGACAACACGTTCTCGGACGAAGACGCCCGCGATTTCATCGCCGGCGTCTATCGCTTCCTCGGGCGGCTTCCGGACCATTCGATCGCCTTTATCGCCGAGCCGAAGATCGACGGGCTTTCGATGTCGCTGCGTTATGAAAACCGGCGGCTTGTGACGGCGGCGACACGTGGCGACGGCACGACTGGTGAGAACGTCACTGCCAATGTCCGCACGATCGGCATGATCCCGCAAAGGCTTCCGGCCGACGCCCCGGACGTCGTCGAAGTGCGCGGCGAGATCTACATGGCGAAGTCAGACTTCGCTGCGCTCAACGCGGAAATGGCGGCGCAGGGCAGGCCGCTCTACGTCAATCCGCGCAACACCGCTTCCGGCTCGCTCCGACAGCTCGACGCCAAGGTGACGGCGAGCCGCAAGCTCCGGTTCTTCGCCTATGCCTGGGGCGAGATGTCGGCAATGCCGGTCGACACGCAGCTCGGCATGGTCGAGACGTTCAAGGAGTGGGGCTTCCCGGTCAATCCGCTGATTCAACGTTTCGAATCCGCGGACGAATTGCTGGAGCACTACCATCACATCGAGCGCGAGCGGCCCGATCTCGACTACGATATCGACGGCGTCGTCTATAAGGTCGACCGGCTCGACCTGCAGGCGCGCCTCGGCTTCCGCTCCCGTTCGCCGCGATGGGCGACGGCGCACAAGTTCCCGGCCGAGCAGGCCTTCACGCGGCTCAGGGGCATCGACATCCAGGTTGGTCGCACCGGTGCGCTGACGCCGGTGGCGCGGCTGGAGCCGATCACCGTCGGCGGCGTGGTGGTGACCAACGCAACCTTGCACAACGAGGACTATATCCGCGGTGTCGGCAACAGCGGCGAGCCGATCCGCGAAGGGCGCGACATCCGCATCGGCGACATGGTCATCGTCCAGCGAGCAGGGGATGTCATCCCCCAGATCGTCGACGTGGTGATGGACGAACGTGCGGAAGGCGCCGAGCCTTACAAGTTCCCGACCACATGCCCTGTCTGCGGCAGCCACGCGGTGCGCGACATCAACGAGAAATCCGGCAAGGTGGATGCCGTGCGCCGCTGCACCGGCGGCTTTGTCTGCCGGGCGCAGGCGGTCGAACACCTGAAGCACTTCGTGTCGCGCAACGCCTTCGACATCGAGGGGCTCGGCTCCAAGCAGATCGAATTCTTCTTCGAAAGCGAGGATGAGAATCTGAGGATCCGCACCGCACCGGAGATCTTCACGTTGGAGCGTCGCCAGGAGACTTCACTCACCAAGCTTGAAAACATCGAGGGTTTTGGAAAGATCAGCGTCAGAAAGCTTTTTGAGGCGATCAAGAACCGTCGCAAGATCGCGCTTCACCGCTTCATCTATGCGCTTGGCATCCGCCATGTGGGAGAGACGACCGCGAAGCTGCTCGCACGCTCCTATGGTAGCTACGATCACTTTGGCGCGGCCATGGTCGAGGCGGGGAGCTTTGCCGGCGACGCCTGGAACGAGCTCAACAGCATCGACGGCATCGGCGAGGTCGTCGCCCGCGCCATCGTCGAGTTCTACAAGGAGCCGCGCAATGTCGAGGTCGTCTCACGGCTTCTGGAAGAGGTGACGCCGGAAAGCGCGGAGATGCCGGTTACAACGGACAGCCCGGTCGCCGGCAAGACGGTGGTCTTCACCGGCTCGCTCGAAAAGATGACGCGCGACGAAGCCAAAGCCAAGGCCGAAAGCCTCGGTGCCAAGGTGGCCGGCTCCGTGTCGAAGAAGACCGACATCGTCGTCGCCGGACCGGGTGCCGGCTCGAAGCTCGACAAGGCTCGTGAACTCGGCGTCCAGACCATGGACGAGGACGAGTGGCTGGCGTTGATTGGCGGGTGATTCAGAGCGTCATTGGGTTTGAAGCTTGAGTCCTTCGTGACGCGGACGGCAGTGGCGTCGCAACGGCTCATCGGTAGAGGGATGCAGAGACACTGCCCTCTGTCATCCTCGGGCTTGACCCGAGGATGATGGAGCAAAGGGAAAGCGCATCGGCAATGTAGGCGAAGATCGGTACGCCTTCATACGGCGCACCGCCGGCGTTCCTCGCTTCCGGTGTGGTTGATCACGCCGCCTGCTCGGCCGCCATTTCCATCCACATGAATTCCCAGACATGGCCGTCGAGATCCTGGAAGCTGATGCCGTACATCGAGCCGTAGTCGATCGCCGGCTTCCATGGTTTGGCGCCGGCGGCGAGCGCCTTGGCGAGCATGTCGTCGCACTCGGCGCGGCTTGCGGCGGAAAGGGCGGTGATGACTTCCGTGCCCTTGGCCGTGTCGCTGATCTCACCGGTGATGAAATCGCGGAATTTCGACTCGGTCAGCAGCATGGCGAAGATGTTGTCGTCGATGACCATGCAGGCGGCCGTGTCGTCCGAGAACTGCTCGTTGAAGGTGAAGCCGAGAGCGGAGAAGAAGGTCCGGGAGGCTTCCAGGTTTTTGACCGGCAGGTTTACGAAAATCATGCGCATGGGGATGTTCCTCGTGAAGGATGTATGGTTTCTACGCAACAAGGACGAAGCGCGGCTTCGCCAGCCGACAGGCGGAGACGAATTTAACTGGTGCTCGCGCGGCGGCTTTCAACCCGCAGTTCAGCTGAAGCTTCCGGCAAAACGCTCGGCGCGTCGCTGCCGCTTGAAGTGACCGGCGACGAATCGACGAAGACGCGAGTCTTAAGAGGAAGCAGCGTGCGGCTGCCGTAATAGACCGATATCGGGCCGGCATCGCGCTCGGCGGTCCGATCGACGCGATCTCCAAGGCGGACTACAATCGAATGATCGCGGTCAATGTCACCGACGTTGCCACGCAGGAGGCGGTTCACAACATGAAGGCGGGCGGACGCGTTATCCATATCGGCCGCTCGATGGTGCGCTACGCCGCGTTTCGGACCGCCTCGCTTTACCGACCGACATAAACCCGGATGGCGGCCTATCCTCCAAGATCGTCGGCCCCGGCATGGCGGACGAGATCGCGAGCGCCGTCGGGGTTCGTGTCGGTCGAGCCCGAAGCCGCCTTCGCCACCGGTGCCGACATCGTCGCCGACGGTGGCTTCACCGCCTAAGGTTCCAGCGACTTGCAACATGAAAGGAAGTCGCCATGTCCATTGGCATCATCGGATCCGGCAACATCGGATCGGCCTTTGCCCGGGCACTCGCCCGGGCGGGGGTTTCGGCCGTTATTTCCAACAGCCGCGGGCCTGAGAGCCTCAAAGAGCTGGCCGACGAACTCTCCCCTTACATCACCGCCGGGACGCGCGAAGAGGCCGCAAGCGCCGACCTCGTGCTTGTCGCCGTAAACTGGTCGAAGCTGCCGAAGGCGCTTTCCGGTCTGCCGGATTGGAACGGCCGGATCGTTATCGATGCGAACAACCCGATCGAGGCGCCGCTCTTCAAGCCCGCCGAACTCAAGGGGCGGCTTTCCAGTGAAATCTTCGCCGACCTCGTCCCAGGCGCGCGCGTCGTCAAGGCCTTCAACCATCTGCAGCCGCACCTCGTTTCCGCCGATCCGAAGGCAGAGGGCGGCCGCCGCGTGCTTTTCTTCTCCGGCGATGACGCCGCCGCCAAGACGGAGGTCGGCGGGCTGATCGACCGGCTCGGCTTCTTCGGCATCGATCTCGGTCCGCTCTCGGTCGGCGGAAAGCTCACGCAGTTTCCCGGTGGTCCGCTGCCGGCGCTGAACCTCGTCAAGTTCGATTGAAATGGGGCAGGCCCGTGATCCGGCCTGCTTTTCGACGCCCGCAATCCTGTTTCGCACACCATTTCTATTTGTCTTTTTGCGCTGCACAAGATAGAGCTTTGCAAGCCAAAATTTGTGCAGTTGCCTTTTCGCGGGGCTTACTGCGGGCCATATCGCGAAACGGGGCGCCATCCCCCGTGCCCCGGCGGATTGGAGGGTCCGAAGATGAAAACGATCACCACCATCGCCGAACTGCGCGCGGCTCTCGCCGAGCATCGGCGCGCGGGGAAGAGCGTCGGTCTCGTCCCCACAATGGGCTATCTTCATATCGGCCACATGGAGCTCGTGCGTCGCGCGCGCAGTGAGAACGACGTGGTCGTCGCCAGCATCTTCGTTAATCCGCTGCAGTTCGGGCCGAATGAGGATCTTGCCAAGTATCCGCGCGATCTTGGACGCGATCAGGCGATGCTCGCCGAAGGCGGCGTCGACTTTCTCTTCGCGCCCGGTGTTTCCGACATGTATCCGCGCCCGATGGAGACCGTGGTCGACTTGCCGAAGCTCGGCTCGGAGCTCGAGGGTTCGGTCCGGCCAGGCCATTTCGCTGGCGTCGCGACGGTCGTCACCAAGCTCTTCAACATCGTTCAACCGGACCGCGCCTATTTCGGCGAGAAGGATTTCCAGCAGCTCCAGATCATCCGCCGCATGGTCGAGGATCTGGCGCAGCCCGTCTCGGTGATCGGCGTGCCGACGGTGCGCGAGGCCGATGGCCTCGCCTGTTCGTCGCGCAACGTCTATCTGACCGCCGACGAGCGTCGCGCCGCCGCGATCGTGCCTAAGGCGCTGGGCGAGGCCGAAAGGCTCATCGCCGGCGGGCTGACTGATCCTGCTGCGGTCGAGAAGGGTGTCATCGATTTTCTGTCGACGGAACCGCTGGCGCGGCCGGAGGTCGTCGCGCTCCGCAATCCGGAAACGCTGGAGCCGATCCAGGAAATCGGCGAGAAACCGGTTCTGCTTTTGCTGTTCGTCCGCTTCGGCACCACGAAGCTGCTCGACAACCGTGTTATCGCTCCGAAATCCGCCCATTTTGCAAAGGTAGCCTGAGAATGAGCGTACAGACCGCGAAGCGGCGGCTGAGCCCCGCCAATATCGAAGCCCTGAAGGGCGAACGCCCGATCGTCAGCCTCACCGCCTATACGACGCCGATCGCGCGTCTGCTCGATCCGCATGTCGATTTCCTGCTCGTCGGCGATTCGCTCGGCATGGTGCTCTACGGCCTCGACACCACGGTCGGCGTCACGCTCGACATGATGATCGCGCATGGCCAGGCGGTGATGCGCGGCTCCGAACGCTCGTGCGTCGTCATCGATCTTCCGTTCGGCTCCTATCAGGAATCGAAGGAACAGGCGTTCCGCAGCGCCGCACGCATCCTGAAGGAGACCGGCTGCAGCGCGGTGAAGCTGGAGGGTGGGGCGGAAATGGCCGAGACGGTCGATTTCCTCGTCAGCCGTGGTATCCCGGTGCTCGGCCATGTCGGCCTTATGCCGCAGCTCGTGAACACCACCGGCGGCTACCGCTCGGTCGGTCGCAACGAGAAGGAAGTGGCGAAGATCCGCCGCGACGCCAAGGCGATCGACGATGCCGGGGCATTCGCCATTGTCGTCGAAGGCACGGTCGAACCGGTCGCCCGCGAGATCACCGCGAGCCTGCGCTCGCCGACAATCGGCATTGGCGCGTCACCCGCCTGCGACGGCCAGATCCTCGTGTCCGACGACATGCTTGGCATCTTCAACGATTTCAAGCCGCGCTTCGTCAAGCACTTCGCCGAGCTCGCCCCGGCGATCTCGAAGGCGGTCGAGGACTATGCCAACGAGGTGAAGGCGCGGACTTTCCCGGGTATCGAGCATACGTTCCAATTGAAGGGGGTAAGGTAGGCGGACGCGCGTCCTGTCTTGCTTCGTGACGCGGGCGTCGAACGTCGTGGACTTCGTCCGCCGATTCCAAGCCCTCGTCTAGAAGTTAGCTGTTCAGCTTCCGCAATGTCTCTTCATCATACATCCCATCAAACTCCCAGCGGAAGTGTCTTCGGAGATTTACGGTGCAATCGTACCATGTGCCAGCCTCGCAGCTCTGCAGGATGCGATTCAGTTCATGTTTGAGAGCGAGGAAAGAGTATTTGTGGAAGAACAGGACGTTCGTTTCGGTTACGAACACGCCCTTGTTGGTCGAGACGACGCAGGAGAACCAATCGAATGATCCGCGTCCAGCGACACCTATCTCGACGGAAAATTGAAAGGTAACATTGAACGGGTCTGTCGCCTCGAAGCCGACTTCTTTATCAAAATCAAAAAGCCAGTCGGGCCCGTGGATGTCGGCGGAACTCCCGCTTCCCAAGATGAGCGCCAAGTTACTTCCGTTCGACGTCGACATTAGCAATCTCTGATCCGCCACCAAAGCGAGCCTGGAATCCCCGACGCACTAAACTTGCCAGACACCACGCGCAAGGCCTGCCTATCTTCAGGCATAGCACCGATCAGAAAATTCAATCACTGCATCAGCGCAATTGAATTGTCCGGGCGTGTGGCAGCGCCTATCTGTCCCCCATGCCGGTTCGCGGACATGCCTCCGGTTTCGGCGGAGGATGATCATGAACAGAGACGATTTCCGGGCGGGCCTGCGCGGCGGCTTTCCCGTCATGCTTTCCGCGTCGCCCTTCGGCGCGCTCTTCGGGGCGCTTGCGGTCGATAACGGCTTTTCGGTTGCCGATGCCGTGTTCATGAGCGCCACCGTCTATGCGGGCGCCAGCCAGATGGTCGGCATCGAACTCTTCGGCAACAATGTGCAGCCGTGGCTGGTCGTGCTTTCGGTCTTCGCGGTCAACTTCCGCCACGTGCTTTATTCCGCCTCGATCGCAAAGCACATCCGCCACTTCACGATCATCCAGAAGCTGTTGGCTTTCTTCCTGCTGGTCGATCCGCAATATGCCGAGACGGAGCAGCGTGGCGAGCGGGGCCTGCCGGTGACCTTTTCCTGGTATCTCGGCTTCGCCCTCGTGATCTATTTCCCCTGGATACTCAACACGCTGATCGGCGCACTGTTCGGCCAGTTGATCGGCGATCCGAAGGCGATCGGCCTCGATGTGCTGCTGCCGATCTATTTCCTCGGGCTCGTGCTCGGTTTCCGCAAGCGCGATCGCTTCCTGCCCGTGGTCGCCACCAGCGCCGTCGCCTCCGTTGCCGCCATGCATTTCGTCGGCTCGCCGTGGCATGTCAGCATCGGCGCGCTTGCCGGCATCCTGCTCGCGGCCATCCTGCCGCCGGAGCATCGCTTGCGCCAAGGGCCGGCGCCCGTGGAAAAGGAGGCCTGAGCCGTGGATGCACAGCACCTCAACCTCCTCTACGTCATCGTCGCCGCCGCACTTGCAACCTACGCAACACGGTTCGGCGGCTATGTACTGATCACGCAATTGAAGCGCATTCCGCCGCGGCTCGAGGCGGCGTTGAATGCCGTCCCGGCGGCGGTCCTGACGACCCTGGTTGCGCCGGCCTTTGTCTATGGCGGCTTCGACGTTGCCGCAGCGATGTTCGTCGCCTTCGCGATCGGGCTGCGCTTCTCAACGCTCCGGATGCTGCTTGTGGGCTGGGTCGCGGTGATGGTGATCCGGCACGTGATTCTGTAGATCTCTCGTCCTGTCCGCTACTACAGCGCCGCGCGTCTTATCAGACGCGCAAAGGACGCTGTAGAACTTTGAATTGCTGCATGTTTTTATCCTTAAATCGGGTACGATTTAAGGATACATGCAGTGGGTCACCCCGCCATTGGCGCTGGACCGATACTGGATTATCATCCTTTGGTTGCCGGAGAGGCACCCACGCCCTCCGGCTTTGGAGGAGTGCCCCATGATTATCAGGATTTCGATTGCCCTTCTGTTGGCGCTCGCACCTGTGACTGCCTTTGCCAATCAGTGCCCCGCGATGATGGCGGCGATTGATGCGGCCCTGCCGAACGCCTCCCTTTCCGAAGCCGACATGGCCAAGGTCAAACAGTTGCGCCAGCAGGGCGAACAACTGCACCAGTCCGGCGATCACGCTGGCTCGGAGGCAGCGCTCGGCGAGGCGAAGAAAATGCTGGGGATCTGAATGGAGAGCCGGGGTAGCCCCGGCTTTCGGTTCCAAATCCTGAAGCGGGTCAATCCGCCGAACGTCCGTGCTCCACGAGCCGGAATCTGGGCGGCGGCCGCCCAAGGAATGCGGCGAGGCAAGCCGCCCGGTCATGCCTTTCAGGCGTAGCCAAATGACGATTTTCAAAACAAGCGGGTAATCCCGTAAAATTTCCGGGTTACGCGGGAGTGCGGCGGGAAATATAACAGGGGCGTTGGTAGAGACATCGTACCTCCCAACCGAGGCCCGGCCGCCCCCCTGT
>NZ_SRXN01000037.1 GCF_004827385.1 Ensifer sp. MPMI2T
CGGCAGCGTCGATGGCGAGCGTGACGGTTACCGGCGTGGCCGGCTGCTCGACGACGAGCGGGCTGGTGAAGCCGGTTGTCGCGGACTGTTGCGGGGTGGCGGTGGGCGAGTTGTCGTTGCTTGCCGTGGCCGCAACGGTTTCGGTGGGTTCGTCAACCCATTCGGCGATGAGGTCGTGCTCGGGGAAGCTGCCGCCGATGCTATACCTACCGTCGCTGGTGTAGACGTAGTGCCCGCTGTCGCCGCCAACCGGCACAAGCCACGGATAGTCGATCGGATCGTCAATATCGGCGTCACGCAGTTCAGATGGTCCAGCTTTCCGACCGTCGCGCGTTTTATAGTAGCGGCCAGCAACGATCTGCAGCGGCGCTTCGGGTTGCTCCGCAACTGGCAGCGGTTCCCATTTATCAGCACCCCACCAAGCTTCTCCGCCGCCTGTGTCCCAACGAACCCTGATTTTCCCGTTGTTGCTAGTTTCGTAAACCGTGCCGTTGCCAAGCCCGAGGGTGCACGTTACCAGATCACCAACCTTCGGCTGCCAGGACTGCTCGACGAGCTCGAAGCGGTAGGCGTACATTCCCTCTTCGTAGCCTTCGTCGTTGATGCATTGGACGAGATCGCCATCGTGGCGGACTACTTCGTAGATTCGTCCCTCAGTGAATTGGCCGCCGCCAGCTACGCTGAGGCAGCGCACCCGATCCCCAACCTTAAACTTCTGCTCATTCGCACCCATCACGCTGCTCCTTCCGTATCGTCGCTAGGCAGCAACGTGCGCGGCTTGGTGAAATCAACCTTGATTACGTTGCCTGTGGGGTCAGGCTCTTTCGCCTTCGTTGGCGGCTCGTCTTCGTTCTCAACGACCTGCAGTTCCCATTCGTGGAAAGCAAGAACGGCAAGCGACGGGCTGCTGCGGATGTAGATGAGGCTACCAGCAACGCCGATGACGATGCCGAATACGTTGGTGTTCATCTTGTGCTCGACGACGTCGCCTACGCCGATGTAATCGCAATCAGGGCAACTCATGCCGCCACCTGCTGCAGAGCGTATTCGTGGACAGCCAAGCCGGCCGCCATCACTTCGTCTTCGGCGTTGTCGTCTGCCGCTGTCCGCACCACCGTCACCGGCACCATGCCGCTCAGCGTCGAGCAGCCGCCGTTGCGCGGCGTCATGCGGGTTACGCGGTCGGGGTTGTTGTCGTTTGCCGGTCCCGGCAGCGTTGGTGCCAAGGCCGCCACGCCGTACTCGCGACGAAGGCGCTGGTAAACGGTCATCGGCTTGAGACCGGCTGCTTCGGAAATCTGAGCGATGCTTGCGCCGCTCTGTCTCATGGCGAACATTTCATCCATGGACGCGTTGCTTTGTAGCGTCATGTGGTCTCCTCTTGTGGTGGTGAATCGGCGGGTGGTTGACCGCAGTTTTGTTTTGTAGTATAGCTTTACAAATTTGTCAAGCGCCCACGGCGCAGTGTAGGTGCTACATGTCACGCCTTTCCCAAATGTTGAAGAATGAACAAGCAAAACGCGGTCAGAAAGACCGTGAGGCAGCAGCCGAGATCGATGTACTGCAGCAGACGTTCAGCGCCTGGAAACACGGCAGCTTGCCGCGTCCGAACAAATACGACGCAGTCGCAGCCTATCTGAAGATATCTCACGACATGCTTGACGAGCTCGTCGAGGAAGCGCGCCATAGCACAGGCAGCACGAAATTGCCGCAACTGGATAAGGCGCGCGAGTACGGCCGCGTCTCCGATCGCAAGGAAGGCAAGTTCAAGTTCGACAGCCTGCCGACAAGCAAGTATGCGGCGCGAATCGACACGAACGTCATGGAACCGGCATTGCTCTACGGTCGGAAAGCCTGGCTTGATCCGGCAGTCTGGCCCGCCATCGGTCACGAAGTCATCGTGCACGGCAGGCGCGGCGCTGCGTGGCTCGGTCGTCTTGCCGCGATGGATGACAGCAAGGCAGTCATCGAAAACGCATCTGGTCGCATCGTGATCGACGATGTCCAAGCCATTCATGCCGTTGTCCTTTCGGAGCGTGTTGCGGGTGACACTTGACAAATTTGCGAAACCTTGGTAGGGCTTCGTTGCGTCTGTGGTGGGCGTATGGAACGATCTTGAGTACAATTGGCTTTTTGAGAAACACGGGCCAGTCTCCTCCTCGATCTAGTACGAAGCACTCCCTCGATCCGCTAAGCGTTGGTGGCGGCCGAAAGGTCGGATCGAGGGAGTGTGTTTTATGCGATCGGACGCTCTTTTGCGGTCTTCGGATCCATATTTGGTTCCAGGTTGCCGGTTACCGCCTCCGGCACGCGCAGTTGCGCGTGCGTCCTGGTAGCGCCGCCCTCACCCTTCACAATCGCGCTAAGTTCATCGCCGATGCCGTGCAGCCTTGTCGACAGCTTCGCGGTGTTGTCGATGCTTCTCTACGGCTGCGATGATCTGTTCAACCAGCGGCAAGCGGCGGTTGATATCTTCAGCCAGTTCGTCGAGCTCGCGACCGCGCACAGTGAATTCGAATACAGGCCAAGAATCGTCTAGTTTGAAGCGGTCAATGGCGACCTCAGCCGAGTACGACATGCGCTCGCGCAATGCGCTGTAGTTGCCCTTTAGCGTGACCTTGACGCCTCTCTTGGCGAGGTCTGCTACTAGTTTATTGAACATTTTCTGTCTCCTTCTGGTGGTGGGTGGTGGGTGGTTAGGCGGCGCAATCGGTTGTTGCGTCGCCGTTATCGTTGGCGCTTGGCAACGCTGTTGGCGGGATTTCGTACTTGGCGTTATGGTGTCTGTTGTCTGATGCCCAGTTAAGCGCGGATTGGATGTGGACCCATCCATTCGACAGATGCGGCATGCCCATGTCGCACCAACGCTTCACCGCACTCTGAGACGCGCCAATTCTTTTTGCGAACGACTTTCTCTGCTCATATTCCTCTGGATGGTCTACCCAGAACGGCAAGATCTGCGGATCCATTTTCTTTTGGGCTGATGCCCATGCCATCACCTTTTGAGGAAGCAGCCGCCCGTTCGGCATGAATGGACATCCCCTCAATTCGAAGCGACGCAACGTTTCCAGGGAAAGGCCGTACTGGTTCGCAAAGTCGACCTTCCTGACGGACCCGTCGTTGATGGATGCGCTTTTTGCTGCGCGTCTGTTGGTTGCGAGGAAGTCGCGAACCCACGCGTCACCGGCATCAACTGGAACGCCTAATTCTGTAATGGGTAGGCCATTTGCGACCCACGACTGCATACCTTTTGTCCTGCCGTGGCGGCGTGAGAATTCCGGTGGCTTTTCGCTAGGACTTGAGGCGACTGGATATTTTGAAACAGCAGCGCTCTGCGAAATCTCCAAATTCCCGCAAAAGGTTCTTAAGAAAAACTGGCCAGAGGTGCCTATATATGAAGATGTTACAAAACTCAACGCAGACACTCTTCGGCGTGACGGAATCGGGTCGATCGACGTCATTACGGGTGGTTTCCCCTGCCAAGATATTTCCACAGCGGGAAAGCAAGCAGGCATCAAGAGCGGGACAAGATCAGGACTTTGGTCCGAGATCGATAGACTTGTTGGCGAGCTACGACCGAAACTCGTCATTGTGGAGAACGTCGCAAACTTGCTTGCTGGGCCATCAGAGCGACCAGGGGCATGGTTTGGCCGAGTTCTCGGAGACTTGGCCGAGCGCGGGTATGATGCAGAATGGGAAAATATACCGGCGTCGGCCTTGGGCGCTTCCCATCGCCGAGAGCGCGTCTGGGTTGTGGCCTACAGTCAGGGCCTCGATGGGAAGCCCATCTGCCCCATCCTCGGAAGGGAAGTCACGCTTGGAGTACGAAGTTGGTGGGTACCCGAACCCGACGTGGGCAGAGTGGCTAATGGGGTTCCCGATGGGGCACACAGACTTAAGGGGCTTGGCAACGCAGTCGTCCCGTACATCCCAGAATTCATCGGACACAGAATAGCGAGAGCGCTTGGCCTCGCTGCGAACGACAACGAACCGACAATTGCTGCGCAAGCACAATCGGCATGACCTGTTGATAAATAACCCGCTTCGGCGGGTTTCTTTTTGCCTTGGCCGCCAACTTGTACAAAACCTGTACACACCGATTCCGCGAACACGCGCACGCCATACGGCATATATACTTTTGCACTTTAAGCAAAACCCTTGGTAAGGGAGAGGCCGAGAGTTCAAATCTCTCTAGCAGCACCAGTTTTCTCTAAATGAAAACAACGCACTTTAGCGACACTGTTCCGGCTGACACTCCAGAACAAAAGTGCACAGTTGCGCATCAATCTGAATAGCTCTGTGGCACAGATCTGGCACAGCCTGTTCACGCGGTGTTCTCCTCCTTTGATTTCCGATTTGATTAAATTTCAAACAGTGCCTACATTGTAGGCATACAATCCTCATTGTGCTGTTGACCACGGATGTACTGGCAGCGGCATGAGGTGGACGAAGAGAGGTCGGGCTTACCCGGCCTTTTTTGTTGCCTGCTGCTCGCGAGATGCCAATCTATGCGGTTATACGGTGTGATGGGAGAGATGACATGGCGAGAAGCAAGGAACACATCGATAACCTATTGAGATTGCGTCAGGAATTGGTCGAGCGTCGACGCGACGTTGCCAGCAATGAAGAGCCAGGCGAGATCGTGGCAACTGCAAAGGGCGTGATTGAATTTCAGATGAGCATCGAGGCGATCGATCGAGCCATAGACGACGAAAAAAGGCTACACGGGGCTTCAGTAACCCGATCGGGTAGAGCCCCTGAGCCTTGACTGCAACCTTACCCGGCCCTTTTTTGTCCAATAGGACCGAACTTCGGGAGGCACTTCGCCCCTGACAGCGCCGGTTTCTTCCGCTACAAGCAATTTGCGCCGACCACGACGTTCACCCAAGCGTAAATCAGCCTCGGGCGCAGATCGCGGAAGGGCCGCCCCATCACCCGCGCAGCCCCGGCGCTTCCTGTCCAGTGCGCTCCACGTATTCGATGTAGCCACCGCCATATTGATGGATCCCGTCGGGCGTCAGCTCCAGCACCCGGTTGGAGAGTGCCGACAGGAAGCGGCGGTCGTGTGAGACGAACAGCATGGTGCCCTCGTAGGCCGAGAGTGCCTTGATCAGCATTTCCTTCGTATCGAGATCGAGGTGGTTGGTCGGCTCGTCGAGGACGAGGAAGTTCGGCGGGTCGAACAGCATCGCGGCCATCACTAACCGCGCCTTCTCGCCGCCGGAGAGTACCCGGCACCGCTTCTCGACGTCATCGCCGGAAAAGCCGAAGCAGCCGGCCAGCGCCCGGAGCGGCGCCTGCCCGGCCTTCGGGAAACGCTCCTCCAGCCACTGAAGGATGGTGCTGTCGCCGTCGAGGAGGTCCATGGAGTGCTGGGCGAAATAGCCGAGCTTGACGCTAGCGCCGAGCAACACGCTACCCTTGTCCGGCGTGGTGGTGCCGGTGACCAGCTTGAGCAGTGTCGACTTGCCGGCGCCGTTGATGCCCATGATGCACCAGCGTTCGCGCCGGCGGACCATGAAGTCGAGGCCGTCATAGATCGTCCGGCTGCCATAGGCCTTGTGGACATTCTTGAGGTTGACGACGTCTTCGCCGGAGCGCGGAGCCGGCAGGAATTCAAAGGCGACCGTCTGACGGCGACGCGGCGGCTCGACACGGTCGATCTTTTCAAGCTTCTTCACCCGGCTTTGAACCTGCGAGGCGTGAGAGGCGCGGGCCTTGAAACGTTCGATGAACTTGATCTCCTTGGCGAGCATCGCCTGCTGGCGCTCGAACTGCGCTTGCTGTTGCCTCTCGTTCAGCGCCCGCTGTTCTTCATAGAAGCCATAATCGCCGGAATAGGTCGTCAGCCCGCCGCCGTCGATCTCGATGATCTTCGTGACGATCCGGTTCATGAACTCACGGTCGTGGGACGTCATCAGCAGGGCGCCGTCATAGCCTTTCAGGAAATCTTCCAGCCAGATCAGGCTCTCCAGATCGAGATGGTTGCTCGGCTCGTCGAGCAGCATGACGTCCGGGCGCATCAGCAGGATGCGGGCGAGCGCCACGCGCATCTTCCAGCCGCCCGACAGCTTGGCGACATCGCCGTCCATCATCTCCTGGCTGAAGCTCAGTCCCGCCAGAACCTCGCGGGCACGCCCCTCCAGGGCGTAGCCATCAAGCTCCTCGTAGCGCGCCTGCACCTCGCCATAGCGTTCGATGATCGCATCCATTTCATCCATGCGGTCCGGATCCGACATCGCCATTTCAAGCTCGCGCAGCTCCGCCGCCACCGCGCTGACCGGTCCCGCCCCTTCCATCACCTCGGCGACCGCCGACCGTCCGGCCATCTCGCCGACGTCTTGATCGAAATAGCCGATCGTCATGCCTTTCTCGACTGAGACCTGTCCCTCGTCCGGCAGTTCCTCGCCCGTGATCATCCGAAAGAGCGTCGTCTTTCCCGCCCCGTTCGGGCCGACAAGACCAATCTTCTCTCCACGGTTCAGTGCTGCTGAGGCTTCGATGTAGAGGATGCGGTGACTGTTGGACTTGCTGATATTATCGATACGGATCATGCGGAAGACGGCCTGGGTGGGAGTTGCGCGCCCCCTATGCCACGGCTCGGTGCCGCTGTCACGCGAACCCGCATCCTTTGTCATCGACGTTAGCCGCGCCGGTTGACGAGGTTGCCGCATTCAGATGCGTATAGCGCTAGGTCTCGACCCGTGGTCAAAGCGTCGAACATCCTCTGATGCAATCGTGATTTACGTGGTCGGGCCGTGTACAATGGCGGTCTCTTTCACGGGAAGACTTCCCATGCGCATTCGCATCTTGACTGTCCTCGCAGCGCTGTTTGCCGGCACCTGCCCATTTGCGCACGCCCAGCAGACAAAGCCGATGTCAATCGAGGTGTTTCCTTTCGAGTTGGAGGACAAGAGCGCTGGGGCAGGGATAATCCCGCCGGATGACTACGACAGGCGCTATTTGTCCGAATCGGCACAGGTAGCGAAGGACATGCTCTCAAAGTCCGGGCGTTTTTCAGTAATTGATGTGCCCGCGGGGAATGAACAGGCGGCCGCGCCGAACGGGCTGAGGAACTGCGGGGGCTGCGAGGCCCCGATTGCCAAAGCGCACGGCGCGTCCCTTGCCTTGCTGGGTGTCGTAACACGCGTGAACCGAACAGAGCACACGATGTTCATTCGCATCCTTGACGCTGAAACCGGAAAGCAGGTTTCAGCGGGTTTTACCGATCTTCGCATGGGCGCGAACCACGCGTGGCCTCGCTCGGCGAAATGGCTGATGACAAACAGAATTTTACGGTAGGGCGACGCAGCGGTTTCCTGAAGATGTCACGCTCACTGGTTCGCCAGATGGGTAACATGCAGCGGGCTCGGCAGCCGACCAAATGAACCAGCCTGCCACGTCCTACTCGGGCATGTGATCGCTACTGCATGTTTCCTTAAATCGTAGCCGATTTAAGGATAAAAACATGCAGCGATTCAAAGTGCTACAGCGTCCTTAGCGCGTCTGATAAGACGCGCGGCGCTGTGGTGGCAGAGCCCTCTACCAAACGCTCCGCGGGTCGCTTAAGCTTCTCCTTATGGAACCTCAGAGATACGACCTGAAAGAGGAGCCGGACGGCTCCTGGACCGTGGTCGACAAGGAAACCGGGCAAACCGCGGAGCTCAATGGCGAACGGCTGGCGCACCTCGATATTCATCTGGCGAACGAATATCTGCCGCTGTTGAAACTGAGGGACACCGTTTCCGGCCTGATCAGGAAACCCGGTGACGAGGGCTCGGCCTGAAATCGGAGAGCTGTGCCAGAAGCTGGTCGCAGGTGAATTTCTTCCTGCCCATGAGATCCAGGATGCGGCGGGCGGCCTCGTTGGCTTCCACACCATCCCTTCCGACGTTGTGCAGAGCGCACCAGACATCCAGTGCGCCGCGCATGATATCGACATCATCCGGCGAATAGGCTTGACGCACGAACCCCTCCCAAGGTGTGTACCTCAACACATTCATCAGGGGCATCATGGGGCATTTTGGGGCAAATTCAAGAAAATATTGAGGTACCCCAATAAGTCATACCATTGACGAGCCTTGCGGCTCCGTTTCGTCCCTGCGCGGCCTCTCGCAAGGCCTGCGCGGCGCACCTTCGAAGATCTGAAAGATGCGCCCCGATGCCCATTCGCGGCGTACATCCCGTCCGTCATCAAACCTTAAAACAAATCCGTATAACTCGCCTTGCGGCAAACCCGCCGGGCGCATGATGCGCCATGACCGGCCTCTTCGGCATTTTGATTTTTTTCCAAAATACGGTGTTGTTTATGCGTTTATCCGTAAAGCTCCCGCTCGCAGCGGCGGGTCTGGCCGTTCTTTCCATCGCTGCAACCAGCCTTGCCAGCCTCATAGTCAGCGGCAGCATGTCCTCTCAAGCGGCAGTCGAGAAGCTCGAAGCCCTGGCGGATGCCCGGCGCAACGAATTGCGCCATTACCTGACGACGATCGAAAATGATCTGCGCAATCTGCAGGGGCAAAAAACGGTCGCGAAGGCATTGAGCGACATCAGCAGCGCGATGGCCGGGATCGGCAGCGATGCCGCAGGCGAGCTTGCGCGGCGCTACACGACGGGGAACCCCAATGCCGAGGACAAGCGGGCACTGCTTAGCTCTGCCGGAAAGGACAAATATGACGACCTGCACGGTCGCTACCATCCTTTCTTCCGGCGGTTCGCCGAGGAGCACGGTTACAGGGATGTTTTGCTTGTCAATCTCAATGGCGACGTCGTCTACACGCTGAACAAGAAAGGCGATTTCGCCGTCAATCTCCTGCAAGCGCCGTGGAAGGGCACGGGCCTTAGCCGCATCTTCGCGGCGACCGCCGAGGGCACCGACAAGAACAGCCTTGCCTTCGCTTCCTACGAGACCTACGGCCCGCTTGGCGAAAGACCGTCGGCCTTCATTGCCATTCCGATCGCGTCCCTCGACGGTAAGATCGGCACACTCGTGCTCGAAATGCCCGACGCCATGATCGGCCAAATCGTCGGCAACACGACCGGTCTCGGTGAAACGGGCGAGACGATCCTGCTCGACGAAAACGGCCTGTTCCTGACGGACAGTGTCAGGACGAGCGGAAACGACATGCTGCGGGCGCGGGTGGAGCGACCGGCAGTCACCGAAAGCGACGCGATCGCCAGCAGCGCGCTCGCGGATTTCCGCGGTGAAGAAGCGCGGATGGCGGCGACCGCCCTCGATGCTTTCGGCACCCGGTGGACCGTCGCGGCCGTCATGACCTCCCGCGAGGCTTTCGCGGCGGTGACGGCGTTGCGCAACTGGACATTGCGGTCCGCGCTCATGGTTCTGATTGCTGCGATTGTCACGGCAATCTGGTACTCACGCCGCCTGACGAATCCGATCTCGGCTCTGGTGAAGGATATGGATCGGCTCGCTGGCGGCGACACGGCGATCGCGTGCGTCGGCCAGGCGCGCAAAGACGAAATCGGCGACATGGCCCGCTCCGTCGTCGTCTTCCGCGATGCGGCGATCGACCGGGTGCGCCTCGAGAAGGAGGCCGAAGACACCAGGACATCGATCGAGGACGAGCGACGGGCACGCGATGTCGCGCGGATGGAGGATGCCCGTCACATCGGCGAAGCGGTCGATGAGCTGGCGGCAGGGCTCGAACGACTTTCGCACGGCGACCTGACCACCTGCATCGACCAGCCGTTCGTCGAAGGAGTCGATCGCCTTCGGCTGGATTACAACATGTCTCTCGACCGCCTCGCGCTGACGCTCCGTGATGTAAAGACGAGGATCGCCCACATTCATGGCGACGCCGGTGAAATGCGCGAAGCAGTGGACCAGCTTGCCAAGCGCACGGAGCATCAGGCGCTGTCGCTGGAGCAAGCGGCGGCGGCGCTAGGCACCATCACGCTTACCGTGCGACGCACCGCCGAACACGCCACCTCCGCCACGCAGATTGCGGCCGCTGCGAAGGAGAGTTCCGACAAGTCCAGCGGTGTGGTGAGCGATGCGGTTGACGCCATGGGCAGGATCGAAGCCGCCTCGCATTCGATTTCCCAGATCATCGGTACGATCAACGACATCGCCTTCCAGACCAATCTTCTGGCGCTGAATGCCGGCGTCGAGGCTGCACGCGCCGGCGAGGCAGGCAAGGGGTTCGCGGTTGTCGCACATGAAGTGCGGGAGCTTGCCCAGAAATCCGCCGTCGCGGCGCGTGAAATCAAAACCATCATCACCGCCGCCGCAGACGAGGTAGCGAATGGCGTGTCGCTCGTGAGGGCGGCAGGCGACGCGCTCGGCCGGATCTCCGGACAAATCCACGCCATCAACGACCAGATATCGGAGATCGCCGCCGATGCGCGCGCCCAGGTGAGCGGCCTTCAGGACGTTAACGAAACCGTGCGCGAGCTCGACCGCGTGACGCAGCAAAACAACGCGATGGTCGAAGAAAGCACAGCAATGACGCATCGGCTTTCGAACGAGGCGTCCGGCCTCTCTGAGCTCGTCTCGCAGTTCCGCATAGCCTTCGACCAGTCCGCCGAGACCAGCAAACCCGCTGACAACAAGGTCGAATTCTTTCGCCGGCGCGCGTGATGGCGCGCCACAGCGACCTTAACGCAAGCTTAAGATTCTACTGCTAGATCTGACAATGCGATGATGGACAATCGCAATTCCTTCTTGAAACCGGCGCTTGCCGGTTTCTTTTTTGGGCGAGTTCAGACCTTGACGGTCTGCTCGACGAAATCCTCGGTCCCGAAGAATTTCAGATAGCGCTGCACTTCCTTGGGGTCTCCAGTCGCCTTGCGCGGGTTGTCCGATAGCTTGACCGCGGGCCGACCATTGGCTTCGCTCACCTTGCAGACAATCGATATCGGGTTGAGGCCGCTGATTTCTGTCGGCGCGCAGCCGGCGAAATCGTTGGTGAGGTTAGTTCCCCAGCCGAAACTCATGCGCACGCGGCCCTCGAAATGGCGATAGGTCTTGATAATCGTGTCGACGTCGAGCCCGTCGGAAAAGATCAGCAGCTTTTCTCGCGGGTCGCGGCCCATCTTCTTCCACCAGCCAATGATCTTCTCCCCGCCTTCGATCGGCGGCGCGCTATCTGGTCGGAAGCCAGTCCAGTCCGCCACCCAATCCGGCGCGTCGCGCAGGAATGCTGCGGTCCCGAAGGAGTCCGGCAGCACGATCAGCAAATTGCCGCCATAGAGCTGGTTCCAATCCTGCAGGACCTTGTAGGGTGCTGCGGCGAGCTCCTTGTCGTTGCGCGCGAGCGCCGCCGCCACCATTGGCAGTTCGTGCGCATTGGTGCCGAGCGCCTCGAGATCGGTATCCATGGCAAGCAGCACGTTGCTGGAGCCGGAAAACGAGCCGCCGATCCCCTCCTTCAGCGCCTCGACGCACCACCGCTGCCAAAGAAAGCTGTGCCGGCGGCGCGTGCCGAAATCGGAAATGCGCAGGTCGGGATATTGCCGCAGCTGCTCGACCTTCGACCACATCTTGGCCTTGGCGCGCGCATAGAGCACGTCCAACGTGAACGGGCCCAGGCCTTTCATCGCAGCGCGCGAGCGCAACTCGTTGATGATCGCCAGCGCCGGAATCTCCCACATCGTCGTTTCGACCCAGCGACCGCGAAATATCAGTTCGAACTGGCCGTCGCGGCGCGACAACTCGTATTCGGGTAGTTGGAACTTGGCGAGCCAGGCGAGGAACTCCGGCGAAAAGATCTGCTTGCGCCCGTAGAACGTGTTACCGGCGAGCCAGATCATCTCCTTCTTACTGAAGCGCAGGGTTCGCGCGTGGTCGAGCTGGTCGCGCAATTCCTCTTCGTCGATTTCGTCGGCGAGGCGCACGGTCTTGGTGCGGTTGATCAGAGAAAAGGCTGCATCGACATTCGGATGGAGCTTCCAGATCATCTGCAGCATCAGGAGCTTATAGAAATCCGTATCCAAAAGGCTGCGGATGATCGGATCGAGCTTCCAGGTATGGTTATAGACCCGCCGTGCGATATCGGTCTTTGGCATCTGCGACTACGCTCCTTCTGGGTCACCCTGGCACTCGGCCGAGCCTGATCGATTTCGTCATTCCGAGCGGTCCCGCTGCAGTGCGGCTAGACCAGCGCAACGCCCGCATCGCGCATGCGCTGCGTCATCGCCGCGAGTGATCCGTTCAGATCGATTCCACGGCAGGCGGCGAGCACAACGGAGGTCGAAAAGCCCTGGGCGACCGCGTCAAGCGCCGAGAAGGCGACACAGAAATCGGTCGCAAGGCCGCAGAGCCTGACCTTGTCGATGCCCCGCTCGCGGAGGTAGCCGGCCAGGCCGGTTGGTGTGCGGTGGTCGTTCTCGAAAAACGCGGAATAGCTGTCAATCTCGGTCCGGAATCCTTTGCGAACCACCAACTCTGCCGTCGCCCATTCGAGATCGGGATGAAAATCGGCGCCTGGGCTGCCCTGAACGCAATGATCGGGCCAGAGCGTCTGCTCGCCGTAAGGCATGGTGATCGTCGCAAAGGGCGCCTTGCCGGGATGGCTCGATGCGAAACTGGAGTGGCCGGCCGGGTGCCAGTCCTGCGTGAGGATGACATGGGCCGACTGCTGGATGAGGCGATTGACGACGGGCACGATTTCGTCGCCGCCGGCAACGGCAAGGGCGCCGCCGGGGCAGAAATCGTTCTGCACATCGATGACGATCAAGGCTTCTTCAGCCATGGGGCCCTCCTCGCGATCCGGCCGGCCGAGCCGACCATCAACAAAATCGATTTAAGCCCAAGATCAATCACAGAATTTGCTTGGCAGCAAGCAGGTTCGCTTGCCGCCGAGCTTCGTTAGTTCTGCAGATCGTTGAGGTTGTCCGCGAGGTTGACACCGGTATTCGCGATGCCGATTGGCCGCGCGATGAACTCGAGGAATTTCGAAATATCGACGGAGGGATGACGCGATGCATAGATCACGTCGCGATTCTTGATCGGGAAGGTCTGGCCGACGATCAGACTATCCGGATTGGTCATGTTGAAACGATAGACGATCGGATAGCGCCCGACACTGTCGGGCTTCATGCCCTTGCTCAGCATCGTATTGAATCGTTCCCTTCCGAGCAGGCTCATGACGATATCAGGCTCTTCGTAACGGAAGACGAAATAGCCCTTCGCATCTACGGTTCGGTCGGCGCCGCCACCCGCAAGTGCCACGGCTTCGAGCAGGTTCAGGTCATTGGCGCCGAACTCGACGCGCTGGTTTGCCCTGACCTGGCCGAGGATCGTAAACGTGCGCGGATCGCGGGTCACGAAGACCTGGTCGCCCGGCTTGACGTGAATATTTTCCGACGGGTTTTCGATGATGGATTTCAAGAGGACCGTTCCGGTCTTCTTGCCGCGCACAAGCGTGACATAGGTCTCGTAAGGCTGCGCCGACGGACCGCCGGCCTTGGCGATGACTTCGTTTATCGACTCGCTGACGAGGTTCAACGGCACGACCGACGGACGGCCGACGGCGCCGGACACCGTGACGATGCGCGACGCCGTGGACGTGCTCGTCACGATGACATCGGGCTCCACGGCCTTCTGCTTCAGCGCTTCGAGAATTGCCTGGCGCGCCTGTTCCAGCGTCAAGCCGGCAAAGCGGACTGGACCGACATAGGGAATGGCCGCCTTACCGTCGGGCTGGACGACCAGATCGATGTTGGTCTGCTTTGATTCTGTTGTGGAAAACAGGCCGTCGCTGCCCGCCTCGAAGATCGATATTTTCAACTGGTCGCCGACGCCGATGACGACCTGGCCGACGCCGCCGCCAATGCCGAAGCGTCGGCTGAGCGTCGTCGAGACATAGTCCGAGACCAACCGTGCCGATTGACCGTCGACGTCGACGATATCAAACACGGTCGCATTCTTTCTGCCGATCTGCGCACCTGACTGGCCGGCATCCGCGACGATGTCGGTGGTCAGAGGGCCTTCTCCCGGCACGGCCTGACATCCCGCAAGCGCGGTGCAAAGCAGAAGGGCAGTCACTCGTCTCACTACTATACTCCGTATTCGGCACAGCGATGATTCTGCTTACAGATCTGCGCCGTATGTTTTCCCGGCAGGGAATCCGCCGGTCACTGCAAAGCACAATCGCCGTTTCACAACAAGCCACCTCGCCGCCGGGCAGCCAAAATATTCGGCACTGCGCCTTTCCGGTCATACCTCCTCGACAATGTTTACGATCCGTCGCCGTAATTGTCTGGATGGGGCCCTCACGACGTGTGTATCTAAGCCTTTGGGGTTGAAAGCTAGGTACTTTGAGTTAAAAGCTCACTAATACAGCGGGGACGGCTGGACGAATAAAATCGGGGAAAATAACAAATCGGTAATCTCACCAATTGCAATTTACGTTTGGCGCGGCAATTGGCTAGGACAATTTTAACGGCAGTTTAGAGCGTTCGATCATACATGACTGTTGAAATCATAGGGCGTGCATGCCTCGCCCCCGGAGCAAAATCGCCTGAGGCGCTGTTTAAGATTCTTCGTCAGGGCAAATGCACCGTGTCCAGCGTCCCCTTGGACCGTTGGGATTTGGCGCGTTTTTGGCATCCCGTTATGGGCGTGCAAGGCAAGACCTATTCTTTTGCGGCGGGCGTGCTCGATCAAATCTATGAATTCGATCCCGCTGTCTTCGGCATGTCCCAGCGGGAAGCCATGTATATGGATCCGCAACAGCGTGTGCTGGTACAGCTCGCCTGGCGCGCGCTCGAGGATGCCAATATTTCCATTGCATCCCTCCATGGCGAGAATGTCGGCGTTTATGTCGGCGCGTCGAGCCTCGACCACGCCAACCTGACGGTCGAGGATCCGGCCGCGGCTGGCCCCTATTTCATGACCGGCAACACGCTGTCGATCGTCTCCAACCGCATTTCGCACATCTTCGGGTTGAGCGGACCGAGCATGACGGTGGATACCGCCTGTTCCTCTTCGCTCGTGGCGCTCGATCAGGCGATGCGGGCGCTCAATGCCGGCGAGATCGACACTGCGATCGTCGGCGGCGTTAACATTCTTGCCCATCCCCTTCCCTTCGTCGGCTTCGCCCAGGCACGGATGCTGTCGCCGGAAGGCCTCTGCCGGGCCTATGACAATGACGGCGCCGGCTATGTCCGCGCCGAAGGCGGCGTTGTTTTCATCCTGCGCCGCTCGGACCGGGCCCGCCGCGAACGCGACCGCAGCTACGCCAGGATCGTGGCAACCGGGGTCAACTCGGCCGGTCGGACCAACGGCATTTCCCTGCCCTCGCGCGAGGCGCAGGCCAACTTGCTCAGGGCCATCTACGAAGGCAACGGCATCGACGCCAACCAGGTCGCCTTCGTCGAGGGTCACGGTACCGGCACGAAAGTGGGTGACCCGGCGGAAGTATGGTCCATCGGCACTGTCATTGGCGCCAAGCGCAGGGCGCCGGTGCCGATCGGCTCCATCAAGTCCAATATCGGCCACACCGAACCGGCGTCCGGACTGTTCGGCATGATGAAGGCCGTTCTGGCGCTCGAACACAACTACCTGCCAGCGTCGCTGCATTTCGATACGCCGAACGAACACATCGATTTCGACGGACTGAACGTTCGCGTCACCGCCAACCCGATCGAACTGCTGAAAGGCAAGCGTGCCCGGCTTGCCGGCATCAACTCCTTCGGCTTCGGCGGCGCCAACGCGCATGTGGTCATCAGCGACCCGGAGACGGTGCCGGAAGAGAAAGCCGCGCCTTCGTCGGCCGGTCACGTGTTCATGGCAAGCGCCCACACTGCGTCGAGCCTCGATAACCTGTTGAGGGAGTACAAGGCGCGCTTTGCGGGTGCGTCGAAGGAAGAGACGCGCGCGATGGTTGCCGCCTCCGGCGCCAACCGCACCCATATGCGCCATCGTTTCGCGGCGCGCAGCGACCACCCCGAAGACATCGTGCGGGCGATCGCCAGCCATCTGGACCAGCCCGGCTCCGACATCGGCGAGGTGGGAGAAGCCCCGGTGAAGGATGCAAAAGTCGCGTTCGTCTTCTCGGGCAACGGTTCCCAATGGGCCGGCATGGGCGTCGAAGCCTTCCGCGAGAACCTGCACTTCCGCCAGTCCTTCACGTCCGTCAGCGCGCTCTTCAAGTTTCATGCCGACATCGTCCTGACCGATCTTCTGACGGATCCGGAACTCGACAAGAAGCTCTCGGATACGAAGATCGCGCAGCCGCTGCTTTTCGCAGTCCAGGCTGCGCTCTCCGATTCGCTGGTTGCGATGGGCATCAAGCCGGCAGCCGTCTTCGGCCACTCGGTCGGCGAGATCGCCGCTGCCTATGCGGCTGGCGCGCTGTCGCTCGTCGATGCCGTGTCGATCGTTGCCAAGCGCTCGCTGCATCAGGATCTCCTGGCGGGCCAGGGAACGATGGCAGCCGTGATGCTGGGCGAGGAAGCCGCCCAGGCATTCGCTGAGGCGCGCGGTCTCAACGAACTCTGCGTCGCAGCCGTCAACGCGCATAATTCGGTCACGATGTCCGGTCCGGCGCATGAAATTTCCGCTTTCCGCGACGCCGCGCGCAAGGCCAAAATCCCGGTCCAGATCCTCGACATCAACTATCCGTTCCACCATCCGGTCATCGACCAGGCAAAGCAGTCCTTCCTCTCCGACAT
This sequence comes from Ensifer sp. MPMI2T, assembly GCF_004827385.1. Lineage (GTDB taxonomy): Bacteria > Pseudomonadota > Alphaproteobacteria > Rhizobiales > Rhizobiaceae > Sinorhizobium. Next base: position 16,636 of record NZ_SRXN01000037.1, read on the forward strand.
TCCGGATATCGCCCCGCGACGGACAGAGCTGACCTTCCTCTCGACCGTAACCGGCGCCGCACTCGAGGGAACGCAGCTCGACCCGGACTATTGGTGGAAGAACGTCCGCGAACCGGTCCGCTTCCAGGCCGCCGCTGAGGCGGCACTCGAACTCGGCTGCCGGCTTTTCATCGAAATTTCCCCGCGCCCGATCCTGGCATCCTATGTCAAGGAAACGATCAAGCAGGCGGCCTTCCCGGCGGCGGTCGTCCCAACATTGCTCCGCGACGTCGGCCAGAGCGGTCACGATCCGATTTCGGCGTCGATGGCGCGCGCCGTCGCGCACGGTGCGGCTGTCGACCGGCCCCGCGTCTATGGCAAGCGCAACGCCTTCGTCCACCTGCCGGCACTGCCCTTCGAGCCGGTCGAATTGCGGCCTGCGGCTACGACCGATTCTACCGACCTTTTCGGCCGTTCCGCCCGGCCTTATCGCCTGACGGGCTGGCGCAGCGATCCGAACAGCGGCAGTTGGAAGAACCACGTCGATGCGCATCTCTTCCCGGACCTTGCCGAGCATGTCGTCGACGGCAAGCCGATTCTGCCGGGCAGCGGCTTCATCGAGGTGGCGGTTTCCGCCGCGCAGCAATATTACGGCAGCGACGAGGTGGAGATCACCAATCTGGAGATCGTTCGCCCGCTGGAGCTCAGCGACAGCCGCCTAATGGAACTCTCGACCATTCTGTCCCCCGAGACGGGCGACATCGAGATCCGTTCGCGCGAGCGCCTCTCGGAGGACGACTGGACAGTGCATGCCGTCGCGCGAAGCCGCAAGCCCGTGCCCGGAAAGAACAACACCTCTCCGTCCTTCGCCAAAACAGCGAAAACGGCAAGTGTCGATCCTTCGAAAGCCTACGAGACCGCGAAACAATTCGGGCTCGACTACGGTCCGAGCTTCCAGTTGCTTTCAAAGGCTGTCGCATACGGCGACCGGATCATTGACGTCGACCTGAAGGCGCCGAATGGGGCGGGGCACCCATTCGTCAGCTATTCTCTGCATCCAATCTCCGTCGACGCGACGTTCCATGGACTCGTTGCGCTCTTCGACCGCTTTACGGGTGACAAGGGCGGAGCACCCTACATTCCGGTACGCTTCGGTTCCGTGCGTGTCGTCAACGCCGGACGACCGATAGCCCGTGCCACGATCGAGATCGAGCGCGTCAGCGCCAATTCGATCAAAGCGAGGTTCCATTTCTTCGACAAATCGGGCGAAGCGATTGCGCATTTCGACGATTGTCGTTTCCGCCGCACCTATTTGCGCAAGCACAAGACGCTGGGTGGGCTTTCCTTCCACTACGAGACCGTGCTCTCCGAGACGACGCCGCCCGGCGCCAAGCCGGCTGCACCGATGCCGCATTTGCTGACGGCGCCCGCCGGTGGCGATGACAGCGTCGACAACGCGACCTTGCTGTTCAACGCCGCGATCTACCGCGCCTGCCAGGAAATAGCGCTGAAGCTTGCAAGGGGGAGCGCCATGATCCATGGCGACGCCCTGCCCGGCGACTTCGCCTTCCAGTGTTTCCTGACAAGCTGCCTCTACGTATTGGAGGACGCCGGACTCAGCGAACATCAAAACGGTGTCTGGACCGTTGCGCGGGAGTTCAGTCTTCCAACCGTGGCGGAGATCCTCGGCGAGCTCTATGGCGAGCGTCCCGATCGCGCTGTCGAAGCCGTGCTTATCAACAATGCCTACGCCGAGGCCTTACGTCGGCTCGACGCGCTTTTCGCTGCGGGGCCGGACGGCGACCAGGCGCACGCCTTCAGCGCGGGCTTCATCAGCGACGCGACGCTCGACCACCAAGCCGTGCATTCCGTTGCGAGCCGGCAGCGCATGGAGCGGGTGCTCGGCGCCGTGGAACGGGCACTGACTGCGCCAACCGCCGGCGTCCCCTTGCGGATTGTCGAATTCGGAAGCGTTTCGACGGGTTTCACGCGCCGCCTCGCTGACCTGGCGGCGCGTCATGGCGCGAGCCTGATCGTCGCCGAACCGCGCGACAACGCGCAGCGGAACCTTGAGATCGCATTCGAGAACGATGCGCATGTGCGCATTCTCAAGAAAAGCGAGTTCGCGGCGATCGCACCCTTCGATCTCGCCGTTAGCGCCTCGGACCATCTTTACCAGCTGATCGAGGACGAGAGCGCTCTGCGTACCGCATTGCGCTCGATGCTGCGCGAAGGCGGCGCGCTTGCTGCCGCCGTGAGTGCGCCCTCGATCTTCGGCGACTTCGCTCTCGGCCTTTCCGACGGCTGGTTTGCCCGCAGCCAGACGGCCGAGTTCCCGATCGGCAATCTTGCCGCCGTGCCGCATTGGCAGAAATGTCTTCCAGATCTCGGGCTGCGCGATGTCAACGTCACGGACCATGAGTGCGCACACGGCAACATCATTCTGCTCGAGGCCCGCGGCGCGGCTGCAACCACAACATCCGGCGAACCGGTGCAGGCGGTCAGCACCGTTGCCGGCCCCTATCTGGTCATCCAGATGGAAGGTGCGGCCCGCGACGACGCGGCGTCGATGCCTAGCGATGCCGTACCAGTTTCGCTCGTGGGCGACATAGCTGCTGACGTTGCAATGCTGCAGACAGCACTTGGCACGTTGGGCCAGAAACCTGTTCGTGCGGTGCTTGTTTCGCCGTCGACCGGTCATGCAAGCGACGCCGATTCCGCCTCGCTGCAGGCTTATGTGCTTGCGCTCAGCGCTTTCGCCGAAGCGCTAAGGCGGCGCGTTGGAGATGCTGATCTGTCCGGCGACGACCGCCCTCGGTTGGTGATTGTCGCTCCGGGCGGCGCGCCGGTTGCTTCGCGGGCAGATGGCGTCGCGCTCAGTTCCGGTGTGAATTCCGGCCTCTGGGCGTTCGCTCGTGTTCTGCAGAACGAGTACGAATTCCTCGATGTCCATTCGCTCGACATCAATGGTCGCGACAAGGCCGGCCTGGAGGAGGGCATCGCTCCGGCGCTACCGCTGTTGACGGTGTCCGGCGCAAATCGTGAGTGGTTGCTGGACAAGGCCACTGGATTGCTCTCGGAAATTCGCGCCGTTCCCGGCCCCGCCGTCAGAACCGAAGGCAAGACAAGCGCCTTTGCTGCGGCGACCATCCGCCAGCGCGTCAGCTCACAGGTTGCAAGCATCGCCTGGGAGGAAGCTGATGTACCGCAGGCCGGCCGGGGCGAGATCGTCGTCGTCGTTGCGGCAACGGGCCTGAACTTCCGCGACGTGATGTGGGCGATGGGCCTTCTTCCCGAGGAAGCGCTCGAGGACGGGTTTGCCGGCGCGACGATCGGGATGGAGCTTTCCGGCCACGTGGTCGCGGTCGGAGAAGGGGTCGACGACCTTGCCGTCGGCGACGCCGTCATGGCGATTGCACCTTCGGCATTCTCGACGCACGTGGTCGTATCCCGCGCGGGCGTTGCAAAACTTCCGCGGACCATCAGCCCCGTGGCCGCAGCCACGGTGCCCGTCGCTTTCCTTACTGCCTATTACGCGATGGTCGAGCTCGGCCGCATTCAGGCTGGCGAGACGATCCTTATCCATGGCGCTGCGGGCGGCGTCGGCCTCGCGGCACTTCAGGTCGCCAAGCTCAAGGGCGCCAAGGTCATAGCCACGGCTGGAACGCGCGAAAAACGGCGCTTCCTGGCGATGCTCGGCGCCGATCATGTCTTCGATTCCCGCTCGCTCGGCTTTGTCAACGACGTGCGCGCCGTCACCGGTGGAGAGGGCGTCGATCTGGTGCTGAACTCGCTGTTTGCCGAGGCGATGGAACAAAGCCTCGCGCTGGTGAAGCCTTTCGGCCGGTTCCTGGAACTCGGCAAGCGCGATTATTACGCCGACAGCAAGATCGGATTGCGGCCGTTCCGGCGCAATGTCAGCTATTTTGGGATCGATGCGGACCAGCTTCTGGTCAATGCGCCTGCGCTCACCAAACGCATCTTCATGGAAATCGGGGCGCTCTTCGAGGAAGGCAAGCTGACGCCGCTGCCCTACCGCGCCTTCGATTTCGATGAAATCGGCAACGCCTTCCGCTTGATGCAGAATGCCGGGCACATCGGCAAGATCGTCGTCCTGCCCCCGGTCACCGGCAAGCACGAGATCGCCGTGAAGCCGTACAAGGGCGTCAAAGTGGATCCGGACGGCGTGCATCTCGTCGTCGGCGGCATCGGCGGCTTCGGACTCGCGGCCGCCAATTGGCTGGTCGAGAAGGGTGCACGCAGGATCGCGCTGTGCTCTCGCCGCGGTCAGGCGGACGCCGAAACGAGCGCGATGCTCGCACGCTGGAACAAGGCTGGCGTCTCTGCCTCGCTCCATGCCTGCGACATCACCGATGCGGCTGCGGTCGACGGGCTTCTCGCGACGCTTCGTGCCGAGGCGCCGCTGCGTTCCGTCGTCCATGCGGCGATGGTGCTGGACGACGCCCTGATCAGCAATCTCAATCGCGAGCGAAACCGGCCGGTGATCGACACGAAGGCCAAGGGCGCAGCGATTCTCGACCGGCTGACGCGTGACGATGAACTCGACAATTTCATCCTGTTCTCGTCGGCAACGACGCTCGTCGGCAATCCCGGACAGGCCAACTATGTCGCGGCCAACGGCTATCTCGAAGGCCTTGCCCGCGCCCGACGCGCGGAGGGCCTCTCGGGTCTCGCCGTCGGCTTCGGCGCGATCGCCGATGCCGGATACCTCGTGCAGAACACCGATGTGAACGACCTTCTGGCCAAGCGCATCGGCAAGACCGCCTTGAAGGCCCAGGTGGCGCTCGACATGGTCGAAAGCCATATGGCCTCGGATCCCGGCACCGTCGATGCGGCGGTCGTGATGATTTCGGAGATCGACTGGACGGCCGCGCGCAACCTGCCGGTTGCCCGCAACGCACTCTTCGAGGTGATCCTGCGCAGCGCGGACCAGCATTCTTCCGGTGCCGAGGGAACGCAGATGGACCTCGTCGCGATGATCGAGGGGAAGTCGCCGCAGGAAGCGGAAGACATCCTGTTCGACCTGGTGGCAGGCGAGATCGCCGCGATCCTTCGGGTGTCGAAAGATACGGTGACCCGCGGCAAGATCCTGAAGGAAATCGGCCTGGACAGCCTGATGGCGGTTGAACTCGGCATGAGCTTCCAGCAGAACACCGGCTTCGACATGCCCTTGAGCGGCGTCGCCGACAATACGACGGTGGGCGACGTTGCGCGCAAGCTCTATGAAAAGGTAAGCAAGCGGGATCAGGGCGAAGATGGCGAGGCAGCCGATGATCGGCTTGTGACCGAACTTGCACAGCGCCACGCCGGGGCGGACACGGAAAAAGCACTGAGCCAATGAGCAGCGACGGAAACGGCCAGACCTTCTCCAAGATGAACAGCAGCCTCAAGGAGAACCTGCTGGACAGGATGAGGAACACGCATCAATCGTCCGAGCGCAACCGAATGGCGCGCTCGGAACGGGAGTTGCCGGCACCTCCCCGTCGCCGCCAGGCGCGTTTCGAGGACCTTCCAGAATATAAGCAGGTGCTTACGCAAAAATTTGCGAGCGAGCAGCTGGGTATCGCCAATCCCTTCTATCGGGCACACCAGACAGCAGCAGGCGCGACGACCGTGATCGACGGCCGCACGATGATCAACTTCGCCTCCTACGATTACCTCGGGCTGAACCGCCACGCCCACGTACTCGACAGAGCCCGCGACACGATCGGGAACTTCGGCATTTCCGCCTCCGCGAGCAGGCTCGTTGCCGGCGAGCGGCCCGTGCATGTCGAGCTCGAGGAAAAGATCGCTCGCTTCTACGGCGTCGAAGCGGCGGTTTGTTTCGTCAGCGGCTATCTCACCAACGTTGCCGCCATCAGCTGCCTGATGGGTCCCAAGGATCTCGTCATCCACGACGAGTTCATCCACAACAGCGCGCTCGCCGGCATCAAGCTTTCCGGCGCCACGCGCCGCCTCTTCAAGCACAACGACACGGCCGACCTCGAGCATGTGCTGCGCACGGTCGCCGGAGAATACCGTCACATCATGGTCATCGTCGAAGGCATCTATTCGATGGACGGCGATGTCGCGAACCTCCCTGCGCTGCTGAAGCTCAAGGCCGAATATGGCTTCTGGCTGATGGTCGACGAGGCCCATTCACTCGGCGTTCTCGGGTCACGCGGCAAGGGTCTCGCCGAACACTTCGGCGTCGATCCCGACGAGGTCGACATCTGGATGGGAACGCTGTCGAAAACGACGTCGAGCTGCGGCGGGTATATTGCCGGAAACGAGGCGTTGGCGGCGGTGCTCAAGGCGTCGGCCGGTGGTTTCGTCTACAGCGTCGGCCTGGCGCCGGTGCTAGGCGCTTCGGCGGTCGCCAGCCTCGATATCCTCGAGCGCGAACCCGAACGCACCGCGGCGCTCCGGCGCAATGGCGGCCTGTTCCTCAAGCTCGCTAAGGAGGCGGGCCTCGATACAGGCTTGAGCGGCGGCTTCTCGGTCGTTCCCGTCATCGTCGGCGATTCGTTGCGCGCCGTACAGCTTTCCAACGATCTGCTCACGGCAGGGGTCAATGTGCTGCCTATCATCCATCCTGCCGTACCGGAAGGATTGGCGCGGCTGCGTTTCTTCATTACCAGCGATCACACCGAGGAGCAGATCCGCCGCACTGTCGCGCTGACCGCCGAGCGCCTCAAGGATTTGACCGAACGGAATTTCGGGCTCGGCGGCGTCGATATCGAACAGATGTTGAAGGCGCTCTCGGTGCGCTAGATCGCAACTCCAGACGGAAAACCGTCAACACTTTGAATTGCAGTTGAGCCCCCTTGAGCCGCAGGCGGAACTTCAGCATGACCCATGTGATCATCACCGGTGGCTCGAGCGGCATAGGCCTGGCAGTAGCATCCATCTACGCGAGCCGCGGCGCACGGCTCTCTCTCATCGCACGTTCCCGCGATCTTCTAGAGCAGGCCAAGGAAATGCTTGTCTCAGAGCATGGTGCAACGGACGGAGATATCCGCGTGGAGGCAGCCGACGTTGCCCGCGAGGATGAAATCGAAACGGCTATTCGGCGCTGTATCGAAACATTTGGTCCCTGCGACATTCTCGTGACCTCGGCCGGCATCGTCGAGCCGGCGCCTTTCGAGGAACAGCAAAGCACGACCTTTCGTCACCAGATCGAAACGAACCTCTGCGGCACGGTGCAGGCGGTACGCGCCGTCTATCCGGAAATGCAGCGGCGGCGCAGCGGCCACATCATGATGATCTCCTCGGGCGCCGGCTTGATCGGCATTTACGGCTATACCGCCTATTGCGCGTCGAAATTCGCGTTGCACGGCTTTGCCCAGGCGCTCAGAAGCGAGGCGCGCCGCCACAACGTCGGAGTGTCGATCAGCTTTCCGCCGGATACCAAGACACCGCAGCTCGCGCGAGAAAGCGGCCTGCGGCCGCCCGAAGCAAGCATTGTGATGGGGGCGGTGCGGCCCTGGACCGCCGAAGCGGTCGCAAGCAGGATCGCCATGGCCATCGACCGACGGCGGTCCGAAGTCTATTTCGGCCTTACGCTTTTCCTGCTCGGCCGCTTCGGACCAGCGGTCAGACCGCTCCTTGACCGGTGGTTCGACAGGGCAATCGCCCGTAACAGTGGACGGTGACGGCCGCCGCGCGCAGCCGTGCTTGTGCCGGCCAACGTTAGCATTTAAGTGTCGAGCAACGGCCTGCTGCCGAGGCGGCGTCGGCAGTGACATGGCTCAAAGGTATCGGCTTGGCGCTTCTTCCCTTCCAGTTGCATGACTACCCGGCGGCGCTGACCCTCTTTTGCTATCTCCTGTCCTGCGCCGTGATTTTCTTCACGGATCGCTTCGCCCTGCCGGCGCGCGAGCGCAGGAGGAACAGGCCTCCTTACGGACGCAATCAGGGTATCATCGACGTGATCGCGCGCCTGCCGGTCATAGCGCTCGTCTTTGCCGGTTTTTTTGCGATTTCCTGGCGGCCCCTTTATGCCGCCGCCGGCGTGATGAGCTTCTTTATCATCTTCACCGGCATTTCCCGCGCGAAGTTCAAGTTCATCCGTGAGCCGCTGGTATTCTCGGATATCGCCCTCGTTGCAGACGTCTTCAAATACAAGACGATCTTCTACGCGACTTCGCTGAATATCCTCTTCTGGATCGTCGCTTTCCTTTACGTGTTCGGGGTCTCCGCTCTCTACATGTATTTCGAGCCAAGCATCTTGCCCGCGCGAGGCAAGTTGTTCTGGATTCTATTGATGATCCTCGTTGCGAGCGCGCCTTGGGGCCTCTTGTTCTACGGTCCGGTGAACCGGCCGACAGCGGCCCTCGTGCAAAAGCTCGTAAAGGCCGTCAAAGTCAAAATGAATACGGTGCGCTTCGGCACGTTTGCCTCCGTCGTCTTCCATTTCATCATATGGCTGGGCGTGAAACGCGAGAAAATCGTCGCCGAACTCTCGGAGCGGCTTCGCGCCGCGGTGCTCGATCTTATCGGTCACGAGGAAGCCCCGCTGATCGTCGTCTGGCAATCGGAGTCCTTCATCGACATGCGCCACTTCGGCGTCAAAACGATCAAGCTGCCGACAATCGACCGGCTGCGCAAGCAGGCGATACAGTGGGGCCGCCTCAGCAACGTGTTCGAGGGCGGCTATACCTTGCGTACCGAGTTCGCCGTGCTGAGCGGGCTTGTGCCGGACGACCTCCACGTCGATGCGAGCTATCCCTATCTGCGCGCCGCCCACTACGCGGACGTCGTCTGGCCGGGAAAGTTGAAGCGAGCCGGCTGGCATACACACTTCATCCACCCCTATGACCGCACGTTCTTTCTCCGGCACAAGGCAATGCCGCAGCTTGGGTTCGAAAAGCTCACCATGCTGGACGCCTTCGACCATAAGCCCGAGCGCGACGGGCTCTACGTCTCGGACGCAACGCTGACAGGACGAGTGCTCGCCGAAGTCGAAAAGCTGCCGGAAGACGAAAGCGGCTTCTTTTTCGTCGCGTCAATGGCCAATCACGGCCCCTGGGAGCCCGGCCGAGTGGGCACGCTCACCAATCCGGTCGATATCTACATGGCAATCCTGCAACAGTCGGATGCCGCCCTCAAGCAGTTGGTTAACAGTCTCAACAAGCTCGAGCGGCCTGTCTGGCTCGTCTTCTACGGCGACCACGCGCCTCTTCTGAAATCCTTCGCGGACCCGTTCCCGGATCCCCGCACGGACTATTTCATCGTGCCGCTCGCCAAGGCCCGCTCCGCCCAGTCCGGTGCGAAGGCACCCAAGGACGAGGACCCGTGGAACCTGATACGGTCGCTGCTAAGCCATGCAAACCTGCAAAAGGATGCGCTGCAATAGCGGCGGCGACTGGCAATGACAGCGGACACGACGATCAATCGCTCGACACAACGGACATTCCTGTTCCTGCAGGGCCCCTCGTCGCCGATCTTTGCCAAGACCGCCACCCGGCTCGAGGCATTGGGCCACGCTTGCCTTCGCATCAACCTCAATGTCGGCGATCAGATCTTCTGGCGACGCGGGGGCGCTTTCAATTATCGCAGTTCCATGTCCGCGTGGCCGGCCTTTGTCGAGGCCTTCATCCGTCGCCACGCCGTCAGCGACCTCGTGCTGCTTGGCGAAGAGCGCCCCTACCATCAGGCCGCGATCGCCGCTGCCCGGCAGGCGGACGTTGCCGTCTTCGTCGTGGAGATGGGCTATTTGCGCCCGGACTGGCTGACGCTGGAGCGTGGCGGCATGTCGTCCAACTCGCATTTTCCGGCCGAACCAGACCAGATCCTCAGCGCGGCAGCCGGCCTGCCGGAGCCGGACTGGCAGCGGCGTTACGAGCAGTCCTTCCTCGCCGAAGCAAGCTGCGATCTCCTCTACAATCTTCCGAATGTCTTTCTTTGGTTTCTTTTTCCGGGCTATCGCCGGCACGCGATCTTTCATCCGCTGGCGGAATATGCGGGGTGGCTCCTGCGCCTAGCCACTCAGGGCGGGCAACAACGCGCAGCCGAAGCCCTTATCCGCTCGCTAGCCTCGGAGAGCAGCGACTATTTCGTCTATCCGCTGCAGTTGGAGACTGATTATCAACTGCGTGCGCACTCGCCGTTCAACAGCCAGAAGGAAGCGATCCGCGCGATCCTCGCCTCCTTCGCGCACCACGCTCCCGCAGGCAGCAAACTTGCGATCAAGACCCACCCCCTCGACAATGGCCTCATCCGCTGGCGCAAGGTCGTCGCTGACGCAGCAGCCAAGGTCGGAATCGCAGACCGCATCGCTTATCTCGACGGCGGCAATCTGGACGCTTTGGTGCAGGGGAGCGCGGGGGTCGTTACGGTCAACTCGACCGCCGGCCTGCATGCGTTGAAACAGGGCAAGCCCGTAAAAGTGCTTGGCAGTGCCGTATTCGACATTGCGGGGCTTACCGATCAGCAGCCGTTGGATGCATTCTGGCAAAGGCCTCAAGGGCCGGATGCCGCCTTGAGTGCAGCCCTGTTCAGATTGATGGCCGCGGCCATCCAGGTGCGTGGCAACTTCTATTCAAGTGCAGGCAGCAGCGCCGGCGCAAACGCGATTGCCGAGCGTTTGCATCGGGGCGTCGTCAACGAGCCCGGGGCCTTCATCGACCCTCCGCCTAGGCGAAAACCGGCGAAAGGCACACTGTCTACCGCCTTCGGCAGTCACTAGGTCGCGCGAAGGTTGGATCACGCCACGCCGGCGCGCAAGAGATCGTGGATGTGCAGGATGCCCACCGGTTGTCCGGCGTCGTCGACCAGGAAAAGGACGGTCACCTTGTGCTCCTGCATGAACTCCATGGCGGCGCTGGCAAGCACGTCGCCTTTGATGACCCTCGGATTGCGCGACATCACGTCCTCGACCCGTTGAAGCAGCAGATCGCCCGCCATATGGCGGCGCAGGTCGCCGTCGGTGATCACGCCGATCAGCGTGCCGCCTTCTTCGACAATGCCGACAACGCCGAATCCCTTCGACGACATCTCGATGACCGCCTCGCTCATCGGACGGCCGACGACGAGCAGCGGCACCTGTTCCGCCACATGCGCCAGTTCGTGCACCAGGCGCAGTTGCGCGCCGAGCTTGCCGCCGGGGTGGAATGTCTTGAAATCTTCAGCCGAGAACCCGCGACGCTCGAGGAGCGCGATCGCCAAGGCATCTCCGACGGCGAGCTGCAGCATGGCAGACGTCGTGGGAGCGAGCCCGTGCGGACAGGCCTCCGGCACCTTCGGCAGCACCAGGGCAACGTCGGAGTTGCGGGCAAGGATGCTGTCACGATTGGCGCAGATCGAAACAACCGGCACCTTGAAGCGCTTGGCATAGGTGAGCATGTTGCCAAGCTCGGCCGTCTCTCCCGACCAGGAAAGCAAGATCAGGACATCCTGCGACGTGACCATACCGAGATCGCCATGACTCGCCTCGGTCGGATGGACGAAATAGGCGGACGTGCCGGTGGACGCCATGGTCGCCGCGATCTTGCGGCCGATATGCCCGCTCTTGCCGACGCCCGACACGACGACCCGGCCCTCGCTGTCGCCGATCAATTCGACCGCGTCCACAAGGCTGCGCGCGAAGGCTTCATCCGTCGTCAGGTGGTTGGCGAGAGCCTTGATTCCATTGGTTGCGGTTGTCAGCGTCCTGCCGATCGAATCCAGCATGGCGGAGCGGGATTGCCCATCCGCCTTCACTTGTCTCAAGCCCATCGTTGACCTAATCCCCGCGACGAAATTGTCCGAAAGCCCGCCGTTTCAGCGGCAGTTTGAGTATATGAAGGCAGATAAGCGCTTTTTCTTGGCAAACCAAGTCCATTTAAGACTGTTTGCACTGAAACCGGCGGTGGTCGGGCGTCAGCCCGCGCGCTTTTCCTCGATAATCTCGTGCGGCAGCTCACCATCGCGCGCGAATTCGGCGAGCGTCATCGAATCGAGGATGGAAGCGATGGCATCTCGAACCGTTGTCATCGATATCCGCACACGACAGGTCTCGGGGTCGCTGCAGTCTTCGCAAACCTCATAGGCCGTGCGACTGGCGCAACGGATCGGTGCGAGGGGACCGTCCAGCGTGCGTATGACATGGCCGATGCGAATCTCCGATGCCGGGCGAGAAAGCGAATAGCCGCCACCCGGCCCCTTCTTGGAACGGAGCATGCCGGCATTGCGCAATTCGAGCAGAATCGTGTCGAGGAATTTTTTCGGAATATTGTTGCGCTGGGCGATTTCATTGATGAACGCAGTCTCGCCAGGTTCGAGCCGCGCCAGATCGACGAGGGCCTTGAGGCCGTATTTCCCTTTCTTCGTCAGCATTCCCAGAAATTCTCCTCCCGGTCCCCGAATGGGGGACCGTTGGCAACAACACAATCCTTTCTTGGCATAGCACAAGAAGCGCGCCGCCAATACACAATTTTGGTCGACAATTCGAGAGGATGAACTTCAATCTTGATGGGTTTATTGCCGCATTGCGGCGGAGGCTACAGCGCCGCGCGTCTCATCGGACGCGCAAAGGACGCTGTAGCACTTTGAGGTGCTGCATGTTTTCATCCTCAAATCGACTACGATTTAAGGAAACATGCAGGAGGTCACGCCGCCGCAATGCCAACCTGATGGTTTCGGGCGCCCTGGCCGGCGAGCAGGCGGCCGATCGCCGCACGCGCTTCATCGGCCGAGCGGAAACGCTGCGCGTCCAAGTCCCAGACATGATACTTCACGGCCAAGAACTTCAACCGGTCCTCGTCAGGGACAACAACGCCGACAGCCTCGCCGTCATATTCGATAACTTGCTTGCTCATGTAATAACGCTCCTCCACGCCCACCGGCGCGGATCATTCGATTCTCGGCAAAAGGTGAAATTCGGGAAGTTCAGACAGTCACATTCGGCGAAGTGCGCGAAGGTGCCGTTTCACTGTTGCACGACAATAGGAACGCGAGCCGCAGAAAGCGGCGGTCGAGACGATTCCGGACATGTCACTCTCCTTTGGCTGGGGGCCTGGCGCATCGCGCGCCGCGGCGGTTCATGAACAATGTGAGGCGGACTCCTTCCGCATCACGATTTGCAAACTAGAATAATCTACCAAATTAGTCAATTCCAAAAACCAAGAGTAGAAAAATAATTCTCTACGCTCCCGTTTTGAACCGTCATGGCGACAATTCTATTTTTGTCGTCCCCGCTGAGGACTCTGACGCTATCTAGGTAGCGACGAATCAATCTGCAAGGGACGTTGGTATAAAGACAGCTCTTTCGGACGAAAAAGGGGCAGCCGCCGGCTGCCCCTTTTTCGTTTTGTCATTTGTGATCGGATCAGGCCGTCGGAGTTCCCGACTGCTGCGCTGCGGTGCGACCCGCCTCGCGATCCTTCCACCAGCGGCTCAGGAACAGCAGGATCGGCCCACCGATATAGATCGACGAGGTCGTGGCGACGATGACGCCGAAGATCATCGGCCAGGCGAAACTGCGCACCGTTTCGCCGCCCCAGATCGCCATCGGCACCAGCGAAAGGGCCGTCGCCACCGAGGTGAAGATGCATCGCGCAATCACCTGGTTGATGCTCATATCGATGAGATCGGAGAAGGGCATCGATTTGTACTTGCGCAGGTTTTCACGCATACGGTCGTAGACGACCACCTTGTCGTTCACCGAATAGCCGATCATCGTCAACAGCGCGGCGATCGCGGTCAGGTTGAAGTCCACGCCGGTCAAGGCGAAGAAGCCCACCGTCTTGGTGATGTCGAGCAAGAGCACCGCGATCGCGCCGACGGCGAAGTGCCACTCAAAGCGGAACCAGATGTAGAGCAGGATCGCCACCATGGCGAGGCCGACAGCCAGGAAGCCTGATCGCGCCAGTTCGCTACTGATCGTCGGCCCGACGACCTCAGTCCGCTCCAGGGTCGCGCCGGGAACGGACACCGTCACCGCATCCTTGATCCGGTTCAGCGCCGCCGTCTGCTCCTGCTCGCCGCCCGGCTGCCGCTGGACGCGGATCAGCACCGATTGCCCGCCGCCGAAGTCCTGCAGCGCCACCTCGCCGAGGTTGAGCTCCTCAAGGCTGCCTCGCAGCGTCGGCAGATCGATCTTGTCCTTCGACACCGCCTCGACCTGAATACCGCCGATGAAATCGATGCCGTAATTCAGGCCTGGCGTGAAGAACAGGACGACGGAGCTGATCGACAGGAAGGCCGAAAAGCCGATCGCCTGGAAGCGTCGCTTCATGAAGGAGAAGGTCGGCAGGTGCGGCACGCGACCGAAGAGCGACGGAATCTCCAGCTTCTTCATCTTGCGGCGAACGACGACCTCGCGCATCAAGAGGCGCACGACCGTGACCGAAGTGAACATCGAGATGACGATGCCGAGCATCATGGTAACGGCAAAGCCGCGGACCGGACCGCTGCCGAGCCAGAACAACAGGATCGTGCCGGTGAGAGTCGTGATGTTGGAGTCGAGAATCGTGGCGTAGGCTTTGTTGAAGCCGACGTCGAGCGCCTTCATGGCGCCGGCGCCCCCCTCCGTCTCTTCGCGGATTCGGGCGTTGATGAGGATGTTGGCGTCGACGGCCATGCCGATGCCGAGGATGATGCCGGCGATACCGGGCAAGGTGAGCGTCGAGCCGATCAGGCCGAGAACGCCGATCGTCATGATCGTGTGCAGCATCAGGCCCACATTGGCGATTATGCCCCACGCACCGTAGAGAACGACCATGAGGGCAACGACAAGGCCGAAGCCGACAAGGCCGGTATAGAGGCCCATGCGGATCGAGTCGCTGCCGAGGTTCGGGCCAACCGATCGCTCTTCGATGATCGTCAGCGGCGCCGGCAGAGCGCCAGAGCGCAGCAGCGCCGAAAGAACCGTCGCCGACTCGGCGGTGAAGTTGCCGCTGATCTGACCGCGGCCACCGAGGATCGGCTCGTTGATGACCGGTGCGGTCAGCACCTTGCCGTCGAGGACGATTGCGAAGGGGCGGCCGACGTTTTCACGGGTGATTTCGGCGAACTGGCGGGCGCCAAGCGAATCGAAGCTGAAATCGACCACCGGCTGGTTGGTGCGTTGGTCGAAACCGACCTTGGCATCGTCCAGGCGTTCGCCAGAGATGGCGACGCGGCTTTCGACCGGGTATTTGTTGGTATCATCATTGGCGCCGGGAAGGATGTCGACGTCGCGCGGCGGCGACTGCGTGACGTCCACGGTCTGGTCGAGCATGTGGAAGCTCATCTGCGCCGTGGAGCCCAGGAGCTCGCGCAGACGCGTCGGATCCTGAAGGCCCGGGAGCTGGACCAGAATGCGGTTCGAGCCGATGCGCTGGATCAGCGGCTCGGCAACGCCGACCTGGTCGACGCGGTTGCGGATGATTTCGAGACTCTGCTCGACCGCCTTGGTCATGCGGTCGGCAATGCCCGCCTCTGTGATCGCCAGCGTGACTACGTCGCCGTTCGCCGTCACCTCGACCTCGGGAGCGGAGGCGCCGAAGCCGATGGTGCTGACAGGTGTCGCCAGTTCCTGCAGCTTCGGCAGCACCTTTTCGCGATCGGCCGCGTCCGCGATGCTGACCGTCACGGTGTTGCCGCTGATGCGCGCCGACGAGGCGGAAACACGTTCGCCACGAAGAACCCGGCGGGTATCGTCGAGAAGCGTATTGAGCCGCGCCCTCTGCAGACCGGCGCCGTCCACCTCGAGAACGAGGTGCGAGCCGCCCCTCAAATCGAGACCGAGAGTGACCGGCTTGAAGGGCAGGACGGCAGTGAACTGCTCTCTCATCGCCTGCGGCAGAACACTCGGCACCGCCGCGAGGCATCCGAAAATAATGATCGCGACATAGGCGAGGACCGCCCATCTGGATGTACGCATGTGGAAATTCCATGAATGCCTGAACGCGCTCAACCAGCGGCGTCCGGGCGAGGTTTTCATCAAAACTCAAGCGGAACGGAGATCACCGGCTCCACCAGACACTGAAAGATACTTTATGCCTGCGGCGGGGCGCGAATGCGTTCGCTGGAAAACGGCGCTCCGGCAACGACGGCCGCGCGCGGAAACGACGACGGTCGAGCGTTTTCAAGGGCAGGCAAGTTGGCGAGGTCGAAGAGAAGAACCGGTGGGAGATCGCCTCCGGTCGTCGATTTTCCATCCGCCCGCTCGCCGACGAAACGGAGATCGGGCAAGCTAACGGCCCTGGAACCCTGACGCACGATCGGGCGATCGGAGGAACCGGTGTCCGGCACAGCGACGTTGCCGGTCGACGCGCCTGCGGCGCGGCTCGAAACACTCTGCCCAACGGCGATGACCTGCATGGCAAAGGAGGCACAGAACAGCCACAGCAAGGCAAAGAGCCGGCTGGCCTGCATGCTCTTGCTGCCACCCAAGAAGTCCATCGAGGACACTATCCCTTTTCTCGACCGGCCCTTTTTCTCGACCGGCCCTTTTTTTCGACCGGAATGCCGGCGAGACGAAATTCAGCCCGACTGCTTCAGCCTAGCGAAAGAACATGGCCGGATTCGAGCGTGCGGCGCTCTTAACACCATTCCGAGGCGGAAAAGTCAAATCCGGCTCGGCTTGTCGCTTTCACGCGGTAACGCCGACGGTCTTTGCCTGATGGATTTCAATCAGCGAAGGTCCTGATCGCGCAGCAGCCCCAGTGAGCACGCGCGGCAGTTCCCGGACATCGGCCAACCGCTCCGCCGGGACGCCGTAGGCGCCGGCAGTCATCAGAAAGTCCGGAGCAGAGGGCTTCACGCCTTCCGGGGTGATACCGGAATCGACCATGTAGGACTCGATTTCCTGATAGCCGTCATTGTTCCAGACGAGGAAGATCACCCTGGCCGCGGCGTCGACGGCCGAGCCGATCTCGGCCAGCGAGAATTGGAAGCCGCCGTCACCGACGAGGCAGACGACAGGCTTGCTGCGATCCGCCACGGCCGCGCCGACCGCGGCCGGCGGCGCATAACCCAGCGCCCCGTAACCGGTCGCTGAATTGAACCAACTCCGCTGCCGAGGCGCATCGCAATAGAGGTTGCCGGCGTAAACGGCCTGCGTGGAGTCCCCGACGATGGTGCAATCCGGAAGCGCCCGGTAGATCATGTCGATGACGGCTACTTCCGCACGCATCTTGGCGGACAACTCCTTGAGCGCCGCCTTGCGGGTCATTTCCGCACGCTCTGCACCGTCCTTTGCAGCCACATGGCCGGGCAGAAACCCTAGGATGCCCGCCGTCGCCATCTTCGCGCCCGACAGAATGGAAAGTGCTGCCTGCGGCCCGCGGGCAAGCTGCGCGGCATCGATGTCGGTGCGGATGAGATTGCGCAGCTCCGGAAAGCCACCATCGGCATAGAGATCGTAATCCGTTTGGCCCATCTCCGTGCCGAGCGCCAAGACAAGATCCGCGGCCCGCAGCAGGCCGCGCACGGCCTTCAAGCTCGGGCTCGCCGGCACCCTCAGGGGATGGCCCGCAAGCATGCCGCGCGCATTGACGGTCGTCACCACCGGCGCACCGATAAGCTCGGCGAGCTGGCGCACTTCCGCTTCCGCCGTCAGCGCACCGCCGCCGCAGAGAATCACCGGGCGCGCGGCGTCGGCGCACAGGATCGCCGCCTTCTGCAGGGTTTCACTGTCGGAACGCGGGCGGGTGGCCGCGGCAGGTCTGGCCGGCTTGCTCTCGATCCTCAGAGCCATCACGTCGGTCGGAATCTCGATATGCACCGGCCCGGGCCGACCAGAAAGCAGGACTGCAAAGGCCCGGTCCACCACAAGCGGCAAATCGGTGGGGTTGAGCAGCGTGTGGGAATAAAGCGCCAGCGTCTTCATCATCCCGTGCTGGTCGGGCAATTCATGCAGCAGGCCGCGACCGTGGCCGAGTGAATCGCGACGGTTGACGCCGGAAATGACCAGCATCG
This sequence comes from Ensifer sp. MPMI2T, assembly GCF_004827385.1. Classification (GTDB taxonomy): domain Bacteria; phylum Pseudomonadota; class Alphaproteobacteria; order Rhizobiales; family Rhizobiaceae; genus Sinorhizobium. The sequence continues at coordinate 34,501 of NZ_SRXN01000037.1, forward strand.
GGATCGAATCCTGGCGCGCCTGCGCCATCGCCGTGATGGTATTGGTGAGGCCCGGACCGGTGATGACCAGCGCAACGCCAGGCTTGCCGCTGACGCGGGCATAACCGTCGGCCATGAAGCCCGCGCCCTGCTCATGCCTCGGCGTGACATGGCGGATCTTAGATGAGGCAAGACCGCGATAGAGCTCGACCGTGTGCACGCCGGGAATGCCGAAAACGACTTCGACACCGTTTGCCTCGAGGAGATCTACAAGGACCTCGCCTACGGTTTTCATTTCAGCAGTCATGCGCGGCGCTCCTTGCGGGCGGTCAAGCGTTCCGATAGAGAGCTGATGCGCCGGCACGCTTCGTCAATATCGGCGTCGGGAACCGTGAGGCTCACCCGCAGGAAGTTCTGCGCTTCTCTGCCGAAGGAGGAACCCGGCATCACCGCCACGCCTTCCTCTTCGAGCAGCGCCCAGGCGAAGGCTTCGCCGGAAAGGCCAGTATCAGAGACGTCGATCAGCGTGAACATGCCCGCTTCCGGCAGCAGAACAAATACGCCCGGCGCATCGGCAAGGCCATCAACGATGCGCCCCGCGCGCCGCTTGTAGGCGGAGCGCATCTTTTTCGCCGTGTCGATCTCGTGCGTCAACGCGTAAGCCGTCATATCGGCGATGAAGGGCTGCACGCCGAAAAGCATGGTTTCGGAGATCGGCAGGAGACGATTCGTGAATTCGACAGGACCGATCGCCCAGCCGCTTCGAAAGCCGGGTGCGGCATGCGACTTGGAAATCGACGAGACGACCACGGTGCGCTCGGCAAGATCGGGGTTGTCGAAGGGGGACGCGAAGGCGGCATCGAAGACCAGTTCCTCATAGACTTCGTCGCAGACGATCCAGAGGTTGTGGCGACGGGCGACGTCGCCGATGGCCGCAATCTCGGCGGCGGTCAGCACCGCACCGGTCGGATTGTGCGGCGTATTGAGGAGCAGCACCCGGCACTCCGGCGTGATCGCCTTTTCCAAGTCCTCCGCCCGCATGTGAAAGCCGAACTCGGGTTTCAGCGGAACTAGGACATGGTGGGCGCCCGTGGAGCGGATGACGCCTTCATAGGTGGCATAGAGCGGATCGCCGACAAGCACGGCGTCGCCAGCCTCGACGAGGCCCAGCATGACGGCAAAAAGCGCCGTCTGCGTGCCCGGAAAGCACAGGACGTTTTCCGCAGTCACATCGACTCGGCGGCGCCGGTATTTTTCCGCAAGAGCCGCGACGACGGCCGGTTCGCCGCGCCCGTTCGAATAACGGTACCGCCCGGCATTCATGGCACGCTGACATTCGTCGAGCAGAGAGCGGTCGGGCGGCAGATCCGGCTCGCCGATCGTCAGCTCGATAATATCGGCACCTTCCGCCTTCAGTTGGCGCGCGCGGGTGTGCAACGTCCATTTACCGGAACCGAGATCAGCAAGACGTGAGGTGATCGACGCGTAGCGCAAATGTTTGCTCCCTTTGATTCTTTGCTTTTATGCATGACCGTTATCCCAAAACGGCTGCGCACTTTTGGACGACATGCTTTAGTTTTCGATCGACAGGCCGAGCACGGCCTCGACCGAGGCCATGGCGATGCTGACCAACTCGCCATCGCGAAAGAGGTCGCCGGCAAGGCAGCCTTCGACCCAGAGCCCGTCCACCAGGCCATTGATCGCAATCGCATACCGGCGGCACTCTTCCTCGCTTGCGGGTCTCCCCTTGGCGGCAAGGAATTCGCTCAGCAGTTCCTGCAAGGTGTTGCGGAAGGCGAGATAGCCTTCGCGGTGAATCTCAGCGAGGACCGGGTCGACCCGCACCTGGCTGATGAAGGCTGCCCAGAGCGAGACGCTGCGGCTGTCGGCAACCGGCTCGGTGAAGTTGACCGCGATGAATTCTCTCAGCCGCGTCGCAGGATCGCCCTCGACATTCTGGGCCTTCTCGGTGAGAGATGCGATGACGGCGCGGTAGGCCTCCGCGATCATCTGATCCTTGGACTCGAAATAGTGGCGGACGAGTCCCGCCGTCACGCCGGCCCGAATCGCGATCTGCCGGACGGTCGCGCCTTTCAGGCCGAATTCCGAGATGCAATCGAGCGTCGCCTCAATCAACTCCTGGCGCCGCTCGCCCTCGGGAGCGCGGTGAAATGTGCGGCGAGTCACTGCAGCCTCCGGTACGCAGCGCGGCGCAACCAGATCGTCAGTGTCCGCGAACCGGATGGGCCCATGCGTTGCTCCTAAGGTGATGCTCGTTCAGACATCGCGGCCAAAAAAAGCCGCGATGAAGTTATTATACGCTTGAATAATATCGGCACAAGTGCAACATTCCCCCCAATGAAACAGCGTGACAAGCCGAAGATGCTGCACGAGAGAACGACCAGGGGAACTGTTTTCATGCCTTCAAGAAAAGCTCTTCGAGCCACGGGAGTGGCGTGTCGATGACGAGTACGGCCCAGGCAATCGCGGTCACTGACCTGCACAAGCGTTTCGGGCCATTGGAAGTGCTGAAAGGTGTGTCGCTTACGGCTCGACAGGGCGACGTGATCGCGATCATCGGCGGCAGCGGCTCGGGCAAGTCCACCTTTCTTCGCTGTATCAACATGCTGGAATTGCCGTCGGCCGGACGCGTCAGCGTTCACGGCGAGGAGATTCGCATGAAGTCCGACGGCCATGGCGGACTGATGCCCGCCGACCGCAAGCAGGTGCAACGAATCCGCACCCAGCTCGGCATGGTCTTCCAGAGTTTCAATCTCTGGCAGCACATGACCATTCTTCAAAACGTCATCGAAGTGCCGGTGCATGTGCTCGGCAAATCCAAGGTCGAAGCGATCGAAACGGCCGAGACGTTGCTGCGCCGGGTCGGGCTTTACGAGAAGCGCGACGCCTATCCGGCCTTTCTCTCCGGCGGCCAGCAGCAACGCGCGGCGATCGCCCGGGCGCTGGCGATCCAGCCGCTCGTGATGCTCTTCGACGAGCCGACCTCGGCCCTCGACCCGGAGCTTGTCGGCGAAGTGCTCTCCGTCATTGGCGACCTTGCACGCGAGAAGCGCACGATGATCCTCGTCACGCACGAGATGAAGTTCGCCCGCGACGTCGCCAACCACATCGTCTTCCTGCACAACGGCGTCATCGAAGAACAGGGGTCGCCCGAGGCGATCTTCGACGCGCCGAGATCCGAGAGGCTCAAGAAGTTCATCAGCTCCATTCACTGAATTCCGCAATGCTCAACAACCAAAAAAGGGAACAGCATGAAGAAGACATTGAAACTCCTGGCGGTCGCAGCCGCATTGTCGATCACCGGCGCCGTTGCGGCGCAGGCGGAAACCGTCAAGGTCGGTTTTGCTGCCGAGCCTTACCCGCCCTTCACGTCGCCTGACGCCAACGGCAATTGGGAGGGCTGGGAAGTCGAGTTCATGAAGGCGATTTGCGCCGAGGCGAAACTCGACTGCGTGGTCACGCCGGTCGCCTGGGACGGCATTATTCCGGCGCTGACTTCCAAGAAGATCGACATGATCATCGGTTCGATGTCGATCACGGAGGAGCGCCTGAAGACCATCGATTTCTCTGACAAGTATTACAACACACCGACCGGCATCATCGGCACCAAGGGCGAGGACATCAAGCCGACGCCGGAAGGCCTTTCGGGCAAGACGATTGGCGTGCAGGTATCGACCGTACATCAGGCCTATGCGACCAAGCATTTCGCCCCGGCCGGCGTGGAGGTCAAGGAATACCAGACACAGGACGAGGCAAACCAGGATCTGGCCGCTGGCCGCGTCGACGCGGTGCAGGCGGACGCGATCGCGCTCGATGCCTTCCTGACGAGCGACCAGGGCAAGGAATGCTGCGACTACAAGGGTGATGTTGCCCAGGATGTCGCGGTCCTCGGGCCCGGCGTCGGTGTCGGTCTGCGCAAGGGCGAAGCCGAGCTCAAGGACAAGATCAACGCGGCGATCAAGGCGATCCGCGAGAACGGCACCTACGATACCTTCTCGAAGAAGTATTTCGACTTCGACATCTATGGCGGCTAAGCGCTTCGGCCGGCAGTCCCTCGATTGCCGGCCGACGCTTTACAGCGCTGCGCGCCCATCGGCGCGTATGGTCGCTGTAACACTTTGAATTGCTGCATTTCTTCAGTTCGGTTCCGAGCTGAGGAATATGCAGAAGGAGCATGAAGTCGCCATGACTGCGGATTCCATCATCAACTGGAGCCTGCTCTCGCTCTCGGCGCCCGGCTGGGGCGGCGTATTGCTGCAAGGCTTTCTCCACTCGATCCAGATCGCGGTCGGCGGCTACGCGCTCGGCCTCCTGCTCGGCGTCGGCGGCGCGTTCGGCAAGCTCTATGGCGGGCCGGTAACGCGCGATCTTCTCGAATGCTACACGACGATCGTCCGGGCCGTGCCCGAGCTCGTCCTGATCCTTCTCCTCTACTACGCCGGGACCGACCTCTTGAATCAGCTTCTGGGCGCCGTCGGCTTCGGGGCGGTCGACATCAGCGGCCTGATGGCCGGCATCTTCGTCATTGGCGTCGTCCAGGGGGCCTATTCGACCGAAGTGTTGCGCGGCGCGATCAAAGCCGTACCCGCCGGCCAGATCGAGGCGGCGCGCGCCTATGGCATGTCGCCCGGAAAGGTCCTGCGGCGTGTCACCCTGCCTGCCATGCTGCCCTATGCCATACCGGGCCTTGCCAATCTCTGGCTGATCGCCACCAAGGATACCGCCCTGCTCGCCGTTGTCGGTTTCAGCGAACTGACGTTGGTGACCCGCCAGGCGGCCGGTGCGACCAAGGCCTATCTGCTTTTCTTCTGCGCGGCAGGCGCGCTCTATCTCGCGCTGACGCTCGTATCCAACATCTTCATCGGCGCGTTGGAAAGGCATGCCAGGCGCGGTTTCGTGGAGCAGCGATGACCAACGAAACCACCCACGCGCTCGATCACGCTGATTTTGGATTGAATCAATCCAAAATCGTAAATGTGATTGATTCTAATGAGTTGGAGCGGGATGCGGGCGGAAAACCGCTTCACACTTTTCCTCATCCCGCCCTGGGCTTCACCCCCGAGGACCTGCCGAAAGGTGAGAGCTTCCTCAAGCCTCACCGTATCGTTCTCATCCTCTTCGCCGCCGCATTAATCGTCGCCGTCTCCGTCGTGATGCGCTGGGACTGGCTGCCGCGCTACCTGCCGAGGCTCGGCTGGGGCATCCTTGTCAGCATGGTGATGCTGTTCAGCACGTCGATCCTTGGATTCCTGCTCGCCGTGCCGCTTGGTCTCGTCCAGGTCACCGGCCCCTGGTATCTCAAAGGCCTTGCCAAGATCTTCTGTACGGTCATCCGCGGGACTCCGCTGCTCCTGCAACTGTGGCTGCTCTATTACGGGCTCGGCTCGCTTTTTCCGCAATTTCCGGCGATCCGCCACTCGTTTCTCTGGCCCTATCTGCGCGAAGCCTGGCCCTATGGCGTCGCCGCACTCACCATCTCCTTTGCGGCTTACGAGGGCGAAGTTATGCGCGGCGCCTTTGCCGGCGTGCCGGCCGGCGAGTTGGAGGCGGCGCGAGCCTATGGCATGAGCCGCTGGACGATGTTCCGGCGGATCTGGCTGCCGCGTGCGATCCACCGCGCGCTCCCCACGCTCAACGGCGAGACCGTGTTGCAGCTCAAGTCAACGCCGCTGGTTGCGACGATCACCGTCGTCGATGTCTACGCGGTCATCTCGAAGGTGCGGCAGGAAACCTATCTCACTTACGAACCGCTGCTGCTGCTCGCTCTGATCTATCTGTGCCTTACCGGCATCCTGGTGGTCGCCTTCCGCTATTTCGAAAACCGCATACCCACTCGTGGTGCCTGACATGAAGCTCTCCGCTGCCATCGACAACGCCATGCCGGAACTGGTGGCGATCCGCCGCGACCTGCATGCACACCCGGAGCTGGGTCTCGAAGAAACGCGCACCTCCGCGTTTATTGCACGGCACCTCAATGCGCTTGGCTACACGGTAACGACGGGACTTGCAAAGACCGGTGTGGTCGGCACGCTCCGGAACGGCACCGGGTCGCGCTCGATCGGCATCCGTGCCGACATCGATGCCTTGCCGATCCACGAGGAAACCGGTCTCGACTATGCCAGCAGGACGCCCGGGTTGATGCATGCCTGCGGGCATGACGGCCACACGGCGATGCTATTCGGCGCCGCCCGCGCGCTCGCCGAACGGAGGAATTTCGACGGCACGATTCACCTGATCTTCCAGCCGGCCGAGGAGAATTTCGGCGGCGCGAAAATCATGATCGACGAAGGTCTGTTCGAGAAATTTCCCTGCGATGCAGTGTTCGCGCTCCACAACGAACCGAACCTTCCCTTCGGCCAATTCGCCCTGCGCGAAGGCCCGATCATGGCGGCGGTGGACGAGGCGCGGATCACGGTCCATGGCCGCGGCGGTCACGGCGCCGAACCGCAGGAGACCGCCGATCCGATCGTCTGCGGCGCCAGCATCGTCATGGCGCTGCAGTCCATCGTGTCGCGCAACATCCACCCCATGGACCCGACCGTCGTCACGGTCGGCGCCTTTCACGCCGGCTCCGCGAGCAACATCATCCCGGAACGGTCCGAGATCGTCGTCGGCATTCGCTCCTTCGACCCCGTCGTTCGCGACGAACTGGAACGCCGCATCCGCATGATCGCGGAAGCGCAGGCGGCAAGCTTCGGCATGCGTGCCACCGTCGACTACCAGCGAAGCTATGACGCGACGATCAACCACAAGACAGAGACCGAATTCGTGCGCGATCTTGCGATCCGCTTCGCCGGGCCAGACAAGGTCATTGACCTCGCACGGCCCTTCATGGGCAGCGAGGATTTTGCCTATATGCTGCAGCAGAGGCCGGGCGCGTATTTCTTCCTTGGATCAAGAGCGACAGGCGAGGAGAAGCCGCTCCACCACCCCGGCTACAACTTCAACGACGACCTGCTGCCGATCGGCGCCGCCTTCTGGACCGAGCTCACCGAGACCTATCTCGCCCGACTCTAACTGCATGGTTCCTGAGCCCGCGACGTCCTTGGCGACGCGGCATACTATGATTTAAGGCGGTGATAGATCATCTCTATCGCGGCAACGGATGGTCGTCTCTCTGCTCAATGATGGGTGGCGCCAAAGGGCCGGGCCGGCACGCCCAAAATGCCGCGGGCGAAACATTGCCGCAGTGTGACAACGTGGCGATCCGCCCGTCATTGACGTTTGGCAAATTTGCTTCAGATTCAATCACACGATGAAATGACGGCTCCGGCTGACAAGCGGGCGCCTGGCTCTCCGGCAACGCCCAAGAGGATCACGTCGTGTTTGAATCCCTCGACGCAACCATGCTCGCCCGCATGCAGTTTGCCTTTACCGTCTCGTTCCACATCATCTTTCCCGCCTTCTCCATCGGGCTTGCCAGCTACCTCGCCGTCCTCGAAGCCCTCTGGCTCTGGAAGAAGGACGAGGTCTACCTGGAGCTCTTCAACTTCTGGAAGACGATCTTCGCTGTCACCTTCGGCATGGGCGTCGTTTCCGGGATCGTCATGTCCTATCAGTTCGGCACCAACTGGAGCGTGTTTTCCGACAAGGCCGGCCCGATCATCGGTCCCTTGATGGGCTACGAGGTGCTGACGGCTTTCTTCCTGGAAGCCGGCTTCCTCGGCGTCATGCTCTTCGGCCTGAACCGTGTCGGTCCAAGACTGCATTTCTTCGCAACCGCCATGGTGGCGATCGGCACGCTGATCTCGGCCACCTGGATCCTCTCCGCCAACTCCTGGATGCAGACCCCAGCGGGCTTTGCGGTAAACGAAGCCGGTCAGTTCACGCCGGTAGACTGGTGGGCGATCATCTTCAACCCGTCCTTCCCGTACCGCCTCGTCCACATGGTGCTTGCCGCCTATCTGACGACCGCATTCGTCGTCGGCGCCTGCGGCGCCTGGCACCTCTTGCGCCAGACGGCGCCGCGGCGCGCCCGCACCATGTTCTCGATGGCGATGTGGATGGCGGCGATCGTCGCGCCGATCCAGATCTTCGCCGGCGACCAGCACGGGCTCAACACGCTCGAGCACCAACCCGTCAAGGTGATGGGGATGGAGGGCCACTTCGAAAGCCATCCCGACGGCGCTCCTCTGGTATTGTTCGGCATCCCCAATTCGGCCGAGAAACGCATCGACTACGCGATCGAGGTGCCAAAACTCGGGAGCCTCATCCTGAAACACGACCTTAATGCGCCGCTTGCCGGACTGGACACGGTCCCCGCCGAATTGCATCCGCCGGTCGCTGTGATCTTCTGGTCGTTCCGCATCATGGTCGGCATCGGGTTCGCCATGCTCGGCATCGGGCTGTGGTCGCTCTGGTGTCGCTACCGCGGTACGCTCGACAGCGATCCCTGGCTCCACCGCGCCGCCGTGCTCATGGGTCCCGCCGGCTTCGTCGCGGTTCTGGCGGGATGGGTGACCACGGAGGTGGGCCGCCAGCCTTACACGGTCTACGGCCACCTGTTGACGGTCAACTCGATCGCGCCGATCGAAGCTCCTGCCGTTTCCGCCTCGCTTCTGGCATTCATCATCGTCTACTTCTTCGTCTTTGGCGCCGGAACCTTCTACATCCTGCGGCTGATGGCGCGGCTACCGCGCGATACCATGCCGGAACTCGACGAGGGACCGATCCGTACGGCCGGTGTCGCCGGCCCGGCAAGCGCCAAATCTCATGGAGCGTATCATGGACATTGATCTGCCACTGATCTGGGCCGCCATCATTGCCTTTGCCGTTCTGGCCTATGTCGTTCTCGACGGCTTCGATCTCGGCGTCGGTATCCTTTTTCCGCTCTTCCCCGAAAAGCACGATCGCGACGTCATGATGAACTCGGTTGCCCCGGTGTGGGATGGCAACGAGACCTGGCTCGTGCTTGGCGGAGGCGGGCTGATGGCCGTTTTCCCGCTTGCCTATGCGACGGTCCTGCCGGCACTCTATGCGCCGATCGTCGCCATGCTGATCGGGCTGATCTTCAGGGGCGTCGCGTTCGAATATCGCTGGCGCACGAAGCGCGCCGAATATCTATGGAACTGGGCCTTTGCCGGTGGCTCGATGCTGGCCGCCTTCGCGCAAGGCATCGCGCTTGGCGCCCTGGTCCAGGGCATACCGGTCGAAAACCGCGCCTATGCCGGCAGTTGGTGGGACTGGCTGACGCCTTTTTCCATCGTGACTGGCATCGCGATCGTCGTCGGCTACGCCCTGCTCGGCGCCACCTGGCTCGTCATGAAGACCCACGGCGATCTCGCCGAACGGGCACGCGCAATTGCGCTCAAATGCTGCCTTGCGACAATCGGAGCGATGGGTGTCGTCAGCCTCTGGACGCCATTTCTCGAGCCGGTCTATCTGCAACGCTGGTTCGGCTGGCCGACGGCGATCTTCAGCGTCATCGTGCCCCTACTCGTCCTCGGTTGCCTTTATCTGCTCATCAGGGGCATTCGCGACCGGCATGACGTGCAGCCGTTCATTGCGGCGCTCGGGCTTTTCGTGCTCGGCTACATCGGCATCGGCATCAGTTTCTATCCCTACATGGTGCCGCCGTCGCTCACCATCTGGGAAGCGGCCGCGCCACACGAAAGTCTTGCCTTCCTGCTTGCCGGTGCGCTCGTGCTCGTACCGATCGTTCTTGCCTACACCGGCTATGCCTATTGGGTTTTCCGCGGCAAGGTCGATCCGGAGGAGGGCTACCATTGATGCGGGCCACCGGCCGAAAGCTTCTCTGGTTTGTCGCGCTTTGGCTTGCAGGGGTTGCTGCAGTCAGCATCGTCGGCCTCGCGATCAAACTGGTGCTGGGCACCTAGCGCATCGGCCGAAAATCGGACCCGATTTTCGGAAAGCACGATGCGTGGATTCAAAGAGTTACAGCGTCCTTTGTGCGTCCTAAAGGACGCACGGCGCTGTTGAGCGCCCCCATCCCGTCCTGGCTCATCAAAAGCGGAAAAGGCCTCGCTCAAGTTTGAGAGCCTAATGTCTTCATACACATCGGCGGGCGACCGTCGGCGGAGACAGGACCGCACCCTTCTCTCCGGCGATCGCCCGCCGAGGTGACCACTCCGGAAGCCGCGGCGCCTGGATCACGATGATTTTGGGGTCGAATCGACCCAAAATCATCGTGATCGTTCTAATAGGTTAGAGCGGGATGCGGGCGGAAAACCGCACACACTTTTCCTCATCCCGCTAAGTCGCTGCGGCCGTTTTGCCTCTTCTCAGCCGCGCTTCCCTTTGCTAGCAGTTCGCCGCGACGAACCCTACAGCGCCGCGCGTCTTGTCAGACGCGCAAAGGAGCACTTTGAATCTCTGTGTGTTTTTGTCCTTAAATCGCTACGATTTGAGAAAACACGCAGTGGGGCGGCCTCCGCCCCGCAGGAATTGGACAAGCGATGCAGAAGATCCCCGCAGAATGCACGACGATGGCGGATGTACGTGTCGAGATCGATCGGCTCGACCGCGCCGTGATGAAGTTGCTCGCGGAGCGCTGGGGTTACATCGATCGCGCGGCCGAAATAAAGCGCCCGCTCAAATTGAAGGCCGATATCCCCGGACGCGTGGCCGAAGTGCGGGAAAATGTGCGCAGGCACGCGAGCGAACTCGGCCTCGATCCCGATTTCTACGAGGGCATCTGGGGCCAGCTGATCGATCATGCCATTGCGCATGAACGCCGGCTGCTCGGCGAGGCTGACGAGTAGCCCCGCTCTCTGGCAGCGCGCTGGAATTGCTGCCAGCGTGACCGACATGGTGCCCGACCCTCTTCTTCAGCCCGCCTTGTCGTAGCTATTCTTGCGGCGGAGATAACCCTCCCAGTCGAAGGCGCTCCGGACGATGTCTTCGAGGCTTGCGTGGGTCGGCACCCAGTCGAGCTTCAGGCGCGCAAGCGAGGAGTCCGCGACGACCTGCGCAGCGTCGCCCGGACGCCGCGGTGCATAGTCTATACGGAAATCACGCCCCGAAACCCGTCGCACAGTGTCGAGAACCTGCAGCACCGAAAAGCCCTTGCCATAACCGCAATTGCTCGTCAGCGGTTCGCCGCCGCCTCTCAGATAGCCGAGTGCGTCCTTGTGTGCCGTAATGAGATCGGCAACGTGGATATAATCCCGAATGCCGGTGCCGTCGGCGGTCGGATAGTCGGTTCCGTAGACGTCGATCTTGCGGCGTATGCCGAGAGCGGCTTCGCACGCGACCTTGATGAGATGAGTGGCACCAGCCGTTGATTGCCCGGCGCGACCAAGGGGATCCGCTCCCGCGACGTTGAAATAGCGCAGCACCACATAGCGGAAATCGTGAGCGGCCGCGGCATCCTGCAGCATGATTTCCGACATCAGCTTAGAGCGGCCATAGGGGCTCTCGGGACGCAACGTGGCCGTTTCCTTGACTGGATCGGCGGTATCCTGAGTGCCGTAAACTGCCGCGGTCGATGAGAAGACGAAGTGGCGAATACCGGCCGCTATCGTCGCGGCGATCAGCGTGCGCGTGTTCGCCGTGTTGTTTTGGTAATAGCTAAGCGGGCCGGCGACGGACTCCGGGACGACGGCTGATCCCGCGAAATGGATGACCGCATCGATCTCGTTCTCCGCAAAGATCCTGCCAAGCAGCGCCCTGTTGCCGACGTCCCCGAAATAAAACTTTGCTTCCGGCGCGATCGCCCAGCGGAAGCCTGTCGACAACCGGTCAACCACTACGACAGACTCGCCCGCATCGAGCAGTGACCACACCATGTGGCTCCCGATGTAACCCGCTCCACCCGTTACCAGTATCGCCATTGCCCGACTTCCATCCCCTCAAAGATGGAAACAGGAAAGACGAGCTGAGCTTTCTGAATTGGTAAACTCGGGGCGTGCCGAGCGGCCTTCGCCAGATATTCTCGTGGCCGTGGTTAAGCACCACACTGCCGATTATCGAGAATTTTATGGATGACGTCGCAGCTGTGCAGAATACATCTCGCCGCCCGCCGCCCGAGGGGCGTGACGAGCGGCATAAAACCGTCCTTTCGCCCGAAAATTCAAAACATTAAATTTTACTAAAATGCAAAGACACTCTCTAACGGTTTCTGAAACGGCATGTATTAGCCTTCAGGAATATGGCCTTAGAGGGGGAACCGCGAATGAGACGTGCAGAGCTCCATGCCCAACTGAGACGATTGGCCCGGGACAAAGACGGAAATTTTGCCGTTCTTGGCGCAATCGCGATCGTCCCCGTCATTGCCGCGGTCGGCCTGACGCTCGATTTCGTCGGAGCCTATCTTGAAGCCGAGAAAATTCAGGCCGCGCTGGACGCCGCCGCGATCGGTTCCGTGCGAGCCTACGGCGAAGGCGCGGACGAGAGCGAAGCCTCCGAAGCAGCGGAGAAGTTCTTCTGGAGTAACTACGCGCTACCGCAAGAAAACGTCGTCGAGGGAGCCAATCTCGCGGAAGCGCCCACGCAAGGCACGCAAGGCGCGATATCCGTCGCGTTCACGCGCAACACCACCGAAGACGTTGCCGCAGCGGAATTCAGCTTCGATTACAAGCCGATTTTCCTGGAGCGCCTGCCGCTCCAAATCCGACGCCAAGCCGTTGCTGCGCGCGCCGCTAATGCGGAAGCCTGCATTCTGGCTCTGCATCACACGTCCGACCGAGCATTCGATGTCAGCGGCAGCGCAGCGGTCGATCTGACCGGATGCACCGTCATCTCGAATTCCAACGACGATCAATCGATCTATGTCGGTGGCTCAGGCAAGCTCAAGGCGGAGTGTCTTTACGCCGCCGGCTCCATTTATGGTGCGGCGCCATCGGTCGAACTTGCTTGCGACAAGGCGATGGAAGGCGCGTCACGTGTGCCCGACCCGTTCAAGAACAAGGCTCTGCCGAAGACATCGGCGTGGGTCGATCTCTCCGGTTGCGGGCAGGATTTCATCGCCGGCGGCGGCGGCAACGGTGATTGCAATGGCACCGGCAAGACGCCCAAGACAAACAATGAGGGCTACACCGTCACCTTGAAGCCCGGAACCTATCAAAGCCTGGACATCAAGCGCGCCGTAAATCTCCTGCCCGGCAACTACATCATCGACGGTGGGCGCCTGGAATTCGGCAGTCAGGCAACCGTCACTGGCGAGGGCGTCACTTTCTTCCTCATGAACGGCGCCGTGCTCAGAATCAACGGCTCTGCGACGTTCGATATCTCGCCGTCACTCGTAGGCGATTGGGCCGGGTTCTCGATCGTCGCCGAGCATGGAAATGTGGAAACCGCGATCATCAACGGCAACAGCCAGTCGTCCCTGACCGGTATCGTCTACCTCCCCGACGCCGCAGAGCTGCAATATTCGGGCAATGGCTCAACGGGCGGCGAGTGCATCCGCCTGATCGCCCAGGAAATCACCCTGACCGGCAACAGTGCATTCAAGATGGATTGCACGACGGAGCTTGCCGACAAGGGCATCTACTATCCGGGCGCAATCCGGCTCGTGCGTTAGAATGGATGTTGCTGTAGCGGGGGGACGACTTGAGGCTCGCGTCGATCGAGTCGGGAGAGCAACTCTACCGGCTCGAAATATAGCGGCTGAGGCGCTCGGCGGCCTCCGCCACCTGCGCCGGATCGCGCAGAAAGCAGGCGCGCATGAAGAGCGAGCCGCCCTCGCCAAAGGCGGTTCCCGGCGCCAGTCCGACCCCGGTCTTGTCAACGATGTCGATCGCTGCCTGTCGCGAATCGGTCACCCCGTCGATCTTCAGGAAGGCGTAGAGCGCACCGTCCGGCTTCAGGGTTTCGACGCGATTGGTCGCAATCAGCGCGTCGCAGAGCAGGTCGCGGCTCAGCGCCGCCTTGGCAACGTTCCCGTCGACAAAGGCATCTCCCTCGTCGAGGGCCGCAACCGCGCCGCGCTGCATGAATTGCGCAACGCCGGACGTCGAATACTGGATCAGATTTTCCAGCACCTGTCCCATCGCCGGCGGCGCAACGATCCAACCGACGCGCCACCCGGTCATCGACCAGTTCTTGGAGAAGGAATTGACGAACAGGATTCGGTCGTCATCATCCATGATGTCCAGGAACGACGGCGCTCGCCCGCCGGCATAGTAGTAGAGTGCATAGATTTCGTCGGCGATGATCCAAAGACCGTGCTTGCGCGCGAGCGTCAGAATGGCTCTGAGATCTTCCTGCGTCGCGGTCCAGCCGGTCGGATTGGACGGCGTGTTGATGAACAAGGCCCGCGTCTTCTCGCCGATCGCGGCCTCGAGTCGGTCGAGATCGAGCTGCCATTTGCCATGCTCGAAACGCAGGGGCACGGATACCGGCCGCGCTCCTGAAATCTCGGCAGCAGCAGCAAAATTCGGCCAAGCGGGCGTCAGCAGCACAATGTCGTCGCCGGGCGACGTCACCGCCTCGATTGCTAGCTTGATCGCCTGCATCCCCGATCCCGTAACGTAAAAGTTTTCCGGAGACAGTGTCTTCTGGAACCGGCGCTGGTAGTAGTGCACCAGCGCCTCGCGAAGCGGCGGGATGCCACGCTGCCAGGTGTAGAAGGTCTCACCGGCCATAAGCGCTTCGGCCGCCGCCCGGCTGATGAAGTCTGGCGTGGCAAGATCCCCCTCGCCCACCCAGAGCGGAATCACGCCTTCTCGTCCGCGCGCGTAATTCACAACCTCGACGATGCCGCTTTCGGGGGCCGAAAGAGAACGGGGGCTGAGACTGTTCATGATCGTCATGGGCGGGGCTCCTACTGCATGACAAAATCATGCAGCAATTCAAGGTGCTGTAGATTGCCGGCCGCTTCTAGACGCTTTTGCGCAGACGATCACGCGACATTATCTGACTGGTTTATCGATTTTTGTGATGTTTCGCGGCTGCTACAGCGCCGTTGCGTCTTTTCAGGCGCACAAAGGACGCTATAGCGCTTTGATTTGCCGAATGTTTGCTCCAGGAAGCATGCAGGAGCGAATCGGAAGCCGCAATCGATGCCCAGGAGGCGATCAGGCGCGCTGTTTCAACAGATCGCGGATCTCGGAGAGAAGCACGATATCCTGCGGCGGCGGCGGCGCTGCGGGCGCCGGTTCCTTTTTCGTTTCGACCGAAGCGCGTATCCGGTTCACGACCTTGATCATCAGGAAGATGATCCAGGCAAGAATCAGGAAATTGATCAGCACGGTAATGAAGTTGCCATAGGCAAAGACGGCGCCTTGTTCACGCGCGGCCGCAAGGGTTGGTGCGGTGACTTTGGATGAAAGTGGCAGAAAATAATCAGAGAAGTCGAAACCGCCGCCGGTGATCGCCCCGACAATCGGCATGACGAGATCCTTGACGACCGAATCGACGATCCTGCTGAAGGCGGCGCCAATGATCACGCCGACCGCAAGATCCATGACGTTGCCGCGGGCAATAAACTCCTTGAATTCGTTCAGCATGCGACTCTCCGTGTGGTCCCCGTTTGAGAACGGCAACCGCGTCTGTCCTAAGCGGCAACCGCTGGTTTGGAATCTAGACCAAAGGTCGCCCAGTGGGAACCGTTCTTTGCATTTGATCAAGTCGGATCAACCCGGCCGGGCGAACGCCCTTTTCTTGAACTTAAGACGCATAGGCCGGGCAATTCTCAACCCGCTGGACTTGCCCTATGCTGCTTTCCGGAGGAGTGAGGCATGCTTTCGGGTTCTGTAATTTTTGCCTCGGCCTTCGCCTATCTGCTGCTGCTCTTCGCAGTCGCAAGTTACGGCGACCGGCGAGCCAGGAGAAACAACGCTGCCAGCAAGGGCAGGCCGTTGGTCTATGCGCTCAGCCTCGCGATCTATTGCACGTCATGGACCTATTTCGGCGGCGTGGGACTGGCTGCCGAACGCGGGCTCGAGTTCACCGGCATCTATATCGGACCGATCCTGATGTTCACGCTCGGCATGCCGCTGGTCCGCCGTATTATCCAACTCGCCAAGACCGAAAGGCTAACATCCGTCGCCGATTTCATGGCGGCGCGCTACGGCAAGAACCCGGCCGTCGCCGCGATCGTTGCGTTGATTTCACTGGTCGGGGCCATTCCCTACATCGCCCTCCAGCTCAAGGCGGTTTCGAGCTCGGTCGCGGCGATGATCGACACGAGCCATTACGGCATTGGTGCGGGGCAGACTTTCATCGATCTGCCACTGCTTGTGACGCTTTTCCTCGCCTGCTTCGCGATCGTCTTCGGAACACGTCATACGGATGCGACCGAGCATCAGGACGGCCTGATCCTCGCGATCTCCATGGAATCGGTCGTGAAGCTCGTGGCGATGCTCACCATCGGCGCTTATGTCGTCTTCGTCCTGTTCGATGGCCCCGCGAACCTGTGGGCGCAAGCCCAGCAAAGTCCTGCGGTCCTTGCCGCCCTCGAATACCGCACGCCGCCGGCGCGATGGGTCCTGCTGATCGTGCTCTCGGCCTTCGCTATCATCATGCTGCCGCGGCAATTCCACGTAACCGTGGTAGAGAACCGCACCGAAACCGAATTGCGCACCGCGGGGGTTCTGTTTCCGCTTTATCTGATCGCAATCAACCTCTTCGTACTGCCGATCGCCATCGCAGGCATTCTGACCTTCTCAGGCTCCGGCGACGCAGACCTCTACCTGCTGAAGCTGCCGCTTGCCGGCGAGGTCCCCCTGCTATCGCTGACGACGTTCATCGGTGGCTTTTCCGCGGCAACCGCCATGGTTATCGTCGCCTCGGTGGCGCTGTCGATCATGATTTCCAATGACATCGTCATGCCGGTGTTCCTGCGCCGGCGGCTCGGCTTGCGTGGCGCACTCCAGGAGGACATGGCGGGGACGCTGCTCAACATTCGCCGCACGGCAATCTTCGTCGTCCTTCTGCTCGGCTATGCCTATTATCGCTCGGCCGATATCAGTGCTGGCCTCGCTTCGCTTGGGCTGCTGTCCTTCGTTGCCGTATCGCAAATGGCGCCCGCACTTCTCGGCGGCCTTGTCTGGCGGCAGGCCAATGCCCGCGGGGCGATCACGGGAATGGTCTGCGGCTTTCTCGTCTGGGCTTATCTCCTATTCCTCCCGAGCCTTGGCGGGCCCGACAATTCCCACGTGGCGACGACGGTGCTGAGCTTCCTTCTTCCGTTCACGGATCTCTTTTCGGGACCGGATGCAGACCCGCTGGTCAATGCCACGACTTTGAGCCTTTTCGTCAACAGCGCGGCCTACGTCCTTGCCTCGCTGACCCGGACGCCAAAACCCTTGGAGCGCTTCCAGGCCGGCGTGTTCATCACGCGTCGTTCGCGCACGGAAGGAACGTTCCGCGGGCGCAAGACCAAGGTGACCGTGCGCGATCTCAAGACGACGATTGCCCGCTACATGGGCGAGGAACGCATGCAGCGCTCCTTCCACACCTATGAGCAGCAGTCCGGCCGCTGGCTGGACGAGAATGCCTCGGCCGACATGGCGCTCATTCATTTTTCGGAACAGTTGCTCGGCAGCGCCATCGGTTCATCCTCCGCCCGCCTTGTGCTTTCGCTCGTGCTGCAGCGGATGGACGATGCCTCGTCCGATACGGCCTGGCTGCTCGACCAAGCGAGCGAGGCCCTACAATACAACCAGGACATGTTGCAAACGGCGCTCTCGCAAATGGATCAGGGCATCGCCGTCTTCGACAATGCCAACAATCTGATCATCTGGAACCGCCGCTTCAGGCAATTGCTCGACCTGCCCGAGGCCGCAGGCCAGGTCGGCTTCCCGCTCGCCGATATCGTCGAGATCCTGACCAGACGCGGCGACATCCGCAAGGACCAAGAGAAGGCGCTGATCGCCAATTTCCTGACGCTCGACAAGCCCTTCCTGCTCGAACTCGCCAATGGCGAACGCATCATCGAGGTCAGAACCAATGCGATGCCGGACAAAGGCATCGTCACGACCTATACCGACATCACGCAGCGCGTCGCCGCCGACATGGCGCTGAAGCAGGCCAACGAGACTCTGGAACTGCGCGTCACCGAGCGGACGGGAGAACTGACGCGGGTCAACCGCGAACTCGCCGAAGCGCGGGCGGCAGCCGAGGAAGCCAACATCGGCAAGACCCGCTTCTTCGCGGCCGCCGGGCACGACATCCTGCAGCCATTAAATGCGGCGCGCCTTTATTCCTCCTCGCTCGTCGAGCGCCTCGGCGATTCCGACAACAGCACGCTCGTCCAGAACATCGATTCCTCGCTGGAATCGGTGGAAGCCATTCTCGGGGCGGTGCTCGATATTTCCCGGCTCGACACCGGGGCGATGAAGCCACGCCTGCAATCGGTGCCGCTCAACGAATTGCTCCGGCGCATCGAGACGGATTTCGCTCCGATGGCGCGGGCGAAGGGTCTCGAACTCATAGTCATGCCGACATCCCTCGTCGTGCGCAGCGATCCGAATCTTCTGCGGCGGGTGGTCCAGAACCTCGTCTCGAACGCCATCAAATACACGCTGAAGGGCAAGGTGCTCGTCGGGGTGCGCCGACGCGGCCGGGCCGCAACGATCGAGGTGCTCGATTCTGGCATCGGCATTCCGCCCTCGAAATTCCGCACCGTCTTCAAGGAGTTCGCACGCCTTGACGAAGGCGCGCGCACGGCGTCTGGCCTCGGGCTCGGCCTCTCGATCGTCGACCGCATCTCGCGCGTCCTCAATCACCCGGTCAGCCTTCAATCGAAACATGGCAAAGGCACGGGCTTCAAGGTCGCGGTGCCGCTCGAAGCAAGCATCAGCGAGCGCGCCAAACCGCGCGATGTCGCGGCCGCGAAGGCGAGCGACGCCTTGGCCGGTCTGAGCGTCATCTGTATCGACAATGAGCCGAAGATTCTCGACGGCATGGCAGTGCTACTTGGGGGGTGGGGCTGTAACGTCACCACGGTGGAATCGCTTGCCGGCTGCTCGGAAATGGCCCCCGGGCATCAAGCGAAGAGACCCGATGCGATCATCGCTGATTATCATCTCGGCGACGGCACCGGCATCGAAGCGATTGCCCGCATCCGCGCGCTTTGGGGGGAAAGCATTCCGGCCCTGCTGGTGACGGCCGACCGCTCTCCGGAGGTGCGCGGCGCCGCAGAACGCGACGCTATCGCCCTGCAAAACAAGCCCGTACGTCCGGCAGCCATGCGCGCATGGTTGACCCAGCTCTCCATTGCGGGAAAAGCGGCTGCCGAATAGCGGCGCTATTTGGCCGAACAAACCGCGTGCAATCGCCCCTCACCTAAACCTGTCCCCGCAAACGGAGGGGACTTGGGCGTTCGGCGGTTGCCGCGAGTCACCTTCGCCCCGCGCGCGGGGCGAAGGTGGCCGGCAGGCCGGATGAGGGGCGGAGACCCGCTCACATTTTCCGAGATTTACCGACGAAGCGCCAAATCAAGCCGCTGCGACTGTGCCTATCTTCGACAGCTGGATAACTGCCTGCGTGCGGCTGTCGACGTTGAGTTTCAGCAGGATCGCTGAAACATGAGCCTTGATCGTCGCCTCCGAGACGCCGAGCTCGTAGGCGATCTGCTTGTTGAGCAGGCCCTCGGCTAGCATGCTGAGCACGCGCGACTGCTGCGGCGTCAGCGTCTGCAGCCGATGCAGGAGATCGGCCACTTCCGGCTCGTATTCCTGGTTCTGGTCGTAACCCGCCGGCACGAAGACTTCACCGGCGATCACCTTGGTGATGCCGTCGCGAATTTCGTCGATGCCAGCAGACTTGGAGAGGAAACCGGCAGCACCAAGATCGATCGCACGATGAATGGTCGCCGGATCGTCATGGGCCGAGACGATCATCACCGGGAGGCTCGGAAACTCCGCCCGCAACGCAATGAGGCCGGAAAGACCGCTGACGCCGGGCATGGTGAGGTCCAACAGCATCAGGTCGGCATCCGGATACTCGGCCGCGGCTTTGCGCGCGGCCGCGAAATCACCGGCTTCGACGATACCCGGAGCATCGGCCATGCCGCTCAGCGCCTGGCGCATTGCACCACGAAAAAGCGGGTGGTCATCGGCGATGATGATGGTCATTTCCGGCATAGGGTGCTCCCTCCCAAGAGCCTCAGCCCCGGACCCTGCGCATCCTCCAACGCGCCGGATCGCGTCTCAATGGTTCGTGCCGGCGCCCGTCAGGTCTTTTGCGGCACCCTACCATCGGTGGAACCGTCTCCGCTCCCTTCGAGATCCTTCACGATCTCCATGAACTTACGCATCATTCTTTCCATGATGCTCATTGTCCGGTCAATCTCTTCATCGCTCGGAAGAGCCGGTTTCAGCGCAGTTTCACCGCTTTTGACCGCCTTTTCCAGCGCCTCGACGCGTTTCGTCAAAAGATCGATCTCCCGCTCGAAGGCCGCCCGCTCATCGGCTGCCATCCGGCAGACGAGCTCGCCGTTCTTTTCCCGGCACAATGTAACCTCCCCCGTCTCAGTGTCGAGCCGCGCGATGCCGGTGTCCGATTTTTGCATGCTGTAGCGCCCCGGGGATACCTCCTGCGCATAGGCCGACGCGACGCAGCCGAGCGTCAGCCCCATCGCCAGTGCCGCAATTACCTTCCTCATGACAGCTCCTCCATTGGATGCTGCGGAAATCCGCCTTCCGTGGTGGACAAGCGCCAATATTTGCGGCAAGGCCACGATTGGGTTTCACGACGGACAAGCGGGCACATGAACGCCATTATATACAAAATCGTTCCGGCACTGCTATGGCAGGAGGCGCGGCAGGCTGGACAATTCACGGGCGCGCCCGTCGACCTTGCCGATGGCTTCATCCATTTCTCGACCAGGGATCAGGTCGTCGAAACGGCCGCAAGGCACTTCGTAGGGCAGGACGGCCTGCTGCTCATCGCCATCAACGGCGCGGCCCTTGGCGACAAGCTCGTCTACGAACCATCGCGCGGCGGCGCGCTGTTTCCCCATCTATACGGGCCACTCCCGCTCGATGCTGCGATCTGGGAGAAGCCATTGCCATTGGGAGCCGACGGCCTCCACGTCTTTCCCGAGCTTCTACCATGATCGGTGCCCTGAAATTTCTCTCACGCAGCGGCTTGTTCCTTCTCGACCCGGAGGCCGCGCACGGTCTATCGATCAAGGCGCTCAAAAGTGGGCTGGTGCCGAGTTGCGCGGCGCCGGCCGATCCGCGCCTCAGCCAAGAAATCGCCGGCCTCACCTTCCCTAACCCCATCGGCATGGCGGCCGGGTACGACAAGAATGCGGAAGTGCCGGAGGCGCTCCTGAAGATCGGCTTCGGCTTCACCGAAATCGGCACGGTCACGCCGAGGCCGCAGCCCGGCAATGACAAGCCCCGCATCTTCCGTCTGGTGGAAGATCAGGCGGTCATCAACCGGCTTGGCTTCAACAACGAAGGCCATGGAGCCGCGCTCGCGCGCCTTCAGAGCTGCTCGCGTCAGGCACTGATCGGCGTCAATATCGGCGCGAACAAGGACAGTGCCGATCGTATCAGCGACTATGTGGCGGGGATCCGGACATTCTATCCGGTCGCACGCTATTTCACCGCCAATATATCGTCGCCGAACACGCCCGGCCTGCGAGACCTCCAGGCGCGCGAAAGCCTGGCAGCACTGCTTTCCGCCGTGCTTTCGGCCCGCGACGAGGAAGCAAAGAAAAGCGCGAAGCGAATCCCGGTCTTCCTGAAGATCGCTCCCGATCTCACCGAAGAGGCGATGGACGACATCGCAGCTGAAGTGCTGGCGCACGATCTCGACGGCCTGATCGTCTCCAACACCACGCTTGCGCGCGACGGATTGAAGGATCGGCGACAGGCTCAAGAAGCGGGCGGGCTTTCCGGCAGGCCGCTCTTCGAGAAATCGACGGCAGTGCTCGCGCGGATGCGCAAGCGTGTCGGCCCCGCCCTGCCGATCATCGGAGTCGGTGGCGTGAACTCGGCGGAAACCGCAGCGGAGAAAATCCGCGCCGGCGCCGATCTCGTCCAGCTCTATTCCTGCATGGTCTATGAGGGGCCGGGGCTGCCCGGCCGGATCGTGCGGGGGCTGTCGGAGCTCTGCGATCGCGAGAAGCTTGCCTCGATCCGCGACATCCGCGACAGCCGCCTGTCCTACTGGGCCGCGCGAAACACCTGAGCGGCACGGCGCGGCACCAGGACCAGCAGAAATACCCCGCGCATGAGCAGGAACAGGTTGAGCCCGGCCCAAAGCCCGTGATTGCCGAAGGCCGGGATCAGTATCGCGAGCACGAGCACATAGCCGATAAAGGCTGCCAGCATCATGTCGCGCATGTCGCGTGACCAGGTGGCGCCGATGAAAACGCCATCCATCAGGAAGGCGAGTGCGCCGGTCAGCGCCGTCAGCGCCGCCCAAGGCATGTATTCGTAAGCGAGCGCCCGCACATCCGGCGCCGTCGTCAGCACGTCGACTAGGTCATCCCCGAAGACAAGGAAGCCAAGCGTCGTCAGTGCGGCGAGGCCAAGCGACCAAAGCGCGGTCATGCGCAAGGCGCGATCGAAGGCCGGGCGGTATCCGGCACCGATCGATCGTCCGGTAAGCTGCTCGGCCGCATTGGCGAGGCCGTCGAGATAGTATCCGGCGACGAGAAAGATCGTCATCAGCACGGCGTTGGCGGCAAGCGTCACCGGCCCGAAGGCCGTACCAATCCGCGTCATGAGCGTGAAGGCAGCAAGCAGCACGAAAGAGCGGATCATGATGTCGCGGTTAAGGCCGAACAGCGGCTTCAGCCGCTCGCGGGCGAAGATCACCGCCCAGTCCGGCGCATCGCGCCGGTCAAATCGCCCATAGACGATCGCGAAGCCGGCGAGTGCGCCGATGACTTCGCCCGTCACCGTCGCCACCGCCACGCCCGTCACGCCCCAACCGAGGACGAGGCCGAGCAGGATGGAAAGCACAATGTTGATACCGTTGATGAGCGTCTGCAGCAGGAGGCCGATGGACCCTTCGCCGCGCCCAAGGACGAAGCCGAGGATCGCGTAATTGGCAAGTGCCGCCGGCCCGGACAGGATCCGATAGAAGAAATAGGTGCGTGTGACCGCTTCGACCTCGGCACCGGGTGCCATCAGCCACAGGCCGGCGGCAAACAGCAAGGGCGAGAGCAAGACGACGGCGACACCCGAGAAAAGCGCGATCACCAGCGACCGCCAGAAGACCGCCTGTTGCTCGCGTCGGTCGCCCCGGCCATAGGCCTGCGCAACGAGACCTGTCGTGGAAGCCCGGAGGAAGTTGAAGGTCGTGAAAATCAGGTCGAACATCACGGCGCCAACCGCGAGCCCGGCGAGCAGGTCAGCTCGGCCGAGGCGGCCGACCACCGCGGTGTCGACAAGACCAAGCAGCGGCGTCGTCAGGAACCCCAGCGTCATCGGCAAGGCAATCGAAAAGATCAGCCGATTTGTGACGTGAAACGGGCCGGCTTCGCCAGCATGCGCGTCGCGTTCGAGGGTTTCCGTGGCAGCCATTGTCAAATTCCTTGCGGGCCGCTTCCGCCCTTCAAGGGAATCAGGTCAGCCGGAGAGCACCATGGCCCAATAGGGGCGGTTTCCGGAAGCGGAATTCTGCGCCACTGCAACACCGAGACCACGGTATTGGCCGAGCATGTTTTCGAGATGCTTCGGAGAATGGAACCAGGCGTTATAGGCACTCTCCGCATCGTCCTGGCCCATGGCGATGTTTTCCGCAGCCGGAAGCGTAACGCCCTGCGTTTTCATCCGGTCGTAGAAATTGTCGCGCCAGCCGATGTTGTGCTGCATCTTGCCGACACGCGCCATGCGCGCCGCCTGGCTCAATGCCGCAACCGACGCGACCGGGTCGTGAGCAAGCGACGTCAGCCCGCGATCCTTCCGCAACGTGTTGACGTAGCCAAGTGTCGCTGTCGTCTGGTCGCTTCCGCTGCCTTCGCCAGTAGATAGGAGGTTTGATGTCGTGCAGCCGGCAAGCACGCCGAGTGAAAGGAAGCCGCCAGCCCGCAACAGGACGCGCCTGCGGATTAAGAACTGCTGATGCTGCATACTTACCGTCGATAGCTCAAAACACGAAGAATGAGGAAGGCGGGTATGACGATTGCCGCCCCGAGCAACAGATAGTCGCCGACCCTTCCGAGGGCCGCGAAACCCGTACGCCACAGGTCGAGCAGGAAACTGCGAATGCCAAAATAAATGTCGACCGGATACCAGTCGAACACGGTCATGACGAAACCGACCAGGATCGACACCACGACGAGCTTGACCAGCACGCGCAGCGGCGTATCCCCGAGAAACTTGTTAAGTCCGTCCGACATCGGCGAGAATTCTCCTGTTACCTTTCACATAAGCCGCCTTCACCGAGGTCGCAAGGCGCAAGAGAAAGCGAGTTGCGTCGTCTTTCAGATTCCGCTTGTATTTTGCGGTGGTCAGCGCCAGAAGCGTCCATCGCAACCACGCCGTCATGTCGATGACCCTCAACCAGCTCTCCTCCGGCGACCTGATCGCCGATCGCCGCGCCGATTACGCCAAAATGCTCGCCGAAGCCGGTGAACCGCAAAGTGCGGCGGAACTGATGGCCCAGGCTCTTGAACGCGCGCCCGACTGGCCCGCCGGCTGGTTTCGGCTGGCGGACTATGAGGAGAAATCTGGCCGAAAAGAGGCAGCGATCGAGGCACTCCGCAACACGCTGCGGCTCAATCCCGAGGACATTTTCGGCGCCGGCCTGAAACTCGCCCTTCTCGGCGCGGCCGAGACGCCCGAACAGCCGCCGAGCGTGTATGTCGAACGCCTTTTCGACGACTATGCGGAGCGCTTCGACAAGGCCCTCGTCGAGAAGCTCGAATACAGCGTGCCCGAAAAGCTCGCCGCGCTGATCGACCGAGCGACCGACGGCCGCCGTTTTCATCACGTCACCGACCTCGGTTGCGGCACCGGCCTTTTCGGCGAGCGCATCCGCCATCGCTGCGCCTATCTCGAAGGCTTCGACCTCTCCGCCAACATGCTGGCCAAGGCGGAGGCAAAGGCGATCTACGACCGTCTGGCGCAGGCGGACCTGTCGCTCGCGGCGGAAAGCTCGGGCGCGCTCGGCGATTTTCCAACCGCAAGGGCCGATCTCGTCAGTGCGGCGGATGTATTGATGTATCTCGGCAATCTCGAAAGTGTCTTCGTGATCGCCGACCGACTGCTCGTGCCCGGTGGCCTCTTCGCCTTTTCGGTCGAGGACGCTGCAACGGGTGAAGGCTTCGTCCTCCGGCCGTCGCTGCGCTACGCGCATTCCGAACCCTATATCACCGAGGTTTGCGCCGAACGCGGATTTTCTCTGGTCGCAACGGAACGCACGGTCATTCGCATGGATGCCGGAAAGCCGGTCGCGGGAATACTGTTGCTCGCGCGGAAACCTGCATAGAACGCAAAGCTGCCACGCGAAAATAGGTCAGCATTGCTTACATATTTTTCTTGAATGTTTTGTGCATTGCAGCAATGCTGACGGGCTACAGCGTCGCATCCAATAGGACGCGAATCATGCAGTAGCAATCGGGGTTTCGTCATGGCACAAGGCAGCAGCGTTTTCGGTCTCTGGAATACCAGCCCCACCCGGCACACGCCCGTCGAGGACGTGCAGGGTATCTTTTCCGGAAGCCTCGTTGCCGCGCTCGGGCTGTATTTCCTCGCGAGCGCCGGACTTCTGACCGGCAGCACCGCCGGCATTGCTTTCCTGCTGCATTATACGACCGGCGTGAACTTCGGTCTTGCCTTCTTTCTCCTCAACCTGCCCTTCTTCTATCTCTCGCTGAAGCGGCTCGGGCCGGCGTTCACGATCAAGACTTTCATCGCCATCGCCTTGACGTCGTTTCTGACCGACGCGCAATCGCGCCTATTTCAGGTCGGCGGAATTCATCCCGCTTGGGCAGCGCTGCTCGGCGGGCTGCTGCTCGGATATGGGCTTCTGGCGCTCTACCGCCACCGCGCGAGCCTCGGCGGCGTCGGCATATTGGGCATCTATCTGCAAGAGCGCTTCGGCATTCGCGCCGGGCTGGTGCAGCTCGCGATCGACATGGTCGTTCTCGCCACCGCCTTCGCTGTTACGACGCCGTCCGTCGTCGTCTGGTCGGTGCTCGGCGCGGTTGTCCTCAACCTGTTTGTGGCCATCAATCACCGCGCCGACCGCTACATCGCGCTTTGATGCCGGACGCGTGCGACACGCGAGCGCCCCTCATCCGGCCTGCCGGCCACCTTCTCCCCGCACGCGGGGCGAAGGACACTCGCGACGCCGTCCAGTCCCTCGCCCCCGCTTGCGGGGAGCTAGTCCTCTGGTTAAACCCGTGGAGAGGGGCAATCACGAGCACGCCGCATAGCAGGCTTCTCTTTTGCCGCGTTTGATCTACCTTTGTTCCCCGTGAACAGGATCGATTCTCCATTGCCGGAAAGCGACGCGCTGACGTTGCCGGCGCCGTTTCTCCGGTGGTTCGCGGAGAAGGGGTGGCGACCGCGCGCCCATCAGCTCGAACTCCTGTCACGTGCTGAAGCGGGAGAGAGCACGCTTCTGATCGCGCCGACTGGTGCCGGCAAGACACTTGCCGGATTTCTACCTTCGCTGGTTGCGCTTACTCGGCGCGGCAAGATCCCGCCCGGCTCACCCTTCATCGGCATCCACACGCTCTACATATCGCCGCTGAAAGCGCTCGCGGTCGACATCGAACGCAACCTGATGAAGCCTGTGGCCGAGATGGGTCTGCCGGTCAGGATCGAGAACCGGACGGGCGACACGCCGCAAGGCAAGCGACAGCGCCAGAAGCTCAATCCGCCCGATATCCTGCTAACCACGCCGGAGCAGCTCGCCCTCCTCATCGCCGATGGCGAGGCGGAACGCTTTTTCAAGGATCTGCGCTACGTCGTGCTCGACGAATTGCACTCGCTGGTGACCTCGAAGCGCGGGCACCTGCTCTCGCTCGGTCTCGCACGACTGCGCCGGCTGGCGCCCGACCTCCAGACGATCGGTCTTTCGGCAACCGTCGCCGAGCCAATGGACTTGCAGCGCTGGCTCGTGGCGCAGGCCGAGGAGCGGGAGAAACATGCCGGACTGATCATCGTTTCCGGCGGCGCGAAGCCGGAAATTTCTATCTTGCGCACCGATGAGCACGTGCCCTGGGCCGGGCATTCGGCGCGTTACGCGATCGCCGACGTCTATGCCGCGATCAAGGATCACGGCACGACGTTGCTTTTCGTCAACACCCGCAGCCAGGCGGAAATGCTGTTCCAGGAACTCTGGAAGATCAACGACGACAACCTGCCGATCGCCCTCCATCACGGCTCACTCGATGTCGCGCAACGCCGCAAGGTCGAGGCGGCCATGTCGGAAAACCGGCTGCGCGCGGTCGTCGCCACCTCGACGCTCGATCTCGGCATCGACTGGGGCGACGTCGATCTTGTCGTCCATGTCGGCGCTCCCAAGGGGGCGAGCCGCCTCGCCCAACGCATCGGCCGCGCCAATCACCGCATGGACGAGCCGAGCCGAGCGATTCTCGTGCCCGCCAACCGCTTCGAAGTGATGGAATGCCAGGCGGCGCTCGACGCCAACTACATCGGCGCGCAGGATACGCCGCCCGTCGGCCGAGGCGCACTCGACGTGCTGGCCCAACATGTCTTGGGAGCCGCCTGCGCGAAGCCCTTCGACGCTGTCGAGCTTCATGCGGAGATCATCAGCGCGGCGCCCTACGCAGACCTTTCTTGGGAGACTTTCGAGCGGATCGTCGATTTCGTCGCCACAGGCGGCTATGCGCTTCGCACCTACGAGCGCTACGCCCGCATCCGCAAGACGAAGGACGGGCTCTGGCGGGTGTCGAACCCGATGGTCGCCCAGCAATACCGTCTCAATGTCGGAACCATCGTCGAATCCCCGATGCTGAACGTTCGCATGGTCAAGCGCAACGCCCGCGGCTCGCTTGGCCGCGGCGGCATGACGCTCGGGAAGGTGGAGGAATATTTCCTCGAAATGCTGTCGCCGGGCGACACATTTCTCTTTTCCGGCAAGGTCGTGCGTTTCGAGGGCATCCGCGAAAACGAGTGCCTCGTCTCCCAAGCTTTTTCCTTCGACCCGAAGGTGCCGACCTATGCCGGCGGGAAATTCCCGCTCTCCACCTACCTCGCGGCGCAAGTTCGCAAGATGCTTGCCGATCCCACGCGCCGCGCCTCATTGCCGGACCAGGTGCGCGATTGGTTGGCGCTGCAGAAGGACGTCTCAATGCTGCCGCGCGCGGACGAGCTGCTGATCGAGACCTTCCCACGCGGCAGCCGCCATTACATGGTGATCTACGCCTTCGAGGGGCGGCTTGCGCACCAGACGCTCGGTATGCTCTTGACGCGCCGCCTCGACCGCGCCGGCCTGAAACCGCTCGGCTTCGTCGCCACCGACTATTCGCTCGCCGTTTGGGGGCTCGACGATCTCAGCAGCGCCTTCCGGGCGCGCCGCCCGTCGCTCGCGCAACTCTTCGACGAAGACATGCTCGGCGACGACCTCGAAGCCTGGTTGAACGAATCCTTCCTCTTGAAGCGCACCTTCCGCAACTGCGCCGTCATTGCCGGATTGATCGACCAGCGCCATCCGGGCAAGGAGAAGACGGGGCGACAGATTACCGTTTCGGCCGATCTCATTTACGACGTATTGCGGGCGCACGAGCCGGACCACATCCTGCTGGAGGCAACACGCAGCGACGCCGCGACGGGACTTTTGGACATCGGCCGGCTCGGTTCTATGCTGAAGCGAATCAAGGGGCACATTACCCACCGCCGACTGGATCATATCTCGCCGCTCGCCATCCCCGTGATGCTGGAGATCGGCAAGGAAGTGATCCACGGAGAGGCTCACGACTTCCTGCTATCGGAGGCGGCCGATGACCTGTTGAACGAGGCGATGGGAGCCGACCACGGTGCGGATCGATAGGGGAGCGATATGAGAGAGATTGCGGGCGTTCCAGACAGGGTCTATGCCCGTCTGGCCTGCCGGCCCCTTCGAAGGGAAGGACAAGACCCCTCCCCAACCCCTCCCCACAAGGGGGAGGGGCTACATCAC
>NZ_SRXN01000038.1 GCF_004827385.1 Ensifer sp. MPMI2T
CCCTCTTCCGTCATCGTCCGCCGGAGGATCCCGTTCCGGTGCGGGAAGCGGCCGAAGCGGCGCACGATGTCGCGGTGGGCTATGGCGTGGGAAAGACTCGGCTCTCCGAGACGGCGGGCAAGTTCGACGGAGCGCTCCTGGTCGGCAATCTTTTCCGAATGGCCGAACGGCAGATAGAAGAAGAGCTGCAGGTCGGCCGGCCCCTTAAGGTCGTAGCCCGCGTCCACGGCGGCGCGTGCGATGCCGAGCGCCAGGGCGTCGGTCTCATACATGCGCGGCGTGCCGCGAAAGGCGTTGCGGGGGAATTGATCGAGGAGAAGAAGGAGCGCCAGCGTCTTCTCCGGCGAAACCGTCCAATTCAAGAATTCGCCGCGGGCCGCCGCCTCGTGGCTCGCGAGGAAGCGCTCGCGAAAGGCGCGATCGAACTCCGGCTCCTTGGCAAACCAACGTGTCGGCCCCGCGTCGCGCCAGAAGCCGATGACCGCCGCCGCCCTATCCCCGCCGACAAGCGCCTCGCCGGCGAGCGCCTCGCGCAGCCGCGCGTTGATGGCCGGATCGGCACGCGCGGGTGGCTGGCCCTGCCCCTCCGTTGGCTGCAAGCTGCGCAGCGCCAGGCTTTCGATATACCCGATGAAGTCGCTCATTTCGTCCTCCAACTGGTTGGGAGACCGCACGGGCCTCGCCCGAAGACCTACGACTTTATGGATACTGAATGAAGTGATATGATTTCAGCATTATGCTGAATGAGATTGAACTATCGCGCGCCGACCTCAACCTGCTGGTGCTGTTCGAAACAGTGCTTGACGAGGGGAATGTCGGCCGGGCCGCCGAACGGCTGAACCTCTCCGCCTCCGCCGTCAGCCACGGTCTCGGCCGCCTGCGGCGGCTGCTCAATGATCCGCTCTTCCTGAAGACTCCGAAGGGCGTGGTGCCGACCGATCGCGCCAAGGAACTGGCGACGCCGATAGCCGATATTCTCGCGCGGGTGAGAAGCGTCATCTCCACGGCCGAGCCCTTCGATCCGGCGCGCGCCAGTCGCCGCTTTACGATCGGCACGGCCGATGGCTTCTCGGTTTTCCTGCCGCCGCTGCTCGACGAGATCGCCCGCAACGCGCCGGGCATCGATCTCGTCGTGCGTCACATGCAAATGGAGACGGCGCTTTCCGATCTCGATGGGCGGCTGATAGATGTGGCGATCGCCCCTTTTTACGAGCTTCCGGCCCGCTTCGCCGCGCAACCGCTTTACGAGGAAGAGTTCGTGGTCACCGCGCGGAGCGGCCATCCCTTCCTCAAAAACCCGACGCTCGAGAACTATTGCCGCATGCAGCATCTGCTTGTCGCCCCCAGAGGCGACCTCCGGGGCAATGTCGACGAACTGCTCGAAAGCCGCGGTCTCTCTCGCCGCGTAGCCCTGGCCGTGCCGAATTTTTTGCTGGCGCTCGATCTCGTCAGCAAGACGCAGCTGATCTGTTTTCTGCCGAAGCGCTTCGTCGCGATGCATGCGGAGCGCTTCGCCGTCGCCACCACAAAGCTGCCGCTGGGCCTCGGCAGCCCCAGCGTCCAGGCGGTCGTGCCGAAGGCGGCGCTGATGGACACAGGTCTCGTCTGGCTCCTCGACGTGCTCCGGCGGCCGGGTTAGCTCGTCTGCACCCCGCTCCCAAACCGCTGCCTACATACGTCGGCCAGCGTGTCGATGGTCCTTCGAAATATTATCTCGGGGTTCAATCGGGCTCGATCGTATTTCCGCATCCTCAATGGCCCCCTTCCCGATTAATTTGCGCCCGTCCATTGCATATTCGGCAATAGCGTCTATATAAGACCCGTCGAACATTGCTTGTGACCTTTGCCTTAGCGCCGACGCGCTCGTCAGATTTCCTCTCAAATATCGATCAATTCGGATGAATATTCGTCCGGGAAACTCCAGCGATTGAAAGGAAATCGTTATGAATTCAGGCACCGTAAAGTGGTTCAACAGCACCAAGGGTTTTGGTTTCATCCAGCCCGACGACGGCACGACGGATGTGTTCGTGCATATTTCTGCCGTTGAACGCGCCGGAATGCGCTCGCTCGTCGAGGGCCAGAAGGTCACCTACGACATCGTGCAGGACAAGAGGTCCGGCAAGAGCTCTGCCGACAACCTGCGCGCCGCGTAATTTGTCATTCGCCGCCGCTGACCACGGATGTACTGGCAGCGGCGCCAAGCGAATGACGGGAAGAGGTCGGGGTAATGCCCGGCCTTTTTGTTTTGCCTCCGGAAGTTCTCGGCGCTGCAAGGCGTAGACAAAGGACAAGGTTTCGGCAAAGGAGATGGCGATGAGCCGCAACAGCTACAGTGTTGGCGATACGGTCGTGCTCAGGGCCGACCTCACCCGGACGGCAAGCGCCGACAGAAAATGCCGCATCGTCGGAACCCTGCCGGCGGCCGAATACGGCGAGCCGCAGTATCGCGTTCGCTTCGGCACCGAGAACTTCGACCGGCGCATCTTCGAGAGCGACATCGATGCCTCCGAAACGGATTTGCCCGTTCGCCAGGACGACGGGGCGCCGATGGTGAGCGGCAAGCCATGGCTCAAACCGTTGAGCACCAAGGGCGCCAAGTGAAACCATCACTTGAGCCAATCGTTTTCCGGGTGACGCCCAAGCGGTGTGCCGTCCGGGATTTTGAACCGGGGAGCCCCTCTCCGCGTCAGACGAAACCGCATTCGAGCAACGCGTAACACGGCACCTGCCGTTGAAAGGAAGGATATACTTTGCAAGTACTCGTCAGGGATAACAATATCGAGCAAGCCCTTCGCGTTCTGAAGAAGAAGATGCAGCGCGAAGGCGTTTTCCGCGAAATGAAGGCGCGCAGCGCCTACGAAAAGCCGTCCGAAAAGCGTGCGCGCCAAAAGGCTGAAGCCGTTCGCCGCACCCGCAAGCTCGCCCGCAAGAAGCTCCAGCGCGAGGGCCTGCTGCCGGGACCGAAAAAGGTAGCCCGCTCCCGCTAAACCGCTACAGCATTGTCCTTGAATCGGAGCCGATTTAAGGACGTGCAACAGCGTCCTTCGCGCGTCTCAAAACGGGAAGCACTTCCACCAGCACCACCCCCGCTGTACACTCCCCCTCGCCGCTGATCCCGTCCTCAAATGGACCGTCACGATCACGCGGCCGTGCCGGACGTGCGAGGGCGCACGGCGGCGGGCGTTTTCTCGCCCCGGGGGAAGTCGCATGGACGATGTGCAAACTCCGGTCAAGGCGGAAGCCGGCGCAAGCAGCCCGGCCAGCCCGGCGTCGATCGAGCCGCGGGTCACCGAGTTCCTGCGGCTTGGGGTGCTCGCGCTTTTCGCCTATTTGTCGCTGACCCTCGTCGCGCCCTTCGCGCTCATCGCCATCTGGGCCGGCATTCTCGCCGTTGCACTCTATCCGCTATTCAAGGCGCTTACCGCCCTCTTCGGCGGCCGGCCCCGCCTTGCGGCGGCGGCGCTCACGGCTCTCGCCCTCCTGGTGATCGCCGGCCCGCTCGCGGCGATCGCGCTGAGCTTCGCCGAAGCCGTGCAGGCGCTTCTTGCAAAATTGTCGACAGGAACCCTCGCCATCCCGGCGCCGCCGGATGCCGTACGCGACTGGCCGCTGATCGGCGAATGGCTCCACACCGCCTGGGTCCAGGTCTCGGGCAATCTCGAAGCGACGCTGCAGCGTCTTGCTCCGTCGCTGCTGCAGGCGGGCGGCACGGTGCTCGGCAAGATCGCCCGCATCGGCGTCGACCTCATCGGCTTCATCGTTTCGGTCATCATCGCCGGCTTTCTCTTCCGCCCCGGCCCGCGGCTCGGCGAAGGCCTAAAACTTTTCGGCCGCCGGGTCGCCGGCGAGCGCGGCGCCGGCTTCGTCGATCTCGCCGCCGCGACGATCCGCAATGTCGCGCGCGGGGTGATCGGCGTGGCGCTCCTGCAGGCGCTGCTGGCCGGGCTCGCCTTCTCGCTCTTCGACATTCCTGGCGCGAGCGTGCTCGCCTTCGCCGTCCTCATCTTCTGCATTATTCAGATCGGCCCGGCCCCGGTGCTCCTGCCGGTCGCCATCTGGGCGTGGATGTCCATGGAGACCCGCGCCGCCCTCGGCCTGACGCTGATCCTCGTGCTGATCGGGCTGATCGACAACGTGTTGAAGCCGATGCTGGTCGCCCGCGGGCTGAAGACGCCGATGCTCGTCATCCTGGCCGGCGTGATCGGCGGCACGCTCTCCTATGGGCTGATCGGCCTCTTCCTCGGCCCGATCGTGCTCGGTGTTTTCTACGATCTCGTCGTCGCCTGGACGGGCTCGGTCCGGCCCGACGCCTCGGCTCCGGATGCAACGAAACTGTCAAAAACGGGTCAATCTGAAGTTGCGTGACTTGCCACGGTGAAAATGCTCTGGTTTCAATACTCCAGCGGAGAATAAGGGCCGCCTCAAAGCTGTTTCGTTCATAGGAGGACGTTGCATGCGTGGTTCGAGGATCCTGGCTGCCGCCCTTTCATCGGGCTTGCTCGTCGCAATTCCATCGCAAACGGCCTTCGCCCAGCAGGCACCGGCGCCCGCCGTGGTCGTGGCGCCGGCCGCGATCATGGATCTGCGCGAAAGCGCGGATTTCACCGGCAAGGTCGTGGCGATCCAGAGGGTCGATATTCGCGCCCGCGTTTCCGGTTTCCTGGAGAAGGTCAACTTCACGGAAGGCGATAAGGTCACCGCTGGCACCTTGCTCTATGAGGTCGAGGACGGCACCTATCGCGCCGCCATCCAGGAGATCCAGGGCTCGATCGAGGCCGCCGAGGCGACCCGCGATCTCGCCATCCTCGAGCGCGACCGCGCGCAACGGCTGATCTCCAGCAACACGGTCGCACAGGCAACGGTCGATACCGCCAATGCGCAGGTGAAAAAGGCCGACGCCGATATCGTCCGCCTTACCGGTAGCAAGCAGGCGGCCGAGCTCAATCTTTCCTATACCCGGATTGTCGCGCCCTTCGATGGCGTCCTCGGCCTCTCCTCCGTCGACGTCGGAGCTCTGGTCGGTCCGGATTCCGGCGCGCTGGTAACACTGACGCGGCTCGATCCGATCAATGTCGAGTTCCCGGTCTCGACCGCCATCTTTCTCGAATATCGCCAGCGGGCGCTTCGAGGCGAAGTCGGCCGCGACGCCAATGTGCAGATCCTTCTACCTGATGGCACCACCTACCCGGACAAGGGCACGATCAACTTCGTCTCCAGTAACGTCGCGGCGGGCACCGACACGATCACGGTGAGGGCCGAGTTTCCGAACCCCAATGCGCTGCTGCTCGACGGCACGCTGGTGCGCGTGACGCTCGAAGCAACCGACAAGCAGGAGGTGCTCGCGGTTCCCCAGCAGGCAATCCAGCGCGACCAGCAGGGCGCCTTCGTCATGGTGGTCGGGGAGGACACGAAGGTCGAGCTGCGCCGTGTCGACGTCCAGCGCACCACCCGCGGCCAGGCAGTCATCGCCAAGGGTCTCAAGGAGGGCGAACGGGTGATCACCGACGGCGTCGGCAAGGTCAGGCCAGGCATCGTCGTCGATGCGGCACTGGCAACGGGTGGCTGAGCCATGATCTCCGAGATCTTCATCGATCGCCCCCGCTTCGCCGCGGTTGTCTCCATCGTCTTGACGCTCGCGGGGTTGATTGCGCTCACCGCGCTGCCGGTTGCGCAGTTCCCCGACATCGTGCCGCCGCAGGTAAGCGTGACCGCCAGCTATCCGGGCGCCGGCGCCGAGGTGGTCGAGTCGACCGTGGCGCAGCCGATCGAAAGCCAGATCGTCGGCGTCGACGACATGCTCTACATGAAGTCTACGAGCGGCGCCGACGGCTCCTATACGCTGACCGTGACCTTTGCCGTCGGCACCGATCCGGATATCGCCACCGTCAACGTGCAGAACCGCGTCTCGCTCGCGGAAGCCAGGCTCCCGTCCGAAGTCAGGCAAACCGGCGTCAGCGTGCGCAAGAAATCCTCCGCGCTGATGCAGGTGATCGCCATCTATGGCGAGAGCGAGAACACCAACTTCGACAACCTGTTCCTGTCGAACTACGCCACCATCAACGTGATGGACACGATCAAGCGCGTGCCGGGCGTCGGTGACGCCTCGCTCTTCGGCGCGCAGGATTATTCGATGCGGGTCGTGCTCGACATCGACCGGCTGACGAGCCTCGGCATGACGCCGACGGACGTGATCAACGCGCTGAGGGCGCAGAACATCCAGGCCGCGATCGGCCGCATCGGCGCCCAGCCGATGACAAACGATCCCCTCTTCCAGTTGAACCTGCAGACCCAGGGGCGGCTCACCGACCCGGCTGAGTTCGAGAACGTGGTGCTGCGCGCCGAAGGCGACGGCTCGTTCGTGCGCGTGCGCGACGTCGCCAAGGTGGAGCTCGGCGCGGCGAGCTCGGATTCGAGCGCCCGCTTCAACGGCAAGCCGGTGGCGATGATCGGCACCTATCTGGCGCCTGGAGCAAACGCCCTTGAAGCCGCCGAAGGCGTCAGGGCCGCGCTGGACCGCCTAGCGCAAGCCTTCCCGGAAGGCCTCACCTACAAGATTTCCTATGACACCTCCGAATTCGTCGAGGCGAGCGTCGAAAATGTCGTGGAAACGCGGGTCGAGGCCTTCGTGCTGGTGATCATCGTCGTGTTCCTCTTCCTCGGAAATTGGCGCGCGACTTTGGTTCCGCTCGTCGCCGTGCCGGTGGCCCTCATCGGCACCTTCGCGGTGATCCTCGCCATGGGCTTCTCGCTCAACACGGTGTCGCTGCTGGCGCTGGTGCTCGCGATCGGCATCGTCGTCGACGACGCGATCGTCGTCGTCGAAAACATCGAGCGGGTGATGGAGGAAAACCCCGGCATGCAGGCGCCGCAGGCCGCGCGCCTTGCGATGGGCGAAATCACCGGCGCGATCGTCGCCATCACCCTCGTGCTTCTTTCGGTCTTCGTGCCCGTCGCCTTCATCCCCGGCTTAAGTGGCCAGCTCTTCCAGCAGTTCGCGGTCGCCGTCTCGGTATCGATGGTGATCTCCGCCATCAACGCGCTGACCTTGAGCCCCGCGCTCTGCTCGATCCTGTTGAAGCCGCATCACGGTGAGAAGCGCGGCGTTCTCGGCTGGCTGTCGCGCCGCATCGACAACGGCCGCGACGGCTATGTCTATGTCGCGGAAAAGATCGCGCGGCGCGCCATCGTCGGCATCGTTCTGATCGCGGTCGCGATCGGCGCCACGGGCTGGCTGTTCCGCATCGTGCCGACCGGCTTCCTGCCGAGCGAAGACCAGGGCATGTTCTTCACGGAAGTCCGCCTGCCCGAGGGCGCCTCCTACAACCGCACCAATGTGGCGCTGCGCCAGGTGGAGACCTTCCTCAGCGGCATCGAAGGCGTGCAGGACGTGACCAGTGTCGCCGGCTACAGCTTCCTCGACGGCATTTCGAAGTCGAACAGCGCCTTCGCGGTCGTCACCATGAAACCCTTTGCCGAGCGCCAGGCGGTCTCGGCTTCGGTCAATAGCGCGGTCGCGACCGCCATGGCCAAGGGCGTGACCGTCCGCGAGGCACAGGTCTTCGCCTTCAACCTGCCGCCGATCCTCGGGCTCGGCACCGGCTCCGGCTTCGAATACCAGTTGCTCGACCTGCAGGGCCGCCCGCCGGCTGACATCGCCGCGACAGCCGGCGGGCTGATCATCGCAGCCAACCAGGATCCGAAGCTCGGACCCACCTTCACCACCTATTCGGCAAGTTCGCCGCAGCTCTATCTCGATATCGACCGCGACCGCGTGCAGGCGCTCGGCGTTTCGATCAGCGATCTTTTCGCCACGCTGCAGGGCACACTCGGCTCCTACTATGTCAACGACTTCAACCTTTTCGGCCGCAGCTGGAAGGTGAACCTCCAGGCGGCGGAGGCCGACCGCGATTCCGTCAACGACATCCAGCGCCTGCATGTGCGCAATGCTTCGGGCGGCATGGTCCCGGTCGCGTCCGTTGCGCGCGTCGACTATATCGTCGGCCCGCAGACGATGGTGCGCTACAACAACAACCGCTCGATCACGCTGAACGGCCAGCCAGCCCCCGGCGTCTCCTCGGGCGAGGCGCTGCAAGCGATGGCGGCCCTTTCCGCCACCACGCTGCCGCCGGGTTTCAGCTACGAGTGGACCGGCACCGCGTTGCAGGAGCTTGAGGCCGCCGGCCAGACGACGGTGATCCTGGCGCTCGCCGTGCTCTTCGCCTATCTCTTCCTGGTCGCCCTTTACGAAAGCTGGACCATCCCGATTCCGGTGCTCCTGTCGGTTGCTGTCGGCGTCGCGGGCGCCCTCGTCTCGGTGCTGATCGCCGGCCTCTCCTTCGACATTTACGCCCAGATCGGCCTTGTCGTGCTGATCGCGCTCGCCTCCAAGAATGCGATCCTGATCGTCGAATTCGCAAAATTCCGGCGTGAGAAGGGTGCCGGCATCGTCGAGGCCGCCGTCGAGGGCGCACGCACCCGCTTCCGCGCGGTGATGATGACGAGCTTCGCCTTCATCGTCGGGCTGATCCCGCTGGTGACGGCTCAAGGCGCCGGCATGCTCAGCCGCCGCGCCGTCGGCACCGGTGTC
Source organism: Ensifer sp. MPMI2T (assembly GCF_004827385.1). Classification (GTDB taxonomy): domain Bacteria; phylum Pseudomonadota; class Alphaproteobacteria; order Rhizobiales; family Rhizobiaceae; genus Sinorhizobium. The sequence continues at coordinate 8,588 of NZ_SRXN01000038.1, forward strand.
GCCGGCGGCATGCTCGCCGCCTCCCTCCTCGGCATCTTCATCATTCCCGCCCTCTACGTCGTCTTCCAGTGGCTGCGCGAACGCGGCCACAAACTCGCCGGGCTGAAAGAGCACAGAGTAATCGCGCCGCCGCCCATGAGCGAAGCGGTCGAGACGCGGGAGGAGCATGGGGAGACGCCGCGCGCCCCCGCGTCGGTCGGGCAGGATTGAGGGCAACCACTACCGAAATCCCCACAACCCCAAACATTCTCCCTATTCCCTTCACCCGCCTTTAACGTGCGTCCAGTTAGTTTCGGCCGTCGATCGGATGCATCAGGCATCGTTCCGTCCGCATCATGCGGGGTCGAAGATCCTTGCCGCCGTTTTTTCCGATCCGAGGTTTCCGCTTCATGCGTTCCCTCCCCGTCCCGCATCAGACGCTTCCTTTGAAAGGTGCTGCACCATGGCTGTCGTGAGCCCTTCCCCGAAACATATCGCGCAGCAGATCCGCCGGGACGTCTATTACAATGCCTTCGCCACGCTGGAGCGGCTGCAGATCGATGCCTCGCCGGTCAATTACGAGCTGATGTGCGAAATCATCAGCGGCAACAATCCGGAACTGCGCGAGAAATTCGCCCGCCTCGGCCGCGACGTGACCGAAGAGGATCTGGACGTCTTGGCGCGCATGTACCTGCCGCACCATTTCGGCCAGTCGAAGGTCGAGGAGTCGACCACCCGCATCCAGAGCGAACTTTCGACCTTGAAGGAGTCGCTCCAATCGGGTCAGCACTCGCTTTCGAGCTATTCGACGATGCTCGGCCAGGCGAGCGGCAATTTCTCCTCGATCGACCCGGGTGATACCCAGAGGATCCAATCCGAACTGCAGGCGATCCGGGCGGCGACCGACATCCAGCGCTCCAAGAGCGACGAGATGCTGGAAAGCGTTTCGACTCATATCTCGGCGGTGACCGCGATTACCGGCGATCTCGACGAATTCGAGCGGGCGAAGTTCACCCATGCCGCCACCAATCTCGCCAATAGGCGCGGCTTCAACCGCAAGCTCGCCGAGCTTTACGGCGGCGACCGCTATCCCGACGGCGCGGCGCTCATCCTCTGCAATCTGCTGGCGCTCGAACCCTTCGAGAAGAAGGAGCTGATCAAGCTCAAGGAAGCGATCCTGCAACGGCTCGGTTCCGTCGTCTCGCAGACCATCCACGCCACCGATTTCGCCGCCTGGCTCGACCGGCCGCAGATCGGCATTCTCGTCGCGACCACCAGCGAAGCGGAAATCCAGCGGGTCGCCGAGCACATCCGCATAAACTGCCTGCGCGCCTTCAGCGGCCAGCGGCCGGGCATGCCCGCCGTCACGGCGCATTTCGGATGCAGCACGACCTATGACGCCGATACGGCGGCGAGCCTCTTCATCCATGCCGAAACGGCGCTCGAAACCGCCATCGAACAGGCCGACGAAGCCGTCGTCTTCTTCTTGGACAGCAAGGCCGGCGGCCAGCGCAAGGACTGGTCGCTCTACAAGCGCTGAACTACAGCGCCGCGCGTCTCATTAGACGCGCAAAGAACGCGGTAGCACTTTAAATTGCTGCATGTTTAATGAAACATGCAGCGCGCCCCGACCAGCGCAATCACCGCGCTCGCGCCGCCCCTCTTCTACTAGCAGCTTGAATTGCTGCGTCTTCCCTGACCGGAACGGTTACGGGAAGTGCAGTCATTCCCCGTTTCACGGCCGCGATCGTCATCTCCGGACTGCTTTGCTAATTTACCGGCCATTAATGGACGTTCGCTTACTCTAGGTTGTTCGACAGGACGCGGTCGCGTCAACCCAAACCGCATGAATGGCGGAGTCGGACGCGATACCCCTCGCTGCTGCATATTGATACGGGGCCCCGGCCTCACGCGTACCTGTCCGACCATCGTCCCAGGTGCAATGCCTGTGACGCTTCATGCGAAAGGCGCTGCACTATGGCGATTGCGAATTCATCTCCGAAACAGCTTGCGGAGCAGAGCCGCAAGGAACTCTGCTATACGGTTTTTGCCACGCTGAACCGGCTGGAGATCCATGCCTCTCCGATCAATTACGAGCTCATGTACGAGATCATCAGCGGCAGCAATCCGGAGCTTCGGGAGAAGTTTGCCCGCCTCGCCAAGCCGATCGCGGAGGAAGAGCTCGACGCACTCGCGCGCACCTATCTGCCGCATCATTTCGGCAAGTCGCTCCTCGATGAATCCACCAACCGCATTCAGAGCGAGCTTTCGACCCTGAAGGAGTCGCTGCAATCGGGGCATAACTCGCTCTCCAGCTATTCGAGCCTGCTTGGCCAGGCGACCGGCAAGATCTCTTCGATGGACCCGCGGGACACGAAATCGATCCAGTCCCACCTGCAGGCGATCCGGCAGTTGACGGAGGTGCAGCAGTCGAAGAGCACCCAGATGCTCGAAAGCGTCTCGACGCAAATCTCGGCCGTCGCGGCCATTGCGTGCGACGTCGAGGAATTCGAGCGCACGAAATTCACCCATCTCGCCACCAACCTCGCCAACCGCCGAGGCTTCAACAAAAAGCTCGCCGAACTCTATGGCGGCGAACGCTACCCCGAAGGCGCATCGCTCATCCTCTGCAATCTACTGGCGCTCGAGCCCTTCGAGGCCAAGGAGCTCGTCAAGCTCAAGGAAGCGATCCTGGAACGGCTCGGCTTCGTCGTGTCGCAGACCATCCAGACGACCGACTTCGCCGCATGGCTTGACCGGCCGCAGATCGGCATCCTCGTCTGGACGAGCGCCGAAGCGGAAATCCAGAAGGTGGCGGATCAGTTGAAGAAAAGCTGCCAGAGCGCATTCGACAACCGCCAGCGCCGCATGCCGGTCGTCCTCGCCCGCTTCGGATGCAGCACCACCTTTGATGCCAGCACCGCCTCCGAGCTGGTCGGCCACGCGGAAAAGGCCCTGCAGACTGCCACCGAAACAGCGAGCGACAAGGTCGTATTCTTCGCCGGCAGCGAAGCCGGCGGCACGCGCAAGGACTGGATGCTCTATCGGAAGTGACGCGTGCGGGGAGCCTTGTGAGCGAAGCGGCGACGCGATTCTGGATCCTCGGTCAAGCCCGAGGATGACGCAACAAGAGGAGCGCCGGCGGCAAACAACATGTGAATGAGGCAGCGGCCGTTCGTTCCCGCGATCAACGCCGCGTGGCCTCCGTCCCGTATTCCACCGTCATCCTCGGGCTTGACCCGAGGATCCAAACACAGGCAGCCGACGACGCCTCGTGAGCCAAACCGTGGCGGCGCGATCTTGCATCCTCGGGTCAGGCCTGAGGATGACGGAACAAGAGGAATGCCCAGTGCCAAAACAACAATGCGGCGCACTCATGCGAATTCGCAGGAAACCACCACAACCCGCTGCTTCAACCTAGGTACGTCCTACCCCCATCACCGCTGACCGCGCACATAACTGATGTAGCTGCGAACGTCTGCCGCCGGCTCGCTATAGGCGCTGCCGAGCGCCTTCTCCATCGACGCCATATAGAACTTCGCCCAATCCGGCAGCGGGTAGTCGATCACCGCGAGGAACTCGAGGGTGGCGGCAAGCCTGATGTCGGCGATCGAGGGCTTCGCGCCGCCGATGAAGGACCGGTTGCCGATAAAGAACTTGTGGAACACCTCGAGCGGCTCGGCCAGCGCCTCGGTCGCGGCCATACGCGCATGCTCCTTCGTTACCGGGTCGGCATCGCTGTAGCCGACCTCGCCCGGATATTGAGGAAAGTTGAGCGCGGGATAGGTGGCGCGAGCGAGATAGGGATAGAAGGTGCCGATCAGGTAGAACATGGCGCTGTCGATCATCGCGCGCGCCTCGGGATCTTTCGGATAGAGGTCATCGAGGCCGTTCTTGTTGCAGAGATACTGCATGATCGCGCAGCTTTCCCAGAGCGCCCCGTTGGGCAGGTCGCCCATTTCGATCATCGGCGTCAGATGCGACGGCGCCTTCGCCAGATATTCGGGCGTGCGCGTCTGGCCGAAGACGTCGTTCTCGTTGAAATCGAGGCCGGCCGCGCGCATGAAGACGCGCGCCGTCATGTTGTTGACGCTGGGTTTGATCACGTTGAGCTTGATTTCAGGCATGCTTGGTCCTCCCTTTTGTTCCCGCTCTTATCAATAGGGGTTCTTCGGTGTCCGATCCTCTGACAGCGACGGCCGCGTCCGCTCGGTCAGCGCCTCGATGGCATCGGCAAGGTGCACCTCGGCGATATTGTAGTCGCCGCGCGCCACCCGCACCTTGTGCGCCTCCATCAGCACCTCGGCGTGGGTATGGCCGGCCGGCGGCTCGAAACGATAGGAGGCGAGCTCGACCAACAGCCCGAGCGGATCCTCGAAATAGATCGAATCCATGAAGCCGCGGTCCTTGACCCCGCTGTGTCGGATTTCCCGCTCGTTGAGGCGCTCGACCGCCTGCTGAAACGTCGCCCGCGAAACGGCGAAGGCGATGTGGTGCACGCATCCGATGTCGGTCGACGTCCGCTTCGGATCGGGCTTGCGGTTCTCGTCGGTGAAGACGGTGATCAGCCGGCCGTCGCCGGGATCGAAATAGAGATGGCTCTCCGTCGCCCGATCGAGGTTCGGCTGCTCGAATACGAAGGGCATGCCTAGCAGGCCTTCCCAGAAATCGATTGACGTCTGCCGGTCCGCGCCGACCAGCGTGATGTGATGGACCCCTTGCGATTGCAGCTTTCGCATCGTCATCCTCCCGTTTTTCGTTTCGCGGCACATAGGCGCAAGCCGCGCCGCGCTTGTCTCATTCTACTCCGGTCTCTGCACCAGTTTCGACTTGTATTCGCTGCGCTGAAGCGACCCCCAGGGCAGGATCTCTACCTGCGTCGAGACGACAAGCACCTCGCGGATGCGCTTCTCGATGCTCACAGCGAGCCCCGGGCCGCCTTCGCTACCCTTGCCGAGTTCCACCGAAACCCGCAAAGGCGGCTCCTGGCGCGGGCCTGCCGCCACGGGCCTCACCAGGATCATGCCGCTGACGGCCGGCGCAAATTCGCTGACCACGTTGCGGATCGCCGAGGGAAAGACGTTGACGCCTCGCACTATGAAGAGGTCATCGGTGCGGCCGATGCAGCGCACCCGCGGCGCAGTCCGCCCGCAGCGGCAGGCGGACGTCCACATCTCCACATGATCGCGCGTGCGGAACCTGAGCATCGGCGCCGCCCGGTGCTGGAGATGCGTCAGCGCCAGTTCGCCGCGCGCACCATCCTCAAGCGCGACGGGCGCGGCGGTTTCCGGGTCGATCAGTTCGGCATGGACGAAGCCGCGGGCGCCGAGATGCATGCCGCATTGCTCCTCGCATTCGCCCCAGAGCGACACGCCGATATCGCCGATGCCCATCGCCTCGGTGACCTTCGCGCCCCACGCCTCTTCGAGCCGCGCCCGGAACTTTGGCTCGCCGCCGCCGGGCTCGCCGGCGACCAGCAGCCGCCTGACGCTGGAGCCTTTCAGATCGAAGTCGCGCTCCGCCGCCCACTCGCCGAGATAGGCCGCATAGGAGGGCGTCATCACCGCGGCCGCGGGCTGCAGCAGGCGGATCGCCGCCATCAGCCGCTCGGTGTTTCCGGTGCCGACCGGGATATGGCGCAGGCCAAGCCGATCGAAGGCGGCAAGTGCTGCGCCGGCGACGAATGGACCGGCATTGTAGGTCGAAACGATCGCCTCGCCGGGCCGGATGCCGGAGGCGGAATAGCTGCGCGCGGAGGTCGTCGCCCAGTTGTCGAGGTCGCTCGCCGTCAGCGGAATATAGCTCGGCGTCCCGGTCGTTCCGCTGGTCGAATAGATCCGCACGATCTCATCCATCGGCGCGGCCACATGGGTTCCCATCGGATCGGCGGCGCTGCAGCTTGCGCGGATTTCGCTTTTCTCGGTAAGGGGTAGCTCGGCGATGGCGGCAAGACCGCCGATCCTGGCGGCGGTACCGAAGCCGGCGGTCTCCAACTTGGTCTGGTAGAAGCGCGAGCGGACGAGGAGATATTCGATCTGCTGTCGATAGAGCTGATCGTCGAGCCGGACCTGCTCGCGCCAGGGCAGCGTTTCGATCTCGGGATCAAGCATGGTCAACCGCCGCCCTCCTCTTCGTCGCTCCGGTAGGTGACGGCCGCCTCCGCTGCCGACGCCAACGCGAAGCCGATCGGGTTTTCCCGCTCCTCCGTCAGGTGCGCGAGAATGCCGCCGGCCCGGGCGAGCAGTGGGATCGCCTTGACCATCGTCACCGGGAAGCCGAGATCGAGAAGCACGGCGGCGATCGGCATGGACACGTTCATCACCAGTGGTTTGCCCCAGATCTCGGCGGCGATCGTGCGGATCCGCCGCGCAAGCTTCACATAGGTGCCGCTGACACCACGCTCATCAGCAAGTTCGAGAATGCGCTCGGCGCGCGGATCGAGGGGCCGGTGCACCGGATGGCCGAAGCCCGGCAGCTTGCCGCCCGCCTCGCGAATATCCGTGACCAGCGCGCGCACCACCGCATCGGCATCCTCGCCGCCCGCGATGCGCGCTTCGGCTTCTATCAGCAGCGCGCCGCAGAGCTCGGCGGTTCCGACGAGCACCGGGCCGCAGCCGAGAAGACCGGCCGCGAGAGCACCCTGAAGCGAACCCGGGTCGGCGGCAAGCGTCATCCGCGCCGCCTGCACAGTCGGCATCATGCCGTGCTCCGCGATCGCGATGAGCAGGAGGTCGAGAAAGTAACGCTGGTCCTCCGTCGGCTCCCGGCCGGTCGTCAGCAGATGGAAATATTCGGTGAAGGTGAGCCGTCCCATCAGATCGCGACAGAGATCGCGGCCGCGCACCTCGACCCGTTCCGCACTCGCCGTTGCGATCCGGCTTGTCGCCGCACGCTGTTTGCCGATTTGCATGCACTCCTCCGGCGGTGTGGAACTTGCTCTAACGGTTTGCCGTCACCACATGGGCCCTGATCCGCCCGTCGATTGCGCCTTCGCCATAGCGCTGCCGAAGGGCATCGGTTGCCGCCTGCGTTGCCGCACCGAGGCCCGAGGGATCGCGCGCCTCGATTTCGTTTCTGAGCGGCGTCCCCTGGCAGAAACCGGTCGCGATCTCCTCAGCCGAAAGCGCCCCGCTTTTCTTTTCCAGCGTCTCCAGTGTGACGTTGCGGAAACCAGCCGCCTCCAGGTCGGCGCGGACGGCGGCCGGGTCACCGTAGCCATACGGCGTTCTCGCGAGGAAGCGCGGCGGGTCATCGGGAAAATGCACGGCCAGGGCTTCCGTCACCATGTGCGCCAACTCGTTCGCCTCGATCGTGTCCCAAACATTGAAGAGGAAACAGCCGCCCGGCTTCAGCACGCGGTGGGCTTCGCGGTAGGCCTCCGCCCGGTCCGGGAAGAACATCGCCCCGAACTGGCAGAGGACGACGTCGAAGCTCCAGGCTGGGAACGGCAGCGCCAGCGCGTCCGCCTGCCGCCAGGTAATGCGCGGATCGTCGCCCTGCCTTTGCGCCGCCAAGTCGAGCATTGGCTGGTTGAGGTCGGTCGCGACGAGCCGCGCGTTGGCATCCATCTGCGGGGCGAGCGCCCGGGTGACGACGCCGGTTCCGGCCGCGATCTCCAGGATGTCATGGGGTTTCAGCCGTGCCACGCGCGCGGCAAGGTCGCGCGCATAATCCGTAAAGATGAGCGGCACCAGCAGGCGGTCGTAGAGATCCGGTATCGCCCCCGCAAACACCTTGTCGATTTCCGCCATCGTGCGCGCCTCCCGTCATGTCGAAGGCGCGATCATACGCCGGTCCTGGGAAGCGCGGAAGGTGGGTGCGAACACGTCGGACGCTTACCGATATCCGGTCGCGTCCGCCGGCTTGCCGGGATCCATCACCTCGTCCATGTAGCGCCAGCAATCCGGCCGGGAGCCGTCGAGATCGGTGAAGCCGTAGACCTTGGCAAGGCCACCGCTTGACAGAGACTTGCCGTTCCAGCGCGCCTTGTCCGGGTCGGCTGCAAGTGCTGCGACCGCGCGGCCGACGAAATGCGGCGTCTCGGAGATGACGAAATGAGGCTGCTTCTCAACCGCGTCGCGCCAGTTGGCCTCCGTGACGCCGAAGGCGTCCAGCATCATTTCCGAACGCAGCCAGCCGGGCGTGAGCGAAACCGCCGTCGCGCCATGCGCCGCAAGATCCTTGGCATGCGCCCAGGCCATCCGGTTCGCCGAAACCTTGGCGAGATCGTAGAAGGGCGAGAGCCGATAGTGCTCGGCATTGTACTCCGCCGTGCCGTCTGTCACCTCGACGAGAAGCCCACCCGGCCGCTCGATCATCAGGGGCAGCGCGTAATGCGCGGTGATCAGGTGCGTGTCGGTCGCAAGCCTGAGTATCCGGAGCCCATTTTCGAGATTGTGGTCCCAGACCGGCTTGTTCCACTCGAACAGCCGCTCACCGCCCCAGATGTCGTTGACCAGAATGTCGAGCCGGCCGCGCTCCTGCCGGATGCGATCGACGAGCGCCCTCACCTGCTCCGGCTGCAGATGGTCGACTTGGACGGCGATCCCGACGCCACCCGACGCCGTAACCCGCTCCGCCGTCTCCTCGATCGTCTCCGGCCGTTGATACTCCGATTGCTCGGTACGCGTCGTCCGCCCGGTCACGTAGACGGTCGCACCCGCGGCCCCGAGCTCGACTGCGATCCCGCGCCCGGCGCCCCGCGTTCCGCCGGCGACCAGCGCCACTTTTCCTGTAAGCGACATCGCTTCCTCCCATCGAAATTGATCTGGCATTTGGCCTGAGCTACATATATAAACGCTTATTCGGTTATAAATAAAGGTCCAAAATGCCTCGCCCCAAAACCTTGCCCGACGAAGACGTGCTCGACATGGCGCTCGCGATCATGCGGAGGCAAGGGCCGGACGCGCTGACCTTCGCAGCGCTCTCGGCCGGCTGCGGCCTTTCCGCCTCGACGCTGGTGCAGCGCTTCGAAAGCAAGGCCCGCCTCATCCACGCGGCGCTCTCGCAGGCGTGGGACCGGCTCGACCGCCAGACGCAAGAACTTGCGAAGAGCACACCGAAAACACCCGAAGGCGCAGTGGCGTTGCTCGTCGGCCTTTCCGGCGACTATGGTGGCATCGAATCCTATGCCGACGACCTCATGATCCTGCGCGAGGACTTGCGCGATCCGGCACTCCGCTCCCGCGGCGCGCAGTGGCGTGACGTGTTGTCTCAAGCGATCGAGGCGCGCTTCGCCGGCGTGCCCGCCGCTCCCGCCGGCATCGGCCTGATGATGGCCTCCCAATGGCAGGGCGCCCTTCTCTGGTGGAGTTTTGACCCGCGCATGCCGGTCCAAGACTACGTCCGCGAAAGCCTCGACCATTTCGTTGCCGCGTTCACGGAAACATCTTCGGGACCATGAAGGCGTCGGCTCTTTCTCCCTCATCTTCGTATTCCTCCGTCTTACGCCAAGCAGGCATTCCCGCATCCGCTGGCGGAAAGACTACCATTCCTGTCCGCCGGCCATCCCGGGGCGAAACCTCCCCTTTTTCCCACCGCGATTGCGCCCTATAGTCATGGCGCGACGGCATCGGCCCGAAGACAAGGGATTTCGACATGGCGCTTACCCTCTATCTCCATCCGCTCGCCTCCTTCTGCCATAAGGTGCTGATCGCGCTCTACGAGACCGGAACGCCCTTCGAGAGCCGGGTGGTCGACCTGGCGGATGCGGACGAGCACTCCCGCTTCCTCGATCTCTGGCCAGTCGGCAAGATTCCGGTGCTGCATGACGACGCCCGCCACCAGACGGTGCCGGAAACTTCGATCATCATCGAATATCTCGAGCGCCACTATCCCGGCAGAAGGCCGCTTATTCCGCTCGGCGCGGCGCAGGCCCTCGAAGCACGGCTCTGGGATCGCTTCTTCGACCTCTATGTCCAGGTGCCGATGCAGAAGATCGTTACCGACAAGCTGCGCGCGACCGGCGAAAATGACCGGCGCGGCGTCCTCGATGCGCGCGCGGCGCTGCCTGTCGCCTATGACATGCTCGAACGGCAGGTGGCCGACAGGACTTTCGCAGTCGGCGAGAGCTTCACGATTGCCGATTGTGCCGCCGCCCCCGCCCTCTTCTACGCCGGTATAGTCGTGCCTTTCGACGGCACGCATCCCAATCTCGCCGCCTATTTCGAGCGGCTGCTCGAGCGCCCCTCGTTCCAGCGCACGCTCGTTGAGGCGCGACCTTACTTCCCCCTGTTTCCTTACCATGACGCGATTCCCGCGCGCTTCCTTTGACGTCGCGCACTGTAGGACATCATGCGAAGGAACGCACAGGACGCTGTCGAAAAACACGGAAGGATCGGGAAATGGAATACCGTCTGCTCGGCCGCTCGGGCCTGAAAGTCTCGACGATCACCATGGGCACCATGACCATCGGCGGCGAAGGCAAATTCGCCCAGGTCGGCAATGTCGGCCTCGACGAAGCGCGCCGCTATGTCGATCTTTGCCTCGATGCTGGTGTCAACCTGATCGACACCGCCAATGTCTATTCCGCCGGTGCATCGGAGGAGATCATCGGTGAAGTTCTCGGCGGCAAGCGCAAGAACGGCGTGCTGATTGCGACCAAGGCGCGCTTTTCCATGGGGCCCGGCCCAAACGACGGCGGCCTCTCGCGCCATCACCTGATCAGCGAATGCGAGGCGAGCCTCCGGCGGCTGAAGACGGACGTCATCGACCTCTACCAGGCGCATCAATGGGACGGCCAGACGCCGCTCGAAGAAACGATTGCCGCGCTGGACACGCTCGTCAACCAGGGCAAGGTACGCTACATCGGCTGCTCCAACTATTCCGGCTGGCACATCATGAAGGCGCTCGGCATCAGCGCGCGCGAACATCGCCACCGCTTCGTCAGCCAGCAGATCCACTACACGCTGGAAGCCCGCGAGGCCGAATACGAGCTGATCCCGATCGCGATCGACCAGGGCCTCGGCGTTCTCGTCTGGAGCCCGCTCGCCGGTGGTCTGCTTTCCGGTAAGCACCGGCGCGGCCAGACGCCGGAAGGCACCCGCCAGCTCGCCGGTTGGAACGAGCCGCCGATCCGCGACGAGGAGCGGCTGTGGAAGATCGTCGACATGCTGGTGGCGATCGCTGGTGAGCGCGGCGTCTCGCCCGCGCAGGTGGCGCTTGCCTGGCTGATCGGCCGCAAAGGTGTGACCTCCGTCATCATCGGCGGGCGCAAGGAGGAACAGTTCCGCGACAATCTCGCCGCGGCGAGCCTCAAGCTTACCGACGAGGAGCGCGAGCTGCTCGACGCGGTCAGCCTGCCGCCGGTGATCTACCCCTATTGGCACCAGCTATGGACCGCAAAGGATCGCCTCGGCGAGGCAGACCTGTCATTGCTCGGGCCACATGTTTGAACTGCCGCGCCTCTTATTTCGTCGCTTTCAGAAGCCCCTGGAAGCGCGGGAGGGAGCGGATCGAATCGAGATCGGAATCGTTCCGGATCCAGGCATGAAGCTCCGGCGAAACGAGCGGAAGTGAGTGTTCCAGCAACTCCATGGCCTGCTCCTGCTCTCCGAGCAGCGCGTAGGCGCAGGCGTTGTTGTAGCATGCCCGCGCGTCCTCCGGATCGATGGCGTTGACCCGCGCGATCAAATCCAGCGCGCGATCGCGTTCCCCCAAGGCTGCGCATGTGCACGCGCCAAGCTGGGCGGCATCTGAGCTTTCCGGGTGCAACACCATGCTCCGCTCCACGCGCTCCAGGCCGATCCTCATGAATCTTTCCTTCTCTTCCAGCTGGCCGAGGCGGTCCAGTGCGTTTCCGGCAAGAACCGGAGAACGGTAGTCGTCGGGGCGGATCTCGGCGGCGCGCTCGTAATGCTCGACGGCTTTCTCGTATTCGCACCGGACAAAACAGTGGCGCGCAAAGAAGTAGTGCGCCTCGTGGGAGTTCGGATCGAGCGCAAGCGCCCGCTCGAAGGCGAAGGCCGCCTCCTCGTAGCGTCCGACGGTCGAGAGCGCGTAGCCATGCGATGCATGCACCTCGGGCAGATCTGGGTCGAGGTCCAGTGCCTTGGCGCACGTCTCGAGGAGGGACTCTGGCGGAATGTTCACGCCGTGGAATCCGCAGAGGAAAGAATCGCAGTCTGCGATACCGGCATAGGCACGAGCGAAATGCGGATCGAGTTCCGCCGCGTATGTGAACATCCGCCGGGCGTGCTGCAGGGACGCCTTCGTCATCGTGTGGAAAAGCTCTCGCCCTTTGAGGCAATAGTTGTAAGCCTCGACACTCGCTGTGGCGGGCTGCTCTTTCCTCTCCCTTGGCAGAAGCCTGATCTTCAATTGGGTGACGATCGCCTCCGTGATCTCATCCTGAATGTCGAAGATGTCGGTGAGGTTCCGATCGTAACGTTCGGCCCAGACGTGCCGTCCATCGCTGCCATCGATCAACTGTCCGGTGATGCGCACGCGCTGGCCCGCCTTGCGCACACTTCCTTCGAGCAGGAAGCTGACGCCGAGTTCGGCCGCCACCCGCTGCGCCGTCACCCGCGTGCCCTTATAGGCGAAGACCGTGTGCCGGGCGACGACGGAGAGGCCGGAGATTTTAGAGAGATCCGTGATGATGTCCTCGGTAATGCCGTCCGAAAAATACTCCTGCGCGGGATCATCGCTCATATTGTTGAAGGGCAGAACGGCGATGGACGGCTTGTGCGCCGTTGCCGGCACGCGATCGGACCCGCTTGCCGCGTGCGGAGCATCGAGAACGACGTTGTAGACCCTGACCGGCCGTTCAATGTTCTTCAGGAGCTGTTCGCCGGCATCCTCGAAGATGAGATCGAGCCGGTTGCCGACATGCTCGCGCACCGCAGCCGACACCGCCACACCACCCGGTTTCGCGAAACTCTCGATCCGTGCGGCGATGTTGACGCCGTCGCCGAAGATGTCGTCGTTCTCGACGATCACGTCGCCGATGTTGACACCGATGCGAAACTCGATCCGCCGGTCCGCCGGCACGGCCAAATTGCGCGAACGCATCTCCTTCTGGATCTTGGCCGCGCAATCGACGGCGCTCACCACGCTCTCGAACTCGACCAGCATGCCATCGCCGATCAGCTTGACGATGCGCCCCTGATGGTCGGCGACCATGGCGTCCACCAGCTCCGCCCGATGCGCTGTCAGCGCCGCGAGCGTTTCCGCCTCGTTCGTTCCCATGAGGCGACTGTAGCCGGCCACATCGGCCGAAAGGATCGTGGTGAGGCGACGCTTCATCGAAAAACCCCTCGCTCCGCAGATGAAACTTATCAGGTTTGGTCCAGGACGGCATCAGATTTAGGATTACGTTCTTGCTCATGCGCCGAGCGGGCGCGGCGATCGTGTGCGGCCGCCACGCGCGGCTGGCGGGCACCCCTTCGCCGACCTCATTGCTGTGCTTGTTACAGGGATGAGGGTGCCCCTTGAAATGCCACGCTTATATCATATGATATAGAAGAGGAAATCAGAGGAGACGATCATGTCCAGTCCGCAGCCCGCAATGGTCCCGGATCGGGGCGCGGCGAAACAGGAAGAAGCCGTCATCGTCAAGGCGGTGGTGCGCGCCTGCGAGTTCTGGAAGCTGACCAATAAGGAGTCGGCCGAGCTCTTCGACGTGCCAATCGCCACCTGGAACCGCATGAAGGCCGGCGACTTCCGTGGCAAGCTCGACCAGGACAAGCGCACGCGCGCGAGCCTGATTGTCGGCATCTTCAAGGGACTGCGCCTCTTCTTCAACGGCCCCCTCACCTATGAGTGGCCGAAATCGGTCAACACCGGCCCGGTCTTCAACGGCAAGACGCCGGTCGCCACGATGATCGAGGGCGGCATACCTGCGATGCTCCGCGTCCGCCGCTATGTCGACGGGCTGCGCGGTGGCCTATGACTACGGAGGTCGACTTCACCGATCCCGCCACCGTCCGGCTGATCTCGACCGCCTACATCACAGAGCCAGCGGTAAGGCCCCTCTGTGACAACGACGACGAGCTGGAAATCCTCAACCGGCTGGAGGCGCAGACCTCGGCGCGGCTGAGCCCCATCGCGCTGCCATCCGGCGTCAGCCCGGCCGAACTCTTGAACGAATCCTTCGGCTATGGCTGGTCTCTGATTAACGCCGCCTTCTGCCATGCCCGCCCGCCAGGCAACCGCTTCAATGGTGAGGAGCGCGGTGCCTGGTATTGCGCGTTCGGGCCGCTCGCGAGCGAGACCTGCCAGGCGGAAATTATCTTCCACCGCACGCGGGCCCTCCGCGACGCTGGCAATTTCAACGACATCGGCCACTATCGCGAACTGATCGCCGGCTTCCTCTGCCGTTTCCATGACGTGCGCGGCGAAAAGGGCGCGGCCTATCTCGATCCCGATCCGGCAATCGCCTACCCGGCCGGCCAGGCTCTCGCCGGCACTATCATTGCCAAGGGCGGCAATGGCGTGATCTATCCCTCGGCGCGCCACCCCGAGGGCGAATGTCTCGCCGTCTTCCGCCCCTCGGTCATCCAGAACATCCGCCAAGGCCGCACGATAAGCTTCGAATGGAGAGGCTCGCCGGTGCCACGCATCTTGTCCGAGGGGTAACGCCTACGCGGCGAGAAACGCACGGGCGAAGCCCGGTTCCGTGACCTGGATCGACCCTTCCGGCAGCTTCAGAATCCGCTCCACGGCTAGACCATAGCTCTGCATCCAGCCGTCGAGCATGGCCGCCGCGCTCTCGACGTCGCCGGCTTCCGCCTGCTGCAAGGCGCGATACATGACCTTGGCGACACCGAGCCTCAGATTGAGCAGCATCAGCGCCATCGCCTCGGGATCGGGCGCATCGAGGCTTCCCTCCTCTTGGCCACGCCTCAGGATTTCGGTCATGAACGGCAGGGTGACCGCGATCAATGCCTCGTCGATGCGATGATAGAGCACGATGTTTTCAGGCTTGAAGAGCGCATTGAAGGTGTTCTTCAACTGCGGGGCCATGTCCACCTTCATGCGCCGCGAATTGGCAAAAAGCGCATTCAGACGACCGACGGCGTCGAGCGAAGGATCCTCGAGAAGCGGCCGCATTTCGTCCAGGCTCAGGCGGGCCATGCGCGCGGCAAGCGCCTCCAGCAGCGCCTCCTTCGACGCGAAGTAGTGGTAGAAGGCGCCCTTGGACAGGCCTGCCTCCCGGATGACGTCGTTGACCGTCGTATTCTCGTATCCGCGTTCGAAGAAAAGACGCTGCGCGCAATCGATCAGTTCGTTCGTTCGGACATCCGGCGATTTTATAATTCGAGCCATGGTCGTCCTGGAATGGGGCGTCACGTCTTACGGTGATATCGGCCGCGGACAAACCCGCAGCGGATCTAAGACTTGATAATAGACCGACGGTCGGTCTATTACTAGAGCGAACCACTTTCAGGTGGAATGCTCCAGATCAAAGTGTGGTTTGCCCTTTGCGCTTTAGTTCAAGCACGGCGTTCTAGAGGCAAGGCGTTCCGGATGGAGAGAGATCTCGTGCGGTTGAAGCGTTACGCAATCGGCATTGCAATGGCCGCGGCAGTGGGTGCGGCGGCTTACTGGTACGTCTCCCGTCCGGCGCCCGTGACCGTGGTGACGCCCAAGCGTGGCGATGCGGCCGAAATCGTCTATGCGAGCGGCGTCGTGGAACCACGCACCTGGGCCAAGGTCACGCCCACCGTGCGCGAGCGGATCGTCGAGCAATGCAATTGTGAGGGCGAGCGGGTGGAAAAGGACCACGTGCTCGCGCGCCTCGACGACACGGAGGTGCGCGCCACACGCGGTGAACTCCAGGCGCGGCTGTCGCTGGCGCGAGAGGAATATCGCCGCAAGCTCGCCCTTTCGGCGCGCAACACGGTCAGCGTGCAGGAGGTTGACAGGGCCCGCACCGAAGTGGCGCAATTGGAGGCGCTGGTGGCCGCCCAACAGGCACGGCTCGCAAGCTACGTGCTGCGCGCGCCGAGCGCCGGCCAGGTGCTGCGCCAGGACGGCGAGATCGGCGAGGTCGCGGAGCTCGGCACTGTGCTCTTCTGGGTCGGCGAACCCAAGCCCCTGATCGTCGAGGCCGAGGTGAACGAGGAGGACATCCCGCGCGTCGAAGTGGGTCAGCGGGCGCTGTTGCGGTCCGACGCGTTTCCCGGGCGTGAACTGGAGGCGGTTGTCGACATCATCACGCCGAAGGGCGATCCGGTGACGAAGACCTACCGCGTCCGCTTCCGCCTGCCCGACGACACGCCGCTCAGGATCGGCATGTCCACCGATGTCAATGTGATCGTGCGCCAGTCGCCGAACGCGTTGATCCTTCCATCGGGCGCCATCAGCGGCAAGCGGATCGCCGTGGTCGAGGGCGGTGACGTGCGCTTGCGCGAGATCGAGACCGGCATACGCGGCACGGGCGGCGTCGAGGTTCTTTCAGGACTTGAGGAAACGGCACAGGTCATCTCCCCCTTCCCTGCCGAGCTTGCAGAGGGCACGCGCGTGACCATTGCGGGAGGCGGCAGGAACTGAGGCCATCATGCATCTTATTCTCGATATCGCATGGACGCACATCGCCGGTCGCGGCCGCCAGACCTTTGTCGCGATAGTCGGCGTGGCCGTCGGCGTCGGCTTCTCCATTGCGATGGCAGCGCTGATGCAGGGTGGCCAGGACGATTTTGTCCGCCAACTCGTCGACACCATGCCGCATGTCGAGGTCAGCGACGAGCAGCGTTCGGCACGCCGGCAGCCGGCGGAGGACGTCTTCGAGGTCGCCGCCATATCGGGCTTGCGGCCGCGCGACGATCGCCGCGGCATCATCAACCCTACGGCAGCGCAAGCGTGGCTCGATGAATGGACCCCGGGGCGGTTCGCCGCAAGGCTCAACGCCGAGGGCGTCATCCGCTATTCCGGCCGCGAGGTCGGCGCCGTGGTGATCGGCATCGATCCGGAAAGGGAAGCAAGCGTCTCGCCGATCGTCGAGGATTTCCGCGAGGGAAGCTTCGATGCGCTCACCGCCGGCGGCAACAATGTGGTGATCGGCGATACGATGGCTTCGAGACTGGGCGCCGGCCTTGGCGATACAATCACCGCGGTATCGTCCGAGGGGCTTACCCGCAACTTCAAGATCGTCGGGCTGTTTCACACTGGAACGACCGCGCGTGACGAAGGCGAGGCCTATGTGCTGGCGAAGAATGCACAGATCCTTTCCAACCGGCCGAACGCGATCAACCGGATCAGCATCAAGCTCGACAATCCGAATGCCGCCCCCGCGATTGCACGGCGCGTCGAGGCGGAACTCGGCTACAAGGCGGTTGCCTGGCAGGAAGCGAACGAATCCATCCTGGAGGCGCTCGTGGTGCGCAACGTCATCATGTACACGGTCGTGGCCGCCATAATGCTGGTCGCCGGCTTCGGGATCTTCAACATCATCTCGACAATCACCCACGAGAAGGCGCGCGACATCGCGATCATGAAATCGCTCGGCTTCTCGGAGGCCGACATGCGACGCCTCTTCGTGCTCGAAGGGGTGGCAATCGGCGGCGCAGGTTCGCTCTTCGGCTGGGCGCTCGGATTTTCCATCACCTATGCGCTTTCCCTCGTGCACTTCGAAATTGCCGCCACCGGCCAGGAAATGACGCGGCTGCCGATCGCCTGGAGCATGCTCCACTACCTGATCGCCACGGCCTCCGCGCTCGGTTCCGCGGCGGTCGCCGGCTACCTGCCCGCGCGGCGCGCGGCCCATCTCAATCCGGTCGACATCATACGGGGCGCGACATGACGAGCCTGATCGAGACGACGGACCTCACACGCATCCTCCACGAGACGGTGCCGGTCACGCTGGTGAGGGACATCACGCTCAGTATCGGCGAGCGGGAATTCGTCGCCGTGACGGGCCCCTCCGGATCGGGAAAGTCGTCGCTGCTCTATCTCCTGGGGCTGCTCGACCGGCCGACCGCGGGAACAATAAAGGTTCGCGGCCGCGATGCCGAGCCTATGAGCGAGAGGGAGCGCGCAGCGACGCGCCTCGCCAATATCGGCTTCGTTTTCCAGTTCCATTTCCTGCTGCCCGAGTTCACTGCGCGCGAAAACGTCGAGATTCCGATGCGCAAGCTCGCCCGCCTTACCCGCGCCGAGATGCGCGAACGGGCGACGGCACTGCTCTCCTCACTCGGGTTGGAGGACCATCTCCACAAGCGACCTGACCAGCTTTCCGGCGGCCAGCGCCAGCGGGTGGCGGTTGCCAGAGCGCTCGCCAACGATCCGCCGCTCATCCTCGCCGACGAGCCGACCGGCAGCCTCGACAGCAAAAGTTCGGAGCAGGTGTTTGCAATCCTGGAAGCGCTCGTCAACGAGCGCGGCAAAACGGTCGTCGCCGTCACGCATGACCTCGACATGGCCGCCCGCATGCATCGGCAAATCCATCTCGTCGATGGCCGGATCAGCGAGGAAGAAGGCGCCAAACCGGGATTTTAGACTACGCGCGCACGATACCAGCACGCAGCCGGCTCCCGCTCAGTACTCTCCTCAATGGAGCGGCCGCAGCCCCTACTCCGTCCTGACCGCCCCGACGATCGTCTCGCCGAAGATCGCGCGCTGCAGCGGAGCCGCAAGCGATTCCGCATAGGGCGTGGCGATGTGATGACGATCACGGAAGGTCAGCTTGCCATCGATCACCGCGGGGCAAGTGGTTTTGTTGCAGAACAGGTGGACGACATCGACGTAGGACGCATGCCCCACTTCCGAAACGACCTTTCGCTCCGCCGCCGGAATCGTCTCCTCCACGGCCTCGCTGCGCGGTGTGTCGCAAACGCTGGGACTGTCGTCCTGCCACAGGGCGCGCGCGACGCATTTGTCGAGATAGGATTTGTGCAGCGGCCCGTCCCGGAGCACGACGACGTCACTGCCGGTGTTTTTCAGTTTCTCGACAGTCCGCTTGATGCCCTTGGCCCAGTCGCCAACGTCGATCTGATAGCTGGATATATAATTGATGTCGTTTCGGACATAGCTGGAGGAATATTGCGAAAGGATCACGACATCCGGCTTCAGCGAGGCGATCTCACCGAACACCTGCTTCCTCCACTGGTCGCACTCGCTGTAGCTCCGCGCCAACACCGAGTTCCAGGTCGTGACACTTGCCGCTGGGCATGACGACTTCAGATAGGTGACGAGCCGCCAGCCGTTGTTCTCGGCAATTCGCTTGAGCGGCGTCGACCAATGGTCGGCATGGGAATCGCCGAAGAGAACGATGGTCTTCTTCGGCTTTGCGGCGCCGAATTCGCAGGCCCTTGGCGCCACCTCGTCCCTTTCGAGCACGCAGGCCGAATCGAACTCCCGCGCCGCCGATTTTCGCTCGGCGCTTTTGAGGACCTGCCGTTGCTCGGAATCGAGGTTGAAGCTCGCGAGCGCCGCACTTCCATAGGCGACCGTCGCCCCCGTCGCTGTCAGCATCGCCGCGAGCCCCAGCGACCGGCTGGTCTTGGCCGCCAGCCAGCCGCTGTGGCGTACCGGATTTTCGATGAAATGGTAACTCAGCAGCGAGAGGACGAGTGTGAGCGCCAGACACAGGAGCCGATGGGCGATGGTCAGGTCCGGCTCGACGATCCCCGCATAGACGATGACCGGCCAGTGCCAGAGATAGAGGGAATAGGAGAGCTTTCCGATCTCCTGGAACGGCTGAAGGGCGAGAACCGACCTAGGTCCCATGCGGCTTTCATGCGCGCCGCTGAGAAGCACCATCACCGTGCCCAGCACCGGCACCAGAGCAATCGAGCCCGGAAACGGAATATCCTCCGTGACGGTCAGATACGCGGCCGCGATCAAGGCGAGTCCCATCCAGCCGAGCGCCGGGGAAAAGCGGAACCGCCGTGCCCACTCCTGCGAGACCGCCATCGAAGTGAGGCCACCGGCGGCAAATTCCCAAGCTCTGAGCGGCGAGAAATAGAACGCCCAGGGCTGAGCAATCGCAGTCACCCGCCAGCTAAGTACAAAGGAAACCGCGGCCACTGCGGCGAGCAGGAGGAACAGACCGCGCTTGCCGGGACGAAACCGCGCGAGGACCAGGAGGAGCGCAGGCCAGACGAGATAGAATTGCTCCTCGACCGAGAGAGACCAGTAATGGATGAAGGGGTTGTTCGATGCGTCCGACGCAAAATAATCGACTGTCCAGCGGATCAGCCAGAGATTAATCATATAGGACGAAGCAAACAGCGATCCTTTCGAATAGAACTGCTGCTCGGACGGCGAGAGAATGAAGTAGCCGAAAAGCAGCGTTACCAGGATGACGAACAAGGACGCCGGAAGCAGGCGGCGGGCGCGCCGGCCGTAAAAGCGCCAGAGATTGACTGTGCCGCTCCTGGCAATCTCCTGCTGCAGATGGCGGGTGATCAGGTACCCGGAAATGACGAAGAAGATATCGACGCCGACGAAGCCGCCGGGCAGACCGGTCATGCCGAAATGAAAGGCGACGACACCGGAAACCGCCAAGGCGCGCAGTCCTTCGATGTCCGGGCGAAAGGTTCCTGGAGTCGCTTGCATGCTCATACCGCTGGTTGCATTTCAATCAGGCGCCCCAGTCATTCATGACATGAACAGATCTGGAAGCGAAAGGTGAATTTGATGCGACGCAGCATTTTCCGCCGCAACGCAGCACGTCGTCGCGGGGTGATCCTGACCGAAAATGAGGCGGCAATGTGGGGCTTTTTTCAATTCTTTCTGAAGTTTGCGCACGCACCTGCACGCTTGTGGCTCTCATGCAACTCGGAGAAACCGGATAATTGCTGTGCAGGCAGCCGTCAGCGCCACGCCGCCAGAGAACAACCAATGATTGATTGGCCCAATCATCACGCCCCTCAAAACACAAAAGGTCGGCGCGCTAGAAACGCAAGAAACGCAGCGGTCTGGCAGGCCCTGCCAGGCTCGGGGCAGAAAGGCAATTCTCCTTTAGCCACGCCCGGCTTAATGCCGCTGACGAAGAGAAATGTAGCGCCATCTGCATGTGCGACGCCCGCGGTCGCGGGCGCGTTTTCCAGGCGCTCAGAAAAACAGTGTTTCCACACCGCCCGCGCGTCTTATCGGGCGCAAAGCTCGCTGTAGAGCTTTGAGTTCCTGCATGGTTTTGTCCTTCGATCGATGCCGATTCGAGGAATCATGCAGTAGAGAGCGGCCCGCCGCACGGATCAGGTTCGGCGATTCGGTGGCGACGAAACCGCCGTGGCCGTGCTACGCGCCCGCTTGCCCTGACACCGCGATGCCCGCAAGCTGCATCGTGGAGTCGAGCGGCGTGGCCACCTCCATCAGTTGCAGCGTGTCGACGAACTCCATGATCTCCACCATCAGCCCGTCCCTGAAGGTGACCTTGTCAATAAACTCGGTTTCGAAGCGGGCATCGCTCGGAACAAACCGGACCTCGCCGGCGCGATGAGCCAAAACCGTCTCGCCATCGATGTGAAGAGCAAGTGTTCCCACCTTGGAAAGATCCCAAGCGTCCATCAATGCCTTGAAGTTGAGGCGCACGGCCTCCTCGCCTTCGACCTTCTGGGCCATCGGGCCGAGCCGATCGCTCCCGGCGATGCGGAAGCTGCACGCGGGGTGTACATGGGCCATCAACGCGTCGAGGTCGTTGTCGGCCCTCGCCTGGTAGATCGCGTGCATCATGCTTTCGAGTTCGCTTCGATCGGTCATGGCAGTCCTCCCCCCTTTCGGTTACTGCACAACGCTTATGAATCGGAAACGATGACAGCCCCTCTCTCGTCATGCGAGAAACATGGGCTGCCCACAAGTTTGCCGCCAAACACCGTTGCTGGCAACTGAGAAAGAGACTCCGGGCCCCTGCTCGACCGAGCGCGGAACAGTTCTGCCGATAAACAGGAAGGGCCCGGCGTTTCCGCCGGGCCTCCTCGAAATGCTTGCCCTGTCTTTCGAGCTCAGGCCGCCTCGGCTACTTCGCCGCGGATCAGGTCGCCGAGCCGGCGGATGCCCTCCTCGATCATCTTGTCGTTGGCACAGGAGAAGCTCAGGCGCAGCGTGTTTTCGCCGGAACCATCGGCGAAGAAGGCACGGCCGGGGACGAAGGCGACCTTCGCCGTCTGGATCGACTTCGCCAGCAGCTCGGCACCGTCCGTGCCCTTCGGCAGCGTCACCCAGACGAACATGCCACCTTCCGGCTTGGTCCAGGTCACCCCTGCCGGCATGTATTTTTCAAGTGCGGCCAGCATGGCGCTGCGGCGATGCTTGTAGACCTTATGGATCTTCGCCACCTGCTCGTCGAAGCCGCGTTCGGCAACAGTGCAGATCGCCATCTGGTTGATGGTCGAGGAATGCAGGTCCGCCGCCTGCTTCATCAGCACCAGCTTGCGGATCACCGCTTCGGAGGCGCAGACCCAGCCGACACGAAGGCCCGGCGCCAGCGTCTTGGAGAAGCTGCCGCAATAGATCGTCCGGGCGCTGTTGATGTCGCCCTTGCGGGCGATTTCCAGCGCCAGGATCGGCGGGACCGCCTCGCCGTCGTAGCGCAGCGACTGATAGGCCGCATCCTCGATCACCGCGACTTCGAGTTCCTCCGCGAGGTCGAGCACGCGCTCGCGGCCGGCGCGGTCCACCGTCTCGCCGGTCGGGTTGGCGAAGTCGGCGGAGAGATAGGCGAACTTCACCCGGCCACCGGCTGCAGCCGCCTGCTGGCGATAAGCCTCGGGCGTGCGGTTGCCACCGGGGTTCAGCTGGTCGTAGGTCGGCTCATAGGCATTGAAGGCCTGCAGCGCGCCGAGATAGGTCGGCCAGGTGACGAGCGCGGTATCCTTCGGCGACAGGAACAGCTTGCCGAGATAGTCGAGCGCCTGCTGCGAGCCGGAGGTGATGAAGATGTTGTCGACCGTTGCCGGAATGCCGAGGGCTGCCATCTGCTTGGCCAGCCACTCACGCAGCGGCCGGTAACCTTCACTTACCGAATATTGCAGCGCCGCGCTGACCGCCGGGCCGCCGAAGATCTCGGCATAGGCCGCCTTGAATTCCGCATCGGGGAAGAGTTCGGGATCGGGGATGCCGCCGGCGAAGGAGATGATATCGGGACGATCGAGCAGTTTCAAAAGCTCACGGATTTCGGAGGCGCGCATCCGGCTCGAACGCGTCGCGAAGATATGGTCCCAATTCAGCATGGGCGGTTTCCTCGAGATCTTGGGAACGGGACCGCGGAAGATGAAGCGGCTTTCCGACGTCCCGTGTTTCTTTGTCGATTGTCCGGCGACAGGATCACGTCCGCTAATTTATGTCAACGTTATTGACCTAAATCAGTTCTTTTTTCGTAGCCCAAGGCTTACAAAACGGGTTTCTGCCGCATGGTTACTTGCATGACGTAGCGTGAGACATTGACGCCTCGCATAGCGCCCACGGATATCGCGCGCTATGCTCCTTCGGTCCTTAGAAACCGAGTCAGGGAGGTTTGCGTGAACGACACGTCAGCGGCGTCCACTTCACTCAGGATTCCAACGTTCGAGGATGTTCAAGCGGCACGGCAGCGCATTTCCGGCGCCGCGCATCGCACCCCCGTTTTGACGTCACGAACAGCGGACGGAATGGCTGCGGCGTCTCTCTTCTTCAAGGCGGAGAATTTGCAGCGCGCCGGCGCGTTCAAGTTCCGTGGGGCCTACAACGCCGTCGCGGCACTCGACGAATCTTCCCGGGGAAGCGGTGTCGTCGCCTTCTCCTCCGGCAACCACGCCCAGGCGCTCGCCTATGCGGCAAAACTTCAGGGCGTTCCGGCAACGATCGTCATGCCGACGGACGCGCCGGAAATAAAGATCGCGGCGACGAAGGCCTATGGTGCCGAGATCCATTTCTATGACCGCTACACCGAGGATCGCGAGCAAATCAGCCAACGCCTCGCCGCCGAGCGCGGCGCAACGCTGATCCCGCCCTTTGATCATCCGGATGTGATTGCGGGACAGGGTACAGCCGCTCTGGAACTGATCGAGGACGTCGGAGAGCTCGACCTGCTCGTCGTGCCGCTCGGCGGAGGCGGCCTGCTCGCCGGCAGCGCGCTCAGCGCCCGCGCGCTCTCACCCGCCTGCAGGATCGTCGGTGTCGAGCCGGAGGCGGGCAATGACGGCCAGCAGTCATTGAGGAAAGGCGAGGTCGTGCATATCCCGGCGCCGAAATCCATCGCCGACGGTGCGATCGTCACCCATATCGGCGAGCGCAACTTCGCCATCCTGAAGCACACGGTCGACGAGATCGTAACGGTTTCAGATGCCCAACTGGTCGAGACCATGCGCTTCTTCGCCGAACGCATGAAGATCATCGTGGAACCGACCGGTTGCCTGGCGGCAGCAGCCATATTGCAGGGTGCACTGCCCTGCCCCGGTGCAAGGGGAGGCGTTGTCCTGAGCGGCGGAAACGTCGATCTGAAAACGTTCAATGCGCTGCTGAGCGCGCGCTAGCCTCCGTCACCCGCGCGCCTCCCCCTCGGCGCTTGTCCGAACTCACGGCGCGCCTTATCAGACACGCATCACGTTCTTTGAAGGAAGTGAGATGCCGCCGCTCAGCGACGAGACGAATGCCTTCTACCGCGACAACGCAGCAACCTACGCAAATCGGGAGCGCAAGGCGCCAGCGGCACGCCTCGATCGATTCCTCGCCGGACTTAAACCCGGCGCCAGGATTCTCGAGCTCGGCTGCGGCGGCGGACAGGACAGCGCCGACATGCTCGCCAGGGGATTCGATGTGACCCCAACCGACGGCTCGCCGGAGCTTGCAGCGGAGGCGGAGCGTCTGCTCGGGCGGCCGGTCGAGGTCGTCCGGTTCGATGAGATCGGATGGCACGACGTCTTCGACGCGGTCTGGGCGGAAGCATGCCTCCTGCATGTCCCGCGTGCCGATCTTTCCAGCGTCCTCAGCCGCATCCTGCGCGCCCTGAGAGGCAGCGGGATACTTCATGCCAGCTTCAAGGCAGGAAACGGCGAAGGCCACGATCGCTTCGGGCGCTATTACAATTATCCTTCGCGGGAATGGTTGATGCGACAGTTCAACAATGGCTGGACCAACGTCGGGATTCGCGTAGCGGATGGCGGCGGCTACGACGGAGAGCCGACCCGCTGGCTGCATGTGTCGGCTACGAAATCAATTTCAGTAGAACAAAAGTAAAGAAGGCCGGACCGCGCTCGGTGCGCAAAGGCTTCTCAGTCCGACTGCGCCGCTCAGGCCTCGCCCTCGTCCCAGTAGCTGCAGATCAGCAGGACACAGATCGCAGCCAGGATCAGGAAATCGAAGAGGGCGAAGTGCTGCAGAATCGTCGTCATTACGCTTCCTCCCTACCAACCAGAACATCACAACACGGATTGGTTTCCAGAGAAAGAAGAGATGCAGACTATTATTTCAGAATACCCGCAAGATGTGACTGCTATTCCTGCGTTGCACAACGCTATTCTGCAACGCACAACAGTTTTTGGCCCAAACTTAAATGTGGAGTACTTCCCTCGCCCGCGCGGCTAACACAGGTGAGTCCTACACGACGGCTCTGATGCACCTTCGACGAAACTCGCCGAACAATTTAAAGCCAACGAAGCCGCAGCCGCGATATGTTCTGAGCTTGTGTCCAAGAGATCAAGTCAACGAAGATAACTGCTCTGGAGAGGAGCGTTGTTGCTCACCTATCACCTCTTGCAGCACCGCGTTAAGGAATTCCGGCTGTTCCAGCGGAACGTAATGGCCGCAATTTCGGACGACTTTCAGGCGTCCGTGTCGCGCCTGCGCTGCTTGCATGGAACTGGTCTCAGTGCCTGGCGCACGGTCATCTTCGCCAGTCACGATCACGATCGGCCGAGGCAAGTTCATTAAAACTTGCTCTCTGCTCGGTCGCCTGTGGAACACCGTCACGCCCTGCGCAACGTCGTGCGGTGGCTGGCGAAGCGTAGTGGCTTTTGCAGCGCCGATCACCCTGGCGGCTGGTCGATCCAGCAAACAGCGGACCCCAATAGGCATCCCATGCGGCCTCCAATCCCTCGTCTCCAAGCAGTTCCAAACGGATACGTGGAGCGCTGGCTCCGGCCCGTGGCGGGCTTTCGTCCCGATTAGAACCAGTGCGGCTATCCTATCCGGCGCGAGTGCGGCAATCTCGAGAGCGCAAGACCCTCCAACCCAGCAGCCAACGACGATCAGGCGGTTACCGCGAACCGACTTCAGCGCCTCAGCTGGCCACGCCTCAATACTATTGCCCAAAGAATAGAGCGTCGGCGCATGAGTGGAGCCCGGCAGAAGATGCATCTGCCCTTCCCACATCGAGCCATCAAGCGGCAGCGCGTGCAGAAGAAGTAGTTCCAGCCTATCGTTGCTCATGGATGCGGCTTCATCTGCATCCCGATTTTTTCGACCATCGCGTTAGGGGACTTTAGGCCGGCTGCACCGATTTGATGCTGCCGCTGCTGTCGACGACGCAGTTGAACTTGCGCCCGCCGGCATCGACATCAACGGCGTAGGTCGTCGCATCGAGCTGGCGCGAACTCATCGGCAGAACCCTGGCGCCGCTGGCTTGAGCGACAACCGCATTGGCGCAGATGAGTTGCAGGTCGGCGGGCGCAGTTTGCAGGCTTGTGCGGGCCATGTTCTGCGGCTCGGGCGCCGATGACTGGCATCCGCCAAGAAGCGAGACGCCGGCGACAACAAATGCGCAGCGCGCGATCGAATATGCGTTCAAACTGGTCGTCGACAAATTCTCACCTCCAGATGTCGCCTTCGATGGCCATTTCAAACGCCCTTGTAGAGCGCCGCCCCCTGCATCAGCACGATGACTTTCGCGCCGATTTTCACGCGAGAATGCAGATCGATAATGTCGTCATTGTTCATCCGGATGCAGCCGGAGGAAACGTCGAGGCCGATCGTCCAGGGCTCCACCGTGCCATGAATGCGGTAGATCGTGTCGTTCTCGCCCTCATAGAGATAGAGCGCCCTCGCCCCGAGCGGATTGTCCGGTCCACCCGGCATGCCGGCTGCCCATTTCGCCGCGTTCGGGTCGCGCGCCACCATCTCGGGCGGCGGCGTCCAGGTCGGCCACTCGGCCGTACGCCCGACGCGAACGATGCCCGCCCAGCCGAAGCCCTCGCGCCCGACACCGATGCCGTAGCGGATCGCCTGGCCACCGGGCTGGACGAGATAGAGAAAATGCTGGTTGCCATCGATGATGATCGTGCCCGGCGGCTCGGCGGTGCGGAACGGCACGACCTGCCGGCGAAAGGCCTCCGGTACCTGCTTGTTGCGCGCAAAATACTGCCGTGCCTTGCGCTTGTCGTAGTCGACCCATTTCTTCATACGGGCGTCGTAGATCTGCGTCGCGGCGAGCGCCGCCAGCGGCCCGAGGCAGAGGCCGGCGGCAAGCATGACCAAGCCGATTTTCCGCATCCTCCCGCCACGTTTTACCTCGGCCTCAAGGCCGTCCCGGATCATCGTCATTGCTTTGCCCACCCGTCTATGCGTGCTGCGTTGCCGTCGACCCATTTCTTTGCGTAGTCGGGAGGCGCCTGGCGCTCCACCTCCAGCGCATAGCTCATCGCCGTCACCTCTTCCGGCGAGAAATCCACCTGCTCGAGGAACTTCGCGACGTCCGGATGCTTCTCGCCGAAGGCGGTGGCATAGGCGATGTGGAAATGCGCCATGTCCCAGGCGGTTGCCGCGCTCGACTTGGTGACCCATAACGGATCGTCCGCGGGCACGATCTTCCATTTCGCCGGGTCATGCGCCGGCTCCTCGATGCGTGCGAGCTTGTGCAGCTCGAAGACGTGATGCGGCGCGTAACAATAGAACACCATCGGCCGCGCGGTCGCGACCGCCGCATCGACCGCCGCCATCGCCACGTCCTCTTCGGCCTCGACGAGCGTGAGGTTCGCGGCATAGCCGTAGCTGTTCGCCCTCACCCGCTCTATTCCTGTCGAAAGCCAAGTCGGCGCGCCGATCCAAACTTCGCCGCGTCCGTCCCCGTCGGTGTCGAGCACCGCGGTCTTTGCCGGGTCGCTGAGGTCGGCGATCGTCTTGAGTCCGGCGGCGGCCGCCTCGGACGTCGCGCAAAGGCCCTGCCAGGCCGGCACGGCGCGCCCACTCAAGACGACGGCGCCCTTGTCGGTCACGTATTTCTTGATGAGATCCTCGAAGTTCGGCCGCCATACCTCGGGCTGGATGTCCACCTCGCCCTTGTCGAGCCCGACAAAGGCGTTGATCGTCCCGAGTTCACGCACTTCCGCATCGAGCCCGAACTTCTTGGCGATGCTGAGCTTGAGGATGTTGGCCGTTGCCTGTCCTGACGGCCAATTGGGCATGGCGATCACCAGGTCGGCTGCCTCAGCAGGCAGAGCAACAGTTGCGGCGAGCATGGCTGCGAAGGCAGCCACGCGGAATTTCGTGCTTCTCTTCACAGTGTCCTCCGAACAGATTCCCCGAATGCTGCGGCCGATTGTGAATGAATGCTTATGAGTCGAAATCTACAGCGCCGCGCCATGCCTAACGCGATCTACCCAATGTGCACGCACTTGATCTATCTGCGGGTCGACGCGACCCGGAATACTACGCCGGCATGTCTTGACGGCCGGCAGGATGCACCAGCTTCCTCCGCGCAGTCAACTTATCGTTGATCGGTCGCGCCGGTTCTCGGGCTTAACTACGCACCAAGGGCTTCGGCCAAAAGTTGCGTTTCGCTCCACTAGCTCGCCTGAGAATCAACGACGAGCCTGTCGACATAGCTTTCGACGCCCTTGATATTCTCCATCAGCACCTTGATGGCGCGACGCTCCAACTCGCTCCTCACCTTGCCTTCAAGCACGGCGTGGCAGGCTTCCACGGAGACCTTTATTCTCTCCGGATCGAAGCCGAGGTCGGAGCGAAGGCGCGCGCGGATCGCCACGGCGAGCGCCTCGTCACCCCTGACCGTACCCTCACCCGGAACGTCGACGATCGCACGCAACAGGTCGACGCGGCTGATGATGCCGACCAGAACGCCATTTTGCACGACCGGCACGCGCTTTATCTCGTGCTTGAACATCAGTTCGGCAACAGCGCCGATCGGGGCGTCCCGGCCGACCGTGACAACCTCGGTCGACATCAGATCGCTGATGCGCCAACTGTTGCTGCGGATGTAGCGGTCGAGATCGACAAGGGCGCTCTCAGCCGCCGCGCTGCCTCGCCCGGTTCCAAGCTCGATCCGTCGCAAGAGATCGCCTTCCGTCAGCATGCCCGCGACCGCGCCATCGTCATCGATGACAGGGAGACCACTCAGCCCCTTCGTCACCATGGTTTCGATCGCGTGACGTACGCTGCTTGCCGTGCTGATCGTGGCCACGTTTATCGTCATGATTTCATCGGCGCGCATTTGGGCCTCCACCTGTTGCGGGAGAAACGAAACCATTCGAGCCGTCGCAGCTGAGTCTATGCCCCGGACTCATCCATTCTGCCTGACGGATTGGTCTGAAAGGAGGAAAGGATGCAGGAAATGCCGAACATACTCAAATCTTTCCGATACACCGAAGCGCAAAATCGGCTTCGCTGACCCGGCGGCTACGGTGCAACGGCGATGCCCGCCTCCCGGGAGGCATCCAGAAATGCGATCCGGGCGACATAAGGCGCCAGATGGCCGCTCAGCACCTCCTCGCATGCGCTAACAGCAGCGTTATAGGCGGGTCCTTTCCGTCGTGGCCAAGCCTCCTGCAGCATTGCGAGAGCCTCGCTTGTGGTCGACACAAACACCAACGTGCCGTCGCCAGACCTCACAACAACACACTCGCTCCAAGGACCGGCACTCATCGTTCGTCTTCCCGTCGGGCAACGCTACTGGACGCTATAGTAGGTAACGTAGCAATCGTCTTTTTGAAGTCGTGCCCGGGACCGGGGTTGCTGAAAAAATCTTTGAAACCCGACGATCCTCAGGACCGTCGGCCGTTCATGGTTTGAGGATGGGGCGGGCAGCGCACGGACGCAAACGACGGCATAGTGCCCGCCGAGCGTCGGCCTGTTTGTGTCTTCAGCCCAATTGCAGGCCCGCCGCATGGGCCGCCTCGCGCAGGAACGGCAAGCCGACCTCGATGACGTCGCGCGGGTCCTCGGCAACCGGTCGCCAGATTGCCAGCCCTCCCGCGATGTCCTGGTCGACATGGTTCATGCTTTCGAGCGTGATCGGGCCTTCGTAGCCGATGTCGGCGATCGCCTTCATGCAGGCCTGCCAGTTCAGCATGCCGCGCCCGGGCACGCCGCGATTGGCCTCGGAGACATGGACATAACCAAGATAGGGCGCCGCCGCTTCGAACCCGGCGGAAAAACTCTCCTCCTCGATGTGCATGTGGTAGGTGTCGAGATGGATGAAGATATTTTCGGCGCCGATCCGCTCGATGATCCGCGCGGCGTCGATGCCACGGTTGATGAGGTGAGTCTCGTAGCGGTTGCAGGGCTCGATGCCGAGCTTCAGGCCGTGCGACCTTGCCGCCTTCGCCGCTCGCTCGAGAAACCGGCACATGCCGTCGATCTCTCTGGTCGTCGCGGCGCGGCCCGTGGTCTTGCCGATCGAGCCATAGGTGACGCCCGCAAGCCCGAAGCTGCCCACTTCCTCGCAGACCTGGAAGGCGGGCTCCAGGAAGTCGAGCCCGTCCTGCGGTTGTGCAACGATATCGAGCGCCCGCGGCAGCCCTAGCGAGGGTATGAGCTCGACGCCGTAATGGCTGGCAAAGGCCCGCGTTCGCCGGGTATTGATTTCCCTCGGCCTCAGCAGCGGAATTTCCAGGAGCCCGATGCCGAGTTCCTTGAGGCGATCCATTTGCGGCTCGATGCGCGCGAGATCCCAGACCGGCGCGATCGCGAAAGTGTGCAGTCCGAAGATGTTCATAAAGTCAGCCTCGTTGTTCGTGCATGGCCGCAGCCGAAAGGTCGCCGCCGCCGACGATGCGGCTGACGACCTCGCTCATGTTGGTTCTGGCGGTGGCAAGGTTGGCGTCGGCCCGCCCGTGACGCAAGACGACGATTCGGTCCGTGACCGCAAGCACGTCGTTCAGGCGGTGCGAGATCAGGATCACGGCGATGCCTTCCGATTTCAGCCGGCGGATGAGATCGAGTACGCCCTGCACTTCGCGCACCGCGAGCGCGGCGGTCGGCTCGTCCATGATGACGAGCTTCGGATTGAAGGTGAGCGCCCGGGCAATCGCCACGGTCTGCTGCTGGCCGCCCGAAAAGGAGCCGACCGACCGGTTTATCGACGGCAGGTGGGCGCCGAGCCGCGCGATCATGCTTGCAGCCTCGCGGTCCATTCTGGCCTTGTCGATGAAACCGGGAAACAGCCCGAACAGTTTCCGGGTCGGTTCGCGTCCGAGGAAGATGTTGCTCGCGACGTCCTGCTGCTTGGCCAGCGACAGGTCTTGATAGATCATCTCGATGCCGAGTTCGCGGCGCGCACCGGGGTCGAGCGGCAGCACGTCCGTGCCGTCGAACTCGATCGAGCCGGCGTCGGCCCGGTAGATGCCGGTAATCGTCTTCATCAGCGTCGACTTGCCGGCGCCGTTGTCGCCGACGAGACCGACCACCTCGCCCCTGTCGACGGAAAGATCGACGCCATGCAGCACGTCGACTGCACCAAAACTCTTGCGGATGCCGGAGAGGGTCAGAAGGGTCATACGCGGCTCTCCTTGCGCACCTGATATTGGTCGATGAACACCGCGAGGATCAGCACGGCGCCGATCGCCATCTGCTGGTAGTAGGATTGCACGGCGAGCAGGTTAAGCCCGTTCTGCAGCACGCCCATGATCAGCGCGCCGATCATGGTGCCGAGGATCGATCCGCGGCCGCCGAAGAGATTGGTGCCGCCGATGATGGCGGCGGTGATCGCGGTCAATTCGTAATTGAGGCCTGCCGTCGGATCGCCGGAGTTGATGCGCGCCATGAACAGCATGCCGGCAAGCCCGGCGAGCGCGCCGGAAAGCGTGTAGAGGATGCGCCTGTGCCGCTCGACGCGGATGCCCGCGGCGCGCGCGGCACTTTCGGAGTCCCCGAGCGCCATGGTGTGCCGCCCGAATTTCGAATAGGCGAGCACGCAATGGGCGATGATCGCCGTGATAACGAAAATGATCACCGGCATCGGAATGCCGAGCGGCCGCCCCTGGCCGACATAGACCATCACGGCCGGCAGGCCATAGATCACCCGGCCATCGGAAATGACGAGCGCCAGCCCGCGCGCCAGCCCCAGCATGCCGAGCGTCACGATGAAGGCCGGGACGAAAGCGCGCGTGATCAGTTGACCATTGACGTAGCCGGCGGCCGCCCCCGCCAGGATACAGGCGGCAAGCCCCACGGGCGATGGCGCGCCGAGATTGACGGCGACATAAGCGCCTGCCACGCCGGAAAGCCCCATCACTGATCCGAGCGACAGATCCAGCCCGCCGGACCCGATGACGTAGGTCGCAGCGATCGCCAGCACGCCGATCGTCGAGGTGGCAAGCAGGATGTTCAGGAAATTGCTGAGCGACAGGAAGAACGGCGACAGGACGGCCATGACGGCGCTGAGCACGATCAGGACGATGAAGGATTCCAGCCGTATGTGCAGTTGTTCGACCGACGTTCGTTGCGCCCGCGCCCAGAGGCCAGGCTGCGCCGTTTCATGTGCCATGATTTCCACCTCTACAGCGCCGGGCGTCTTTCCAGACGCACAAAGGTCCCTGTAACACTTGAAAGTCCGGCTGGCGCAGGATTGCGCGCCAGCCGGGTTCGGTAAAGCTCACTTGACGTATTGAAGCATCGGCTCCTTGCCGGCATCGAGCACGTCCTTGGTGAGCACCAGCGTGGGCACGGCGATATCGGCCGTGACGCTTTCGCCGGCGATCGCCTTCTTGACGTTTTCGACTGCCTGTTTTCCAACGAGATAGGGAAGCTGGGCGACCGAGGCGTTGAGCCTGCCGTCCTTGATCGACTTCACCGCATCGGAATTGCCGTCGACGCCGATGATCGTCACCTGGTCGCCTTTGCCGGCGGCATAGACCGCCTCGACGGCCCCGAGCGCCATGCCGTCATTGGCGGCGAAGATGCCGACGAGGTCCGGGTTGCGCGTCAGGATGTCGTTGGTGATCGAGGCCGCCTTGCCGCGGTCCCAGTCGCCGGGGAGCGAGGCGACGACCTCGAGGCCGGGCGCCAGTTCTTTGAGCCGTGCCGCAAATCCTTGCGCGCGCCTCTGCCCGGTGACGTTGCCCGACAGGCCCTCGATCACCAGCACCGGCCCCTTGGCGTCCTTCCCGAGCTTTTCGACGAGATAGTCGGCGCCCTGCGCGCCCGCCGCGACATTGTCCGAGCCGATGCGGAAGGTGATCTTTATGCCCTCCTTGTCGAGCACGGCCTGATCGAGATTGCCGTCGAGATCGACGACCTTGATGCCGGCGTCCTGCGCCGCCTTGAGGCACGGCAAGAGATTCGTCGAGTTGATGGCGGCGGTGATCATCGCAACCGGCTTGCGTTCCAGCATCGTGTTGCAAAGGTTGAGCTGCGGCTCGGCTGCCTGGTCGCTTTCGGCGGCTTGCAGGAAATATTTCACGCCGGCCTCCTTGGCGCCGTCTTCGACCCCCTGGCTCATGGCGCCCCAGAACGGATTGGCGAGCGTTTTCATCAGGACGCCGTATTCGCCGTCTTCGGCGATAGCGGGCGCGGCGAAGGCCATTGCAACGCCCAATGCCAAAGTAAAGCGATTTATCTTTGCGACAAATGGTTGCATCGTTTCCTCCAGTTGATGTCACGCACCGTGAGGTCCAGCCAGATCCGGCGCTTGCCTTCTGTCTTCGACAATCGGGGTTATCGTCGTTTTCCTCCCCCGGAATGCGGTCCGCTACCTGGCGACCCAACGGATTCCCGCATCAAGACCTTGCATGACTCGAGCCGCGCCGTGGGCGGCCCCCCTTCCCCCTCGATCCGGCGAAACAGTAGTTCCATCGCCTCGATGGCGATCTGTCTGACGGGCTGAACGACCGCAGCGATCGCCGGCCATGTCACCTGCATCCACTCGGCATCGTCGAAGCCGACAAGCGAAATGTCGTTCGGGCAGTGCCACCCGCGCCGGCGGAATTCGCTGAGTGCGACCAGCGTGCCCCGCAGGAACAGCGAATAGACGGCGGTCGGGCGCTCGCCCTTGGCGAAATAGTCTCGCAGCGCGGATCGAAGCGGTTCGACATCGCTTTCCGAAAGGATCACGTCGACGCGGGTATCCGGGGCGAGTTGCAGCGCGCGCTCGCGAAAGCTCTCCAGTCGGGCGCGCACCGTCGCCGCCTGCTCGCCGAGACCGAGCACGAGGATATGGCGGTGGCCTCTCTCGACGAGTTCGCGGGCCACCTCGGCGCTCGCCGAGCCACTATCGGCCGATAACGTGTCGAAGGCATCGTCTGCGAGTACCCGGTCGATCAGCACGCCGGTCATGCCGTACTTCTTCATGAAGCCCGCCGCCGGCCCGTGCTCGTTGCGCACCGGCGCCAGCACCACGCCGGAGACGCGCCAGTCATGCATGCGGGCGAGGATTTCTTTTTCACGCGCTTCAGACTCCCGGCTCGACGCCGCGACGAGCGCATAGCCGCGCTGCTCGGCCAGCCGTTCCAGCTGCGTGATCATGGAGCCGAAGAATTCGCTTTCGAATTCCGGAACGATCGCCCCGATGATGCGGCGCTTGGCCCGCCTCAGGTCCGAGGCGAGCGGATCGATGCGATAACCGAGCAGTTCCACCGCGTCGAACACGCGCTGGACGTTCTCTGGCTTCACCGTCGAGACACCCTGCAGGACTTTCGACACCGTCGCGGCAGAGACGCCGGCGCTATTGGCCACGTCGTGGATCGACGGTCGCCGCGCATGCGCTTCCCGATGAACCATCCTCTCCTCCCGAGAGCAAGCAGTCTGCCGAGTGTCGCATATCAAGCGATAAATCGATTTTTCGCTGTTGTAAATCGTTTAATTTGGCGTACAACCTCTCCGTCAGCGGTACATGTACCGAATGCATCGGAAGGAGCCGACCGGGAGGGAAGAAGCCATGTCCGACAATTCGCAGCCGCTGGTGATCAGCGTGCCGGAACCGCGTACGCTCGAGCTGATTTTCACCCCGCCTTCGCTCGCCCGGCTTCGCGCCGGCTACCGGATCGTCGAGACGACCGACAGCGGCATTGCCGCACTGCCCGACGAGACTTTGGCCGACGCCCGCTACATCATCGGCCAGCCGCCGATTTCGGATGCGCTGCTGGCCAGGATGCGGTCGCTCCGTTGCGTCTTCAATGTCGAGACCAATCTGATCAACAACATGCCCTATGAGACGCTGTTCGAGCGCGGCGTCCATGTGGTGACGACCGGCGCGGTCTTTGCCGAGCCCGTGGCCGAGCTTGGCCTTGCCATGGCGATCAATCTCGCGCGCGATGTCGTCGATGCGGATCTAGCCTTCCGCGAAGGCAAGGAATTGTGGGGCGGCGACGGCAACCGCACAGCACGGCTCATCTCCGGCGCCGACGTCGGCATCATCGGCTTCGGCGACCTCGGCAAGGCGTTGAACCGCCTGCTCTCGGGCTTCCGCACCCGCACACGGGTCTTCGACCCGTGGCTGCCGCCCTCGATGCTGATCGAGCACGGCGTCGAGCCGGCCTCGTTGGACGAGGTTCTCGCCGGAAGCGACTTCGTATTCGTCGTCGCCTCGGTCACCAGCGAGAACCAGGGTTTCTTGAGCGCCGATGCCTTCGGGAAGATGCGCAAAGGCGCCGCCTTCATCCTGCTCAGCCGGGCCGGCGTCGTGGATTTCGAGGCGTTGATGGAGGCCGTGCGCCGCAAGCACATCGTCGCTGCCAGCGATGTCTTTCCGGAGGAGCCGCTTGGCCTCGATCATCCCGTCCGCACGCTACCCGGTTTTCTGCGCTCCGCGCATCGGGCCGGCGCCCTCGACGTCGCCTTCAAGCGCATGGGGGACATGGTGCTTGAGGACATGGACCTGATGGACCGCGGCCTGCCGCCGATGCGCTGCAAGCGCGCCGAGCGCGAAACCGTCTCGCGCATGCGCTCGAAGCCGGTCGACAGGAACTAGTCCCTATCCCATGCGGCGCCTCCGTCTTGTTTGACTTCCCGTGACCAACGCCTAGGTAGAAGGCGACCTTTCAAGACCGATCGTCCCGGATCGACCCGTTCAATCCCACCTGCGAGACAAGCCATGCACTACAGAACTCTCGGCCGCACCGGCCTCAGCGTTTCCGAAATCGGATACGGTGCCTGGGGCATCGGCAACAGCGGCTGGCGGGGCGCCGACGACGAGGAGTCGGCCCGCGCGCTCAACCGGGCGATCGACCTCGGCCTCACCTTCGTCGACACGGCGCTCGGCTATGGTGAGGGCCACAGCGAAAGGCTGGTCGGCAAGCTCTTGAAGGAACGCTCGGAGACGATCCACGTCGCAACCAAAATCCCACCGAAAAACAGGATATGGCCTGCCCGCCCGGGAACGCCGGTCGAGGATGGCTTTCCCGCCGACCACGTCATCGCCTGCACCGAGGCGAGCCTCAGGAATCTCGGCGTCGAGGCCATCGACGTGCAGCAGTTCCACGTCTGGTCGGACGAGTGGGTCGGCCGTGGCGACTGGCTCTCGGCGGTCGAACGATTGAAGCGCGACGGCAAGATCCGTTTCTTCGGGGTGTCGATCAACGATTACGAGCCGGAAAACGCTCTCGCCCTCATCGAAAGCGGCGTCGTCGACAGCGTGCAGGTGATCTACAACGTCTTCGAGCAGACGCCCGAGGAAAAGCTGTTCCCGGCCTGCGAGCGCCACAATGTCGGCATGATCGTCCGGGTGGCGCTCGACGAGGGCGGCTTGACGGGACAGATCCGCGCCGACTCAGTCTTCCCGGAGGGAGACTTCAGGGCCAACTATTTCCGCGGCGACCGCAAGCGCGAGGTCGAGGAGCGCGCCCGCAAGATCGTCGACGACCTGGCGATCGCCCCCGACGCGCTCGCCGAGACGGCGCTCCGCTTCGTGCTGAGCCAGCCGGCCGTATCGACCGTCATCCCCGGCATGCGGTCGGTCCGCAACGTCGAACGCAACTGCGCGATCGGTGACGGACGCGGCCTTCCCGCCGATGAGCGCGAGAAACTGCGCGCGCACAAATGGCCGCGCAATTTCTATCGCGATTGAGCCTCAACGGTTCGCAAGTACGAACCGCTTCTTCGTTGCATCTCGAACGCGCATCGCCGCGCTTAGGCGCGTCTTGATGGAACCGAACTTGAGGACAATGGTTGGAACTCCACGACTTGCACGCGAAGTGCAGTCAAGAACATTGGAGGTTCCATCATGTTGAACAAAGTGTTGGTTGCGGCTGCCATGCTCACGGCTATTGCATCGCCCGTCTTTGCACAGGCCGATATCACTTGCGACCAGGCGGGCTTAACGAAGCTCGAAACCGATGTCGGCCAGATCACCGACTCGGGACGCAAGGAGATGGCGCAGAAAGAGCTTGCCATGGCCAAGGAAGCAATGGCGGCGAACGACCAGGCAAAGTGCAAGTCCCATATGGAAAATGCCATGAAGGGCAAGGATCCCATGTGATGCCCTTCGGCTCTGGCGCCGGCTCGTCGCCCGCGTCAGCGAAGC
Source organism: Ensifer sp. MPMI2T (assembly GCF_004827385.1). Lineage (GTDB taxonomy): Bacteria > Pseudomonadota > Alphaproteobacteria > Rhizobiales > Rhizobiaceae > Sinorhizobium. Next base: position 46,116 of record NZ_SRXN01000038.1, read on the forward strand.
TTCCCTTCAGCACAAACGAGAAAGCCGGAGCGCGAGCCCGGCTTCCTTAGTTTTCTGCCGAGAAGTCTTAGTTCTCCCCTTGTGGGCCAGCTTGTTGTTGCACGTCAGGGCACCATGGCGTGCGACTTCGCGAATTTTCGATCTGATCGAGCGTTTAATATCGCCCTGGGAATCGAGGGCAATAAACAGCCGCGAAGAAGTAGATGCAGTGATCGTTATCAAATCTGAGAAATTCAACAGAAAGCTATTCAAGCTCACTGAGTTTTGCGTTCAGATTAAACGATGCCCTGGACGAGATCAACGATGTGATGTTTAACAACGGCGCCCCCTTAGGTTCCGCTTACGAGAATCTCTAGGGGAGCCACTACAGCTCCCCTAGAGATAGTTTTTAGTTCTTCGCCTTGTCGACCAGCTTGTTCTTGCCGATCCAGGGCATCATGCCGCGCAGCTTTGCGCCGACTTCCTCAATCTGGTGGGCGTCGTTGACGCGGCGGATGCCCTTGAAGCGGGCCGCACCCGAGCGATACTCCTGCATCCATTCCGAGGTGAACTTGCCAGTCTGGATGTCCTTGAGGACGCGCTTCATTTCGGCCTTGGTTTCTTCGGTGATGATGCGCGGACCGGTGACGTATTCGCCCCACTCGGCGGTGTTGGAGATCGAGTAGTTCATGTTGGCGATGCCGCCTTCATAGATCAGGTCGACGATCAGCTTCACTTCGTGCAGGCACTCGAAATAGGCCATTTCCGGCGCATAGCCAGCTTCGACCAGCGTTTCGAAACCGGCGCGGATAAGTTCGACCAGCCCGCCGCAAAGGACGACCTGTTCGCCGAAAAGGTCGGTTTCGCACTCTTCCTTGAAGTTGGTTTCGATGATGCCCGAGCGGCCGCCGCCGACGCCGCAAGCGTAGGAGAGCGCGAGATCAAGCGCATTGCCGGAGGCGTTCTGGTGAACGGCAACGAGGCAGGGAACGCCGCCGCCCTTCTGATATTCGCCGCGAACCGTATGACCAGGGCCTTTCGGCGCGATCATGACGACGTCGACCGAGGCCTTCGGCTCGATCAGGCCGAAATGGACGTTGAGGCCGTGCGCGAAGGCAATCGCTGCGCCGTCGCGGATGTTGTCGGCGATCTCGCCCTTGTAGATGTCGGCCTGCAGCTCGTCCGGCGTCGCCATCATGATGAGGTCGGCCCACTTGGCGGCTTCCGCGACCGAGAGAACCTGAAGACCGTCGGCTTCGACCTTGGCTGCCGTTGCCGAGCCCGGCTTCAGCGCGATGCGGATTTCCTTGGCGCCGGAGTCCTTGAGGTTCAGCGCATGAGCGCGACCCTGGCTGCCATAGCCGACGATGGCGACCTTCTTGGACTTGATCAGGTTGAGATCGGCATCACGATCGTAATAGACGCGCATCGAATTTTCCTTCCCTTTGCTGGTCTGTTGTTCCACTGGCTGGCCCAAACGCACGACCCGGAAGATCCATAGATCTTCGCAAAGGCTTATGCGTCCGTTTGAGGCCCGCCGCTACCCTTTCTTGCCGTAGAGCGAAAGAAAGGCGTCGACCGCCCGCTCCGCCCTGCGGCTGAAACCCTTCTTCATCTCGCCCGGCTCCTCGCCGAGCAGCATCCGCAAATGCCAGTCGGAAACGACGAGACCGTAAAGCGCGCCGTAAGCCTCCTCGGCATCATCGAAGACAAGAAGCCCCGCCTTGCGGCCCGCTTCAAGCAGCGCGCCGGCGCGCCGGCCGATCTGGCGGCGGCCACGCTCCTGCAACATATGGCCGAGCTTCGATCCCTCGCGGCTCGCCTGGCCGATCGCCAGCCGGTTCAGCGCCAGCGACACGTCGCCGGCAAGCACGTCGAGCAGATCCTTGGCAAAGGCGACAAGATGCCGGCGCAGGCCCTCCGCGTCGAGCGCCCCGGCGGAAACGTCGAGTGTCCTGACCTTGCTAGCCTGGTAGCTGATCATCGCCGAAAGCAGCCCGTCGCGATCGCCGAACCATTTGTAGAGGCTTTCCTTGGAGCAATTGGCGGCCCGCGCGATGCCCGCCGTCGTCAGCGCCTTCTCGCCGCCGTCGACGAGCAGTCTCAGCGCCTGTTCGAGCACGGCACCCTGACGCTCGGTCAGGCCGCTTGCGGCACTCGCTCCCCTGCTCTCCAAGACACCCTGCACGTCGCCATCGCTCCATCAGTACCGTACGGTACGGTTCGCACTCTTCTAATGCGATGGCACGGGAGCGTCAAGGCGATTTTGCGAGGAAATGAATGCGGCAGATGAAAAGGACAACAACCAGAACCGCTGGACCAGACGGCGCACGTCTCGACGAGATCAGATCTTCACGAGCATCGCCGTCCCGTACATGAAGGCGACGCCCGTGGTCAGTCCTGCGATCGTGGCCGGCGCGAGGAGCGCCGCAGACCCACGCCCATCGGAACGCATCAGATAGGCGCCGACCTCGACCATGACCTGCAGTATCGCCCCCGCTCCGATAGCCAGAGCGAGCGCCGACCATTGCGGCGCGTAGGCAAGGCTGCCGATCCAGAGACCGACGACGGCGGGTCCTCCGGCGAGCAAAGCCAAGGCCGCAAAGACCCAAAGAGCCGGCCGCTTCTTCAGCAGCGGCGCCGAAATTCCGATGCCTTCAGTGATGTTGTGCGCCATGAACCCCAGCACCAGGAAGGAGCCCAGCCCCGCCGCGCCTGCCGCGAAGGCCGCACCGATGGCGAGCCCCTCGCCGAGATTATGCAGGCCGATGCCGAGCGCGATGAAGGTTGCGAGCGCAATCCCGCTCGGCGCGCCCTGACGCCGGCCGACGGCCATCAGCAGGAGGAAGCTGGCGGCGGCCGCAAGCCAGACCATCGCCTGCCCCTGGAACATGGCGGCGGACTCGCCCGCAAGCTCGAATGCTTCCGCCGTGGCGTCAACGAGAAGGAACGCCAGCAACCCGACGGTCAATGCAAGCAGGAAATTCATGCCGTCACGGCCGACGCCGCTGAGAGCGGGATAGAACATCATCCCGATCGCCACGGGGACGAGGCCGACAAAGACGCCGAGCAACGCTTGCGACAGGAGACTTGCGGCATTGTGCGCCGGCGTCGGCACGGCGACTGCGATTTCGTGCTCGAACGTCGCCCCGGTGTTGGTGACTATGTTGATCGCGTGTGCCTCCCCCAGCACCCATGGGAAGGGCAAATGAATCCAGGCCGTCGCCCCGCGGCTGATCGGCCCTGGTGGATCCTGCGTGAACTGCCAATAGGCGTCGTCGACCTGGACCTGGGCAATCGTCATCGGCTCGGAACCTCCGGCGCGCACGAGGACGCTGATACCATCATCCGAAAGAATCGTCCGCTCGAAGGTCAAGGTCTCGACCGGTGGCGCGCCATTGCCGAAGCGCTGCAAGGGATTGGTAGCCACAAGCCAGACGATGGCGAGACCGAGTGCTGCCATCGGCAGGATGAGCCACAGAAGCGCCGCACGGGACTTCCCCGCCGGACCGGCGGTCGGGTCGGCCGCCGTTATGCGGGAGACCTCGTTCATGCGACCGCCTCCACGACATCAAACATGCCAGACCAGCCGAGTTCGGTGAACTCCGACTGATGCGGATGGAACATGTAGAGGCCGGACTCGTGGTCCTTGAATGAAAATTCGAGAATGCCGCGTTGCGCCTGGCATTGGGTGATCAGGTCCACCGTCTTGAGGGTCGGCGTCAGGGTCGTTCCCTGGTCGAAATAATCGAAGAAATTGGCGTGCAGATGGAACGAGTTGATCGGGTCGAATTCGACGACGTTAGCCAGATAGATGCGGACCGGCCTCTCCCGCACGATCCTGATCGGCCGCTTCATGTACGCGTGCGCGACCGTGTTCACCGCATAGACTTCGTTCTCGCTGTCGAAATTGGTGTCGAAGCCGTTCATTACCATGGCGAATTCCTGCCATTCGGCGTTCTCCGGCGTACCGAGAAGGCGGGACCGGGCAATGTCGGCGAGTTCCGGATGCCTGGCGGGATCGGGATCGACGACAAAAAGGCCGTACATGCCCTTCTGGATGTGCCGCTTCAGCGGGAGGGCGTGGCAGTGGTAGAGATGGCAGCCAAACGGCCGCGCGTCGAACTCGTACACGAACTCGTCGCCGGGATCGATCAGGCCCGCGCCGGGCACGCCGTCCACGCGCGCCGCGTGAATGCCATGGAAGTGCATGGAATGGGGGTGCGAACCGAGGTTCCTGAAGACGACCCTTAGCCGGTCACCCTCGGTCGCCCGGAGCGAGGGGCCAGGCACGCGGCCATTATACGTCCACGCCGGGAACATGATCCCAGGCGCGATTTCGATTTCCTTGTCGACCCCCTCCACCTCGAAGGTACGAAGGACCTGGCCGTCTGGCAGGCGGGAGACGGTACCCGTCTCCCATTCCGTCAGCAGCTTCGCGGTCTCGAAGCCATTGCGGGTTTCATCGACCTCACCGACGGTGATCATCGCGCCGTGGGCGGACCCATGGCGCGGCAGAGGCGAAGCGGCCGTATGTGCTGAATGGTCGGCCAAATGGTCAGATTGAGCGACGGACGATCCGCTCGCACTGATCACGCTTCCGCCGGCGGCCGTAACGCCGCCCCAGAGCAGTCCGCGTCTGGTGATTTCGAACGGCCCCCATCTGCTCATGCGGGCACTCCATCGTTAGTACGATACAACAAAATAAGCACAATACAGGAAATATAGCAACGGCTAAGTCATCAACTGCGTCTGTTCGATGCGCAGGATGTTGCAGGCGGTGAGACATTTTAGCCATTGCTATGATTTCAACGGAGGCCTACGATGCTTCGCAAGGAGCCATGCAATGTCCGACCAAACAGCCCGATCCGAAGAAATCCCGATCCCCCTGATCGACCCGGAAACGCAGGTCGAAAGCTTCCGCCAGACCCGGAGCAACCGGCGGACCGAACTCGTCGAGGACTATGTCGAACTGATCGCCGACCTGATCGACGACAGCGGCGAGGCACGGCAGGTCGAAATCGCGCAGAGGCTGGGCGTCGCTCAGCCGACCGTGGCGAAAATGCTGAAGCGGCTGGCTGCCGACGAACTGATCGTCCAGCGGCCATACCGTGGCGTTTTCCTGACCGCTGCCGGACGGGAAATCGCCGAAAGGTCGAAGGCACGTCACGAGATCGTGGTGTCGTTTCTCCTGACGCTGGGCATCAGCCCGGCCACCGCCCGCATCGATGCCGAAGGCATCGAGCACCACGTCAGCGAGGAAACGCTCGCAGCCTTCGGGCGCTACATCCGCCGCGCGGGCCGCAAGGCGCAGTAGCCTCATCATCGGATTGCTACGGTCTCACGATCGCCAGCCGCGCACCGCCGCCTCCACGAAGGCGGCGACCGCAGCGACGCTCGGCACGCGCCCCCTTTCGGGATGGATCATCAGATAGGCCGGCCGGTCGGCCACGGCCGTCGGCTCGTCGACGATCTCGAAGCGCGGATCCTGCCGGACGGAGAGTTCGGGCAGCATCACCTCGGCGCCGAGCGCGAGCGCTGCCTCGGCGAGGATCTCCAGCTTGTCGGCGGTGAGCACCACGCGCGCCCTTGGCCTTGCCCGATCGAGTGTCCTCGACGGCGCGTGCCGCGCTCGATCTCGGGCACGGACCATCGCGGGCGATGCCTGCGCCACCCGCGACCTGCCCTCGCCGGCAGGCGTCGTCACGGCGCGTGAACTGCATATCGCCGAACTTACCGCGCTCGCCGACCACCATGCCTGCGTCACCGACGTCGCGACGCTCATGGCCCGGAAAGGCGACGCAGCCTAAGCTGTTGGTGGAGATGAGATTTCGGGCGCGGGCCGCCGGCCGGTGCCTCGCCCACATTACAAAAATATAATGATCTCAATGCTTTTCGCCGATCTCGTTCATCTCTATTTTGAGAAGCAATGAACGCCAGCGAAGCGGTGAAGCCATGAGCAAAGCAGCGAAGACGATCAGAGACGAGGCGACGGCGCTGAAGCCCGCGCCCGCCAATGTGCGTGTCATCCCGGCAGCCGCGCCGCCGGTTCGCCGGAAACGCCGCTCGCGTCTCTGGATCGCCGCGCCCGTCCTTCTGGCCGTGCTCGGCGCTGGCTATTATGCCTGGAGCCAATACGGATCCGCGCCGGCCACCGCGATGATCACACAGGTCGTTACGCGCGGCGACATCGAGGACAGCGTCACCGCTGTCGGCACCCTCGACGCGATCAATTCCGTCGATGCCGGCGCACAGGTTTCCGGCCAGCTGAAATCGCTCCATGTGGAGATCGGCGACACGGTCGAACAAAATCAGCTCGTCGCTGAAATCGACCCGGCCACCATCGAAAACCGCATCGAGATCGACCAGGCGGAACTCGCCAGTCTCGAGGCGCAGCTCGTCTCGAAGAAGGCGCAGCTCGCGCTGAAGCAGGCGAATATCGAGCGCCAGCGCAATCTGGTCGCGACCAACAGCGTCTCGCAATCGACGCTTGACCAGGCGGTTGCCGACCATGCGGCGGCCGCCGCCGACGTCGACGCCATCTCTGCCCAGATCCGCAAGCAGAAGGCGACCCTGGCCGGCGACAAGGTCGATCTTGGCTACACCAAGATCTATGCGCCAATGGCCGGCACAATCGTCGCCAACCCGGCCAAGGAAGGCCAGACCTTGAACGCCAACCAGACGACGCCGACGATCGTCACCATCGCCGATCTCTCGACGATGACGGTGAAGGCGCAGGTCTCGGAGGCCGACGTCGGCAAGCTGACGATCGGCATGGACGCCTATTTCACCCTGCTCGGCCAGCCCGGCAAACGCTTCACCGGCAAATTGCGGCAAATCCAGCCGATGCCGGACACGGAAAACAACGTCGTCCTGTACTACGCCCTCTTCGACGTGCCTAACCCGACGGGCGAACTGATGATGTCGATGAGCGCCCAGGTTTTCTTCGTCGAGGCTGCGGCCAAGGACGTGCTCATGGTGCCGAGCGCGGCGATCCATGCGAACCGCGAAGGCAAGGCGCAGGTGACCGCCGTCGCGCCCTCAGGCGCGACCGAGAGCCGCGATGTCGAAGTCGGCATCCGCAACCGCGTCAGCGCCGAGATCGTCAGCGGCCTTGAGGAAGGCGACCGCGTGGTCGTCGATACGGCGTCCGCCTCGACGGGCGACAGCACGCGCGACAACCGTTCGCGCGGCATGCGCATGCCGCCGATGTTCTGAGCACGCAGATGACCACGCTCCTCACGCTCAGGGACGTCAGCAAGACCTATTTCAACGGCGATCTCGCCGTCGAGGTGCTGCACGATGTCTCGCTTGATATCGAAGCCGGCGAGTTCGTCGCGATCATCGGCCAGTCCGGTTCCGGCAAGTCGACGTTGATGAACATTCTCGGCTGCCTCGACCAGCCGACCTCGGGCGAATACCTGATCGATGGCGAACGGGTCTCGGGCTTTGACGGTGACGAGCTTGCGGCGCTGCGCCGCCGCACCTTTGGCTTCGTGTTCCAGGCCTACAACCTCATCCCGACCGCAAGCGCCAGGGAGAACGTCGAGGTGCCGGCCGTCTATGCCGGCATGCCTGCGCGCGACCGGCACGACCGCGCCGAGGAGCTTTTGAAATCGCTGAAACTCGGCGAACGGCTCGACCATCGGCCGAGCCAGCTTTCCGGAGGCCAGCAGCAGCGCGTTTCGATCGCCCGTGCTCTGATGAACGGCGGCCGCGTGATCCTTGCCGACGAACCCACCGGCGCTCTCGACAGCCAGAGCGGCGACGAGGTGATGGCGCTTCTGCGCGAGATGAACGAGAACGGCCACACCGTCATCGTCATCACCCATTCGCGCGAGGTCGCCGAGCAGGCCGACCGGCTGATCGAAATCCACGACGGCCGCATCATCGCCGATCGGACGAAGAAAGGTCGCAGCAATCCCGAGGCGGCAATCGGACTCGCCCAGCGCACGCGCGAAGGCTTTGCCGCCATCGCCGACATCTCGGAAGCGGTGAAGATGGCGATGCGCGCTTTGCGCGCAAATCTATTCCGCACCATTCTCACGCTGCTCGGCATCGTCATCGGCGTCGGATCCGTGGTCGCCATGCTCGCGATCGGCACCGGCGCGCAGGACTCCGTCTTGAACCGCATCTCCTCGATGGGCTCCGATCTTCTCCTCGTGCGTCCAAGCATGGCCAATTTCCGCGGCAGCGCCGGCGGAAGCAACGTCACGCTCGTGCCGGCCGATGCCGACGCGATCCAGGAGTTGCCGAACGTCGCCTTCGCCGTGCCGGAAATGACGAGCACGGTGACGCTCAGGCGCGGCAATGTAGACTACCAGACGACGGCGAACGGCACGGTGCCGCAATTCACGGCGGCGAAATCCTGGAGCGTTGGCCGCGGCGAGTTCATCAACCGCGACGACATGGAAAGCTACGCCCCGGTCGCCGTCCTTGGCGAGACCGTGGTGAAGACGCTGTTTGCGGACGGCTCCGACCCGATCGGCCAATATGTGCTCGTCAACAAGATTCCCTTCCAGGTGATCGGCGTGATGAGCGAAAAAGGTGCCAGCGCCGGCGGCAACGACCAGGATGACGTCGTCCTCGTGCCGCTGACGACGGGCAGCATGCGCATCTTCGGCCAGCGCAACATCCGCACGATCACCGTCGAGGTGAAGGACTCATCGGCGATCGACCTGACGCAGGATCGCATCCAGGCGCTGCTCAATGAGCGGCACAAAAAGGAAGACACCCAGATCACCAACATGTCGTCGGTGCGCGAGGCCTTCACCGAGACGTCGAACACGATGAAGCTCTTCCTGGGGTCGGTCGCGGCGATTTCGCTGCTCGTCGGCGGCATCGGCGTCATGAACATCATGCTCGTCAGCGTCAGCGAGCGCACCCGCGAAATCGGCGTGCGCATGGCGACCGGTGCGCGCGAACGCGACATCCTCGTGCAGTTCATCGTCGAGGCGCTGGTCGTTTCCGCGATCGGGGGAGCGATCGGTGTTGCTGCCGGACTCGGCACCGGTGCGCTTGCCAAGACCTTCGGCATGCCAGTCAGCTTCACCATCGGCCCCGTGGCGCTTGCCTTCGCCTGCTCGTTCCTTACCGGTCTGCTCTTCGGCTTCCTGCCGGCCCGAAACGCCTCGCGCCTCCAGCCAGCGGTGGCACTCAGCGCGGATTAATCCGGATGAGGAAAGCTGCCGGGTCCGCCCCGTTTCACACCGACGGTTCCATCACGGCGACGAATTTCTGCGCAAGGTCCTGCGACGCCGCCCTCCGCGGGTGAAGCTCGTCGTTCCACCGCCCCTGCACGACGCCCTTCAGGCGGACGACGGTGACATTGTTCTGGGCGCGCTCGATCCGCTCGAGCATGTCGTAGAGGCGGTCGACGAGATAGGTGAGAATGCCTTCGATGAGCGCGCCGTCGTCCGTCGGGCTGAAGCCGCGGCGGATGAAAGGCTGGCCGAGCCACGGACCGTTCGCCACTGGCATGGGGACATCGTAGCCATGGACCAGCATCTGCGTCCGCTTCGGGCTTGATTGGATCGCGACGTCGCGTGCGATCTCGCTGTAGCCCTCCTCGAGTGCCCGCACCTTGCAGTCTAGGATATCCAGTTGGAGAAAGCTTTTCGGATTGCCGGTCGTGCCGGAGGTCCGCGGTCGCAGCAGCTCCGTCAGGGCGCCGCCTCCGAGGATGTCGTTGCCGCCGCCGGAAAAGATGAAAAAGTCGAACGAGGCGGATTTCACCAGTTGCCGGTAATCCTTCTTCTGGCGCATCTGCTCGAAGGTATCACCCGGATAGGCGACATTCTGGGCGTGGTAGCGCCCCTCGAGGATATCGAAAAATGTCGGTGCGTAACCCGCCAGCGCCGACAGCGGCCAGAGGATATTGATCCAGGAATCGCCATCCGCACAGATCCGGATACCGCTTGCCTTGCGCGCGATCATCGTGTCTGCAGGCAGGGCCGAAGACTGCAGCGCACGCACGGCCTGTTCGTCCGTCAGGTAGCGGCCCTGCGCATCCTTGACGTGGTAAACGAGGCAGATCCCGGGGTCTTTCTCGAGGAACACCGACGCAGTGCCGGCGGTGACGGTCTCGTCCTTGGTCGCCTCCCGGCTTCCCTCACTCCCCCTCGCCTCGGTGGTCTTGTCGGTCTTGCGGGGTTTTTTCGCCTTCATGCTTTCCATGGCCGCGCCCCCAAACAATCGGGAATGAGTAACACATATCCGGGTATCGGAACAGACCAGCACAATCTTGGATAGACCCGCTGTGACCGACCATGGAGGGTCCTCTGGGCTCGGCGACGCGGAGAAATGGCGCGAATAGAGCCATTGCCACAATTTTGCTTCACGCAGCCGGCAAAGTCCGCTCGCTATCCAGCGGATGGCAGGGGAATACCGAATATTTGTTTCGTTAGAGTTGGGCCAGAACCTCTCGGTTCGCCCGCCTGTTGGGGCCGTGTTGCAGCGTTCGATGCAATACGGGAACGTCACCGTTCTGCGCGCTGGATAGAGAAACGGATCAAAAACGGACTCGGCTTGGCCGAGCCCGAAGGTGGATTATTGCGCGTTCGAGCGAGCGCGCAATGGCGTTCTAGTGCTTTGATTCCAAAGCACTTTACTCGCTTTCAGCATCTCCGCATAGAGGCGGATGGCTCTAAAGCAGTGAACGCACACCGAAAAATGGCAAGGAGACTCAAGCCATGAAGGTTATAGCGTTTCTCGCCGCAATGTATGTCGCCCTCATCGCCCCGGACACGGCCACCGCCGGCATGTTGGCCTACGCCCAGCAATTTACCGGACTGCACGAAGTCAAGCACAACAGGCGGCTGCGCGCCGCTCTCGGCGTCAATCCCGCCCGCACGCCGTGGTGCGGCTATTTCATGGGGATGATTGTACGGAAAGCCGGCCGGCAGCCGCCCAAATCTTATAGTTTCGCAAGTTCCTGGCGGCAGTTCGGTGCGCCCGTGCGCCTCTCCTCTGCGCGTCCAGGCGACGTCATCGTCGTGCGCACCGGCCGCGGCTATCATGTCGGGATCCTCTCCGCCCTGTCCAAGTCGACCGCACAGCTGATCGGCGGCAACCAATCGGGGCGCGTTCAGCTGTCACAGTTCAGCCGAAGACAGGTCGTCGCCGTACGAAGATAGCCGCAGGAAGGCGCGGCCTTCGAAGTATTGAGGACATGGGTGGCGCCTGAAAGACGGCGCCACCGGCGTTTGCGCGCGTAGATCCGCACGGTCGGAGCCGTCTACAGCGCCGCGCGTCCGATCGGACGCGCGGAGTTACAGCGGCTACCGCTTCAGATCTGCTGCGCGCCGGCGATCCGTTCCCAGCGCCGGCCGTTCGATTGAGACTGGCGGGCGAAATAATTATAAGGGGTCCTCGACCAGTCGCGAACCGAATTGGTCATGTTGTCGAGCACGAGGTCGCCCTCGCTGGTGCGCACGGTCAGCACCGTGTGCCCCTCGCCGCGATAGCGCGCGACGGTCAAAAGCAGCGCCGAGGCTGGCCAGCCGCGCTTGAGCAGCTCCCGCTTCTTCAAGATGGCGAAGTCCTCGCAGTCGCCGTAGGCGGTGGGCACGCGCCAATCGTCGTCCCGGCCGACATTTGCCAGATCGCTCCGCTCCCTGATGCGCGCGTTGACCGCACGGTTGATCTGCTGCAGCTCACTCGCCTTTTCCGGGTGCAGGACGACCAGCTTGCTGCCGCCGCCCGTGCTGCACAAGCGCGGCTCACGCGTGCAGAACGAGGCGAAGGCCGGTGGCGCGAAGGCCTTTCCGCCGGTCCTCATCGTCGTGCCGGCATCGGCCACCTGCGGAATCAAGAGCAGCAGCAAAGATGCGGTCTGCGCGATGAAAAATTTCATGAAATTCCCTCCAACGGCGGGCTTAACGCTCCCGAGCCCAACTAAACATAATCAATGGGGATTAACTCAAGGTTGATTAACCCGAAATCGGGCGATGTTATGGCCGTACTACTAATAATTCGTAACTTGACCCTCTAGCGCTTTACGCGAATTATTTATTACTTTTTTAAAATATTTATTGTGTGGAGTTGCGTAATGTCTAAGTTAAATGGGTCCGTATTAAAAATTTTCTTTATCCTCTCAACAGCATCAATAACATCGGTAGTTCTCACATCAGACGCGAACGCAGTACAACGACAGCGTATGACTGCAAAACAGTGCAGCCCGCTGACGGAAGATAACTTCGCGGCCTGTTGCGTGGCGCTCAACCGCTCGAAAATCCTCACACCTGCACAGATCAAAATGTGCCCTCCCCTGTCGACCGCAACCATAAAGGGTGCCACGATGGGCGGAGACGAACGCAGTGATGCCAGTCCGCCCAAAGGC
>NZ_SRXN01000039.1 GCF_004827385.1 Ensifer sp. MPMI2T
TCGCGCCGAAGAACTCGACGCGCTCGACGCCATCCTTCCCTTCGACCGGCGCGACCAGCTCGCCGCGCTGCTGACCGACGACGACGTCGCGACGCTTAAACATCTGGCGAGCGAAGGCATGGGTGAGAATACGCTTCGGGCACTCGCCTCCGACCTCGGCTATCTCGAGGCCTGGTGCCGGCTCGCGATCGGCTCCCCCCTCCCCTGGCCGGCGCCGGAATCGCTGCTGTTGAAATTCGTGCCCATCATCTCTGGGACCCGACCAAGCGTGCCGAGGATCCGACCCACGGCATGCCGGTGGATCTCATTCTCGTCGCCCGTGACTTCGACCGCCTGAAGTCATTAGCCAACCGTCTGTCAGGGAACGACGGCGTGGTCGTCACTCCTCTGGCCGCAGACCTCACCAGGGCGGCCGATCTGGAAAGGGTAGTGGGGAAGCTTCGGGAGGACGCCGAAATATCCCTGCTGGTGAACTGTGCCGGCATCGGCCCGAACGGCCCTTTGCTGGGATCGGACCCCAACGGTCTCGGCAAGATGGTCCAGCTCAATGTCGACGTCCTGCATTCCCTGACCGTGACGGCGGCGCACACCTTTGCGCGCCGCCGCCAGGGAGCGATCGTAAACATAGCTTCCGTGGTGGCGCTGATGCCCGAGCGCTTCAACGCGACCTATGTGGCGACGAAAGCGTTCGTCCTCGCTCTGACGCAGGCGTTGTCCGCAGAACTCGAGCCACACGGCGTCCGAATGCAAGCCGTGCTTCCGGGCTTCACCCGCACCGAGATATTCGACAGAGCCGGCATCGACATCAGCGTGATCCCTGCGGACATGATGATGGATGCGGGGGAACTGGTGGACGCGGCCCTGGCTGGCTTCGATCGCGGCGAGGTGGTGACGATCCCCTCGCTCGCCGACAGCGAGCTCTGGGAGCAGCATGAAAGGACAAGACGCGACCTCGGGCCGCACCTCTCACTGAAGCATGCGGCTGCGCGGTATCGGCCGAGAGGGGAGACGCGATGAGCGATCCAAGAGCAGTGCTTCTCACGCGTCGCGACCTACTCCCAGCCAGCGCCGCGGCGGCTGCGGCCGCCATGGTCGCGCGAGCCGTGTACGCCTCCGATTTCCATCGGTTCAAGCACGGCGCGTTCGACATCACCGTCGTCAGTGACGGCTTCGTTACACTGCCTACCGAAATACTCCTGCCGGACGCCACGCCCGAGGAGCGGCAGGTGATAATTCAGAGGCTCGGCGGCGACGTGCAAGGCGCGCCTGTGCAGGCCAATATTCCACTCATCCGCTATGGAGACGAGCTGATGCTGGTCGACAACGGCTCAGGAACGAACTTCCAGGCAAGCGCCGGGAAACTGGCCGCCAACCTCAAGACCCTCGGTATCGAACCGGAGGACATAACGAAGGTCGTTTTCACCCATGCCCATCCCGATCACTCGGGCGCGACGACCACCTCCGACGGCAAGGTTCTGTACCCCAATGCGGAGTATTTCGTCAGCGAGGCAGAATGGAGCTTCTGGACCGACAAGGCCTTCGAGACGCACATGCCGGCCGCCCTGCACGACTTCGCGCGCGGGGCGCAGCGGGACCTGTTCGCGGTCATCGACAGGTTGACCATCATGAGGCCGGGGCAAGAGATCGTGCAGGGAATGCAGGTCGTGGATACGCCGGGGCACACACCGGGACATGTCTCCATCGAGATGGCGGGCGATGGCAACCTGCTGGTCACCGGAGACGCCTGCACCAATGACGTCATCTTCTTCGAACATCCGGATTGGCACTTCGGCTTCGACACGGACCCGGATACCGCGCTCAAGAGCAGGAAGATGCTCCTGGATCGCGCGGCGTCCGAGAAAATCAAAATGCTCGGCTATCACTGGAGCTACCCGGGCGTCGGATACGCGGAGCGCAAGCACAACTCATACCGCTTCGTGAGGGCGTGAGGCAGATGCTCCCACCACGCAGTTGCGCTTCGCTTGGTACGGAACAGATCAGGAGCCGTGAAAGGCTGCGACCTCTGAGGAACGCGAATTCTCGACCCGTTCCGGAAATTCGGGTTCCAGTGCGCTATGGCGCAAGATGAGCCCGAAAACGACTTTCCAGCCCCGGTTCACGAACGACCGCTGTACGCCCTCATTGTGGTCATCCAGCGTTCTAAACGCCGGCCCTAAAAGCTGCCGCTCGTGTCGGTGCGCGCCACCGTCCTCTCCTGCGTGCCGATTGCGAGGATCGGGCCTCGGGCGCACGCGTCGTAGGGTGGGCGCTTCAGATACCGGGCGAGAGAAACGCGCACCCTCTTCGACCCTTGCACGATAACCCCGCTGCGAAGCCGCGCGGGCGTTTGTATTGTCGACGAAGCGGGCAGTACTCCGCTGCTTTCCATGGTCACATCAGCGGTCGGTCGCCGCGTTGTTGAGGATACCCATCCGGATCACGGTGACCCCGCCATCGGCGAGCTCGGGCAGGCGCGCGAACCAAGACTGCACATGCGGCGTCTGGTTATGCGCTTCGAAATCGGCCTGGCTGGCGAAGATCTCATAGAAGATGAAATGTCCGGGAGCCTCGCGGCTCTCCTGAAGGAAGTAGAGCAAGTTATTCGGTTCGGCGCGGACCTGTGGCACGAGCGATAGCGTGATGGCGCGCAGCGCATCCTCCTTGCCCGGCTTGGCGCGAACCTGCGCGACGACGGCATAAGCGTCGGCGGGAATATCGGCGTAGCGCAGGCCGCCGGCGTCGCGGGCGATCGCCGAGGGCGCTCCAAAAGCGGCCGCGATCAGCGCCGCCAGCGTGATGTGGGACAGGAATCTCCGTGGCATTACTTATCTCCTTCCTTCGCTTGCTCGCTCGCGCGTCGCGCTTAGGTCTCACGCTGGAGCTGCGCCATGGGGTTCGGACCGAGGCGCAGATTGCGCCCTCGAGTGCTGAAGGAATCTCGCCGCTCACCGTCATTTCCTCGATCGTGAGTTAGCCCTTCATCGGTATATGCTCGCCGGTGAGGAAGGGGTTGGCGGGCGATGTCGCGGTGGCGGACGTGTCATTAATTGCCTACACCCGCTCAGCGCAATGCGGCCACCATTTTACGCCGCGCTTCCAGCGCAGCGTCGAAGGTTTGCTTGACCGGACCCAGCGCCTGCACGAACTCGAGCTGCTCGCCTTCCGAGCCGGTGCAGTAGATCAGCCGCCACCCATCCGACTTGCCTTCCGTGATCGGGTTTGAATTGGCGTCGAGCGGGGCTGCGCTGCGTTCCGCCTCGCTCGTCACGGTCACGATGCGGTTCGCGCGGACATGCGTCATGCCTCGCCGCGTCGATTCCGCTTCGAGGTCGGCTATGAACTGGTTGAAATCGACGTCGTCGCGAATGTGAAAGCAGATGTGCATCATCCGCGGAAAGGCAGGGCTCATATGATCGAGCGGCTCGGCGAATGCTCGGGGACCACCCATTGGCTGGTCAGCGTCGCGATATTGCAAAAGCTCGATCACGACATTGTCGAACTGGATGAAGCGCACGTCGAGCCGCTGCGCGCCGCCGCGAAGGTCCGGAATTCCCATCGTGCGCGGATTGACACCGCGTGCGCGCGCTTCGATTTCCTGACCGGTCAGCAGCGTATTGTGAATGCGCTCGCCCTGAAAATCGCCGTCACGCATCACCTCGGTGCCGCCGAGAACCTCGGTATAGAAGGTGAAGGCCCGCTCCATGTTCTGGACCGTCAGGCCGAAATGTTGGACTCCTTGCAATCGGGGGCCGATCGGTAGCTCCGGCTTGGTCGAGGAAGCCGTCTGTCGTCCCTGCGCCGCGGTCGGCGTCGCCATCCCGGTCATCGATGCGGCCAGCACCGCGCCCGTGCTTTTCAACGCGTCCCGGCGATTGAGGCCGCCTGAAATCTGCCCATGATTTTCTACCATCTTCTGTCTCCCTGAAGTTGCGCGGGCGCTCGGCGGCCTGACCTGGTACTTCTTGGCGCAGCATCACGTTGCACCTCGCCTCAAAAACTTGCCGTGCATCCCGGCGGTTTCGTATTCCCCGCGCCACACGAACGAACGCCGAGGTTCGACGTCAGATAAGAGCGCCGCGGCTGGAGTGTATTTCAGATTCTTGCTATTTTTCCGCGCTAGGCGCTTCGATGGTTCGCATAAATTTGCGTCACCAAAAGCGTCGAGGCGGCCTGGAGGGCGGGCGGTTGAAATTCGAAGAGGCCTGGAAGAGGATCGGCCACAGCGAAACGCGGGATCGAGAGGGCGCCGGCCTTGCTTCCTGCAGGGCGGTTTACACTTCTGGTGTGCCGCGATTCTGGACGGATCATCTGATCGCACCGGTACGCACGATCGGCGCCGAAACGGCGACGTCGCTCAAGTTGAGCTATTGGTTCTCGACCGTCGAGGATTCCCCGCAAGAGGGTGATCCGAACTTCGTCAGTGCCTCACTCCGAACGAGCACAGCGACGGCCTGGCGTGATGCGGCGCCGTCGGGCTTGGTGTCCATGTTGCCGTTCGAAGGCGCACAATGGCGCTTCGAGCAGCCGGTGAGCTTCATGCAATTCCACATTCCATTCGACCTGATGGGCATGGTTTGCGTTTCGCTGTTCGGAACGGAGCTCACCCACGATCATATCCGGATGCCCGCCGACGTCCTTGATGCCCAGCTGCACCATAGCCTGGAGCGCATTCGGCATACGGCCTCCTCGATCGAGCCTACAAATCTCCTTCTCGACAGTTGGGCATTGATCCTCGCCGAAACATTCCTTCTGCGGTTATCGAGTCACGGCGAGCGAAACGGGCACGGACCATTCGGCAAGCTTCCGGCCCGGGGTGTCGCACGCGTCGTCGATTACATCGAAGATGGCATCGACGATGACCTGCGACTATCATCGCTCGCCGCCGTCGCAGGAATGAGCACCTATCATTTTGCCCATCGCTTCCAGGAGACGGTTGGCATGTCGCCCCATTCTTATGTGCTCGTACGGCGGATCGAACGGGCTCGAGCCTTGTTGCGCCGGGGGAATGAGCCGCTCGTCGATGTCGCGCTCGCTTGCGGCTTTTCCAGCCAGTCCCATTTGACGACGGTGTTCCGCCGTTGTCTCGGTATTACCCCCGGAGAATATCGCCGACGCGCACAGTGATTTAAGTGGCTCGACGATGCGAGAGGAACCGGCGGAAAGGCGCCCGAAAGCCAGAAGCGCGACCAGTATCCACGGCGATGTCCACTCTGATTGGATTATGGCCAACAGCTGCCCGGCAGCAACCGGTCCGCTCACTGTGCTCTCGAGTTCTTCTCGCGGTCAATGTTCGATCCCGAAGCTTGGAGGCTTCGTCTTGAGCACCTCGGCCAAGTTCTGTCGGCGCCGATCGAAAACTCTCGACAGGATGCCCCTCGGCGAGACGAAGCGCCAGAGATTGCTGTGTTTTTCTTGCGACGGCGAGAGCCGGAGGCGTGAGAGACGGGCAAACTACGGATGCGGCCTTGCGGCGAGATGGGCGCCAAGCCTCAGCGCGAGAGCGACGGCCGGGAGCGTCGGATTGGCCTGGCCCCCGGTCGGGAAAACGGCGCTGCCTGCAACATAAAGGTTCGACAGGTCGTGCAGACGGCAATCGGTATTGACGACGCCGTCAGTCGGGTGTTCTGACATCCGGGTCAAGCCGATTTGATGGTATCCGTCGAACGCCTGTCGACGCACGGCGTCGCCGCGTTCGGGCGTCTCCTGCAGATAGTCGAGCCTCCCCATCCCGTTCTCGCGCAGCCATCGATCCAGAAGCTGATGAGAGCGCACAACAGAGACGGCGTCGCTGTCATCAACAAGGTAGTTCACCTTGAGCGCAGGTAGAAAGGCACTCGACTGCCTGTTGCTGAGACAAACACGGCTTTCCCGGGTCGGCGTCTGCTCCGCGTGGTACCGGAGAAGATACCGGCCCTTCGGACTTGGTACCGTCCGCCGTCCCCGGAACCGACTGCCAAGGAAATTGCCCGCCGACGACGCGAGGTCCCGCAAAAGCGCCGGGTCGCTGCGCACATTCCGCAGATGCTCGCGATAGCGATGATACCGGCCATTCCCTGTCTTAGGTGCGCGCCCCTCGGAGAGCATCCCATAGAGGCCGGAGATTGCAAGCGGTAGATAGAGGGCCGAGAAGGCGCCCGAACTGTGGGCGGCATCGGATATCGAAAGACCGTCCAACCAGAAGGCTGCATTGAGCAAGGCATTGTCCAACTGCGTTCTGGCATTGATCTGCAACCGGCGGCGAAAATGTCGTCCGTCCCTATCCTTTTGAAATAGAAGCGCTTTCTCAAGCATGCTATCGGCAAGCTCGATGATGGAGATATGGCCGGTGACATGCCCTTGATAGAAGCGACCGAGCGCACCATCCGATCCGCCGAATTTGCGCGGCCAATCGCGTTGCGTGGCTAGCAGCAAGCGCGCGTTCTCCAGACCGCCGCAGGCGAGCACATGGTTCTTTGCCCGCACCTGAAGCATTCGCCCTCGTCGATGGACCCTGATGGTCTCGACGTGCAGGCCCATCGGGTCAAGCTCGATACCGACAGCCGTGGCCTCGGTGAGAAGGGTGATCCGTGCCGAGGCCTGCAGATGCGCCTTGTACAACGGCCCGAGCGCCGGCCTGGCGCTCCAGCGCTCGATCGTCAAAGTCTCGACGTCGCCGCCACGAATCTCCTTCCCGTCGAGATGGGCGTAATGCGCGCCGCAGTTCAAGAACGCAAAGGCTGCGGCATAATGGTCGCGCAGGTCGGAATGGGTGATCGGCCAGCCGGAATGAGGAACATGCGCCCGTTTCGCAAAGTCGAGATCGTCGAACTCGACGCATCGGCCGCCCCACAGCGCCGACGTACCGCCGACGCCACGGCTCGTCGCGCCGGCCGTCGCATGATGCCCGTTGGTGTATTCGACCGGCGCGAAGTTCTCCTCAGCGTTCGAGGGGCCGTCGAGAGCGCCGGTTTCAAGCAAGATGACGCTCAATCCCCGTGCCTCGCACGACAAGGCGAGAGCAAGGCCGACCGGCCCGGCGCCAACGATGCACACGTCTACCACTGGCAACTCTGCGCCTTCGTCGGCTAGGGTCATGCGTCGCCCTCTCGTGACCTGCATCCGCGCGTCTGCTGCAGTGCAGCATATATTAGCTAATACGACTACACGTGCGAGAGCAAGCCCCATTCGACGCTTTCCGCGTTTGGCCTCATGTTCGGGGTTCCTTCGGCCGCATGAGATGGGATCGCTGCCTCAGGGAGGCATCCGGACGGGCTCGGTAACAGCTCGGGAGCGCTTGGGCGCTATTTCATGGACCAGCTTCCATGCCTCGCCTTCGGTTCGTTCTCAGGGGCCAAGGGTTGGGCGCATGACCCATCTGCGCCAGTCGATCCGTTCTACAATCCTTCGGGCGGGATCTTCATTCCGCGCTTCGGTGAGGGCGACGCCGGCCGTGGCGATTTCGATTATCAAGGCAGCATTGGCCGCGCCCCCGTGCCAGACGATGCCGATGCACGGCTTGCCTTCTTCGGCTTCGGCCGCATGCTGCCCTATGCCGACAACCGCGTCACGCTCGATAGCCGACGCAGGGACGCCTGGAACTTCCCCGTGCCGCACATCCGCTGCGTGATGCATGATGAGGAGAACGCATTGCTCCGCCGACAGGAGGAAACGCTGATCGATATGATCCGGAATGTCGGCGGCGACCTGGAATTCATTGGTTCGCCTTTAGGCCTCAAGGAGATCGGCCGTGGCGCCTTCCCCGACGCCGACGCTTTCAGCCGCTTCGTGTTCCGCAAATGGTTCCGCAAGACCATGTGCATGGGCGCGGCGATCCATGAAACGGGCGGGGCGCGGATGGGGGAAACACCGAAAGAATCGGTACTCAATCCCTACAACCAGCTCTGGGACGCACCCAATCTCATTGTCACCGACGCCAGCGCCTTTCCCGGCAGCGGCATCGCCGGCACTACGCTCACCGTCATGGCGCTGACGATCCGCGCCTGTCGGAACCTTGCCGATCAGTACCGTACGGGAAACCTATAGGACATCTCGCCCGGCTTCCGGATGGCGAAGGGCCTGAGCGATGGGGCACTCTCTGCGTAAAGCTTATCCATTCGTCGATCACCCTTTCGCAAGCTCATTCAGGCGCTATGCTGTAAGCCAATATACCAAGCGCGAGGCCTTATGACGGAGCCACATCAGAGCTACTCCCGGGAGCGGTTGACCATCCTTGGCGATCTTGAGGCCCTCTCCTTCGTTCCCTGGATCCGGCGCCATGCCGCCAAGCTTGGTCTCTCCCAGACCATATCTCATACCAGTTCCCACCGGATCGAACTCGAGGTCGCCGGACCGGTGGATCTGATCGACATGATGGAGCTGGGATGCTCGCTCGGGCCCTTCGGCGTCTGGGTCGAGACGATACACCGCTCACCGATCGACGGCGGAGGCGACCAGGTCCGCGACCGGCCCTCCTGACCGTCCACAGTTATTCTGCCGTTTATTTAATCAAAGTTGCCAATGCAGAAAAATTATGCAAGCGTGGCAACACTGAGCCGCAAGGGCTCGCGTCGACTTCGGGTTCTTTGCCAAGCTAAAGTTTTGGTATCATTTAGAAAGTCTATTTATGCTGTCCGACAAGACCGGCTCTTGGACGCCAGTCGCCCTTTCCGCGGATTTGCCAGCGGGAACCGTCATGCCGGCACGGACACCCGCCGGGCGGATAGCTCTCTGGCGCAGCCAGTCGGGCCGCGCGGCGGCCTCGGCGGACCGCTGTCCGCATCGCGGCATGCGCCTCTCGCATGGCTTCGTGCGTGGCGAGGCCCTCTCCTGCATCTATCACGGCTGGAGTTACGCCCGGACCGGAAACTGCCTACGCATCCCGGCCCATCCGGGTCTCGCGCCGCCGGAAACCATCCGTGTCGAAACGCATGAGGTTGAAGAGTGCGGCGGGGTCATCTGGGTTGCCGTGGGAGTACCCACCGCTCAGCCCCCGGGGCTTGAAGGCGTCGCTCCGCTGCGTTCCCTAACGGCGCATGCCGCCGTTGCGGCGATCGAGACTGCGGCCGGCGCAAAGGCAGGTGCCGGCGGCCTGGTCTGGCAAGCGCAGGATGCGCAGCAGATCCGGCTGCTGCTTGCCCCGCAGGGTGACGAGCAGACGCTGATCCATGTTCTGCTGGACGACAACAGCAGTCTCTCCCAGCGCATCGCCGCGTCACGTGCGGTCGAGAGGTTGCGGCGGACGGCCGAGGATCTTCAGACGAAAGGGATCGCGCCATGATGCAAGACGCGATGGTCGACGAGTGGTATCCGGTCGGCCTTTTCAGCCAGCTCGACGTCAATGGACGCAAAACCGCCCTGATGGGAGAGCCCATCGAGGTGGCGCTCGACGCCGAGGACCGCGCCGAGGTGACGTGCGGCGATGGGCGTACTCTCCCCGTCTGCGTCCGCTACGGTCATGTCTGGTCCTCTCTCGGCAAACCCCAGAAGGATCTTTTCGCGATTCCCGAGGCTGACCAGCCCGGCCGCCGACTCGTCGACGTCGGCGTGATTCGCGTGCGCTGCTCGCCACTGCGCGCCGTCGAGAACTTTCTCGACATCGCGCATTTCCCCTTTGTGCACACCGACATCCTGGGTGCAGAGCCGCATACGGAGGTGCAGGACTACAAGGTCGAGATTCGGCAGGACGAGGATGAGGTCTGGGCAACGCAGGTGAAGTTCTACCAGCCGCAGGCTGCCAAATCGGCAAGCGGCGGCATCACGACGGAGTATATGTATCGCGTGCCGGCACCGACCTGCTGCGTTCTCTACAAAACCTGCCCGCCCCGTCCCGGTGAATGGGACGTCATCGCCCTCTTCGTCCAGCCGCTTGCCGAAGACCTGTGCGATGTCTGGCCGTGGATGGCTCTCTTCGACGATGTCACGCCGATGACCGACCTCATCCACTTTCAGCAGACAATCTTCCTGCAGGACCGGTCGATCCTCGAGAACCAGATCCCCCGGCTCCTGCCGCTCGATCCCGGGATGGAAATCCCGACACGAGCCGACCTGACGTCGGTCGCCTACAGACGCTGGCTGAAACGCCACAACTACACCTATGGCGCACAGTTGGTGGCGCAATGAAGCTCTACGATTATGTCCTCTCGCCCAGTTGCTATAAAGTGCGTCTGATGGCGGCACTGACCCGCGTGAAGCTGGAAATCAGAGCGGTCGACTTTCATCCCGGCGCCGAGCATCGCGGCCCTGAGCTCATGGC
Source organism: Ensifer sp. MPMI2T (assembly GCF_004827385.1). GTDB lineage: Bacteria > Pseudomonadota > Alphaproteobacteria > Rhizobiales > Rhizobiaceae > Sinorhizobium. Next base: position 10,232 of record NZ_SRXN01000039.1, read on the forward strand.
GCTCAATCCGGCGGGCTCCATCCCAATCCTCGAGGATGGCGACCTGATCCTGAGCGAATCCGCCGCCATGCTCACCTATCTTGCCGCCAACGCCGGGCCGGAATGGCTCGGCAGCGGCGCGCCGGAGGAAACGGCGCGCATCCAGCAGTGGCTTTCGTTCGCACACCGGCTGACCGCGAGCCTCGGCGGCGCGCGCCTTCACGAAATGCTCCTGCGGCCGGGCGACATCGGCGCACTTCAGGCGCAGGGCATCGCCGCGCTTCGCGAGCTGGAAGCGGGCCTGGTGGAGCAGGGCCTGCGCGGCATGCGGTTCATCGCCTCCGACCAGCCGACGATTGCCGATATCGCCTGTTTCCCCTACGTCGCGCTCGCGCCGGACGGCGGCATCCCGCTCGCCCCCTACCCCGCCATAAGGCTCTGGTCCCGCGCGATCCGCGGCCTCGATAATTTCATCGAGATGCCCGGAATCCCCCGGCTGCACGAGCTGAAGCCCGAACCCCATGTCGAACCGGGCGAAGTGTGACATGGCCGCTTATCTTCTCAGGAACTGCGCGGCCGTCATCGTGGACGAGGGCAATGGTCCGGGCGTCTCCAGGAACGTGGACCTCCTGACGAATGGCCCCGCGATCGAGGCAATCGGCGAAAACCTTCACAAAGGACCGCTGCCGGCCGGAACGATCACGCAAGACGCCACCGGCTGGTTCGTCTATCCCGGGCTCGTCAATACCCATCACCACTTCTTCCAGTGCTTCGTCCGCAACCGTGCGGATCTCGACTGGACGAAGCTGTCGGTCATCGAATGGCTCGACCGCATCTATCCGATCTTGTCGCGGCTCAACGAGGACTGTTTCTACCACGCCTCGGTCACGGCGATGGCCGAGATGATCAAGCATGGCTGCACCACCGCCTTCGATCACCAGTATTGCTTCCCGCGACACGCCGGCAAACGGCTGATCGACCGCCAGTTCGAGGCCGCCGACCTTTTGGGCATGCGCTTCCATGCGGGCCGCGGCGGCAACACGCTGCCGAAATCCGAAGGATCCACCATCCCGGACGCCATGCTGGAAACGACGGACGAGTTCGTCGCCGATTGCGCGCGGCTGATCGACACCTACCACGATGCCGGCCCCTTCAGCATGCGGCAGGTCGTGGTCGCGCCCTGCCAGCCCGTTAACTGCTACCGCGAGACCTTTGTGGAGTCGGTCGCACTGGCGCGCGATCGCGGCGTCCAGATGCACACGCATGTGGGCGAAGGCGAGAGCCCGGTCATCGAGGCCCGGCACCGCATGCGGACGGTCGATTACTGCGCGGAGCTCGGATTTGCCGGCCCCGACACCTTCTACGCCCATTGCTGGGAACTGACCCACGACGAGTTGCGAACTATGGCCGCGAGCGGCACCGGCGTCTCGCACTGCCCGGAGCCGGTCTATCTGGTCGGCGCCGAGATTACCGATATTCCGGCGATGTCGGCCTTTGGTCTGCGCGTCGGTCTCGGCTGTGACGGCGCGGCCTCCAATGACAACTCGAACCTGATGCACTGTATACACTCCGCCTACATGCTGCAGTGCCTGACGGCATCGACGCGCGCGCATCCCGTGCCGCCGCCGGCGGATTTCCTCGGCTATGCAACGACGGGCGGCGCGGCCCTCCTCGGCCGCCGCGACATCGGGCGGCTTGCTCCCGGCATGGCCGCCGATCTTTTTGCGATTGACACGCGGCGCATGGACTATGTCGGCACGCGGCATGATCCGCTGAGCCTGATTGCCAAGGTGGGCATCGGCATGCCGACCGATATCACCATGATCAATGGCCGCATCGTCTGGCAGAGGGGCGAGTTCATCGGGCTCGACGAGGCTCGGCTCTTCGCTGAAGCCGAGGCCGCTCTTGCGACCGTAGAATTCTAAAATTCAAAACAGGGGAACTGACATGCTGAACAATCTCACCCGCAGAACACTGATGAAGGGCGTTGCCGCCGCCGGTCTCACAGGCGTGCTTGGCGGCCGGGTCGCTATGGCGGCCGACGAGCCGCTCGGGATCACCCTCGTGATCCCCTCTCCCGTCGGCGACGTCGGCTGGGGTCATGCTCTCGCCGCCGGCCTCGAGCCGGTCAAGGCCGCCTACGGCGACAAGGTGAGGGTCACCGTTATCGAGAACATCCCGGAAGGTCCCGATGCCGACCGCATCATGAACAAGACGGTCTCCGACGGGAACAACTTCCTGATCGCCGGCTCCTTCGGCTACCAAAACGGCGCCCTGCAGATCGCCCGCCGCAATCCCGCGGTGACCGTACTGCACGCTTCCGGCTTCCAGGTGGCGCCGAATTTCTCGCCCTTCGCAGCCAAGTATTTCCAGGGGACCTACCTGCTCGGCATGGCTGCTGCCGCGCTCTCCAAGACCGGCAAGCTGGGCTCGGTCTCCGCCTTCGCGATCCCCGAGCTGATCACATCCATCAACGCCTTCACGCTCGGCGCGCAAGTCGTGAATCCCGATGTCGAGGTGTCGGTCGTATGGGTGAACTCGTGGTTCGATCCGGCCAAGGAGCAGGAGGCCGCCAAGGCTCTCATGGCGCAGAAATGCGACGTGATCTTCTCCAACGCGCAGGACACACCATCCGTCATCTCGGCCTGCGAGGAGGCCGGCGTCTACGCGTTCAATCTCAACTCGTCGATGAAGAAATACGCCCCCAAGACCTATCTCGGCTGCGTGGCGACGGATTGGTCGCCCTTCTTCAAGGCCTCGGTCGACGCCCATGTCGCCGGCACCTTCAAGGGCGCCAACGCCTTCCTCGGCGTATCCGACGCGGTCGTCGAGGTCGTCGACTGGAACCCGGATATCCCGGCCGACGTCATGACCAGGATCAAGGCGATCGAGGCGAAGATCGCCGATGGCAGCTTCTCGCCATTTACTGGGCCGATCACCAAGGCCGACGGCAGCGAAGGAGTGGCCACCGGTACAACGCTCCCGGATGGCGAAATCGTCGCGATGGACTGGCACGTCAAGGGCGTCGCCACCCCTCTGCCGAAGTGAGCCATGACCGCCCCTCTCCTGTCGCTCCGCGGCATTTCCAAAAGCTACGGCCAGATTAGAGCCAACCAGGATATCGATCTGGACGTGGCTCCGCAGTCGATCCATGCGATCCTCGGAGAGAACGGGGCGGGCAAATCGACGCTGATGAAGCTGGTCTACGGCGTCGAGCAGCCGGACGGCGGGACTGTCGTCTGGGACGGACAGCCCTTGAGCCTTGCCTCCCCTGCGGAGGCGCGGCGCCAGGGGATCGGCATGGTCTTCCAGCACTTCTCGCTCTTCGAGACCCTGACGGTCGTGGAGAACATCCAGCTGGTCGTACCCGGTCGGAAAGCCGATCTTACGCAACGCATCCGGACGCTCGGACGCGGCTTCGGCCTCGAGGTCGATCCGCTTGCCCATGTCCATGCGCTTTCCGTCGGCGAGCGGCAGCGGGTGGAGATCATCAGATGCCTGATGACCAATCCGAAGCTGCTGATCCTCGACGAACCGACCTCCGTCCTGCCGCCGCAATCGGTGGACAAGCTCTTCGACACCTTGCGTCGCCTGCGCGACGGTGGCGTTGCCATCCTGTTCATCTCCCACAAGCTCGAGGAAATTCGGTCGATCTGCGACAGGGCGACCATCCTTCGCGGCGGGCGCGTCACGGGCCATGTGGACCCGCGCGAGCATGATGCGAATGACCTTGCCCGCATGATGATCGGCCGCGAAATGCCGGAACCGATGCCGGCACTTCCCCAGTCTAGCGGCGAGAAGCGCCTAGAGATCATCGGCCTCGACTACCGGCCGGACGACCCTTTTGCCATGCCGCTCTCCGATATCAGCCTCAAGGTGCGTGCCGGCGAAATCCTCGGAATAGCCGGGATTTCGGGCAACGGGCAAAGCGAGCTTACCACGCTGATATCCGGAGAAACGATCCTGCCGCGAGAACTGCGCGACCGGATCTTCATGATGGGAAAAGACGTGGGAACGCTCAAGGCGGCTGCCCGCCGGCAGCTTGGATTCGCGTTCGTTCCCGAAGACAGGCTCGGACGCGGCGCCGTACCCGAACTGTCGCTCGTCCTGAACAGTCTGCTGACCGCGCATTCGCTCAAACTTCTCAGGCACGGTCTCATCGACAAGGCAAAGGCGACGGCGTTTACCAACGCGTGCATCGGCCAATACGATGTCCGCACGCCCGGCCCGGACGCAGAAGCCGGAGCGCTTTCAGGCGGCAATCTGCAGAAGTTCATCATTGGACGCGAGATCATGCTCTCTCCGAAACTGCTGTTCGTGGCGCAGCCAACCTGGGGCGTCGACGTCGGGGCCGCATCCGCCATCCGCCGGCGGCTCATCACGCTGCGCAACGAAGGCATGGCAATCCTGGTTATTTCCGAGGAACTTGAGGAGCTCTTCGAACTTTGCGATTCCATCCAGGTGCTGCACCACGGCCGGCTCAGCCCGCCACTCATCACGCGGCACACGCGACCCGAGGAGATCGGCCGATACATGATTGGAGCACATACTCCATCCCAACCTGCAGACCAGAAGGCCCCGGCATGAGTACCCTCTCCGGGCCCCTCCTTCCCACCCTTGTCCGCCGGGAGCACGCCTCGCTTGCCGCGACCCTGCTTGCGCCTCCGATCGCGCTCGCTGCGGCGACCGTTGTCAATCTGGGGCTCTACGTGCTTATGGGTCGCGACCCGGTCGCCGTCGTCTATGCGATGCTTCTCGAGCCCTTCCTCTCCTGGGCGTCGTTCTCGGAGGTGCTGCTGAAGACAGGTCCGCTCCTCCTCATCGCACAGGGCCTGGCGATCGGCTTTCGCGCCAAGGTTTTCAACATCGGTGCCGAGGGCCAGTTCATTCTGGGCGCGATATTCGCCTCGGCCATTCCGGTATGGTTTCCGCAGGCAACCGGCCAGTGGATCTGGCCGGTAATGCTGCTGCTGGGTACCCTCGGCGGCGCACTGTGGGCTTCGCTTACCGCTTTCTGGCGCGTCAGGCTCAACGCGAATGAGATCCTCGTTTCCCTGATGCTGAGCCTCGTTGCCGCGCAGTTCCTCAATTATCTGCTCCTCGGTCCGTGGAAGGATCCTAACGGCTTCAATTTCCCCCAGTCCGTGATGTTTCAGTATGACGCGATGGTGCCGATCCTGATTTCCGGCACGCGCGTCAACGTCTCGCTGCTCCTAACGATCGCCCTGTCGATCGCGGCATGGATCTTCATGCAGAGGAGCTTCATCGGCTACAAGCTCCAGGTCGGGGGCCTCGCGCCGCGTGCCGCCGGCTACGCCGGTTTCAACGAAGGCTGGGCGATCTGGCTTTCTCTTCTCCTTGGCGGCTGCGCTGCCGGTCTCGCCGGCGCAGCCGAGGTTGCCGGTCCGCTGGGCCAGCTGCAGCGCTCGATTTCAACCGGCTATGGCTACGCGGCCATCATTGTCGCCTATCTCGGCGGTTTGCACCCGGTCGGTATCGTTGCCTCCGCGCTGTTCATGGCGGTGCTCTACATCGGGGGGGACAATGCCATGGTATCGGCAAATTTGCCAATCGCCGCGATCCGCGTCTTCCAGGGCAGCCTCCTCCTTGCCTACCTCATCGCCATTGCCTTCGTGCGCTACCGTCTCGAATGGCGCCGTGCCGCCTCCCGGAGCCATCCATGAACGCCATCGAGTTCATTCTTGCCGGCATGCTCGCAGCTGCGACACCTTTTCTCCTCGCGGCTCTCGGCGAGCTGGTGGTCGAGCGAGCCGGCGTTCTCAACCTCGGTGTGGAAGGCTTGATGGCGTTTGGCGCGATGCTCGCCTTCATCATCGTCTATCATGATGGGGGACATCTTCTGGCTTTCGTCGCCGCCGGCCTCGGCAGCGCTGTGCTCTCCCTCGTCTTCGCTGTCGTCGCGCTCGGATTTCGGGCGAACCAGGTGGCGACAGGTCTTGCCATAGGCATCCTCGGTCAAGGTCTTTCCGCGCTTTTCGGCAAGTCCTATGAAAGCCTCACGGTCAAGGGGCTTCCGAGGCTTGCACTTCCATGGCTTTCCGAAATCCCGGTTGTCGGCGGCCTTTTCATCCAGGATGTCGTCGTTTGGCTTTCCCTCGCCGCGACCTTGGCGATCTGGGCGACGTTTGCCAACACGAAGCTCGGGCTCGTCGTCCGGGCCATCGGCGAGAACCCAAAAGCCGCCCACGCCATTGGCTATTCGGTCGTCACCGTCCGCTTCGCCGCCGTCGCATTTGGCGGGATGATGGCAGGCTTGGCCGGCGCCTACGCGGCGGTGGTTTACACCCCGCTTTGGGCCGATGGAATGATCGCCGGGCGCGGCTGGATCGCCATCGCACTTGTTGTCTTCGGGACGTGGCTCACCGGCCGGATCTTCCTCGGCGCATGCCTCTTCGGCGCCGTATCCCTGATGGGCCTGGGAGCCCAGGCGACCGGACTGGATGTTCCGTCACAGGTGCTTGCGAGCCTGCCCCATCTCGTCACCATCCTCGTGCTGGGCATCATTTCGGCAGACCGCCGCCTGCTGAAGCTGAACGGCGTCGCCTCGCTCGGCGAACCCTTCGAACGTTAGTACAACACGAGGTGCCACGCAAAAATCTCACGCCTTGAAGGGAATCGAACCAAAGGCCCGCTATTGAATGCAGTTGCAGCTCCTACAGCGTAGGGAGCTCAATACAGTCTGTCCACCGCAAGATTTGGCGGACAAACCATGCGGTTCCCGACGATCAGAGCCGCGGTGTCAGCATCTCGAACCGATCGCGGATCGTCGAGCAAGTATCGCCGCCGAGCCGCGCGATGGCGTCCACGCCTGCCGGATCGACATGCAGCCACTCATCGACCAGCCCTTCGCGATAATGGGCATAGACGATCTCGCCCATGATGATCTGCCGCGACTTGCCGAGTTCGAGCGTGACATGCCGGCGGCATTCGAAAGCGGCGGGTGCCTCGCGGATCCAGGGGGCAGCGATCTTCTCACCGGGCATGGCCGTCAGCCCCGCTTCCTTCAACTCGTCGACGCCGCGCGGATATTTCGCCGCGCAGACATGCATCGCCTCCGCGATCTCCCAAGAGACGATGTTGACGGTAAAGACTTCCGTCATGCGGATGTTGTGCCCGGTATCCTTGAACGACATGTCGGGATTGTTCTCCACCCCGATCGCCAGGATCGGCGGATCGGCGGAGAGGCAATTGAAGAAGCTGAAAGGCGCGGCATTGACACGGCCATGCTCATCCACGGTGGTGACGAGGGCGATGGGCCGCGGCACGATGGTGCCGATCATCAGCTTGTATTTGTCGCGCGCCGAAAGCGCGGTGAAATCGAAACCCGTCCGCACCAGCTGACGTTCCTGAAATGTCATTCGAACTGTTCCCTGACCTTGGCCGCATACGGCGCCAGAAGGTCGCGGATGTCGTGCTGAGATCTTGCCTCCAGTAATGCACGGCCCGCGACGGATTCCAGATGGTGGTCCATGAGATGCATGGCGCGTGTCGCGTCACCCTCTTCCAGGACCGATATGATCTCGGCGTGCTCATCGACGCCGCAATCTGCTGAATGCGGCCGCCCGTACATGGCGAGAATGAGTGAGCAGCGAGACACGACCTCGGTCACGTAGCGGATCAGAAGCTGGTTGCCGGTCATGCGCGCGAGAACCAGATGGAACTCGCCGGCGAGCCGGATTGACTCGCGTTCGTTCACGCCGGAGGCCGCGCGCTCTTTTGCGTTGAAGGCACGAAGCTCGGCGACCTGGTCGGGTGTGAGACGCCCCGCAAGCAGTCCGGTCACGGTCTGCTCAAGACCGCGCCGGACGGTGAAGATGTCACGTCCCTCTTCAAGCGTCGGATTTGCCACGAATGCGCCTTTGTTCGGTTTCAACTCGACTAGTCCTTCCACGGCAAGGCGGCCCAGCGCCTCCCTTGCAATGGTGCGACTGGTGCCGAACGTGTCTCCTATCGCGTCTTCAGGCAAACGTGCGCCGGCGCGCAGATTCTGCTCGATGATCGCCTGGCGCAGGGCCTCCTGAACGGCCTCCGTGCGCGAGGCGGGTGCAGGCTTCATCGCGGCTTCGGTGTCCCCCGGCGGACCCTTTCCCTTTGCTGCCGGGTCGTTGACGGAGCGCATGGTGCCTCCGCCTTGAGCGTTCCTCGTCATCAGTTTTCCTTTTTCATCTTCACCCAGGCTTCGACAATTTCGACCGCCTCACGATCGAGATGCTGCTCCGCGGGCATGTCGCGCTCCTCGATCAGCGAACCCGCAAGCGCGCGCAGGCGGTCAACGTCGATCGGATGCCGCTCGTCCCTGGTCAGGGTTGCGAAGGCGCGACCGGCCTGGCCCATCGACGAGGCGTAGTACAGTCGGGAAATCCCGGCAACCTCCATCGTCGCGACACACATGGCACACGGCTCGCAGGACGTGTACATGTCGCAGCCCGTGAGATCGACGCATTTCAGGCTACGGCAGGCGTCCCTGATCGCCTCCACCTCACCATGCGACGTCGGGTCGAAATTCGCGAGCGAGTGGTTGAGCCCCTCCCCGATGATCCTGCCGTCCTTGACGACGACGGCACCGAACGGTTCCGTGCCCGGCTCCGTCAGTGCACGGCGGGAAATATCCACCGCGCGTTTCATGAAGTCCTCGTTGTAAGTCATGCCTACTCCTTTTCATTGGATTGTTCAGGCGGCCTGCGGCAGCACCCAGGCATGGGCGGGCTGCCAGCCGAGATGGACTTCGCGACCCGGCTGGAGGTCGAGCGCGTCGATCTCGTGCTGCGGTTTCTGCACACGAAACTCATGGCCCGCGACGTCGATGAAAACGGTCTGGGTCGAGCCGAAGAACTCGACGCCGATGACCAAGCCGCTGACCCGGTTGACGGCGTCGCTGTGCTCGCCGCTCAGCGAAACGCGATCGGCGGAACCGACGAAACTCGCCGGACCGGAGACGAGCCGCTCGCCAGGTACCTCAAAGCACCCGAGCGGCGTTTCGATGACGGCGAAAGCCCCGCTCCGTCCGGCGATCTTGCCGGAAATGATGTTGTTGGTACCCATGAACTCGGCGACAAAGGCGTTTTCCGGCTCGCGATAGACATCCTGTGGCCGGCCGCTCTGCTGGATGACGCCGTCGTTCATCAGGACGATCCGGTCGGCGAGCGCGAAGGCCTCCGACTGGGCATGCGTGACATAGACGAAGGTGATGCCGAGTTCCTTGTGAAGGCGCGAAAGCTCCGTTTGCATGCGCACGCGCAGATGGGCGTCGAGCGCGGAAAGCGGCTCGTCGAGAAGCAGGATCGGCGGCTGCGTGACGAGCGCGCGGGCAATGGCCACGCGCTGGCGCTGGCCGCCGGAAAGCTGGGCGATGTTGCGCCCGGCCATGGCGGAAAGCCCCATGCGATCCAGCCATTCCATGGCGCGCTTTCTCCGTTCGATGGGGGCGATTTTCTTCATGCGCAGCGGAAACTCGACATTCTCCACCACCGAGAGGAACGGAAAGAGCGCGAGGCTCTGCCACACCATCGGCGTATCCCGCTCGAAGGCCGGCACGCCGTTCATCGAACGCCCGGCGATGGCGATTTCGCCCGAGCTCGGTTCCTCCAGTCCGGCAATCAGCCTGAGCGTCGTGGATTTGCCGCAGCCGGAGGGGCCCATCAGCGCGATGAATTCACCGGCGCGGATGTCGAGGTCGATGCCGCGCACGGCCTGATGACCGGGATACTTCTTTTCGAGTTTCCTGAGTGAGACGAAGGCGTTGTTCATGGCGCCTATTCCTCCTGGGTTCCGGAGCGCTGCGTTGCACGCGCGCCGATGAAGTTCTGGGCGAGAAGCACCAAGGTGACGCTGATCGCGAGGACGATGGTGCCGATGGCATTGATCTTCGGGTTCACCTGCCCTTGCAGCAGGTTGAGAATGCGCACGGGAAGCGTCTCCACCGTGCCGCCGACGAACCAGGCGATCAGGAATTCGTCGAAGGAGACCGCCGCAGTCAGGAAGAAGGAGGCAATCAGCGCCGGCTGGCAGAAGGGAATGACCACCCGCATCAGGGTGGTGAAGGGCGGCGCGCCGAGATTGTGCGCTGCCGGCTCCAGCTCCGGCGGAAAATCGCGCAACCGCAGCCGCACGATCGCCATCGCGAAGGAGGAGGCGATCGCCACGTGGCAGGCGACGATGGCGCTCACCGACCCGAACAGCCCGACCCGAGACAGGAAGGCGAGCATGGCCATGCCGAGAATGCTGGCCGGCACGGCGGGAGGAATGGCAACGGCCAATCCCATCAGGGACTTGCCGCGGAAGACGTAGCGATAGTCGATGTAGGCGGCGGCAAAGCCGACGAAGGTCGCGATCACTGCCGTCGAACCGGCGACGACGAGGCTGTTCATGAAGGACGTGCGGATCATGCCGTCTTCCAGCACTGCCTTGTGCCATTCGAGGGAGAAACCGCCCCACGGAATGGTGGGGAAGCGGTTGGCGTCGAAGGAGAAGACCAGGATGACGATCATCGGCGTGGCGATGAACAGGAAGACGAAGACGAGGAAGGCATATTGCGCGATACGGGAGAAAAGGGTCGCCAGTCGCATCATTTGCCTCCTTTCCTGAAGCGGCGCTCGCGGCCGAGCCAGCCGACGGTGAGGAGAACGAGCGTCAGGATGACGAGCATGCTGACGCCGATCGCCGAGGCGCGCGGCCATTGCGACCCGGACTTCACGGTATCGACGATCAGGATCGACAGCGTCGGTGGTTTGCTGCCGGTCAGGAAGACCGGGCTGATGTAATCACCGAAGGACATGAGAAAGGCTGTGGACCCGGCAAGAAGCACCGCGCCGCGGATGGAAGGCAGCAGAACGTGCCACACCACTCGGGCGCGACGGCAGCCGAGATTGGCCGCCGCTTCGAGCAGCGTGCGATCCACGCCCGAGAGGGCCAGGACGAGGATCAGCACGGCGACCGGAAGCGTAAGCGTCAAAAGCCCGACCTGAAGCGAAAACTGGCCGCCGAGCAGTTGCAGTTCCAGATCGAAAAGCCAGCGCGTCAGGCTATTGATGATGCCGCCAGGACTGAGCACGATCTGCCAGGCATAGATTCTGAGCAGGTAGCTCGAGAAGACCGGCACGACGAGCACCGCAATCGCCAGTTCCCGCAGCCGGGGAGACAGGCGGAACGCGATCGTGTAGGCGGCGGGAAGCGCAAAGGCGAGCGTCAGGATCGCCGAGAGTGCCGAGACCTCTAGCGTGTAGACCAGTGCCTTCTGGAAGGGTCCGGAGTTCAGGACCTTCTCCCAGTTATCGAGAACGAAGGCAGGCTCCAGCTTGAACGAGCGGACCCTCCAGGAGGTGATAACCACGAGGAAGACGAGCGGTGCCGCGAAGAACACCGCCTGCCAGAAAACGACAGGGGCCCCCAGGATGACCGGTACGGCCGCTGGCGAACCGCCGGTGCGCCGCGCGGTCCACAGGCGGGTCAGCGGGTGGTGGGCGTCTTGTGTTTGCCATTTGGCAGCATCAGCCATGGGAACACTCCCGTTTTGTTCGGATCAGAGCGTCTTGAACTCGCTCCAGACGTCGTTCCAGTCTTCGATGGACTGTTGGCTCGGAAGCTGCCGGAAGGCGATCTTGCCGGCCTTGTACTCGTCCATGACATTCGGCTTGTCGAGTTGCATGCGCAGGATCTCGGCTTCACCCGGCATCGTCTTGTTGAGCAGTTCCCAGCCTCTGACGGAGGGGATCGACTTCTTGTTGTCGACCTTGGTCGCCATTTTCACCTGGCCCTCCGGCGAGGTCGTGTACTGGATAAACTTTCGGGCCAGGTCGTTCTTCGGCGTGCCTTTGACGATCGAAAGCGATTCCGTCCACTGCAAACCGCCTTCTTCCGGAATGATGGTGTCGACCGGAACGCCGCTCTGGCGCAGGCCGAGCGTGATCCACTCGCCGATGCCGGGGATGAGCTGGGCGCGGCCGTTGGTGAGAGAGGAGAAGATATCGGCGATGGTGTAGAAGCCGGAAGCCTGCGGCTTCAGCGAGAACAGCCTTTCCTTCACCTTGTCGAAGCTTTCCTCGGAAAGATCGAAGGGCGGGCGATTGCCGTCTGCAAGGCTGATCGAGCCAATGGACGGCAGATACCAGTCGAAGAAGCCGACCTTGCCCTTGGCCTTTTCCGACCACATCGCAGCATAGGACTTCACGTCGGCGGCGGTGAATTCCTTGGTGTTGTAGGACAAGCCGAGATAACCGAAGTCGGTCATTACGCCATAGAGCTTGTCCTCGAACCAATGCAGCGGGAACTTCTGGAATTCCGGCCAGAAGTCCTTGATCGGATAGTCGTCCGGATCGAGCTCCTCGATGAAATCGGCTTCGTGCAGCAGGTGCATGTATTCGGCGTCGGCCAGCACCACGTCGAAGGAGCCCGGCGGGGACTGGTTGATGACGGCCAGCATCTGGTCGCCGCCGACATACTCCTTGATCTGGACCTTGACGTTGTTGTCCTTCTCGAAGTCGGCGATCAGGTAGGGATCGGCATTGCCCGGCCACGACAGGTAGTTCAACACCTGCGGATCGCTGGCGCGCGCGGGCGACCACGCATTCGTTGCGGCGAAGGCCGCGCCGGCGGCACCAGCCTTGAGGAAACCGCGGCGGCTGATGTCGCGAGACATGAGATTGGGGATGCGCATTTCCGTTTCTCCTGTTTTGCATGCGATTAGTGCACGCCATTAGCAGAGCAAACGTCATGCCAAACGGAAAAACGAGGCATAAGGCTTTGATTATAAGTCATCATTCACACTCCGTAGCTCGACCACGGCAACGTCACGGCGGGGCGCGGTGTGGATAATTTGTGCAGATCTCAAATTATTGCATGCATTTAGTGCACGCAATTCGTCGCAGAGAGAGAGAGAGAGAGAGAGAGAGAGAGAGAGCTCATGGGTCTGCTGGCTCACCTTCCGCCCACCAAAGTCGTCGCTTGCAACGGACTGTCACGACAGGCGGACCGCTCCGAGCTCGAATGAAGCGATTCGGAAAGACCTGCGGTTGACGACGGAGTCGGCAGCGATAGACTCTGGAAGGGCTGTTTCGCGACTTCTCCTTCGCGCGGCGCGAAGCCGACGCGGAAACCCTTGCAAACCAGTTCCCGCGCTACAACGGCGCGCCGACGAAATTTTACCGGATCATCATTCGCGACGTGATCCGCGATCCGGATATGTTCGGACCGACCTTCGTCAGCGCCCGATGGGGCCTCATACCGCGCTGGATCAAGGAACGGAGGCCCAGCCGGCCGCCGCCGATCAATGCCAGGTGCGAAGGCATATCGACCAGCGGCATGTTCAAGGACGCCTATCGCCGCGGGCGCTGCCTGGTCCCGGTCGACGGTTTGCTCATTGGATGTGGTGCTGGTCCCGGTGTTCCCGTTGATACATTATGCGATCTTATCGGCCCAAAAGGTGAACATCACAGCAACCCGCCGTGCCGGACTCGTGGGAGCACGATTCCGTCCACCCCTAAGGCGACGTCCACGCTTAAGTCTGTGAACGGCAGCATTGCGCCCCCATGTCGGTCATAGAGGCCGGCACGCGCCTGCCTGAAAGCAGACATCGTCTTGCAAGCGGCATCACGTCGCCTGTGCGGACTTTCGAGGCGTTCGGATTGGCGACTGGCAGGGATGAGTTCGACCCATCCTGTGCTTCCGCTGGAGAGCATGAAGGGGAAGTCGTGACCCGCTCGTGACTTTGTCATTCCTCGCGCGCGCTGCGACGGCCTGGGTTGCGACTGAGGGTGGCAGGCACCTTTTGCCGTTATTCGGCGACAAGCTCCAACAATGCGACGTCCGTTCGCCGAGCCGGTGAGACTTCAGTCGACATCGACATTTCGATTTCCCGGATCAGTTTCAGTCGCATCCCCAACGCGAAGTCATCGAAGCTTTGGATATGCAGGACAAAGGCGCCGGGACCGCCGACCACACGCTTCACGTACTAGGCGTCGAGCTGCTGCTCATCGGTGAGGATAACGAGGCCGTTGACGGTTATTCCCAGCGAAACCGCGCGGGCACGCACCGGCGCCGGCTGGTTGCCGGGATCGCGATCGCCGATCCCGATCTGTCGCTCGCGACATTGCCGCCCAATTGGACCAGATGCAGGAGCGGCCGCCGCGTGGCGGCCGGAAGTGGCAGCCGTCTTCCGTCAAGGCGCTGCTGGACGAAGCCCGCCGCCTGGGTCTGGTGCGGTCACCAGGGCTTTTCTCATGAGGCGCCCTAGCATTCTGTCGCAGCACGCGGCCCATGATCGCAGAGAGATCTCCTTCCAGCCCCCTCGCAAGATCCGCCGTGCCAATGCGTGACGCTCCGCATCCGACCGCCGCCTGAGCGTCGCAGCGGACATCCTGTCGCTCAGATCATATAGCCGCCTAAAGGTCCTTGGTTCGTTTGCCTTTCTTGTCACCGCTTCCGGCGCTCCGCTTTAGCGGCTTCGCATCCTCCGGGGGCTTCATCGCCGTCGATTTTCTGGCCCTTTTTGCTTTGGCAATCGAGGCGGTTTCACCAGCAATCGTCGCATTCTCCTGCACCCCGATCCCGTTGATCTTTGCAGACTGAGACTCCTCCGCAGCCTCGAACCAGTACTTTAGACCGTCGCCCTCCGGCCGCCCTGCTCTCTCCCACAGCTTAAACCCGCTTCCCGATCAGTTCTTCGTCATCCGTCTTCATGGCAAACGCTCCTCGTCGACTGAGATGGAAATGATGGGTGGGTGGCCGCACCTGATATGGCGCGGAATAAGGAGCTTAGGTCGAATGCAGCATGCTCGCAATTACCACTCGTTTCTTGCTCGCCGCCTCAAAGCGAGGGCAGACGCTTACTGAACCGAATGAGAATCTTAACTCCAGGATAGCTGATCCCTGGGCAGGCGGCCACTCGGATCGTTCACCATCACCAGATGCGGAGGATGCGGTCCCCACGCCCACAGGACGAGATTTCGATCATCCTCTTCGGCCCCCGGCGCAAAGCTGGGCACCAAGATGCCGGCTATGCCTCGCAAGATCAGGCGATCGTAGATCGCCCAAGTGGCGGGGCGCCTTCCTTCTGCGAGCGCCATGGCCCAGCTGCAGGCCATTTCCTCCATCGAGACGGAATATGCGGCCCTCCCCTCCCCCGTGGTTAAATCTGCCACGTCGTCGCAATCGACGTCGTAGGAGCAAAGTACGCAGGGATCGATACGGTGGGCAAAACCCTGATTGGCCTCCTTGACCGCGGTCATGATGCCGAGCGCGAGATATAAGGCCGGTACGCCTTTCGGATTGAAGCGCGCTCCCCTGATTGCCGCGCCATCGCCTGATGTCGGTTTGAAAGCCCACCGTGGATCATGCGCGCGGTAACAGGTCCCGATGAACCTCAAGCAAAGCCCCCGAGGGCCATATGGTCGAGGTAGTCGCGAACCGCCGCCGCTTTGCCGTCCTTCACCAGCGCCTCTGCCGTTCGCCCGCCAAATGCCGGTAGCGGCTGGGCGCGATACCACGCCATGGCCTGCTCCTTGCCGCCGGCCCACTCGGTGACTCTGCTGATGATTTCGAGCATTTCGCGAAGGCGGTTCTGCGTCTTCGTCCCGCGACTGCGCTCCAGTCGATAAAGCGTTTCGCGCGCAAGACCAGCCGTCTCGGCAAGTTGCGTTTTTGACATGCCAAACCCGTCTGCGACTTGCTGGACCGCGATCTTTCCGCCCTTGTCCATGTATGACAATATCAGCGGCCCGCCGTCGACGTGGATCTTTTGAGCCTGAACCATCTTCCTGTCACATCCAGATACATATTTTCTGTGCAGAATATATGGCGGAGCGGTCCCTTCCGCAAGTCCACTGCGACGATCGCCTGGTCGCCATCCTTTTAGCCCTCCCGCGGCGCCAAAGCCTTCGGCGACAATGATCATGACGCCCTCCGTCGCTTGGCACTTAATTGGGGTCTTCCTCATATGTGGAACGGCCCGGTTAGCAAGGCATTTGTTGCGCAAATCCCCGTCGGACGGTGCAGTCATATGTCCGGCCTATCGAACGCGGTCTATGACCGCTGGCCACGATGAGATCCGCGATGCCGATCGCCTTATCACTTTGCCGCGCTCGATGGCGCATTGGGGAAGACGGTCTGATCAGTATCGAGATTTCGCCCATGGGGTTCATCACGCATTTGGCACCTTGCCGCTTGATCCGGCGACAGCGCCGGAAGCTCTCCTAGCTCTATGCAGAATACCGGTCTGCTTCAGCTCACACGAGTCGATCGAGGCTATTCGGATGCGTTGCCGCCCGATGCTGATGGTGTCTCCGTCGATCACGCGCGCCCTGCCTGACCAGCTTCCCGTTTCGGCCGCGGCGCCGCCTTGGCGTAGATAGCGGGATAGCGCATGGCTAGGGGTACACGGAGAAGTCGCCTGAGTTCGTCCCGTGCATTAAGGCGGAGACCGAGGGCGAAATCGCCCGGCGCCGCCGCGCAAGCGTCCGCGAGGACATGGCAGCCGCAAATCAGGTGGATGTGGCCTGCCGGGAGTTTTTTGGCGCCGTTCGCTGCAACGAAGGCCACCCGAACGCGGCAGCTCGGCTATCAGCTTTTCGGCGGTCGCTTGCGTGACCCGTCGTTCAGCCGTGAATGGGTGAGTTATGGGCTTGCACACGCGAGCTCCTGCCGCTGTCTTCCAGATGCTGCAGAATTTCCCCGCACCAGCCGCATGTCCGAGCTGAGATTGTTCAGGATATTCTCGACAGCGCGCATGGAGGTGGCGGCGGCAGCTTGTTTCTGGACCGACGAAATTCGGAGTTCGTGATCGTCGAGTTGGCGCAGTTGGACGAGGTTGTCTTCATCCGTGGCGCCTCGCGTTCCAGTCGATACGCTATGCGATCTTCCGGCACGTAACGAGAACACCCTCTAAGCCAGAGCGGAACTGTATGTGTTGCATCCACCGGACTTCATTCCTGGCGGGTTAGCCTCACTGTTCGCACAACGCGCACCTTGTAAATTGCACTTTACGGCATCCATTCCAGTGGGCTGTTCGGGTCCGTGCCCTGACCATGGCATTGGCGCGGAGACGCCGCGTATTCGAAAGAACAGCGGCGCTCCTCTTGTGGCTGATATTACGGAAGTGTTATTGCGGCGTCAGGTCGAAGCCGAACCACTTTTCCGAGAGGCGCTTGATGGTGCCATCCGCCTTTGCGGCGGCGATGGCATCGTCGAACATGGCCTTGAGCTCGGTGTCGCTCTTGCGCAGCCCGACGGAGCTGCCGGCGCCGAGGAAGCCGCCCTGGAAGCGCGGACCGACGATCGTCATGTCGGCATTCGCCGGCTTTTCGACCGCGGTTTTCAGGTAACCCATCGAGGCCATGACGAAATCAACACGGCCGGCGACGAGGTCGAGGTCATGCTGCTCGGTCGTCTTGTACTCGCGAACTTCGACGACATCCCTGAGGTATTCATCGATGAAGCGCGCCGCGATCGAAGCGCTCTGGACCCCGATCGTCTTGCCTTCGACGAGCGGCTTCAATTCCTCGGCCGCCTTGCGTGCGCCAGCTTCGTTGGAGGCCAGCGAGAAGAGCTCGCCCTTCATCGGCAGGGTTTCGAGGTCGCTCCCCTTGAGCGTCGCGAAAGCTTGGCCGGTGCTGCCGTAGGACATCGAGAAGTCGATGACTTCCTTGCGCTTCTCCGTCGCCGACATGCCGGCCATGATGGCGTCGAACTTGCCGGCGTTCAGCGCCGGAATCATGCCGTCGAAAGCCTGCGGGATGATCCTGCATGCGACCTTCATGTGCTCACAGAGATATTTGCTGAGCTCGATCTCGTAGCCGTCCAGCGTTCCGTCCGGCTTTGTCAGGTTATAGGGCGGAAAGGCGCCTTCGGTGGCGATCGTGATCTTCGTCCACTTCTTGTCCTCGGCCTGTGCCGTCGTGGCGAGAAGCCCCGTGGCAACGGCGAGCGCCACCATGATCGCGGTCGTTTTATGCATTTCGGTATTCCCCTTTTTGCTGTGATGGTTGGTTGGCTTTTTCGGCAGATCGGTCCCTAACTGCTGATGAACTGCCGGAAACGTTCGGATTTCGAATTGGTGAAGACCTCGTGCGGTGCGCCTTCCTCCTCGATCACGCCCTTGTGCAGGAAGACGACGCGGCCCGAGACGTCGCGGGCAAATCCCATCTCGTGGGTGACGACCAACATCGTCCTGCCCTCCTCCGCAAGGCCGCGCATCACACGCAGGACCTCGCCGACGAGTTCCGGGTCGAGCGCTGAGGTCGGCTCGTCGAAGAGCATCGCCTTCGGACGCATGGCGAGGGCGCGGGCGATCGCGGCGCGCTGCTGCTGGCCGCCGGAGAGATGGGCCGGATAGTGATTGCGCTTGTCGGCAATGCCGACCTTTGCAAGCAGCGCCTCTGCCTCCTCGATCGCCTCCCTGCGCGGCCGTTTCAGCACGTGAACGGGCGCCTCAATGACGTTCTCCAACACTGTCTTATGGGACCAGAGATTGAAGCTCTGGAACACCATGCCAAGCTCGGAGCGGATGCGGTCGACCTGCTTCTGGTCTGCCGGCCGGCTCTTGCCGCCGCTCGCAGTCTTGAGACGGATCGTCTCGCCGGCGACCGCGATGGTACCGGAATTCGGGACTTCGAGCATGTTGATGCAGCGCAGCAATGTCGATTTTCCGGAGCCCGACGAGCCGAGAATGGAGACGACCTCACCCTCATGGGCGTCGATCGATATCCCTTTCAGCACCTCGACCGGACCGAAGCTCTTGTAGAGATCCCGGACGCTGATCGCGACAGGTGACGTGACTTTGGCGGGAATGGTCAATGTGTTTCTCCCTTCAGTGCGCCGCGGATCGGCATCGGCTGGCGCTGATGCGGGCTCAGCCGGTGCTCGACGAAGGCGATGAGCCGGGTCAAAAGGAAATTGATGGCGAGATAGATCGCTCCGGCGACGACGAAGACCTCGATCACCCGGTAGGTTTCCGAAATGATCCGGGCCGCGACGCCGGTGATCTCCATTAGCGTGATGATCGAGGCGAGCGACGTCGCCTTGACCATTGAGATCATCTCGTTGCCGTAGCCAGGCAGCGCCTGTCGGATGGCGAGCGGCATGACGATGCGGCGGAAGATCATGAAGCGGGGCATGCCGCAGGCGCGCGCCGCCTCGACCTGGCCGTGCGGCACCGCCAGCAGGCCGCCGCGGATGATTTCGCTGGCATAGGCCGCCGTGTTCAGCATCAGCGCCAGCACCGCGCACCAATAGGGCTCGCGCAGCACCGGCCAAAAGATGCTGTGACGCACGGCGGCGAACTGGCTGAGGCCATAATAGATCAGAAAGATCTGGACGAGCAGCGGGGTTCCGCGAAAGACGAACACATAGCTGCGTGCCAACCAGTCCAGTACGAGGATGCCCGACAGACGCGCAAGCGCAAGAGCGAGAGCCAGAACCGAGCCGAACGCGATTGCCGTCACGGCGAGCTCGAGCGTCAGCGGCAGCGCCGCAAGCAGGCTCATCAGGGTTTCGGAGGCAAAGGCGATATCCATCAACCCCTCCTGACGCCGCGCGAAAACCAGCGTTCCGAGGCATTGAGGAAGGCGCCCGAAACGGTGGAGATCGCGAGATAGATCATCGCGGCGATGAAATAGAAATCGAACGGCAGGCTGGTGGATCCGGCGCCGATCTGCGCCTGCCGCAACAGCTCGACTACGCCGGTGACCGAAACGAGCGCGGATTCCTTCAGCACGACCTGCCAGACATTTCCGAGCCCCGGCAGCGCGTGGCGCAGCGTCAGCGGCGCGGTGATGCGGCGGAATTTGAGCATCCGCCCCATGCCGCAGGCCGTCGCCGCCTCGAGCTCGCCCGGATGAACCGCGCGAAACGCGCCGCGGAAGACTTCGGTCTGCTGCGCGCCCGAGGTCACGCCGACGGCAAGTGCGCCGGCGACGAAACCCGGGAAGCTCACAAAGCCCTCCGCCCCGAAGAACTGCCCGATGGCCGTAACGACCGCGCTGCCGCCGAAATAAAAGAGGTAGATGACGAGCAGGTCGGGTATGCCGCGTAGGATGGTCGTATAGGCCTCGGCAATCACACGGGGGGTCGGGCCTCCGGATATCTTCGCCCAGGCGCCGAAGGTGCCGATGACGCTGCCGATCGCAAAACCTGCGAGCGCAATGAGGATCGTCATCCATGCCCCGGCGGTGAGCGCATGGCCCCAGCCGTCAGGCCCGAAGCTGATGATGTCGAAGAAACCGGGGCTGTTCATGGGGAGGATGTACCTCTTCCAAAGAGCCAGGGGGTTACGTGGCTGTTCATGACTGGCTATCCGCTGTGCGGGGCCGGCGGGCTCTTAAGGAGCGCTCGCCCGCCTCGTCTCTGTTAGAAGGAGGGGGTCAGGTCGAGCTTGCTCCATTTTTCGGAAAGCGATCGAATGACCCCGTCGGCCGCCGCCGACTTGATGGCTGCGTCGAACTTCTCCTTCAGCTCCGTCTCACCCTTGCGCATGCCCATGGCGACCTCGGTCGCCAGCATCGCTCCCTTGACGAGCGGTCCGGTCATGGCGAGGTCCTCGTTGCCGGGCTTGGCGAGGATCGACGTTCCGTAGACGCCGCTGTCGAAACCCGCGTCGATCCGGCCGGCCTTCAGATCGAGGTCGCGCTCGCCGGATGTCTTGTAGGTGCGCACCGTGACGGTGTCTCCGAAATAAGCCCGGATCAGTTGCTCCTGGCTCGTGGCCTGCACCACGCCGATCGCCTTGCCGTCCAGGGCCTCGCCGATTGTCTTCATGACCGGGTCGGCCTTTTCCTTGTCGTTGAGATTGAGCCTTTCGCCGGTCATCGGCAGTTCCGGCACGGGGCCGCCCTTGGCGATCAGGAACGTCGCGACGCCGCTCGCATAGGGGACAGTGAAATCAACGACCTGCTTGCGCTTTTCATTGATCCCGAGCGTCATGATCAGATCGAACTTGCCCGCATTGAGGCTGGGAATGAGGCTGGTCCACTCGCCGGTGATGAGCTCGCATTCCACCTTGGCGCGTGTGCAGAGATCCTTGATGAGATCGACGTCGAAACCGGTGAGCTCACCCTTGGAATCAAGCACGTTCCACGGCGGGAAGGCACCTTCGATACCGACTCTGACGTGGGTCCAGTCCTTTGCCATAACGGCCGACGCACTGAACGAAAATCCGGCCACGAGAACGGCTGCAATAAATCTGCTTCGTTTCATCTTCTGTTCCCTTCGTTTTTTGCCGGCCTTCTTTTTCTTGACCGGTTTGCTGATGATCGGGGAGCGCCCTCAATGCATCTCCGCGACGGCTGCCAGCGCAGCATGGGCTTCGCGCAAGGCATGAGCGACAAGATTCCGGCTCTGCCTTGCATGCACCGCGTAAAACGGCAGATCGGATGAGCCTTGCGGCAGCCTCGCGAACTCGCGCAGACCTTCGAGCGACGGCCAGGCCGGATGCGGCAGTGCGCTGTCGTGGTTGAAGCGGTTTCCGCGCGTGTAGTTGAGCGGCACGAGCAGACGCGAGGCCCGCATCAGGGCGCGGTTGATCGCTCGCGCGGCATCGCCCTCCGCCCCGCGCGCCATCCTGTTCACCGCCTG
The DNA here is from genome assembly GCF_004827385.1 of Ensifer sp. MPMI2T. GTDB lineage: Bacteria > Pseudomonadota > Alphaproteobacteria > Rhizobiales > Rhizobiaceae > Sinorhizobium. The sequence goes on from NZ_SRXN01000039.1 coordinate 31,790, forward strand.
CGCCGCCGCTTCGAGCGCATCAAGACGCGCAAGCAGGCTCGCAATGTCCATCCGATCGCCGAGCCGGTTCTGAAGGTCGAGGAGTTCCTCCCTCATCGAGGTCGCAAAGGCGGCGTAGTCGAGCGGCAGCACGGGGGCCGTCAGCAGGCGCCACAGCACGCGAAGCACGATCGATGTGTCGCGCCGCAGATTGTCGAGGTCGATGTGTTCCGCCGTGTCGTGCGGCGTATGCCACCACCAGCCGAGCGCGGTCAGCATCTTCACCGAACCGGGCGGCTGGTGGCTGAGACTGCCGAACATCGACGGTATGCCGATCCCCCAGAACGACTGGTCCGCGGCGCGGCCGTGACGCCGGCCGGCATGCCGTTGACCGCTGACGGCTTCGACCGCTTCCGCGGCAACGGATTTCAGCTCGTCGATGACGGCCGAATTGGTGAGCTCGCTCGCCCCTTCGCCGCCCGTCGAATCGACGTTCACATGGGCGACGCAGCGCCGCTCGAGCTCGTCCCAGTGTTCGTCCGCATACCAAGCCGACCCGGAATAGCGGCCGTGCGAGTGGCCCGACCAGAAGCAGAGCCTGAGACCCCGCTTCCACATGCTGCGCCGCTCGCCGAGCAGCCGTGCCGCCTCGAGCATGGTGGCGTTGGCGCCGCCATTGTCCATCACGCCGTAGTGCCAGGTATCGTGATGGCCCGAAAACAGCACGAAGGACGCATCGTCCCGCGCTTCGTCTTCCGACGGCAGTTCGGCGACGAGGATCGGCGTCTTGCGCCAGCCGGTGTCCACCTCGGCCCAAAGCGAGACCTGCACATCCTCTCCTGTCAGGCATTGCGCCCGCAGCCTTGCGCCGTCGTCATGCGCGATCGTGCAGATGACAGTGGTCGGAAGCATCGATCGCGTGCGCTGCGAGGGACTGCCCCACACGGGCGAGACGCACATTTCGTAGAGATGTTCGTTCGGGCTGACATGAAGCTGGCCGGCAGCGCCACATGCGCTGGCAAGCGCAGCTACTTCCTCCGTGGCGATGCCGTCGACGAGCACGATCCTGCCCCTGACGTCGGCTTTTGCGAACGTCGTCTCGTCGCCCTCGCCGACATAGGCGAGTGGCGCGCTGATGCCGTCGCCCGGCGTCGAGGCCGACATCGAATGCGTGATGCAGCGCAGGTTCGCGCCGTTTGCCTCGACGCGCGCACGCCCCGGAAGGCTGATATAGGCGTCATGGGCGAGAAGCTGCGTGCGGTAGCCATAGGCGGTCATCTCGCGCTCGAGATAACGGAAGCTCTCCAGCTCCTCCGGCGTTCCCGAAAGCTTGATGCGCCGGCCGAACTCCTCGATATGGGCGGCCAGACGATCGCGATCCGGCTGAGGTGTGAAGCTATCCATCGCGCTTCTCCGGTAGCGGCGGCTCAACATCGTCCGGGATCGGGTTGACGAAAGGCGTGCCATCGAGCCGGGCGGCGTGGTCGGCCTTGGCGGCGGCGATGAGCTCTGGCTTGAGCATCAGGTCCAGCGCGGTGCTCGCCATGACCTTTGCCGCGTGCTCCATGCCCTTGTGGGCGGCGGGCAGCTTGCCCTGGGCCACGAGCTGCCAGGAGTGCCCGGGCGTCCCGATCGCGTATGTCGCGCCGCGCATCTGCACGGTCGGCGCGACCCAGCTCACCGTGCCGACATCGGTCGAGCCGACAAGCGTTCCATTGCCGCTTTCCGGCGGGAAGATCGTGTCGCAGAGCGAGACCCCCTTGCGCAGCTTGAGGCCGAAGCGTTCGAAGGAGGAGGCGATGTCCTCGGCACTGAAGGTCTCCTGGAATTTCGCGGCGGTTTCCCGGTCGGCATCGTCGAAGACAGGCGGGCCGAGCCGCTCGAGATGCGAATGCATGAGCGCTTCCAGCGGTGTGTTGCCGACGAGATTGGCATCGCCGCTGACGATTTCGCTGCGCATGGTCGTCCCCGTCATCAGCGCCGCGCCTTCTGCCACATTCTTGACCCGTCCCAGGAGATCGAGCAGTTCCGGTAGGCTGCGCGCCCGGATCAGATAGCGCACTGTCGCGCGCGCCTGCACCACGTTCGGCGCATGGCCGCCCGTGTCGGTCACGGCATAGTGGATCCGCGCGGTCGAGGGCATGTGCTCGCGCAGATAGTTCACGCCGACATTCATGAGCTCGACGGCATCAAGCGCGCTGCGGCCGAGGTGCGGCGAAGCGGAGGCATGCGAAGCGCGGCCGCTGAAGTGGAAGTTGATCTCGTTGCAGGCGAGCGAGATCGGGTTGTTGACGCCGGCAAAAGGCGCCGGATGCCAGGAAATCGCAATGTCCACGTCGTCGAAGACACCTGCGCGCACCATGAAGCCCTTGGAGGAGCCGCCCTCCTCCGCCGGACAGCCATAATAGCGGATCCGCCCCTTGATGCCGTTGGCTTCGAGATAGTCCTTGACGGCGGTCGCCGCCATCATCGAACCCGCACCGAGCAGATTGTGCCCGCAGCCATGGCCATTGCCGCCCGCAACGAGCGGCCGTTCTTGCGCCACGCCCGCCTGCTGGCTGAGGCCGGGCAGTGCATCGAACTCGCCGAGGATGGCGATGACTGGGCCGCCCTCTCCCGCTTCCCCCATCAGCGCCGTCGGCATGCCGGCGATGCCGCGCGCGACCCGGAAGCCTTCCGCCTCCAGCATGGCGGCGTGCGCGGCCGACGAACGATATTCCTCGTAATTGGTTTCCGGCGTGTCCCACACGCGGTCGCTCAAGGAAAAGAAAGCCTCACGCTTCTCTTCGACGAGATCCCACACGGCGTCCGAATTTTTCATCGTTTACTGGCGTCCACAACAATGATATCCAAAATTGGCGCCAATTTATGCTAACATTTTAGAGCACGCAAGAGCGCTATAGGTGTAAAATCGGCGTCGGAATCGGATTTTCCACGGCTTTGCGGCTCGCTGCACCTTGGATAGCGATCAGGCGCAATGGCAGACTAAGGTAGTTCCGAGGGAGGCTGTATGAACAAGGTGAAACAGCGGGAAGCGAACAATGCGACGGCGATCGATGTCACGGATCTGATTCTCCACGACATCCAGACCGGCGTGCTCGCCCCCGGATCGTGGCTGAAGCAGATCGATCTGGAACAGCGCTACCAGTGCACCCGCCCCGAGGTGCGCCGCGCGCTCGACCGGCTTGCGCAACGCCGCCTCGTCGAGCATGTGCCGAACCGGGGCTATCACGTGTTCGAGCCCGATGGCCGGCAGGCGGCCGAAGTCAGCGAAATTCGCATCCTGCTCGAAACGGGCGTGGCCGACAAAATCGCCGCTAACGCTTCAAGGGCGGACGTCGAGGCGTTGCGCGAGCTAGCGGCGCGCTTCGACAAACTCATTCTCGAAGGCACACCGATCGAGCTCTATGAGGCCAACCTCGCTTTTCACTACCGGCTGCTTTCGCTTTGCGGCAATAGCGAGCTTGTGAAGCTCGTGACCGAGATCCGCCAGCGCACCTCCTCTGCACCGGTGTCGCAATGGAAGACGCGGGCCCGCATCGAGCAGTCCTCCCGCGAGCATCATGAAATGGTCAATGCGATTGCGGCCGGCGAGACCGCTGCTCTCAAGGACGCGATTTCACGCCATATCCGCCAAGATTAATCGTAACGATTCACCGCCTCGGCCGCTCACCGAAAGTGCTTCGGATCGTAACCATCATGTGCTCCGAAAGCCCCCGCCGTAACCAAGTTCCAGGCGATACATTCTGCGATTTCGGAGCACGGAAGGCGCCGCCTTCGCAAGGCCGCTCGCGGCAATGACGAGGGATCGCTGACGGATACCGCGGCCGCGCTTGGCAAGGCGATCATGGACGCGATGCTACATGAGATAGCGAGCAAGACCGAGCCTTGATGCCATGGGAGGCGCCGACGTTGGTCGGCGCACCCAGCTTTGCGACTTACGTTGACAGTTCTGATGTGCGCACCGCCGGCGGCTCAACCGAAGCTTCACCGTTACGATCTTGCCCTGGACCGGCAGATCTTGAAGGCTTCGGTTGGACCTGCCATGCCGATTTCGGGTCCGCCGTCCGCAATCAGGGCAAATGCCGAAGGCTGGTCCCGCAGCGGAAACAACCCTCTCGATCAGCGGTGCATAGGCGAGAACCCATTGATTGTACTGTGGCCCACTTCGAAGCCGCGCTTACGGAACATCTCCTCCAGATCTCGATAACTGAGCGGGTAGCGCAAGTACCAACTACCGCCTGCACGATCAGCCATGCCTCAAAATGCCGCCCTTTGAAGTCATCCCTTGACCGCCGCTTCAGCTTCTCAGCAATCGCATTCAGAATCATCGGGACGCTCTACAACATCGGGAGCGCGAATTGCTCGCTCTATCGTCAACATACAGTTAAGGGGCAGAATTTGCGACAAGCCCGTCGGAATTCTCTGGCTCAATCCTGGCAATGGCCGCCCTAGCGGCGTCTGTAATGATCGCGCAAACAGCGGCGACGGGCCTCGTCTCGGCGAGCATCCGAAACATCGCACAGCTGGTAAGTGCGAATACGAGGTCTGCCACATCGCGTCGGGCGGCAGCCGACGCCTGTTCTCCTGCTATTCGTGCGACCAGTTCATCAATCGAGTGCCTCCGACGTTCGTTGCGTTCAAGAAGCGCTTGGGCAAATTCCGGGTCAATCGTCATTGCGTCATGAAGTCGGGCCACGGCCGGATCGCTACCCCAAAATTCGCAGAAGATGGTGATCAACAGGTCGAGTCCCTTCCGGGGATCCGCCTCGGCCATCGCTTCGTTGAGCCGGATGAGTCGACCTCGTCGCGCGATGTCGTCGAAGACCGCCTCGAGCAGTCCGCGCCGCGATCCGAACTGATTGTAGACCGTAAGGCGTGTCACATCCGCAGCCTTCGCCACCGCATCCAGCGAGAAAGCCGTGATGCTCTCCGCTTCGCGAAGGAACCGGGCTGCCGCCTGAATCACCCGTTCCTTTTTCTCGGTGGCCGCCTCAGCCCGCGCCACGCTGACATAGGAACGCCTTGACACATCTTCACCTCTTGATTTTCACTAAACACGCTGTATATCTAATTGCGTCATGTTTACAGGATTAATGTCATGCAACTGGCTCTGATTATAGCCATATCTGTCCATATTCTTGCCGCCACGTTCTGGGCTGGCTCCACGTTCGCGTCGGCCCGGATGACGGGACATGGCAGCGAACAGCTCTTCGTTCCGCAGCTTCTTGCCGCCGCATTCGCCATCGGCGCCGGCGGCTATCTTTGGCATACGCTGCACGAGGGTTCCTTTGGAACCGCAGAGCAACTGCTGGCGGCGGGCGCCGTAGCCGCAATTCTTGCCCTCGTGCTCCAGGCGGCGGTTATTGGTGGCGCGCTGCGGAAGCTGCGCAAGGCTGGCAGCGACAACCCGAGCGTTCGATCCCGTGTCACCGTCGCCCAACGAGGCGCGGCCATTCTGCTCGCGATCGCGGCTGTGACCATGGCCGCCGCCCGCTACGCCTGACGGGCGGACGTGCAAGAGCTGAGACCACCCAAGGAAACCCGTCATGTCTCCCTCGCCAACCTCAACGTATGAAACCTATGACATTGTCGTATTGGGCGCTGGCTACGCGGGTCTCATGGCCGCTCTTCGCCTGGGACGACGCCAGCTTGGACTTCGCGTCGCCTTGATCAACGCCGAGGAGCATTTCGTAGAGCGTGTGCGATTGCAGGAATCGATGGTCGCGCCAGTCAAGCCGCGTATCGCGAATCTGTCCGCGTATCTCGCCAAAACGCCCGTCGAGTTCATTCACGCACGCGTGCTCTCGCTCGACCCAGTCCACAATAAAGTCCACCTGGAGACAGGTGAATCGACACGCGAGGTTGGATTCACCCAACTTATCTATGCGCTTGGGTCGCACGTCGATACCGACAACGTGCCGGGTGCGTTGCAGCATGCCTTTCGCCTCGACCCCGGCGACGGTCCACGCTCCGCCGCAGCACTGCGAGTTGTCCTACATCAGCTTGCCGGAGGGCCTGCCCGCATCCTTGCCGTCGGCGGTGGGCCGCTTTCGATCGAGGCGGCAGGCGAGGTCAAAACGACGTGGCCCGACATGGACGTGACGCTCGTGAGCGGAACGCGTGCCGGAGATTTCACGAGCGACAAGGTTCAAGCCGTACTGAGACGCGACCTGACGAGACTGGGCGTCGCACTTGTCGATGATGAACGCGTCAGCGAGATCACAGCGAGTGAAGTGGTCACGGCGAACGGACGCCGCTTTACGCACGACGTATGCATTTGGGCGGCCGGAATGCGCGCCCCCGCGATAGCCAGACAGGCCGGGCTGACCGTCAACACGCAGGATCGCGTGGTTGTCGACACGGATCTGCGATCTGTTTCCCATCCCTCTATCCTGGCGGTTGGGGATAGCGCCTATCCTAACGGGTCAACCGGGGCTCCATTTCGACCATCTGCGCTCACGGCCGCAGTATCCGGCGTCTATGCCGCCGAGCAGGCCGCGGCCCGAGTCGCCGGCAGGGCAATTCGGCCGTTCAGTTTCTCCACCTTCGCCCAAGCGATCGCAGTCGGCCGGTTCGCAGCCTTATTTCCTCTTGATGCCAACGATCACCCCGTCCTGTTCGTAATGGGAGGGCGCTCAGCGCGGTGGCTGCGCGACATTCTCGTCTGGCTGGTGCTGCATTTCATCACCTTCGAGCGGCTCGTGCCGGGCGTTCAGACATGGCCTGGACACAAGCGCTCGGCAGCTCCTGTGGCCGGCGAGGCGGGCAATGACGGATCGGCTCTAGTCAGGCGAGAAAGGTCGATGCCCTGAAGCAAGGTTCGCCTGAGTTCGCTCTGATGCGCAGCCTCGGCATGCGCTTCCGTGGAATCCTGCGCAGCCATGATCCAAGCAAGCTCGAAATCTGGATTGTCGATGCCGTCAACTCGGGCCTCGTCGCGATCGAGCGCTTTGCGCGCGTTCTGCGCCGCGATGTTGACGCCGTCTGCAATGCCATCGAACTGCCGTGGAGCAACGGCCAGGCGGAAGGTCAGATCAATCGTCTGAAGACGATCAAGGGTGCGATGTATGGCAGAGCAGGCCCGGAACTCCTTAGAGCCCGCATGCTGCCACTCAACCAATTGCACGACCACACAAATTGAGGAAGACCCCATTTACGTGCCAAGCGACAGCCGGCATGCTCAACGAGCAGATGAGTGGTCTCTACTGGGTCATCCTTACAGCCTCCGTCGTCTCGGGCATCGCTTGCGCGGCGGTTATGAAACCCGGTCGGGAGTCGGTGATCCACGCAGTCGCGTTGATCCTGGTCGCCGTTGGCAGTTTCATGGACAGCCGCTCAACGATCCTCACCCGGCCGGAGCAGATGTATGTGAGCCAGGTACTCGCGAGCTTTGGGAGCGGTCTTTTCCTGCCTCCCGCCATCGCTGCCGGCCTGGGCGCGGCTTTGAACCGCGGTCCGAACTACATCCTCTCGTTTACCGTCGTCTTCCTCGCCACTCAGAAGGTCGGCGGGTATCTCGGCAGTGCGATGTACGGCACGTCGTGCAATGGCGGGAACAGTTCCATTCGTTCCGGCTGGTCTCTCAGCTTGCCTCCACCAATCCGCTGGTCGCGGCCCGGCTGAAACAGCTCGGCAGCGCCTACGGCAAGGTATTGACCGATCCGAACCAGCAGAGCCTTCAAGGGGCCACGCTCTTGGCAAGACAGGTGCAACAGCAGGCCTATGCGCTCGCGTACAACGATTCCTTCTTGGTGACCTCATACTTGTCACTTGCCGCCCTTGCCTGCCTGACGATCCACGTCGCTTGGCGCAATTACGAACGCTTCCTTTCCAGTTCGAACCCGGTGCCGGCAAACGCCTGAGGCACGTTGAAGAAACGCAAAAACGATATTGCCATGACCAACCCTTTCCGATCCATCGCCACCTATGTGGCTCTATTTGTCGGCGTCACCGGCGTGGTCGTAGTACTCTACGCCTGGAATCTCTCGCCCTTCCGGGGCACGGTCGAAACGACCAATGATGCCTACGTGCGCGGCCAAGTCACGTTGCTCAGCCCGCAGCTCGCGGGATATCTCGTGGACGTAGTCGTGCAGGATTACCAGAGGGTCAGGAAGGGTGATCTGATCGCGAAGATCGACGACCGCATCTACGCCCAGAAGTTGGAACAGGCGAAGGCGGCGCTCGCGACCGCAGAAGCCGTACTCGCCAATTCGGTGCAGAGCCGCAAGTCGGCGGAAGCGAAAATTACCTCCGCCAACGCTGCGATTGAAAGCGCCAAGGCAGCGTTCGAAGCTGCGAGAACAGCCTACGAGCGCACCGAAAATCTGCTGGGGAAGAGCATTGCAAGTCAGAGTGAGGCGGACAAGAATCGAGCGGCCTTCAGCCAGGCGCAGGCCGCCGTGCACCAGACGGAAGCCGCCGAACTTGTTGCCGAACAGGACCTGAACACGGTCGTCGTTGGGCGTCGTTCTTTGGAGGCGAGCGTGGAAAACGCCAGGGCCGCGGTAAAGCTCGCCGAGATCGACCTCGCCAATACGCGCATTGTGGCACCACGCGATGGCACGCTTGGCGAGCTGACTGGCCGGATCGGTCAAATATGTGTCTGCCGGTACGCAAATCGGCTCCATCGTACCAGAGCATGTCTGGGTCGTCGCCAATTTCAAGGAGACGCATCTCGCCAGCATGCGGCCGGGACAGGAAGTGACCTTCACCGTCGACGCCCTCGGAGGTCAGCGATTCACGGGCCGGATAGAGCGTTTCGCGCCGGCCACGGGTTCGGAATTCTCGGTCATCAAGGCTGACAACGCCACCGGCAACTTCACCAAGGTGGCTCAGTGCATTCCGGTTCGGATAGTCGTCGAGCCGCAACAGCCGCTCACCGACAGGCTCGTCCCTGGCATGTCGGTGGTCGCAAGCGTGGACCTCGCACAAGGCCTCACAGTTCGCGCTCAAGCGGCGGAGTTCGACTGATCGCAAACCAAACCCTTGCTTGCAGCGTGCTCGCAGGTGTCCCAATGCCATCGCGACGAGCGACCGGACCGTTCTCGACCGCCATTTCGCTGTTGACAGCACGCGCGGCGACGCCAGCCGCCGTAAAGCGGTTCGTCGTCGTATCGGAAGACCGATGGGTTGGAAGCCTACTCGACCGAGCGGATCGGAAAGTGGATTGCGACGTATCAGCCGTCGTCGATCGCGAACCGGCTCCGCGAGTGGGTGAAGTCCGGCTATAGCAACGCGCCAGGGCTTTGGGAAACAGGGGGCGACCTCGAGCCTTCCAGGCCGATTTACGCAAATGCGCCCCGCCTCCCCCCAGCCTTCGCTCGGCGACATCTGAGCGGCAGCGTTGCTTGTTTAGGCGGCATGGAAATCCATCCAAATATGCCGCAGCGCACAATACTTAATCATCAAAAGCTAATATCCATTTTTTAGGCATAACCCCAGATATCTCATTTTGCCTTTTAAATTCAACAATATGTGGATCTTGGGCAAAACTGGCACGACGCTTGCTTTTCACTATTTGCTTCGGTCAACGGCGATTTGAAGCGAGCTCAGGCGCTGATAACGCCTGCCAACGACACCGACGTCGCAAGGTCCTTGTCTCCAAAGGGATTCTCCCAGCCCCCAGGAGCGCAACGTCCAAGCGGCGTTTTTTTGTCGGTTTTCGACCGGCCAACAAATTGAGGGAACGTACGGATGACCAAGACTTCGATCGGCGGCCTGACCCGCCGCAGCCTTCTGAAGACTACCGCGACGGCCGCCATGGTCGGCGCGGCGAAAACGCTGCTGCCCTCAGGGGCCTTTGCGGAGGGCGCCGGTCCGGAGACCACCAAGGCCATCCTCGGCTTCATTGCGCTGACCGATTCCGCACCGCTTGTCATCGCCAAGGAAAAGGGCTTCTTCGACAAGTACGGCATGACCGAAGTGGACGTCGTGAAGCAGGCCTCCTGGGGGACGACCCGCGACAACCTGGTGCTTGGCTCGGCCGGCGCCGGCATCGATGGTGCCCATATCCTGACGCCGATGCCCTATCTCATCTCGACCGGCAAGGTGACGCAGAACAACCAGCCGCTGCCGATGGTGATCCTGGCACGGCTCAATCTCGATGCCCAGGCGATCTCGGTCGGCGCTGCCTATGCCGATCTGAAGGTCGGCCTCGACGCCTCGGTCCTCAAGGAAGCCTTCGCCAAGAAAAAGGCCGAGGGCGCAGCGGCGAAGGTGGCCATGACCTTCCCCGGCGGCACGCACGACCTCTGGATCCGCTATTGGCTCGCCGCGGGCGGCATCGACCCGGACAAAGACGTCGAGACGATCGTCGTCCCGCCGCCGCAGATGGTCGCCAACATGAAGGTCGGCACCATGGACTGTTTCTGCGTCGGCGAGCCCTGGAATGCGCAGCTCGTCAACCAGAAGATCGGCTACACCGCCGTCAATACCGCCGAGATCTGGGCCAAGCATCCGGAGAAATCCTTCGCGATGCGCGCCGACTGGGTCGAGAGGAATCCGCGTGCGACCAAGGCGCTGGTCATGGCGGTCGAGGAGGCCGCGCAATGGTGCGACGACATGGCGAACAAGGAAGAGCTCGCCAAGATCGTCGGCAAGCGCAGCTGGTTCAACGTGCCGCCCAAGGACATCGTCGGCCGGCTGAAGGGCGAATACGACTACGGGAACGGCAAGGTCGTGGAAGACAGCCCGCACCTAATGAAGTTCTGGCGCGACCACGCCTCCTATCCGTTCCAGAGTCATGACGCCTGGTTCCTCGCCGAGAACATCCGCTGGGGTAAGCTCGCGCCGGACACGGACGTCAAGGGGCTGATCGCCAAGGTGAACCGCGAGGACATCTGGCGCGAAGCGGCAAAGGACCTCGGTGTCGGCGACATCCCGGCCTCGACCTCGCGCGGTCCGGAGACCTTCTTCGACGGCAAGGTCTTCGATCCCGCCAACCCCGAAGCGTACCTGAAGAGCCTGGCAATCAGCCGTATCGCGTGATGCCGCACTGGCGGCCGGACCCTGGCCCGGCTGCTTTCGACCGTAACCCTTAGGAGAACGGGATGTCCGTCACCAATCGCAAGCTCAACCCGGAGCCGACGCCGCAGCCTCCCGCTCAGGTCATCGCTCTCGGGCACACGGCAAGTCCGGGCATCGACAGCCGGCTGTCTCGCCTCGCTGCCACGGCCGCCACGAATCTCTTGCCGCTGCTCGTCACGCTGACGCTCTTGATCCTCGCGTGGCAGCTGACCTGTTCGTCGCCGGAGTCGAGCCTGCCCGCCCCGACGCGCGTCCTCGAGGAGAGCTGGGAGCTGATCGCACATCCCTTCTACACCGGCCAGGGTGTCGACCAGGGCCTCTTCTGGCACGTGTTAGCCAGTTTGCAGCGCGTCGCGCTCGGCTATGCCATGGCCGCCGCGGTCGGCGTGGCACTGGGCACGCTCGTCGGCCAGAGCGCCCTCGCGATGCGCGGCCTCGATCCGATCTTCCAAGTGCTGCGCACCGTGCCGCCGCTCGCGTGGCTGCCGCTTTCCCTTGCCGCCTTCCAGGACGGCAACCCTTCGGCGATCTTCGTCATCTTCATCACGGCTATCTGGCCGATTATCATCAACACCGCGGTCGGCATCCGCAACATCCCGCAGGATTACCAGAACGTCGCCAAGGTGCTGCGACTGAACGGTTTCGAATATTTCGGCAAGATCATGCTGCCCGCCGCCGCCCCTTACATCTTCACGGGCTTGAGGATCGGCATCGGCCTCTCCTGGCTGGCGATCGTGGCTGCCGAGATGCTGATCGGCGGCGTCGGCATCGGCTTCTTCATCTGGGACGCCTGGAACTCGTCGCTGATCAGCGACATCATCGTGGCGCTGATCTATGTCGGCATCGTCGGCTTCCTCCTCGACCGCATGATCGCGCTGATCGGCCGCGCCGTCACCCGCGGCACTGCAAACGCCTGAAGAAAAAGGAGGATTTTCATGACCAAGGGCTATCTCTCGCTTGAACTCATCGACAAGACCTTCGAACGCGGCGGAAAGCGCACCGAGGTTCTGAAGCAGGTCTCATTGTCTGTCGCCAAGGGCGAGTTCATCTCGATCATCGGCCATTCCGGCTGCGGCAAGTCGACCTTGCTCAACATCGTCGCCGGGTTGACGCCGGCGACCACCGGCGTGGTACTCCTCGACGACAAGGTGGTCGATGAGCCAGGTCCGGATCGAGCCGTCGTCTTCCAGAATCATTCGCTGTTGCCGTGGCTGACGGTCTACGAAAACGTCCGGCTGGCCGTCGACAAGGTGTTCTCTGCGACGCGCAACAAGCAGGACCGCCATGAATGGACCATGCGCAACCTCGACCTAGTGCAGATGGCGCATGCCGCCGACAAGCGCCCCTCCGAGGTCTCCGGCGGTATGAAGCAGCGCGTCGGCATCGCCCGAGCCCTCGCCATGGAACCGAAGGTGCTGCTTCTCGACGAACCGTTTGGGGCGCTCGACGCGTTGACCCGCGCACATCTTCAAGACCAGGTCATGCAGATTCACGCGACCCTCGGAAATACGGTCCTGATGATCACGCATGATGTCGACGAAGCGGTCCTGCTTTCCGACCGCATCGTGATGATGACCAACGGACCGTCGGCACGAATTGGCGAAATCCTCGACGTGCCGCTCGCCCGGCCGCGGCGGCGCATCGAGCTCGCCTCCGATCGAACCTATCTGAAATGTCGCGAAGCGGTGCTCAAGTTCCTCTACGAGCGCCACCGTTTCGTTGAAGCTGCGGAGTGATGTGCTGCTGTGGTTGTCAAGGCTGAAGCCGATGGATCCCCGTCCCCGATCCGCGCTTGCTAACTGGACCAGCCGGCCAGATCGCCGTGCCTCGGTCACCGACTTCCTGACCGGGACCGCGGGGCGTGGTGGCTCGGCGGGTTCCGTCCCGCATAGTAGCGCCGAACGATTCGATCAATGGTAAACTAAGCATATCTGTTCAAAGGTTTAAGGCATAATCCTAAATCTATTTCTTATCCTGCGTATTGAGCGAGGGATCGCTTCTGGTTACGGCAATCGGACGCCAGGGAGGACACCGGCTCGCATGGGAGAGCTTTGCACGCCGTCCAAACGGGATGAAGCGAAAGCAGAGGCCAGCGTCCGCGGGCCGCTGGCGGCAGCCGTGTCGTTCTTCAGGGCCCTGCAGTGGACGACGCAAACACATCCAAGCCGCAGAGGTAGCGCGCCAGCCCTTCGACGAAGACCCGAACTTTATGGGGAATGTGCCGGTACGACGGATAGACTGCGTGGAGTTCCTGCGGGGGATACCGCCACTCCGGAAGCACGTGCTCCAGTGCACCCGATGACACCAGTGGCTTGTGCAGCAATTCGTGGACCAGGCCGATTCCGACTCCCGCGGGAATAGCCTCTCGGGTGAAGACCGAGTTGTCGGACCGGATGGCTGGCTTGACGGTGACCTCGATCGATTCGACGCCGTTCTTCGTGAGCAGGAAGCGTTCCCCGTCGGTGACCATGGCATGAAGCACGTAGTCGTGGCTCGCGAGGTCCAACGGATGTCGTGGTCGCCCGCGTGCCCGTAGGTAATCCGGGGCGGCGGTGCTTGAACAGCACATGGACGGGCGTATGTTCATCGTCGGCGACAACATAAACATCGCCGATTGCGTCACCGCCTATGTCCTGGACTGGGGCAATGAAAACGGGCTGATTGACGGCTTTCCAAATCTCAAAGCATATCTTAAGCGGATGTATGCTCGTCCCTGGCACCGCAGCGAATCGCCGAAGCCCTGGCAAGCCTCCAGAATTAGAAATCCGCGCCGATGGCATCAGGCTAGCACGAATATCTGCCATTCTTCATCGACTGCGCTGGGGCCGCTCTTGGCCTTGCCTCTAAGTTCGATCTCCAGCTTGCCGGAGAGCGTGTGCCTGGCCTGATTTGTTCTGCTCCCTGCGATTGGCGGCGGGCTGGCCGAGCGTTTTTGGAGAAGGGTTTTATAAGCAGAACCGCCGCTTGCCGGGGGCCCTAAATACGGTCCACTGGCCAAATGGTTTGTTCCAGCCTTGTTGTCTTTCTGCAACGTCTGACACAAAAAGGGACGTCAGCACAGGAGCGATCGCAATCGGATTTCGGCCCGCCGCCACGTGTTCACCCTCTTCAATCATTCTTTCAAATGGTTGATTTCGCACCGAAATTATTATGACCTCTAAAATCCCTGCCTGCCGCATGCCTGCGCAACCCTGGCTGAAGCAAGACCACCGCATGCCGGAGAGGCAATTGTCCGGAAGCGTCTTTTGTCGCAATTTGACACGTAGCGCGCCGAAAACGTTCGCATGCGAGGAGGCATGAGGGCGTGGAATGAGACCGCAGAGGGAGGACGCGCATGCGTGCATCATCTTTCGCTTCGACGGCGGTGGCGGCGTTACTGGCAGGCATCGCGACGGCCGAGGCTGGAGGCTTTGCGGTTCGCGAGCAGTCGGCCTATGGCCAGGGCTCGAGCTTTGCCGGCATTGCCGCGCCGGGCGATTCGATCAGCTCCATGTTCTGGAATCCGGCGGCCGTGACAACGGTGACCGGCGTGACTGTCGAGGGCAATGTTACGGCCGTTTTCCCGCGATCGGAACTCGACGTGGACCCCTCCCGTTCGACGCTGGCGGTGCTTGGCATCACCGGTGATGGCGGCAATGTCGGCGAGATCGGCATCGTGCCGGGCACCTATTTTGCCATGCCAGTCAGCGATCAGCTCTATTTCGGTGTGAGCGTCACGGCGCCCTATGGCCTCAGCACCACTTCGGACATACCTTGGGTCGGCATGTTCAGCCATCTCGAGGCCGACGTGCTGTCGATCAATGTGAGCCCGGTTGTCGGCGTCAAGCTCAACGACATGATCAGCGTTGCCGCCGGCCTGCAGGTGCAGTATCTCGATGTCGAGATCGAAAGCGCCCTTGCGCCTACGGGTTCGCCACCGCGGCAGCGCATTCAAGGTGACGACTACGGCGTCGGCTTCGTGGCCGGCGTAACGCTGACGCCGTTCGACGGCACGACGCTTGGCATCGGCTACCGCTCGATGGTCAAGCATACGCTCGACGGCAGCCAGTCGTTTGATATTCCCGTCGCAGGCGGTTTGATCCCCGCGGGCCGCTATCCGATCACAGCCGATATAACTCTGCCCGAAACGGTCACCGTCGGCCTGCGGCAGCGGATCACCGAGTCTTTCGCGCTCACGGCAGGCATCGAATGGGCGAATTGGAGCCGCATCCAGACCGTGCCGTTCGAGGGCTCGCCGGCTGGCTCGGATCTGGCTCTGAATTACGACGACGGGTGGTTTTTCGCGATCGGCGGCGAATATCAGTACAATCCCAATCTGACGCTGCGCGCCGGCCTCGGCTACGAGATCGCGCCGACGACGGACGAGGACCGCTCCATGCGGCTGCCGGACGCCGACCGCATCTGGGCCAGCATCGGCGCGAGCTACAATTGGAACGAGCGCCTTTCCCTCGACATCGGCTATTCGCATCTCTTCGTTGACGATGCGCCGGTGGACGAAACGACCGCCGGCGTCCGCTATGCCGGCGAGGCCGAGGGCAGCGTCGACATCATCTCTTTCGGTCTGCGCTACAAATTCGGCGGCTAGACGCGGAGCCTCAACAGGTTGTCCTCGGTCAGGCCGATCCGGCTGATTGGTGTACTGTATTTTAGGCTGTCAGGCGGGCGATGCCGATTGTAGCGGTGAAGCCATTGCGGCCATTTGGGCCGCGCGCGATGCGCTCTACCCGACCATCACTATCATTCCGGGCTCGCGATACGTCGAACTCTCGCTTCCACAGAAATGTCCGCCTTTGGCGCGCAAAGCCGCCGTCCGGCTTTGCGCATTGGACTTCAGCTCTCCACCCTCACGGCCACTCAGCACGGGCGAACTCTCTGTCCCGTACTCCATGATTATGTCGTCTTCCCATCTGCCTTTGATGAAAGGCTGATTCCGCTCGCGCCCTTCCTGGACGACTTACGATAGCAGGTAATCGCGCGGGTGTTGCTTGCCAGCACCCCGCACTCGAGCGGCGGAACCTCTAGCCGGGCAACCGACGATGGCACGAGCGATGCTGAAGCCGGAGCCTGAAAAGGGGGGAGACTGACCAATCCGGGAAGCCTGACAAGCCGAGTCGGCGAGAGACGAACGTGCTTCCTAGGCGCGCTATGTTCCCAGCCACAATGATGCCTTTGCTCAATCCGTCACGAGCGGAGCCGAGACGCTGAACGCCGCCGAGATTATTTTTAGGTGTCTCAGTTTGTACCGCTGGAGAGCCGAAATCATTTGCTATTGGAAAACGAGCCTGCGTGGCAGCAACTCGTCGCGGCGATCGGTACGTTCCTTCCTGCGGGCGGAATTGACGGAAGGAGTTTTGACGATCTGACCTCCCGCGAGCGCGACATCGTCGAGTTGCTCGCACAGGGCCTTGACAACAGGAGCATCGCTGCACGCCTGCAGATCGCTGATAAGACGGTGCGAAATCATGTCTCGGTCATTTTCAGCAAACTGGCCGTCGACTCTCGAGCGCAAGCTATTTTACAAGCTCGCGCAGCCGGGTTCGGCCACCGGGTACCGTCGCCTTAATGGGCCCGGAGACCCTAACGTCGGATTACCGGCGAAAGGAAAGTTTGTCTGAACGTCCGAATTTGCGGCGCGTTGCCGCTCAAAAGCCCATACGCGACTTCTGCGCAGCAAAATTCGACAAACCAACCGAATGCGATTCGAACTTTTTCACCGCCGAGCGCCGTCGTTTCTACGCTTTCTCGCGCACCGACTATCCTTCCTTCTATGCATAGGCGTACGTTCGGCGGCTATAGAGGACAGTGGAGGGCAATTGGCGGTAGCTGGCGCACCGCGCCGGGGTGAAGATGAGAACTACGTCTACTCTATAGCCCTCCCTTAAACGAGTTCGAATCTCTCTCTGTCCGACAGGCGACATTCCTGCCTGCCGTCACGATCAGTTCCAAGCCTGCAAAGAGGGCGTTGCTTCATCCTGCGTCATCGCGCCTCTCATGAAGCGGCCGGGGGGCAGACCGACATGGCGGCTGAAGGCGGCGCTGAAGGTGCTTGCCGAGCTATAGCCGATCTGGCGGGCGACCTCGTCGAGCGCCATGCCTCCGTTGCGCAGCAGGGTCTTGGCGACGGCCATGCGCCAGGACATGAGGTATTCCATCGGCCGCACGCCGACCATGCGCACGAACCGGTCGAAGAAGGCCGAGCGCGACATGCCCGCTGCGCTCGCAAGGTCGGGGATGGTCCAGCCGCGTTCGACATCGGCATGCATCCGGCGCAGCGCTGCCGCGATCCGGGGATCGGCAAGACCGCGCAACAGGCCGGGCCGGGCCTCGCCGGCAGGCGCCGCCCGAAGCGCCTCGATGAGGAGGATCTCCACCAGGCGTTCGAGAATGAGGTCGCGACCGACATCCTCGCGCGCCGCCTCCTGGCCGACGAGCCGCACCAGTTGCGTCAGCCGCGGAATGCCACTGATGTGGATCATGCGCGGCAGGAGCGAGACGAGCAGCGTGGCATCCGGCGAGCCGAAGGAGAAATAGCCGCCGAACTGCCGGACATCGGGCGGCCCGTCCTGGCGGCCATAGCGGGTTTCCTCGCTCGATGCTGGGGAGGTTTTGGGGTCGATGCGTTGAATGGGCGCCGGCTCGAAGCCGGACATGGTGAAGGCGGGCGTTGCCGGCAGCAGAACGAAATCGCCTTCTTGGATGACGACAGGTGCCTCGCCATCGACGGCAAGACGGCAGCGCCCTTGCGTCACGGCGCAAAAGCCGGGCTGGCCGAACTCGGCATAGCGCACCGCCCATCGGCCGGCGCCGCTGATCCCTTTCGAGAATACGGCCCGGGGGCGTAAGAGCTGGATCACCTCGGAGAGTGGATCGGGCATTCCGGACTATTGCCAATGAATTATGGACTGTCGATTGATGATAGTCCTGATCATGCAGCTTATACGATCCCGTCAACATCAAACACGGGAGACCGACATGAAGACCGTACTCATCACCGGCAGTTCGTCCGGCTATGGGCTGGAAACCGCCCGCCACTTCCTTGCACGTGGCTGGACCGTGATCGCCACCATGCGCACCCCGCGCGAAGGCCTGCTTCCGGCCTCGGACCGCGTCCGTCTTCTGCCTCTCGACGTCACCGTTCCCGAAAGCATCAAGGCCGCGATCGAAGCGGCCGGGCCGATCGACGTTCTGGTCAACAATGCCGGTATCGGGGTCGTCGGCGCGTTCGAGGCAACGCCGATGTCGCATGTGCGCAAGGTGTTCGAGACCAACACCCTCGGCGTGATGGCGATGACGCAGGCGGTGATCCCGCAGATGCGGGCACGCCGGTCCGGCGTGATCGTCAACGTCACCTCCAGCGTGACGCTGGCGTCGATGCCGCTGGCGGCGGCCTGTACGGCCAGCAAGCAGGCCATTGAAGGCTTTACCGGCTCGCTTGCCCATGAGCTCGGCGCTTTCGACGTGCGGGTGAGGCTGGTGGAGCCCGGCTATGCGCCGACGACGCGGTTCACGGCAAATATCGACATTCCCGTCACCGACCTCATCCCCGAGGCCTATGCGGATTTTGCCCAGCCGATCTTTGCCGATTTCGCCAATCCGCCACTGACAACGAAGGAAAGCGATGTGGCCGGGGCCGTGTGGCTGGCGGTGAACGACGCCTCGGACCGGCTGCGCTATCCGGCCGGGCCGGACGCGGTTGCCCTGGCGCAAGTTGCCTGACTGGGCGGGAACCGATCATCATTCCGTATCCGACACACCGACGGCTGCTTGGGCATGCTACATTTCCAGGCAGTCGCTCCCATGTCACGCCAGCACCGAGCCCACGGGGCGGCGGGGTGAGAAGGCAAGCGTCGGTCCGTAGCCGAAGCGCATGACGATATCGGGACGCGATCCGCCTTCCCCGATCAGCGCTGCCAGTTCTGGCCGCAGATGCGCAACCTCGACGGGCTGGTTGACGAAGGCGTGCTTGAGGCCGAGCGCCGTCGCGGCGAGCGCGAAGCGCTGGCAGGCACGGCCGACGGCGATCCAGTGCGCCTTGTCCTCTCTCTCGGCCACGAAAATCGCGATGCCCGCCGAGGAGTCGATCTGGCGGGCATATTTGTCGTTCTCGGATGCGGCCGTGAAGAACAGGTCGAAGGCAGGCCCACCAAGAAACTCCGGCAATACGGGATTGCCGCTTGCAGCCGAGAACAAACCGTCGCCGGAAGCCATCGCACCATTCGGGCTGAACCGCAGCCATTGCTTCAGTTCGGCCATGAAGGCGGCGTCGGCCATCTGCGCGTCGTTTCCGGCAACGACCAGATCCCGCACCTTGTTCATCCGTGCCCGGTCCGTCAGAAGCACGACGCGGACGCCCGGCGTTTCGGCGGCCTGCCGCAACGTTTCGATATCGGCTGCAGGCGGCGAGCGCCCGTCATAAACGGCGCGGGTGGATTGCCGCGTGGGGATGGCGGCAAGCAGCGGGTTCGAACGGGCCGTAGCCGCGATAAAGGAATAGCGTATGCGTCCGTCGCCAGCGTCCGCCTCCAACTCGCCAGGCCGCCCCGACGCCGTCGCGGCGATCAGGAGGTTTTCAGCCGCGCAGCCGAGGCTGACGAAGAGATGATGATCGTCGGGATCGACGGCAGGGGTTGCCCGCGACAGGTCGGGCAGAATGTCGACGACGCCCTGCTCGACGCGAAACCGCCAAGGCTGAGTGTTGTGGCTGTTGGCGGCAAGCGTTGCGTAACGGATGACGTCGGCAATATCGGAATCGACGCGGATAAGCTCGCGCAGGCGGGTCGCATAGTCGTCATAACTGCTCATCGACCCGACCACCGACCGCCAGCCGGCGGCTCCAGCGCCTGCCAGCAGAACTGCGCCGCCCGCGCCTATGAGCATATCCCGCCTTTTCATGCCGGCTCCTTTCTCTGTCCTCTTACGCCTTTGGAGCGACATGCCGTTGACCTCGGTCAAAAGGTCGGCAGTTGAAGGTCGATAGTTTCGGCGAACCGCGATGACGCTCGGCCGGCAGGATGGGCATGAGCCCGCAATGCGTCCAGCACAGCATGCGTCACGCGTCGAGGGGTGAGGAGATGTCCGTGCCTGCACAGGATCGTTTCAGCATAGAGGGGCAGGTGAGCCCCGACTTTGAGGTGGTGCGAAAAACCTTCACCGAGAATTTCTCACGACGACATGAGCTGGGCGGCGCGTGCTGCGTCTTCCACCGTGGCGAAAAGGTCGTCGACTTGTGGGGTGGTACACGGAACAAATCGACCGGTGAGCCTTGGCAAGAGGACACCATGGCCCTGCTTTGGTCGGCAACCAAGGGCCTTGCTGCAATGACGCTGGCGCTCGCTCATTCCCGCGGCTGGCTCGATTACGAGGAGCGCATCTGCACCTATTGGCCGGAGTTCGCACAGTAGGGCAAGGAAAGGATCATCGTCCGTCAACTCCTGGCGCATCAGGCGGGCCTGTTTGCCTTCGATGAGCCGGTGGACAGAGATCTGGTCGCCGATCTCGATCGTCTCGCGGTTGTCCTTGCGCGTCAGAAACCCGCTTGGGAGCCGGGCACCCGGCAAGCCTATCACGCGCTCACGCTCGGCTTTTACGAAGGCGAGCTGGAAAAGAGTGAGCGAAGCGTTCGGCGAGGGGCTCGTCGCATCCGGTTGGCAGGTCTCGACCACGACGGCGAGCAGTCAGGCCCCCGCCACCGTCGCAGGCTACGATCTCATCATCCTGGGTTCGCCCGTCTATGGCGGCGCACCGGGAAAGCCGCTGACCGGCTATGTCGAGCGAGTGGCGGATTTAGGCGGAAAGCCGGTCGTGGTTCTTTTGACTGGCGCCGGCGACATCGAGCCCGCGATCAAGCTCACAGAGCAGTTGGTGGCCCAGGCGAGCAGTCACCCGATCCGCAGCCTTGGGCTCACGACGATGAAGCCCAATGATCAAGCAAACAGATATACAGGCTCCAACACCGACAGAGCGATCCAGATCGCCCATGAGACCGGACAGACCCTGCAACTCGCGCCCCAGTAGCGTTACGGTTGTGCTGCCGCAGATCGTCGCTTCGGGCGCCCCTCCGCGAACCGCCCAAGTGTTGTCGCTGCTACGCGACGCCCCGATCGGGCATCACCAGTGAAGGCACCCGGCTTTATCGGGCCAGCAAGAAGGACTGTGATGTGTGCGACCTGAAGCAGCGCTGCTGCCCGAATGCAGTTGCTCGCAAAGTCCCTCGTGATCTCAATGAGGATGCCCGTGACGTCGCCAGAGCCATTGCCGGCACGCCCGATTACGAGCGTTCACGGCATCGTCGTAAGAAGGTCGAGATGCTCTTCGCTCACCTCAAGCGCATCCTGCGGATGGCCAGGTTGAGACTGCGCGGTCCCTGTGGCGCACGCGATGAATTCCTGCTCGCAGCAACGGCACAAAACCTCAGAAGGCTGGCAAAGCTTAGGCCTTCACACCTCCCATCCGCCGCCATGGCCGCATAATGGCCGGCTGCCTGGAGCCAGTCCACCGCATCAGAACGGGAGACACCTTGCCGACTCTTTGAAAAACCGCATGCAGAGCGTCGCGGATGCTCAAACTGCGAGTTTTTCAACGATATCAGCGAGAAGCTGCCACTCGACCATCCCCCATACTCGTGACTAATAATGCTGCATGAATGACGATATAACCTTAGCGCACAAGCATAGCGCCAACCATCGAGCGGAAATCGAGGCCAGCTCACTTTGTGGCTGCTTTTACTGCTGCGCGACCTTCCAACCTGCTGAGATCGAAGAGTGGGTAGACGAGATCGGACAGCTCTTTGCCCACGTTGCGGCATCGATTCCATGATCGGTGACGCATCAGGCTTCCCCGTGACGGCGGTCGACTTCCTGACACGGATGAATCGATATTGGTTCTAGCAGTGGCCCACGTCCGGATTGGGCCGATACTGTTGAAAAAGTCCAAACTCGGGGCTCGCCGAAAATTCGGCCAATTCGCGATCTCAGTGAATGTTACTGCTCAATGCAATCACAATTACGCTACGCGGCTCACACGCTCCTTGATCGCAAAATTGGCAGGTCCCCCACCTCAATTTTCTCTGTCGGCTTCTACGGCCCTCCAAAAAATCAGACGTCGCAGAAAACGGACTTTTTCAACACTATCGGCCAACACCGGAAATTCACAGGCTATCGGTTAAGGGTAGCAATGGTGAAGGTTTTTCGATGCGGGCCGCAGCGTGACGGTCGCGGCTGGGCCTGTGTCGGCCCGCATCGAAAAACCTTCACCAAATAAGAGATTCGTTTCCTTCACGGATGACCGCAACGGGGTCGGATACGGACGCTGTGCAGAAGGGTCGAATCCGGATTGTCACGCACCCCGCTTGTTAGGCGATCGGGAACAGGATGGTGGCAAGCCCCGTTCATCGGATGCTATAGTCGGCCGAGCAACTCCGACTTCTTGGCCTCGAATTCCTGATCCGTGAGAATGCCTTTCGCATGAAGTGCCGCGAGGCGTTCGATCTTGTCGAAGATGTCCTCATCCGACCGAACCCCCTCCGGCGCTGGATGTGCCCCTTGTGGCTCGGCGGATTCCGATGCGAACGGCGCAGCCGTGGCGGCGGATGTTCCGGTACCCGGCGTTGGTTCCTTGCCGCCCTGCGGTACCACATCCAGTTCGGAAATCTTCACCAGCCCATGCTGAGAGGTAAAGCTCAGCGACTGGTCGCCGCCTTGCTGCTGCGAGAACCCGCCAATGCGATGGTCCTTCGTGTCATAGACCGTAACCCGGCCGCCGATATCGATGGCCAGCCGTCGGGTTGTCGGGAAAAAGGCATAGCGCAGGTCATTCTGCGCCCCGGTCGAGGCAGGATGCCCTAACTCCTCGGGCCACCAGTTCCCAGCCGACAGCGCGCCAGGCACGAACAGGCTGACGCCGCCGCCCTGACCTTGATATTGGGACTGGCGCGACGTCGGCGGGCCCAGCAAATCCATGCCGCGCACCAAGGCCGCAAGCTCGGAACAAATCCCGGCCACCTTCGCCTTCAGCGCATTGTTGAACATGTCGCCGACCATGATCATGCCGCCCTGCGACCATTGCCCCATCCCACCCAGATCGGGATGGTTGAATTGGGCCTGTGTCGCCTGTCCGGCGATAATCGCCATCAGAAGGTGCTCCACCGCGCCGAAGCTGACCCCGTACCGCTCTGCAATCCCTCCCAGTGTCCGTCGGCCCTCTTCACGGAGTTGTCTCATCGCGATCGCTTCCTTACTCCTCTCCGCTGACGACGCATGTCTGTCCCGTTTCGTATTTAGATGGAGACACCAGCGTCGCGGAGTCCGTCCATCAGTCGATCGAGCAGATTGGGATCCCGGTAGGGTAAAGCCCGCTTGAGATGATCGACAGAAAAGTTCGAGTTAACCTCCAGTACCTCACGCCAATAGCGCCGCGCTTCTTCGTGGCGCCCGATTTGACCATAGAGACAGGCGAGATAAAAGCGCGTCATGTCTGATCGCGGCGCAAGCGTTAGCCGACGCTTGAAGGCGATCTCGGCCTCGTTAAAGCGCCCGAGGCTCAATAGCGCCCTCCCCAGGAAATGCAGCGACAGGTCGAATTGCGGGTCAAGCCGGTGAGCCCGTGTATACAGCGCCAGGGCGTCTTCGTGCCGACCCTGGAAATCCCTTATACCGCCAAGTGCCGTATAGACGCTGGCCGAATTGGGGTCGAGTTCGATCGCCCGCTCTGCAGCGCGCTCCGCTTCATCCAGACGTCGCATAAAGGCAAGAACAAGCGAGAGTGCGTGATGGCCTTGCGGCTCGGTATCGTCCGTGTCGATTGCCTTATGTGCCAGCTCGAACGCCTGTGTGAGATTGTCAGGCGTCGCGCCGTTCCACTGGTTGATGAATTCGGTCAAGGCGATGATCGAGAGCGAAGCATAGGCAGCCGCCAGGCCCGGATCGATGGCGACGGCGCGCTCCAGCATGCTGCGCGCCTCCAAGGACGAAACGGAGTTGAAGTGCAGAATGGACTGACGGGCGCGGACGAGCAGGTCATAGGCTTCCGGATCGACCTTGGCGCGGCTCTCGCGCCGCTCCTCTTCGCCGGCTGTCAGCTTGACCTTGAGCGCGTTGACGATAGTGCGGGTCACCTCGTCCTGAACAGCAAAGATATCCTCAAGTCCGCGGTCGTAGCGCTCGGCCCAAAGATGACCGCCGGTCATACCGTCGATCATCTGGGCGTTGATGCGGATTCGGTCGGTGGCCCGGCGCACGCTGCCTTCAAGGATGTAGCGGACGCCGAGTTCCCGGCTCACCTTGCGGATGTCCGGCGTCTTGCCTTTGTAGGCGAAAGAGGAATTCCGGGCGATCACGAAGAGGCCGGAAACCTTGGAAAGATCGGTGATGATGTCCTCGGTGATGCCATCGGCGAAATAACCCTGCTCCGGGTCGCCGGACATGTTATCGAACGGCAGGACGGCTATCGATGGCTTCTTTGGAAGCTGCGGCGGGGTTTCGGCAGCAGTCTTGGTGGGATCGTTCGTGCGGTCGTTCGGCGACCAGCTCCAGACATGCACCGGGCGCTCGAGGTTCTTGACCTCGTGATAGCCGCTGTCGACGAAATCGATGCCGACGCGGCCATGTACATATTCGTGGACGCCGTCCGAAATCGCTACGCCGCCGGGATTGGCGAGCGTCTCGAGACGGGCAGCCACGTTGACCCCATCGCCGTAGAGGTCGCTGTCCTCGACCATGATATCGCCCAGGTTAACACCGACGCGGAGAACGATAGCCCGGTCTTCCGGCATGTCTCTGTTCGCGGCCGCCATGGCCTGCTGAAGGGTCGCGGCGCACTCGACGGCGTTGACGGCGCTCCCGAATTCGACAAACACGCCGTCGCCGGTCCGCTTGAAGACGCGGCCCTGATGGATTGCGACGAGCGGCTCCAGCACCTCTTTCCACCGCGCCATGAGCAGCGTGTGGGTGCTTTTCTCGTCCCGCTCCATAAGCCGGCTGTAACCGACCACGTCAGCGGCCAATATGGCAGCAAGCCGACGTCTGATGGATTCGTTGGCCATATGCAATGACGCCTTCCTAGCACCCATTGTCCAAATTTTACTGCCGTATTGCTGCCATGTCTATTTGGCTTGAGGCCGGCCTTGGTCGACAACCAACGTTAGAGTGCGCAACGTTCACTTGTGCGCGCCCTATCCCCGTTGAAGGGACGGACGGGAACTTCCGCTCGCCAACCGCTACCGCCGTCGAGAGCCGCGGAGCTAAAGGTCGTCTTTGGCGCCAATTTCAGACCTTGGCATCGGGCGGCCATGTGTCCGGTTTTCGTGTTGCACCTCCTAGCAGCGGACGGTCGGCAGTCGGCCCGAATTAAGACGCTCGCGCCTATCCCTCGCCTTGAGTGGATTCGAACCGCAACAGCCAAGGAAGTGGATCACGGTTGGAATCACTCGTCGCCGAACTCGAAGGGCCATATCTGGGCGCCATGCAGGATGCGCAGAATGCGAATCCGGTCCGCTGTCACCATGTAAGCCGCGATGTAGGGTGTGCGCGGAACTACTAACTCCCTCGTGCCCTCAACTCGACCTGGACGACCGCTTTCGGGAAAGTCGAGGAGACGTCGAACGGCTCGCGCAATCTCCTCGTCGACGGGACCGCCGCCCTCGGATTTTCACTTTCAATGAAGCTGAAGATAGCGTCTCGATCGTCAAGCGCATACTGCGCCCAAACAAGCCTCATCGGCCGCCAGCCCCTGTCTTATGCAGGGCTGCCGCCCGGCGCTCGCGGAAGCGAGCCTCAACATCGGCGTCCTCGAAATCGGGTCGCGTGTCCTCGAGGGCCTGCAACACTTTGGCGCGGAACCAGGCATCGTGGGCGTCACTGCTACCGACCATTTCAAGTGGCAATGAGCCTTCGTTCGCCGTCCGAGTTAGAAGGATTCGAACAGCATCCGAGACTGTCAGCCCCATGTTCTGTAGGACGGCGGTGGCGCGGTCCTTAATGTCGGCATCAATCCGCGTCTGGACCAGTGCATTTGCAGCCATCACAAATCTCCTTCACAAAGCGTCAATGTAGTGCAATTGCATGACATAATCCAGTATCGCCGCGAACGTTGAAACGGCGAGCCTCAACGTTCCCGGCGATACATTATGCGATCTTCTGTAACGGGCTTTGCGTCAATCCCTTGGGAGCGTAATCCCTACCGGCGGATCAACTCGTTAGTAGCCTCTCCCGACGAGACAGGGCTGACACCCCATCGTGGGTGTCTGCGTCTGCCTCGGAGGCCAATTCGCCAAGGGGACCGGCGGTTCTGGATGCAGCCGGTCCC
>NZ_SRXN01000003.1 GCF_004827385.1 Ensifer sp. MPMI2T
CGAGCGGCGCGAAGGCGACTCGACCACGCTGGTCGCCAACAACGACAAGGCACGCGCGGTGCTCGGCTGGGAGCCGCAATACGACCTGGCGGCGATCACGGAATCCGCCTGGAATTGGCATTCGCGCCGATCCGGCGGGAGGTGAGAGCAGGGCACAACCTTCACGAACGCGGCGGTATCGAGCCGCAATGAGGCTGTCGACGGGCGTTCATCCAGCCACTACAGTTTGTAGCCGATCTGTCGCAGCAGGTCTTTCCGCCACGCGATGTCGGCGTCGGTTTCGATACCCAGCGGTGAGGCGCCATCCACCACGCCCAGCACGCCGCGGCCCAGCTCCGTTTGCGCGACGATCACCTGTGTCGGGTTGGCCGTCGCGCAGTAAATGCGGCAGACCTCTGGCACCGCACGCACCGCAGCCAGCACGTTGACTGGAAAGAATCCGTCGCCGAGGAAGATCAGGAAAGTGTGGCCGGCGCCAATGGCCAATGCGTTGTCGCGTGCAAGGGTAAGCGCGGCGTCATCATTACCCGACCAGCGCACCAGCCGCTTACCGGAGGCCTCGCAGAAGGCCAGCCCGAAGCGAATGCCCGGAACCGCGCCCACCAGCGCTTCGTGGAGATCTTCCACAGTCTTGATGAAATGCGACTGGCCAAAAATGAAGTTTGTTGCGTCCGGCTTGACGATGGGCACCACGGAAAGTTCCATGGCTGCGCTCCTTCAAGGTAGGCACCGCAATGGTAGGTAGGCCGACTGAAGGCGATTTCAAGCGGCTACAGGCGGACGATTCGCCTCCCGCGCTGCCACGTCGGCTTCGCGGATCACCCGACACGGCGTCACTTTTCGCTTCTTTGCCCCTGAGATCGTCAGCCCTATTGCCGAAGGCCGTTTCACCCCAGCCAATATCTCGGCCCCTGCCCCTTGCGTCCCGCCATGTCAGCAGGATTCGCCAGGCTGCACCGGTCGATCGACAGGCAGCCACAGCCGATGCACTCGGTAAGCCCTGACCGCAGGCGCTGCAACTCCGCGATGCGCTCGTCGATCCGCTTCCTCCACTCGCCTGACAACCGCGACCAATCCCGACGCGTCGGCACGTGATCGGCCGGCAACTTCGCGAGCTCGGCGGCGATTTCCTCAAGCGTCAGCCCAATGCGCTGGGCAAAGACGATGAAGGCGATCCGGCGCAGTACGGAGCGCGGATAACGCCTGTGCCCCGAGCCGGCCCGCTCGGACGCGATCAGCCCGCGCTCTTCGTAGAAACGCAGGGCAGATGAGGCGACGCCACTGCGCCGCGACACGTCGGTGATCGTCAGCATCGGATCCATGCATAAACCAGAGCACAATTCTCGCTTGACTTCAAGTTAACTTGAACTTGTAGCACTGCTGCTACGGATATGAAGGAGCACCGACAATGCAGACGAATGTCGAACTTCAGGGACTTCGCGTGGCGGTCACCGGCGGCACGTCCGGTCTCGGACTGGCGCTTGTGCGGCAGCTTGCCGCGCAGGGTGCGTCCGTCGCCTTCGTCGCCCGCACCGCTGCGAACGTCGAAGGTGTCGCCGCCGAGACGGGCGCGCACGGCATTGTCGGCGACGTCGGCAAGAAGGATGACATCTACC
Source organism: Ensifer sp. MPMI2T (assembly GCF_004827385.1). Taxonomy (GTDB): domain Bacteria; phylum Pseudomonadota; class Alphaproteobacteria; order Rhizobiales; family Rhizobiaceae; genus Sinorhizobium. The sequence goes on from NZ_SRXN01000003.1 coordinate 1,617, forward strand.
CGCTCGCGATGCAGGTCACTGCCAGCCTCGGCGGGCTCGACGTCCTGATCAACAATGCCTCGAGTCTCGGTCCTGTGCCTCTGGCACTTCTTGGCGATACCGAGTGCGAGGAGCTGGAAGCAGCGCTTGCGGTCAGCTTACTCGGCGCGTTCCGGCTGACGAAGGTCCTGTTCGGCGCGCTCGCAGCGTCCGCACGCGAGGGCCGTGGCGCGCTGGTGATCAATATCTCCAGCGACGCGGCAGTGAACGCCTATCCCGGCTGGGGTGCGTATGGGGCGAGCAAGGCCGCTCTTGCTCATCTGACCGCGATTTGGGACGAGGAGGCGAAAGCCGATGGCATAAGGCTTCTCGCGGTCGATCCTGGCGATATGGACACCCCGCTCCACGCGCTGGCGCTTCCGGACGCCGATCCGTCAACATTGAAGGCCCCCGAGCTCGCGGCTACCGAGATAATCGAAAAGATGCTCGATGCGTTGCCGGTCCGCGCTGGGCTTTTCTCCGAGGAACAAGCATGATTGCCGCAGACCGTCCCGATCGGCGCTCCGCCAGACTGTTCGTCGTCGAGGCGAATGGCACGATGCGCGACCTGCCGCGCACCAAGCTTGCGACAACGTTCAATCCCGGCGATCTGGTCGTCGCCAATGACGCCGCGACCTTGCCTGCGAGCTTGCACGGCACGCATGTCGGAAGCGATGAGGCGATCGAGATCCGCCTGGCGGGCTGGCTGGCATTTCCCGATCCGACCCGCTTCATGGCGATTGCCTTCGGGGCGGGCGATCACCGCACGCGCACGGAAGACCGGCTGCCGCCGCCCGCGCTGTCACTCGGCGACCGCCTCCGGCTCGGCTCTCTCGAAGCCATCGTCGAGCGGGTTCTCGATCATTCTCGACTTCTCGAGCTGCGCTTCCTAGGCAACCGTGGGGCGGTGCTGGCAGGCATGGCGCAGCATGGCCGGCCGATCCAATACGCGCATGTGCCCGAACCGTTGGCACTGTGGGACGTTTGGACGAAGATTGCCGCCCGGTTGGTCGCGTTCGAGGCGCCGTCGGCAGGCTTCGCGCTCGACTGGCGCACGCTCCAAGCCTGGCGTCGGCGCGGCGTCGACTTCGCAACACTCACGCATGCCGCGGGCGTTTCTTCCACCGGCGATCCCACGCTTGACTTGCGCCTTCCTTTCGATGAGCCGTATCGCATCCCCGAGCGCACCGCGGCGCAGGTCGCGAGGGCGAAGCTCTGCGGCGGCCGCGTCATCGCGATTGGCACGAGCGTCGTGCGCGCGCTCGAGGCAGCATCCAATCCCGATGGGAGCGCGCGCGCCGGAGATGGCATTGCGACAGGGCGCATCGCGCGAGGCACGCCGCTTCGCGTGGTCGATGCGCTTCTCACCGGCGTCCACCAGCCCGGCGAAAGCCATTTCGAGCTCCTGCGCGCCTTTGCCGACGATACTCTCCTCGCCAAGGCCTCCGCAGCGCTCACCGCGTCTTGCTACCGCACGCATGAATTCGGCGATTCCGTGCTGCTCAATCGCCAACCGCAGCTTCGATCGGCGCCGACAGTACTTGGCCGAGGTGCTCAAGACGAAGCCTCTGATCAGGGCGTTGTCGTGATGCCGGCAAGATAGAAGGTATTCCCGGCGTCCGGCCCACCCGCCGCCTCGATAAGGCGCGATGTTCACGAATGCTGCTATAACGCTACGGAGCGTCAGGTTGCATCGCACTTTCCAGGCTCGTTGCGCGTGTTGGATGTCCGCCGGGGCACCCGGTGCAGGTTCGGAGGACCAGCAAAGCGGGAAGCCATGCCCGCAAAGATGACCTGTCGCCAGAAAATCAACATATCGATAATGGGAGGCAATTGCATCTCCTTCAGCGAGGCGTCACGCAACGTAGGCCAGCCCGATACCGGCGCTCAGGATCACCGTGCCGGCGATGCGAAGCGCCGCCGAGGCGGCCGCGTCATGTCGGGAAAGCCCACGGCAGACGGCGATGCCAGTCACGTGCAGGATCACAGTGGCGCCAACGAAACCGAAGATATAGCCGAGGGGAGCAGCGGCCGGCCCCTCAACTCCATGGACGAAACCATGGAAGAAGCCGAAGGCGGCGGTGCCCGTGACAGCGAGGGTGACCGGCATGTTTGCGTTCGCGATCAACGCCGCGCCCAAGAGGACGATGGAGGTCAGGATCGCCGCTTCCGCAAGCGGCACAGTCATGCCGGTCATGGCCACCGCTGCGCCGGCGACCATTGCCGAGACGAAGGCCGCCGGCAATCGCCAGAGCACCGGGCCGCCAGGGCGCGCGGCAATCAGTCCGACGGCGATTATGGCGAGCAGGTGGTCAAGGCCCGAGAATGGGTGGAGGAAGCCGCTTGCGACACCGTGAACATGGTCGCCGGTATGGGCCAGAGCCCGATCGGGCAGGGTGGTGAGAAGGACGGCGAGCGCGGTGAGGGTCCGGAAGTTCATGGCGTTGCCTTTCTGAAGGAAGAGTTCATTCGGTCGGTCGGATCTCGAAATGCGAGGCGTCGGTCCGGTCCTTGAGCTTGCGAGCTTCGGCGAAGGACAGACGGACGACCTCTCGGCCGTCGTGATAGAGGAAGCAGAGGTCGTGGCGGTGCGAGGTCATGCGTGCGGGCAGCACGTCGTAGCGTACGCCGCTGCCACCGAGCAGCGGCACGACCGCGCCGATATCCGTACGATCCGCCGTCTCGACACGAAGCAGATGCAGGCATTTCCCGGAAGCCTCGACACCGACGAAGGGAACGCCCGCGAGCCTGAGAAAGCTCGTCGGATCGCTCGCGCGGGCGAAGTTCTCCACGAAAGTCGCCTCAACGAGATCGAGATCACGCTCGCGTGGCGGCGACACGTCCTCGCTTTCGGGGCGATGTGGAACCTGCCATTGTACGGTGCGGCTCTGTCGGTTATGGCCGGGACCGGCGTGCTGATGGCTGCTGTGGTGATGGTCGTGACCGTGGTCATGATGGTGCGAATGAGCGCCGTGATTGTGATGATTTCCGCCGTGCATGGCCATCTCCTCAGAAGCTCACCGGCTTGTCGATCAGGTGCTTGTGAGAGCCGAGCTTGCCATGCGCTACCAGCGAGCCCAGCGCCTCCACCACCACCCGTACACCGAAGAGCGCCGTAATGTCGGAGGTGTCGTAGGGCGGGCTCACCTCAACGACCTCGAGCCCGCAAAGCCCCTCGGCCGCGACCATGCCGAGGATCTTCAGCGCCTCGCGCGGAAGGAAGCCGCCCGGTTCAGGCCAACCGGTGCCGGGCACGAAGCCGCAGTCGATACTGTCCACGTCGAAGGAGATGTAGACGGCGTCGGCGTCCTTCCAGGCGAGTTCGAGCGCAATCTCGGCTGTCTTCTCCGGACCAAGCTTTTCGATGTCGTCGATCGTCAGAACGTTGGTGCCGCGCTCGCGCGCCACCTTCACGCCGTCGCGCGGCACCTGCCAGCCGCCGATGCCGAGTTGCACGAGGTTCTTCGGCGAGACGTTCGGCAGATTAGTCGCCCAGAACCACGGCGTCGTGTGCATGCGCTCGTCGAGATCCTTTTCCTGGATATCGATGTGGCGATCGAAATGGATGATGCCGATGCGTTTGGAGGTGCATTCGGCAATGCCGCGCACGCAGGGAAAGCCGATCGAGTGGTCGCCCCCGAGCATGATCGGTAGCGCGCCGGAGGAAAAGACATGCGCAACGCCGCGGGTGATTTGGTCGAAGCTCTTTTCCAGATTGGCAGGAATGGTGAAGACGTCGCCGGCGTCGCAGAGCGTCATCTGTTCGCGCAGATCCACACCCATCTCGTAATTGTAGGGCGTGTACAGCGCGGAAATCCGACGGATGCCCTGCGGCCCGAAACGCGTGCCCGGACGATAGGTCGTGCCGCTGTCGAAAGGGATGCCGAGGACGGCCGCATCGTATTTGCCGACGTCGCGCACGTTTTCGACGTAGGGCGCCTTCAGGAACGTGTTGATGCCGGCGAAATGCGGCAGTTCGCCCCGCGCGAAGGTCGGGATCGACTTGTCCGTCAGGCTCTCCGATCCCGGCAGGCCCATTTCGAGCGCCCATTGCTTTTCCCGCCCCCAGCCCTTGCCGGAAAGCTTCGCCTCGGCCTCGAGCGCCTTCCAGCCCTGGCTGTCGAGCATGTTGAAATCCGGATGATGGCGGCGCTTGCGAACGGGCGTCTGCATCGCGCCGGCGCGACGGGATTGGCGGCTTGGGGGTTCACGCATGGGGCATGCTCCTCTTGGTTTCCTGGGATACGGTACTGGTCTCGATCGGCCGCGAAAAGCCGAGTACCGGGACAGGCCCGTCGCGGCTCAAATCGAGGTCGTAGATGATGCGGGCGCCGTAGCGCTCAGGCGCTTGCGGATCGATGCGCGGCCGATCGAAGGCGAGCAGCCGCGTCCCGAGACCGAAGGCCTCCTTGAGATCGTGGGTGACCATGATCACGGTCATGCCGCGCTCGCGCCATAGCGGCTTGATCAGCGCGTGCATCTGCGCCCTGGTACCCGGGTCGAGTGCGCCGAAGGGCTCATCGAGCAGCAGCACCTTCGGTTCCTTGGCGAGCGCCTGGGCAATCGCCAGCCGTTGCTGCTGGCCGCCTGAAAGGGCGCTCGGATACTTCCAAGCGTGCTCGCTGAGGCCCACCGCTTCAAGAAGCGCTTCCGCCTTCTCGCTGGCCGCCTTTCGCTTCGCTCCAAACAACTTGGCCGTGAACGGGCTTTCGGCGAATTCGAAGGCGATCAGGACGTTCTGCAGAACGTTGAGGTGCGGAAAAACGGAATAGCGCTGGAAGACTACGCCGCGGTCCGGACCCGGCTCGGCCGGCAGCGCCGCTCCATCGAGCGTGATGATGCCGCGCGTCGGCCGTTCCTGCCCGAGAATCATCCGGAGAAAGGTGGATTTGCCGCAGCCCGAGGGGCCGACGACGGAGACGAAGGCGCCGGAGGCGATGTCGAGCGAGATGGTTTCGAGCACGATCTGGTCGCCATATTCCATCCAGACGTTATGGACGCGGATCTGGCTCATCGGCGCGTCTCCTGGACGTAGGCCCAGGGGAAGCCGCGCCGCGCGATCCGCGCCAGCAGCCAGTCGAGGACGTAGGCGATGAGGGTGATCCAGGCGACGTAGGGCAGGATCACGTCCATGGCGAGATAGCGCCGGACGAGGAAAATCCGGTAGCCAAGGCCGCTTTCTGCGGCGATCGCTTCCGCCGAGATCAAGAAGAGGAAGGCCGGGCCGAGCGATAGCCTGAGCGCTTCGATGAGCCGCGGCATCGCCTGCGGCAGTGCCACGCGCAACATCAGTTGCCAGGTGGAGGCGCCGAGCGTCTGCGCCTTGACGATTTGCTCGCTCGGGATGGCGGCGACGGTCATGGCGAGGTCACGAACGAGGAAGGGCGCGATGCCGATCACGATCAGCACGACCTTGGAGAGTTCACCAAGACCGAAGACGATGAAGAGCACCGGCAGGATGGCCATCGGCGGGATCATCGAAATGACGGCGACGAGCGGCGACAGCCCAGCGCTTGCCACCGGAAGCAGCCCGAGCGTCAGCCCGAGCACCAGGCCGATGGCGGCGGCCGCGCCGAGGCCGATGAGCAGCCGCTGAAGGCTCGCCGCGGTATCCGACCAGAGGGTCAGGTCTCCCGACCGCCGGTCGGGTTCGGTCGCCAGCCGGTCGATGCTTGTCGCCATTTCCGCGATCGGCGGCAGCAGCTTATCGCCCGGATTTGCGGCGCGCCGCTCGGCCGAGACGACGACATAGAGGCAGGCGAGCAGCAGGAAAGGCAGGAGGGCAAGCAGGATCCGCGTTCCCGATCCCGGGACGATATTGATGGCACGTCGCATGGGCCGTTTCCCATCTTGGAGAGGCACGTCGGGGCTAAGATCGGCAGGGCAGCGTTGGCCACCCGGCCCGACTGGAAGAAGCTAGAGCGAGCCGTCGGCGGCGAGCTTCATATAGCTGGCGTCGAAGCGCAGCTTCACATTGTCGGCCGAACCCAGCATCTGGCCGCTCGGAAAGGCGATGCCCACGACGTCCTTGTCCGCGGCGCCATCGCCGAGGAGGCCATGATCGAAGGAGAAGGTGCGCACCAGGTCCATGGTCTTGACGAGGTCATCGCTCTCGGTGAAGGCGACCGCCTCCTGAGGCGTCGGGAACAGCTTGGTCGCCGCAAGCTGGGCCTCGAAGCCGGCAAGGTCCGTGCCTGACATCGCGCCCATCGCGGTGCGTGCGGTTTTGCCTTTTTCGCCCGGATCCGTCAGGACCGACATCGTTTCGTACCAGATGCCGGCGAGTGCCTTGCCGAAGTCGGGATTGTCGTTGAGCACCTCGGTGTTGACCATCAACGTATCGATGATCTCGCCCGGAATTTGCGTGGAATCGAAGAGCGCCGCCGAACCCGGTTCGGCCTTAACCTCGGCGAGCAGCGGGTTCCAGGTAACCACCGTGGAGGTCTCCGGCGACTTGAAGGCGGCGACCATGTCGGCATCGGAGGTGTTGACGATCGTCACGTCCCTTTCGGAAAGCCCCGCCGTTTCGAGGGCACGAGCGAGCAGGTAGTGGGAGACCGAGAGTTCAACGAGATTGATGCTCTCACCCTTGAGGTCGGCGGGTGTCTTTGCCGTCTTGGAGACTATGCCGTCATTGCCGTTGGAGAAATCGCCGACGATCAGGATCGTCGTGTCGACCCCGCCCGCCGCCGGAATGGTCAGGCCGTCCATGTTCGTCGCCGTCACGCCGTCGAAGCTACCGGCCGTGTACTGGTTGATCGACTCGACGTAGTCGTTGACCTGCTTGACGTTGATGGTGATGCCGTACTTGTCAGCCCATTTCTTCACGATGCCGGCATCCGCCGCATAGGGCCACGGCATCCAGCCGACATAGATCGTCCAGGCGATGTTGAATTCCTTCTTCGGCTCCGCATACGACCCGCCCGCCAGAAGAGAGAGCGAGAGGCCGAGAGCGGCCGAGAGGGTACGAAAACCGAATATGCCATTTCCGAAACGCATCATCTGTTCCCCTTGTTCAACTTCGGGGGCTCACGCTGCGCTCATCTCTCGGAAATCACAGGCGGGATTCCCAAAGCAACGACACCGCTGCATGAGCCTCCCGGGCTTTTATCCCGCCGTGGACCCGGTGGATGTCTCCCCACCGGAGGTTTCTCTCGGTCCAGTCATGTCCTGTTCGACATCGGAACCCTAGAAACACCGTCAGTATAACTCCATCTAAATCAAAGTAAATGGGAATTTGTGCTAGTTTCTGCCTATAGTTTGTGCGATTAATGCTTATAAATTGAACAAATAGACCAATAATTATCACTACAAAATTTGCGGTGACGTCACCGCCGCGGCTTATCGTTCGTTGAGACCTGTGGCGAACGGCAGGGGGCGCCGAGCGCTTGTATCGAGCAGATTCGACAGTTCCAGGCCATCATTCACCCGCCACTCGGCTTCCCAATCAGCACGCCGCGCGCCGCGCTCAATTCCCTGTGCCCGACGGCTCGCGAAGTGCTGTCAGGAACAACAGCCATCGTCAGCGCAACCTTTCGTGCGGTTGCCGAAGAGGCCAGTTCGCCCTGTCGGCATATCAAACACGAGCAACGCGAGCATGCTTCTCGTGAGCCAACCAAGGCTAAACGGTTGCGTTGGCAGCCCCTTGGGCTCCTCCTTGGTGTGCATGTTGCGTTGCAGCGACGAATTGCACTTGATGTGTTTAGTAAATTGTATATCACTAAACATATTGCTCAACATGAGGGAGTATGGCTTGGGCATGTGAGCAAGGGAGAATTTTCCGAGGCCGGCGTCGGTCGGTTCTGTATCTGGGAGGAATACATGCGGAAGATGACGAAGGCCCTGATGGGCATGTCGTCGGCACTCGTGCTGTCGACGGCGATACCGGGACTCGCGAAGGCCGATGAATTGACGCTGTGCTGGGCGGCTTGGGATCCGGCGAACGCGCTGGTCGAGCTCTCTAAGGATTTCACCGCAGCGACCGGCACCACGATGAAATTCGAATTCGTGCCGTGGCCGAACTTTGCCGACCGTATCCTCAACGAGCTCAACTCCGGCGGCAAGCTCTGCGATCTCCTGATCGGCGACAGCCAGTGGCTCGGCGGCTCTGCCGAGAACGGCTACTACGTCAAGCTCAATGATTTCTTCGACAAGGAAGGGATCAAGATGGGCGACTTCGCCGAAGCTGCGGTCAATGCCTATTCCACATGGCCGAAAGGTACGCCGAACTATTGGGCATTGCCCGCCATGGGCGACGCCAACGGCTGGTTCTATCGCAAGGACTGGTTCGCCAAGCCGGAATTGCAGACCGCGTTCAAAGAGAAATACGGTCGCGTTCTCGGCCCGCCGCAGACCTGGGACGAGTTGAAGCAGGTCGCCGAATTCTTCACCGGCCGCGAGATCGACGGGCAAAAGGTCTATGGCGCGGCGATCTTCACCGAACGCGCCTCCGAGGGCGTCACCATGGGCGCGACCTCGGCGCTTTATCCCTACGGGTTCAAATATGAGCAGACGCCTGGCAAATACGACATGGACGGCGCCGTCAATTCGCCCGACTCCGTCACCGGCCTCGAGGCCTATAAGGCTCTTTACAAATGCTGCCAGCCGCCCGGCTATACCGACAGCTACATGGGCGAGGGGCTCGATGCCTTCAAATCCGGCCAGGTGGCGATGGCGATGAATTGGTTCGCCTTCTTCCCGGGCCTCTATAAGGACGAGAAGGTCGGCGGAGACAAGATCGGCTTCTTCGTCAATCCCAAGCAGAAGGTTGCCGCCTCCACGCTCGGCGGGCAGGGGATCTCTGTCGTCGCCAATACCGACAACATGGACGGCGCGCTCGCGTACATTAAATGGTTCGCCCAGCCCGATGTCCAGAAGAAGTGGTGGGCGCTCGGCGGCTATGCCGTGCACAATGCCGTCCTGAACGACCCGTCCTTCAAGGCTAGCCAGCCCTTCGCGGCCGATTTCCTCGTCGCAATGAACCAGGTGCAGGACTTCTGGCAGGAGCCATCCTACGCGATCCTGCTACAGGCGATGCAGAAGCGGCTGCACGACTATGTGGTGGCTGATCAGGGTACCGCTCAGGAAGCGCTCGACGCGTTGGTCAACGACTGGAAGGAAATCTTCGAGGACGAAGGCAAGCTTTAGGCTTCCCTCATTTGCACGGCCCGGCAGCGAAAGTCCGGGCCGTCGGCCCTCGAACCGATCCTTCCTTGAATTCAGGTGACGTCAGTGACCGATGCCCCTTCCACCATTGCCGAGCGATCCGCCGAGATGCTTGCACGCGCTACACCGACGACGATCGCAGTCAGGGTGCGGGGCTTTTCGGACCGCGCCATCGCCTGGCTCTTCATAACGCCCACGATCGCCTTGTTGCTTGCGATCAATATCTTTCCGCTGATCTGGGCGGTCTATCTGTCGTTCACGAATTTCCGGGCCAATCGTCCCAACGCCGAAGTCGAGGGCGTGGGCTTACGCAACTACCAGCGGGTGCTGAACGACCCGGACATCTGGATCGCCATGCAGACGACCGCGCATTTCGTCTTCTGGACAATCCTCCTGCAGACGGTCATCGGCTTCGCGATCGCCTATCTCATCGACCGCAAGTTTCGCGGCCATGCCTTCTGGACGACCGTTATCCTCATTCCGATGATGCTGTCGCCTGCGGTCGTCGGCAATTTCTGGCGGTTCCTCTACCAGCCGCAGATCGGCCTGTTCAATTATATCGTCTCGTTCTTCACGGGCATTCCGCCATCATCCTTCGAGATGCTCGGCTCTGTGGCCTTGGCACCCTGGGCGATCATCATCGTCGACACCTGGATGTGGGCGCCCTACGTCATGCTGATATGCCTCGCCGGCCTCAGATCCATACCGGACTACATCTATGAGGCGGCCGAGGTCGACCGCGCCTCCGCTTGGCGGCAGTTCTGGTCGATCACCGTGCCGATGGCCTTGCCCTTCATCATGCTCGCCGTGCTCTTCCGCGGCATCGAGAATTTCAAGATGTTCGACATGGTGATGCTGCTTACGGGCGGCGGGCCCGGTTCAACCACCGAGGTCGCGTCTATCACGCTGAAGCGCGAGGCCTTCGAAAGCTGGCTCACCGGACGATCGTCCGCTTTCGCGATCATCCTTTTCGTCGCGGTGTTCGGCCTCGCAAACATCTACGTCAAAGCGCTCAACAGGGTGAAACAGCGATGAGTTCGACCAATACCACCGCCCATTCCGTGGTGGAGCCGACGCCGACCGTCAAGCGCATCGCCGGCGCGATCGTCATCCTCTATGCGCTGGTGACGATGGTCCCGCTCGCCTGGATCTTCCTGACAAGCATCAAGTCGCCGCCGGACTCGATCAGCTATCCACCCAAGATCGTGTTCACGCCGACGCTCGAGGGTTTCTGCAACCTCTTCACCACGCGCACTAGGCAGACGCCGGACTATATCCAGTCGCTCCCAGCCCCGACCGGCACCTGCGACGAGATCACCCGCAGCCGCAACATGGTCATCGCTGGGCCGTCGAACTACTGGCCCCGCTTCGGCAATTCGCTCGTGATCGCGTTCGGCTCAACCTTCCTCGCCGTCTCGCTTGGTACGCTTGCGGCCTATGGTTTCTCGCGCTTCCGCGTGCCGCTCGCCGACGATCTCCTGTTCTTCATCCTGTCGACCCGGATGATGCCGCCGATCGCGGTCGCGATCCCGATCTACCTCATGTACCGCCAGTTCGGCCTCTCCGACACGGCGCTTGGCATGATCCTGCTCTATACCGCCGTCAACGTCTCGCTCGCTGTCTGGCTTCTCAAGGGTTTCATCGACGAAATCCCGCGCGAATACGAGGAGGCGGCGATGATCGACGGCTATACCCGCCTGCAGGCCTTCTGGAAGGTCGTGCTGCCGCAAGCGACGACCGGGATTGCGGCGACCGCGATCTTCTGTCTGATCTTCGCCTGGAACGAATACGCCTTTGCGGTGCTGCTCACCTCAGGTTCGGCGCAGACCGCGCCGCCCTTCATACCGACGATCATCGGTGAAGGCGGCCAGGATTGGCCGGCGGTTGCCGCCGGCACAGCGATCTTCCTGGTGCCGATCCTCGTCTTCACCATCGTCCTGCGCAAGCAGTTGCTGCGCGGTATCACCTTCGGAGCGGTACGCAAATGACGACCCCGCAAGAGCTGAACCGTGCAGCCCGGCAGAAGCGGCCGTTCTTCCTCAGGCGCGGACCGATGGAAAACATCGCGACGGTACTTATCGGCGCGGGCTTTCTGATGCTGTTCCAGCCGTTCCTGCTGGCGCTCTACACCTATTCGCTGACCATGCTTCTCGCTGGAACCGTCATGTTCATCATCGTCTCGAAATTCCCGGAGTAAGCGATGTCCGAGATCAAGATCGTAAACCTCCGCAAGCAGTTCGGCGATTTCGTCGCCGTCGAGGATTCGAGCTTTACCGTCGAGGATGGCGAGTTCCTTGCTCTGCTCGGGCCCTCCGGTTGCGGCAAGACGACGACGCTTCGGATGATCGCCGGTCTGGAACTGCCGACCAGCGGCAAGATCTATCTCGACGGCGAGGACGTCACCTTCAACCGCGCGAGCGCCCGCGACATTGCCTTCGTCTTCCAGCTCTTCGCCCTCTATCCGCATATGAATGTGTTCCGGAACATCGGTTTCCCGCTCCTGTCGCAGGGCGTCGCCAAGGCGGAAATCCGGGCCCGCGTCGAAGAAACCGCGAAGCTCTTGAGGATCGACCACATCCTTGGCCGGTCGGTTTCGGGGCTCGCCGGCGGCGATCGCCAGCGCGTCGCGCTCGGCCGCGCGATCGTCCGGCGGCCCAAATGCTTCCTGATGGACGAACCGCTCGGCACGCTGGATGCGGAATTCCGCGAGGTCATGGTCCATGAGTTGCGCGAACTGCACAACCGAATCCATGCGACGACCGTCTACGTGACCCATGATCAGCACGAGGCGATGGCGATGGCCGACAAGATCGCGGTGATGAACCATGGCGTCATCGAGCAGTACGGCACGCCGCAGGAAATCTACAATCGCCCCGCTTCGATGTATGTCGCCGATTTCATCGGCTCGCCGCCGATGAATTTCATGCGCTTCAATTCGGGGCTTAAGAGGGGGACGCGATCGATCTTCCTCGACGGTGTCGAAGTCGCGGTGCCGGAGATGGGGGAGGACGTGGCGCCGGGCGAAATGGCGCTCGGCGTCCGTCCGGAACATATCCGCTTCAGCGATCGATCCCCCATCCGCGGCGCCGTCTATGGCAGCGAATATCTTGGCACCAACCAGATTGTCGCCGTGGAGACCGCCGCCGGCATCGTCAAGGCGCGCGTTTCGGCCGACCGCAGCTTCAGGCTCGGCGAAACGGTCGGTCTCGAATTCAGTTCGGCCAAGCTCGCCGTCTTCGACTGCGCTTCGGGCAGGGCGATCGCCTCATCCCCCAATGCGGAGACGCGCCATGGCTGAGGTCGTTCTTCACACAATCGGCAAGACCTTCGGAGACACAGTCGCGGTCGACGATCTGTCGCTGACCGTCCGGGATGGGGAATTCGTGGTCCTCCTCGGGCCAACAGGTGCCGGCAAGACGACGACCCTGCGTTTGGTCGCCGGCCTCGAACGACCGGATTGCGGGCGGGTGACGATTGCCGGTCGCGATGTCAGTCGGCAGCCGCCGGCCGAGCGGGACGTGGCCTTCGTCTTCCAGCAATATTCGCTCTATCCGCACTTAAGCGTCTACGACAATCTCGCCTTTCCGCTGCGCTCGCCGGCACGCCGGCTCGGCGCCGAGGAGATCGACCGCCGCGTGCGCGAGGTGGCACGCATGGTGCGGATCGAACACAAGCTGCAAAACCGCTCGACACGGCTTTCGGGCGGCGAGATGCAGCGCGTCGCGATTGGTCGTGCGCTTGTGCGCCGGCCGGCGATTTATCTCATGGATGAACCGCTGTCTTCGCTCGATGCGAAGCTCAGGGCGGAGCTTCGGCTTGAACTGAAGCGGATACAGAAGGAAGCAAGTTCCACGCTGCTCTACGTCACCCATGACCAGGTGGAGGCGATGACGATGGCCGATCGCATTGGCATCCTGTCCGAGGGGAAGCTCGTGCAGGTCGGCACGCCACGGGAGATCTATGCAGACCCGGCCAATCTGCACGTCGCCGCGCGCCTTGGCCAGCCGCACATAAACCTGCTGCCGATCGATCTCCTTCCGGCTGTGGCGCCACCTTTCGGCGCCCGCACGATCGGCGCGCGAACCGAACACCTGGATATTGTCATTCACGCTCAGGGCAATGCCGTGGTGGACTGGATCGAGCACCTCGGAGACCAGAACCACCTGCACATCCGGGTGAAGGGGCACAAGCTCGTGACTCTTGCCGATCCCTATCTCTCCATCAAGCCGGGCGACCGGATCAACCTGACTCTGAGACGGCCCCTTTATTTCGGGTCGGACGGCGAACGGTTGCGCTGACGCTAATGCATGTCGCCCAAAAGTGTGCAGCGGTCTTGGGCAACGACATGCATAAAAACAAAGACCTGAAGCGCGTCGTGTGAACCTGTTGAACGCGACGCGCGACCAATCGACAAGGCAATTGGATGAACACGATGAAGCACTTTTTCAACCGCAGGGAAAACATTGTCACCGAAGCGCTCGATGGTTTGCTGCAGACCGCGCCGGCCGGGAGCCTCGCGCGCCTTGACACCTATCCTGATATCAAGGTCGTGCTGCGCGGCGACTGGGACAAGGCGAAGGTCGCGATCATCTCGGGCGGCGGCGCCGGGCACGAGCCTTCGCATGCGGGCTTTGTCGGGAAAGGCATGCTGACCGCGGCGGTTTCCGGCGAGATCTTCGCCTCGCCCAGCGTCGATGCGGTGCTGACCGCGATCCGCGCGGTGACAGGGCCGAAGGGCTGCCTGCTGATCGTCAAGAACTACACCGGCGATCGCCTCAATTTCGGGCTCGCGGCGGAGAAGGCGCGCGTCGAAGGCTTTCGTGTCGAAATGGTAATCGTCGCCGACGACATCGCGCTGCCGGATATCGCCCAGCCGCGGGGCGTCGCCGGAACGCTTTTCGTCCACAAGATTGCCGGACACCTGGCCGAACAGAATGCTGATCTCGAGACTGTTGCAGTGGCAGCCCGCTCGGCTGCACGCGACATCGTTTCGCTCGGCGTGTCGCTCTCCTCCTGCTCCATTCCCGGCCAAGCTCATGCGGAGCGGCTCGAGGCGGACGAGGGGGAACTGGGGCTCGGCATCCACGGCGAACCCGGTGCCGAAAGGATCGCCCTGCAGGAGGCGCGCAGCATTGTTGCCACCATGTCCGAGCGGCTTTCCGGAGCTTTGCCGGGAGATGGCGCGTATGCGCTTCTCATCAACAATCTCGGTGCCGTGCCACCGATCGAGATGGGACTGATCGCCCACACGGTTCTTTCCTCGTCGCTCGCCGAGCGTGTGAAGTTGACGATAGGGCCGGCGCCGATGATGACGGCGCTCAACATGAACGGCTTTTCGCTTTCCCTGGTCCGGCTCGATGGCGAACGGGAGGCCGCATTGAAATCGCCCGTCGGGCCGCATGCCTGGATACCCGCCGTGGAGCGGCATGATGTCTCCGTTCTGCCCGCGATTGCCGTGCCCGCTACTCAGTCCGTGGCGGCAAGCCACGATCCGGCCGCTGATCGGCTGATCGCGGCGATCTGCGATCATCTCCTCTCACTCGAAGCGGAGCTAAACCACCTCGACGCCCGGGCAGGCGATGGCGATACTGGCTCGACTGTGGCGACAGGTTCGCGTAGCGTTCTGGCGCAGATCGAAAGGCTGCCGCTGATGGACATCGCCGCGACGCTCTCGTTGATCGGCAGCATTCTCAGCACCAGCATGGGCGGCTCGAGCGGCGTGCTGCTGTCGATCTTCTTCACCGCCGCGGCCAAGGCCTATTCGGACACGAAAGACATGGCGGGCGCGCTCTTGGCGGGACTCGAACGGATGACCTTTTACGGCGGGGCTGCCGTCGGCGACCGTACGATGGTGGACGCTCTGGACCCGGCGCTGCGCGCCCTCAAGGCTGGTGGCCTTGCCGCGGCGGCTACCGCAGCGCGGGCTGGCGCCAACGCGACCCGGGCGATGACGAAGGCGAAGGCCGGCCGCGCCTCCTATGTCGGCGAACGGGACCTCGACGGCGTACCGGATCCGGGAGCCATGGCGGTGGCCGCGGTCTTCGAAGTTGCAGCAGGGCTTTGTTAGGCACATCCATCTAACGATGGCGACCGATCGCGAGTATGATCGGGGAGGGTTGAAGAAGGTGTCCGTGGTGTCGGCAAACGCAGCACTCATAGGCGGGTTGATCGGAGCCTGTCGAGACGTGATTGCCGCCAATGCCGAGCATCTATCGGAGCTCGACAGGGCAATCGGCGACGGAGACCATGGCACCAACATGCGTCGTGGCCTGGAGGCGGTCTATGCCGAGCGAAACCGGCTCGTGCAGCTTCCACTGCCAAAAGCGCTGGAGGAGATCGGCTTCAAACTTGTCATGAACGTCGGCGGTGCGGCCGGTCCTCTCTACGGAACGCTGCTGATTGAGATCGGCCGTCAGTTGGCCGGCGCGAACGGACAGATCGAGTTTACACGCGCGCTCGAGCGTGCCATCGATGCCGTCGCCCGCCGTGGGCGGGCAAGCCCCGGCGACAAGACGTTGCTCGACGTGCTTTACCCGGTGCATGCCGAAGTGGTAAGGCGCGCGGGATTGGCAGGAATCTGCGAAGAGGCGGAACGGGCGGCAAGCCTGACTTTCGGCATGAGGGCGATGCGCGGGCGCGCCGCGTTTCTCGGCGACCGGTCGATCGGACATGTCGATCCGGGCGCGAGGAGTTGTGCGCTGCTGACGGCGGCGATCTGTCGTTTCTTGGAGGAGCAATGTCCGGCATGAACCCGAAATCTGCAAATGTCGGCATCGTCATCGTTTCGCATTCCCCTCTTGTCGCGGAGGGTGCCGCCGACATGGTGCGCCAGATGGTCGGTGATTGCGTGCCGCTCGCCTGGTCGGGCGGCAATGCCGAAGGTGGGCTTGGCACGCATGCGGCCGGCATATTGGCCGCGATCGAACGGGCCTGGTCGGATGCCGGGGTCGCCGTCTTCGTCGACCTCGGCGGGGCGGAGACCAACAGCGAAATGGCGATCGAAATGCTCGGAGAGCCGCGTTCCGGAAGAGTGACCATTTGCGACGCGCCACTGGTCGAGGGGGCGGTGATGGCCGCGGCCGAAGCATCGGGCGGGGCGGCTCTCGCCCGCGTCGTGGCGACCGCGGAGGAGCTGTCTCCGTGATGGACAACAGGCCGCGACGGGAAGCGCCGGAGGCAGTCGACACGCACGGTTACTGCCAGGCGGAGATTGAGGTGACGCACGGCTTCGGGCTGCATGCTCGTCCGTCGGTCATCTTTACGCGGCTCGCGAAGTCGTTTCCCTGCACGATCGAGATCGAGGTCAACGACAGCCATGTGTGGCTGAACGGAAAGAGCATCGTCAAGATCATGGGGGCGAGAATCCGAAGGGGCTCGATCCTGAAAATCCGTGCCCGAGGCTTGCGCGCCGCAGAAGCGATCCATGCCCTCAAGGCGCTCGTCGAGCGCGACTTCGATGAAGAAAAGAAGCATGGCCGAAACGCTTGAAATCACCGGGGTCTCCGCCTCTCCGGGCGTCGCGGTCGGACCCGTCCACCTCGCCGCCGATCTTACGGCGGAGGCGCTTGCGCTCGGCGACACGGTGGTCGCGGAGGGCGACAAGCTGCGGCAAGCCGTTGATACCGCCCTCGCGGAGCTCAAGGCCCTCGCGGCCGGGTCGGACGAGGAAAGTGCCGGCATTCTCGATTTTCAGATCGAGATGTTGCTCGATCCGGCTCTCGTCGAAATGGCCGAGGAGAAGATCGTTGCCGGCGATGGCGCCGCACTCGCCTGGTTCGGGGCGCTCAACGACTATATTGCCGGTATCGAGGATGCACCCGATGAGCAGCTCCGCGCCCGCGCGGTCGACATCGTCGATATCCGCAATCGCGTCCTCAGCGCGTTGACGGGCCGCCCTCTGGAGGACTTTGAGCCGGGTTCTGTTTTTGTCGGCAAGGACCTTGAGCCCAGCCTCTTCCTTCAGCATGACTGGACCGCCGGCGGCGGCATCATCCTCTTCGAAGGCAGTGTTTCCAGCCATGTGGCCATGCTCGCCCGCAGCCGTTCGGTCCCCATGGTCGTGGCAACCGGGCGGTTCAAAGTAGCCGATGGTGTGCGCGTGGTTGTCGATGCAAATGACGGCCGCGTGGTTGTCGCGCCTGAAGATCAGCAGATTCACCAGGCGCGGTCGAGAACGGCTGAGGCAAGGCCGCCTGCTGCGTCTCGAGCGGGCGGCATGATCGAGACCGTCGATGGGGTTGCGATCCGCCTTTCGGCGATCGTCAATGATCCCTCTGAGCTTAAATCCATCGATCCCTCGTCCGTCGCGGGCATCGGCCTGATGCGGACGGAGTTTTTGGGCAATGTCTTCAATCAGGAAAGACATTACGACATCTATAGGCACGCGCTGAACTGGGCAGGTGATGCGCCGGTGATTGTGCGCATGTTGGATCTCGGCGGCGATAAGATGGAGTTGGGTGTCGGGGCGAAGGAGAGCGACGCGTTCCTGGGACGACGAGGCATCCGGCTGCTTCTGGCGCTTCCGGAAATAGCCCGTCTGCAGGCGCGCGTCCTATTGCGGGCAGCGGCGCACGGCAATCTCGGCGTCCTTCTGCCAATGATTACGGTGCCGGAGGAACTCGATGCGATGCGGGCGATCTTCGAAGAGGAGTCGACCGTGCTTGGAAGGAAGGGGGTGCAAACGCGCATGCCGCAGATCGGCATGATGGTGGAGGTCCCGGCGGCGGCGCTGATGCTCGAGCGCTTTTCGCGGTCGGACTTCTTCTCCTTCGGGACAAACGATCTGGCGCAATATCTTGCGGCTGCCGCAAGAGACGACCAAAGCGTTGCCGCACTTTACCACGCCGCCACGCCGGCGGTCTTAAGGGTGATCGCGCAGGGCGTGGCGATTGCAGAGGCGATGAAAAAACCAATCGGGATCTGCGGCGAGATGGCCTCCCAGCCCCAGCAGATACCGGCGCTCATGGCTGCGGGCCTTCGCCACTTCTCGGTGGCGCCCAATCGCTTGGCGGACATAAGTTCCACAATCGGCGGCATGTACTCGGATGGCCGGCCGCGGCGGGGATGAAAGGAATGTCGCGCGAGACAGTTGAAGATCCCATCATCGCCTACAAGACGATCCTGGCGCAGATCATCGACAATCGGCCGTCGGGCACCCGTCAGCGGCTCGCTGCGGCGCTTGGCAAGCATCGCAGCTTCGTGACGCAGGTGACGAGTCCGGCCTATTCGACCCCGCTGCCGGCGCGTCATCTCGCGACGATCTTCCGCGTCTGCCACTTCAGCCCGGGCGAGCAGGAGCGCTTTCTTCAGGCCTATCAATCCGCGCATCCGGGAAAGCTGCCGGACTTCGGGAGCGCGGAGAAGCTGCGCCAGCTCTCGCTGATCGTTCCCGATCTCGGCGATGAAAAGAAGAACCGCCTGTTCGACGAAGCGATCGAGGAACTCGTACGGAACATGGCGAAACTGGTCGGAACGATGGATTAGAGGGTCGTGATGTGTTTCAGTACATCGCTGCGCCCCGGCAGAACTCTCTATGTTCGAATTCGATCAAGAGCACCGGGATTCTAGCGGCGATTTTGCGCGCGGCAGGAGAGCACGGCGTCGTGGGAGGGGCACGATGAAGAAGTTCATGAACCGAGCCGAGACGCTGGTGGCTGAAAGCCTCGCGGGTTTCGTCGCAGCCCATGAACACATGGTGACCTTCGGAGCCGACAGGAAGTTCGTTCGCCGGCGCAGTTTTCGGCCGGGCAAGGTCGCTCTCATTTCGGGCGGCGGCGCCGGGCATGAGCCGATGCATGTCGGCTTTGTCGGGAGAGGTATGCTGGATGCTGCCTGTACCGGACATGTTTTCACTTCTCCAACGCCGGACCAGATCGTCGCCGCGATCCAGGAAGCCGATGGCGGCGCAGGATGCTTGCTTATTGTCAAGAACTATGACGGCGACGTCATGAATTTCGAGATGGCCGCCGAACTGGTGGCAAAGGAGCACCAGATCGCCACCGTCGTAGTGCGCGATGACGTCGATCCCGATGGATCGAAGCGAAGCCAAGGCAGGAGAGGCGTTGCTGGAACGCTCGTGGTCGAAAAGCTGCTCGGTGCGGCGGCGGAGGCCGGATGGCGGCTCGATGCGCTCCGCGCTTTCGGCGAGGACCTGAATGGTCGTATCCGCACAATGGGCGTTTCGCTGCGTGGTGTTACTGTCCCCGACACGGAGCGGGAGACCTTCGTTCTGGCTTATGACGAAATGGAGATCGGGGTAGGCATTCACGGAGAGCCGGGACGCGCACGGGCCAAGTTCGCCATGGCCGATGAAATCGTGGAAACGATGCTCGAGGCAATCTTGAGCGATCTGGCACCGGACCGGGGCGACAAGCTGCTCCTCCTCCTCAACGGCTTCGGTGGCACGCCAGTGTCGGAACTCTATCTCGCTTACAATTCCGTGCGAGCGCGGCTTCAGAGCCTGGGCGTCACCGTCGATCGATCGCTGGTCGGGACCTATGTCACCTCTCTGGACATGGCGGGCCTCTCAATCACCGTTGCGTGCCTCGAGGAACGAGAGCTTTCGTTATGGGACGCGCCGGTCGACACCGCGGTGCTGCGCTGGGGATGCTGATCGGAGATTTGAATCCGTCGGGCGAGGGGATGCACAGTCGACTTCCCGAAAGCACCTATCACAAGAGCGGCCATCAGGCGCAGGACACGCGTACCCGTGCGGGATGCGCCACTCCTTGAACGGTCGTATGACCTCGTGTTCGCCGAGATCCTCGCCGGTCACGAAGGCGGGTAGCCGCATGCGTCGCAGGAGGTCGGCGGAAATCAGGACCTGTCGGTCGAGCGTCTTGCACAGACCTTCGAGGCGGGCCGTCGTGTCAATAGTGTCCCACACCCGAAATCGAGTGAATGGCGGCGGCGGAACCGATTGCTGGCTTTGAACGTTTGATCTTGACGCGAAACCGTGCGGCTGACGCGTGATCTTCTTATTCTTTCGGGAGAATCCGGTTTCGACGTCCCGCCGCCCATTGGGAGCTAAGCGATGGCCCAGCCGCCGAACTCCGCTGCAGCGACGAAGGCGAAGAACCCGAGTCGCACGGCGAAGGCGGCTGCCGAAGTACCGATCGCTGGCGGATCGCGATCCCCCAATCGGACCGCCGCGAGTTCTGGTCGCCCCGTTTACCTGGTGGATGGGGCGCGTACGCCTTTTCTCCGGGCGCGCAATAAGCCGGGACCGTTCACGCCGGTCGATCTCGCGCTTCAATGTGGACGGCCGCTTCTCATGCGCCAGCCTTTCTCTCCGGATGAATTCGACATCGTCATTCTCGGCTGCGTCAATGTGATCGCCGACGAGATGAACCCGGCGCGCGTGGGCTCCCTGAGGCTCGGCATGGGGGCGGCGATGACGGCCTTTACCGTCCAGATCAACTGCGGCTCTGGCATGCAGTCGATCGACATAGCCTACCGTGCGATTGAAGCTGGCAGGGCCGATCTCATTCTCGCCGGTGGAACGGAGGCGCTGTCCCATGCACCACTTGTGCTTCGCCAGCAAGCGGTCGAATGGTTCGGCGGCTTTGCAACGGCGAAGACGCCTTGGGCAAAGGCCACTGCCTTGGCGGGTTTGAGACCGGAGATGGCGAGGCCTGTGGTCGGTCTCGAACGCGGACTTACTGATCCGATCACTGATCTCAACATGGGTCAAACGGCAGAGGTGATCGGCCATCTGTTCGGCATCACGCGCGAAGCTGCTGACGCCTACGCCCTGGAAAGCCATCAACGGCTGGCGCGCGCGCAGAATGAAGGCTTCTTTGCGGGCGAGGTCATTCCGACGGTCGCCCGTGACGGCATGCTTTACGATCATGACGACGGCGTGCGGCCGGACACGTCGATGGACAAGCTCGCGAAGCTGGAGGCGGTGTTCGAAAAACCCTACGGCAACGTCACCGCCGGAAATTCCTCCCAGGTCACCGACGGCGCCTGCTGGGTTGTCCTCGCATCGGAAGAGGCGATGAACAGGCACAAGCTCGCGCCGCTCGCCCGCATCGTCGACAGTGAATGGTCGGCGCTCGATCCCTCGGTCATGGGGCTTGCCCCGACATTGTGTTCGACTGAAATCATGAAACGCAGAAGGCTTTCTCGCGAGGACATCGATCTCTGGGAACTCAATGAAGCCTTCGCTGCGCAGGTGCTCGCCTGCCTCGCCGCGTGGGAGGACGAGGAATATTGCCGCGACGTGCTCGGTCTCGACGGCATCTTCGGGCGCATCGAACGCGACCGGCTTAATGTGGACGGAGGGGCGATCAGCCTCGGGCATCCGGTCGGCACGAGCGGAAACCGCCTCGTGCTTCATCTCGCCAACGCGATGCGTCGGCTCGGGCTGAAGCGGGGCATAGCCACCGAGTGCATCGGCGGCGGGCAAGGCGGCGCCATGCTTCTGGAGGCTGCATGATGCCGACCGGAAACACCTCGGTTTGGGAAACGCTCGCCCCCCGCAATGCGAAGTTCGGGCCCGGGACCGTCCTGAAGGCTTTCACGCATTGGCGGCTGAGCAAGGGACCGGACGATATCGGCTGGCTGGTGCTCGATCGGGCAAACGAAAGCGCGAACACCTTGTCGGAAGCAGTCATCGCTGAACTCGACACAATGCTTGCCGAGATAGAGGGCATAGGAGCCAAGGGCCTCGTCATCCGCTCGGCCAAGAAGGGCGGCTTCATCGCGGGCGCTGACATCCGCGACTTCAAAGGCGCGACCGAGGTGCGCGAGGTAGAGGAGCGTATGAGGTGGGCGCATGAGATCATCGATCGGTTGGCGGCGCTCGCAATACCGACCGTGGCGGTGATCCATGGCTATTGCCTCGGCGGCGGCCTGGAAATCGCACTCGCCTGCAAATACCGCATTGCCTTGAGTGACGCGAGGCTGGGCTTTCCCGAGATAAGGCTCGGCCTGCATCCCGGGCTCGGCGGGACGTTCCGGCTGACGGCGCTGATTGATCCCATCGAGGCGATGACGATGATGCTGACGGGAAAGACCGTGCACGCAAAAAAGGCGGAGGCGCTGGGCCTCGTCGATGCAGTTATCGAGGAACGCCATGTCGAAAATGCTGTGCGCGCCGCCGTCGCGGGCGAGATGAAGACGGATCGCGGCAGCTGGAAATCGGGTGTGCTCGGCCTCGCGCCGACCCGCCAGCTCGCCGCTCGCCGGTTTCGGGCCGAGGCGGAAAAACGAGCGCCGAAGCAGCACTATCCGGCGCCCTACCGACTCATCGATCTCTGGGAGGAGCATGGCGGCGATGCCAATGCCATGCAAAAAGCCGAGATCACCTCATTCTCGGAACTGCTTGTCAGCGACACGGCGCAGAACCTTATGCGGGTTTTCTTCCTGCGCGAAAAGCTGAAGGACTCCGCCAAGGGAGAAAGCGACATTCGGCACGTACACGTTATCGGGGCGGGCACGATGGGCGGCGATATCGCGGCCTGGTGCGCGGCGCGAGGGCTGCGTGTCACGCTCGCCGACCTCGACCACGAGATCATCGCCAAGGCGATCGGCCGCGCCGCTGAGTTCTACGACAAGAAGCTTCATTCGAACATCGAACGGCGCGACGCCCTCGACCGTCTGATCCCCGATTTCGAGGGGAGAGGCGTCGCCAAGGCGGATCTGGTCATTGAGGCGGTCGTGGAGAAGACGGACGTCAAACGCAAGGTGTTTGAAGGGATCGCGCCGAAAATGAAAGAGGGCGCTATCCTCGCCACCAACACGTCGAGCATTCCGCTCGAGGTGCTGCGTGAGGGCCTGGCCTTTCCAGATCGCCTGGCCGGCCTGCATTTCTTCAATCCTGTCGCCAAGATGGAACTCGTGGAGGTTGTCGCTCACGACCAGGCTAGCCAGGCGACGCTCGATAGGGTGCACGGCTTCTGCGGCGCGATCGACCGGTTGCCCGCCGCCGTGAGGAGCGCGCCCGGCTTCCTCGTCAACCGCGCCCTGACGGCATATCTCACAGAGGCTTTCGTCATGATCGACGAGGGAACGCCTAAAGAGATCATCGACAGGGCGGCGGAGGATTTCGGAATGCCGATGGGGCCGATAGAACTCGCCGACCGCGTCGGGCTCGACATTGGCCTCGAGGTCGTCCGTATGCTCAAGGACAAGCTCGAAGATCCCATTCCCGAGATTCCGGCCTGGCTCGAGGAGAAGGTTGAAAACGGCGAAACCGGCCGAAAAGCGGGCAAGGGACTCTACGCCTATGACGACAAGGGCAAGCCGAAAAAGGCGTCCGTGACATCGCCACCCGGTCCGGAGATGACGGATCGCCTCCTTCTGCCCATGCTCAACGCCTGCGTACGCTGCCTGCGCGAGGGCATTGTCGAGGATGAAGAGACGCTCGACGGCGCCATGATCTTCGCGACCGGTTTCGCGCCGTTCCGCGGTGGTCCGATGCACTATGCGCGCAGCCGCGGCGCGGCGGACATCGTTGGGACGCTGAAGCGGCTGGAACAACGGCACGGGCCTCGGTTTGCCCCCGACAAGGGCTGGGAGGCATTAAGCGAAGGGCCGTGACGGGCAAGCCAGAACAGCATCAACGGGCCGAAAGCATCGCCGACCGTATCATCGAGCGTCTTGACGGGCGCATCTCTCTCGGGCTTCCACTCGGACTTGGCAAAGCCAGCCTCGTCGCCAATGCTTTGTTCGAACGGGCGATCGAGGACAAGGCGATCGATCTTGAGATATACACGGCGCTGACGCTGGAAAAACCTTCCTGGTCGAGCGACATGGAACGCCGCTTCGTCGAGCCGCTGGTTGAACGGCTATATTCGGGCTGCCCGGACATCGCTTACGCCAAGACGCTGCGCGAAGGTAAGCTGCCGGAAAACGTCCGCGTCAGTGAGTTCTTTTTCGTCGCCGGTCGCTGGCTCGCGGTCGAGATCGCCCAGCAGAACTACATCTCGGCCAATTACACCCATGTCGGCCGCTACCTCATCGACCGTGGCATCAACGTGCTCGCGCAACTTGTGGCAAAGGGCGGCGACGGCGCGGACGCCGAGTATAGCCTGTCCTGCAATGCCGATATCACGCTCGATATTCTGCCGAAGATAAAGGCGCGGCGGGAGCCGTTTCTGCTTGTGGGCGAAGTCAGCTCGCAATTGCCCTTCATGCCGGGCGAAGCGGTGCTGCCGGCCGGCGAATTCGATCTCATTCTCGACGGTCCCGATCGCGACCGGCCGCTCTTTGTCGTGCCGAGGGAGCCCGTATCGCTGGCCGATCACGCTATCGGCATTCATGCGGCAAGCCTGGTAAAGGATGGCGGGACGCTGCAGATCGGCATCGGCTCGCTCGGCGACGCGCTGACGGCCGGACTGATCCTGCGGCAGCGGCGGCCAGAGCTTTTCGCCGACGCGCTGCATAGCCTCTCTCCGCATAACGAGGCTGCAAAGCGGGAGACTGGAGCCTTCGAGACCGGTCTCTACGCCGCCAGCGAGATGTTCGTCGACGGCTTCATGGATCTCTACCGGGAACGTATCCTCAAGCGCCGTGCCTCCGATGGGGCAATCCTGCATTCCGGCTTCTTCGTCGGCAGCATCGCTCTCCACCGATTTCTCCGGGACCTGCCGGAGGAGGAACGTGCCCTTTTCCAGATGCGAGGCATTTCCTTCGTCAATGAACTTTACGGTGACGAGGAACAAAAACGGGCCGATCGGGTAAATGCGTGTTTCGTCAACAATGCGATGATGGTGACGCTCATGGGTGCAACCGTTTCCGACGCGCTCGCGGACGGCCGGGTCGTCTCAGGTGTCGGCGGGCAGTACAATTTCGCTGCCCAGGCCTTCGCGCTCGAAGGTGGGCGCTCCATTATCACACTCAACGCCGCACGCCAGGCGCGCGGGCGCCGTGAATCGCGCCTCGTCTGGTCCTACGGCCATACAACGCTGCCGCGGCACCTGCGCGATATCGTCGTGACCGAATACGGCGTTGCTGATCTGCGCGGCAAATCCGATCGTGACTGCATCGCCGCCATGCTGGCGATCACCGACTCGGCCTTTCAGGACGAACTGCTTGAAACGGCGAAATGCGCCGGCAAGATCGAGAAGGAATTTACCATTCCATCGGCGTCCCGCCGCAATACGCCCGCCCGCATAGCCGAAGCGCTTCTCCCATTGCGCAAGCAAGGCTGGTGCGCCACGTTTCCATTCGGCACGGAGTTTACCGAGGAGGAGCAGCGTCTGGCTCCGGCCCTCCGACATCTGAAACGTACAATTGCTTCGAAGCGGTCGCTCACGCGCGCGGTCCTTGCATCTTTGATCCAAGGTCAGCCCGACCAGAAGCAGCGCGCGGCACTCGAAAGAATGCAGCTCGCAGCCCCAGCGACTCTGGGCGAAACGTTCTATGCAAAGCTCCTTCTCTGGGCGCTCAGGCGCGGCTACCGCATGTCTCCTTAAATCGATCTCGATTTAAGGACAAAGACATGCAGCAACTCAAAGTGCTACAGCAACCTTTGCGCGTCTGATAAGACGCGCAGAGGTTGCTGTAGGAACGTTGATGGTCCGGTCAGGCGCTGGCCGCAGGTATCACTGCGCGGCATCGGAGCGTGCCGAGCGTTTGTCGCGCATCGTCCTCGTTCTTCGATGCTGCGCGGCGATCGGCGATATCTCTTCCATCGGAAATGCGTCGACTGCTATCACGCGGTCCACCGCCGCCTTGGTTTCGCCAAGTTGCGTGAATTCCGCTTCGCTGATCACACCCTTGTCGCGGGCCTCTTCCAGGTCACGGACATGCATGTCGCGCATCTTTTTTTCGATAGGTCCCGCCGCGGTGACGAGCCTGAAAGCCCGCTCGAGATCCTTCAGCGGATGCTCGTCGTGTGCTTCACCAAGATAGATGTCTGGCGTCAGCCGGTCGCGCTGCGGCGAATCCTTCATCAGTGTTTCGGCCACGGCGCTCGTCAGTTCGTCGGACGGCGCTGGCACGGATACGCCAGCGGGAAAAGCGACCAGCCTGACAAGGGATGCCACCCAGCGCGAAGGCAGATTGTCGAGCACGCCGGCAAAGGCGGCCGCGATGCAGCCCTGCCCCTTGCGCATCACATAGTCGACGATCGGTCGATCTTCCTCATGCCGTCCCTCTGCCTCGAAGCGCTTCAGAACCGCGCCGAGCAGATAGAGTTCGGAAAGTATGTCGCCCAGTCTGGCTGAGAGCATTTCCTTGCGCCTGAGCGCGCCGCCCAAGGTCACCAGCGAGAGATCCGCAAGCAGCGCGAAGGCTGCGGCATGGCGCGAGAGCTGTTTCCAGTGGCCGGGCATCGCCGCCTCGGCCGGCGCCGGACCGATACGCCCACCCGACCAGCCGCGGACGAAGGCTCGCCAAAGTGCTGCGAATACATGCCCGACATGGGCCCAGATCATCTTGTCGAATGCGTCTAGGCCGTTCGCCTCGTCCTCATCCGACAGCGCCAGCATTTCCTTCAGCATATAGGGATGCGAGCGCACTGCGCCCTGACCGAAGATCATAAGATTGCGCGTGAGAATATTCGCGCCCTCGACGGTGACGCCGATCGGCGCGGACCTGAATTGGCTGCCAAGATAATTCCTCGGGCCATCGATGATCGCCTTGCCGCCGTGGATGTCCATCGCCTTCCCGACGGAATCGCGCATCCGCTCGGTGGCATGGAATTTCATGATGGCCGAGATCACCGACGGCCTGTGTCCCTCGTCGAGAGCGGCGATGGTGAGCCGTCGCGCGGCATCGATCTGGTAAATGTTTGCGGCAATATCGGCAAGCGGCTTCCGGATACCCTCGAACATGCCGATCGGGACGTCGAACTGGTTCCTGACCCGCGCATAAGCGCCGGCGGAGCGTGCGCATATGGCCGCCGCCGCCGCCGATTGCGCCGGCAGCGAAATGCCGCGGCCGGCGGCGAGCGCTGTCATCAGCATCTTCCAGCCTTCTCCTATCTGCTTCTCGCCGCCCAGGATCAGATCGAGCGGCAAGAACACGTCCTCGCCGTAAAGCGGACCGTTCTGGAAATGGGTGAATTGCGGAATGTGTCGCTCGCCATGCCTAACGCCTGGCGTCGACATCGGCAACAACGCAACCGTGATGCCGAGCTCCTTGCCGCGGCCGAGATGATTTTCCGGGTCGTACATCTTGAAGGCGAGACCCGCCACCGTGGCGATGGGGCCGAGGGTGATGTAGCGCTTGTGGAAGTTGAGCCTGACGCCCAGAACCTTTTCGCCCTCCCGTTCGCCATATTCGACGACGCCGGTGTCGGTCATTGCCGCCGCATCCGAGCCAGCCTCAGGTGAAGTCAGCGCGAAGCAGGGGATCTCACGCCCGTCGGCGAGCCTCGGTAACCAGTAAACGCGCTGCTCGTCGGTGCCGAAATGCATCAGCAGTTCGCTGGGGCCGAGCGAATTCGGCACCATTACCGTCACGCCGGCTACGACACTGCAGGAGGAGACAGTGCGAACGACCTCCGAATGCGCGGTATTTGAAAAGCCGAGGCCGCCATATTTTTTCGGGATGATCATGCCGAAGAACTTCTTCTCGCGCAGGAAATCCCAGACCTCACGCGGCAGGTCACATTGCTCCCAGTTTATTTTCCAGTCATCGACCATCGCACAGAGTTCGCGCACCGGCCCATGCATGAAGTCCTGCTCCTCTGCGGACAGTTTCGCGGCCGGCATGGCAAGAAGCTTTTCCCAGTCGGGATCGCCGGTGAAAAGCTCGCGGTCCCACCACACCGTGCCGGCCTCGATTGCGTCCCGTTCGGTTTCCGAGATCTCCGGCATGATGCGCGAGGCCCATTTGAACACTGGCCTGGTAATGGCGTCGCGTCGGAAAGTGCGCAGGCTCATGGGAAATCGCCTCCCGTCCTTATTCCATTCTACTGGAATGCTGCGTATCGCGATCAGTTCCAGCCTCGTCGTTCGCAGCATGGACGAGCGGGAAGCAGAACCTCGCGAGCAGGCGGGCGGCAAGCTGCTCTGTCGCGTTGGTCGTCACCTCAAGAGCCCGCACACGTCGATCAGGAAGACCGATGTGCCGCTCCAGATGACACCGATCAGCGAGAGCAGGCTCAAGAGCCGTTCGACTCGGATCGAAAAGATACGATTATGCGGGTCCGCCGTCTCGTAGCGCAGCACGTGCGCGAGGCGGCCGGGAAAGAAGAGAGCAAAACATAGCAACAATATTGCCCCAAGCGTCACCGTAACGATCGATGTCTGGATGAGATCCGACGGCGCGACAGCGCCGTTTCCGACGACGCAGATTACGGACTGCACACCGTAGACGAGGAGGAAATGCCCCGCCCACAGGATCGGCCCGGTCAGCAGGAAGAGGATTGCGCTGGCGATCGGTGCTTCCTTTGTGGGGTCTTTCATCGCGAACCTACCCGATCAGCCGCGGGAAGCCGTGCACCAGCCCGAGCCCGAGCAGTGATTGGACAACGGTGTAGTCGTAAAGCAGCATATAATTGTCGAAGTTCACGCGGCGCACCGCGTCGAGCTTGCCAGCCAAGTGCCGCGCCAGGGTATACAGCCCCAGGATCACGAGCGCGAAAGCAAGCTGTCCGAAGAGGACCACACCGAGATAGACCATGGCGCCATAGGCGTTGTCGCCGGGACGTAAGCCGGTCACCAGATGCCCCGAGAGTTCGAGTGCAAGCGCGCCAACCAGGCAGGCGAGCGACAGCAGGAGAGCCGCCGGCATCGCCACGCGCGATGCCGCGACCTTCTTGAGCCCGCGGCTGACGAGCCAGACGACGCCAGAGCCCGCCAGCAGCAGCGCTCCGGTGGAAATTGGCCACCGGCCGGGTGGAGGCGCCGGAGACCCGGCTGGTGCCCAGACCTCGGGCGAAACGACCCAGAGAAACAAGTAGGAGAAGACATAGGCGAGGTAGAGCGATGCCGCCACCAACATCAGAACCACCATGGCCCACCAGGAATGTGACGTCGGTCCCGCCATGTAGGTCGGCAGGCGAAGGTGCTTGGCAACGTCCACCATGCCCTTCGATGGTCCGGGATCGAGCCCCCAGGCCCAGGCGATGCAAAAGGTAATGGCGAGCCCGCCGCAGATGAGGGCGATCGGCACAAGCTTGATCGTCAGCAACAGGAAACATGCGGCCGTGAAGACGGCAGCGAGGAAGGGTGGCCAGCCGGGTCCCGGTATTTGGACGACATATTGTGGACGGGCATGGATCGGTGACGTGACGAGTGCCTCCCGCCCGCCCGTCGGCGCGTTGGGTAGATAGTGATGCCCGTCACGCACCTCCTGCGGAAGGCTCGGCCTGTCCCACAGGGGTTCGCGGCTCGTGACGTGGGGAACGCTGCGGGTGGAGTAGACGTCGTTCGGCAGCCATTCCAGCGTGCCTGCTCCCCACGGATTCTCGACCTCGGCGTTTCCGGCACGAAACCTCGCGATAAGGTCGACCACGAAGATGAGGACGCCGGCGCCGAGGACATAGGCCCCGACGGTAGAGATGGTGTTCAGCATGTCCCAGCCGATGTCGCCGGGATAGGTCCATACACGTCGGGGCATGCCCTTGAGGCCCGTCAGGTGCATCGGCAGGAAGGCAACGTTGAAGCCGATGAACATCAGCCAGAACACCCAGCGGCCGAGCCGCTCGGAGAGTGGCTTCCGGCTGAAGAGCGGTGTCCAATAGTAGAACGTCGCGAACAGCGGAAAAACGAACCCGCCGACCAGCACGTAATGGAAATGGGCGACGACGAAATAGGTGTCGTGCACCTGATAGTCGAACGGCGCCATCGCCACCATCACGCCGGTGAGCCCGCCGAGGATGAAGATGAACAGGAAGCCGAGGATGAACAGCGACGCCGTCGTGATCCGGAAACGCTGCCTCCCGGCGGCGATCGTCGCAATCCAGGCGAAGACCTGGATGCCCGAGGGAACGGCGACCGCCATACTGGCGGCCGAGAAGAAGGCCATGCTCAGCGCCGGAATACCGGTGGTGAACATGTGGTGCACCCATAGCCCGAAGCTGAAAAAGCCGGTGCCGATCAAGGCTACCACGATCAGGTGGTAACCGACGAGCGGCGTGCGTGCCATCGTCGGAACGATCATCGAGACGAGGCCTGCGGCCGGGAGGAAGATGATGTAGACGTCCGGATGACCGAAGAACCAGAAGAGATGCTGCCAGAGCAGTGGATCGCCCCCGAGTGCGGCCGTGAAGAACGGCCAGCCGAACGCCCGCTCGATCTCGAGCATCATCGTCGCGAGGATCACCGCGGGAAAGGCGAGCATGATCATGCCCGCGAAGATCAGCATCGACCAGGCGAAGACCGGCATCTTCGCGAGAGACATGCCCGGCGGCCGGGTCCTGAGCGTGCCAACGACGATCTCGACCGCGCCGGCAATCGCCGAGATCTCGATGAAGCCGATGCCTAACAGCCAGAAATCGGCGTTGTCACCCGGAGAATACTCCGTGAGCGTCATCGGCGGGTACATGAACCAGCCGCCTTTCGGCGCCAGATCGTAGAAGATCGTCGAGAAGAACACTAACCCGCCGACCACATAGGCCCAGATCGCAAAGGCGCTGAGGCGCGGGAAGGGCAGATCCCGCGCGGCAAGCACCTGCGGCAGCAGCATGACGCCGAGTGCCTCCATCGCCGGCACGGCGAACAGGAACATCATCGTCGTGCCGTGAACGGTAAACATCTGATTGTAGAGATCCTGGCCGATGAGTTGATTATCGCCGACGGCCAATTGCGCGCGCATGATGAGCGCCAGAACGCCGGCCATCAGGAAGAAGAGAAACGCGACGCCGATATAGATGAGGCCGATAACCGTATTGTTCACCTCGATGATGAGGCGATAGCCGCCCGGTATTGCCCATATGCGCTCAAGTTCGCGAACTTCCCCTTCAGGCCGGGGATCGGGATTGGGCAGTTCCATCATCCGCCTCCGCTGTTAATGTCGCGCAGGAAGTAGAGGAGGACCAGTCCGGAAGGATAAACCGCCAGGACGACGCGGCCGGATCCGAGGGTCGTGAAATCAGGCATCGGTCATCACCTCAGTTGATCCATATAAGCGGCGAGCTGCCGGAGCTCGCTCGCGGTGAAGATTTCGAAAGAAGGCATGAGGTTTTCCGGCTTCACATGCTGGCTGTCCCGAATCCATCGGGCGAATTCCGCGGGGTCGTTTTCGAGCGTTGCGGCGGCAAGCGAATGCCGGCTCCCGACATGGGTCAGATCCGGGCCGATCGTACCCTGGGCGACAGTCCCCCGTACCCTGTGGCATGCGACGCAGCCGGATGACTGGAACAGCGCCTGTCCGGTCACCGCCTCTGAGTCGGTGGGTGGTAGGGCGGCATCGGCGGCTTCACGCTCGAGCCAGGCGGCAAATTCATGTTCGGGCATGGCGATCACGAAGAAGGCCATCAGGGCATGCGGCCCGCCGCAATATTCGGCGCATTGTCCGCGACTGATCCCCGCCTCCGTCACCTGAAGCGTCATCCTGTTGGTGCGGCCCGGAATCATGTCGAGCTTGCCGGCAAGTTTCGGCACCCAGAAGCTATGGATGACGTCCGCCGACGTCAGTTCGATCTCTACCGGCTGTCCGACGGGCAGGCGGATCTCATTGGCGCTCTCGATCCGTCGGCCGTTTTCGCCGACATAGGTTACCCGCCACCACCAGCGCTTGCCCTCGACTTCGATACGCAGCCGGCTGTCCGAGTGTGCGACCGGCGAGCCTGGTCCCATCAGATAGAAACCGTAGCTCAGCAGAAGACTGAGGGCCAGGATCGGGAATAGGAGGCCGCCTCCGATCACCAGCCGTTCTCCAGATATCCGCTCACGTAGGGCGTCGCCGCCGAAGAGCGCGGCAGCTGTGATCGCGCAAACTCCAAGGAAGACGGCAGCAGAGAAAGAGATCAGCAGCCAGGTGAGGACGTTGATACGCTCCGCCTCGGCACCCGTTGGTTCGAGGGCTGATTGAATGCCGGCGCAGCCTTGGAGCGCGAGGAGGGTGAGCGGCGCGACCAACCTGGCGATGCTCATTGGCGCGCCTCCGCCATCGGGGCCGGAGATGCCACCCCGTTGGGCTGCGATGCGAGGTAGGCGGCAACGTCTTCGATCTGTGCCGGGTCGAGGGCCTCGGCGACTGCAGCCATGATCCGCCCATAGGCCGACCCTCTGCGTCCGCCTTGCTGCCAGAGGTGTAGTTGTCCCGTGATATAGGCCGCGTGTTGCCCGGCGAGCAGCGGGAAATGGGGCGACTGCCGCCCGGAGTGACAGCTCATGCAGGCCGGCACCTGCTGTTGCGGAATGCCACGGAGCGCGATGGATTCGCCACGTCTAAGCTGCGCTGGATCGGGCGCGGCGGCCTTCTCCACCGCGGCCGGCCGCAGGCCGGAATAGTAGGATGCCTGCCTCCGTCTCTCGTTGTCGTCCAACGGACCGACCACCGGTTCCATAGTGCCACTCGCGCGGCTTCGTTCGGCGTATTCGTGGAGGCTGCGCAGCAAATAGGCTTCGTTCTGCCCCGCAAGCCGGGGTATACGGTCGCCGTTCGTACCGTTACCTTCGTTTTCATGGCAGCGCGCGCACTGTGTCAGCGCACGGCCATGCGTCAGGTCTCCAGGCGGATTGTCCGGTGCATCGCGGGTGAGGCCCGCAAGGTCCGCATAATCGTCCGTTGCGTCTGGAAGGCGGGCGAGGAACGCCGTCACGGCCCAGACTTCGTCGTCTCGCTGCGAGCTCGACCATGCGGGCATGCCGGTATATTTCATGCCGTGTTTGACGATCCAGAAGATTTCCTCCACCGGGCGCCGCTCACCGACGGTCCCTAGATTGGGAGGTGCAGGCAGCATGCCTCTGGCGATCGCGTTTATCTCTTCGCCAGGCCGGCTGTGGCAGGGAGCGCAGCCGCCCTCGTAATGGCCAGCGCCGAGGCGAACCATGCCTTCGTCGTCGAGCGGCGGCGCCTTGACCGGGTAGCTGTGGAGGGTGATCGAACGTTCTCGGATCACTTCGAGTAGCCATGTTGTGATCCGCAGATGATCACGCGAAGCTGCGACATTGTAGATACCGGACCAGACGACAACCGCGCCCACCGCCATCGCACCGGCGGCTGCCACCGCGAGTACCTTTGCAATGGTCGTCCAGTGCAGATCCTTCAGGTCCACGCTTCTTTACCCGCATTTGGCCGGTCGTTTTTGTCCGGTTCCATGGCGAACAGCCATCGTGCGCCAAGGACGATACCGCCGAGGACATAGACGGCCGGGCAGACGACCAGCATGAGGAGTCCCGCCAGTTGCTGATCGGCCAGCGCAGCGTCCAGGCTCGGGGGCGGGGTGTCGGGGTCATGCCTGGCTATGCCGGCAAAGAGCGTCCTTGGCGCAAACACGAAGAGCACTCCCAGCATGCAGTAGAGCTTGCTGGTGACGAGGAGGGAGAGGATCGGTTTCCATCTGCGATTTCCCCGGAAGCGAAGGGCCACCCACCAGAATAGAAAGGCGGCCAGAAAAAGACTTCCGTACAGGAGCAGATGAATTGAAACGGAGGCGAAGGCACGCGCGAGCAAAGGCGGTGCGTGCCACATCCAAAGGCCGAGGATTTGCGCCGCCGTCGCGAATGCCAATGCGCCGCTCGCAGGCTCTCGTCCTTGGGGCCGGACAAGACATGCGCAGGCGGCCACCATCGGGGCGAGGACGTTCATGAGCAGGATGTGCATGACCATATGGCTTGACAGCGGTCCCATCGGTTCCAGCCTCCACCTTTGGAACGAGGCGCAATACGTGTTGCGAATGTTTAGTCGAACCGCCGCCTGATGCGTTTTCGCGCCCTCGCGGCTGCGCCGTTGCAGCATCTTTAACCGGTCTGAACGACTATGGTTCCCAGCGGACGTGGGAGCGACGTCCACGCTGGACGTCGTCGCGACCGGCTTTTGCCGCCGTAACTACGCCGCCCGGCTCCGCGCTCGAATAAGCGAGACTGGCAGGAACACGATCGATTTTGGCACTTTTTGTCCCGACCCTTCCGACAGCGCGGCTTGCAGTAGCGAGTTGCCGGAATGCTGCATGGAGGATCGGCACTACATTTGGCGCGTTGATGGGATCGATGAAGTCGCTCAGGTGAGGATGCAAACGACCCGATGTCGCACACCGACGGCAACCTAGTCGATCAACGGCAGGCCGTTGTGAGCGTGGAGACATAACACTCAATCTCGATGTCGAAACCTTCGGCCGTCGAACCGCCACCATCGTGAACCGTCCGGTGACGGAGGCGTTACGCTTATCACTCGGCAGACCTAAATATACGCCGCCGTTTTGAGACAACTAGCACTTCCGGGGGAAGAGCTCTGCAAAGTCGCGATCATTCAGCTTCTCTTCTGCGGATTTTTTCATTCTCTCGAAATTCGAGAATATGTAGCTTTTGTAGAACGCAAGGCTGCCGTCGCCGTCATATGCGGCGTTGGAATAAATCATCCCCAACAACATTACGTCGTAGACGCAAAGGTTCGGGACGTTTCTCTCAGACCAAGCCTTGCGGTATTTCGGCTCCCCGCCAAACTCACCTTGAGCGACGTCCTGGTGGCTCTCTTGAAGGATCGACTTTGAGGCCTCCTTTGTTGGGAAATCTGGAGCCAACAGAATCATTTGCACGATCTCTTGCTGGATGACATTGTTGGCTATGACCTCGTCATACGGAGTTTCATCTCGATCGAATTGATCAATTGCAGCGTAGATGACAGGTTGAACCCCGACGTCGCCTATGAAATAGCCCATGCCGAAGCGGCTGAATTTGAACTCTTTCTCAACATCAATGCCTAGGCCATGGCGTAGCTGGCCAATATCGTGGCGCACCGTTTCGAGAAGCGTCGGTTCATCCGAATGGAACCGGATGTAAAGCTTGGCGTTGCCCGGGCAGTCGTCAAGCTTGGCGACATAATTAGGTTCAACGTACAGGACGCTCACAAAGCGAATGAATGCAAATAGAAGCGTCACACGGCGTTTCGAGAGTTCGGATGTTTCGCCGAACACACAGGCAGCAAGAGGACTTGGCCAGGGGCCGACAACGACACCGTCCTTTTCCTCGCTGTTGGTGTATATTTCCTTGAAGAATTGGTAAAACTCGGCTGTTCTGCTGATCTTCGGTTCCTCGCCCGAGGATGTAGCGGCCAGTCCACCCAACAGCACCAAGGTCGTAAATGCCAGTGCGCGTAATCTGGGCAAAAGGGGAGAAGCAATCATCAAGGAAACCCAAATCGCCAGGTATTCAGCAAAACTAGTGGTGGTGCGAGGGGATCGTCAATCGCAGCACACCACCGATTGCAGGGCAGTTTTGGGATGCCGATGATCGCCTAACTCATCTGCGAGAGCGTCATCATCAGAAGGAAGCCTGCGGCGTTGGCGATCGCGGAAGACTGCTGGAAATGGCGCGCCTCTGCTTCCGGAACCAGATCGGTAATCGTTAGATAGAACATTCCCCCCGTTCCCGCCGCAAAGAGGACGCCGAGCACGGTTTGCGACAGTCCGTTCAGGAGGAACCAGCCCAGAAGGGCCGCGGAGAACACCGCGACGCCGATAAGCGAGGTCCAGCCGAGGATGCGCCACTTCACGCCCTTCTGCGTTTCAGCCAGGCTCAACTCGCCGATACTCATTCCCTCGCTGAAATTATCGATGCAAATGGCGAGCGCCACGATCAAGGCGGTCTTCGGCTCGAAGGTGGCTCCAACGCCAATGGCGATGCCCTCGATCACCTCCTCTGCGCTGGTTCCTCCGGCAAGCACGGAAACATCGCTTCCTAGGGGCCTCTTGTGCCGATGCAGGCGGTCTACGGCCCCTTTTTCGTCCGCCTCCTCCCCCGCCATCTGCCAGCGATTGACATAAAGGTCGAGTGCGTAGACGGCCCCGAGGCCAAGCAGAAAGCCGGTAACGACAAGCGGAACGGCTGCCAACTCCAAAGACCTCGGCATCATTTCGAAGGCAAAGGTGCCAAGCAGGACGCCGGCGGCAAAGCCGACCGCGATTGAAAGAACGAGGCTTGTGGGGCGGATGAGGATCGCGGCCAAACCCCCGAGCGGCGACGCCACGGCGGCAGCAGCTGAAATTCCCGCTACCATCAGGAAATCCTGATTCATCGATCATCCAGGCGATCTGAGAGCTGCAATGGTCAACCGGAAACACTCTGCATGTGCAAGCCGAGTGCAAGCCATCGCCCAGACGCAAACCTGCTTCCTGCAAAGTGTTTCCAACTAACAGGAAAGGCTAGCGCGCCTTTCCTTCAGGCGAGCGATCGTAAAGCTCCTTGACTTTTTGATTCTGCGCTTCCTTGGCGGCAGGCGGGAGCGGCTTCTGCCTCATGACCGCATAGGCCAAGGCCGCGCCAAGTGCAAAGGCCCCGCCCGCGGTTGCCAGTAACCACAGGTAATCCATCACCATAATCTTCTGCCCTCCTCAACTAATCCTCCGCGGAAGTCGCGGACTCCATTTCAGTCCTTTCGCGGCATCTTCACGTTGCCAAAGCGCACCTCTTCGCGCTCGGGATTTTCGGCGATCGCCTCCTCTTCTTCGTCACTCGGAAGGGCCTCATCCGTGTCGACGTTCGCCTCATCGCGACTCCGCTCCGGCGGAACACGGCCTTGGTCCACGGGCCGCGCTTCCTCGGGATTCCTCGCGCTTTCGGGCAATTTCTCTTCCCATTGAGGAAAGGTCACACTGTCGTCGCCGGCGGGACCGGGCTTCGTGCGCCGGAACTGTTTAGGGCTGTTTCTCGCCATCGGCTTTCTCCCTTTTTTACAGGGGAAAGCGAAGGTCGGCTGTTTGTTCCGACTTCAAACGCGGCGATGCCGCGAGGAGGCCTATGAAACGAGGCTCAGGTCGGGCTGGATTGAAGCGATCCAGTTAGCCTTGTATCGGTCTCGCCCCGGCGATGGCCGAGGAGCCGCTCGGCATCCTCGAGACCGCCTTGAAGATCGCCGACCGTCTTCATCGGGAAGAGGCTGACATCCAGGTTCACGATGGTCTGCGCGATCTCCGACGAGAGTCCGGTGATGATCGTCTCGGCACCCATGAGCCGAGCCGCCTCTACCGTCTGGAGGAGATGGTTGGCAACTTTGCGATCGATCCCCGCGACGCCGGTGATGTCGACCACGACCACTTGCGCGCGATGCGCTTGGATTGCCTCGAGCAGCTGCCCCGTCAGCTGCCGCATGCGTTGTGTGTCGAGCGCGCCGATGATGGGGAGGAGCAGGAGCCGCTCGCGAAGCTTCATCACCGGGGTCGACAGCGTCCGGATCGATTCCTGCTGCTCGCGGATAACGCGCTCGCGCTCCTCGACGAAGCTGACGCCGACGGTGACGGAGATGTTGTTCGCGGCGGGTTCATAGGCGTTGAGTACCTGGTTCAGGACCTCGGCGTCTTGGCCATAGTTGGCGAACAACGCGCGCGCGAGGACGTCGCGCAGGCGCAGGACGATGGAGAACACTTCGTGGATCTCGACGCCGCGTTGGAGGATCCGCTCAGTAAGGTCGCGCGTGTAAGCCTGTAGCGCCTCCGTGCTGCCCGTCTCGAGCGCATCGACGTAGTTGTCGTAGACGGCGGATGCCTCGGACACGATCTCCTCATGGCTCATGGCCTCAAGGAGCTGCGCGTCTGTGATGTAATGGAACCACTCTTCGCGCAGAGCCTCCCGGTTCTTCCGGAGGTACCCGACGAGTTCCTTTAAGAGATCCTCGTCTTTCGCCGAGGTGCGGGTTCGTGCTTCGCCGGCCTCCGTCCGATCCTCTTTCATCTCATCCTCCTCGACGTTCAGGTCAGCACTCGTCATCGTTCTGGCCTCTTCGCGCTGAGTATGCCCATGCGGTATTGCGAGCATATCACGGGGTACGAGGGTTAGCACTCGTCATCGTTCCGCCCCCTTCGCGGCGAGTGTTCCAATGCGCTATTGTGAGCATATCACGTGGCATGAGGACGGGATGTTAACCTTCGATCTGCAGAGAGTCCGCGAGAAGGCCGTCTCCACCGAGGTCGTCGGCTACGAAGTGGAGGACCTCCAGGGGACGATCGGCAAGGTCGACGAGACGACGGAAGGGCTGGTCCCGAGCTTCATCTCGGTCGACCTGGTCTGGTCGCTGCCCGGGAAGTGGGTGACGAGGCGGGTGATCTTGCCGGCGGCCGTGATCGAACGAATCGATCACGGCGCCAGAAAGGTCTACGTCGATCGCCGACACAAGGAGATCATGAACGCCCCGCGGTCCTTGAAGTCCCAGACGGACACGGACTATGGCTATCTCGACGAACTCCGTCGGTACTACGGCCCGGGGAGCGCAGGCTACCGCGCGCCTCGCGACGCTTGGACGGAGGAGTTTGGGCGTGCGTTCGTCGGCGACCGGATCGATGCGGCCGCGCTGCGCGACACAGGGAGGTCTGTCAGCGAGCGTGCGCAGCTGCCCGAGCACGGCGTGCGAACCTTGCTCGTCGCGGCCGGCATCTGGGCCGTGGGGTTCGTCGTTCTGACCTTCTTGGTCGGCGGGTTCTCCTCGAATGTCGACGTCACCGTCTGGAAAATTGTCGCGGTGATCGCTTTCGCGTTCCTGTTCGAGACCATGGACTCGTCTGCGGGCATGGGATTCGGCACGGCGCTGTCGCCGCTCTTGCTCGTGCTCGGCTTCACACCCTTGCAAGTCGTGCCTGGCCTGCTGGCGGCGGAAGCCGCTACCGGCCTGGCTGCGGGGCTGATGCACAACGAGTTCCGCAATATCGAGCTCTCCTGGCGTCCACTCAACCAGGCGACGAGGACCGTGCTAATCATCGCCGCGATCGGTGGACTAGGCGCGACCGTCGCCGAGGTGCTCACCTACTACGCCTTAACGCTCTCCGAGACCTTCGTCCGGACCTACGTCGGGATCGTCGTCGTTGTGATGGCCGGCCTCATCCTGACGATCTCCCTGCGGGGCGAACGCATGCCGTATCGTCCGCGGCGTCTGCTGGTTTTCGCGGCGGTCGCGGGCGTGAACAAGGGCATCGGCGCCGGCGGCTACGGGCCTGTCGTCACGCTCGGGGGCGTGCTCTCCGGCGTCTTCGAGAAGACCTCGGTCGCGCTGGCAACGATGGCGGAGGGCATCGCCTCCGTGCTCGGCACGATCACCTTCCTCGTTCTCGTCGCGCTCGGCACAGAGGTCGACTGGCGGCTTCTCCCCTGGCTCTGGGCTGGAGCCTTGCCGGCCGCCGTGATCTCACCATACGTGGTCCGCGTGCTGCCCTCGCGGGTCTGGAGATATGTCGTTCCGGTGTACGCCGTTGCCGTCGCGGCCATCTTGTTCCTCGACACATTCGGCCGCTGACCCCTTCACGGGCGACCCGGGACGACGACGCAGCACTTGTTCCTGCGGTCGGGCGACTGCGATGCGAGAGAAACGGAACATTCCCGTCTGATGCGACGTTTGCGAGACGAACTCCCGCGAAGGTTTCGACATGACCGAAGCGACCAATCGTCCGACCGTCCTGATCACGGGTTCGAGCGGCTTTCTTGGACAGGCGATCGCTCGCGGTCTGCGCGACCGATACGAGGTGATCGGGCTCGACGTCGCCATGCCGGAGGGGCGGTCGGAAACGGTCGAGACGATCAGGATCGATCTCACTTCGGACGAAAGCGTGAGGACGGCGCTGGAGAAAGTGCGCGAGCGCAGTGATGGGCGCGTCGCCTCGGTTATCCACCTCGCAGCTTATTACAACACGACCGGCACGAGCGATCCGAGATATGACGCTGTCAACGTCGAGGGAACGCGCCGGCTGCTCTCGGCCTTGAGGAGCCTCAAGACGGAGCAGTTCATCTTCTCGAGCACTCTGCTTGTCCATGCTCCAAGCCCGCGCCCGGGTGTCGCGATCGACGAGGACGGGCCGCTCGAACCGGCCTGGGCCTACCCGAAGTCGAAAAGAGAGACGGAAGCAGTCATCGCGAAGGAGCACGGCGGCATCAGAACCGTCGTGCTCAGGCTTGCCGGCGTCTATGACGAGGATTGTCGCGCCACCTTCATCGCGCAGCAGATCGCCCGCATCTTCGAGCGGCTGCCGACGGCCTACCTTTTCAGCGGCGATCTTGGTGCGGGGCAGCCCTACCTGCACAAGGACGACCTCGTCGACGCATTCGTGCGTGCCGTCGACCGCCGCGCCGATTTGCCGGACGAAAGCGTGATACTGATCGGCGAGGCGGAAACGCTCTCCTATGGCGAGCTGCAGAAACGCATCGGCAAGCTCGTCCATGGCGAGGATTGGCAGACTTTCGCCCTGCCCAAGGGGCTCGCCAAGACTGGCGCATGGATGCAAACGGAAGTGCTAGAGCAGGACACCGACATCAAGCCATGGATGATCGAGACCGCGGATGATCATTTCGAGATCGACATTTCCCGGGCGCGACGCCTGCTCGGCTGGGAACCGAAGCACAGCCTGGCCGCAACCTTGCCGGAAATGATCCGGAGGCTGAAAGAGGATCCGACCGATTGGTATGAACAGAACAAGCTCGAGCCTTGGACCGTTGCGGCGACCGAGCCCGAGATCGATCAGGCCAGGGAGAGGCTGCGAGCTCCGCTCGAACGCAGCAAGGCGCAAGTCGATGCCGCTGTAGAGCGCCACCGCCTTTTCACGCTATGGGCGCCGCTGGCGAATGTCGCCCTTGGACTTTGGCTCCTCGCCTCGCCGATGACGCTCGGTCTCTTCGATCCCGTCGCCGCTACGCCGCCTCCGGCCCTCGGACACGAGATTGCCGAAGCCTCGATCCGCAATGCGCGTCTCGGCGTGAGCGAAATCGCCTCCGGCCTGCTGATCGTCGTCTTCGCCCTCGCCGGTATGTACCGCCGCTGGTCGTGGCTGCAGTGGATCACTGCAGCCGTTGGCGTCTGGGTGATGTTAGCGCCGCTCGTCTTCTGGACGACGAGTGCCGCCGCCTACGCCATAGACACGCTCGCCGGCATGTTGATCCCGGTCTTCGCCGTCATGATCCCTCCGACGCCGGGGATCAGCCGGCGGGCGCTTGCGGCGGACGACGACCGCCCGCTCGGCTGGAGCTATTCGCCATCCACCTTCACCCAGCGAATGCCGATCGTGGCGCTCGCCTTCGTCGGCCTGTTCCTCTCCCGCTATCTCGCCGCCTACCAGCTCGGCCACATCGAAGGCCTTTGGGATCCGTTCTTCGGACCGGGTGGGGCTCCGACCGACAATGGCAGCGAGGCCGTGGTCACCTCCTGGGTTTCAAAGGGCTTCCCGATCGCCGATGCCGGGCTTGGCGCCTTCGCCTATGCGCTCGACATACTCGCCGGTGCGATCGGCGATCGCCGCCGCTGGCGCACCATGCCCTGGATGGTATTTCTGTTCGGCCTGCTGATCATACCGCTTGGTGCAGTCAGCGTTTCCTTTATCATCATCCAGCCGCCGCTGATCGGCGCCCTGTGCACGCTCTGCATCATCCAGGCCGCCGTGACGGTCGTGCTGATCCCCTATTCGGTCGACGAGGTGCTGGCGACCCTGCAATATCTCTGGCGAGCCAAGTTGGCGGGCGAACCGTTCTGGCGGACCTTCTGGAAGGGCGGCCCGGCGCTCTCCGAGGACCAGACGCCGGAGCCGGACCTCGATCGTCCGGCCTCCGAGGTGCTGCGGGAGTTCATCATCGGCGGCGTGAACTTCCCCTGGACGCTGGTGACAAGCGTTCTGCTCGGGGTCGTGTTGATGGCGACGCCGCTGGCCTTCGGCAATGACCCGCCGCTCTACCACAGCGACCATATTGTTGGCTGCCTCGTCATCATGATCGCCGTCACCGCGATGGGGGAGGTCGTCCGACCGTTGCGCTTCCTCAATGCGGGCCTTGGGGCCTGGATTGCGGCATCGCCATTCCTGCTTGCGGGCGGCACGACGATCGGAATCATTGCGGATCTGGTGATCGGCCTGGCGCTTGTTGTGCTCAGCCTGCCGCGCGGCACGCGCAGCGAAGAGCATTATGGCGGCTGGGACCGGGCCATCATCTGAGCGGACCGTGCCGCAAGGACCATGGGTCTCACGACAATTCAGATAGGGATCCACGCGGCGCACGCCGTAGCGAGCGGCGATCACGCTCGTGGGGGATGCGACAGTGCCTTTCCGTTATGCCGTGGCGTGCGACGATGGCAGGCGCGATGTCCGTCAGCTGGACTATAGATCGACGGCCGCAAGAATGCTGCCAGCTTTGGACGAAATCCCCATGCCGGAAGCTAGACCTCGTCCCAGCAAATCGGTCAGATCTATGTCCCAATCGTCAACTGGCTGCTGATGATAGCGACGATCGCTTTGGTGCTGGGTTTCCGTTCCTCCGGAGCGCTCGCCAGCGCCTATGGTGTCGCCGTCACCACGACAATGGTCATCACCACCGTGCTGGCCTATTTCGTCGCCCCGCGGCTGGGGCTGGCATCCGGCGGCCATTGCCGGGCTCACAGGCGGCTTTCTCCTGGTCGACCTCGCCTTCTTCGCTGGGGACCTCTTCAAGATCACCGATGGAGGCTGGTATCCAATTCTCGCAGGCGTCGTCGTCTTCACGTTGATGACTACCTGGCACACGGGGCGTACACTATTGTCGCGGCATTTGCGCAGAGGCCGGTTGCCGCTCGACGACCTGTTCGAGATGGTGCGCAGCAAGCGGCCGGCGCGGATTCCCGGGACTGCCGTTTTCATGACATCGGACCCTGAACGCTCGCCGCCGGTGCTGCATCACCAGATCATGCACAATCGCGTGCTGCATCAACAGGTCGTTCTCTTCACGCTCAATGTCGAAGCTGTGCCGCGAATATCCCTAGCCGAGCGGGTCACAGTGGAAAGGCTGTACCTCGGCTTTTATCGCGTGATCGCACGTTACGGGTTCATGGAAAATTCAGACGTTCCTGCGGTTCTACGTCAGTGCAACGACCAAGGGCTCAGCGTCGACCTCGGCAAGACCACCTACTATCTCGGTCGCGAGACACGGATCCCGAGTCCCAAGGTCGGCATGACGCTTGGCGGGAGCATTTGTTCGCTTTCATGTCGCGGAACGCCGCACTGGCCACCTCATATTATCGCAATCCGCCCCGCCAGGTTGTCGAGATCGGCATCCAACTGGAAATTTGAGTTCGGCCTTTGGCTCGTGGTTGATATCCCTATCTCGTCTTCTATCGCGAGCAGCCAGATCAGGTCGACGTGTGGCGCGTGCTTCATGCCAAGCGGGACATTCCGCAGTGGATGCAGGAGCCGAACAGTCACTGACCGATCGGATTTTCCCGTCGGGGAGAAGTGCAGAAGCGCTCGCCGGCTCCTGGAGAAGGAGACGAGGACGAGCGCTCTGGCCGCGCCTCTACTCTTTCACAATTGCTGTGACAGTTTCGATCACCTGCGACGCCATGGCGAACTCTCGGTCACGACTCGAAATTCGATGGCGCTTTGCGATCCAGTCGAAATCTGTGTAGGCCGCGTAGACGGATCCGTCCTTCGCCTGATAGACGAGGACCCGGACTGGCCAGTCGAGTCCGGCGAGGGGATTGGCGGTGATGAAAGTAGTGCCGAGCGCCGGATTGCCGAACATCACCAGGCGCGACGGACGCACCTCGTTGCCGGCGGCGTTGCCGAGCTTGGCCTGGTCGATGACCCCGAAGAGGGTGATGCCCTTTTCCTCGACGCTTCGCTTGATGCGGTTCACGGTCTCGCTGACCGAATAGCGGCTTTTGACCGTGACGATGCCGTCGCCGTCTGCGGCCTCTGCCGTCGAAACTTGAGCCAACGCCGTGGTCGCTGCGATCAAGACGGCCGACAGTCTGGCAATGCTGATCTTCATCATTTCAAAGCTCCTCTCTCTAGCCCCCAAATGGGCTCGTTCAAGGATGCGGCTGCCTGCTGCGATTTGATAATGCCGTCTCTTGTCCATTTCGATAACTGGACCTCATGGCGCGCAGCGATACGGCAAAGATCATGGCAAGCACAAGCATCGCGACGAGCACCAGGACGGAAGTATTCCATCCGAACCGATCGTAGATCTGGCCGATCACCAGGCTGCCGAAGAGCCCACCCGTGTAATAGGAGGCGAGATAGGCGCCGCTCGCTGCCGCCTTCTCCGTGCCGGCGATGCGGCCGACCTGACTGGTTGCAAGCGCTTGCGCGAGAAAGGTGCCGACGGCGACCATAGCGAGGCCCGCAAGCACGACTGCGAGGCTGCTGCTCGTGAGGGCGACGAGGCCGAGCGCGGCGAAGAGGAGCGTGAGCACAATGCCGGCTCCGGCGCCGAGGCGACGCGAGAGCATGCCGCCTAGCGGTGTGGTGAACAGCGATGGCAGGAAAACGAAATAGACGAGGCCGAGCTGCATTGGTGAAAGCCCGAGTTCGACGAGCCGGAAGTTGACATAGGTGTATGTCCCTATGAACACGAATAGGATCAAGAAGCCGATGGCGAGCACGCTCAGCAGGCGCCGACTGCCGAGTACCGAACGCCAGCTCCCGTTGCTTCGCATTTGCCGGTCCGCCATCATATGCTCCGTCCGTTTCAATGTGGTCCAGACGAGGGCCGCGCCCGCCAGGTTGAGAAGTGCGAAGGTTTGGAAGTTGACCGCCAGTCCA
The DNA here is from genome assembly GCF_004827385.1 of Ensifer sp. MPMI2T. Lineage (GTDB taxonomy): Bacteria > Pseudomonadota > Alphaproteobacteria > Rhizobiales > Rhizobiaceae > Sinorhizobium. Next base: position 46,339 of record NZ_SRXN01000003.1, read on the forward strand.
CCGAGATCTGCAACCGCGGCCGAGAGAATGCGGCCGAAGAGGTTGCTTGCGACATTGCCGGTGACGTAGGCCGCAAGCGCACCCGTTGCCCGCTCGGCCGGGAAGTGCTCCGCAAGGTAGGCCATGGTGAGGGTGAACGCGGTCGCCATGCACAGGCCTTGCGCCACGCGCAGGCTGGCAAATATCGCGATATCCCGGGTTGTCGAGAGCAACACGGTCGGCACGGCAAGCAGTGCGAGACTGATCCAGATGCCGTTCCGCCGGTCCAGGTTGCGCCCAAAAATGCCGACGGCGAGGCCGGCGGCTGCCATGCCGACGGTGCTGGCATTGACTGCGAGACCCATTGTGGCGCGACTGACCGCGAACTCCTGCTGCAGCGACGGCAGGATCGCCTGAGCGGCGAAGAGGTCGACCAGGGTCAGGAATGCGATGAGTGCAATGATGCCGAAATGCCATCGGTCGGCCGCCGGGTTTGCCAGAACCGACACGGACGCCGGCAGCGTGGCGCGATCGAGATTCGCCATCGCTTGATCCTCCTTAAAATGCGGACGTTTCCCGCCAGCGGCCGGAAACGTCCGCGATGTTGGGGTGCTACAGCGTGGCGGCTCACATGACGTGGTCGTCATCCTGCATCGGCGGCAGGATATCAGCCGAATAGAGCACGGCCGGTTCTGAGCCGTTGTTCTTCCACCAATGGGCAAGCGTGCCGAATTCGGCGGTGACTTCGCCCGCCTTGTGCTCGATCGGAACCTTGCAGGTGCTGCGATATTCGGTGATCGAGCCTTCGACGATCAGGATATTGGCGGGACGTGCCTCATGCGAATGCCACGGCACAACGCCGCCCGGCTGCACGACGAGCTTGCGTAGACGCAGCGCGCTTCCTTTCCAGTCGCCGCCCTTGGAGGAGAGATCGATCGAGGCGAGGACGTCATCGGTGACGCCGTCCGGTGCGGTTGCGCCGGGCGCCATGGCGTCTGTTGCCACTTGATCCTTGGGGCATTCGCCCGCCATGGCAGACGGCGCGGCAAGGGCCGTGGCAACGAGGCCGAATGTAGCAGCCACGGCCAAGGGCAGGCGGCCTGCAATAAACTTCTGAGGCATGTCCGGATCTCCTTGTTCGGTCCGGCCGGAGAAATTCCGGCGGCGCAAGAAGATTGCGGGACATTCGAGCGACACTGAAATGCCGCCTGTTTTTGAATTCCATAGCTTGAAGCTATTGCAGGCGACGGGCGCCCTACGGCCATACAGTGCCGCGCGTCTTTTCAGGCGCACAAAGGACGCTGTAACTCTTTGAATCCACGCATCGTGCTTTCCGAAAATCGGGTCCGATTTTCGGGCCGATGCGCTAGGCTTCCAGCAGGTCGGTCCGCCGCATGTCTATGCCGGAATGGGTGGCCCAGCCATAGGACTTCACGGCGCCGACGAAGGTTGCCATCGCGGGCGAGAAGCGCCGGCCCGCCACAGTGACGAGGCAGACCTCTCGGCTAACCTCCGGGTCGGTCACGGGGCGGACCTGGAGCCCCGGTATGACAGCGCTGTATTCGGGAAGGAAGCAGATCCCGAGGCCGCCGGCGACCATGTTCTGGATCCAATCCTCGCGCTCGCTCGAATAGGAATCCTGCGTGTGCACACCGCAGGCGTCGCAAATGTCGGAAAGGTAGTCATTGTATTCACAGTTCACCCGCTTGAGATAGACTTCGCCGTCGATCGCCGAAACCGGGATCTTGTCGTATTGGCCAAGGCGATGTCCGGCGGGAAAGGCTAGCATGAACCTTTCTCGAAACAGCGGCGTCACATCGAAACGCTCTGGGAAGCGGTCGCTGCTCGCCATAATGGCAACATCGATCTCGCCACTTTCGAGCAATTGGGAAAGCCCGGTCGGCACGCCTTCGACGAGCTGTAGCTGAATGCCGCGGTGGCGCATGTTGAAATCGGTCAGAAGGCCGGTGAATCGACGCGGCCCGATCGTGCACATGATGCCGACCGTTACATGCGCGTCTTCGAGACAGAGAAAGCGCGACGCTTCTTGTCGCACCCCCGACAACTCATCGACGATCAATTGAAAGCGTGGCCTCAGCAAGTTTCCGAGGTCGGTCAGATGGGTGAGGTTGCGCTCGCGTCGGAACAAAAGTCCGCCGACCTCGTCCTCGAGCTGCTGTACGGCGCGGCTCAGTGCCGGCTGCGTTACATGGCATTTCTCGGCGGCGCGCGTGAAGTTGCGCGTCTCGCAGACCGCCAGGAAATAGCGAACATGGTGAATGTCCATACCTGCCCCCCGGAAGGCTTCTACGGCACAGTTCTTCGGATCGGATCCGATCTGAAAATACCTATTTCAAATCGCTACAGGTGACATATGCGTCTTGAACGACGCGAAGCGCCGAAGTTGAGGCGATGAAATTTCCTACGTGCGCGCCGCCTTCGCCAATGCAATTCACCTATCGAATTCATAGCACAGTGGCATTTCAGTTGAAATGAATTGAGCGGCATTCTCTTCCGAGAAAGGCTCTTAGGCCCAAACGCGAGGAGATGTGGATATGCTCAAAAGTACCGACGCAGAATTGGACGCAATGTTCGGACGAAGAGCGCTTGAGGGCCGCAGCGCTATCGTGACCGGCTCGACCAGCGGCATTGGACTCGGCATCGCGCAGGCGCTTGCCAGAGCGGGCGCGGCGGTGATGCTCAATGGCTTCGGCGATCCGGGCGAGATTGATAGGCAGCGTGCCGATATAGCCGAGGAAAACGACGTCGACGTCGCTTACGACAGCGCCGACATGTCAAACCCGCAGGCGATCCGGATGATGGTCCAGCGCGCCAGCGCGCGCTTCGGGCAGGTCGACATCGTGGTGAACAATGCCGGCATCCAGCATGTCGCTCCTATCGCCGGATTCCCTGCAGAAAAGTGGGACGCGATCCTCTCGATCAACCTGTCCGCCGCCTTTCATCTCGTGCAGGCGACCTACGGGCAAATGTGCGCTCGCGGTTACGGACGCATCATCAACATCGCCTCGGCTCATGGCCTCGTCGCGTCGCCCTACAAGTCCGCTTACGTGGCCGCCAAGCATGGTCTCGTTGGCCTCACCAAGGTCGTGGCCCTCGAAGGCGCGGAATTCGGCATCACGGCCAATGCGATCTGCCCGGGCTATGTCTGGACGCCGCTCGTCGAACAGCAGATCGACGATCAGGCAAAGTCGCACCGTATCGCGCGTGATGCGGTGATCCGCGATGTGTTCCTGAAGAACCAGCCGACAAAGCGCTTTGCTACGGTCGAAGAGATGGGGGCGCTCAGCGTCTTCCTGTGCAGCAACGCTGCCGCCTCGATCACCGGCACGGCGATCCCCGTCGACGGCGGATGGACGGCCCATTGATTGCCGCAGCGAAAGAGGAGGAGAGCAATGAACGAGCACGCCAAAGTGGACCTGCCGGCGCCCGCCGAGCAGGAAAGACCTACCATGGCCGATCTGCGTACGGCACGAACGATAAATCTTGCCCTTCAGGGCGGCGGTGCGCACGGCGCCTTCACCTGGGGCGTGCTCGACCGGCTGCTAGATGAGCCGCACCTCTCCTTCGAAGGCATTGTCGCCACCAGTGCCGGCGCGATGAACGCCGCCGTCTTGGCCTATGGGCTTGCGGAAGGCGGGCGCAGCGGCGCGCAGAAGGCGCTCGCCAATTTCTGGCGCCGCATCAGCCATGCGGCAGCCTTCAGCCCGCTGCAGCCGAGCTTGCTGGACCGCGTGACCGGATCGAAGTCATTGGAGTTTTCGCCGGCCTTTGTCATTTTCGATATGGTGACGCGGCTGCTCTCGCCCTATCAGTTCAATCCGCTGAACTATAATCCGTTGCGCCAGGTCCTCGAGCAATCGATCGACCTCGACGCGATCCGCATGTCCCGTTGTCCGGTGAAGCTCAACATCTGCGCGACAAACGTGCGCTCCGGCAAGGTCAAGGTGTTTTCCAATGACGAGATCACGATCGACGCCGTGATGGCTTCGGCTTGTCTGCCGTTCCTGTTTCAAGCCGTCGAGATCGACGGAGAGGCCTATTGGGACGGAGGCTACATGGGAAACCCCGCCATTTTCCCGCTGATCTACGGCTGCGATACACCGGATGTGCTGGTGGTGCACATTAATCCGCTGGAGCGAACGGAATTGCCGCGGACCGCCGCCGAAATCCTGAACAGGATCAACGAAATCAGCTTCAACTCGTCGCTGCTCAGGGAGATGCGCGCTATCGCTTTCGTGACGCAACTGATCGATTCCAACGCGGGCAATTCCCTCGGGCTCAAGCGCATCTTTGTGCACGGCATCTCCGACGACGAGACGATGAGAAATCTCAGCGTCTCGAGCAAGCTCAATGCCGAGTGGGGAGCCCTCGTAGACCTCCGTGATCGCGGCCGACAATGCGCGGAGGACTGGCTGATGGCGAACTACGACGCGATAGGGAAGCGTTCGAGCGTCGACATCAGTACGCGTTACCTCTAGGGCGACTCGACGCTTCCCGACCAATCGTTGCGCGTCGCCGCGGGCCGCGCGCAAGCCCCCTGCCGTCTCCCTCCCGATGGCAGTCCTGCCCCCCGATCCGGGGGGCTTTTTTTCGTCTCAGGCGCCCATGGCGAACGGATAGTTCGGCCCTATCGAAACCATGCCTGAACAGCATTTCAAAGAGCGAGAGCGGTCTGCGAAGCTTTCTTGCATCAGGCCGATGTCCGGTCTGAACAACGTCAGATCCAGGAGATGTTCAATGGTCAACACGCGTACGCTCATCGGTTCCGCGCTTGCGGCGATCGCCTCCGTCTCGGCTTCCACGGCTTCGGCCGGACCAGCTGCCCAGCCCGAGTTCTCGTTCGAGAAGTGCTACGGCATCGTCAAGGCCGGGCAGAACGACTGCCAGACGGCGACCCATTCCTGCGCGGGCACCTCGACGATGGACGACCAGGCCGACGCCTGGATCTACGTGCCTGCCGGCACTTGCGGAAAGATCGCCGGCGGCAGCAACGCCCCGAAGGCCTGACGGCCCCTCGACAACCAAGCAAAGGGAGTAGACCGATGCCCAAGACGTTTCCAACCCACCCGGTGCCGTGCGCTGCGGGCATCGGCCTCCGTTCAAAACACATCGCCGAGATGCTTTCCCGCAGGCCTGCCGCGGGTTGGCTCGAAGTCCATGCCGAAAACTACATGGGCCAATCAGCGGCTGTGGATGCCCTCGAAAAGCTGCGCGAAGTTTATCCGCTTTCAGTGCATGGCGTCGGACTCTCACTTGGCAGCGCCTCAGGTCTCGACGGGGCGCATCTGGAGCGGCTGCATGGCGTCTGCGAACGCTTTCAGCCGGCGATCGTCTCCGAGCACCTTGCCTGGAGCGTCGCCGACGGCGCCTACCTGAACGACCTCCTGCCGCTCCGCTACGACGAAGAGGCGCTCTCGATCGTGTCCGGGAACGTCGGCCGACTGCAGGACACGCTCAAGCGCCGCGTGTTCATCGAGAATCTCTCGGCCTACCTGGCCTTCGCGGAATCGAGCATGACCGAGGCCGAGTTTCTGGCCGAGCTCGTCAGCCGGACTGGTTGCGGCTTGCTGCTGGACGTCAACAACGTCCATGTCTCCGCAAACAACCTCGATTTCGATGCATTCGCCTTCATCGACGCTCTGCCTGCCGACGCGATCGGCGAGATCCATCTTGCCGGCCACGCAATCAATGAAGTGGACGGGGACGTCATTCTCATCGACGACCATGGGTCACGCGTGCCGCCAGCCGTGTGGTCGCTCTATGCTCACGCGCTCCGCAGGATCGGCCCGCGACCGACACTGATCGAATGGGACACGGATGTGCCGGCGCTCGAAGTCTTGTTGGGCGAAGCCATGTGGGCCGACATGCTCGCCCGCCGGATTGCCTTCGACGAACGCCTTGAAGAGCCGCCGGTCACTGCACCAGACGGCCGTTTCGAGACCATGAAGTTGCCCGGCCGCGACGACGCAACAGGCATCCGTTTCCCAGCGCTTGCTGCAATCGCGGCAGTCAAAGCCGCTTGCGGCAAGTGCGCATCGAATCATTGCAGGAGGGACGGCCATGTCTTCCATTGAAACCCTGCAGAACGTCGTTGCGCGTGCGGTTCTGACGACCGGGCCTGCAGATATCCTGCCACTTCTCGCGCGGGGTCGTTTCGATCCCGCCAGGCGGCTCAACATCTACCGCAACAACACGCTGGTCTCGCTCACGACCACCTTGAAGGCCGTGTTCCCCGTGACGGCGTGGCTGCTCGACGAACGCTACTTCAGTTACGTGGCCAGGTGCTTCATCCGGAGCAGCCCGCCACAAGAGCCACGCCTTTCCCGTTACGGCGCAGGACTTGCGCCATTCCTCGCGCGTTTCGAGGGGACCACTCACATGCCCTTCGTCTCTGAGGTGGCCCGCCTCGAGTGGAAGATCGCCGAAGCGCTCGACGCGCCCTTGCAGCGGCCAAGCACATTGATCGAGCTTTACGAGGGACTTTCAAGTGGGTCCTTCGCGCTCTTCCTACAGCCTTCACTTCGACTTGTTCTCTGCCGCTGGCCTGCCCTCAGCATCTGGGCGGCGCACCAGCGGGGAGGCGATGCCGACAAGCTTGCCGATGTTAACCGCGAGCCGGAGCGCGTTGCGCTGTGGAGACATGGTGACACCGTTCGCTTCCTGCGTCTCGACGCCGCGGAGTTTGCGTTCTGGCACATGTTGATGCGGGGCAGGGGACTCGAGGCTGCGGTCGCCCGCGCCTGCCGCTATTCGCCGGAGTTCGATATCGCGCGAGCGCTGACGGGCCTCTTCGTCAGCGAGCTCGTCATCGGGATCCATCGCATGAAGGAGTCTTCCAACCAGCAGGAGAGAGTGTCATGACCACAATGCGCGCAACATCGATGAGTTTTTCCAGAACGATATACAGGCTTCACGAGGCGTTCGTGGAGTGGTCGGCCGCCCTGCCGCTATCGATCGTGCAATTGGCGTCCCGCATTGCCGTCGCGGAGGTTTTCTGGCAGTCCGCCCAGACGAAGCTCGCCTCCTGGCCGGTCACGCTCCAGCTGTTCGCCTTCGAATACCGCTTGCCGCTGCTCGATCCCGGACTGGCCGCCATCATGGCGACGACGGCGGAACTTAGTGGCGCGGCGATGCTCGCCTTGGGGCTGCTCGCGCGGCTCGCCTCAATGATGCTGCTCGGCGTCGTCGCCACCATCCAGGTCTTCGTTTACCCGGATCATTGGGCTGAGCATCTGATGTGGACGAGCCTGCTCTTGCTTATCCTCTCGCGGGGCCCCGGCGGCCTTTCCGTCGACCATCTGGTCGCCTGCCGTATCCGTGCCGGAGGCTGAATGATGTCAGTGACGCCTGTTCCGAGCGCGTCCGTGCCGGGTGAGACTGCGACCGGCACGGATCAGGCAAGACACCGGCCGCGCGTGGTCATCCTCGGTGCCGGCTTTGGCGGTCTGAACGCGGCGATGGCGCTTCGCCGCGCGCCGGTCGAAGTCACTGTCGTCGATCGGCGAAACTATCATCTGTTCCAACCTCTGCTTTACCAGGTTGCGACCGCAGGGCTCTCGCCGGCCCAGATTGCCATGCCGATCCGCCGCATTCTTTCGCGGCAGTCGAATGCTACGGTCCTGATGGACAAGGTCGAGGCGGTCGATACCATCGCGCGATGCGTCGTGACCGGCAGCCGGCGCATCCCCTACGACTATCTGATCGTCGCGACCGGCGCCCGCCACACTTATTTCGGCAACGACATCTGGGCGGAACACGCCCCGGGGTTGAAGACAATCACGGATGCGACCGCGATACGCGCGCGCATCCTCTCCGCCTTCGAGCGGGCGGAGGTGACCGATGACCCCCGTTTGCGTCAGAAGCTGTTGACCTTCGTTGTCGTCGGCGGCGGGCCAACCGGCGTCGAGCTCGCCGGCGCAATCGCCGAGCTTTCCCGGAGGACGATCGTTCGCGATTTCCGGCGCATTGATTCATCCTCCGCCCAGGTCGTGCTCGTCGAGGCGGGTGAGCGGATCCTGCCGGCGATGCCGCCCTGCCTTTCGAGAAAGGCTGAGAGACAACTCGAAAGGCTTGGCGTCGACGTCGTGCTCGGCAATGCCGTCGCGTCCTGCGACGACAGCGGCGTGCGGCTCTCCGACGGAACTGAAATCGGCTCCGCCTGCATTCTCTGGGCCGCCGGCGTCATGGCTTCGCGCGCCGCCAAGTGGATAGGTGCGGCGGCCGACCGCGCCGGACGGGTCATCGTCGACGAGTGCCTCAATCCGCCAGGCCACAGGGAAATATTCGTCATCGGTGACACGGCTTCGGTGACCGATGCTGACGGACGTCCCGTACCGGGCGTGGCGCCGGCAGCCAAGCAGATGGGGCGCTACACAGCGCGCGCCATTCTCGGCGACATCGCGGGACGGCAATCGACACCCTTTCGTTATCGTGACTACGGCAATCTCGCCACCATCGGCCGCAAGGCAGCCGTCGCGGATTTCGGCGGAGCCAGGCTCTCTGGCTATGCCGCATGGCTCGTCTGGAACTTCGCCCATCTCTGGTTCCTCGTCGGCTTCCGCAACCGCCTCGTGGTGTTTCTCGACTGGGCGGTCGCCTATTTGCGCAACGATCGCGCCGCGCGGCTGATTACCGGCCAACATGAGGCCTAGCGATGTATCGCCCGAAGCTCGCCCAAGTCGTCGTCGTTCTCCTCGTGCTGGCGGTGCTCTCCACTGCCGCGCTGATCCATCTCATCTGGCAGCGCGCAGCCGGTGAGAGCATCGAGGAGATCGTGGCGAGTCTCGATGCCCAGACGGCGGGGTCCGTCAGGAACGATCTATCCCGGACGCTGGCGCTCGTGTCGAGCACGGCTGAAATTGTCCGCTCCATCTTGTTCCAAGGTGCGATCAGCGCCGATGATGAGGTCAAGCGCGAATTCCTGTTCCTGTCGCTGCTGCGGGAGCAGCCGTCAATCGCTTGGATCGGCTTCGGTTTTCCGGATGGGCGCTTTTTCGGGTCTCATGCGACCGCCGACGGCCGGATCGAGATGGTGGAGATCGGTGCCGCGAGAGCCGGCGAACTCCGTCCGCTGCGGCGCGATCTTTATCGACCGATCCCGGGCGACATCTTTTTCGAGGAGCGGATCAAGGCGGAGAGCGCCTATGTGGCTCTCGGCGCCCCCTGGTATCGATTGGGCAAGGAAAATGGAGATCCCGTCTGGACGGTGACCAACGTGCTGCCAAACGGTTTCGAGCCCGCCATGGTCCTGTCGAAGCGCGTCGAGACCTTCGGGAAGTTTACCGGTGTGGTGATGGTGGCCGTGAGCCTCCGACGCCTTTCCGAGGCGCTGCAGGCGCTCGAACTACCAGCGCTCAGCAAAGCCTTCGTTCTTGACGAGAGCGGGCGGGTCCTTGCGACGTCGCAACCCTCCGACGGCGTCATGGCGGCGCATTTTTCCGACTTTCCCGCCTCCGATGCGCTGGCGTCGGCCGCCGCCGAGGCGGTCGCGGCCCGCAAAATCGACGCCTTCCGCGTCGTTGTGCCGAGCGCTTTGCTCGGGCCTGTCTTCGTGTCGTCGTCGCGCCTGCCGTTCGAGAATTGGCGCCTTGTTACAGCCACGCCACGTTCGACCTTCGCAAGCGGCATTGACAAGAATATCCGGCGCATAGCCTTAGTCGTGCTCGCTATGGCAGCCCTTGCCGCAGCGACTGCGGTCGCCTTTGCAAATTTCCTCTTCGCCCGGCCGCTCGCCCGGCTGGCAGCGCAATTGCGTGCGGTCGAGCGCTTCTCGCTCGAAGGCGTCCGCCATCATCCGACCTTCCTCGCCGAGCTCAACCATTTCTCCCAGGCATTGAAGCGCATGGCCGTCGGCCTTTCGGCCTTTGCCCGCTACATGCCGCTCGATGTCGTGCGACCGCTGGTTGAGGGCAGTATCGAGCCGAAGCCCGGCGGCGAGCTCTGCGAGGTGACCGTCATGTTCGCCGACCTGCCCGGGTTTACCGAGCTGACGGAGAGGCTCGGACCAGACGTCGAGCCGCATCTGACGCGTTTCCTGACGATTGCCGTTGCCGCTGTCCATGCAGAGGGCGGCACCGTCGACAAGTTCATAGGGGACGCAGTGATGGCGATCTGGAACGCGCCGGGAAAGCAGGCGGACCATGCCGCCCGCGCCTGCCGCGCGGCTGTCGCGATCCGGACGGCAATGCATGACGACCCGCCAATCGCGACCGGCGAGAACGCGATCCGCGTACGTATCGGCATCAACAGCGGCACGGCGCTGATCGGCAATATCGGTTCCGCCGAACGGCTGAGCTATACCGCCATCGGCGACACGGTCAATGTCGCGAGCCGGTTGGTGAATGTGGCGAAGGAGCGCGGCGTCGAAATCGTGCTCAGCGACGCGACCATGCGTGAACTCGGGGCAGAGCCGATGACGAGACCGCTCGGGCTTGCGACGGTGCGCGGAAAAGCCAGACCCGTTGGCGTGCATACGATTGATCAGCCAGAAGGTCGGTCCACTGGAGGAAACAATGGAAATGGCGATCACGACGGTGGCGATGCTCGCTTGCCTGCAGCTCAAGCACTTCGTCGTTGACTATGTGCTGCAGCCAGCCTGGATCCTGCGCGGCAAGGGCAATTTCCGCATGATCGGCGGCTATGTCCATGCTGGCGGGCATGCGCTTGGAACCCTACCGGCGCTGTTGCTCGCCAGCGCTGGCATGACGCGCGTCGCCATTCTAGTGCTCGCCGAATTCGTCGTTCACTATCTCATAGACTACGGCAAGGCGCTGCTGTCGCGGCATAGCCGCGCCGATGCGACGACCCGCGCCTACTGGGCCATGCACGGCGCCGATCAATTGATGCACCAGTTCACCTATGCGGCGCTGATCTTTGCCGCGCTGGCGTAGGTGCTTTCGTCGCTCATAAGGCGGAGTCAGCCGGATATCGATCCGCTAGGCAGATAGAGGGGCCGCAGAGCTCGCACGCTTGCCGCGAGTGCATCGCAGCTATGGAGCACGCTCAAACCGACCATTGCCAAGTGGTTGTGATCCAACGGCAGCGCATTAAACGTCTGATCGATCTCAGCGCTATGCGTCGGATCAAGGTCTCCATGAATTCTCAAAGTCCTGAACGTTGACTCCGGCAGTCCCGATCGATCTCGAATCTCATCAATTCTACTGTCCGCAGGAGGAAAAGCCTCAAGCACCGCAATGTATCCAAGAAGCATGAGAGGGTGATGGTGCTGAACCCAATAATACTGAGTGCCGACCAGCCGTGCTACTTCGACAGAAGGGGTGATGGATAGAATTCCCTGAGGATCGCATCCTGTGGTCTCCAGGTCCTCAAGTGCCCAAGTGTCGTGGTGCTGTTCCTCGGAAATATGATGTCGGTAATATTTTCCCAGTGAAGGGACAAGCCTTTCCGTTCCTGCCAATTGGTCGCATCGTTCCGCTGCCAACTGCATGAGGGGAACCGATGCTCGCATGATTTGATGAAGCAAGACCAGGAAAGCAATCGTCATTTCCCGTTGGGGCTCGGTTCGCCAAAGGTCGTCAAAAGCCGCCTTGAGAGCGGGCAAACAGAGCTCAATTCTACCCCTCACAAAGTCACTATTCGCTTGTGTTTCAAGCATATCCATAACGACACCATTCGATGAACAGCAAACAAAGCCGGCAAATCTTAACTCAACCAGATACGGTTCAAGTTCGCCCTGATCGCGCGCATATAGCCCTTTGGTATTAGGGAGTACTACTGGACAACTATGGAGCCGGCATCCTAATATTACTGATAGCCAGCGGCTCACGATTCAAAGATCCCTGACAGCAATCCAGCGAGCATCGAAACTGTTCAGCGCCTGTGGAGGTGACAATGCCGGGCTTCCAGCCAAATTTCGACCGTCTAAAGAACTCGAATGTCATTCCCGACGTGGAGGAGAATATGCTCCCGCAAGCGGTACATGACGCGATCGAAAACCTCACCGACGAAGAAATCGCGGTTCTCGAGAACATCAGTAAAAGAACCGGATCCCACATTTATCTCAACAAGGACCACTCGATCATCTGTGGATTCTGAAGTCGTGGTGTCGCCCAGATCACTGGACCGGTGGCCGTTGTACGACCGCCGCAGTGAGAGGCATGGTGCCTTGGAAAGGGCCAAACACAAGCTGCTCATCAAATCCACAATCGATCAAGTCCCGATAACACGCATAGCCGACATCACATCACTCGATGTCCTGGGCACGCCTGTGTTTGCAACGGTCACTCCCCTGGCACGAGACTTGACCACCCATCTCGGAAAAGGGGTGGACAACGAAGCGGCTCGCGTCAGCGCGGTCATGGAGGCGGTCGAGAGGGTCTGCGCAGAGGAATTCGAGGGCGAGTCTCGGAATGCCACTTATCTTGAGCTGACGTCCTCGGGTGCCTGTGTTGCGGATCCTCTCTCCTTCGATCTTCCCCCGCTTACCAGCTATCGTCCGGATTCGGCCTTTGAATGGGTTCAGGGTTGGGAATTGATCGGCGGCCGTCCGATCTGGATTCTGGCCGACCTGGCGAGATCTCCTGCCAAGGAAGGCATATTGGATCAGGTCGATACCAATGGCTTGGCTGCCGGGTTCACTCGTGGCCGGGCGGTGCGCAGCGCAATTCTGGAGGCTGTCGAACGGGATGCCGTCAGTCAGCATCACTTCTTTGAACAATATGGACATCAGGGGGACGCCGGACCCGCCAGACGCAGGATCGATCTGGATTCGCTTCCTCCCATACCCAAGGCGCTTGCGGAGCGCGCCAAGAAAGCAAACCTGACACTCATCCTGGAAGATCTGACGACCGACCTTGAGATACCGGTCATCTCGAGCACGCTGATAGATCCATTCTTTTGTGGTACCGCCGGGCCAATGCCGCTCGTCGTTGAGGGGTGGGGCGCTGACCTTCTGGCCGGGGCCGCCGTTACACATGCTATCCTTGAGTCGTTCCAATCACGGCTCGGGGTAATTCACGGTGCACGTGACTCCTACAACCAGGTACCCAGCTCGCGTTTGGTTACCGAGGGCAAGTCTTGGAATTATGCAGCCGAGCGTGACTTCTCCACCATTCCCAATACTGGCTTGCCTGACCTCGAGACCGAAATCGAATTTATCTTGGAGAGGCTAAGGTCCGCCGGACTTACGCAGGCCATAGTAATCGACATGAGCCGAAAGTCCCTGGGCCTGCCCGTTATGAGAGTGCGCGTCCCCGGCCTTTCGCTCTTCACGATAGACCACCGCCGTGTTGGCTGGCGAAGTGCAAGGCACCTGTTGTGACGATGGGCACGATGCGGATGCCGCCGGTCGTGTTTTTGGGCCCGAGCGCCCCCGCTTCGGACATCCTGTCCATTTTGCCAGATGCGATCATAAGACCTCCGGCAAGGAGGGGGGACCTTTATGCTTATCGCATCCTGAAGCATCAGTTCTTTCTGGTCCTTGACGGCGCATTTGGCAACGTCCTTGCCATTTCGCCACGGGAAGTCATTGATGTTGTCCAGGACGGGGCGGTTGTGGTTGGCGCCTCCAGCATGGGCGCACTGCGAGCGGCGGATTGCTTTCCGGCAGGTGCGCATGGCGCGGGGATTATATTTCGACTGTTCAAGCAGCGGGTAATATCGGCCGAGGACGAAGTGGCGGTCCTTTACCGCGAGGAAATGCCTTTTCCGCCGCTTACGGAACCACTGATTAACATGCGGATCGCTCTGCGACGGGCTACAAGGAAAGGTCTCGTGGGAGCATCCGAAGCCGAGGAAATTATCTCGGCGGCTCAATCGCTTCACTATACTATGCGGACCTGGCCCGGCGCGTATCAGAAGGCTGGGCGGCACCTCCCTAGCGAGATGCTCGACCTTTTGAAGGCCATAGACATAAAGCGCGCCGACGCCGTTCAGGCTGCAATCAAGGTCTCGAAATTACGAGAGATTGAAGAAGGTTCGCTCCGCCCGTTGAATTCACCTCAGCTGTTTGGACTCTCAAGCGATGGCAGGGAGCGAGTCGCTGATGGATTGAGCGGCGCGGATCGGCAACAAATTGAAGTTGAGTTCATCGAATGGCTTTTCTGTTCCGGGAGGGCCCATTCACGCCTCGACAATGAAATTGACTGGCACAGCGGAGAATTGACGGTGCCGACCTCGTCAGTTTGGAATATCCTTGAGGGCTCCGGCGAACTAGAGGCTGACCTGATGAGGTTCAACATCTTTCGTAGGGCTGTCTCCGAAGCTCGGCGATGTGGCCTTCGACCGGGCATCGAAGACCTCCGGCAAGCCGAACGTCAGTTGGCCAACGCCCACCGTGTCGGCTCATGGAATGAGCTCCTCACACGCAAAGGAAGGGGCTCGTCGTACTCTAAACGCCTGAGCATATATCGCACTCAACTTGCTCTGACCAAGTGCCTTCGACGGACCTTTTTGTTCGGACCGGGTCAGTCAACAAAGCCGAGGGAGGTGTTGTTATGGCACCCCAAATAGCAAGTCGGTCTCAATCGTCAGGCGACAGCGTTTGCATGCTCTTCACTGACATTGAGGGGTCAACAAACCTGGTGGATTCTTATCCTGACCTCTACGATCAGATGCTCCTTCGGCACAATGAACTTTTGCGAAGTGCCATCCACTCTTATGGTGGCGAAGAAATAAACGTTGCTGGCGACTCTGTATTCGCACTCTTCCCTGCCTCGGCCCAAGGGGTTCAGGCGGCGATTGATGCACAATTCGCTCTGACGAAGGAGGAGTGGGCTCAAGGATGCAAACCACTCGTCCGGATGGGGCTGCATTCCGGAAAGATAAGAAGACACGATGCCGCGATAACCGGAATAGAGGTGCATCGTGCGGCTCGCATCGCATCGGTGGCACACGGAGGTCAGATCGTCATTTCGAACGTCGTCCGCGATGAGATCGCAGAAGGTCCTCTCGGAGAGAATGTAGAAATACGCGATCTGGGGTTCCATCGCCTCAAGGACCTTCGATATCCCGAAGCGCTATTCGATCTGGTGATCCCGGGATTACAAAGCGATTTTGCACCTATCTCATCCATCGGCGCCAATCGCACCAATCTCCCGTCCGATGTGCCAGTCCTCTACGGTCGACGCTCAGAAATGGACCGGCTCAATCGAATCCTGGCAGATAAGCAGAGCCGAATTATCACGCTTACGGGTGCCGGCGGCGTGGGCAAGACCAGCTTGGCGATACACGCTGGCAGATCAGCGCTGAGCTTCTTCTCACGGGGCGTGTTTTTCGTACAGTTGAGCGAAATTGATGATCCGGATCTAATCGCTTCGGAAATCTGCAAGGCCGTTGGCCTGCAGGAGGTCCCAGGCGTCTCCGCCGCAGAAACGGTGTGCAACTCGCTGGGCACCGCCGAGGTGTTGTTAATACTCGACACCTTCGAGCACCTGGTTGAAGGTGCACCTGTGATAAATACCATCCTCAGAAGATGTCCGGGTGTTACCGTTGTGACCACCAGTCGTGAGCCCCTCAAATTGCGCTCGGAGACCGAATTCGTCGTACCCCCTCTCACCCTTCCCGACGAAGAGGCGAGCTTCGATCAGATTCGAGAGAACCCATCTGTAAAGCTTTTCGAGAATTTCATACGCCGCGAACGGCCAGACTTCAGATTGGAGAATGACACACTAGGTTCGATCTCCAGAGTATGCCGGAGACTTGACGGGCTACCGCTGGCGCTTGAACTGGCAGCCTCGCATGTAGGCCTCTTGAGCGTAGCGGAGTTGGAGAACCGGCTTCAAACGAGAATGCAGGACCTTCGAAGCAAGGCGCGGGATATTGATCCCCGTCACCGCACCCTTCGTGTGATGATCGGATGGAGCGACCATCTCCTGACGGAACGCCAGCGCCGGGTCTTTTATGCGTCGTCCGTCTTCAATGGTGGGTTCGACCTTGGTGCCGTTGAATCCTTGTTCCAGGACGATACCGACGTGGTTGATCACGTGGAAGCTCTTTTGGACAAGAGCTTGTTGTTCAGAACCACGGCGCTGGGTCATCCGCGCCTCAACATGCTGGATACGGTTCGCGATTTTGCGCTCGATAGGCTGCGAGAGTCTCGCGAGTACGAAACTGTGCGTATCCGTCAGGCGGACCATTTTACCGACCTTGTTCTGTCCGCTGCTCCAAACGTGATGAGGTTCAATCAGCGCGACTTTGTCGAGCACCTGATGCAGGAAGCGGGAAACATTCGGGTGGCACTTGAATGGCGGATGAGGCAACCCAGCGCTCTTCAGTCCGCCCAGCTCATCGAGGCGTTGAGGTGGCTTTGGATATCGAGAGGTCAGTTTTCCGAAGCAAGAGCATGGGCGGATAAGGCTTTGGAGCATGCGCGAACCACGGGTGAGCCGGAGCCGCTGGCGCTGATTTTGAACTCAGCCGCATTGATCCGATACATGTCTGGTGATCCCGAAACAGCGCGTGAATATGGCGTTGAAGGTCACCGCATCTACTGCGAGTTGGACAACAAGTCCGGAACTGCAAGTGCCGGAATTATTGCCGGTATCGCGAAAGCCACCTCAGGCGATCCCGAGACAGGTGGCATGTTGATCGCGCAGTCACTGGAACTGTCGAGGCTCATTGGCGATGACTATGGAACAGCGCTCGCCCTTATTGCCATTGGCGAAGGGACACGCGCGGAAGGGGACGAGGCTGCAGCCGAAGCCCACTATCATGATGCCCTCAAACTGCTCGACAGGCTGGGCGATACCTATTGGCCCGGGCACCTGTTGCAAAACCTTGCCCATTTCCGACTGCATAGCGGTGACTGGAGGAACGCCGCTTCCCTCGCGGGGCAGGCCTTGGCCATCGGCGAGAGATATGATTATCCAATGGTCGTGAACCTCGCGATCGCAGCGATAAGCGGAGTGCTCGCGGCCAAAGAGGACTGGGATGGTGCTGCAGAGATCATCGGGGCCGTCAACGGCCGTCTCGCCCGCATGGGAGTCCGGTTTGAGCCGACAGACGACGCCGATTTCGAAAAGATCGTGTCAGGGGTCCGCAGCGCGTTAGGAAACAAGCGATTCACCCGCAAAAGCGACGACGGGGCTAAGCGCCAATGGGACGAGGTACTCTCGTCGTGCCGCGCCGCCGTTGCAAGTTAGGGACCATTTTGTCATCGGATCAGAAGATGCTGGCGCCGGGCCGTGGGTGTCTTATGTGAATTTCCTTAGGAAAGAAACATCAGTTGCACCTTGCAGGCGACGGAGCGGTCGCCGGCCTGTTCGAAGGCCGCAACTGCCCGTTCGACCGGAAAGCTGTGTGAAATGATCGGCCGGACATCGATACGGCGGTGGGCGATCAGGTCGACGGCCAGCTCGAATTCGCGATCGAAGCGCTGCGATCCGACGAGGCGCAATTCTTTGCCGACGAGCGCGTTGAGCGGAACGGTGATGTCGCCCGTGATCCCGACCTGCACGATCAGGCCGCGCGGTCTGACCGCGGCGATCGCGCCGCGCAGGGCGGGTTCGGCCGCGGAGCATTCGAAGGCGACGTCGAACTGGCCCTTGTCGACTTCGTAGGCAGCAAGGCCGGCCGGCCCGCGCCGGACGTTGACGGCCCGTGACGCGCCCATTGCCATTGCCCGCTCGATCGCCGCATCGGCAAGGTCCGTCACCACGACCGTCGCGGCCCCCGCATGGCGGGCGGCCGCGACCACGAGCGCACCGATCGGCCCGGCCCCGGTGACGAGCACCTTTTTTCCGTTGAGGTCCCCGGCCTGCGCCACGGCGTGAAGGCAGACGGCGAGCGGCTCGGCACAGGCCGCCTCGCCGGCGCTGATGAGTGCGCCCGCGGCAAAACATTGGCTTGCCGGAACGACGAGCCAGTCCCGAAACATGCCTTGCGTGTGCGGGAAAAGCATGGCGCTGCCCATGAACCGCATGTGCAGGCAGTGAATGGCGAGCCCTTCCTCGCAAAAGCGGCAGACGCCGCAGGGCTGGCTCGGATTTACCGCCACCAACTCGCCGATCGCAAGTCGGGACACGTTGGCTCCGAGCGCCGCGACATGCCCGGAAGCCTCGTGGCCGGGGATGATCGGTTCGCGTACCCGGATGGGGCCGAAGCCGCCGTCCTGATAGTAGTGAAGATCGGAGCCGCAAATGCCGCCGGCCGCCATCTTCAATAATACCTCGCCTTCGCCGGGCTCCGCGACGACCTCGGCCTCCAGCCTAAGATCACGTTGGCCGTAGAGCCGGGCGAGACGGGTGCGCATGGGTGCTCCTGCCATCAGCGGATCAGCCCGGCGACGCCCGGCAGCCACAATGTGATCGCCGGGACGAAGGTGATCAGGATCAACGCGATGAAAAGCGGCAAGAGCCAGGGCAGTATCGCCATGGTCGTCTTCTCGACCGAAAGCTTGGCCACGCGCGAGAGCACGAAAAGCACCATGCCAAGCGGCGGATGCAGGAGGCCGATCATCAGGTTGAGCGTCATGATCAGTCCGAAGTGCACCGGATCGATGCCGAATTGGGCCGACAGCGGCAGGAGAATCGGCACCAGGATGGTGATTGCGGCGATCGTATCCAGGAAGCAGCCGACGAACAGCATCAGGAGGTTGACCAGGATCAGGAAGACCCACTTGTTCTCGGTAATCGTCAGAATCGCGCCGGAGAGCATCTGGGCGGCTTGGCTTACCGTCAGGAGCCAGGCGAAGATCGAGGCTGCCGTGACGATGAAGAGAACCGAAGCCGTCGTCTCGATCGTGTCGAAGGTCGCCCGGGTGAGCGTCGATAGCGTCATCGTCCGATAGCGCACCAGGCCCAGGAACAGCGACCAGAGAACGGCGGCGACGGCAGCTTCCGTCGGCGTGAACCAGCCCATCGTCATGCCGCCGATGAGGATCACCGGGGTCATCAACGCCATGACGGCGGAGAAGTCGAAATACCAGTCAAGTGCAAGGAGCACGACGAGGGCGATGCCGACGGCGACATTCAGCGAGAGGCCTGCCGTCATCATGAGATAGACGACGATCGGCACGGCGAGGACGACGACGACCTCGAGCGAGGCCGAGAGCAGCCGCTTCATCTCGAAGGGCGTGTCCGAACCCCAGCCGCGCTTGTAGGCAAAGATCGCCACCGTCAGCATCATCAGCGCTGTCATCACCACGCCGGGGACGATGCCGGCCATGAACAGCGCGCCGATCGAGACGTTCGCCATCATGCCGTAGATGACGAAGGGCAGCGACGGCGGAAAGATCGGTCCAAGCGTCGCCGAGGCGGCGGTGACGCCGACGGCCGCCTCGACCGGATAGCCGTGATCCTTCATCGCCTTGATCTCGATCGTGCCGATCCCGGCGGCGTCCGCAAGCGCCGTGCCCGACATGCCGGAGAAAATCACCGAACCGATGATGTTGACCTGCGCGAGACCCCCTTTCATCCAGCCGACGAGGGCAACGGCGAAGGAATAGATCCGGCCGGTGACGCCGGCGGAGTTCATCAGGTTGCCAGCGAGAATGAAGAACGGCACCGCCAGCAGTGGGAAGCTCTCCACGCCGGCGATCATCCTCTGCGCGGCGATGATATCGGGCGCGACATTGTAGAAGACGAGATAGAGAACCGAGGCCGCAGCCATCGAGATGGCGACTGGAACGCCGACCACCATCAGCACGAGAAACGAACCGACGAGGAGAAGCATGGATCAGCCCTCAACCCTGTGGAATTCTTCGGGCCGTTCGAGAACTGAATAGCCACGGCGTTGATTGGCGATGAAGACCTGGATCGACCGGACGAGCATCAGCACAAAGCCGGCCATCACGCTGTAGAAGACGATGTTGCGCGGCAGATCGACCGTCACCATGCGCTCGTTGGCGACAACCGCCACATAGCGCCACATCAGCCAGCAGGCATAGGCGAAGAAGCCGATCCGGACGACATCGACGAAGATCGCCATGCCGCGGGCCACGGACCGCGGGAAATAGTGATAAAGCACGTCGACCTGGATGTGCCGCGACAGGCGCACGCACATGACGGAGCCCAGGAACACGACTCCGATCAGGCAATTGGTAGCGATCTCCTCCGTCCAGGCGTAGGAGTCGTTGAGCACGTAGCGTGTGAAGAACTGCAGGAACACGCATCCGGTCATCAGCCAGAAGAAGACGAGTGTGACCCAATCTTCCACGGCATAGTTGGAAACATCCGTGGCCGGTACTGCGGCATCCTCGAAGGAATGGGCAAGGTCCTCCGGCGTCGACTGCAAATGGATTTCTTGGGACATGGCGTTCATCCGGCGTTCGTGGGGACGGAATGCCGGCGACACTGGCGACCGCCGGCACGGACACTCACTTGACGGCTCGGACAGCCTCCCAGTCTTCCTTGTTATAGCCGAAGTCTTCAAGCTTGACCTTGTCCATCACAGTCGACTCGAAATCGGCCTTGTCGACTTCGGTCACCTCGATGCCCCGTCCCTTGAAGGTCTCGACGAGTTTCGCCTCACGCTCCTCGATGATCTTGGTCGCACGCTCGGCCGCCTCCTGCATGACTTCGGTGAAGATCTGCTTGTCGGCATCGGAAAGCTGCGACCACAGGTTCTTCGAAACGACCGTGTTCAGATGATCGACGATGTGGCCGGTCAGCACGATATGCTTCTGCACCTCATAGAACTTCTTCGCCTCGATCGTCGTCAATGGGTTTTCCTGGGCCTCGACCGTGCCGTTCTGGAGCGCGAGATAAACCTCGGCAAAGGCGATCGGCGTCGTGTTGGCGCCGCAGGCGCGCGGCATGGCGAGATAGGCCGGAACATCGGGGACGCGCATCTTCAGCCCCTGCATATCGGTGCATTTGGCAATCGGCCGGTTCGACGTGGTCTGGCGCGTGCCGTAATAGGTGACGGCGGTTATGTGGTTGCCCGATGCCTCCTCGTAGCCCGCGGCGAGCCGCTTGAAGACATCGCTCTTGGTGTAGGTGATCAGATGGGCCGGGTCGCGGAAGATGTAGGGGAAATAGGTGACGCCGATCGGCGCATATTCCCGCGCGGCGAAGCTCGATCCGGAAATGATGATGTCGACCGTGCCGAGCTTCAGGCCCTGGTTGATATCGGCCTCCTTGCCAAGCTGCGAGGCCGGAAAGACGTCGATCTTGTAACGCCCCTCGGTGCGCTTGCTGATCTCTTCCGCCGCCCATACGGACTCCGTATGGAACGGCTCCGAGGTCTCGTAGACATGCGCCCATTTGAGCGCGGTCTGGGCCTCGGCGGTCAGCGCCGAAGCAAGGATCGCCGCGGTCGCACCCAGCAGCGTCAACAGTTTGAGTTTCATCCTCTTCCTCCTCCCAAGGTGAAATGATTGAACAAAAGCGCTAATTGCCCCCGGCACGTCTCCATGCGGCCGGTATCGTGCTGTCGGACGGCTCCTCCCCGAAGCTCGCCGACAGGCGAAGCTGTGACTGGTCGAGATGCGCGCGCATTGCGGCGCGTGCGGCGGTCGGATCGCCGGCGGCGATCGCGTCGCGGATCACGCGATGCTCCTCCATCGCGGCCCGCCACGTGTCGGTGTTTTCGAAATAGCTGGCGAGCTTCTCGAAATAAGGCGTCATGCGCATGTCGTGGATGCTGCCGACAAAACGATTCAACGTCTGGTTGGCGATGATGCCCGATACGAGAACGTGGAACTCGCGGTCAAGCGCGAGCGCCTGACGGCGATCCTCGAGTGCCGCCGCCATGCGCGCAAGGTTGTCGTCGAGAATGGCGATATGCTCGGGGCGCGCCAGCCGGGCCGCCTCTTCGGCGATGGCGCATTCGACCACCGCCCGCGCCCGCAGCAATTCGAACGGACCTTCGAAATCCTCCGGCGGCACATCCAGCGCCGGCACCTTGCGCGCCGTGACATAGATACCCGAACCCATGCGGATGTCGATGAAGCCTTCGACCTCCAGAACAATCAACGCTTCCCGGATGGTCGGGCGGGAGACGCCCAGTTTCTGCGCTAGCTCGCGCTCCGCCGGAAGCCGCGAACCGGGCGCCAGTTCACCGCGCTCGATCAGGCTTCGCATCTGGTCTGCCACCTGCCGATACAGACGGCGCGATTCCACGGCGGAGAACATCATATCCTCGCTGCTACAGGCTTTATCGGCCTAGTGGCCAAGTGGTCATACCAATTCGCGCTAGAATACGCGTCGTTCGGGCGATGTCAATAAATCAATGAGCGGTGCCAAAGACAAAGGGTCTCGTCGTCGAAGACTGAGTGTGGTCTGCTACGCCTCGAAGATGGCGGCCGCATGCGCCGCCAGGCGCGACGGCACAGGAGAATACGACGTTATGGCTTTTCCACTTTTTGACCTTGCAGGCAGGCGGGCTCTCGTCACCGGCTCGTCGCAAGGCATTGGCTATGCGCTGGCGCGCGGGCTGGCCGAGCACGGTGCGGCCATCGTGCTCAACGGCCGCGATCGCTCGAAGCTGGCCTCGGCTGCGAGCTCCCTCAAAGATGTCGGTCATGATGTTGCGGTCTCGGATTTCGACGTGACCGATCATGCTGCAGTGACGCGTGGTGTCGATGCGATCGAGCGGGATATCGGGCCGATTGACATCCTGATCAACAATGCCGGCATGCAGTTCCGCAGCCCGCTCGAGGACTTTCCGGTCGAGCGCTGGGAGCAATTGCTGAAGACGAATGTCTCCAGCGTCTTTTATGTCGGCCAGGCCGTCGCCCGGCACATGATTGCGCGTGGCGCCGGCAAGATCATCAACGTCGCTTCGGTGCAGAGCGAGCTCGCGCGGCCGGGCATCGCCCCATATACGGCGACCAAGGGTGCGGTCAGGAACCTGACCCGCGGCATGTGTACCGACTGGGCGAAGCACGGGCTGCAGATCAACGCGATCGCGCCCGGCTATTTCAAGACGCCGTTGAACCAGGCGCTGGTCGACAGCCAGGATTTCTCGTCCTGGCTCGAGAAGCGAACGCCCGCGGCCCGTTGGGGCGAGGTCGAGGAGCTGGTCGGCGCGGCGGTGTTTCTGGCGAGTCGCGCTTCCTCCTTTGTCAATGGACACACGCTCTATGTCGACGGCGGCATCACCACGAGCCTCTGACGCCGGTCGCACCTTTATTCCATCTAGGCTTCCGCTCTCGCGAAGTCATCGTATGACTTCGCGAGAAACATCGCAGATTTCATACGATGCTATCGCTTTTGGTGCCGACTGGGAGTATGCATGATCCGAAGAACACCAACTCTGGAGGAATCATGCAGCGGGCCGAACGTCCAACGTCGCGCAGATCATTCGCGTCCCAGGTCGCAGATGCCCTGCGCGGGCAGATCGAAGCAGGCTTCTACGCGCCCGGTGACAAGCTGCCGACCGAGCCGGCCCTCATCGACCGCTTCGGCTTCAGTCGCACCGTGATCCGGGAGGCGATCGCCGCGCTCCGTGCAGACGGGCTGGTCGAGTCGCGCCAGGGCGCCGGCGTCTTCGTGATCGGCCCGAAGCCAGCCGACGAAAGCCTGAAGCTGTTCACGGACGAGACCGACAAGATTTCCGACATCATCGAGGAACTGGAGCTCCGCATCGGCATAGAAGTGGAGGCCGCAGGCCTTGCCGCTGCGCGCAGTTCGCCTGCGCAAGAGGCCGAAATCCAGGCGCAGGTCGACAGATTCGCCGACCTCGTCGCCGAAGGCAGACCTACCGACGAGGCGGATTTCCAGTTCCACATGGCAATCGCCACGGCGACCAACAATGCGAGATTCAAGGCCTTCCTCGAACATGTCGGCCGTCGGATGATCCCGCGGGTGAAGTTCAAGACCGTCATGGGCGGCGTCGATCCCTTGCCCAGCCGCGACCAGCCGATCCTCGAGGAACATCGAGAAATCGCCGAAGCGATTATCGCCCGTGACCCGGAGAAGGCGCGCGAAGCGATGCGCCGGCACCTGGTCACCGGGATCAAGCGCTATCGCTCGTTAATGATCCGTCGCTCGACCGCGAACCACGAGAAAGGCGATTGACTCATCCTAAAAGTCATCATATGACTGCTCCCACGACATCATATTAATTCGTGGGAGGGAATTCCTTTGTCGCCAGATGAAATCAAGCCGCGCATCGGCTCGGGTCTGCTGTCGTTCCCGGTTACGCATTTCAACGAGGACTTCAGCCTCAACCTCAAGAGCTATCGCGAGCATGTCGCATGGCTTTCCGGCTTCGGGGCAGCCGCCCTTTTTGCCGCCGGAGGGACGGGCGAATTTTTCTCCCTCTCGCCTGAGGAGGTTGGCAAGGTGACGCGCGCGGCCCAGGAAGCTTCCGGCGACGTGCCGATCATCGCCGGCTGCGGCTATGGTACGGTGCTCGCCAAGGAAACCGCCCGCCACGCCGAAGCCGCCGGCGCCGATGGTCTCCTGCTTCTGCCGCATTACCTGATGGAAGCCTCACAGGAGGGCATCTACCGGCATGTGAAGGCCGTATGCGAATCCACCGGCCTTGGCGTCATCATCTACAACCGCGCCAATTCGGTCGCCAACGCCGAGACGGTTGCGCGCCTCGCGGAAGCCTGCCCGAACCTCATCGGCTTCAAGGACGGCACCGGAAAGGTCGATCTCGTCCGTCAGGTGACGGCGAAGCTCGGCGACCGGCTCACCTATATCGGCGGCATGCCGACGCATGAGCTTTTTGCCGAAGGCTTCAACGGTGTCGGTGTCACGACCTATTCCTCTGCGGTCTTCAACTTCGTGCCGAAACTGGCGCAGCGCTTCTACACGGCGATGCGTGCGAGCGACCGGCCGACCATGGAAGAGATCCTGCGCCGCTTCTTCTTCCCCTTCGCGGCACTGCGCGATCGCGAGCAGGGTTACCCGGTTTCGATCATCAAGGCGGGTGTCGATATCATCGGCCGGACGCCAGGTCCGGTGCGTCCGCCGCTGACGGACCTGAAGCCTGAGGAGAAGGACATGCTGCGGGAGCTGATCGAGAAGGCCGCAGCTTGAAATCAATAGGTTCGGCCGGCGGGCGAATGGGACGAGGATGCCCGCCGGACGTGGCCAAGATGCAAACACCAAGGGAGGAAAACATGAAGAGGTCAAGTGTTCTTGCGATAACGTCGGCCGTCCTGATGACGGCCGCCGCATCGTCGGCAATGGCGCAGGCGGGGCAGGAAATCCGCATCGTCCTGCCGGAGCAGCCGGCAAATCTGGAGCCCTGCGGCACGATTATCACCAATGTCGGGCAGATCCTCAGTCAGAACGTGGTCGAGCCGCTGACGGTGATCGACCCGAAGACCGGGCAGCCGCAACCGAAGCTTGCGACCGAATGGACACAGGTCGGTCCGGTAACCTGGCGGCTCAAGCTGCGCGACGGCGTGAAATTCCAGGACGGTTCGGACTTCAACGCGGAAGCGGTCGTCTTCTCGATCAATCGGATGCTCAGTGGGAAGATCACCTGCAGCAACATCGCCAAATTCGGCGATGCGAAGCTGGAGGTCACGGCCGTCGACGATCTCACCGTCGAGATCAAGTCGGACAAACCCCAACCGATCCTGCCTACGCTCTTGAGTGTCGTCATGGTCGTCTCGCCGAAGACGCCCGTCGATCAGGCGGTCAACGATCCGGTCGGCACCGGCCCCTTCAAGCTTTCGACCTTCTCGCCGCAGACCGTAGTGCTCGATGCCTTCGATGGCTATTGGGATCAAAAGCCGGAGTTTACCAAGGCGACCTATGTCTGGCGCCCGGAATCCTCGATCCGCGCCGCCATGGTCGATACTGGCGAAGCGGACCTCACGCCGTCGATCGCCATCCAGGACGCGAGCAATCCGGAGACGGACTTCGCCTATTTGAACTCAGAGACGACCGCGATCCGCATCGATACCGCCCAGCCCCCGCTTAACGACCTGCGCGTCCGCAAGGCGCTGAATCTTGCGATCGATTGGGAGGGCCTCGCTCAGCTCTTCGGCGACGACGTCAAGCGTGCGTCACAGATGGTCGTACCGGGCATCAACGGCCACGACGACGCGCTCGAAGCGTGGCCCTACGACCCTGAAGAGGCGACGAAGTTGCTCGAGGAGGCGGCTGCCGACGGCGTTGCCGTCGATACCGAGATCAAGCTCATCGGCCGCAACGGCATCTATCCGAACGGTGCGGAAGCAATGGAAGCCATGATGACGATGTGGCAGGCCGTGGGTCTGAACGTCAAGCTCACCATGCTCGACGTCGCCGACTGGCTCAGATACCTGCAAAAGCCCTTCCCGGAAGAGCGCGGCGCCAACCTCTTGCAGATGATGCACGACAACAACAAGGGCGATGCGGCCTTCACGATCCCGATCTTCTATCGCTCGAGCGGCAACTACGCGACCCTTTCTGATCCCGCCCTCGACAAGGAGATCGACGCGGCGCTCGCGGCCACGGGCGAAGACCGCATGAAGAGCTTCAAGGCGCTGTTCGACAAGGCGCGCAAGGAGGTGGTCGCGGACATCCCGATGTTTCACATGATCGGCTACACGCGTGTCGGCTCCAGACTCGATTGGAAGCCGGATATCACGACCAACAGCGAAATCCCGTTGGCCAATATTCGCCTTAAAGACTGACCAGGGAAGTGCAGGGCGGCAAACACCGTCCTGCACCGGGTTCCCATCATTGCGTGCGATATCCTTCGAAGGGCATCGGAAATGTTCAGCTATATAGGACGCCGTGCGTCCCACAGCATCCTGTCGGTCATCGGTCTGTTGACGCTCGTCTTCTTCTTGACGCGGCTGACCGGCGACCCGTCCGCCTTGTACCTGCCGCTCGATGCAACGGCCGAGGCGCGGGCCGCATTCGCAAAATTGAACGGTCTCGACCAGCCGATCCCCTGGCAGTTTGCGGAATATCTGAAGGACTTGCTGCATCTCGATTTCGGCCAGTCGCTGCGACAGAACCGTTCGGCGATGGAGGTGGCGCTCCAGGCTTTTCCGGAGACGCTGAAACTTGCCTTCGTCGCGATCACGCTTTCGACGGCGCTGGCAATCCTCGTCGGATCGCTCGCCGCCGCGCGTCCCGGCAGCCTCTTCGATCGTATCGCCAGCGTTACTTCCCTTGCCGGCGCCAGCGCTCCGGATTTCTGGGTGGCGATCGTCGGGATCCTCGTCTTCGCCGTCGGCCTGGAGCTCCTGCCGACCTCAGGCACCGGCACCTGGGCCCATTGGATCATGCCGATCTTCGTGCTGATGCTGCGGCCCTTCGGGCTGCTCGTGCAGGTCGTGCGTAGCACCATGCTCTCCGCGCTTGCCTCGCCCTATATCAAGACCGCCCGCGCTAAGGGGCTTCGCCGGCAGAAGATCATCTTCGGGCATGCGCTTCGCAACTCGCTTTTGCCCGTGGTCACGGTCGCCGGCGATCTTGCCACTAGCCTCGTCAACGGCGCCGTCGTGGTCGAGTCGATCTTCGGTTGGCCGGGCATCGGCAAGTTGATGATCGACTCGATCATCCAGCGCGACTTCGCCGTGGTCCAGTCGACGATTCTGGTGACCGCGACCGCCATCTTCATCCTGAACATCGCGATCGATCTGCTCTACGCGGTTCTCGATCCGCGCATCCGGTATTGAGCCATGACGATCATCTCTCCCAATGCCAATCCGGCGGCGGCCCCAGGCGCCAGTCGTGTCCTGCTCGGCTACCTGCGGCGCGACAGGCTGGCGCTTGCCGCAGCAGTTTTCCTCGCGCTCTTCGTATTGGCCGCGATCCTCGGACCATGGCTCGTCGGCGACGCCGCGTCTCGGCTGGGGCTGCGCCAGCGCAACCTTGCGCCGTTCTCGCTTGAACATTCGTGGATCTACTTTCTCGGTGCCGATACGCTCGGGCGACCGCTTCTCGGGCGCCTGATCGTCGGAGCCCAGAGCACGCTCGGCATCGCCGCGGCGGCGGTTTTCTCCTCCATGCTCATCGGCGGCACGCTCGGCCTCATTGCGGGTTACTCCGAGCGATGGCACAGCCATCTGATTCTGCGCCTTGCGGACGTGGTGATGAGCTTTCCGTCGCTGCTTCTGGCACTGATCGTGCTCTATACGCTGGGCCCGAGCATCACCAATCTCGTTATCGTTCTCGCCGTCACGCGCATGCCGATCTATCTCAGGACCGCGCGTGCCGAGGTCTTGGAACTGCGCGAGCGCATGTTCGTCAGCGCGGCTCGCTCGATGGGGGCGGGACCCGCCCGTATCCTTCTGAGGCACATCGCGCCACTCGTCCTGCCGACCTTGGTCACGATCGCCGCCATCGACTTTGCGACCGTCATTCTGTCGGAATCGGCGTTGAGTTTCCTCGGCCTCGGCATCCAGCCCCCGGAATTCACCTGGGGCGCAATGGTGGCGAACGGGCGCGGCTATCTCTCGACTGCCTGGTGGATCGCCTTCTGGCCGGGCCTTGCGATCATGCTGACGACGCTGTCCCTCAACATCCTTTCGAACTGGGCCCGAACCGTCGCCGATCCGCAACAACGTTGGCGTCTGCAGACTTTGCGAAAGGCAGCCCGATGAAGAGTGCACACGATTCCATTCTCAAGGGCGAAGGGCCGATCCTGAAGATCGAGGGGCTCACCGTCGATTTCCTCTCGAACGACGAGCCGGTTCGCGCCGTCGACGATGTTTCCTTCCATGTCAACCGGGGCGAGACGCTCGTCATTCTCGGCGAAAGCGGCTCGGGCAAAAGTGTCAGCACGAGCACGGTGATGGACCTCGTCGACTGCCCGCCAGGAGATATCGTCGGTGGATCGTGCCTCTTCGACGGCACCGAACTGTCGCGCCTGGACGCGGAAGGCCGCCGAAACATCAACGGTCGCCGGATCGCGATGATCTTTCAGGATCCTCTCGCCTATCTCAATCCGGTCTACACCGTTGGACGGCAGATTGCGGAGGTATTCGAGAGCCATGACGCGGCTCGGGGCAAGCAAGCACGTGCCAACGCAATAGAACTGCTTCGGCGCGTCGGCATCCCCGAGCCGGAAAGCCGGGTGGATTTCTATCCGCACCAATTCTCCGGAGGCCAGCGCCAGCGCGTGATGATCGCCATGGCGATCGCGCTGAAGCCCGATATCCTGATTGCCGACGAGCCGACGACGGCACTCGACGTCAGCGTCCAGGCGCAGATCCTCGACCTCTTGCGCGATCTCCAGCGCGAGACCGGGATGGCGCTCGTCATGATCACCCATGATCTCGAGGTCGCCGCATCCATGGCTGACCGGATCATCGTCATGAATGGCGGAAAGGTCGTGGAATCCGGTCTCGCCCAAGAAGTGTTCAGCAACCCGCAACACCCCTACACGCGACGCCTCATCGGCGCACTGCCGCACGGCGAGGCAG
The DNA here is from genome assembly GCF_004827385.1 of Ensifer sp. MPMI2T. Classification (GTDB taxonomy): domain Bacteria; phylum Pseudomonadota; class Alphaproteobacteria; order Rhizobiales; family Rhizobiaceae; genus Sinorhizobium. The sequence goes on from NZ_SRXN01000003.1 coordinate 75,566, forward strand.
CGGAAACGTCGCACAGACGGTCGACGGAGATTGCAGGCGCGACGCTCCTCAAGGTGGAGCACCTGACGAAGGAATATGTGCTTGCATCCGGCGCCTTCGCCGGCAAGCGCACGTTCAGGGCAGTGGACGACGTCAGTTTCGAAGTGAGGAAAGGCGAGACGCTCGGTGTCGTTGGGGAGTCTGGCTCAGGGAAGTCGAGCATTGCACGCATTCTGCTCAGGCTGAACGATCCGAGTTCCGGCCAGGCGATCTATGCAGGCGAAAACATCTTCGAGATGTGCGGGAAGCGCCTCGTTGCGTTTCGACGAAAGGTCCAGATGGTGTTTCAGGATCCCTATGGCTCCATGAACCCACGCATGAACGTCCGCTCCATTATCTCAGAGCCTTGGGCGATTCACCGCGATCTCCTGCCCAGGAGCAATTGGAAGGACCGTGTGGCGGAGCTTCTGGATCTGGTCGGTCTGAGGCCGGAGCATGCCGAGCGGTACCCGCACCAGTTCTCCGGCGGCCAGCGGCAGCGTATCGCTATCGCCCGGGCGCTGGCGAGTGAGCCGGAACTGATTGTCTGCGACGAGGCGGTCTCCGCGCTCGATGTCTCGATCCAGGCACAGGTGATCGATCTGCTGGCCGATCTTCGCACGAGGCTCGGCCTCTCCTATATCTTCATCACCCACGACCTGCCGATCGTGCGCCATTTCGCCGATCGGATCCTGGTGATGAAACAAGGAAAGATCGTCGAGGAGGGTCCGACCTCGGCATTGTTCAGCGCGCCGCAACACGAATACACGCAGAGCCTGCTCAAGGCGGTACCGAAGCCGAAATGGCTCATGTCGACCGAGGCGCCGCGGGCAGTGCCGGGCGCGCCTCGACCTGAGCGGACGAGAAACGGGAGCATGGCAGGATGACACTTCATCAGAACCTGATTGCCGGCGAATGGGTCGGCACGGACGGCGTCGCCAACGTCAATCCGTCGAACACCAACGATGTCATCGGCGACTATGCCCGCGCCAGCGCCGATGATGCGTTAGCCGCGATCGCGGCGGCGAAGGCGGCCTTTCCGGCCTGGTCGCGCTCCGGCCTTCTCGAACGCCACGCGATCCTGAAGAAGACCGCCGACGAGATCCTCGCCCGCAAGGACGAACTCGGGCGGCTGCTGTCGCGTGAGGAAGGCAAGACGCTCGCCGAGGGCATCGGCGAGACGGTGCGGGCCGGCCAGATCTTCGACTTCTTCGCCGGTGAGGCCTTGCGGCTGGCCGGCGAGGTTATCCCGTCGGTGCGGCCCAATATCGGCGTCGAGATCACCCGCGAACCGGTCGGCGTCGTCGGCATCATCACGCCGTGGAATTTTCCGATCGCCATTCCCGCCTGGAAGATCGCCCCGGCGCTTTGTTACGGCAACACCGTCGTCTTCAAGCCGGCCGAACTGGTGCCCGGCTGCTCGTGGGCGATCGTCGACATTCTCCATCGCGCCGGTCTGCCGAAGGGGGTGTTGAACCTGGTCATGGGCAAGGGCTCGGTCGTCGGTCAGGCAATGCTCGACAGCCCCGACATCCAGGCGATCACCTTTACTGGCTCGGTCGGCACCGGCAAACGTGTCGCCGCCGCCTCGGTCGAGCACAACCGCAAATTCCAGCTGGAGATGGGCGGCAAGAACCCGTTCGTCGTGCTCGATGATGCCGAGCTTGCGGTCGCCGTCGAAGCGGCGGTCAACTCCGCCTTTTTCTCGACCGGCCAGCGCTGCACCGCCTCGTCGCGCCTGATCGTCACCGAGGGCATTCACGACCGGTTCGTCGCGGCGATGGCCGAGCGGATGAACGGCCTGGTCGTCGATGATGCGCTCAAGGCCGGCACCCATATCGGCCCGGTCGTCGATCAGGGCCAGCTCAACCAGGACACCGACTATATCGCCATCGGCCAGCAGGAAGGCGCCAAGCTCGCCTTCGGCGGCGAGCTGATTGCCCGCGACACGCCCGGCTTCTATCTGCAGCCGGCGCTGTTCACCGAGGCGACCAATCAGATGCGGATTGCCCGCGAGGAGATTTTCGGTCCGGTGGCGGCGGTGATCCGGGTGAAGGACTACGACGAGGCGCTTGCCGTCGCCAACGACACGCCGTTCGGGCTGTCCTCCGGCATCGCCACCACCAGCCTCAAGCATGCGACCCATTTCAAGCGCAATGCCGAGGCCGGCATGGTGATGGTCAACCTGCCAACGGCCGGCGTCGACTTCCACGTGCCGTTCGGTGGCCGCAAGGGCTCGTCCTACGGCTCGCGCGAACAGGGCAAATACGCCGCCGAATTCTACACGACCGTCAAGACAGCCTACACGCTGGCGTAGAGCGAGGCGTTGCCGGATGCTTCACCGGGACACGGGTCGCGTTTCGATTCCCTTCTCAGCCAGTCAACCGCGGAGCGCTCACGACGCCGGAGTGGCATGGGTGAGCGCCGCGACCTTCTTCACATGCGCCACCGCTGCCGTGCCGCCGGCAGTCTTGGTGAACAGTTCAAGCGCCTCCTCGTCGTCGGCTCCGACCGGCGTCAACGCCTGATCCATGTAGACCCTCGAAGCCGGATCGCGGGAGATACTGTAGGCGGCGGCAGTCAGCCGGATGATCGTGCCCGCGAGCGCCGCATGCTTGCGCACCGTCTCCCATAGAAACTGCGGCCAAAAGATCAGCGGATGGACCCGCTTCATGCGGGGCCGCCGCTCCGACGGCCGCTTCAGGCGCAGAAGGCCGCTCTGCAGCGGATGGACGTTTTCAAGCGGCACCATCGTCGCAAAGGAAACGAGCACTTTGACGAGGCTTGCAAGCGGCACGCCGGCCGCGACCGCGCGGCGCAGCAGAGTCTTCATGTGCTCCGGCGTGTAATAGAGCCGCCATGCCTCGCGATAGATGTCTTCCCACGCTTCCCGGCTCATCCTCGGATGCGCCGTGCACACATGCTCGACATCGTAGACGTTGAGATCGTCCTCCATCTCGGCACCGTTCTTCCAGAGCTTCTGGTGATCCTCAGAGCCCGGCAGCGGCGTGAGAATGAAGAATTCGATGATATCGACCGGCAGTTCGTGTTGGATGATGGCGATGTCGCGCCGGATGGTCTCGGGCGTATCCGCCGGAAAACCGAGGATATAGCCCGCGAGCGTCATGATGCCCTGCGCCTTCCAGGCGAGCAGCATCTTGCGGTATTCGGTGATCTTGTTCTGGTTCTTCTTTGCGGCGGTCAGGTTGTCCGGATTGATGTTTTCGAGGCCGATGAAAACACGGGTAACGCCGGCCCGCTTTGCCTTTTCGATGAAATTCGGAATCTTGTGGCAGAGCATATCGACCTGGATCATCAGGCCGAGCGGAATACCGTCCTTCTCTCGCAGTTCGATCAGCCGGTCGAAGGTCGCCTCCCATTCCTTGTTGCGGGCAAAATTGTCGTCGGTGATGAAGAATTTGTGGACGCCCTGCGCCCAGTTCATCCGCACGAGCTTCTCGATGTCGTCGGCCGAGCGGAACCGCGATCTGCGCCCCTGCACGTTGATGATCGTGCAGAACGAACACTGATAGGGACAGCCGCGCCCGGCATCAAAGCTCGTGCTGAAGCCGAGTGTGTGAGCGACATTTTCCTTCGGCAGGAACGGCACCGGCGTGCCGCCAAGACCCGGCAAGTCGCTCATAAAGTTGTAAATCGGCTCCAGCTTGCCGGTGGCCGCATCGCGCAGCACCGTTTCAAGACGGCCCTCTGCCTCACCGGCAAACATGGAAATGCCCATCGCCCGGCAGGTGTCGAGTTCCACTGGCTTGCCATCGAGCATGGCAAGGCAACCCGACACGTGAAAGCCGCCCATGGCGACCGGTATACCAGCCTCGCGGAACGGTCGCGCGATATCAAGGGCGCGCGGATACTGGTTGGATTGGACCCCGACAAGCGCCACCATGCCAAAATTGTCGTGGTTGCCAAGCGTGCGCAGAAGGGCAGGGAAATCGATCCGCGTATTCGTTTCGTCGATCACTGTGATGTCGATGGAAACGTCCGGACCGAGCACTTGGCGCTCGGCACAGTCCGCGGCAATGCCATAAAGCGCCGCGAGCGAGTTCGACGGGATCATCGCGCGCCACCAGCGGATCACGTAGCCATCGTCATCATAGTGCGATGGCTTGATCAGGATGAGCTGGAAACGCTTTCCCCTAGCTTCCGAAGAATGCGCCACGTTGTTTCTTTCGTGTTGGAAGCAATGGAGGCAGCCTAGCAGAGCCAGGCGCCAAGGCAAGCCGCCGCTCACTCTTCTGCTTTGCGCCGGCTGCCGGCTCACAAGCGTCTGACGCCCACCTGGATACCTGTCGGTAGCCATCATGCCAGCGGAAAGTTCGCGCCTTTGTTATCGGAAACCTGCTGTCGCAACCCTGAGATCGGTGGTCACCACCGCCGGCAGCTTCAGTTCGACCGTCTGCAGGCCGCCGTCGACTTCGCGCGTCACCTTGGCGCTGCCATCGGCGATCTCGACCTTGGAGGCAAAGGTGCCCTGGGCCCAACCGAGCAGCGCCGACAGCATCTGGCCGGTCTGGTTGCTGTCGTCGTCGATCGCCTGCTTGCCGACGATGATCAGCCCCGGCTGTTCGGCCTCGGCGACACCCTTGACGATCTTGGCAACGGCGAGCGGCTCGACCTGGTCCTCGGTCTCGACCAGGATCGCCCGGTCGGCGCCCATGGCAAGCGCGGTCCTCAGCGTCTCCTCGGCCTTGGCCGGGCCGATCGAGACGACCACCACTTCGCTCGCCTTGCCAGCTTCCTTCAGCCTAAGCGCCTCTTCGACCGAGATCTCGTCGAACGGGTTCATCGACATCTTGACGTTGGCCAGCTCGACGCCGGTGCCATCCGCCTTGACGCGGATCTTGACGTTAAAGTCGACGACACGCTTCACCGTTACTAGGATTTTCATGGCTGCTCCCATCTATTCTTGATTGGGCCGAGGATGCTCATTCCGGGCGGTCTGCAAGCAGCGCCCAGAAAGCCAAGAATGGCTTCTCGAAGGAGCGCATCGCATGTTTGATGCCGGGCTCGTTGTAAAATGAGCCGCCAAAACCCGGCCTGAACCATGGCCCGTCGGCTTGGCGAAACGCCCCGTCCGAAAGGGCGAGGTAGACTTCCTCTGGTGGATGATTGTGGTCTGGGTAGCGGACGTGAGGGGCCATCAGCGTTATGCCGATCCACACATCCGTGCGCTCTTCGAGGCCACGAGGTCCGATGATCATCGCATTCGCATGGCCGTCGTGGAAATTATCACTCGCCGAACTGTCATAATTCGAGCGCCGGCGCCATTCGAGCAGCGGCTCGATCGCCTTGAAGCGATCGACCAGACGGCGGAGCGAATCGTGCTCCGTATCGATCGCCAGCACCGTGTCGAGGTGGGAACAGACGGGCAGCCGACTTCCGGGGCTGGATCTCTCCGCGCCCGGAACCTCCAGTGCAGAGAAAATCTGCGGAATAGACCGGCGCGATTGCGGCGCCTTTGCGAATTGGTCAAAGGCCACGAAAGCGGCGTCGACGAATAACTGAAGGGCTTCACTTCGACGTGTCATGGATGGGTCCTAAGTCGCGCGGCGGGGCTGAGGCCTCCCGCCTGGCGTCAGATATCCTTCAGAAGGCGAAGCGCGTCGTAGATCGCCGCGTGTGTATTGCGCGCCGCGACCGCATCGCCAATGCGAAAGAGTCGGAACTTGCCTTGGGGGTTGCGCACGACGGATTGCGGCTCGCCGGCGATCAGCTGATCGTGCGACATCTCTCCGAGGTTGCTCGACGCCGGTTTGAGCTCGAAGTACAGCTCATCGAGCGGAATGGTGCCGTGATTGATGATGATCTGGTCGAACGTCCGCTGTTTGGCGACGCCGCCATAATCGCTGCCGACATGGGCGACGAGTTGATTGCCGCTCTTCTCGACCGCCTCCAGGCGGTAGGTGACGGTGAAGGTCACGTCGAGCTTCTGAAGCGAACGCATGTAAGGAACGAGGTTCATGGCCATAACCTCCGGGGCGAAGGAGCGATCCGGCGTCATGATCTCGACCTTGGCGCCCGCCTTGGCGAGGAATTCGGCGGCCTGCAGACCGGCATGATCGCCGGCGTCGTCGAAGACAAGAACGTTGGTACCCGGCTTGACGTCGCCCGAGATGATGTCCCAGGCGGAGACGACGAGCTCATTGCCCTTGGAGAGGACGTCTGTGTGCGGAATCCCGCCTGTCGCGATGATGACGACGTCGGGATTTTCCGCCTGAACCGTGTCTGCCTCCGCCCAGGTGTTGAAATGGAAGGTGACGCCCAGCTTCTCGCACTGGCTCATCCGCCAGTCGATGATGCTGATCATTTCCCGGCGCCGCTCGCTTTGAGCCGTGAGCCTTATCTGCCCTCCCGGATCGTTAGCCGCCTCGAAGACGACGACCTCATGGCCGCGCTCGCCCGCCACACGCGCCGCCTCAAGGCCGGCGGGCCCGGCACCGACGATCACGACCTTCTTGCGGCGCTCCGCCTTGGCGATCGTGTGCGGCATGGTGAGCTCACGTCCGGTCGCGGCATTGTGGATGCAATAGGCGGCGCCGCCCTGGTAGATGCGGTCGAGACAGTAGTTTGCACCAACGCAGGGGCGAATGTCGTCCTCACGCTTCTCCATGATCTTCCGGACGATATGCGGATCCGTCATGTGTGCGCGGGTCATCCCGACCATGTCGACCTTGCCGGACGCAATTGCATGGCGCGCGGTGGCGACGTCCGGGATCTTCGCAGCATGGAAGGTCGGGAAGTTCGTGGCGGCGCGAATTTCGCCGGCGAAATCGAGATGCGGAGAATTGGCCATGCCCTGGATCGGGATGACGTCGGTGAGGCCGGCGTCCGTATCGATATGCCCGCGAATGACGTTCAGGTAATCGATAAGCCCGCTTACCTTGAGGCGCTTCGAAATTTCAAGGCCGTCCTCCCTGCCCGTCCCGCCGGGGAGACATTCGTCGGCCGTGTAGCGCACGCCCAGAATGAAATCGTCTCCGACGCGTGCTCGGATCGCCTTCAGGACGTCGAAACAGAAGCGCATGCGGTTGTCGAGAGAGCCGCCGTAAGGACCGTCGAGCTCATTCGTCAGCGGAGAGGTGAATTGGTCAAGGAGATGACCGTAGGCTTCCAGTTCGACACCGTCCATTCCTCCCGCCTTCATGCGCTCGGCCGCATCGGCGAAATCCTTGATGATCCTCTCGATGTCCCAGTCTTCAATCTTCTTGGGGAAGGCGCGGTGCGACGCTTCGCGGTGATGCGAGGGAGCGACAACCGGCAGCCAGTCACCCTTGTCCCACCGCGTGCGCCGGCCGAGATGGGTGAGCTGGATCATGATCGCGGCACCCTCCTCGTGCACGGCGTCGGTCATTTGCCTGATCCACGGGACGATCTCGTCCTTGTAGGCGAGCAGGTTGTTGAAGACCGGCGGGCTGTCCTTCGAAACAGCGGCAGAGCCCGCGGTCATCGTCAGAGCTACACCGCCTTTTGCCCTTTCCACCGTGTAGGCGCGGTAGCGCTCCTTCGGCATGCCGTCCTCCGGATAGGCCGGTTCGTGCGCCGTCACGATGATGCGGTTGCGCAGCGTCAAGTGCTTGAGCTGATAGGGCTGGAGGAGGGGGTCGTTCGACATATGTCGGGCTCCGGTCTAGAAACGTCAGCTCGAACGCTACGCGGGAATGTACATAAGTGTCAAGAAAGAAAACATCCTGGTTCAGCGCATAGACATCAGTGTACATTTTTCTTGTATGTCCTTTCACAATTTGTTAGGAGGTCTTTATGGAGCACGTTGCAAACGATAGCGGCTGGCGCGGATCGCAGGAGGGATGGCTGGAGGCGGCCTACGAGTCCTTGCTGGAAGGCGGAGTGGACTCGGTAAAGATTCTGCCGCTGGCAAAGAGGCTCAATCTGTCGCGAACGAGCTTCTATTGGTTCTTCAAGGATCGGGAAGAACTGTTGGCGGCGCTCATCGGTCGGTGGCGGGACAGGAATACCGGCAACATCGTGAAACAGTCCGAGGCATACGCGGAATCTCTGGCCGAAGCGATGCTTAACGTATTCGATTGCTGGCTGAACAAGGACCTATTCGACTCGAAGTTTGAGTTTGCCGTGCGTAGCTGGGCGCTCCAGTCCGAAGACATCCTGGCTGAAGTTCAGCGCGCCGATCAGGTCCGATTGGAAGCCCTGAAACGTATGTTTATCCGTTTCGGTCATTCGGAGATCACCGCCGATGTCCGCGCGCGTACGACCTACCTGGTTCAGATCGGCTACATCTCGATGCAGACTCAGGAGGATATCGCAACCCGCATGAAGCGGATCCCCGAGTACATCGCGATCTACACGGGCCAAGTGCCGGAGCAAAGGGAGCTTGATCGCTTCTTTTCGCGGCACGGCTACAAACCCGAGGTGAGAGGCTAACCGACGATGAGCGGCTCATTGAGGATCGGCATCGTTGGTGGAGGCGGCTGGCTCGGCGGATCAATTGCCGCTTCACTCCTCGATGCCGGTTTGGTGCAGCCGCATGATCTTTCCCTCTCTTATCGGAAGGAGCAACCGAAGCGCTTTACCGGCTCCTTCTGGACCACCGATAACCAACAGCTAGCCGACCGTTCGGACGTGATCATTGTGTCGGTCCGGCCTGCTGATTGGCCGTCGCTCTTGATCGATGCCGATGGCAAGCTCGTGATATCCGTCATGGCCGGCGTCCGTTTGGGCCAGTTGGCTGAACACCACAATACGAAAAGAGTTGTCCGCAGCTTGCCCAACGCTGCGGCTGAGGTCGGCAAGTCCTACACGCCGTGGATCGGCTCGGTAGATGTAACCGATCAGGACCGCGCCATCGTTGGCGCAATCTTCGATGCCTGTGGCACGGAGGACGAGGTCTCAAGTGAAAGCGACATCGATTATCTGACAGGCCTTTCCGGGTCGGGTCCGGCATTTCCCGCATTGTTGGCCGCCGCGATGATGAGCGACGCCGTGGCGCGCGGACTTGATCGGGAGATCGCTCAGCGCGCGGTGGCCACGGTCCTGATAGGTGCGGGCCGCCTGCTTGAACGTCGCGACGAATGCCCCACCGACACGGTCGAAGCGTTTCTTGGCTATCGCGGCACCACCGCCGCCGCGATCGAAGCAATGCGCGCTGCTGGCTTTGTGGACGCTGTCGCGGATGGCCTTGCGGCCGCTCAGAGAAAATCGGTGAGTATGGGAGAGCGCTCCTAGCTGCCGTCGGAGCGGGCAAAACGCGGCATCCTGCTCTTCAACAACACGCCGCAAAAAGAAAAGGGAACGGCAATGAAATATCTACTTGCATCAACTTGCCTAATGCTTGGTGTCCTGGGAGGCGCGTCCGTCACGAGCGCCGCGGAATGCGGATCGTTGACCATCGCGAGCATGAACTGGCAGAGCGCGGAAGTGCTTTCCAACCTCGACAAGATCATCTTGAACGAGGGTTATGGGTGCGATGCCGAAATCACCATCGGCGACACCGTCCCGACGATCACCTCCATGGCGGAAAAGGGTGAGCCTGATATCGCGCCGGAGGCGTGGATCGATCTGCTGCCAGATGTTGTCAAGAAAGGAACGGAAGAAGGCCGCATTATCAAGGTCGGTTCTCCGTTGCCTGATGGCGGCGTCCAAGGCTGGTGGATCCCCAAATATTTCGCGGATGCCCATCCGGACATCAAGACAATTCCAGACCTGTTGAAACATCCGGAACTGTTTCCCGATCCGGAAGACCCCAAGAAGGGCGCGATCTTCAATGGGCCCCAGGGCTGGGGCGGCACCGTCGTCACTTCTCAGCTTTATAAGGCGTTTGATGCCGAAAAGGCCGGCTTCAAGCTCGTCGACACCGGTTCTGCCGCCGGCTTGGACGGCTCTATCGCCAAGGCATACGAGGCCAAGGAAGCGTGGGTCGGTTATTATTGGGCGCCAACAGCGCTTCTCGGCAAATATCCGATGGTCAAGCTCGAACCAGGCGTTCCGGAAGACGCAGCGGAATGGAAGCGCTGTGTTACCGTTGCCGATTGCCCCGATCCCAAGCCGAGCGCGTGGCCGGTCGACACCATCGTGACGCTGGTGGCCAAGCCCTTCTCGGAGAAGGTCGGTCCGGAGGTCATGGACTACCTAAACAAGCGCGCCTGGAGCAACGACACCGTCAGCAAGCTCATGGCTTGGATGACGGACAACCAGGCGAGCGGCGAAGAGGGCGCAAAGCACTTCCTCGAGGAGAACGAGGACCTCTGGACAAAGTGGGTCACTCCGGAGGCGGCCGAGAAGATCAAGGCGGCGCTCTGATTGACCTCAACGCACGGCGCGCATGGCGCGCCGTGCTCATCCAGCCGAAAAAACAGCAAAAGACGTGTGCCGGCTTCTTCAAAAGGGGAACCGAATGGAATGGTTTTATGAATTCCCGAACATGGACGATGACTCGCTGCGCAATCTGAAGAAGGCAATCGACGAGGGATTCCGTACATTCACGCGGGCATACGGCGATACGATCGAGGGCTTCTTCTCGCCTTTGCAACACTTCCTGATTGCTGCCGAACGCTTCATGACGCAGACGCCCTGGCCGATCATCACCCTGATCATTCTGGCGATCGCGTGGGGCGCGAGCAGGAGCTGGAAAATCGTGACGAGTTGTCTCGTCACATTGCTCGCCATCGGCTACTTCGACATGTGGGACGACACGATGCGGACCATCTCGATGATCTTCGTCTGCACACTTCTGTCGATCGCGATTGGTATCCCGATAGGCATCCTGATGTCCCGTTCCGACCGGCTGCAGCGGCTGGTCAACCCGGCGCTCGACGTCATGCAAACCATGCCGAGCTTCGTCTATCTGATTCCCGTCGTGATGCTGCTTGGCATCGGCAAGGTTCCGGGGCTGATCGCGGTCGTCATCTATGCCATCCCGCCGATGATCCGCCTTACCAATCTCGGTATCAGGCTGGTCGACAAGGATGTGCTCGAGGCCGCAGACGCCTTCGGTTCGTCGAGCTGGCAGAAGCTCAAGAACGTGCAGATGCCGCTGGCGCTGCCGACGATCATGGCCGGCATCAACCAGACCATCATGATGGCATTGGCCATGGTCGTCATCGCCTCGATGATCGGCGTCCAGGGACTCGGCCAACCGGTCCTGAAGGCCATCGCCAACCAATATTTCACGCTCGGCATTTTCAACGGCCTTGCCATCGTGGGCATCGCCATCATCTTCGACCGGGTCAGCCAGGCCTATGGCAAGAGACTCCAGAACCACCGGGAGGTCGTCCATGGCTGATCAGCACTTCGACGGCATCAAGATCCGCAACCTTTACAAAATTTTCGGATCGAACGCTGCAGCGCATGTCGAGGCTGTCAGAAACGGCCTCTCAAAAGCCGAGTTGAATGAGAAGTTCGGCCATGTGCTCGGCCTCAAGGACATCAACATCGAGATGCCCTCAGGCTGTATTCAGGTCATCATGGGCCTCTCCGGTTCGGGAAAGTCGACGCTTATCCGCCACATCAACCGCCTGATAGATCCGACCGCCGGCGAAGTGCTGGTGAATGGGGTGGATGTTGTGAAGATGAACGAGCTCGAATTGCGCGAGTTTCGCAGGCACCAGACCGCGATGGTATTCCAGAAGTTTGCGCTTCTTCCCCATCGCAACGTCCTCGACAACACGCTCTACGGTCTCGAGGTCCAGGGTGTCGAGCGCGCGAAAGCCGTCGATGTGGCCATGCGCTGGATCGAGCGGGTCGGACTGAAAGGCTTCGAGAGTAGGTACCCCAACCAGCTCTCGGGCGGCATGCAGCAGCGCGTGGGTCTCGCCCGCGCGCTTGCCAACGATGCGCCGGTGCTCCTGATGGATGAAGCCTATTCGGCTCTCGATCCACTGATCCGCATGGATATGCAGACTGTTCTTCTCGACCTTCAGAAGGAGATCAGGAAGACCATCGTCTTCATCACCCACGACCTCGACGAGGCGCTGCGTCTGGGAGACCAGATCGCCATCCTGCGCGATGGCGAAGTCATCCAGCAGGGGACCAGCCAGGACATCGTCCTCCGGCCCGCTGATGACTACGTCGCGAACTTCGTCAAGGAGGTCAACCGCGGGCGCGTCGTCCAAGTCGAGGCCGTGATGGTGCCCCCGCGGGCCGGCCTTTCACCGAACGGCAAGACGATCCCGGCTGGAACCACCATCGAGGATGCCATGCGCGTGATTGCCAAGGGCCCAGATGGCGATGTCGCCGTCGTGGACCCGAGCGGAAAGGCGATCGGAGTGGTCAACCTGCGTCAGCTTGCCGGTGCGATGGTCAACTCCCATGGCGGCGGCGGTTCCCAGAACGGCGCCTCCGTGGCGAGTGCATCATAGGCCAGCAAGCACTCACAAGACTTGACGCAAAGATCAGCACGCGCGCCTCGCTTTCGCATTGCCGGAGATCCTGATGTCCAAGCTGTTCCAACACCTGTTCTCACCCATCGAGCTAGGTGGCCACACCTTAAAAAACAGGATCGTGTTCGGTGCCCATACGGCGAACATGGCCGAAGGCGGCCTTCCGACCGAGCGGCATGCGGCGTACTACGCCGAGCGGGCGATCGGCGGGGCAGCCATGATCGTTGTGGAACCGATGCCGGTCCATCCGGCCGCCGTGCTCACTCGGGGGAACTTTCGCCCCTCGGACGACAGTGTGGTCCCGCATTTCAGAAAGGTTGCCGCCGCTATCAAGGACAATGGCGCTGTCGCCATCCAGCAGCTCTATCATGTCGGCGCTCACGGCGATTCGGACAATTCCTTTCACCCGCATTGGTCGCCGTCAGGTCTTCCGAGCTATCATGACAGTGATGGCTCGCATCCGATGAGCGAGGCGGAGATCTGGGAAACGATCGACGGCTTCGTCCAGGCGGCACGCCGGTGCCAAGTGGCGGGCTTCGACGGCGTCGAAGTCTGGGCCGCCTATCTCGGCATGGTCGATCAATTCTGGACGCCCTGGTCGAATCGCCGGGATGACGATTGGGGCGGCTCTCTGGAAAACCGCACGCGAATGTCACGAGAGATCCTCACGCGGATCCGGGCAATCTGCGGTACGGATTTCATTGTCGGCCTCGCGGTGAGCGACGAACCGGATCACAGCGTCGCGCTCTCCAGAGGCGAGCTTGCCGAAATCGTCGGCATGCATGACAAACTGGGGCTGATCGACTACGTCACGTGCGGGTCCGGCGGCTATCTGGACTTCCACAAGCTGATGCCGACCTTCCTCTACCCGGAAAAACTCGGGGCGGACCTATCGGCGACGCTCAAGCGAACCGTTAGGAAGGCGCTGGTCATTGCCGAAAGCCACATCAGGACGCCTGCGAACGCCGAGACGGTGCTCGGTGAAGGTGCCGCGGACCTGGTGTCCATCGTTCGCGGCCAGATCGCCGACCCGCATCTCGCTCGAAAGGCAGGCGAAAATCGCCCGGACGAGATCAGGGGCTGCATTTCCTGCAATCAGATGTGTTGGGGCCGGCGGTCGCGTGACTACTGGATAAGCTGTCTTATCAACCCGTCTGCCGGACGGGAATTCGAATGGGGCGGCGATCGCTTCGCGCCGGCGACAGAGCCCAAGAAAGTTCTGGTCGTCGGTGGAGGGCCGGCAGGTTTGGAGGCGGCGCGGGTCGCCGCGGAGCGAGGTCACGAGGTTGTCCTCGTGGAGGCCTCCAGCCGATTGGGCGGCAACTTCCTTCTCGCCGGCATGCAGCCGCGCCGGGCGCAGATCCTCGATCTCCTAGAATGGTATGAGCGGCAACTGGCGAAGCTCAAGGTCGATGTACGCCTCAACTGTTATGTGGAGGCGTCGGAGATTGGGGACTATGGCGCCGACGTCGTGATCGCCGCAACCGGCTCCTACTCGCCCGAAACAGGATTTCAGAAGGCTCTGCCGGCACTCGAGACGCTGCCTGGAATCAAGAAGGGCAATGTCTTCACGGTAGAGGCGGTGATGGCGCGTCAGGTGAGACCGGGAAGGCGCGTTCTCCTATTGGACGAAGGCGGCGGCTGGCGAGGCTGCGGCACGGCCTGGAAACTTGCCGAAGACGGCCACACGGTTACGATCCTTTCGCCGGACCCTCTTGTTGGCAAGGAACTCCAGCGCACGGCGGCGGATGTGCCCCTTCGGCGCATCCTGAGGAAGCTCGGCGTCAACTGGCTGCTCGAGGTCAGCATACTCGAATGGCACGGCAACGGAGCCACGCTGCTCGACCACAACACGGGGGAACGGATTTTCGTAGCGGGCGACTGTCTTGTGCTCGCTACGACAAACATGCCGGCAAACTGGCTGGCGGAAGAATTGCTGGCGGCCGGTCGACCGGTCGTGCAGATCGGCGATTGCGCGGCACCTCGACAGGCTCCCTATGCGTTCTATGAGGGCAGGAAGGCCGCATTGGAGCTGTGATGGCAGACGAAATCGAGACGTTGTCGGTTGCCGAAATCCGGCGCATTGCCACCGACGCCTGTTTGGCATGTGGGGCAACTGCCGCGATGGCGAAGTCGCTCGTCGATGCGACCCTGTCCGCCGCCTGGCATGGGCGCCCGGAGGTGGGATTTCCCCATTTCCTCGACTATCTCCAAAGTCTGCGCGAGGGCCGCATCGACGGACAAGCGAAACCACCCATCGATCATCCGCTGCCGGCGTTCATTCATGCCGATGCGAGGGGCGGCATAGCGCAGCTCGGTTTCGATCTCGTCTTCGATGATCTGGTCAAGCGGGGGCGGACCCTCGGCATCGCGATCTTCACGCAGAGGAACAGCTATACCGCCGGCGAGCTTGGCTACTATGTTCGACGGCTGGCCGGGCACGGCCTGCTGTCGATCGCCTTTGCGAACGCTCACGCGATGATGACCGCCGCCGTGGGCGGGAAGCCAGTGTTCGGCACGAACCCGCTCGCTTTCGGCGCGCCCTTGCCGCCGCCACAGGCGCCTCTGGTTATCGACCAGGCGGCCAGCGCGACGGCCTTCGTGAACATCGTTCGGGCGGCGGCGGAGAAAGCCTCCATTCCCGAGGGATGGGCCATCGACAATGACGGTGCGCCGACCACTGATCCGGCAAAAGCGATGCTCGGCGCATTGCTGCCGTTCGGCGGTTATAAGGGGGCGAATATCGGCCTCATGGTGGAAATTCTGTCAGCGGGCCTTTCCGGGGCTTTGTGGTCTCTGGAGGCGGGAAACTTTCGCTCCGGCGACCAGTGCCCCAATACGGGGCTGACGGTCATTGCGATTTCGCCGATGGCCACGGATCCTGATTTTGCGGATCATGCGGGGGATCATCTTCGCCGGCTGGCGGAGCTCGGGGTGCATATCCCAGGCAATACTAAGCGCCGTAATCCGCCGGAGGAATGGGAGAACGTCGAGATCGAAGCCGCAGTCCTGGCTTCGATCCGTGAATTCCTTCGGTGATTTGCCGTTCTTCAACCGGATGACACGCCGATTTCGCCGCTCCGGACGGGCTTGATCCAGGAGGCGGCGGATCGTGCGCGCTAGATCTCGACGCTGACGCGGCCCAACGGCTTGGAGCAGCAGGCGAGGATATAGCCGTCCTCGATATCCTCGTCGGTGATGCCGCCATTGTGCACCATATGGACCTGGCCGTCGGTCTTGCGGACCTTGCAGGTGCCGCAGATCCCCATCGAACAACCCGAGGGGATCACCAGTCCCGCGACCTTGGCGGACGCCAGGATCGTGTCCGTCTCGTTGCATTTAGCGGTAATGCCGGAGAGGGCGAACTCGATCTCGGCTTGGTTCTGTTCTTGGGGAACCACATCCTCGGGAACGTCCTCGGCATGCGCGGGCTCCGCGGTGAAACTCTCCTGATGGTAGCGGTTCATGTCGAAGCCGAGACCGGCAAGCGCCTCGCGTACCGCTCGCATGAAGGGTTCGGGGCCGCAGCAGAACACCTCGCGTTCCAGGTAATCCTGCGCCATCAAGCCGAGCATAATCTGGTTGAACATTCCCCGATAGCCGCTCCAGGGCCGGAAGGGATCGGGCTCTTCGACAACCCATTTCAGGTCGATGCCGACGATGCGCGACGCCATGAGCTCCATCCTGTCACGCAAGATGATTTCGGAGGGACGGCGCGCGCAATTGATGAAAACAATGTCCGGTTCGCGCCCGGAATCGTAAAGCCACGTGGTCATCGCCACCATCGGTGTGATGCCGGAGCCGGCCGAGATGAAGAGGTACTTCTCGGCCGGGTGATGGGCGATCGAGAATTTTCCCGCTGGCCCTATGGCCTTCAGACGCATGCCTTTATGCAGATTGTCGAGCATCCATCTGGTTCCGACGGATCCCTCTTGCGCCTTGACGGTGATCGTGAGCGCCGTCGGCCGCGAGGGCGAGGACGAGATCGTGTATGTGCGATAGAGCGGCCCGCCGGGCACGGGCAACTTCAGCGTGACGAACTGTCCCGGATCATGGTTGAACAGCGCGCCTGACGGGCTCTGGAAGCTGAAGGTTACGACATTCGGCGCTTCTGGCGTGCGGGTGACGCATTCGAGTTCTTCCGCGTCATTCCAGAAGGCGAGATTTTTGAATGCGCTCATCCCCTCACTCCGCGGCCTGCCGCATCGGCGTCAGCGAACGTTCGAGCCAGGTGGCGTACCAATCGATGAACTGGATGACCCCGCTTTCCTGATTCGGCGAATAGGGTCCGGGAACATAGGCGGGCGACAGAATCCCTTGCTGGTTGGTTTCGACGATCTCGCGGTCTTCGTCATTGGTGGCGATCCAGACCTCGGTCAGGCGCTTGAGATCGTAATCCACGCCTTCGACGGCATCCTTGTGCACGAGCCAGGTGGTGGTGACTTCGGTTTCCATCGGGCTGATCGGGGTCACCCGGAAGGTCAGCGAATGATCCGGCAGGAAGTGGTTCCAGGTCGCCGGATAATGGAATTTCAAGAGCGTGCCCGCGTCGGGCAGGGCAACCCGGCCAAGGTTCTTGTTAACGGCAGCCTTGCCGTCGAGTGTATAGCTCAGGGCCTTTTCCTGCAGCGGCATGCGCGCCAGGCGATACTGACCGTCCCCAGCGATGCGGAACTGCGCCGGCGCGCCGGCAGCTTCGCAACGGTCGAAGTGCGCTTGAAGCACATCCGAGACCGACCCGTCCGGAGACACACCCGCGACGTTCGGGTCGAGGGGAAACGAACGACAGAGCGCGGGATGGTTGCTGCTGCAGTGGTAGCATTCGCGGTTGTTTTCCCAGACGAGCTTCCAGTTGCCCTTTTCGACGAAGGTCGAGGTATAGGCGACCTTGGCGTCATTCAGGTCATGGATCGCTAGGTAGGGACGCGCCAGCCGGGCAAAGGTTTCGAAATCCGGCGGCGTCTCCGACAGGCAGATATAGATCAGGCCTTCGAGATTGCGCAGGTTTACAGGCTTCAGGCCATGTTTCGACGCGTCGAAGTCCGGCCCCATGTCGTTCGCCCAGATCAGCTTGCCGTCGAGTTCGTAGGTCCATTGATGATAGGGACAGACGAGCTTGGCCACTTGCCCTTGCCGAGCCTTGCAGATCAGCGAGCCGCGGTGACGGCAGGAATTATGGAAGGCGCGGATTTCGCCGTCGCGGCCGCGAACGATGACCACCTCATGGGCGCCGACGCGCATCGTGACATAGCTGCCCGTCTTGACGAGCTGGCAGGCCGGGATCGCATAGAGCCATTCCTGGTAGAAGATATGCTCCAGGTCGAGCTCGTAGATCGCCGGCGATGTATAGAACGGCTGCTCGAGTGAGTAGCCGGGAACACGGCGCGCAAGCAGGTCATATATGGAAGGCGAGGGGACTGTCATCGGAGGATTCCACGCTGGACAATTTAACTGTTGTGGAATCTTGTTTGCGGCAAACCTTTTTGACAATAGCACTTTTTTTCATGATGGATTAGTTTAACTAATCTCATGAGCTCTGCGAGCGGTGTTCTGACAACGTGTGCTTTCTAAGAGACCCCCCATGCCGAGGCCCTACGATCTCTCCTCCATGACCGCTCTCATCTGCTTCGAGGCGGCTGCCCGCAATGCGAGCTTCAAGAAAGCCGCTCAGGAAATGAATGTGACGCCTGCGGCCGTCAGCCACCAGATCAAAGCGCTCGAGACAGATCTCGGCTGCAGCCTGTTCCTGCGCCGCAGCCGCGGGGTTGAGCTCACGGAAAAAGGGGCGCTTTTGTTCCTGGCGATCCAGCGTGGATTCGAGACGATTTCAGACGCCGTCACGCAGATACGCGATCGCCCGGAAACAGTTGACGTGACGATTCGGACGACCACGGCGGTCAGTTCACTATGGCTCACGCCGAAGATTTCAGCTTTCTGGAAAATCCATCCCAACATTACCGTCTCGCAGATCACCAGCGACGTCCCCGGCATGACCGGTCGCTGCGACGTGAGTATCCACTACGGCAATCCGCAGGAGAACGGCGTCGAATACCGCAAGCTCTTTCAGGATCGCATCGTCGCGCTCGGCACACCAGCTTTCGCCGCGCAGTACGGCATCAGCCGCGTCGAGGATTTGCTCAAGGCGCCCCTGATCCATATGAGCAACGAGGAAAACGGCTGGACCACCTGGGCCGATTGGTTCTCGGCGCTGGGCCGTCCCCTTCCGAAGGGCCGCAACTTCTATGTGAACAATTATATGATCGCGCTTCAGGCCGCTCAGGACGATGTCGGGGCAGTGCTCGGCTGGGACGGTCTGGTAGAAGGTCTGATGCGGGAAGGGCGGCTTGTGCAGCTTGTGACCGACAGCGTTCCCTCACCAGTGCCTTTCCATCTGAAGATCCATCCCAAGGCGACGTCGAAGGCTCGCCTGTTTGCGGACTGGCTCGTCAAAGCGGCCTAGCCGGTCAGGAAATCGGCGCGATGCGGCGTGAAGCTGTCAATGAGCCGGCCTGCCTCCAGCGCCATGACGCCATGGACCACGCCCGACGGTGCGATGAAGCTGTCGCCGGCGGAAAGTACCGCGCTATGCGCGCCGACAGTGACTTCGAACCTGCCTTCCGCCACATAGCTCGCCTGAACGTGCGGGTGTGAATGCGGTGCGCCGATGCCGCCTTTTTCGAAGGCGAATTCGACCATCATCAGCTCGTCCGTGTGCAGGATCACCCGGCGGCGGTTGCCCTGTCCGAGATCGATCCATTCACCTTCGTTGCCACGGGCGAAAAGTTTCGTGTCCATTATCGTCTCCTCATCGCGCGAGCCAGCCGCCATCCACCGGAATGACGGCGCCATGCATATAGTCCGAGGCCGGGGCGAGCAGGAACACCGTCGCATCGCCGATGTCATCCGGCGTGCCCCAGCGGCCGGCCGGAATGCGCTCCAGAATGGCGGCACTGCGCTTGGCATCGGCGCGGAGCGCCTCGGTATTGTTGGTGACGATATAGCCGGGCGCCACCGCATTCACATTGATACCCTTCGCAGCCCATTCGCAGGCGAGAATCCTCGTAATGCCTAGCGCGCCGTGTTTGGATGCCGTGTAGGAAGCGACGCGTATGCCGCCCTGGAAGGAAAGCAGCGAAGCGATATTGACGATCTTGCCTCGTCTTCCCTCGGCAAGCAGGCGGCGGCCGTAGGACTGGCTCAGGAAAAACAACGATCTGAGATTAATGTCGATCACGTCGTCCCAGTCGACCTCGGAGAGATCTGTCGCGTCGGCGCGGCGGATGATCCCGGCATTGTTGACCAGGCCGTCCAGCGGACCATGCTCGTTCCACAATCCGTCAATCAGCGAGCGGATCGCTTCCCGGTCCGAAAGGTCGGCATTGGCGGCAACGAAGCTTCCGCCAGCTTCAGCGACCTTTCCCGCGGTCTCGTCCATGGAGGAACGACCGACGCCGATCACTGTGCCACCGGCGCGCGCGATCGCGACCGCAATTCCCTGCCCGATGCCGGTATTGGCACCGGTGACGACGATGCGGCGTCCGGCAAGGCTGAACGCGGATGGTACGCTCATCTGAGTGCCTCCATCGGCACCATGTCCACATCGGTGTAATCGACATTGTCGCCTGCCATCGCCCAGATGAAGGCGTAGCTCGACGTTCCGCAGCCGGAATGAATGGACCAGGGCGGCGAAAGCACCGCCTCCTCCTTCGCCATCACGATATGGCGCGTTTCAGTCGGCTCGCCCATGAGATGCAGAACGCGCGCGCCGTCAGCGAGGTCGAAATAGAGATAGGCTTCCATGCGCCGGTCATGCACGTGGCAGGGCATGGTGTTCCAGACCGACCCTGGAGCAAGCTGCGTCATGCCGACAACGAGCTGGCAGGTCTTCACGCCTTCCGGGTGAATGAACTGGAAGATCGAGCGTTCGTTCGAGGTGGCGGCGCTGCCGAGATCGAGGCGCTTGGCATCGCCGATGCGGATATGGCGGCTCGGCAGCGCCTGGTGAGCAGGCGCACTAAGCAGGTAGAATTTGGCAGGCGCCGCCGGGTCTTCGGACGAGAAGGTAACCTCCTCGCCCAATCCGGCATAAGCCATGTCGCGCGGTTCAAGGCGGAAACTCTCGCCCTTCATCTCGACGCGACCTGGACCGCCGATATTGACCGCAATCAGCTCGCGCCGGTCGAGAAAGCGGGGCGTGCCGGTCGGGCGGATGGTCTCGAGCGCCAGAGGCCCATCTACCGGCATCGCGCCGCCGACGATCATGCGGTCGTAGTGGCTGTAGGTGAGCGCGATGCGACCCGGTCGGAACAGCTCTGAAATGTGAAAGTTGGCGCGCAACGCATCGGTGTCCATGCGCGCGGCCGCGGCCGGGTCGACGGCGTGACGGATGGTGTAGTCGATATGGCTTGCGGTCATCGGCTCACTGTCCTCGAGTTGGAGAAAGGAAATCAAACCCTGCGTTTCGCCGTGCCCCACTCGGCCTGCTGTCCGCTCAGCCGGGCGCGATAACGTTCCTGGCTGGCGGTCAGATGGGCGCGCATGGCGGCGCGGGCAGCTTCGGGGTCACTGGCGGAAATCGCCTTCAGGATCGCCAGGTGCTCGCGCTGCAGGCTTTCCTGATATTCGCGCGACAGCACGCTGTCCGTGCCCCAGGGCGAGGCGATGTCGCAGGGGATCGCCCGCGTGCCGAGCGCATCGAGAACTTCGACATAGTAGGGATTGTTGGTGGCAGCCGCGATCGCCCGGTGGAAGGCGAAGTCGCTCTTGCCGGTTGCTTCGCCGCGCTCGAGCAGGCGGTCGAACTCGAAGAAGGCCTCCTGGATCTGCGCTTCCTGGGCGGCGTTGCGTCGGAGCGCGGCAAGACCCGCGCTTTCGATCTCGAGCCCCATTCGCACCTCGATCACGTTCAGCGCGTGGGAGATCTTGTTGCCGACCTCGAGACTGATCGAGCCGAAGGCGAGCGTCGGGTGGTCCTTGACGAAGACGCCGGCGCCCTGCCGCGGCTCAACCAGGCCATCGGCGGCCAAGGTCGCTATCGCCTCGCGGACCACCGTGCGGCTGACGCCGAAGAACTCGCTCATCCGGCTTTCCGTCGGCAGCTTCTGGCCGGGCGGGATCTCGCCTTTCAGAACCTGCTCCCGGATCGCGCTCGCGACGCGCTCGGAAAGCTTCGGTTTGCGCTCGATCTTCAAGTCGGCGGTTAAATTCATGACGCTGTCACCCCTTGAACACGCTCGGCAGCCAGAGAGAAAGGGCCGGAACGTAGGTGACGAGCCCAAGGACGACCAACCCCGCCAGGTAGAAAGGCCAGATGCTGCGCATCGCCTCCCAGACGGAGATTCTTCCGACCGCACAGGCGACGAACTGCACGGCGCCAACGGGTGGCGTGTTGAGCCCGATGCCGAAGTTCAGGATCATGATCACCCCGAAATGAACCGGATCGACGCCATAGGCCATCGCCACCGGCAGGAAGATCGGAGTGCAGATGATGATGGTCGGCCCCATGTCCATGAAGGTGCCGAGAAAGAGCATCAGGACGTTGATCAGCAGGAGCACGATGATCGGATTGTCCGAGATCGTGTTCATCCAGTCGATCAGCGCGGCCGGCACCCTGAGGAAGGCCATCAGCCAGGAGAAGGCCGCGGCCATGCCGATGATGAGCAGGACCATGGCCGTGGTGCGCACGGCGCCGAAGGTGGCGTGGACGAAATCCTGCCAGGTCATCTGGCGATAGACGAAGACGGTTACCGCGAGAGCATAGAGAACGGCGATGCAGGAACTCTCGGTTGCCGTGAATACACCGGAGCGGACGCCGCCGAAGATGATGCCGATGAGCAGCAGGCCGGGAATCGAGACCAGCAGGTAACGGCCGACCCTGCCAAACCCGGGAAAAATCTCTGTGGGATAGCCGCGCCGGCGCGCCACGAAATAGGCGGTCATCATCAGTGCAGCCGCATAGAGGAGACCGGGAAGGATACCGGCGGTGAAAAGATCTGCGATCGAGATCTTGCCGCCCGCCGAGATCGAATAGATGATCATGTTGTGCGATGGGGGCAGCATCAGTGCAATCAATGCCGCCATGGAGGTGACGTTGACCGCATAGTCGGTGCCGTAGCCGCGCTCCTTCATCTGCGGGATCATGAGCCCGCCGACCGCCGCGGCTTCCGCTACCGCCGAACCGGAAATGCCGCCGAAGAGCGTCGCGGTGACGATGTTGACCTGCCCCAGCCCGCCGCGGATATGCCCGACCAGCGAGGCGGCGAAGGCAACGATCTTCTGCGCGATGCCGCCGCGCACCATCAGGTCGCCGGCATATATGAAGAAGGGGATGGCGAGCAGCGAAAACACGCTCATGCCGGAATTCAGCCGCTGGAAGATCACCAGCGGCGGCAGCCCCAGATAGAGCACGGTCGCGAAGGACGCAACGCCGAGGCAGAAGGCGATCGGCGTGCCGATCAGCATCAGCAGCGTGAATACGCCGAAGAGGATCATCATATCCATCGCATCACGCCTTCACGTTCGCGGTGTCGAGTTCGGCGGCAACCTCCGCCGGCGGCATTTCGTCAAGGAGGTCGTCGATTGGTTCGCCCGCCAGGCGCAGAACGATGCGCTCCAGGGCAAACAGGCTTATGAGGACGCCGCCCGCGACGAGCGGCACATAGCTCCAACCGCCGGAGATCTGCAGCGACGGCAGAATGGTGTCCCAGGTGAGGCGGACGAGCTCGATTCCGTACCAGACCATGCCGATGCCGAAGGCGAGCGCGACCAGATCCGAGATCATGCGCAGCCACTTCTTGCCGCCTTTTGGCACTACGTAGAGAAGCACGTCGAAACCGAGATGGTAGTTTTCCCTTACGCCGACCGCGGCGCCCAGGAAGATGAACCAGCTCATTAGCATGACGGCGCCGGGCTCGGTCCAGCTCGGCGAGTCATTCAATACGTAGCGGCAGAAAACCTGCCATGCGACAATAGCCGTCATCACGACAAGACCGATGCCCGCGAGCCACAGCGAGAGCGAGCTCAGCCGGGACAGCGCGCGGCCTGTTTTTGCCAATGCGGTAGACACGATCATCATTCCTTCAAAGAGACGGGCAGGCTATTCAAAGTGCTACAGCGGCCTTTGTGCGTCTCATAAGACGCGCGGCGCTGTAGGCCTGCCCGTCGGTCTCGTCACTGAACCGCCTGCACGTCCTCGACCATCTTCTTGAGGACCGGATCGGTGATGTGCTTTTCGTAGACCGGCTTCATGGCATCGATGAAACCCTGCTTGTCCGGGGTGGTGATCTTGGCGCCGGCCGCTTCGATCTTCGCGCGCGACTCGCTGACCTTGGCGGCCCAGAGCTCGCGCTGCTTGGCGACACTATCCTTGGCGGCCTGTTTGAAGATCTCCTGGTCTTCCGGGGTCAGCTTGTCGAAGGCGGCCTTGTTCATCACGAACACTTCCGGAAGAATTGTGTGCTCGTCGAGCGAGTAGTTCTTGGCCACCTCAAAATGCTTGGCGGTGTCGTAGCTCGGGAAATTGTTCTCCGCGCCGTCGATGACGCCGGTTTCGATGGCGGAGTAGACTTCGCCGTAGGGCATTGGCGTGGCGTTTGCCCCGAGCGCTGCCACCATGTCGACGAAGATGTCGGACTGGATGACGCGGAACTTCAGGCCCTTCATATCGGCTACCGAAGTGATCGGCTTCTGCTTGTTGTAGAAGGAGCGCGAGCCGGCGTCGTAATAAGCAAGCACAACCAGCCCTGCGCCTTCGAAGGCCTTCTTGATCTGATCGCCGATCGCGCCGTCCATGACCTTGTGCATGTGTTCTTCCGAACGGAAGAGATAGGGCAGCGCCGGAACGATCGATTCCTTCACGGTGCCGTTGAAGGGCGCCATCGATACGCGGTTCAGCTCGATCACGCCGGAGCGCACCTGCTCGATCGTGTCCTTTTCCTCGCCAAGCTGCGCGGAATGATAGACCTCGACGGCGTAGCGGCCGCCGGTGCGCTCCTTGACCAGCTCACCGAAATATTTGACCCCCTCGACCGTCGGATACCCGTCCGGATGCGTGTCGGACGAGCGAAGCACCGTCTGGGCGCTGGCCGCACTAGCCATGAATGAAGCGGCAACCAAGAGACCCGCCGCCAGTTTAACTAAGGTTTTCATGCTTTCCTCCCGTTTCGCATGATTTGATGTCTCATCGCGGTTCGCCTGCTTTGCGAGCCCTCAGGCAATTCCCGCTCGAGCTCTTACGCCCGTTCCTCCCTGAGGCGGTGTCGCGCGACGACACGCGCGAGAAGCGTGCACTCCACCCGGCGCGCAATATCGCGGCGCGCGGGGATGGCAGAAACGCTCGGGTGTCGTCATTGAAGCGGCGCATGCCTTCCAGACTATTGCGGAGTTGCAGGCCGTTGACCTCGGCATAGAGGCTGCGGGCAAGGGCGCGTGTGCACTCTCCCGGAAACAGAAGATCTAGATCGATCATCCCCTGCATTTTGACCCGCTCCTCCAACAGGCTCTTTATGGCTAGAGCTTGTAAGGCATAATGTCAACATACCAAATTTATCAAGTTGTATGATGAATTTCTTGCGCTCGGACGATATCCCGTCGTAAACAGAGCTCAGAAGAAAGCGCGTGGGGATGCGTCATGCGCACGCTTTGAATTCTTGGCTGAAGGACGGACCGAAATGGCAAAGCCGTGCACTGGTCTCATAGGGCTCGGCATGGCGGCGGCGCCGCATGCCAAAAGCCTGCTCGACCTCAAGGACAGGGTTGAGGTCGCTGCCGCTTTCAGCCCGACTCCTGCGAGGCGAAAAACATTTTCGGAGACCTATGGTTTCGCGACCTGTGACGCCGCCGAAACGATATTCCGTGATCCGTCGATAGCCGCGGTCATGGTGCTGACGCCACCCAATACGCACCTTGAGCTCGTGCGGCGGGCCGCCGAAGCCGGTAAGCATGTGCTACTCGAAAAGCCACTGGAGGTCACGCAGGAGCGTGCGGAGGCGCTAGTCGAGACGGCGGAGCGCGCCGGCATAAAGCTCGGCATCGTGTTCCAGCACCGCTTCCGCCCTGTCAGCGAAGCGCTTGCGAAACTGATCGGTGAGGGGCGCCTAGGCGAGATCGTCAGTGCTTCGGCGCGTCTCCACAACTGGCGGCCACAAAGCTATTACGATCAGCCGGGACGCGGCACGCGCGCTCGCGATGGCGGTGGCGTGCTTCTTACCCAGGCCATCCACACGCTTGATCTTTTGGTCTCGCTCGCCGGCCTTCCGGAGGAGGTCACAGCCTATGCGGCAACCAGCAAGGTGCACCGCATGGAGACCGAGGACCTCGCAATGGCGACCATCCGTTTCGCAAACGGAGCGATCGGATCGGTAAGTGCTACGACCTGCGCCTATCCCGGTTATCCGGACGAGATCGACATCATCGGCACGCGCGGCATGGCACGTCTCGGCGGGCGAAGCCTTGTCGCTTCCTTCCAGGATGGCACGGAATTATCACTCGAAGACGAAGCCGCCGGCGGTGCCGGCGCCGATCCCATGGCCTTCCCGCACCACCATCATCGTGCGGTCCTCGCCGATTTCCTCGATGCCGTCGAGGCTGGACGAGAGCCACGTGTGAACGGGCGCGAGGCGTTGAAGGTTCACCGCCTTATCAACGCAATTCTCTCCTCCGCCGAAAGCGGCCAGCCGCAACGTCTCTGAAACAGCTTCCACGCTTCAAGATTCAGCCGGCAGAGAAATGCTCGGGGAAATCGCTTAAATTGTCGGTCGCGATGAAGCGGCCGGCATCTTGTCGTGCCAGGCGAGGGCAGCTTCCGCTGTGGATTCCGATCATCCGGGTTGGCGCCCTCAAAGAGGTCCTTGCGAAACCGGTCAAGGCGCGCGGTCGGTAAGGGCGTCGGCTCCCTCCTGAGACGCGCAATGCGCACAGCAATAGATAGTGTCGCCCTGCTCGACTCCATGCCCGACGATTCGCACGCCGCAATGCGGGCATGTCGGAGCAAGTTTCTGGATAGCGCATTCGAAACTGTCGAAAGTGTAGGTTTGATCCCCCAGATTCACCTGGAAAGCCTTATCATAGTCATTGCCGCACTGGTCGCATCTGGCCATGGTTATATCCTCCTTTTCAGTCGGACCAACCTCGCAGGCACCGTAAGGTTCCGGCTCAAGCCTCATGCTCGATCATGCGGATGACCGCCTCGATGCCACGGGGTTGGATATCCAGTTCTTTGAGGCCCGGCAGATCCTTTGCCGCGACGTTGTCAAGACGCATGAGATCGACCTGATTGCGCGTCAGGGACGCGGCGGGAAGAAATTCCGTGGCAGTCGCCAATATGCTCCATACCGCGAATGGCACGGGCACCGTCCTTACCCGCACCTTGAGTTGGGTGGCGATCTCCCGGACGAGCTCCCGATAGGAATAAATGCGCGGACCGGCGCACTCGAAAATCGAAGCATCGGTAGAATTCTGCCCCAGGGCCAAGCGGCGCACGGCTTCCGCCACGTCCTCGACATAGACCGGTTGCAGCAGCGTGCTGCCTTCGCCGAACAGCGGATAGATCGGGAGGAGGCGTACCAGCCTCGCGATCGTTGTGATGAACGCGTCATCGGGTCCAGTCATGACAGAGGGACGCACGATCACCGCGCCCGGAAACGCCGCCTTCACCGCCTCCTCGCCGCGGCCCCGGGCCTGAATGTAAGGCGAACGGGACTTTGCATCCGATCCAATGCCCGAAATCTGGATGAATCTTTCGACGCCTGCATCCCGTGAAGCGGCCGCCAGATCGGCCGCGGCTTCTACATGGACACGCTCGAAGGTCTGCTCACCGCGCTCGACATAAAGGCTGACCGCGTTCACAACCGCGCGAGATCCGCCCACCGCAGCGGCCATCGAGGATGGGTCCAATATGTCGGCCTCGATCTGCTGAGGTGGCCTCTTGCCGGACGCGTTATCCAACTTGTTCCTGTACGGATGACGCGAGACGGCACGTGCAACGACAGCCTTGTCCAGAAGACGGCTCACAATCCGCCGCCCAAGGAAGCCGGTTCCGCCGAACACCGTCACAACGTTCTTATCGACTGGATCATTTGGTTGGTTGATCATCGTAGCTAGGCTTGGCGACACGTCGCCGGTCGCGTTCTGCGCGTTCGGGACATGCTTTTTCCAACCCAACACCCGTCAAGGGCCGATGTTCCGCGTATTGCCGCTCTTGGCTTCAACACAACAAGAATGTCACGATCTCAGCCTGCCGAGGAACGTCGCGAGCAGTCGCGCGATCGTGAATGAGCGATTGCCATTCTCGTCATTGCCGCGAAGTACACAGTGGTAACGTAATGGTTGCGACCTCAGCCGCGGGAGGGTGATCATGCGCAGCCTCATTCGTATCGTCGTTATCGCCGCCGCCGGCCTTGCCGCCATCTCGGCTTTCGCGCAAGAACGGCAGGTCTACGACCTGCCGCAGGGCGCGCACCCCCACGATGTCGCACCCGCGCCGGACGGAAGTGTCTGGTACACGGCCCAGCACCAGGGCGCGCTTGGCATCCTTGATCCCGAGACTGGCAAGGTCCGCCAGGTGCCGCTCGGCGAAGGCTCCAGCCCGCACGGTGTCATCCAGGGGCCGGATGGCGCGGCATGGATCACCGACGGCGGCCTCAATGCCATCGTGCGCTTCGACCCGAAGACCGAGAAGACCACAGTCTGGGCGCTGCCGCAGGACATCGCCTATGCCAATCTCAATACGGGCGCCTTCGATCGCGACGGCATCTTCTGGTTCACGGGACAGAACGGAATATACGGGAGACTCGATCCCGCGACGGGCGACATGAAAGTCTTTGAGGCTCCGGAGGGACGCGGTCCCTACGGCATTGCTGCGACCCCGGCCGGAGACGTCTATTTCGTGTCGCTGGCCGGCAGCTACTTGGCAAGGATCGACCATGAGAGCGGTGGAGCGGAGGTGATCGAACCCCCGACCAAAAACCAGGGCGCGCGCCGCGTCTGGTCGGACAGCCAGGGGCGGCTCTGGATCTCCGAATGGAACTCGGGACAGGTGTCAATGTATGATCCGCGCGATAAGAGTTGGAAGGCCTGGCGGGTGCCCGGCGACGATCCGCGCGTCTACGCGGTCTATGTGGACGAGCGCGATGTCGCCTGGGTCTCGGATTTTGGCGGGAATGCGATCCATGCCTTCGATCCACGTACAGAGAAATTCACGACCTTTCCCAAGTCTCAGGAAGGCGCCAATGTCCGCCAGATAAACGGCCGGAAGGGTGAGGTTTGGCTGCCCGAGTCCGGCGCCGACCGGTTGATCGTGATCCGCACCGATCAGACCGAATGAGGTTTGCGATTACAGCTGCAGCACTTCTTGTTTCGGCAGTTGCTGACGGCTCCGCGCAAGAGGTGCGCGACCCGGGCGAGCGGGCGTTTCTCCAGTGTTATTCCTGTCACTCCGTCCAGGCGGGCGAGACGAAGGGCCTGCAAGGTCCCAATCTCTCCGGCATCGTGGGCAGACCCATCGCGGCCCAGCCGGGATTTAAGTATTCGCCGGCCATGCGCGCTTTCGCCAAAGAGCAGGGTTTCTGGAGTCCGGCCTTGCTCGACCGTTTCATTGCCGAACCCGAACACGTCGTCCCCGGCACGGCGATGTCGGGCTATCCTGGACTTGCAGACAACCATGCCCGCAAGGCACTTATGGAATTCCTAAAATCGCATTGAGGGCGTTGATTCACTTCGGTGTGCGGCGGCGGTCAGCGCGACGCCGCGCTGTTCTTCGCGCTAGGCTCACGGATTCCAGCCGCCACTGCCATAGGGACGCGTGATGATTTCGAGCAAATGGCCGTTCGGGTCTTCGAAATAGAGACCGCGTCCACCATCGTGGTCATTGGTCTCGCCTGGCTTTCTCTGGCCGGGATCAGCCCAGTAGCGCAGGTCCCGCTCGCGAATTCGATCGAAAATCGCGTCGAATTCGGCATCGCCGACGAGAAAGGCGTAGTGTTGGCGCACGCTCTCACCTTCGGCATCCATATAGTCGAGATTGGCGTCGTTGTCAGTGGTAACCATGTGGAAGGGCCCCCAGCGCCGTGGCGCTGGCAATCCTAGCATGTCAGCCAGGAAATCTGCCGAGGCCTTACTGTCTTGAGCCCACACGATCGTATGATTGAAGTGGATGGCCATCTTGGTCTCGCGGAAACAAGGCGGAGCTTCAAACACGATAGTCGTCCGGTTAACACCCCCGCCCGCCCCTTGTTCCGGACCTCGGGATCGCTTTCTCCAATATCAGACAGCGTGGAGCCGCAACGCATCGACCACGACCTTGAATGCTGGGGAGTTCTGATGTCGGCTTGGATAATAGATGTAGTACCCGGCGAAAGGAGGCGACCAGGACTCGAGCAGGGGTACCAAGCGCCCCGCTCTGATGTGTTCCATGACAAGGTCGTCCGGCACATAACCTATGCCGTGACCTTTCAGGGCGGCATCGACTATGGAGTAGGAGCTATTGAAGGTTAATTGCCCGTCGACCCTGACGCGAAGCTCTTGCCCGTCCTTCTCGAACTCCCAGACATAAAGCCCACCGCTCGTTGTCTGGCGCTGGTTGATGCAGTTGTGCTGGATCAGTTCCTGGGGATGGCGCGGTAGCGGGCGGTTTGTCAGATATTCAGGCGACGCGACAGCCAGAAGGCGCCAGTCCGGTCCGATCCGGACCGCGATCATGTCCTTTTCGATGCTCTCGCCGAGGCGAATGCCTGCGTCAAACCCATCTTCGACGATATTCCGCAAGCCATTGTCCCTGCTGAGTTCAAGCTTGATGTCGGGATACTGCGAGAGGATCGGCTCCAGTTTGGGCCAGACCAGGCTCTCCAAAGCGTGGTCGGACAGCGTGATCCTGATCGTGCCGGACGGCTTGTCGCGAAGGGCAGTGAGCGCCGTCAGGTCATCGCGTATGGCGGCTACCCGCGGCGCCAGCGAATGCAGCAAGCGCTCGCCAGCTTCCGTCAATGCAACGCTCCGGGTGGTACGGGCCAACAGCCTGAGGCCCATGCGCGTTTCCAGGCGCTTGATCGTGTGGCTCAGCGTCGACTGGGTTATGCCGAGCTTGGCAGCCGCCTTCGTGAAACTGCGCTCCTCCGCCACGGCCAGGAACCATAGCAGGTCATTGAAGTCTTCCTTGGCCATCACTCACAGTCCAGATACTCGTTTTCGATTTATGGCTAGCGTCGATAAATTTAAGTGAGCTAGGCCTACTAATCCATAGGAATTGCTTTTGCTACCGTCCTCCCTCTGAAACGGTCCGCTCTGTTTCGACACCCGTTTTCGCGCAAACTGCATTGAGGACACCGCCATGGAACTCACCATCAATGGGACGAAACATCAGGTCGATATCGAGCCGGAGACGCCGTTGCTCTGGGTTCTTCGTGACGAACTCGGGATGACTGGGACCAGATATGGTTGCGGTCTTGCGCAGTGTGGCGCCTGCACGGTCATCGTCGATGGCCAGGCGACGCGCTCCTGTGTCACGCCGGTCGAGAGCGTCGCGGGGTCCGAGATCATGACTATCGAAGCCATCACGGAAGACTCCGTCGGCCAGAAGGTCGTCGAAGCGTGGGTTTCCAATCAAGTACCGCAATGTGGCTACTGCCAGTCGGGCCAGGTGATGGCGGCAACGGCGCTCTTGAAGCAGAGCCCTCAACCGACCGACGAGGACATCGCCGCGGCGATGGTCAATCTCTGTCGCTGTGGCACCTACAACGCAATCGCGGCTGCTGTCCGGCAGGCTGCTCAGGCTTGATTGAAAGGTCCGCTATGAACGACATGACGCCCATTGCCTCTGAAATCATGACCAGCGAGAACGGCAAGCCATTCAAGCTGTCGCGTCGCGGCTTCCTTGGCGCCTCGCTCGGTGCGCTCGTGCTTGGCGTCACTTTGCCGACTGGCCGTGCCAGGGCGCAGGCCGCCGCGTCCGTTACCCCCGGCACGCGGGTTGCGGCCTTTCTGGAGATCCGCCCCGACAGCACCGTCCTGTTCCGCAGCGCCTTCATTGAGGGCGGGCAGGGCATCTTCACCGCCATGGCCCAGATCGTCGGCGAGGAACTGGATGTCGACCCGGCCAATTTTGTCGTCGAGGGAGCACCTCCCGGCCCGGATTATCTCCTGACCGGCGGCGGGCGGTTTACCGGCGGCAGCATGTCGGTCCGCATGAGTTACGACGCCATGCGCAAGCTCGGCGCCTCCGCGCGCCATATGCTGCTTCGGGCCGCCGCGGCACGGCTGAGTGTGCCCGTAGCGGAGTTGTCGACCGAACCGGGGCGCGTTGTGCACAGCGCCTCGGGACGGGCAATTCCATACGGAGAGATTGCGGATGC
This sequence comes from Ensifer sp. MPMI2T, assembly GCF_004827385.1. GTDB lineage: Bacteria > Pseudomonadota > Alphaproteobacteria > Rhizobiales > Rhizobiaceae > Sinorhizobium. The sequence goes on from NZ_SRXN01000003.1 coordinate 107,295, forward strand.
GGCCGCCGGCTTGCCTCTCCCGACCGAAGTCGTGCTGCGTGATCGTGCCGACTTCCGCTGGATCGGCAAGCCGGTCAAACGGCTTGATGTGCGCGATAAGTCGACGGGGAAGGCCCAATATACAATCGACCTGAAAGTTGACGGCATGCTTTTTGCCGCCGTGCAGCACAGCCCCCTTCTCGGTGGGGAGCCAGGTGTGTTGCAGAACGAAGCCGAAGTCCGCGGAATGCCGGGCGTTCATTCCATTCACCGGCTGCCGGGTGCCGTCGCCGCGGTCGCCAATAGCTGGTGGCGTGCTCGCATGGCGGTTGAAGCTCTGCAGGTGACCTGGACCGAGGCCGCCGGAACGGCGCATGCGATGCCGGCCGATTTCTCCACCGAGGCACATATGGCGAAGTTGAAGGCGACGACCGGCGACGGGCTTGCCTTTGAAACGGAGGGGGACGCACAGAGCGCGCTCGCAAGTGCTGCGCGCGTGGTGGAGGCGACCTATGACGCGCCCTATCTGGCTCATGGACAGCTCGAGCCGCCATCCGCACTTGCCCGTTGGAACGACGATGGTTCGCTTGAACTCTGGATTCCCAACCAGGCACCCGAAATGTTTCAGGCCGAGGCCGCGAAGCTGGCAGGTATCGCGCCTGGGAAGGTCATTATCCATTCGCCGATGCTCGGCGGCTTCTTCGGACGGCATTTTCTTTATCAAACGGCCAATCCGTTCCCGCAGGCCATCCAACTGGCAAAGGCGGTGGATCGGCCCGTCAAGCTTATCTGGAGCCGCGAGGAGGAGTTCCTGCGGGACACGTTGCGGCCCATGGCAGCGGTGCGGTTCCGCGCCGGACTGGATGCCAGCGGAATGCCGGTAGCGCTCTCTGCCGTCGCCGTGGGAGAAGGACCGACGGGCCGCTGGTTCGGGCGTCAGCCGGACAAGGTCGACGGCTCGGCGGTCGAGGGCATTGCCGGCAAGGTCTATGCGATCCCCAACCGGCGTATCGGCCAGATACACGTAGACGATCCGGCCATCATCGGCTTCTGGCGCTCCGTCGGCCACTCGATGAACGACTTCTTCTACGAGACATTTTTTGACGAGATGGCCGATGCGGGTCAGCAGGATCCTTATGAATTGCGGCATCGCCTGCTGGCCGACAGCCCACGCCACAGGACGTTGCTGGAAACAGTCGCGGAACTCTCGGGAGGCTGGCGGCGTGGGCCGTTCACGGCGGAGGACGGCACGCGGCGCGCCCGTGGCGTAGCCATGGCCTCGCCCTTCGGCAGCGAGGTCGCGACGATCGCCGAAGTTTCCTTGCAGCAAGGCGAGATCATTGTCCACGACGTCTGGGTCGCGATCGATCCGGGTAGCATCGTCAATCCCGCGATCATCGACGCCCAGGTGAACTCGGCCGTAGCGCTCGGCCTTTCCTCCGCTCTCCTCGAGGAAGTCGTCTATGTCGACGGCGTGCCGCAGGCCCGCAACTTCGACGGCTACTCGATCCTGACGCCCGATCGCATGCCGCGGGTCCATGTGCGGATCGTGGAAAGCGGCGCTCCCATGGGCGGCATTGGCGAACCTGGTTTGCCGGGTGTGCCGCCGGCCATCGCCAACGCCGTCTCTGTTCTGGCAGGTAAGCGCGTTCGAAGCCTGCCACTCTCCAAGCTCGATCTCAAGGGAGTCGACGGTTGAAAAACGCGGTTAAAGCCCTTCTCGGCGTTCTCCTTTCGGCAGGCATTGCGGCGCCTGCCCTCTCTCAGGAGGCGGACGCCGCACCCGGTCAGCGGCTGTTTCAGCAACGCTGCGGTGCGTGCCATCAGATCGCAACGCCGCGAAACGGTGTTGGCCCGCATCTGCAGGGGGTGGTCGGTCGCACAGCCGGCACCGTTGAGGGCTTCCGGTACTCTGCCGCGCTTCGCGATTCCGGCGTCAACTGGACACCGGAAACGCTGGAGACCTTTCTTGGCAATCCCGCCGCCATGGTGCGCGGCACACGGATGACGCAGCGGTTCAACAGCGCTGAAGAGCGGCGGGCAATCATCGAGTTCCTTGGTTCACAGTAGGTCGATTGGACCATTCTGTGTGTTGCGGCGGCGCGGATCTCGGTCTCCGTCGGCGCCGCCGCTCGCGTTCAAAAATCCAGATGCGCGGTCTCTGAACTTATGTTCCACATCGATAAATCCATTCTAATTATGAGGGCTAATTCTATCGATGTGCGGCTGCTACATGGAGCCGAGAGGCAAATTCCTGCCGCTCGCTCTTCAAGGACGATAGATACATGGTACAGGCAACATTCGATGAGACTTTGGCCAAACCCGTTGCCGCCTGGGGTGCAGTAGCGTCGATGACGCTTTGCGTCGCGGTGCTGATCGCTTCGGAATTCATGCCGGTCAGTCTGCTGACGCCGATTGCCAGTGATCTCGGGATGAGCGAGGGGCAGGCAGGCCAAGCGATTTCGATCTCGGGTCTGTTTGCGGTGATGACCAGTCTCTCCATAGCGGGGCTGACGCGCAACATCGATCGCAAGAGCGTCATGTCTTCCTTCTCGCTCCTGCTCATCGTCTCCGGTCTGATCGTGACTTTCGCCCCCACTTATGCGGCACTGATGACGGGGCGCGCGCTGCTCGGCGTCGCGATCGGCGGATTCTGGTCGATGTCCACTGCGATCGTCATGCGCCTCCTGCCGGACAGCGCGGTGCCGAACGGGCTTGCCATGCTGAACGCCGGCAACGCCATCGCTGCCACGATCTCGGCTCCGCTTGGCAGCTTTCTCGGCGACTACGTTGGATGGCGGGGCGCGTTTTTCTTAGTAGTGCCTTTGGCGCTGCTTGCGCTCATCTGGCAATGGCTGAGCATGCCGTCGCTACCGCCGCGTCGGCGCAGGGCGACAGGCAATGTTTTTCGCCTTCTCGGACGCCGCCAGGTCGCGCTTGGCATGACAGCGATCCTGTTGCTGGTCATGGGACAGTTTGCACTGTTCACCTATCTTCGCCCGTTCCTCGAGTCCGTCTCGGGCTATTCCATCACGGCACTGTCCCTGGTTCTTTTGTCGATGGGGCTCGCGGGCGCTGCGGGGACCTGGAGCATCAGTCGGCTGCTCTCCACGCGGCTCTACTCGATCGTGATCTTCATTCCGCTCGTGATGGCTGCGATCGCCATTCTGCTGATCGCTCTCGGTTCGATGAAGCTACCGGTCGCTGGTTTGCTCATTGCATGGGGCTTCTTCGGCACGGCGGCGCCGGTCGGCTGGGGGACTTGGCTGAGCCGGGTTCTGCGTGACGATGCGGAGGCCGGCGGCGGCCTCCAGGTTGCCGTCATCCAGTTTGCGATCACGATCGGTGCAGCTGCCGGTGGCCTTCTGTTCGATCGGACTGGATGGTGGAGTTCGTTCGCCTTCGCTGCTTTCCTTTTGCTTGGCTCCTCGTTGGCCGCCTGGATGGCCTGGATCGAATGGGAGCATTCGAAATGAAACGGCAATCCTCCTTGGTGACGCGCCGCGCTATCATCGGCGCAGCTGTCGCCAGCGCCGCCATGCCTTTTCTGGCGTGGGCTCAGAAGGAGACGAGAATGAGGATACGCATCGCCTTCGCCGATCAAGATTTCACGGCGACGCTCTACGACAACCCATCGGCCCGCGATTTCGCCTCGATGCTGCCCCTTGATCTCACGATCTCAGATTACTCCAACAACGAGAAGATCGCCTACCTCCCGCGCAGGCTCAACCTGGAGGCCAGAGGACCGTTCCCCGATGCCGCTCCCGGCGACCTCTGCTACTATATCCCGTGGGGCAATCTTGCCTTCTTCTATGGGAATTACCGCTCCACGAGCGACCTGATCCGGCTCGGCCGCCTGGATGGCGGGGTCGAGCCCTTGCTGACGCGCGGCGAGTTTCCGCTTCGCAGAGAACACCTCACCTGAAATCCTATTGAAAGGAATGAAACAATGCTTGCCACTGTTTTGCACGGGAAGGGCGACATCCGCTGCGAGGAAGTAGCGGAACCCAAGATCCTTAAGCCCAGCGACGCAGTCATCAAGCTGTCGGCTTCCTGCATTTGCGGCTCCGACCTTTGGCCCTATCGCGGGCTCCAGTCGATGGATGGACCGGCCCATATGGGTCACGAGTACTGCGGTGTGGTTGTAGAGGTCGGCGACGAGGTGAAGACCGTTAAGCCGGGCCAGTTCGTGGTGGGATCCTTCTGCATTTCCGACAACACATGTCCGCACTGCCGTTTCGGCTTCCAATCGTCTTGCGAACAGCGCGAGTTCATGTCTGCAGCACAGGCGCCTTATGCGCGTGTACCTCTTGCGGATGGGACTCTCGTTGCAACCCCAGAGATGCCGTCCGAAGACCTCATCCCGAGCCTGCTGGCCGTATCGGACGTGCTCGGCACCGGCTGGTATGCTGCCGACGCGGCACGGGTCCAGCCTGGTTCGACCGCAGTCGTGGTCGGTGACGGCGCCGTCGGCCTGATGGGCGTTCTATCAGCCAAGCAGATGGGAGCCGAAACGATCATCGCAATGAGCCGCCACAAGAGTCGTCAGGACCTCGCGCTCGAGTTCGGTGCCACTCATATCATCTCGGAACGGGGCGATGAAGGCGTGGCCCGGATCAAGGAACTGACAGGCGGTGTTGGCGCAGAGTCGGTGCTTGAATGCGTGGGGACGCAGGAATCGATGATGCAGGCGATCAATTGCGCCCGCCCGGGCGGTCACATAGGTTTCGTGGGCGTGCCGCACGGTGTGCAACTGGACGGGCAGAACCTGTTCTTCGCACAGAAAAGCCTGTTGGGCGGTCCCGCTCCGGTGCGACGTTACCTGCCATATCTGATGGAACTGGTCCTGAATCGAGAGATCAACCCCGGCAAGGTCTTCGATCTCGAGGTGCCACTGACCGACGTCGCGGAGGGGTATCGTGCCATGGACGAGCGCAGGGCGATCAAGACGCTGCTTCGGGTTTGATGGTCAGTTGAAAAATGTGAGCGGCGGGTAATTCCGCCGCGTAAGCCGTTGCTCGAGCGGCAAGTATCGTGAATGCGTCCGCAAGGCAGGGCGCCAACACACAGAGTTTTGAGTGGACGGGCAGGGGTGGTGCCAGGAAGATGCTTGCGAAAACTGCCGAGGCCTCGTGATGGAACGCAAACTCGCAGCAATCGTAGCGGGCGATATCGTCGGCTACACTCGACTGATGTCCGAGGACGAATCCTCGACCTACGCGGCCCTGCGCGCGGCCTTCAGCGAACTGATCATCCCTGCCGTCGAGAAGCACGGCGGCCGCACCTTCAAGACCACCGGCGACGGCTTCCTGGCGACCTTCCCGAGCGTCAACGAGGCGCTCGATGCGGCGATCGAAATCCAGAACGGCTTTGTCGAGCGGCCATTTAACCTGCGTGTCGGCATCAATCTCGGCGACGTCATAGAAGATAATGGCGACATGTTCGGTGACGGCGTCAACGTCGCTTCGCGACTGGAAGCCATGGCAGCGCCGGCCAGCATTTTCGTGAGCGAGGCCGTGGTCCGCAGCGCCGACCGGAGCCGCAGCAAGCTGTTCTACAGTATCGGGCGAAGGCAGGCCAAGAACATAACCGAGCCGCTCGCCGTCTACGCTGTGCGGCTCGAAGCAGAGCCGGCGCGCGGCCGGGGCTGGATAGGGCGGATGGCCCTCCGCCGGCGTGCCGCTTTGCCTGTCGCGATCGGGGCCGCGGGGCTCGTCGCCGTCGCCGCTTTCACCCAGGTGCCCGCATTGCGGGCGATCGGGACGGATCTGACCGACGGCCTGGTGCGTCTCGCAGGCGGTGAGCCTGTCGATGCCCGGCCGACGGTGGCGGTGCTGCCCTTTGACAATATGAGTGGCGAAGCCGGTCAGGCCTATTTCGCCGATGGGCTGACGGAGGACATTATCGCTAATCTGGCGCGAAACCCCGAGCTTCAGGTGATCGCGCGCAACTCAACCTTTGCGCTCCGCGGCCAGGCGGAGGACATCCGCAGGATCGGCGAACGGCTGGGCGCCGGCTATGTGGTCGAAGGCAGCGCCAGGCGCGCCGGCGACCAGCTTCGCGTGGTGGCGCAGCTCATCGATGCGCGCAGCGGCGCGCATCTCTGGTCGCGCACCTATGACCGGCGCGTCGAAGACGTCTTCGCGCTCCAGACCGATCTGACCGCCGAGATCGTCTCGCATCTGGTGTCCTATGTGCGCCAGTCGGAGGTATCGAACGCCGCCGAACGCCCGACCGAAAACCTTCAGGCCTACGACCTCGTCCTCAAGGCGCGTGACCGCTACAGGCACGGTTCGAAGGATGCCGAGGCGCTGATGGCCGCACGTGCGCTGCTTCATCGTGCCCTTGAGCTCGATCCCGGCTACGCCGCGGCGCGCGCCAATCTCGGCATGACCTATATCGTCGACTTCGCGCAGAACCTCAGCGGCAGGGCGACCCGGACCGATGTGGAAACTGGTCTCAGCGAGGCGCGTCAGGCCGTTCGCCTCGATCCCAATCTTGCGGTCGGCTATCAGGTCCTGAGCTTCGGGCTTTCGGTCGCAGGCGACTACGCCGGTGCCATGCAGGCCGCGCAACGGGCGGTCGAACTCAATCCGAACGACCCGGACAGCCTGATGGCGCTGGCAAAGGCGCAGGTCCGATTCGGGAGCTACGACGAGGCGGTGCGCAACGCCGAGCGGGCGCGGCGGCTGCATCCGATGGCACCGGAATACTACACCTATGTCTACGGCCAGGCACTCTACGCCGCCCGCCGTCTCGATGAAGCCGACCAGGTCTTGCGGGAATGCCTGATCCGCGCGCCGCGCGAGGCGGATTGCCTGCTGATCCACACGGCAGTGCTCACCCAGCGTGGAGACGTTGAGGGCGCGCAGCGCGCGATGGCGCAGCTCACCGAGGTGGACCCTCAGTTCTCACTCGCCGCGGAGCGCGCCAATCGTCGCTTTGGCAATTCTCCACTCATGGATGAATTCCTCTCTCAGCTTGCGGAAGCCAGGGCTCCGGACGTCACAAGCGGCATCCGGCGCCCGCCGGCCGGGCCAAACCTGTAGCGGGCCAAACCATTCGCCCGCGCGGTGAGATGCACTAGGCTCATTTTCCCTTGAACACGGTTTGATTTGTGTCAACCATGGTTGATACAAACTCTGGTAGTTGACCTTACGCGGAAACACCGTCGCGGCTGCGGGATTGCGGCTCCAGGATGTGACGGCTCCAGTGCGGAATGGCTCGCGCAGCTTCCGGGCCTCCATGGACGGAGAAAGCTTATGGGTTCCTCCCAAGCTCCGATGCCTTCGGCCCCAGGCCTGCCAGGCATGCCCCTCGGTACCTTCGAGGACGAAGCGGGAAGCGAGGTCTTCCACGTCATCGACCGGACGCGCGAGGCTGTGATCGGGCAGTTCACCGGCGGCATTTCGCCTGCCGCCCTCATGCTCGCCCTATTCGATTGGTCGATCCACCTCGCATCGGCGCCTGGGAAACAAATGGAGATCGCCGAGAAGGCGAGAAGCAATGTTGTCAGCCTTCTCTCCTATCTGGCCGCGGTCGCGACAAAACCTGACATGCCTCTTTGCATCGAGCCTTTGCCAGGCGACTATCGCTTCGCCTCGGACGGGTGGAGAACCCTGCCTTTTAGCTTCTGGGCGCAGGCCTTTCTGCTCAATCAGCAATGGTGGCACAACGTGACGCACCGGGTGCCGGGCGTCACCCCGCACCATGAGGAGGTGGTCTCCTTTGCCGCGCGCCAGTTTCTCGATGTCTTCTCACCGTCCAACCTTCCGTTCACCAATCCGGACGTCATCGCGAAGACCGTTCGGACAGGCGGGATGAACTTCGCCGAGGGTATCCGCAATTGGATGGAGGACATCAGCCGCGTCGCCACGGGGCGTTCCCCGGTTGGCACCGAGAACTTCGTCGTCGGCAAGAATCTCGCGGTCACGCCCGGCAGGGTTGTTTATCGCAACCACCTCATAGAGTTGATCCAGTACGCCCCTCAAACGGAAACCGTGGTCGCAGAGCCGTTGCTGATCGTGCCCGCCTGGATAATGAGGTACTACATCCTCGATCTCTCGCCGGAAAACTCTCTCATCAGGTATCTGGTAGGGAAGGGGTACACGGTCTTCTGCATTTCATGGCGCAATCCGACCGCGGCCGACCGCGATCTCACCATGGACGACTACAGGCGGCTTGGCGTAATGGCTGCGCTCGACGCCGTCAACGCCATCGTCCCCGGACGAAGAATCCATGCTGCGGGCTATTGCCTGGGCGGCACGTTGTTGTCCATCGCCGCCGCGGCCATGGCGCATAATCGCGACGATCGGCTGGCGACCTTGACCCTGTTGGGGGCGCAGACGGACTTCTCCGAGCCTGGCGAACTCGCTCTGTTTGTTGACGATAGCCAGGTGCATTTCCTTGAGAGCATGATGTGGAACCGTGGCTATCTGTCGGCCGACCAGATGGCGGGCGCGTTTCAGCTCCTCAGAACCAACGATCTCATCTGGTCGCGTGTTGTACGCGACCACATGATGGGCGAACGGATGCCGATGAACGATCTGATGGCGTGGAACGCGGACTCTACCCGCATGCCCTACCGGATGCATGCCGAGTATCTCCAACGACTGTATCTCCGCAACGAGCTTGCGTCCGGCCGATTCGTGGTCGAGGGGCATACCGCCGCCATCGAGAACATTCGCGTGCCGATGTTCGTCGTCGGCACCGAACGGGATCACGTGGCGCCATGGCCGTCAGTCTACAAAATCCACTATCTCAGCGACGCCGAGGTGACATTCGTGCTGACCAGCGGTGGCCACAACGCGGGCATAGTGAGCGAGCCCGGCCATCCGCATCGCCGCTACCGCGTGGCCGTCAAGGGCACCGACGACCCCTGCCTAAACCCGGATGAATGGGTGGAAAAGACGCAAGCCAAGCAGGGATCGTGGTGGGGGGAGTGGACCGATTGGCTGGCGGCGCGTTCAGCCGCGCAACTCGTCGCTGCGCCCAGCATGGGGGTGTCGGTGGACGGCTACAGGGCTCAGGAGGACGCTCCAGGCACATACGTATTCCAGAAGTGACGCCCGAATATATAGCGGATGCGAACTGGAGACTGTTCAGAGTGATGTTCGAGAAACCGAAAAGCGGCGGCATGGCCACGGAGACGGCAAGTGCGAGAACTATTGTTGACGCGAAGCCTCACCACTGGCACGCAAGGACAGCCGAGGACATATGCGCGGCGCTGCAGACGGGCTTCGATGGTCTTTCTCATGGCGAAGCCGCCCACCGCCTGAAGGTCTGCGGCCCGAACGAACTGCCGGCAACCGCTCGCGCCCGCCCGCTGCTTCGCTTCCTCGCACAGTTCAACAACGCGCTGATCTATTTCCTGCTCAGCGCCGCGATCGCTGCCGTGGCTCTGGGCCATGTCGTAGACGGAGCCGTGATTGTGATCGTGGTGCTGGTGAACGCCGTCGTCGGATTCGTCCAGGAGGGGCGGGCCGAACAGGCGCTCGATGCGATCCGCAGCATGATCGCCGCGCAGGCCACGGTCGTGCGCGAGGGCGAGCGCCACAAGATCGATGCACGTGACATCGTCCCCGGTGACGTGGTCGCGCTTGAGGCTGGCGATAAGGTCCCAGCCGATGCCAGACTGCTGCGCGTCCGCGGCCTCGCCGCAGACGAGGCAATCCTCACCGGCGAGTCGGTTGCAGCGGAAAAGAGAGAAGAGCCCGCTCCAGAGAATGCCTCGCTCGGCGACCGGTTCTCGATGCTCCATTCGGGGACGCTCATCACCACCGGGCAGGGATATGGCGTGGTGGTGGCGACGGGTGACAAGACCGAGATCGGGCGGATATCAAACCTCATTGGCAGGGTGCAGACGCTGACCACGCCGCTGCTGCGCCAGGTCAACGATTTCGGGAGGATGATCACCTGGTTTGCGATTGGCACGGCCGCAGCCTTGTTCGCTTTCGCCGTGCTGGTGAGAAGCTATGATTGGCTCGAAGCCCTGATGGTCGTGGTCGCGCTTGCGGTCGGTGTGGTGCCAGAGGGCCTTCCTGCGGTCATCACCATCACGCTGGCCATCGGAGTCCGTCGGATGGCAGCACGCAACGCGGTCGTGCGACGGCTCCCGGCCGTCGAGACGCTGGGAGCCACATCGGTGATCTGCTCCGACAAGACTGGCACGCTGACGAAAAACGAAATGACAGTGCGCCAAGTGGTCACGGCGCTCGGGGTGACGGAGCTTTCGGGTTCCGGATATGCGCCGGAGGGAAGGCTGATGTCGCCGGGTGGCCGCGAAGCACAGCCGGACGCCGCGCGCGACGAACTGATCCGCGCGGCGTTGCTTTGCAATGACGCCCGACTTTTGGAACGCGAGGGACAATGGTCCGTGCTCGGGGACCCGATGGAGGGCGCGTTGGTCACGCTTGCGGCGAAGGCCGGATTTCATCCGGAGACCGAACGGGAAAGGTGGAGCCGACTGGATGAGATCCCGTTTGACGCGCTGCATCGTTTCATGGCGACGCTGCACGACGATCCGGGCGGCGTACGCCACGTCTTCGTCAAGGGAGCGCCCGAGCGCGTGCTGGCAATGTGCGCCAACCAGGCGGATACGGCTGTCACCAACGCTGTCGATCACGCTTACTGGCGGCGGTGCATAGATGCAGCGGCCGCTGGCGGTGAGCGCGTGCTCGGTTTTGCAAAGAGGACCGTCGGACAAGACGTTGAAAGGCTGTCGTTCCAGACGGTCGAGGCCGAGCTGACGTTTCTGGGAGTGACCAGCTTAATCGATCCGCCACGGGAGGAGGCGATCGAGGCGGTGGCGCAGTGCCGCTCGGCCGGGATCGCCGTCAAGATGATCACCGGTGACCACAACGGAACCGCCGTGGCCATCGCCCGCCAGCTTGCGATCGCCGATGATCCGAGGGCGATCGAAGGCGCAGTGCTCGACGCCATGTCGGATGAGCAGCTCAGGACAATTGCGGAGGACGTCAGCGTCTTCCCGCGCACCACGCCGGAACACAAGCTCAGGATCGTGCGTGCGCTGCAGGCGAACGGCAACATCGTCGCCATGACAGGCGATGGCGTCAACGACGCTCCGGCGGTCAAGCAGGCCGACGTCGGCGTCGCGATGGGCCGCAAAGGCACGGAAGCGGCAAAGGAGGCGGCGCAGATGGTGCTCCTCGACGACAATTTCGCCTCGATTGTCGCAGCCGTCCACGAAGGTCGCACCGTCTATGACAACATCCGCAAGGTCATCGGCTGGACTCTCCCTACCAACGGCGGCGAGAGCTTGTGCGTGGTCTTGGCGATCATGCTGGGCCTCACATTGCCGCTGACGGCCGTGCAGATACTCTGGATCAACATGATCACGGCAATCACGCTCGGGCTGGTGCTCGCATTCGAGCCCCCCGAGCCGAATGTGATGCGCCGCCCGCCGCGCATGCGGGGTGCGCCGATCCTGTCACGTTTCCTGGTCTGGCGGATGGTATTTGTGTCGTTTCTGTTCATGCTGGGTGCGTTCGGCGTCTTCGAGTACGCGATGCATCAGGGCTATGGCGAGGCGGCGGCCCGCACCATGGTCGTCAACACCCTGGTGGTGATGGAGATTTTCTATCTCTTCAATATCCGCTACCTACACATGACGTCATTCAGCCTGGTCGGCGCCATGGGAACGCCCGCCGTCCTTGCGGCGATAGCCGCCGTCGTCGCGGCGCAATTCGCCTTCACCTATGCGCCCTTCATGCACGACTTGTTCGACAGCGCACCGATCGCCCTCACGGATGGTGTCCTGATCATCGTCATCGGATTCGTCTTAATGGTCGTGCTTGAGATCGAAAAGGTGATCATGCGCAGATTGACGCCGGCGACGGCATATGCGGCCTGATCGAAGGACCGCATCAGCGGTATTCACCGGGGATGGGACTTGCTCAAGGCTCGCGGATTGCGTCGTCGAGACCTCGCAGGAGCGGATAGAGGAAGTAGGAAATAACAGTTCGACGGCCGACCTTGATTTCTGCAGAGACCGTCATGCCGGGCAGAAGGCGCACGGTCCCGGGCGGTGCACGGAGCTCGCTGTCACCGAGCGAAACGCGCGCCTTGAAGAACGGAGCCCCTGCCTGGCCCGCTGACGCGTCCTGCTGGTTTGGCGTGAAGGCGTCGCGGCTGATCGTCCGGAGCGAGCCGGACGCGGTGCCATATTTCTGGAACGGATAGGCATCGAATTTGATGCGGACCTCCTCGTCGACGGTGACGCGGCCGATATCGCGGGCATTGATCTCGACCTCCGCCTCAAGGGGCACGTTGAGAGGTACCAGCGTGACGATCGGCTCGGCCTCGCGCACGACCGATCCGACCGAGCGTTGGGCAAGATCAAGCACGACGGCGTCGGCGGGTGCGGTCAGTGCCACCATCTCGCGGCGCAACTCCATCTTCTTCAATTCCGTACTCGCCGTATCGCGCTGGCCGCGCAACTCTACGAGCTGCTCCGTCGTTGTGCGACGGAAATCCTCGATGAACGCCTGCCGATCCGCCCTGAGCCTTGCCAGAGCATGTTCGGCCTCAGCTGACTTGCCGCGCAGTTGCGAGAGATTGGCATCGACGTCGAGGCGCGCATCGCGCGAACTGAGGAAATTGATGAGCGAACCTTTCTCCTTTTTGTAGAGCGTCTCACGCGCATTCTCGATCCGGGTGAGGCTCTCCCGCCGGTCGAGCAGGATGACCTCCTGGCTCTTGCCGGCCTCGATTGCGGCACGTTGCCCCGCGATCTGCTGATCGAAATTCTGGAGTTGAGCGACATAAAATGCTCGCCGCTGACCAAAGAGCTGCAGCTGCAGCCGTTCCTCGGGCGAATTGCCCGCGATCAAGGAATAATCGGCGTCGTCGAGTTCCGCTTCGATGCGCCTTATCTGCGCATCGAACGCCGCAAGCTTTACCCGTTGCTGGTCGAAATCCGACTGGCTGAATGTTGCATCAAGCATCACGAGCGCCTGACCCGCGCGCACCACCTCTCCGGTCGTCACATCGATCGAACGAACGATGGAGGTTTCCAGCGGCTGCAGGATAATGGTCGGCCTTGTCGTCACCAGCTTGCCGGGCGCAACCACGACTTCGTCGATCAATGAGATCGAGGCCCACAGAACCGCGGCGGCGATGAGGGCCGCGATGCCGTAGAGCGTCAGCCGAGCGATCCTCGGCGGTACGCGTTCCTCCAGTTCCACCGCGTCAGATTGAAACTCCGCAATGATCGGCGGCAGCGGCCGTCTTCCGATCAGGTCGCCGTCAGGGATGATATTTGCGGGTTGCCGGCCGTGTGCGCTCATGCGGACTGCCTTGTCTGCTGCGACCACAGGTGGCGATAGGTCATGCAGCGTGAAACAAGCTGGTCGTGGCGACCGATATCGGCGATCTTGCCGCGCTCGATGACGAGGATCGCATCAGCATCGACGAGTGTGGACAGGCGGTGCGAGACGATGATGACAGTGCGTCCCTCGGCGATCTTGGAGAGGTTCTGTCTGACGATGGCCTCACTATCGGGGTCAAGAGCACTTGTCGCCTCGTCGAGAATGAGCAATCTGGGATCGGTGATCAGCGCGCGGGCGATGGCAAGACGCTGCTTCTGGCCGCCGGAGAGATTGGAGGCATTTTCCTCGAGCAGGGTTTCGAAGCCGCGAGGCAGCCGCTCGATGAATTCCTCGGCGCCGGCGATGCGCGCGGCCGCGGCGATCTCCTCGATGCTCGCATCCGTCCTTGCCGCCGCGATGTTTTCGCGAACGGTTCCTCGGAAGAGGAAATTGTCCTGCAGCACGACGCCGATGCTCTTTCTCAAGTGAACGAGATCGATCTCGCGGCTGTCATGGCCGTCTATGCGCACGAGTCCCTGCTGGTTCTGATAAAGGCCCTGGATAAGCCGGGTGACGGTCGTCTTTCCCGAGCCGCTCTTGCCGACGATGCCGAAGACGGAGCCCGCGGGAACAGTGAAAGAGACATCGTCGAGTGCAGGAGGACCGTCGGGCCCGTACCGGAAAGTCACCCTGTCGAACTCGATCAGCCCTTTGAGATCGGGCCTCAGCCCACGTCCACGCCCGAATTGCTCCGGGCGTTGGTTCATGATCTCGCCGAGCATGCGCACGGAAAGCGCCACTTCCTGATATTCGTGGATCATGGTGACGATCTGGACAAGCGGCCCGGAAACCCGGCCGGCCAGCATGTTGAATGCGACGAGCGCACCGATTGTCATTGACCCGCTGAACACATCGAGCGCGCCCAACCCGACGATCGCGACGCTCATCAGCTTTTCCAGGAGCCCCGTGATAGCCTGCGCGAAGGTCGAAATCTTCTCGACGCGAAAGCGCACGGAGATCGAGCGCGCCGAATGGTCGTCCCACACTCGGCGCTGGCGCGGCTCAAGCGCCAGTGACTTGACCGTACGCATGCCGTGGACCGTTTCCACGAGCATGGCCTGTCGATCGCCTTCAGCCTGATAGAGGGCTTGGAGCCGTTGCTGGAATGGTCCTACCAGCGTCATTATGACGAGTCCAACCAGCGCTGCAAAGCCGAGCACCACGAAGGTGAGCTTGACGCTATAGAGGGCGAGGATCGGCACGAACACGAGGAGCGAAAGCCCGTCGAGCAGGGTGAGGAAGAGCCTGCCGGTCAGAAATTCGCGAATGCGGCCGGTCTGCTGCATATGCTTGACGAGGACACCGGCGGACGCCTGTTCGAAGAGCGCGATCGGCAGGTTCAGGAGATGCCCGAAGGTGCGTGTTGCTATTCTGATATCGATCTTGTTCGTCGCGTAGAGGAGGAGATAGCGCCGCAGGAAGGAGAAGGCGGCATCGAAGACCAGGGCGACCGCGATGCCGATGGTGAGGACCGTCAGCGTCGCGTAACTCTGATGCACCAGCACCTTGTCGATGACGAGCTGGAAAAAGACCGGCGTCGTCAGGCCGAGCCCGTAAAGGGCGATGGCCGCAAGTGCCACGTCCCGGAAAAGCCCGCGTTGGCGTATGATCTCTGGCAAAAACCAGCGAAAGCCGAAGGGCTGGTCATCGTCGCCGAGACGGTAGTTGCGCTTCAGGAGGATCGCGGAGCCGCGCCAGGCCTTGGAAAACTGGCTCTCATTCAGGAGAATGAATTCGGGGCGCGCCGCGAGCGGATCGAGAATACGGATCGCCTCCTCCTCGCTGTCGGTCGCAACGCCGGCGATGACGACCCAATTGCCGTTCTCGAGTTCGGCAAGCACGGGATAGGCGCCACCCATTTGAAAAAGCGAACGCCAGGTGAGATGTACGTGCCGGGCACGCAAACCGGCATCCTTCGCCATGCGAAGGAGCTGCCGGGTCGCGACCGCTTGGTCCCCCAATGCGTAGTCATGGAGCAGCCGTTCGGGCGAAAGGTCGATGCCATGGTGACGGGCGACAAGGACCAGACACTGAAGACTGGTATGCGGATTGGTACTCATCACCCGCCCCAGAAATCGCTGCGCTTCGGATCAATTGAAGTTCGGTGAGGCGTTGGCTGTCATCTGCCCCTGTTGTGTGTCGCCCGCCGGAAGTTTCTGGATATCGCCGATCCGTCGAACCGCGCCTGCCTCAACGAGGCCGGTAAGCGCCTTCTGCATAAGGTCCACGGCATTGGCGAACGCATCCACCGGCATGATGATCCGCTGCCGGAACGCCGGCTTCGGGTTGTTCTTCTCATCCCGTTCGGTGGCGGAGAGCGACATCAGGTCGATCCTGACGATCGTTCCAGTGACAGTGATCTCGCCGATGCCGTCTGAATAAAGTTCCGTGCTCATCTTCTACTCCCTACCTTCGAGCTGATCATGCGGCAGGCGCGTGCTGCCATGCTGGAAACGGATCACGCAGACCGCGGGCAAGCTGCGGATCGAAGCCGGTCTCTTCGCCGATCAGGCAGTCGTCTAGGGCAGCGCGGATCGCTGTCTCGGCAAGACCCGCCCCGATGAAGACGAGTTCCTGCCGGCGATCGCCCCAGACGGCGCTCCAATGCCGATCGAGTAATTCGCGGAACTGCGGATAACGGGGCCAGTGCGCCTTCGGCACCGATACCCACCAAAGGCCCTTTGCCTCGGTGCGGCGCTGCGTCCCCGCGATCGAAAGCTGGCCGATCCAGTCGGGACGCGTCGCCAGCCAGAAATGCCCCTTGGCACGAATGAGGCCCGTCCATTCTTTCGCGAGGAAGTCCTCGAACTTCGCGGGATCGAAGGGACGTCGCGCCCGGTACACGAAACTGGTGATCCCGTATTCTTCGGTTTCGGGGACATGGTCGCCCCAGCCATAGAGTTCCTTGTGCCACAGCGGGTGTCGCGCCGACTTCGTCTCGCTGAAAAGGCCGGTATCGAGGACCGTGGCGAGCGGCAGGCGACCGAAATCGGTCTCTATGACGCGTGCATCGGGATTAAGCGCCGCGATGATCCGGCGCACCGTCGTTCGCGTTTCGACGCTCACGTCCGAGATCTTGTTGATTACCACGACATCGGCGAATTCGATCTGCTCGACGAGAAGATCGATCAGGGTGCGCTTGTCGTCCTCGTCGCGGGCCTCGCCGCGGTCGGCGAGAAAATCCGTGCTCGAGTAGTCGGAGAGCAGGTTCACCGCGTCGACCACCGAGACCATGGTATCGAGCCGGGCGACGTCACAAAGCGCTGCACCTGTTTCATCCCTGAAGGAGAAGGTCGCGGCGATCGGCAAAGGCTCGGCAATGCCCGTGCCCTCGATCAGCAGATAGTCGAAGCGTCCTTCTGCCGCCAGGCGGCGAACCTCGGCAAGCAGGTCCGCGCGAAGCGTGCAGCATATGCACCCGTTGGTCAGTTCGACCAGCGTCTCGTCGGTGCGCGAAAGGTCGGCGCCCCCGTCGCGAACGAGGTCCGCATCGATGCTGATCTCGCTCATGTCGTTGACGATCACCGCGACGCGATAGCCCTCGCGGTTGCGAAGAATATGGTTCAGCAGCGTCGTCTTGCCTGCGCCCAGAAAGCCGGCAAGCACCGTAACCGGCAGTCGATCGTCACGCGTCGTTCCTCTCTCCATGCCAGCCCCTACGCCACGAGTTGCGGCCTGAACGCCACATCCACGTAATA
This sequence comes from Ensifer sp. MPMI2T, assembly GCF_004827385.1. GTDB lineage: Bacteria > Pseudomonadota > Alphaproteobacteria > Rhizobiales > Rhizobiaceae > Sinorhizobium. The sequence goes on from NZ_SRXN01000003.1 coordinate 124,360, forward strand.
GTTGGTGCTGTTGAAGCTGCTGGTCGGGAACAGCCCGCTGGCCCCATATGCATAGACGCCGTTGCCTCCGCTCTGGGCCGACGAAAGCGCCCGCAGATTGTTGTTCGCGACTTCGGACGCGAAGAAGTTGCTCGTCGCCGAATAGAACCCGTTAGTGCTGTAGGAGACGACGTAGGTCGTGTCCGGCTGGATCGCGACCTGCTCGGCAAGATTGACCGACTGCCAGCCGCTGGCGGTTTCATTCGTGAACGTCGCGCTTGCGAGCAGCGTGCCGGTCGATGTCCACAGATATCCGGTATGCGGGCCGGTATTGTCGGTGCCTTTGTAGAAGCGGATGCCGGTGATCCAACCGGCTGCGTCCGCCTGGAACTTCATGCCGAGATTGATTGCGCCGCTGTCGTTCACCGATTCGATCGCCGGCGTGCTGTTTGCGGCAAATACGTTCTGCTCGACGCCTTGCGTGATGACGTTGAGCGAGACCTGGGCCGCAGCAGTTCCGCCGAGCCCGTCGGAAATGGTGTAAGAGAAGCTTGCCGGGCCGGTATAGTTGTTCGCAGGTGTAAAGGTGACCACGTTCGATTGACTGTCGAACGTCACGGATCCGTTCACCGCATTGCCGACGCCGGTGATCGATAACGGATCGCCGTCAGGGTCGTTATCGTTGGCGAGCAGCGCCGATGCCTGGATCGACTGGGGCGTGTTGTAGGTTGCGGAAAATCCGGAATCATCGTTGGCCACCGGTGCGGTGTTCTGCACTGGCTGGTCGTAGAGGACGTCGACCCAGTAATTGGTGGCATTGTAGCTCGCGGCGGGAAAGATGCTGCCCGTGCCATAGGCGTAGACGCCGTTGCCGCCGCTCGTCGCGCTCGACGGCGCCGTCAGTGCGCCGTTCGAATGGCCGCTGGTGAAGTAGTTCGGGCTTGCCGCATAGAAGCCGTTGGAATGATAGCTTGCGACATAGGTCGTGCCCGCCGAGATTTCCACCGGCTGGGCGAAGGTAACCGTTTGCCACCCGCTGGGGGATTCGTTAGTGAAGGTTGCGGAAGCAAGCAGCGTACCCGTGCTGGTCCAAAGTGAGCCGACATGCGTGCCCGTATCCTGCGCACTCTTGTAGTAGCGCAGACCGATGATCGTGCCTCGCTCGGAAGCGGTGAACTTGACGCCGAGTTCGATAGAACTCGGGTCGTTGACGGCAGCGACACTCGGCGTGTCGGACGAGGCAAACAGGGAGGTCGCCGTGGAGGGAGGGTTCACCGTTAGGTTCACGGTCGCCGAGGAGGTCCCGCCGCGGCCGTCCGAGACTGTGTAGGAGAAGCTCGCCGGCCCGCTATAGCCTGTCGTCGGCGTGAAGACGAGCGCGTTTGCCTGACTGTCGAAGGTCACGGTGCCGTTCGTCGCCCCGCTCGCACCCGTAATCGAAAGGATGTCGCCGTTGGCATCGGTATCATTGGCGAGCACGGCGGATGCGGCGATCCACAGCGGCGTGTCGTGGTATACGGTGATCCCGTTGTCGTTGGCGGCGACCGGTGCCACGTTGCCCGTCGCATAATCGAAGACGACATCGACCCAGTAGTTCGAGGCCTGATAACTGGATGTCGGGAAGGCCGTCCCGGCTCCGTAAGCATAGACGCCGTTCCCACCACTTGTCGTCGACGACAGGGCCGTCAGCGGACCATTGGTGTATGCGGTCGTAAAATAGTTCGGGCTCGCCACATAGGTGCCGGGCGTGTGGTAGGAGGCGACGTAGGTCGTTCCCGCCGTAATCTGGATCGGACTGGAGAACTTGGCCGTCTGCCAGCCGCTCAACGATTCATTGATGAACGTCACGGTCCCGAGCAGGGTGCCGGTCGAGGTCCAGAGAGAGCCGGTATGAGAACCGGTATCGCCGGACGCCTTGTAAAAGCGGATACCGGTAATCGTCCCGCTGCTGGAGGCAACGAATTTCATGCCCAGTTCGAGGCCGGTGTTGTCGCTGAAACTGCCGCCCGTCGGCCCCTCGTCCGGTCCGAACAGCGATACGCCGGAGGGTCCGTCGTCGATGGTGAGGCTGACATTGCCCACGTCCGTGCCGCCACGGCCGTCGGAAATCGTATAGGTGAAGCTCGCTGGGCCCGCATAGCCGGCGGTCGGCGTGAAGATGACATTGCCGGTCTGGGTGTCCAGCGTCACCGTGCCGTTGGCGGCGTTCCCGACGGCGGTGATCGTCAAGGCATCGCTATTGGCGTCGGTGTCGTTCGCGAGCAGAGCGGCGAAGGGGATCGCCACGGTTCCGTCACGATAGCCGACGAAGCCGCTGTCGTCGGCTGCGACCGGCACCGTATTCGGGCCGGGGTCGAAGACCACGTCCACCCAATAGTTGATACCGTTAGAGCTGGTTCCCGGAAAAGTACTGCTGTTGCTGTAGGCATAAACTCCGCCATTGTCGACGATCTTCACGGGACCGTTGGCATAGGCTCCGCTGAAATATCCCTCAGTCCACGAGTAGTAGCCGCCGCTGTGGTAGGATGCGACATAGGTCGTGCCTGCAGTAACCTGGATCGGGGCCGAGAAGGTTACCGTCTGCCATCCGGAAATCGGCTCTCCCGTCGAAACGCCGGTGGCGAGAAGGGTACCGTTGGCGTTCCAGAGGCTGACCACGTGCTGGCCAACATTGTAGAACCCCTTGTAGAAGCGTATGCCCTCGATAGTGCCGTTGGTCGTGGTCTGGAAGCGAACGCCGAGTTCCACACCGACCCGATCTTGAACGGTTTCGACGGTCGGCTTGTTGGCCAGCGTCCACAGGCTCGAGGTCGAGGGCAACGTTACAGTCACCTGCTTGCCGGCTGACGGCGCTTCGAGATTGAGGCTGTCGTCGACGGCGCGCGACATGATTGTGTAGGTGCCGCTCGCCTGTACGACCCAACTGTAGCTCCAGTTTTCCCTGCCCGTCGCCTTGAACCACTGCTGGCCGCCGTCGGTGGAGACTTCGATGCCGGCGATGATGCCGCCGCCGAAATCCTGCGCCGTGCCGGTGATCGTGACGCGCTGACCTTCCACAAACGTCGCCCCGACATTGGGAGAAGTAATCGTCGACGTCGGCTTGAGCAAATCGGTCGATTGCGTCGCGAGGATCAGGCTCGCATCCAGTGTCTGCGGCTGGATGCCCATGTCCGCAAACATGTTGACCATCGCCTGCTGGACGTTCGGGTCGGTCGGCGTTATCGCGCCTTCGTGATTGGAATCCAGGCCCCAGGACCAGAACACCGTACCCGCGCCGAAGACGAGTGCGCCGCTTTCGGCCCGATACATCGTCAGGCTGTGCGTCACATCGGCGGAACCGATCGATGTGCCGTAATCGCGTAGATAAGTGTCTACCGAAACGGTCGAGAGCGACAGGTTGATCAGGCCGGCGGGCCTGAAGCCGTTTTCGACATCGGAGTCCCACTCGTATCCAAGCAGGTTCTGGACCAGGGAATGGGTCTGTCCCGGTTGGAGATTCGCCACATCCGTGTTGCGCCAGAAACGAAGATTCGAATAGTCGTAAGGAATGGTGATCATGTCCTGGCGGTAGCTGTCCACGGTAAACATGGTACCGGTCAGCGAGTTCTCCGGCTCCTGTCCCGGATCAGCATAGCGCGGATCGCGCCACGTTCCCGTACCCGTAGCGCTCGGGTCGGTCGCGGTGCCCCAGGTCTCCTTGTAGCAAACCATCGTCCGGTACGGAGTGCCGTTTCCGTCGATGCTGGTTTCCCAGCGGACCTTCCAATAGACCTCGTTGCCGCTCCAGAAGGCGAGATTGACGCCTGCGTCTCGCGCGGCTTCGACGTTGGTTCGCTGTTCGGCCGACCAGTATTCGTCATGACCGACCGACAGATAGGCCTGATGATTGAGCAACAGGCTGCCGCTTCGCGTCGCGTCGACACCTGAAATATAGGAGACATCGTAGCCATTCTGCTCGAGCCAGCGGATCGCGGAATGCTCCGCCCCGAAAATGAAGTCGTGAGTGCCGCCGATGGGGCTCGTGTTGGTGATGATCGGGCGGTTGTAGCTGACCGCATAGGCCCGACCGATCGCGGTCAGGCCACAACTGCAGTTGGGCGGCATGTAGCCGATTATGTCGTTTGGATCGACGGGTACCTCTCCATAATATAGGCTGGCACCGCCCCAGGCGTTGTAGGCCTGCCAGGTCGTGTCCGAGGTCTGGAAAACGATATCGCTGGTGGAGGTGTCGTCGCGAACGATGAAGGGAACATGGCTTGCGCCTCCGCTACCATCCAGGCGAACCAATTTGGCAATGTAGACGCCCGAAACGGCATCACTCGGAATGGCCCAGCTTGCCGAGACGGACCAATTGCCGGCATCGATGAGCCCGCGCGACATATCGACGATGGGGTGGGGCTGTATCTGGGCGCTGGTGAGCGACTTGTCGATCGACGCCACCAGGCGGGCACCGTCGCCGCCATAATAGCCGAGCCGATAGATGTCGATGCGATAACGCGTCGAGTCGGTTGCGATCTTGAAATCGACCGTTTGGCCGACATTGGTGCTGATCTGAGTCGCGAAACCTTGGATGCTGGAATCGCCGTCGCCGTCGATACCCCATTCGCTGATGGGGTTTCCCTGCTTCATGTTTTCCAAGACGATCTTGTTCGGCGTCGCGGCAAGAGCGGTCGTCACCGCGGTGGTCGTCGTCGCGGCCTGCTGGGAAGTCGCGCTCAACACCGCACTTGGCGAGAGGCTGGATCCACCTCCGACCAGCCACGTTCCCGCTGCAAGATTGGATGCCGCCCCCACCGTCCATGACGGGTAGGGGGCCGTGGGTGTTTGCGTGCCGCCGTCAGTCTCGGAAACCGACTTCTCGACCGAAATGCCGGTCGTGATACTGTCACCAAGCAGCCTGCCGAGTCCGCCGGCGCCTTCAGGGGCGCTATCGAGACCGGTTTCGCGTCGGTCTCTGCGCAGCCTGTCGCCGTCGTGGTGAGGCTCGTTCGGATCTTGGTCTTCCGTCGGGAAATCGCCCAGTCCGCCTGTGTCCTGCGGGGACTCGATCGCACCGCCAGTATCCTGCGGGGCCTGCTCTCCCTCATGGTCCTCATGAGGCCTGTCGGGCCCGGCGTCCTGCAGCGCATTGATTTCTGCGTCCAGAGGGTGGTCGTCGATCCCGCCTGCGTCCTGTGGGGATTCCGTATCGCGCCGTCTCCGTCTGCGCGATGGGCCGTCGCGCTCGATATCGACCCCGGTGCCGGGCACCACAGTGACGGAGATTTCGGGCGCAACATCCAGGTTCGCATGATAGGCGGCGGGGGTCGTGTAGACCCTGCTCGCACCGCTGAAAACGCTCAAGTATTCATGGTTCTTGAGATGCATCCTGAGCATAGCGCGCCCTTTGCGATCGAATGGACCCAAGTGTTTGCAAAAGCTGATCCTGACAGCTTTTGGCCTTCAGTGAACGACAGCAATCGGTGTATGATCTTCTGCTAAAATTGGTAGCCGCTGGGCGTCCCCTCCACCGATGTGATTACGGCTTCTGCCGCAGCGACATTCCACAGGCGGCCAAATCGGCCGTGGCCAGTGTCGGATGAACCCACGATCTGAGCAAACATCGAGTAGAGCAACTAAGCCCGGACAAGCTAACCTAGCAGGCCGCACGCTCACGATTTCGGCAACAATCCGAATCGCGACTTCCAGAGAAGCTTGACGTTGCCCAGACCTTCGCGGCCGAGAATCCCCAGCACGGCGCGCTTTGCAGCGGCCCTGCCGGACTCGCGGGCGAAGCGGGCCGGCAACGATATGAGGCGATCGAAGGCGAGGTCTGATTTGCGCGGCTCGACGACGCCGTCGAGCAGGGGACCGAACTGTGTCCGGAAACGCAGGGGGGAAACGAGGCGGCCTTTGACACGGTTGCTGACATTCGAGCCGTGTACCACTTGCAGCCAGCCGGGCGGGCCGTCGACCTCGATAACGGGCATGCGGTCGCCCAATTCCGTGTGCCACGCGGACCAACTGGTCACCGGCGAGGTCCACGTCTCTCTCACCGAGTTGAAGGCGTTTCGGGCATAACGGTGTAGGTACACGCGGTCTGACCGCCTGATCAGTCCGTTGGCAACGTAAATGGCCACGCGTTCGAAACGACTGGAGACCGACTGCACCCTGTCAATGAAATCGATCGCGATCCCGTCGTCATTATCAAGGTTGGTGGTGATGAGCACCTCGCGTTTGTGCTCGATTACGCCTCCGATGTCGCCGATCATCTCCTCGCGCGACACCGACTCCCGGAAGATCGGCGTGAACATTCCGGTCTCGACATGACCGGCGATGCGGCTTTTCAGCCATTCCGGGCTCGCGGGGTCGAAATAAACGATCCACTTGAAGTTCTGGTTCGTCTGCGCCGCGACCGATGGCAAACAATATCGCTCGAAGAGATCGATGCGCTCGCGCAGCCAACCCTCCTTCGCCCGGATCAGGCTCTCCACGCCGGCCGAGGGCAGGTTAAAACGCGTGAGCAGGATATGGTTGACGCCAGTGCGCATCGAATTACTCCAGGTGCCTGCTCAACCGCCTTCTTCGGTATTGCAAGGTTGCGTGCGCAGGTCGACGGGTTGGCCGTCTGTATCAAGAGTGACGATTTCGGCGCGCCAGATGGTCACGGCCGTACATTTGACGTCGATCGGCCCGTATCCCCAGGAGTTATCGACAATTTTCAGGTTCCGGACGGCCCCTGGCATGCCGAGGCGGAAAGCGTAGCCGCCGCCGTCGACGAGGAGGCGGTCGATATCGACGGATTCGTTGCCCTGGCGGTTCGGGTAGAAAAAGGGAGCGGTGCCGCCGCAGTCGCGGGTCTCAACGAGCTTGAGCGCGACATTGCGAATGGTCAATGAAGGGCCGTCATACCCCTGAATGCCGTCACCGTGCCAGTCGTGGCAAACGTCCGGAGGCACGATACGGACATAGGTGTTCTCGATTGTGACCGGCCCGCACCCGCCGTCGCTGCCGCCGCCGACGCGAAAGCCCTCGGGCACATTGTCGATCTTCACGTTGCGTGCCGTATAACCTCCGACGCCGATCACAGGTTGGTCGGAATCTCGGGTTTGCCGCGCGGATCGCGTAATCGTCGTATCCTCGATGACCAGGCCATTGTTGCACCGGCTACCCGGGCGATTTTCGATGCGGCCACCGCGAATCTCCACCCGGCGCACGGTGACGTTGGCTGCGTCGATCATCAGGCTCCCATCGGTGATCCGCAGATCCTCGACGACCGCTCCGGCTGTGCGAACCCAGTAGTCGCCGGTAATCGAGCGCGTCGGCGCCCACCCGGGCGGGGTTCCGGCCGACGCCTGCGTCGGGAACGCGTCCCGAGCGGACGCACCTGTCACGGCCGCGAACGCAAGGCCGACGTAGACCACGGCGACGGTTGGGCTCCGGGCGATCAGGAAGCCGGCTGCCCGTCGCGACAATGCTGGCTCCGGGCATGCCACGCGACCCGCGACGGCTGTGGAGCGGACGACCGTTGCACCATGGAAGCGCATATATGGCCTCATGAGATGCTCTCCTACCGCTGGACAGATGAACGATCGTCGCCGGACAACCTCCAGCGATCGACCACGGTCACGGCCGATCAACGTGGGTTTGATCGTACCGGCCCCGGCGGGGCATGGAAAGGTGAGGGAGCTTCTCCGTTCGGATGAACCAGCATGCGCTAGATGGATCAATCGCGCGGTCAGTCGGCGCGTGTATAATCTCGATGGCCGCACCGCCTGCTCGGGAAGGGCCCGGGACCATTCCGCTTGTTGCTTCGGAAAGTGCGACGATGTCAAAACTGTATCTGCGGCCCAAGGCAGGTGGACGGGCAGGCACTTTACCGCGAGCACCTTTCGCAAGCGCAGAACGGAAGACGCCGAGGCTGTTCGATCCGGCGACCCAGCCGCAAGGCACAGGGTTACCTTGGCCGGTCGCGACTTTTCTCGTCAGCCTGATCATCCCATGGATCGTGCCGGTGGGTCCCTTGAGCCTGGCGCCCTACCGCGCCGTTCTAATGGTCGCGCTGTTGCCCTGCCTGGTCATGTGGCTGAGCGGCAGGGCGGGACGCATTCGTCCGGCCGATATCGGGCTCATTCTCTTTTGTCTTTGGGCGTGGATCAGCATAGCGGTGAACCACGGCCTCTCGGCAGCAACCGAGCCCGGCGGCATCCTGTTCGTCGAGACCGTCGGCGCCTACCTTCTGGCGCGGTGCTACATTCGTGATGCGGACGACTTCAGGAATGTGACCAATCTGATGGTCAAGCTCATCCTCTTGCTCTTTCCCTTCGCAGTTTACGAATGGATCACGGGCAGTAAACCGATCCTGTCCGCATTCGGCGCCATCTTCCCCACGGTCGAGATCACGCTGAATGAGCCGCGATGGGGCTTCCGGCGGGTCCAGGGTCCGTTCATACATCCCATTATGTTCGGTCTCTTTTGCGGGAGTCTGTTCGCGTTGACCCACTTCGTCGCGGACGACGGGCGCACTGCGGCCTCACGCAGATGGCTCACGGCCGTCGTGGCGGGATCAGTCGTCCTCTCGATGTCCTCGGCGCCCATCGCCGGATTGATCCTGCAGGTTGCGATGATCTCATGGAATTGGTTGCTGAGGCAGTACGAGAGCCGATGGAAGATTCTTTGGGGTCTCCTGTTGGCGGGATATGTGGTCGTCGAGCTCGGATCCAACCAGACTCCCATCCAGTTTTACATTCATTACTTCACGTTCGATAAGGAGACAGGGTGGTTTCGCCTCTACATATGGGAGTTCGGATCCGCCTCGGTGCGCAATCACCCGCTGTTCGGAATTGGATTCAATGATTGGGTCCGGCCACAATGGATGGTCCCCGACAGCGTCGATAATTTTTGGCTCTTGACCGCGATGAGGCACGGCATGCCCGCCCTGTCCTTGATGCTCGGGTCGTATCTCTGGATCGTCATCAAAGTAGCGTCCAAGAAAATCCGCGACGAAAGAATGCAAAATTACCGCATTGCCTATCTCATATGCATGATCACATTCTTCATTGGGGCGACCACTGTTCATTTGTGGACTGCCGCATATGCATGGTTCCTGTTCCTGATGGGCAGCGGCGTGTGGTTCTTTGACACGGAGACGGGCGACAGCGCGGCGGCGCGCGCGAGCCGCAGCCGGCACCGTTCCCAATCGGTTCGCCGAACTCCGACGCCTGCGGGATGCCCTAACCAAAAGAACTAGCTCCGGAGGTGGCCGGGTAGGGGTCATCCACCATTGACGATCTATCGTGTCAACCACAACCGCCTGACAATTGACGGTGGGCAATTGTGTCCGATTTTCAGGTTCAGGTGTGTTCGGATGAATGGCGCGGATGCACGCTTTTATATTTCGATCCTTTTGAGAAGATTGCCTTATCTGGTGGCGATAGTCAGTTCCGTGCTGGCAATTGCCGTCATTGTCGCCAGCGTCCTGCCACCCCGATATCGCGCCAGCGCCAAGATCCTGGTGGAGGCGCCGCAGATCCCTGCGGAACTGGCGCGTTTGGCGGTCCCGATACAGGCGGGTCAGCAACTGCAGATCATTCGCCAGCAGATCACGACGCGCGACGATTTGCTGGCGCTTGCCAACAAGCTCGGCGTCTACGGAGCAGAAAAGAACGAACTTTCTGATGAAGATATCGTCGACGACATGCGGTCCCGCATCACCTTCGAGGAAATCGGACTGAGTTCGCCCTTTGGCGACACTAGCGCGTCGGTGGCGAGCGTTGATTTCACGGCAGCCGACTCCGATTTGGCGGCGAGGGTCGTCAACGAACTCGTTGACCTGATCCTGCTCAAGCAGCAGCAGCAACGGACCGGCCGTGCCGCGGACACCGTGAAATTCTTCGATCAGGAGGTTGCAAGACTTGGCTCGGATTTGAATCGGCTCGAAGCGGAGATTCTCAGATACAAGAACGAGAACGCAGACACTCTTCCCGAGAGTCTTGATTTTCGGCGCGGCCAGCAAACCAGCCAGCAGGAGAGACTGATCGCGATCGAGCGCGAAGAGTTCGATCTGCGCGCCAAGCGCAGCTCTCTTGTCGAGAGTTATGCCCTGACCGGGCAGGTGGTCGATGGAAGGGCGTCAACGCCGGAACAGCAGATGCTGCAGGAACTGAACCGCGCCCTTGCCGAGCAGCTCGCAATCTTTTCGGATGACAGCCCGAACATCGTGGTCCTTCGCGCGCGCATCGCCTCACTGCAGGCCACATTGCGCTCGAGGCCAGCGCCGCAAAGTCCTTCGACGGGCGACGAGCGAGCGCTTTCCGCGCTCGACCTGCGGTTGTCGTATATCGACGAGCGGCTGCGCGTGATCGACGGGGAGAAGGCGGCGATCACGCAGCGCATCGTCGAGCTGACGAAATCGATCAGCGCGACGCCCGACAGTGAGACCGTCCTCTATTCGCTCGAGCGCAACCGCGCGAATCTGCAGACACAATACAATACGGCGATCGCAAGACGCGCCGAGGCGATGATCGGCGAACAGATCGAGAGACGATCTGATGGCGGCCGCTTCTCCGTGCTCGAGCGGGCGACGCCGCCCGAGACTCCGGAAAGCCCAAATCGCCGCCGCATCGCGCTCTTCGGTGCGATGGGTGGAATGGGCTTGGCTGTGGCGTTTATCGGGCTGCTCGAGTTTTTCAACGGGACAATACGCAGGCCCGCGGAACTCGTGCGGATGCTCGACCGCCAGCCTCTCGTCACCATTCCCTATATTGCGACACCAGACGAGATCCGTGCCAGCATCAGACGAACCGTGGCAGCGGTACTTTCCGCCGCCGCCATTCCGGTGGCGCTGATTGCTACCCACTACTTCTATATGCCGCTTCCGCTCGTATTCCGGAGTGCCTACCAGAATGTCTATCAATGGCTCGTCGCGCTGATTTAGCGACGAAGAGCCCGAAACAGCCGTGCCGTTTGTGCAAATTCGGGGAGTGAGACATGGAACATCCTAAAGCGTCATTACATGAGCTTCGCGGATCAGAACGACCGAGCCCGGTCGGAAGCGAAGCGCTTTGGGAGAAGTTGCCGCCGTTGCGAACCGATCCACGCGTCGCCGCCCGCAACCGGATTGTCACGACGAGCCGGCTGAACCCGGCACATGTGGCATTCGACATGATGCGAACCAAACTGCTGCAGCAGTTGCAGCAGAACAACTGGACGACGGTTGCCGTCACGTCGCCGACGCCCGGATGCGGAAAGACCTTCGTCGCACTGAACCTGGCGTTCAGCCTGGCGAACCAGAAGGAGTGCCGCACGGTGCTGGTCGATCTGGATCTGAAGCGACCAAAGGTCGCCAAGATGCTTGGCGTCGAAGTTCCGTCTACGATCGAGAATTTTCTGAAAGGTGAGAACGAGATCGCCGACGTCTTTCTGCGCCACGGCGACAATCTGGCAATCGGCGCCAACAGGCAGGCCGTGCCGTTTTCGGCGGAGCTGTTGCAGAGCCGCGAGACGGTAAGGGTGCTTCAGGAGATGCGGCAGAGGATGGGTCCGGACGTCGTCCTGTTCGACATGCCGCCCATGCTTACCAATGACGACGTCGTGGCATTCCTGCCGAATGTCGATTGCGTCATCCTCGTCGCGGCGGCGGAGCAGAGCACGCTTGGCGAAGTCGATATCTGCGAGCAGGAACTCTCCGCGAGGACCAACGTGCTTGGTGTTGTCTTGAACAAGTGCCGATTTGCCCCGGAAAAATATGGCTATTGAGGGGGCGTGCAGGAGCGTCAGCGGCCACGCCTCCTGCTTGGGTCTCTCGCGGGGGCACCGACGAAGGACATAACGCGCGGGCGTTCTTACGCCGGTCTCAATGCGTGCCGGCCAGATGCTTCTTCAGGCGGCGGAAGTTGCGCATGACCAAGGGGGGAGCGAGTTCGATGGCCATTTCATTGATCCTTGTCCGCCAATCGACGCGATCGCTCGTACCGGGACGAACCCGGAACTGTGTCGTTGCATCCCGCTTCGTGTCGTCCCAGGTCGAGGTGTAATAGTAGAGCGCGATCGACCTTCGCGGAACGCCTTCAGGGTGATTGATGGGCTGCGGATTACCGTGCATGCTCTCTTGCGTGGTGTTGAATATCACACATCTATTGAAGCTCGGAACGATGGAGTGGGCGCATCTTGTCATGCCTTGGTCCCACAATTCCAATTGTCCACCATATTCGGCCTGCCAGTCCTTGTTGAGATAGATCAGGACATTGACGCGCCGTTCCAGATTCATCGGCTTGTGATGGTTGAAGTCCGCATGGATGGACAGGTGCCCGCCTTCATGGATCCGGTGGAGACCCGCGCCGGCAAAATAGGGGTCAGGAATGAGCCCGCTTATTCCCGTAATGTTTTCTATCACACGGATGAACGGCCGGGAGTTGAACGTGTAGAAAATCTGACGTGTCGACGGAGGCAGGATGTCGGGATTGAAGCTTTCCTTCAGGCGCTCCTGATGTCTGTCGAATTTTTGCTCGGCTTCCTCGGATCTTGCGGGAAAGTCCTTGAGGCAAATCTCGAGCACTTTGGGCGGCACGAAGTCCTCTATCATTATGTGCGGGAAAGGGTCCGCCTTCTGGTAGCTTTCACGAAGTTCGCTGCCCTTGTCTCTGTCGATATTGCCGGCGATCAGCCCGTCATTCTCATCCATTTCATTAAGATAGACCATGATGTCCCCCCAAGAGAAATCCGGCGGCCGCTTATGGGCGACCGAGAGTCTACATGGCCGGCTTCACGCGGGGCAATCGACACGAGACCAACTTATGTTCCATGCGCGTTTACTCAATTTGAGGCAGCCAACTTTACCCTGCGCCGATACGTTTACGCGTCGCTGCGATCGAGGTGCATGGCAAATTGTTGCGGGACGCCGCACACGCGCTTTGGGAAATGCGCTTCCCCTGCGACTATCCAAATTGCCGACTAGGCAAACGCCACTGATCTGGCATGCAATCGACGCTGAGCCAGACGCCGAACCGGATCGGTGCGTTGGGGCAGGGAAGGTTGGGGGTCTTGCCAAACGATGACGGCATATGTTCTCAGTCAGGCGCGGCTTCAGATCGGGCGTCGCGCACGTCAGTTCCGTGACGTCCTGGCAAAGGACGGATACCGGGGAATCGTAACGCGCGTCAGGCTGAAGGCATCGGATTGGATCAGGCCGCGCACCGTCGTTTGGCCTGTCTTTCCGGACGACGTCCTCGCGGCGGACCTTTCGCGGCCTCCTGCGCGAGCGGTTCCGCCAATCGCCCGAGGCCAGCCGATTGTCGTGAACTGGGTGATGGAAGCATCCGGGCCAGGATCAGGAGGCCACACCACGGTCTGCCGGATTGTGAAATATCTGGAGCGCCGCGGATATATGAATCGCGTCTACTTGTACGATCCATTCGGCGGCGATCAGAAATACTTTCAATCAATTTCGAAGAACTACTATGGCCTCACCTGCGAAATAGGCGACGCAAGGGCGGGAATGAAGGATGCTCACGCTGTGGTGGCGACCGCCTGGCCAACGGCCTACGCCGTCTACAATGCGCGCTGCACGGGCAAGCGGTTCTACTTCGTTCAGGATTACGAGCCGTTTTTTTATCCGCTGAGCACGAACAGTATGCTCGCCGAAAATACCTACCGCATGGGCTTCCATGGCATTACAGCCGGGCGATGGCTCGCCGAAAAGCTGTCGCGTGAGTTCGGCATGACGACCGATCATTTTCCGTTCGGATGCGATACGGCGCGATATCGCCGCGAGCCCACTTCCAAGCGGTCAGGAGTGGCGTTTTACGCTCGAGCGGGGACCCCACGCCGCGCGGTCGAATTGGGCCTGCTGGCGCTTGAAATCTTCGCCAATCGGTGCCCGGCAGTCGAACTGCACCTTTTCGGCGAACGACTGCGAGACCTTCCATTCAGGTTTGTGAACCATGGATTGGTGACGCCGACCACGCTCAATGAGATCTACAACCGATGTTTTGCTGGCCTCAGCTTGTCTTTGACCAACGTTTCCCTGGTGCCGTACGAAATGCTTGCCGCCGGGTGCATCCCCGTCGTCAACGACGCCGATCACAACCGCATGGTGCTGGACAACTCCCACATCCACTACGCTCCTGCCACGCCCCACTCACTCGCGGCGGCATTGGAAGCGGTGGTGACCATGGCGGATTTCGAAGCAGCCTCCAAGCAGGGGGCCGAGAGTGTCGTTTCCGCATCATGGGACGATGCCGGAGCGGCGGTCGACGCCGTTTTCCGCCGGGCTCTACAGGCATGATGTCGACGGCCCTGCCGAGCATCGTCGTAACACGTGCAACGACTATGGCCGCTTTCCGCGTGTCCAGCGTCCGCATGCGATTAAAACCGTGCCGTAATTGCCATGCGAATGGTTCGGCGCAACCAGCGCCAGGCCGGCATCTCGCCGGACAGTATCCGCTCGATCGCGCCATCCGTGGCATCGCGTCGAATCGAGGTCCTCGGCCGCAGGAACGGCGAATTGTAGAAGGGGCCGCCGTCGCTTGAATAGACAGTTGTGTAACCGGCCTTGCGTAAGGCCGACAGGACAGCACCATTATATCGCCCGAACGGTATCGACGCCGATCTGACCGGGCTTCCGCAGATGTCCTCAAGCATACCTTTCGACGCATTCAGTTCGTAATCCAGTTCCCGCGCCGAGAGCCTGGACCAATCGCGATGCGCGACTCCGTGGCTGCCGACACGCATACCCATCCTCATCAATGCCAGGATGTCTTCGGCCCCCAGGGACCCCGGCAGGCCGACGCGCCCCGTCAGCACGAAAAACTCGGCAGTGAGGCCTCGCAACTGTATTTCCGGAGCTCCCACCAGCACGTCGGAGATGTTGCCGTCATCGAAGGTGATGTAGACCCGTTCGCGGCTTGGATGGCTGGCGATGCGGCCAAGCAAATGGCGGAAGCGGTCTACGGGGACCCAGTAATCGCTTTCCCCGGGATCGAGCACGCGTTGGGGCGCACCAACTCCGTGAAAAGTCACGATCCGGCATTTTGCTGCAGCCGCGGATCTCACCTCTTCTATCTCGCCACGGTATCGGACGCCGGCCCCAGCGGCATCAAAGCGCTGCGCAGCGCCGCTCGGTGCATCGATGATCCCCGCCAGGACCGAACCGCTTCCCCGAAAGCAATCCCCAGCCGGAAGAATGACGTTGGAAACACACCGTGATGTCGCTGGTAGTAGCGTATCCTATTGGCCGTCATCAGCGCGAACAGCCGCGGGTCGGTACCGCATTCCCCGCCGGCATGGACGACCTCAGACCTAGGCTCGTAGACGATGTCGAAACCCGCCTCGCGCACCCGCCGCTGATAATCCACTTCCTCGCTGTAGAGGAAGAACGACTCGTCCCACCGGCCGACGGCGCGCCGCGCCCGCGCTGAGACCAACAAGGCAGATCCGGTCGCCCATTGCACCGGTCCCAAGCGTTCATACCGGTTCGGCTGACTGATGATCTCGCCCCAACCGAGGCGCGCGGCAAGCCTTCCTCCCAGGATGGCTTCGGCCCATGCTGTGAGGACGGAGGGTTCTCGTCGTTGGGTCGGATCGATCGTTCCGTCCTTCCTGTAGTTTCGGGGAACGGCGATGCCCACCGACGGCATTGCGGCGCATTCGACAAGGGGTGCAACGGCTCCGGGACAAAGCTGAAGATCAGGATTGAGGATGAGGATGTTCGAGGCGGCGTGCACAGTCGCGGCAGCGGCATTGATGGCCGCTGCGTAACCGGCGTTGCGGCCCATCCGTAGCACTCTCGGACGAAGGGAATGTGTCTCCGCCAATTCCGCTGATCCATCGCGGGAATCGTTGTCGACGACAATGACTTCGAACCGCTCGATGTCCCGCAGGCCGCTCGGGAGGGAGTCCAGCAGGGATGGCAGCACGGACGCGCTGTTGAATGTGACGATCACGACCGCGGCCGCCGACGGACTCTCGGCATCCAGTTCGCAAGCTTCTTCCGAGGACTCGCCCGCCGATTCCGCAGCCTCTCGATGTCGGTGGCGGTCGACATATTCGGCGAGAGAACCGACGGTGTCAAAGACGTCGGCCGAGAAACCGCTGTCATCGATCTGAAATCCGAAGCGCGTTTCGAGCGCGGCAGCCAGATTGACCACGGCCAGCGAATCGAGCTCGGGCATGCTGCCGAACAAGGGCGTCGAGGCGCCGGCAATCCTGCCTGGGTCCTGGATGCCGAGCGTCTGAATGATGAGTTCCTTCAGTTCCTCAAATGTCGATAACGTCATGACAATTCACCATCCTGAAAAGTTCTTGCAAAAATCCGTATCCTGAACGCTAAACCAACACCTCCAAGGCAGGGGGATGCCCGAGAAAAGCAGTCGGGCTGGCGGTAGGGCCGTAAGCGCCGGTTTGAAAGATCACGATGAGGTCGCCAATCTCGGCCCTCGGCAGCAACACGTTGTCGCCCAAGAGATCGAGCGGCGTGCATAGGCAACCGACCACGGACACCTCCTCCAGCTCCGACTGCCGCATCCTGCTTCCCACGGCAATGGGATAGTTGCGACGGATGAACTGACCGAGATTTCCGGAGGCGGCCAACACGTGATGGAGCCCGCCGTCGACCACGAGATACACCCGCCCCCGGGATATTTTGCGGTCCAGTACGCGCGTGACATAGACACCGGCTTCGCCGACCAGATAGCGCCCGAGCTCGATGCCGACACGCGCGTCCGGAAGTTTCGGGCGGATTGCCTGCTCCATCAGCTCGCCAAGCGTCTTGCCGATCGGCGAGATATCCAGGGGATGGTCCTTGTCGAAATAGGGGATTCCGAATCCGCCGCCAAGATTGAGATAGCGAACGGGGCGGGGGGAGTCGCCGGCGAGCCGCAGCAAGAGCGCGACGTTCCTCGTGAGCGCTTCGCAAAGGATATCGGCATGAAGGTTCTGTGAGCCGGCAAAGACGTGAAAGCCGAGAAATTCGAAGTCGGCGAGAGCGAGCTCGCGCAAGAACGGCGGAACCTGTTCGGCATCGATGCCGAACTGCTGCGGGCCGCCACCCATGCGCATCCCGGATGCCTTCACCTGGAAATCCGGGTTGATGCGCACGGCCACCCGCGGTCTTATTCCAAGCCTGTTGCCGATCTCTGTCAGGCGAATTGCCTCATGCGGCGATTCCATCACAATGGTCACGCCGGCCGCGACGGCCTGCGTCAGCTCGGCCGTCGTCTTGCCCGGCCCCGCGAAGCTTACCTGGGATGGCGGCAGGGTCGTGTCGAGCACCGTCTTCATCTCGAGGGCGGAGGCGACATCACATGCATTGACAAGCCCGGCCAGATGCTGCACGACCGCCGGCATTGGATTGGCCTTTACGGCATAGCTCAACTCGACGTCGCGCGGCAGGACCGACCGAATATGCTCAACCCGCGACGTCATCAGCCGACGATCATAGGCAAAGAAGGGGGTGCTGCCGACGCGTTCGGCAAGGCGATCGATGGGAACGCCACCTATTGCGAGACTGTCTCCCGCCACGTCGAACATCGCTATGGACGGGTGCGCGCTCACGAGGCCAACTGCTCCCTGAGCAGCACGCGATCGAACTTCCCGTTCGGGTTTATTGGAATGGAGGCCATTTCGATCACCGAAGAAGGGACCATGTACTGAGGCACTTGCTGTTTGAAAGCTGTCAGCAGTGCCGTCACATCGAGCTTGTCGTCAAGCGGGCTGGCCGCCAGGACGATACGTTGCCCGAGAAGCGGATCGTCGACGCCGAGGGCGACCGCGCCCCGCACCAGGCCTGTGGCGTAGGCGACCTCCTCGATTTCCGTCGGGCTGACCCGATAGCCGGATGTCTTGATCATCTCGTCCCTTCGCCCGACAAAATAGAGAAACCCGTCCTCATCGGCGAAAACCGTGTCGCCGGAAAAAACCGCGATCTCGGACATCCGCGAGCCCGTGAGGGCGCCCGGTAAGGGCCGGAAGCGCTCCGCAGTCCGCTCCGGATCGTTCCAATAGCCGAGCGCCACCAATGGACCGCGGTGCACGAGCTCGCCCTGTTCGCCGGGGGCACAGCGCGAGCCGTCCGGCCGCACGACGAGGATCTCTGCATTGGGGATAGCCTTGCCGATCGAATCCGGGCGGCGGTCGATTTCGGCGGGGTCGAGATAGGTCGACCGGAAGGCCTCCGTCAGCCCGTACATCAGGTAGGGCAGCGTCGTCGGGAATGACGCGCGCAGCCGGTCCAGCGTCGCCTTCGGCATCCGTCCGCCGGTGTTGGCGAAATACCGCAGCCCCGCGGCGACTCCGGGAGGCCAGCTCAGGTTTGCAACCTGGGTCCAGAACGGCGGCACGCCGGTAATTCCTGTGACCTTGTGCCTCTCACAGAGCCGTATGACATCGCCTGGCAAGAGATAATTCATCAGCACGACATGCGCACCGGAATTGAAAGCGGTCGTCAATTGGCTGAGCCCCGCATCGAAGCTCAACGGCAGTACAGAAAGTATCGTGTCGTCAGGCGTATTGCCGAGATACTGGCTGACGCTCTCCGCTCCGACGATCATGTTGCGGTGGCTGAGCACGACACCTTTCGGCTTGCCGGTGCTTCCGGACGTATAGAGGATCGCCGCCATATCGCAGTCGACGGTGGCGATCCGGGGCGGCGCTGCGGTCTCATCGGAAAAAAGCTGCGTCCACTGGTGCATCTCGCACCTGCCGGGTCCGTGCAGATCGTCCATGCCGGAGGTCTCGTCGATCAGGAGCACATGGCGGATTGATGCCTTTTCGTGCAAGCATTCCCTGAGCTGTGTCCAGCGATCGGAGGACGTCACTAGTACGCGTGCACTGCAATCGGAGAGGATGTGGGCGACCTGCGGCGGCCGCAGCAGCGGGTTCACGGGGACGATCACGCCGCCTGCTGTCGTGGTGCCGAATATCGCGACGACTGTCTCGAGACGCTTGTCGAGCGCGACTGCTACCCGGTCGTCGCGCCGCAGCCCTGTTGCGGCCAAGCCCGCTGCGAAGGCGCAGACCCGCTGCCAAAGCTCCGTGTAGCTATAGGTCGTGTCCTTGAACGTTACCGCCGGAGCCGCGCCCTGCAACAACGCCGCCTGCTGAAGCAAATGAGACACGTTGGTTCTGATTGCCGGTTTCATGCCTACCCCACTCATTACTACCACGGCACGCATGTCAGTTCGCTGTAGAGATAGTCGATTTGGCTCGGCAGCAGTTGGCTGCTGCGGAACATCCTTGGACGCGGCGAACGGAGTCGAATCGAAAGGTGGGGTTGGCGGTCAACGATTCGCCTCTCCACCAACGTCGCCATTACGCCGAAGTGGGTTAGCAGATGGCCGTAGACATGACGGTCGACCTTACGGAACAAGTCGGGGTTACCGACGTGCAGAATCGACGCAAACAGCGGAAGGCGTTTCCGCCGGTCTCTTCGAAACATCACATAACAGCATTCGCCGTCGCGAAGTACGACGAGGTGGTGCGCCGCCGCCGCACGCGCATGATCTCGATAAATTTCAAGGTCGCGTCCTTCGAGACTCGCTTCGATCGCTCCGGGCTCAGAGACGATCTTCGTATGTCGACTTGATTGTATCCAGGGCCAGTTCGGCACCAGGACGGCGGTCGTGTCGAGGTGCTGGAAGTTCAGGCGGGCATTCAGTGGAACGACGTTCCCGCTCGGTGACAGGTCGGTGAATGTATAGCCTTCCTGAGCGAGCAACGCTCTCAGGAGCCGCAGACCGTGTGAACGGTAGGCATCGGACACGCACCAGGCGGCCAGATTGCAGAACTTTTCCATCCGTCCGTCAACGCGCCGTTGAGAATAAAACGCGAGGTAGACGCCAAGCACACGATTGCCGGAAACCAGCATGAAGCCGTGGTTGGGCGATGCCGACTGCCATGTCGGTTGAATGGCCGCTGCCCATGTCTCCGGCGTGATGCGGCCGTTCAGCTCGTCGTGAAGAAACTGTGCAACCCGCGTCACGTCCGCAGCGGTGATCGGACATATCTCTATCGAGCGATCTCCCATTTTGAAGTCCGCGTGACGCACTGCCCACCAGCCTCCTGTACCCTCCAGAAGCGCCCATGCGCCAAAAGAATTCCTTAGATTATTAACGCGGCTTCCCGCGCGAGAGTACCTCAACAAAAGGTGCAAGGAGCTATCCGGTTTGCCGACTGGAGGCTTATGGATCACCGAACGTATGGTGACCTTCGCTGCAGTGCTCGAAATTTGCGCGGGGCTAGCATGTCAAGAGGCCACCACGTCCTGATCCTGGTCGAAAACCTTCCAGTCCCCTTTGATCGGAGGGTCTGGCAAGAAGCGCAGGCTTTGAAGGGGGCGGGTTACGAAGTGTCGGTGATCTGTCCGGTAGGAAAGGGTTACGACCAGGCCTACGAGGTGATCGGCGGCATACACATCTATCGGTATCCGCTGCGCGAAGCCGCTTCGATCGCGGGATATCTGCGGGAGTATTTCTCCGCCCTTGTCCACCACAGTCTCCTGTCGTTCCGCGCGAGGCGACGGCGGCGGATCGACGTCATACAGGCTTGTAACCCGCCGGATCTGATGTTCCTGGTGGCGCTGTTGCACAAGCTGCTCTTCGGCACCTTCTTCGTTTTCGACCATCATGATCTCGGGCCGGAACTCTATTATACAAAGTTCGGCCGGAAGGACCTTCTCTATCGGCTGCTCTGCTTCTTCGAAAGGCAGACTTTCCGCATCGCCGATGCAAGCATCGCCACGAATGAGAGTTTCCGCGATATTGCCGTTGCACGCGGTGGCATGCTCCCCGACCGGGTGGTCGTCGTGAAGAGCTATCCCGAAGCTTCCAAGTTCCACCGCACGGACGCCGAGCCGTCGCTCGTCGTCCCTGGAAAGCACCTAATCGGCTACATCGGCATCATGGGACCGCAGGACGGTGTTGAAACGCTGGTGCGCGCCATGGATGATATTGTCCATATTCGAAAGCGTAACGACATCAATTGCGTCATCATCGGCGATGGGCCGGAGCTCAACCGGCTGAGGGCACTTTCCGCCGAGCTTGAGCTCGACAGCGCATTGCGCTTTGCCGGCTATCTCAGCGGCCCGCGGCTCCTGGCGCATCTGTCGGCGCTCAGCCTCGGGGTGATCCCTGACCCCCCGAACGAGTGCAATGACAAGCTCTCCATGAACAAGGTGTTCGAGTACATGATGATCGGCTTGCCGTTCGTGCAGTTCAATCTGGACCAGGCGACGCGTGAAGCAGGAAGCGCGGCACTCGTCGTGCGGGAGCATTCGCCGCAAGCACTCGCAGACGGCATACTTGCTCTTATCGACGACCCGGAGCGGTGCAGGCACATGGGCATCTCCGGCCGCGCCGTCGCCGAACGCAAATTTCAATGGCCGGTCGAAGCCAGGCATTATCTTGAAATGTATCACAACCTGTTCCGGCGGGGACTGAACGCCAATGATCAGCGTCATTATCCCGCATCTTAATCAGGCAGAGGCATTGAGATGCTGCCTGGCGTCCCTTTGCTCCCAGCAGGGACTTCGACAGCCCGTCGAGCTGATCGTCGTGGACAACGGCTCGAGCGCGAAGCCTTCCGTGCTCTGCTCCAGCTTCTCCGGGGTCCGGCTCCTGTCGCAGCCGATCCCGGGTCCGGGACCCGCGCGCAACCTCGGAGCCTCGCGTGCCACCGGCGACATTCTTGCGTTCATCGATGCCGATTGTATTGCAGACGCCAACTGGCTGTCAGAGCTTGAGCGTTGTTTTTCCGAAGACCCCGCGATTGCGGTTTTGGGCGGCGACGTCCGCATTGCCTATCGCGATCCGACGCGGCTTACGCTGCTCGAAGCATACGAGAGCGTATTCGCCTACCGCATGAAAGAATATATCGCCAAGCAAGGTTTTACCGGCACCGGCAATCTGGCGGTCCGCGCCGAGGTTTTCGCGGCCGTAGGGCCGTTCGGTGGAATAGACATCGCGGAGGATCGCGATTGGGGCCAGCGAGCCTTGCGGCGGGGTTATCGCACGCACTATTGCCCTAGCATGATCGTCTACCATCCGGCGCGCAGGAGCCTCGGTGAACTTGCGAGGAAATGGGAGCGCCATACCGCGCATGATTTCGCCCGGGTTCAGTCGGAACGTCGATGGCGGCTCCGTTGGGTCCTGCGCAGTCTCGCGGTTGCCCTCTCACCTGCGGTGGAGCTGGTTCGGATTGGCTACTCGGATCGGTTGAAGGGGGGGCGGGCTCGCGGGCTCGCATTTGTCGGCGTTGTTCTCATTCGCTTCTATAGGTCCGCAATCATGCTGGCGCTTGCGTTCGGTGCGCGCGCTTCAGAACTGAGCGTCAACTGGAACCCGGCATCGTCCACCGTCCCGCCACCGGACGGTTCATAGCGTCCTGATGCAGGACAGCACATTTCGAATATTAGCATGAAGTAGTTTTAATACATTCCCGATTTATGTTGAATTGATACAGTGTTCAATAGTATGGCAGTGAGCTTAGATCAAATTATCTAGTGAAGATCTATTGATTGAGTGCGTGAAAAATCACTAAAGTATTGTTGTCGCAGGCGGAATATATGAAAAGTTTTCTTAGAATAACTCTCTAATATCTCGTGTCTCGAATTTATATTTCTGATTGAGGCGGAGATGTCTGCGCTGTGACGGGTCCCACTGTTGGTCGTGGAGAGCGCGATGTCGAGAAATCCCCGCTTATACCCTCACTGGCTTATCGCGCGCCCAGCATCGGACGATTCAGCGACGGGCTCGCGGTCGGTCTATCTGACCGCCAAACGCGGTTTCGACATTCTGGTTACGTTGATAATCGGACCAGTCGCCTTGGTAATTGTCGGCATCCTGGCACTGCTCATTCGTCTGGATGGCGAGAAAGCTTTTTTTTGCCAGCCGCGTCTCGGCGTAGGAGGACGGGTGTTCAAGCTCTGGAAGCTTCGGACCATGGTTCCTGACGCAGAGCGGAGGCTGCAGGAATACCTGGACGCCAATCCGCTGGCTCGCCTCGAATGGGACCACACGCAGAAGCTTCAGAATGACCCTCGCGTCACGACGCTCGGCAAATATCTGCGCAAATATTCTGTCGACGAGCTGCCGCAGCTCTTGAACGTCCTTCTTGGCGACATGAGCCTTGTCGGCCCACGTCCAATGCTGCCTGAACAGCGGTCTCATTATCCGGGCAGTGCGTACTTCACCTTACGTCCGGGCATCACCGGGCTCTGGCAGATCAGCGAGCGCAATATGTCTAGTTTCGCCCAGCGCGCAACGTACGATACGCGCTATGCTGGCATCATATCCTTCGGCACAGACCTGTCGATTCTGTCGAGGACAATCTTCGTTGTCTTGCGCGGAACGGGCTTCTGACAAGCCCTATTCGCCTGCCCTAGCTTCTCGGCATGCTTCCCAAACGGGTGTGTTAACCCGGTGCGAAAACGAGCGTCGCGGCCGGCCCTATTTATAAGTCTGGTTAGGCTCAGTGATCCGGCCAGTTCGTTCCGTCTGTTGAAGGATCGCTGGGAAACAGATCATTGATCTTATAGGCGACCTCGGTCCTGTTCGTCGCCTTGACCTTCTTCATGATGTTGCGGATGTGAACCTTGACGGTGCTTTCCCGCAGGTTGAGCTCGTAGGCAATGATCTTGTTCGCCTTTCCGCGCCGCAGAGCCTCCACCACTTCGGCCTGACGCGCGGTGAACATGCCGGCCAGAGGGCGCGTGACCGTATTACCCGACTCGAGCAGCCGACGCATGGCGAAAACGCTGCTTGCCGGAACGAAGGTCCCACCAGCCACCGCGAGGTCGATTGCCTCGATACAGACATCGATGCTGACCGAGGAAGGAATATAGCCCTTGGCGCCATACTCGAGCGCCTTCATTATCTGGGCGAGTTCGTCCGTATCGGCAAGCACAACCACCGGCACCGGGTCGAACTCGGATGCGAGCCTTCGAATTTCCTCGGCAACGGCCGGATCAACAATCTTTCTACCACCGACATTCAGCAGGATAGAGGACAGTGGAGGGTGCAGGTGTCGCTGTTTCCTCCATTCTTCGATCGATCCGAAGGCCAGGACGCGCATGTCGGCCTTGTGGGACACTATGCTTTGCGCCAGGCATTGGCGATCAAGCGCCCGACTGTCGATAATCACAAGCAAGCGTTCGTGAATGGAAGGTTGTTCTGCGCCTATGTCAATATTGTTATCAATTTGTGTGGGAACGTCATTCTCTATATCTTTTTCGTTTGCTAACAATTTCATAGTTATACGTCTCCCCAATAGCAACCTCGTTCGCAATTTTTTAGGTGCATTAATATTTCCTGCTTGCGAGAGATTGCACTTTTCAGATTTCAACTGAAAACTCGGCAAATATGCACTGCCACTAGATAAGCATTGCTTAATATTATAGCACCGAGGCGGGCTAAGGCCCGCGGCCGCTGCCCCCGGGCAGACCCAAGCCGTCACTCCCAGTCTGCCCTATTCCAATGTAGGTTAAAGACCCCCAAAATCTTATAGTAGACATACCTCTTTCGACGTACGGATGCATCATGCTTCGATGTACAATCGGCGCAGGAAAATCGCTGCCGCAATTCGGTCGCGTTGAGCTCATGGTTGTCGATGGCCCCCTTGGCGCGCGTTCCGCGTCATTCGAGACGTTCGATCATTGACCTTCGCGCCGACTCCATTACCAAAATTCAGGGAACAAATATTTAAGTAAAATCTAATAGAAAATAGACTACTATAATGACATTTATGACGAAACGACCAAATTGGGGTGCTACGCGTGAAAAAAGGAGTATCTCGCACGTATGCGGCGACGATCCGAGACTTATTAAATGATGCATCCGCAGTATATGCGGCTACATCGTCTACCACCTTTTGAGCAGATCTGGGCGTGATATCTTTTCAGTTCGCAACCCCCATTCGGTCGCGGCAATTTCCGACCTGGAAACATTGACGAAGGATCAGGCGCCCTGCCGGCGATGCTTGCTAAGGAGGAGGGACACGACCCGGAATCGGGTGGAATGGCAAGAGTTGCGCAATCAAGCGTCGTTACTCAATCGCACGAGGAACCCATGGCATTGGCGACGATTGCATTGACTATGTGAAAGGGTCTACGAACGGGCGGAGCGGCGGCCGCGCGCGACGATGCTGTCTCGCCGAGACACGTCGAAGAGCCCTGATCGGCAATCATGGAAGCTTCTGCTGGGAACTTCAGATCCCGATTTGTGCGCACCGCCATCGCCGGCACCATGCCTCCGAGCGCCAACGCAACGCCGACGCTGCCCACAACGGGTGAAGCTTCAGCGCGATCATTCCGAACCTCTTTCTTCTGGCAAGCGCCTTGCCTGTCCTTGTGTATTTCGCACCCGGATGAATCGCGGTCGCAAGGGCCTCGAACTCTCCTGCTGGGAAGTCTCGGAATCCCCTGGCATACGCATAATTGACGCACTCCAGTGCTTGGCGCGCCATTGTACACCGAGCAAGTTCCAAAAGCTGGGGACCGTTCTTTAGGTCGTGTCCGACGCCGCTGAACACTGCTTCGAAGGACTGCCAGCGCTGTTTGAGATCAATTAATTGACCGAACGCGGTGCCCGAGCCGAAATCCTGTTTGTGCATGTTTGTCGCATGCTGGCGGTGGTAGGCCTGATCGACACCGGCTAGAAACCCGACATCCGATGCCGCAGAAGTGCGTAGCCACATCTCGAAGTCGCCGGCGTGCGGGAGTTCGGCGCGATATCCGCCAATTTTTCGTAGCACGGCCGTTCGCATGACGGCCTCCGGAGAGGCTATAACATTGTATCCGGAACGGCAGCGGATGTGCAGCCAGTCTATCCCGGGCCATATGATCCACTTGCCTCTTGCACTGCGATTCTCGGGCAACTCGCCACTAAAGTGGATGGCTGTCCCATAAACCAGCCCAACGGAAGGCTCTGCTACGAGCAATTCAGCGGCACGAGTCAGAGCGCCCGGTGTAACTAGGTCGTCGGCCGACAAAAGCAGCACGAACTCGCCAGTTGCTGCCTCTAGGCCCTCGTTGTAGGTGGCGATGTGTCCCTTGTTCTGCTTATGCAAGATCAGTTGTACGCGCTTGTCGGCGTCTCGGATCGATTGCGCGACGTCGACACTGTCGTCGGTAGATAGATCGTCCACGATGATGACTTCGATGTCGATTCCCGGTTGGTTTTGCGTAACACTGTCGACGCACTGTCGCAGGTAACGTCCGTAGTTGTAGCAAGGGATAACGACGGTGACGCGGGGGACGCGGTCGAGCGCACGCGCTTCCCTTATCCGTCCATTGGCAAGCCTCACTGCTGTGCGAGTAAGAATGTTCAAGACTTGTCCCTGGTTGAGATGCCCTAATTCTACGGCACGCGAAATGCCCTCTCAAGTGCAACTCCAGCCGCGTCCACGACGCCAAGATGGTGTTCACGGACAGGCGCCCGACAGACGAGTTCGAGTCGAGTACTCGCCTGGCGTTTCGCTGCGGAATATAAGCTCACGACATCAAGAGGCCCTGTTGGCAATGAGTCGGTGATTGCCAAGGGCCTCTAATCTGCGTTGACCGTCCCACTCACTTCAACCTCTCACTTTGGCCGAAGAAGAATGCCGGCTTCTCTGATGGCAAACGGCATGCGTTGAGCGAAATCATCAATGCTCTGTACGTTACTACGCCTTTCGACGCACTCAGTACTGCATTTTGTTTCCTTTACTGTTGGTCGGAAAAGAATTCTTCTGATTTGCAGAATTTATTGATTTACCTGACGAATTGGGAACCCGACGAACACGCCGCATCACGGCCCGCGGGCTTTAATCAACACGATGAGAAAACAGGGATATTGGCAGCATGATCGCGTCCGATGTCACGCTGCATGATGATGTTGTCATCCACCATCCGGATCTCGTCAATCTCTATGGTTGTGCTGTCGGTGCGGGCACGCGGATCGGCACGTTCGTGGAAATTCAGAAGAACGCGGCGATCGGCCGGAACTGCAAGATTTCCAGCCATTCCTTCATCTGCGAAGGGGTGACGCTTGAAGACGGCGTCTTCGTCGGCCACGGCGTCATGTTCACCAACGATATCTATCCGCGGGCCGTCAATGCCGACGGGGGGCTTCAGTCGGAGTCCGACTGGACCGTCGTGCCGACACGGGTCAAGCGCCGCGCCTCCATCGGCAGCAATGCGACCATTCTGGCCGGCGTCACGATCGGGGAGGCCGCACAGGTGGGCGCCGGCGCCGTGGTGACCAGGGATGTACCAAGCTTCGCGATCGTTGCCGGCGTGCCCGCCCGGATAATCGGACGCGTCAAGGATGCCACGATCGAGACTGCGGAGGCGTGAGATGATCGGCGTTGCTGTCGTCGGATATGGTTATTGGGGGCCAAACCTCGTGCGCAACTTCTGGGAAACGCCCGGTGCGCGCCTCATCTCCGTATGCGATCTACGCAAGGATCGATTGGCTGCGGTCCAGACACGCTACCCGGCCGTCGACATAACGGACGATTTTGAAGAGGTCCTTCGAGACCCGCGCGTCGATGCCGTTGCGATCGCCACCCCGGCTGCCGCGCATTTCAAGCTCGCCATGAAGGCGCTGATGGCGGGCAAGCACGTGCTCGTCGAAAAACCGATGGCGGCGACCTCGGATGAGGCGCGCCGCATGGTCGAGGAGGCGGCGCGCCGGCGCCTCGTGCTCGCGGTCGACCACACCTTCGTGCACACGGGCGCCGTCCGCAAGATGCGGGAGCTCGTCGAAGACGGGCTCGGCGACGTCTATTACTACGATTCCGTCAGGGTCAATCTCGGCCTCTTCCAACACGATGTCAGCGTCATCTGGGATCTTGCCGTGCACGATCTGTCGATCATGGACTACGTGCTGCCGGAACAGCCCGTGGCGGTGTCGGCCACGGGCATGAGCCATATTGCCGGCGAGCCGGCAAATATCGCCTATCTCAACCTCTTCTTCGAAAGCAAGCTGATCGCGCACATCCACGTCAATTGGCTCGCGCCGGTCAAGGTGCGCCGGACGCTGATCGGCGGCAGCAGCAAGATGATCCTCTACGACGACCTGGAGCCCAGCGAGAAGATCAAGGTTTACGACAAGGGGATTACGCTCAACGGCAACCCGCAGAAGAACGGCGAGAAAGTCTACCAGATGTTGGTCGGCTATCGCACCGGCGATATGCACGCCCCCCACCTCGACGTTGCCGAGGCGCTCGGTATCGAACTGCGCCAGTTCATCGATTGCATCGAGCGAAACGAAAAGCCGGTCGCCGACGGAAATGCCGGGCTGCGCGTGGTGAGAATCCTCGAGGCCGCCACACAGTCGCTCGCCGAGCGAGGCCGGGTCATCGAACTCGAGCACATGAGGCGCATCGCATGATCCCCTTCCTCGATCTCAGGGCGCAGTATGCATCGATCAAGGACGAGATCGATGCCGCAGCGCTGCGCGTGCTCGCGTCGGCGCAATATGTTCTGGGCGATGAGGTCGCGCAGCTCGAACAGGAATTCGCAGCCTTTTGCGGCACACGCCACGCAATCGCCGTCAACACGGGCACGAGCGCCCTCCATCTTGCGCTGCTTGCGCTTGGCGTAGGTCCCGGCGACGAAGTCATCACCGTCCCCTTCACTTTCGTCGCCACGGTGTCGGCGATCTGCTACACCGGCGCGCTGCCGGTCTTCGTCGATGTCGAGCCCGTCACGCTGACCATGGATGCGACGAAGCTCGAGGCTGCAATCACGCCTCGAACCAGGGCGATCGTGCCAGTCCATCTTTACGGCCAAATGGCCGACATGACCGCCATCAAGGCCATCGCCGATCGGCATGGTGTTCCCCTCGTCGAGGATGCCTGCCAGGCCCACGGCGCCGAATACAAGGGCCGCCGCGCCGGGAGCATCGGGGTATCTGGCTGCTTCAGCTTCTATCCAGGAAAGAACCTGGGTGCCTGCGGCGAGGGCGGCATCGTCGTTACCAGCAATGACAGCCACGCCCGCACGATGCGCATGCTGAGGGACTGGGGTCAGGAAAGCCGGTATCACCACGTGCTCAAGGGCTTCAATTACCGGATGGACGGTATCCAGGGGGCTATCCTGCGCGTGAAGCTCAGGCATCTCGACGCTTGGACTGAAGCGCGGCGTGCCCATGCGGCGCGCTACTCTGCGCTGCTTGCCGGCTCCGGTCATGTGAAGGCGCCTCTTGAGGTCGCCGACCGGCGTCATGTCTACCACATCTATGCCGTCCGGTGCCGGGATCGTGAGGCGCTGCAGTATGCCCTCAACACCGAGGGCATACAGTTCGGCCTGCACTATCCCATTCCGGTGCATCTGCAGAAGGCCCATGCCGATCTCGGTTACGCGCCAGGCGATTTTCCGAGATCGGAGGCGGCCGCCCGGTCGGTTCTGTCGCTCCCCATCTATCCGGAAATGACGGTTCGGCAGATCGAGCAGGTGGTGTCTGGGGTGGAGCAGGAGGCCCATGTCCACTGAGCGCCCTGCGAGCTTCCGAATCGTCCAGGCGGTGCATGGCCGCCGTGAAGCCGTTGCCGATCCGAGCTATCAGGCGGTGCTTGCCGCAGAGCTGAAACAATCCTACGGCACGGCGGGGCTGGTCGAACTCTACGGACGCTTCGTGGCTGGCGACGGTTTCGTCGACCTGCTTATGCGCAAGGCGATCTGGCAAAGCGTTGCGAAGAGCTGCGGCTGCGGCTTGCAGGTCGGTAGCGGCGCCGGTTTCAGGCATCCCGAAACGTTCGAGATAGGCAACGGCGTCTTCATCGGCACACAGGCCTACATCCAGGGCCGCCACGATGGCAGGTGCGTGATCGGCGACAATGTCTGGATCGGCCCGCAAGCCTTTCTCGACGCGCGCGATCTCGTCATCGAGGAGTTCGTCGGGTGGGGGCCCGGGGCCAAGATCCTTGGATCGAGCCACACCGGCATTCCGGTCGATGTGCCGATCATTCGCACCGACCTCGAAATCAAGCCGGTTCGCATCGGCGCCTGGGCCGATATCGGGACCAATGCGACCATCCTGCCCGGCGTGACGATCGGCAAAGGCGCGCTGGTCGGGGCGGGCGCGGTCGTCGTCTCCGACGTCGAGCCCTTTGCGGTCGTGGCGGGAGTACCCGCGAAATTCCTGCACTGGCGAACGGATTGCTCACCGGCGCCGGCGAAACCATGAAAGATGAGGCAGGCGATGAAAGACAAGCGGATTCTGATCACCGGCGGCGCCGGCCTCATAGGCTCGCACATTGCCGATCTCGTCGCGCGCGAAGGGCCACGGGAAATCCTGATCCTCGATAATTTCGTGCGTGGCCGCCGCGAAAATCTCCGTGAGGTGGCGAGCACTGGCCCGCTCAGGATCATCGAAGGCGACATCAGGGACCGTGCGCTCCTGGCGAGCTCGCTCGAAGGGGTCGACATCGTCTTTCATCAGGCGGCCATTCGTATCACCCAATGCGCCGAGGAGCCGAGGCTTGCCTTCGATGTCCTTGCGCGGGGCACGTTCGATGTGCTTGAGGCAGCGGTTGCAGCCGGTGTGTCGAAGGTGATCGCAGCCTCATCAGCCTCGGTGCTCGGTCTCGCCGAAAGCTTCCCGACCACCGAGGATCACCATCCCTACAACAACCGCACGATTTACGGCGCGGCCAAGGCATTCAACGAGGGGCTCCTGCGCAGTTTCGCCGAGATGTACGGGCTTAACTATGTCGCGCTCCGATACTTCAACGTCTACGGCCCGCGCATGGATGTCTACGGCGCCTATACGGAGGTACTGATCCGCTGGATGGAGCTGATTGCGACGGGACGACCGCCGATCATCTTCGGCGACGGCACGCAGACGATGGATTTCGTGCATGTGCGCGATATCGCGCGGGCCAATCTCTTGGCCGCAAAGTCGGATGTAACGGACGAGGTGTTCAACGTCGCAAGCGGTGTGGAAACAAGTCTGCGGGAGCTCGCGCAACTGCTTACCCGCGTCATGGGGCTCTCGCTCGAACCGCAGCTCGAGCCGGCGCGCAAAGTGAACGCGGTCACGCGCCGGCTCGCCGATACAAGCAAGGCCGAGCAGCTCCTGGGGTTCAAGGCAGAGATCTCGCTCGAGGAGGGACTGCGCGATCTCGTCGCCTGGTGGCGGCGCGAGCGGGTGTCGACAGGGGGAGAAGCGGCATGAGCGATGCATCTCGCCAGATCCCGGTCGCCAGACCCGTTCTCGATGAACGGGAAGTCGAGGCGGTCCGCCGGGTCATACTTTCGGGATGGGTGACGCAAGGCCCGGAGGTTGCAGCGTTCGAACGCGAGTTCGCCGACTTCGTTGGGGCGGCCCACGCCTGCGCCGTCTCGAATTGCACGACGGCGCTTCATCTGGCCCTGCGTTGCGTCGGCGTCGGTGCCGGCGATGAAGTGATCACGGTCAGCCATTCGTTCATCGCGACGGCGAACCCCATCCGGTATTGCGGCGCGCTACCGGTTTTCGTCGACATCGAGGCCGGCGGCTACAACATGGATCCTGATCTCATCGAGGCTGCGATCACGCCGCGCACAAGGGCGATCCTCTGCGTGCACCAGCTCGGCATGCCCTGCGATCTTCGGCGCATCGTGGATATCGGCAAACGGTACGACATTCCGGTCATCGAGGATGCCGCCTGTGCTGCCGGAAGCGAGATGCTGTGGGATGGGCAATGGCAAAGAATCGGCAAGCCGCATGGGGATATCGCTTGCTTCTCCTTCCACCCGCGCAAGGTCGTTACCACCGGAGATGGCGGAATGCTGACCACGGCAAGTGACGAATACGACCGAAAATTCCGGTTGTGGCGCCAGCACAGCATGAGTGTTCCGGATACCGTTCGGCATGGCGCGAAGCAGGTGATCTCAGAGGACTATCCGGAAATCGGTTACAACTACCGCATGACTGACGTCCAGGCGGCAATCGGCCGGGAACAACTGAAGCGGCTTCCCGCTCTCGTCAAGCGGCGGAGGGCGCTCGCCAGGCAATATACTAGGCGCCTTTCCGAAGTTGCGGGCCTGCAGACGCCGGTTGAGCCCGACTGGGCGCGGAGCAATTGGCAGAGCTATTGCGTGACACTGCCTCACTGGATCGACCAGCGGCAGACGATGCAGACCCTGCTCAATCGTGGCATCTCGACCCGCCGTGGCGTGATGAACATCCATCTCGAGGAAGCCTACGCTGGAAGCGACACCCACAGGGCCGCCACGAGCCTGGCGCGAAGCGTCGCCGCACAACAGCGATCGGTGATCGTGCCGTTCTTCGCGCAGATGACCGACGACGATGTGGCCCTGGTCGTCGAGGAGTTTCTTTCCATTCCAGCGATCGCCGAGCCCGCACCGCTGCGGGCGGTATGACGTTCTCAAGTCTTCCCTTCTTTTGGCGACGTCAAGCGGATCTCGAGCGCCAGGCGCGCATCGCCGCGGGTAATGATGCGAGCGGCACGAGTTCCATGAGCATCCGCAGGGAATAGGCTCCGCTGACCATCGTTGTCACGAGGCCGAGTGCGGTTGCCGGCCAGGGCGGCAGCACGAAGATGGCAGCGAAGACGAGCCCTGACGCCGGCAGGAAGATCAGGGCGAGTTTGCGATTGGCGGCGGACCAGCGGAAGCCTGAGAGGTGCCGAACGATCGCGTAGATGAGCAGGCCGTGCCAAACATAAAGGCCGAAAAACGCTGCACCTGCACCGATTGAACCGAACGAGCCGACCAGCAACCATGCGAGACCGACATGGACCAGGGTCGCTGCGACCTCAGTCCAGAAAAAGGCCTTCTTCGCGCCCTTGGCGAGGACGATGAACCCCATAGGCCATGCAATGACCCGCAGCATCATGCCGAGGCAGATCCAGCGAAGCAGGTCCACTGCGGCGTAGAACTCGGGCGAATAAAGCAGCCTTATCACCAGTGGGGCGGCGGTCAGCGTGGCGATGAGGCCCGGGCCGGCGAGAAGCATGCTGATTTGCGCCTGCTCGTTGACGAGGCGGTTGCATTCGGCATCGTCTTCCGCGACCGCGGTCAGGCGCGGATAGAAGTCGGTGCCCATCGCCTGCAGGACGAAGCTGGCATAGAAACCGCCGAGCGTCCAGGCTGCCTGGTACAGCCCCGCTGCCGCGATGCCTTCCGCCCTCAGTACGATGAGGCGGATCGCATAGGCCGCGCCGAGTGTCAGGAACCCACTGGCCATGAAGACGACGCCGAGTTTCAGGAGGGCAGCCGTTTCCTCGGAGATCTTCCGGGTGGATACTGGCCGTGGGCCGATAGGTATCTGCCTGCGGTACCACCAGGAGGTCGCGAGCGTGGCCGCGGCGGCGGCGACGAGCGAAGGCACGATCCCCGACGTGCCGAACAGATAGATCAGCGGGATGCTGATCGCTGTGCTGAAGAACGCTGCAAGGACATTGATGCGGGCGAGGCTGGCAATGTCTCGCATGCCCTGGATCAAGGCGGTCTGGCCGTCGGCAAGAAGGCGGAAGAGGATTGCTGTGGAAAGCAGCGCGACACCACCGGCATAGCCGGGACCGCCGAAGGTGAAATCTGCGACCGGATAGGCGAGCGCTGCGAGGAGAAGGGCGCCGAGAAGCCCTAGCGCCAACGAGGTCCGCTTGAGCACGGTCGCCGTTCGGGCGATCCTGTCCGTATCGCCGCTGCCGACCGCTTCCGCGATCTGGCGTACGCCACTTGCCTGGATTCCAAGCCCGGCGAGCGCGTATGCGATATCGGCGATGGAACTGTAGAGGCCGATCAAGCCTACGCCTGCCGGACCGAGGAGCAGAGCCATCGCTTTGTTGCGGATGATGGAAAACAGCACGGTAACGACGGATGAGCCGCCGATCAGGGCGGTCGACTTGAGGATCTGGCTGTAGCTCGGTCCACGGTCGGGGCTCGCGCGCGCTTCCATTGGCGTCACTCGCTTCCCATCGCCGGTCGGCTCTCCGGGATTTTCGGCCATTGGCCAGCATAGAGGAGCCGCCGGACGACTGTTTCCGCGCTCGTTTGCCAGGCGGGCAGGCGCCGGCCGAACGTTTTCTCGAACTTGTCGGTGCAAAGACGCGAGTCCTGGGGGCGCCGAGCCCTTGTCGGGTAGTCCGCGCTGGCAATGTCCCGTACGGTCGCGGACGGGCCGCCATTTGCGCGGCTCACGGCAAGAACGTGCCTCGCGAAGCCCGACCAGTTGGTCTCGCCTGTTCCTGCAAGGTGATAGAGGCCGAAGCGATCGCCCTGCGGATGCGTCGCAATCTCCAGTATGGCGGTCGCCAAATCCAGTGCCGACGTCGGATTACCGTATTGGTCGGAGACGACCGTCAGCGCGTCCCGGCTTTCGGCAAGCCTCAGCATCGTTTTGACGAAGTTGTTGCCGAAAGGACTGTAGACCCAGCTTGTCCTTAGGATGATGTGGCGAGGCGTTATGCTTGCCACCGCCCGTTCGCCTTCGAGCTTGGTGGCGCCGTAGAAAGTGCGGGGTCTTGTCTCGTCGTCTTCCCTGCGCGGACCGCGGTCATCGCCGGAAAAGACGTAGTCGGTCGACAGATGGATGATGGGCACGCCAAGCTTTGCCGCTGCCTCTGCAACGCACGCGGCGCCCACCACATTGACGGTATGAGCGAGCGCAGGCTCGTCTTCTGCTCGATCGACGGCCGTGTAGGCGGCGGCCGAAATGACGACGTCAGGTCTTGCCGCAACGATCGCCTCTCGCATCGGGATCGGCTGCGTGAGATCGAATTCGGGGCGGCCGATGGCGATCAGTTCGACGTCGCGCAGTGGCGCCGCACGCTCAATCAGGCTGCTTACGAGCTGGCCGGTCGTACCGGTGACAAGCACTTTCATCGCGCCACCGCCGCTTTGCCGAGGCGCTGGCCCCGATAGCTGCGCTCGCGGATCGGCTGCCACCACCAGCCGTTATCGAGATACCAGTCGATCGTCCGCGCCAGTCCCGTTTCGAAGCTCTCCCTTGGTCGCCAGCCGAGTTCACGCTCGATCTTGGTCGTGTCCATGGCGTAACGGCGGTCGTGACCTGGCCGATCGTCCACGAATGCGATGAGGTCGCGATAGCTCCTCCGGTTTCGGCGTGGTCTCTTGCGGTCGAGGATATCGCATATCGTCTCCACGACGGAGAGATTGGTGCGTTCGGAGCCCCCGCCGATATTGTAGCTTTCGCCGGTCGCGCCCTTGGCAGCAACGAGCTCCAGCGCTCGCGCGTGGTCGTCGACATACAACCAATCGCGGACATTCGCGCCAGTGCCGTAGACCGGCAGGGGCTTTTCTTCCAATGCGTTGAGGATGATCAGGGGCACCAGCTTCTCCGGGAAATGAAACGGACCATAGTTATTCGAGCAGTTGGTGATCACTACCGGCAGGCCAAAGGTGTGGTGCCAGGCGCGGACAAGATGATCGGATGCTGCCTTTGAGGCGGAATAGGGCGAGGATGGAGCATAAGGCGTATCTTCGTCAAAGGCGCTGTCATCAAATGGAAGATCGCCGAATACCTCGTCCGTGGACACATGGTGAAAGCGGAATCGTTCGGCCGCCGCTTCCGGAAGGCTGCGCCAGAATTTCAGCGCGGCCTGCAGCAGTCTGAAGGTGCCGAGAATATTGGTCTCGATGAATGATCCAGGTCCATCGATCGACCGGTCGACATGTGTCTCTGCTGCAAGATGCATGATGCGGTCGATTCTTTCGGCACGCAGGACGTCCGCCACGGTCTCCTCGTTGCAGATGTCGCCTTGGATGAAGCGGTAGTTGGGGAGGCTCTCGATCTGCCGGAGCGAAGCCGGATTGCCGGCATAGGTGAGCTTGTCGAGGTTGATCACGCGGCTGTTTGGATCCGCCACAAGATGCCGGCAGAGCGCGGAACCGATGAATCCGGCGCCGCCGGTGACGAGGATGTTCATGGACACTCTTCTCCCGCAGCGAAGTCGAACACCTCGGCCTGTCGCAGCTTCGGGGCCGTCCGATCCTTCTCGGACAGTTGAAGTTCCGCGACGGGCAGCGGCCAGGCTATGGCGATGTCAGGGTCGCCGAAACGGATCGCGCGATCATGCGCGGGCGAATAGGGATTTGTGACCTTGTAGATCACCTCCGTGTCCGGTTCGAGTGTCAGGAAGCCGTGCGCGAAGCCCTTCGGAATCAGGAGCTGATTCCATCGGCGGGCGGAAATTTCGATGGCGACCCATTTCGCGAAGGTGGGGGAGCCCCGACGGATATCGACCGCGACGTCGAAAACGGCACCTTTCACCACCCTTACCAGCTTGTCCTGCGCGTAGGGGGGAAGCTGGTAGTGAAGGCCCCGCAGCACGCCTCGCGAGGCGGAATAGGAGTGGTTGTCCTGGACAAAGTTCAGCGTGATGCCGTGTTCGGCGTATTGCCGAGCGTTCCAGGTTTCGGAAAAGAAGCCGCGTTCGTCTCTTATCCTGCGTGGCAGGATTTCCAGGACCCCGTCAAGGTCGAGCGATCTGACCTCCAGGCTCATGCAGCGTGTTCCTCGACGAGGCGGCGGAGATAGGAGGCGTAAGTAGTTCTCCCGAGCATGCTGGCGCGCCTCAGGACGTCCTCGGGCCCGAGCCAACCCATATCGAGCGCGATCTCTTCCGGACAGGCTATCTGGACGCCCTGTCGGCGTTCGACCGTTCGCACGAAGGACGAGGCGTCATGCAGGCTGTCATAGGTGCCGGTGTCGAGCCAGGCATAGCCGCGTCCGAGTTGGCAGACATGCAACTGGTCCTGTGCGAGATAGATGTTGTTGACCGTGGTGATTTCGAGTTCGCCTCGCGCCGAGGGCTCGATCGAAGCGGCAATATCCACGACGTCGTTGTCGTAGAAATAAAGGCCGGTTACCGCCCAGTTGGATTTCGGCCGTGCCGGCTTCTCCTCGATCGTCTTCGCCTTGCCGGTCCTTTGGTCGAAGGTGACGACGCCGTAGCGTTCCGGATCGTCGACGCGATAGGCAAACACAGAGGCGCCCGTTTCACGGGATGCGGCCTGCCGACAGACATCAGGGAGGCCGTTGCCGAAGAAGATGTTATCGCCGAGGATCATCGCGACATTGCCGTTGCCGATGAACTCGCGGCCGATGATGAAGGCCTCGGCGAGCCCATTGGGATGCGGCTGCTCGGCATAGGAGAGGCTGAGCCCGAAAGCGGAGCCGTCGCCAAGGAGCTCCTCGAAGCAGGGCAGGTCGCGCGGCGTGGAGATGATGAGAATTTCCCGGATGCCGGTGAGCATCAACACGCTCAGCGGATAGTAAACCATTGGCTTGTCATAGATCGGCAGGATCTGCTTGGAGACCGCGATGGTGAGCGGGTAAAGGCGGGTTCCGCTTCCTCCCGCCAAGATGATCCCCTTCATTTTGCCTCCCCCTTGAATCTGCACCCATTGCGCGGAACTGCCGCCGGCCGTAACCGAAGCGAGATGTCGTCGACGCGGGTCATTGGCTGGCCTGACCTGGTTGCGGGTCTGTCGAACGAGCAACCGGCGGCTCGGACATCATGGGCATCCGTCGAACGACGACCTTGATGACGTCTCCGGGCATTAGCGCCGTCGTCTCGGTCGCTGAAAGCTCGCCGATCCTGCCGTCGTCCCGGCGGATAATGACGAAGCTGGTTGCCGGTTCACCGCGCTGCACTGAATCCTCGGTGCCCGAGAGCTTGTCGAGCAACAGCCTTTCCGTTGTGGCACGCTTCAGTTTCAGTTGTTCGAGCGTCGCTTGTTCCGATTGCAGTTCGCTCGCGACTTCCGCCTGACGGTTGTCGTAAAGCCCCTCGAGGTTCCGTGTCGTTTCGCTGATATTCTGCCGCGCCCGCATGATGGCGGTCACCAAATCTAGGCGATCGGCGCGCTCGTTGGTAAGTTCACGCTCCAGGTCCGACTGTCGCGATGCGACGGCGACGCCTCGTTCGACGAGGGTTCTCACACCTTTGAGCTCCCGCTCGGCTGCTTCTATGCTGGCTTCGGCACCTTTCACCTTTTCTTCGAGGACCCGGATTTCCTGGTTGAGGAGCTCGCGCAGTTCCGAGAGAGATTTCGATTGCCGGGCGAGTACGTTTGCACGTGTCGAAAAGATGATCCGCTCCTGGTCCTGGATCGCCGCGACGAGCGCGGTGTCGGTGTCCAATGGCGGGGCGAAGGTAATTTCCTTGGCGCCCGACATTTCCGCTTGCAGCCGTGCTATCCGCGCGTTGCTGCGCTGCTGTGCGTTGTCTATTCCCCGCAATTCGCCGACGAGCGTTATGTTGTCCCGCGACGGTCCGGAGCTGGTCTCGCGCAGCTCGCCGCCACTCATGGCCAGGGCCTGCAGCGCGGTCAGCCCGGGGCGGAACTTGTACTCTCCCGGTGTCGTCACGTCTCCAACGACATAGACCGGCGGGTATTCGACGATCTCGACGGTCGTCTCCGGCGCTTCCACCAGCCCGATCTTGGTTTGCAGGCGCTTGGCGATCTCGGCAGCAAGCTGAGCCTTGTCGAGATTGCCGACGGTCACGGTTCCTATGACGGGCACCGAGATGGCACCCGTTTCGGAAACGACGAATTCGCCGCCGAGCGCCCACGGCACATATTCGCCCTTGGTAGGCATCCATTGCATGATCGTCAGGCGAATTTTCGTTCGAGGCGCAAGCTCGGGTGCATCGGCCCGGGCCGGTGTCGATACAGCGCCGACGACGAGCGCAGCCGCAAGGGAGAGGTTTCGGAGGAAAGTGCGGCACGTGCGGCAGGATGCACTCATGTATTTCTCCAACCTGCAAAGCAGTGTCTCCGGCGTACCGTCAAACGGAGAAGAACAGTTCTTGATGGGCAAACTTTTCGCCACTTCAATTCCGTAACGCACATGTCTGCGTGATTTCGAAGCCGCAGTAGCAAGTGTGCAAATTTTCAGAATATTTGAAAGAGGAAGCCTCATGGAACGGCTTCATCAATATTGGTGAAGCAGTGCGGCGGCAGATTCATCCGAAATCACGGGGCGTTGCTGTCGTGCGCCCTTGTCCGACATTTGGATGATGCGAGCAAGGTGACGGCAGAAGAGTATTGTTGACCCTATCAATAGATGGAGGGTGATCGTCACATTGAACTAGTTCCTTCGGATGGTGCAGGCGGAACGACATTTTGTTACGGGACGTCCTTCTAGGCATGCCTCAACCCTTTTGCGCCGTCGCGACCGCGCCCGGTGTGGGCTAAGGTTTGCCGTGCAGCAGACGTGTGGTTTGCTTCTTGGCAAGGACCTTGCCGATCAACGCAATTGCGCGGAGAGGGGCACGCTTTGATAAGCAGGGGTAGTTACGACGGTGTCGGCGCAGGGAAAAGCATGGAGACCGGGCGCCGGCGAGAGCCACAACGTGTCCTCCTGATCATAACCAATGCCGGGACAATCTCGGAGAGCCTGATCCATGCTCTCGAAAGGGAGTTTCCATGGGTCGTTGTCGAACAGGTCGAGCATGTCGGCGCGGCTTTCAATGTCTTTTCTCATCCCGTGTCGCTTATCCTCGTCGACCTCGCGCTGATAGACGAAGCGGAAGAGAGAGCGGCCGAACTCCTCCGTACTCACCCTCAGGCTCTTACGGCCATCATTGAGCCTCATGACCAGAACTTCGATCAGTCCCTTATCAAGGTCCCTGAATCGAATTTGGTCCGCAGTGTCCTTCCGATGAACCTTAGACTTGATCTATGGCTGTCGGTGATCAGGCTGATGCTCTCTGGCGGCGAGTATCTTCCGCCCAGCTTGATCCTGCGCGCGAGCAGGAATGGCCATAGTACGGCCCTGCCATCCGGGAATGGCGGCAGGTTACCTCGGTCCCGAAGCGATGAGGCGCGTTTCGCTGAGCTAACCGCCCGCGAAATGCAGATACTGGAAATGGTCTCCCGCGGTCTGCAGAACAAACTGATTGCCGCGGAGTTTCGTCTCTCCGAACACACGGTCAAGATTCATCTGCACAACATCATAACAAAGCTAGGCGCCCACAACAGAACGGAAGCGGCTGCAAGGTTCCGGAGTTTGAAAGAGCGCCACTGATCGCTGCCAGTCCACTGACTGGCGGTGACACGGCCGACCCGTCGCGCCGCCTGCCACGGCCAGCGAATGCAGAGCCAGCCCTTGCCGGCTTGCAGGATCACCGCGAAAGACGTCGGCTTGTCACCGCCAGCGTTGTGATCTCAGGCCCGAGTTCAGTTTCCGCGTCCCTCCGTTCTCTGACCGATCGGGGCCGACAGCTTGACCTTGAGCGTAATCGCCGCCATCTGCTCTCTACGTTCTCCGCGTCCTTATTCACCCGAGGATCAGCTTCTGTCCTGGCGTTCGGGGGCGGGTCAATTCAAGGCGGCTTCAGCGCACAGCCTTCCATCACGGAGCGTCGAGCGCCGGTCCCACTGCGCTGGAAAAATTTGAAAGTCTTTCGCCTGTAGCGTCGGAATGGGTGGCTAGCGATCATTCGCGCGAAGACGCACAATCATCTCGCTCCGAATGAAGCAAGCGCTGCGCTCATCCGGTGCGGGCCGAAGGGCCGAGATGACCGCCCGACGTCTTGAATTCCGGGACTGGTCGAAAAAGCAAAATGATCGGGAAGTTGGAGGAGCATCTGCCCGGTCTCTGTCGTTCGGCTGCGTCGTGACGGCGTCTGCCAAGGGAGGAAAAATGTTTGAACGACTTTTCAAACTGAAAGAGCATGGGACGACTGCCCGCACCGAGGTGGTTGCCGGCCTGACGACATTCCTGACGATGTCGTACATCATCTTCGTGAACCCCGACATTCTATCGACGACCGGAATGGATCGCGATGCGATCTTCGTCGCGACCTGTCTTGCCGCCGCACTCGGCTCTGCCGTCATGGCCCTCGTCGCCAATTGGCCGATCGGCATGGCGCCCGGCATGGGGCTCAACGCCTTCTTTGCCTTCACCGTTGTCGCCGCCCTCGGCTTCACCTGGCAGCAGGCCCTCGGCGCCGTGTTCATCTCCGGTCTCATCTTCCTGCTGCTGACGGTGACGGGCGTACGAAGCTGGCTGATCGCTGGCATCCCT
The DNA here is from genome assembly GCF_004827385.1 of Ensifer sp. MPMI2T. Lineage (GTDB taxonomy): Bacteria > Pseudomonadota > Alphaproteobacteria > Rhizobiales > Rhizobiaceae > Sinorhizobium. The sequence continues at coordinate 165,297 of NZ_SRXN01000003.1, forward strand.
CATTCGCTGCGCAGTGCCATTGCGACTGGTATCGGTCTGTTCCTCGGCATTATCGCGCTCAAGAACGCCGGCATCGTGGTCGACAATCCGGCAACGCTCGTCGGTCTCGGCGACCTCAAGCAGACTGGACCATTGCTCGCGATCCTCGGCTTCTTCGTCATCGCCGTACTGGATTCACTTAGGATCCGCGGCGCGATCCTGATCGGCATCTTGGTCGTCACGATCCTGTCGATGCTGCTTGGAGTAAGCGAGTTCAAGGGTATCGTTTCTGCCCCGCCGAGCATCGCCCCCACCTTCCTGCAACTCGACATCGTGGGTGCGCTGCATGGCGGCCTGCTCCACGTCATCCTCGTCTTCGTGCTCGTAGAGGTGTTCGACGCGACCGGCACGCTGATCGGCGTCGCCAAACGCGCGAAACTGGTCGAAGAAGGCAAGCCCAGCCGGCTTGGCCGCGCTTTGCTTGCCGATAGTTCGGCGATCATTGCCGGCTCGCTGATGGGCACGAGTAGCACCACGGCCTATGTGGAGAGCGCTTCCGGTGTCCAGGCCGGCGGACGCACCGGCCTCACCGCGCTGACCATTGCGGTGCTTTTCCTCGCAGCTCTGTTTATCTCGCCGCTCGCCGCTGCGGTTCCGTCCTATGCAACGGCGCCGGCGCTGCTCTATGTGGCAGGCCTGATGATGCGCGAACTCACCGAGGTCGAGTGGGACGACCTGACCGAAGCGGCACCGGCGGCGCTCACCGCGATCGCCATGCCCTTCACCTATTCGATCGCCAACGGCCTCGCCTTCGGCTTCGTGAGCTACGTCGTGCTCAAGGTGTTCACCGGCAAGTGGAGCGTCATCCACCCGGCGACGCAGATCGTGGCGGCGCTGTTCGTCGTTCGCTTCGCGTTCTTCGGCAACTGATCGGTTGACGTCGGGCGGGGCTCGACGTCCGTTCCTTATTGCGAATTCTGACATCGGCCGGATCTGCTTTCTGCAGGTCCGGCTTTTCCTTTGTTCAACGACCGTCCTGGTCACGGGTGACATCACTTGGCGCCTCTCCGTATGAACCCCAAGTTCCTGAGATGCGGCGGCCGGAGAAGTCTCGACTTGTCCGATAGTTGTAAAAATATGTTGCCTTCATCGCAGGTTCTGCCATGATTTGAAAAGAAAAATTGGGCGCGATTCCGCGCTCCTCTCTTGAGAATTTGTAAAATTGGATGCCGCATGGATTTTGTGCAGAACACGCTCTTGATCGTCGCCGATGACCTCACCGGCGCGCTCGATACGGCGGCACCTTTCGCTGTCCATGGCTTTTCGGTCGACGTCGTTGCGGACCAGAGCGCGCTCGGCGAGGCGATCGCGGGTGGCTCCGACGTGGTCGCGGTGACGACGCGGAGCCGCGAAATCGAGCCAGCCGAGGCGGCGCGACGTGTCCTCCTTGCGCAACAGGCGATGACGCCAGGCATGCGGCTTTTCAAGAAGGTCGACTCGCGCTTGAAAGGGAACGTTGAGACGGAGCTTTCCGTCCTGGATTTTGCGAGAGCCGTCGTCTTGCCGGCGATCCCGGAATTCGGCCGGATCGTCCGTGATGGCCAGATCCGTGGCTTCGGGGTCGATCAACCGATCTCCATTGCCGCGCGACTGGGTGCCGTCGCCGATCGGGCCGTCATTCCGGACACGGAGACGGTCGAGGAGATGCGGGCCGCCGTCGATGCCATTTCGCCTGGCGACCTTCTTGTCGGAGCCCTGTCGCTCGCCAACGCGTTGGCAGGCAGGACGGGCAGGCCGCGCGTCGAGCCCTTTGCCGCGCGGGAAGGACGGCTGCTGATGGCAATCGGTTCCCGGGATCCGATAACGGTATCGCAGATCGAGGAACTGCGACGAGCGGTGCCGGATCTCCTCTATCTCGCAGCACCTGCGGGACAATTGCGGCAGGCCCCTCAAGGATCCGAACGCGCTGACGATGTGACCTTGGTGCAGGCGGTGGAAGGCGTATCGCCAGCGAGCGCGTCGGACGTGGCCGCGGCGCTCGCGGAATCTGCGGGCGCGTTTGCCGGCGAATGCCGGACGATGCTGCTCTCGGGCGGTGCGACAGCGGAAGCTTATTTCGACCGCCAGGGCATTCGTGTTCTCCGCCTGGTCGGAGAAGTGCTGCCGGGCCTGCCGGTTGCCGAGCATGGGGGCCAATTCTACATTACCAAATCGGGCGGCTTCGGGGATTCCGACACACTTTGCAGGGTCGTCCGTGCCATGACGAGGAAAGAGGTGTTGGCCTGATGCGCGCCGGAGAGCAGCTTTCGCACCGCAAGAGCCTGAGCGAGGTCGTCTTCGAACGACTGCAGCACGCGATCAAATCGGGTGCCTATCAGAGCGACGAGCGTCTGCCGACCGAACACGAGTTGGCGGCGGAGTTCCAGGTTTCCCGTCCGGTCGTTCGTGACGCCTTGAAAAGGCTTCGCGATCAAGGCCTTGTCTACTCGCGGCAAGGCGCCGGCAGTTTCGTTCGAATTCAGGGTTTGCGGCAACCGCTTGGCTTCGGGCCGCTCGAAAACATCGCCGACCTGCAGAACTGTTACGAGTTCCGCATGACGATGGAACCGGAGGCGGCGGCACTCGCGGCCGAGCGGCACAGCGAAACGCAAATCCGGGTGATCAGGCTTGCGCTTGAAACCTTGCAGGATGCGACCAATCGGCAACGTCACCGGGAGGATGCCGATTTCATGTTTCATCTCGCAATCGCGCAGGCGTCCGGCAACAACTACTTCTCGACCGCCATGGAAGCGCTCAAGGAACACATCGCCATCGGCATGCAGTTCCATGGCCTGTCGCTGAAAAACTCCGTCGCTGGTCTGCGCCATGTCTATGACGAGCACGCAGCGATTTACGAAGCTATTCGCGACCAGAAACCAAACCAGGCACGCGAACTCATGCGTCAGCATCTGCGTGGCTCCCGCGATCGGCTTTTCGAGGGTCGACGGCCGGAGCTCACTTAGGGCGGTTGAGCTTTCACCGCCTCGCGATGCGGATATCGGGAGCCTCCGCAGCCCTGACGTGAACTCAAGGCGCTTTCGCGACGAAGGGCAAAACACGCGTGAACCGGCGGCCCCTCAGAGCGTCGCTCGATAGATGCCGAGCACATCGCTCGCCGACATGTCGCGCGGATTGTTGTCCATCAATCTTCGAATGGCGTGGGCTTCGCCTGCCCAACCCTCCAAAGCGGCAGGATCGGCCCCGTGGGCTGACAGCCGCATTTCGACGCCGAGATCCTTGCAGAAGCGGTAGGCAGCGTTCAGAACCTGCGTCTCGTCGTCGAAGACCGGAAGGCCGAGCGCTTTTAGGATTTCCGCCGTCTTCTCCCTACGCACCGGCGCGTTATAGGCGAGCACATGCGGGAACATGATGGCATTCGCCAGTCCGTGCGGTAGTCCAAGCCGCGTGCCGAGCGGGTAGGCGAGTGCGTGGCCGGCTGCCGTGTTGACCGGGCCGAGGCAAATGCCGCCGTAGTAGGACGCGAGCATCATGCCGGCGCGCGCTTCCGTGTCACGGCCGTTCTCCACGACCCGCGCGAGATATTTGCCGACGAGGCGAATGCCCATGCGGGCATAGCCGTCGATGAGGTCATGGGCGCGGATATTGGTGAAGGCCTCCACGCAGTGCGCCATTGCGTCGATGCCTGTCGCCGCAGTCACCGCCGGCGGCACAGACCAGGTCAATTCCGGATCGAGAATGGCGATATCCGCAAGGAGGTGCGGGCTTTCGACCGCCTTCTTGGAATGCGTGCCACTGTCGGTGATCAGCGCCCGGATGCCGGCTTCGGATCCCGTGCCGGCCGTCGTCGGCACCTGCGCCAGCCGGGTGCGGCGGCCTTCGACCTTGTCCAGTCCGACGACGTCGTCGAGCGATTGGGAGCCATCCCACAGGGCGGCGGCGAGCTTGGCGACGTCCAGCACCGAGCCGCCTCCGAGCCCGACGACAAGGTTCGGCCGCAAGGCACGGGCTGCCTCCAGGGCAGCGGTCAGCGCCCTGTCGTCCGGTTCGGCGGGAACGTCGGAAAAGATCGACGCCTTGTTGCCGATACCGAGCCTTTCCGCAAAGCCGATCGTGTGTTCCGACGCGATGATCAGGACGCGCTGGGCACTCTCGGCCAAGGCGCCGAGCCTCGCCGAGGCGCCCGCGCCGATCTCGAGGCGCTTCGGTTGGTGGAGCGTAATCGGTCTCGCCATTCCGTCCATGATCGCCTCCTCACGCCTCTTCCAGCTGCGCCATGTGCGCCCAGACCGCCTCGCGTTCCGCGTCGGTCAGCTCGACGAGGGGCGGATTGACGCGAAGCCAGCCATTGTCACCGCGCCGGCGCGCGACCATTGCTTTGACCGTCGGAAGCTGGACATAGGCGTTGGTGAGTTCACGCCAGGCGACGATCTTCTCCTGGGCGGCGTTCACCTCCGTCTCCCTGCCGGCGACGTTCCAGTTGTCGAAGACGAGACGGAGGTCGCCAGCAACCAGGTTCGAGCTCGCCGTGATGCAACCGGCGCCGCCCGCCCGGAGCAATGGCAACAGCAACGGGTCGGCACCAGCCAGAACACCGAAGCCGGGGAAGGCCTTGACCATGGCCTTCATGTTTTCGAGATCGCCCGAACTGTCCTTGATGCCGACGACAATGCCCGGGAAATTCTCGCGAAGACGGCCGATGACCTCATGCGGGATCGCCACGCCGGAAACCTGCGGGATGTGATAAAGCACGATCCTCAGCCGGTCGTCGGCGACGCCGTCGATGATGCGCGCATAGGCGCGATAGATGCCCTCGGCGCTGACACCCTTGTAGTAAAAGGGCGGTAGCAGCACGACGCCGCGCGCGCCAGCCCGGACGGCATGGCGGGTCAGTTCGATCGTGTCGGCGACAGCCGATTGGGCGGTCCCCGGCAAGAGCTGTTCCGGACGGATGCCGCCCGCGATCGCCCGGTCGAGAATGTCCATTCGGTCCTTCAACCCGAAGGAATTGGCTTCCCCGGTGGTGCCCAGGAGGGCGATGCCGTGGCAGCCTTCGTTAAGCAGCTTCCGGCAATGGTCTATGAACAGGCGGAAATCCGGCCTGCCATCGGCCGTGACGGCTGTGGTTGCGGCGCAGAATACGCCGCCAATCTCGAAATCAGACATTTGCGTTCTTCCCAGCGATAAGCTTGCGCGCATAGGCGATAGCGGCGTTCATGTTGACATGGTTGGCTTTGCCCGTACCGGCGATGTCGAAGGCTGTGCCGTGGTCGACCGAGGTCCGATCGATCGGCAAGCCCACCGACACATTGACCGCCGTATCGAAGGCGACCAGCTTGATCGGGATGTGACCCTGATCGTGATATTGCGCGATCACGAGATCGAAGCCGCCCTGGTAGGCGCGATGGAAAACCGTGTCTGCCGAAATCGGGCCCTGCACATTGATGCCTTCCGCGCGGGCTTCAGTCACGGCCGGCACGATGTGTTCATCGTCTTCCGTCCCGAAAAGGCCGTTTTCGCCACAGTGGGGGTTGATGCCGGCGACCGCGATTCTCGGGTTCTCGTAGCCGATGCGTTTCAAATGCTCGTTGCCCGCCCGGATCGTCGCCAGAATGCGCTCGGGCTTGGCACGCCCGATTGCGTCCTTCAGCGAAACATGGGTCGAAACATGGATGACCTTGAGCCGCTCTGACGCCAGCAGCATGAAGGCGGATTTCGAGCCGGTCAGCGCGGTCAGCATGCCGGTGTGGCCATCATAGTGGTGCCCAGCCGAGTTCAGCGCCTCCTTGTTGATCGGCGCGGTAACGATGCAGCCGATCTCTCCCGCCATCGCCGACTTGACGGCGAGGTCAATGAAACGAAAGGATGCATCGCCGGAGACCGCGCTGAGCTTGCCCCACGGTAGCGGCGCCCCCTCGACCGGAACGTCCTCGACGATGTTCCGGAGGTCGAGTTCGATGCCGAGAACTGCCTTGGCCGCCTCGAGCTGTGCCAGGTTCCCGAACACGCGGGTGGCTGCCCGGTCGGCGGCGCTCATCTCGGCAAGAGACTTGACGATGATTTCGGGTCCGACGCCCGCCGGGTCGCCCATGGTTATGCCGACGATATTGCTCATTTCGGGTCTCCGTCGATCCAGCCCTTGGCGAGGCGGACGTATTTGATCGCGCGTCGATGGAAGGTGAAAGCGATGTGGAGGTTGCCTTCGCCGTCTTCGAGAAGCGCCGGATAGGAAAGCTCGTGATTCCGCCCATCGAGCGAATTGTTCGACAGGCAGGTGCCCGGGCCATCTTCGACCACGCGCCGAAGCGGGAACGTCCTGCCGCCGTCCGTCGAAACGCAAAGCGTCAGCGGCGCCCGGGGAACGCCCCAGATCGGTTTTATGCCGCCCTCGGCGTTCGGACGATGATACTCCTCGCCAAGTTCGTCGTAGAGCGACTCGCGCCGGTCGCTCGAGGTTGCCGATGAGACGGGATTGCAGAGGAGCGCCACGCGCCCGTCGGCGAGACGGACGGCCGCGATCGAGGAATTGTTATTGGGCACGTCCGTCGCCTCCGGCGCCGTCCAGCTCCGCCCGCCGTCACTGCTCGTCGAACGGTAAACGAAGTCCGCCTGGCGACGCCGGAAAAACGCGACCATCTCATCGCCGTCGCGCGGCACGATCGTCATGTGGACGCAGCCATAGGACTGCGGAACGTCGATAACCGACCAGATCGCGCCCTCGTCATTGCTGACCGCCACGGCGGCGGTGTCGTGTGTGCCGGTCCAGCGTGCGCCGGGGCGAGGGTTGCACAGAAACAGGGGCAGCATCCAGGCGCCATCGTCACGCCGGACGATCGTCGCGCGGATGAACGTCCCGGCCGCCAGTCCAAGATCGCGCGCCGGCCCGGAAGCGATCCTTTCGTTCTCGAAGGTCAAGGACCTTTCGCGCACACGGCTTTCATCCTGGTTTCCCGAGGGCTGTGCGGTGTGAAACAGGCTCACGCCGCCGTCTGGGCGAACAAAGATCATCGGGTTTTGTTCGGAGCGCTCCGGATCATCGCTGACCTGGATTGTGTTGGACCAAGTGCCGCCCCCGGGCGCGAGGGTGGAGAGATGAATGGAAATGTCGGATTTGCCCTCGAGCGTCCCGGCAAACCAGGCGCAGGCGAGCGAGCCATCGGGCAGGAACGCCAGGAACGACGCGTGATTGTGAATCCTGGGGGAGGGCAGAAAGGCCTCTTCGCGACCCGCCTCCGTGCGAACAATGTGCCCGTCCATGCGTCTTCCGATCTCTTCCGGCGTCAATTCCTCTCCTCCTTTTCCCGTCGATATGCAAAAAGAATTCAAACAAATCACATGTTGTCAAGTTGAATATGATCAAAGTGAGTATCTGGATTTTCGCTTGCAGTCAAAAAGGATACGAAAATACAAATAGATACCGTCGTGTGGAAAAATGCGCCTGCGAAGTCGCCGTGGCATGAGTTGACAAATTATTGGCATTGCTCCAGTCTGGGTTCAGTCAACGAGAGGAGCGTCGCGGGAGAGGCATGACTGCAATCGTCAACCATCACGGTGAGCGTCCGACGGCCAAGGCATTGTGCTGCGTCGCAGCGGCTGCCGCGCTTGCTGCGGCGGATGCGGCCGTTGTGCGTCTCCTTGCAGGTGAAGTGCATGCGTTCGTCATCGGCTTCTTTCGCAGCCTCTTCGGCCTTGCAACGATCGTCCCATTGATCGTGGCGCGCCCACGCGTCCTGAAGTCCGGCTATCGGCTCCAGCATGTCACGCGTGCGGCACTGAAGCTTGCCGCGCTCGTTTGTTTTTTTATGGCCTTTGCCGCTGCGCCGCTCGCCGATGCAATGGCGATCATGTTCACGACGCCGATCTTCCTGATGCTCGGCGCCTGGCTGTGGCTCGGCGAGAAGCTGACGCCGGGCCTCGTTTTCGCGCTCGCGGCGGGCTTCGCCGGTGCTTTGATCATCATCAATCCCGCCGGCCAGGGCGGCATGGAGGCGGCTCTGCTCCTGGCGCTAGCCGGCGCCGCACTTCAGGCCCTCGTTCAGCTCATGCTGAAGCGCATGTCGGATCTCGATTCGACCGAGACGCTGGTGGTCTGGAACCTCATCGTGACGGTGCCATTGGCGGCTGTGCCTGCGGCACTCTACTGGACGACGCCCGATCTGCGCGAGTTCGCCTTGCTCGCGCTGCAGGGCGCGATGGGGGCCGCCAATATGGCGCTGATGACGAAGGCGTTCAGCATCGCGGATGCATCGCAGATCGCGCCGATGGACTTTCTCCGCCTGCCGTTTGTTGCCGTCATGGCGTGGATCCTGTTCGGCGAGGTCGCAGGACTCTCCACCTGGCTCGGTGCCACTATCATCTTCGCCGCGACGATGATTCTCGTCGGAGGCGGGCGACTGAAGCGACGGGTGGCGGAAGATTGAGACAACCTGCCGCCGGCCGGCGGCAACCGATAGCGACGGCTCCGCAGCGCGGCCGGACACGGAACATTGACAGCGCTGGCTCATCAGGGAGGAGTAGATGAAGGGTAAAAGACTGTTGTTTGGCTTGATGATGACCGCGTCGGTGGCAGCGTCGGCCTGGGCCCAGGAGGCAAAGGACATCACGGTCGTTCTTGATGAGGAAGTCGACCTTGTGGAGCCTTGCATGGCGACGCGTTCGAACATCGGGCGCATTATCCTGCAGAATGTTTCCGAGACGCTGACGGAACTCGACGTTCGCGATAAGAAAGGGCTGATGCCGCGCCTGGCCGAGAGCTGGGAGGAGTCGAGCCCCGGCACCTGGCGCTTCCATCTGCGCAAGGATGCGAAGTTCTCCGACGGTTCCGCCTTTGACGCCGGTGACGTCAAGCACTCGATCGAACGGGCGATGAGCGACAAGATCTCGTGCGAAAGCCCGCGCTATTTCGGCGATACCAAGCTGGAAACCAAGGTCGTCGACGACAATACGATCGATATCACAGCGACGCCGGCACAGCCCATCCTGCCGCTGCTGATGACGCTGGTGACGATCGTGCCGGCCGAGACGCCGATTGAATTCACGCGCGAGCCGATCGGCACGGGTCCTTACAAGCTCACCGAGTGGAAGGCGGGCCAGAGCATCACGCTGACGCGCCGTGACGACTACTGGGGAACCGCGCCGGAGGTGACGAAGGCGACTTATGTGTTCCGCGCCGATCCCTCCGTGCGGGCGGCCATGATCGCTGCCGGCGAGGCCGACATTGCGCCGCTGATCTCGGAACTCGACGCCAATGATGCGGAGATGGACTTCAGCTATCCCAACTCCGAAACCTTCTACATGCGGCTCGACCACTCGATCCCGCCGCTCAACGACAAGCGCGTGCGCCAGGCGCTCAACATGGCGCTCGATCGTGACGCCTTCATCGGCACGCTGTTGCCGAAGGGCGCGATCAAGGCGACGGCTATCGTGCCGCCGACGACACTCGGCTGGAACCCCGACGTCAAGGTAGCGCCCTACGATCCGGATGGCGCCAAGAAGCTGCTTGCCGAGGCGAAAGCCGACGGCGTTCCCGTCGAAACACCCATCACCATCGTCGGGCGCACCAACAACTTCCCGAACGTGGTGGAAGTGCTCGAAGCCGCCCAGCAGATGTTCGAAGAGGTAGGCTTCAAGACGAAGCTGCAGATGTACGAGGTCGCGGAGTTCGAGAAGCAGTATTCCAAACCCTATCCGGAAAACCGCGGGCCGCTCCTTGTCGCCGCCCAGCACGACAATGCGCGTGGCGATCCGGTCTTCTCGATGTACTTCAAGTACGACAGCAACGGCCGTCAATCGGGCATCGCCAACCCGGATGTCGACAAGATGATCGCTGAAGCGACCGCGGCAACGGGCGAGGCACGCGCGGCCGATTGGAAGAAACTCATCGCCTATCTGCATGACGACGTGGTCGCCGACGTTCTGTTGTTCCACATGGTGGGCTACGCACGGGTCAATCCGCGCATCGACTTCACGCCGACGATCGCGACCAATTCGCAGCTGCAACTGTCGGAAATTCGCTTCAAGTAAGCGGAACATGAAATGGGAAGGGCGGCGGCAACTCCGCCCTTCCCTACAGCGCCGTGCGTCGTCGGGCGCACGAAGGTCGCTGTAGCACTTTGAATTGCTGCATGTCCCTCAAATCGGCTCCGAGTTGAGGGACATGCAGAGACAATCGGGAGTAGGACCGATGGGAAAAAAGATGATGAGGCGCATCGTGTCGAGTTTCTTCTCGCTCGTCGCGCTCGTGGTGATGGTGTTCTTCCTGTCGCGGCTGACGGGCGATCCGGCAGCCTTGTTCCTGCCGATCGATGCGACGCAGGAAATGCTCGATCAGTTCCGCGAATTGCATGGATTGAATGATCCGCTTATCCAGCAGTTCGGGCGCTATGTCTGGGACGTTCTGCAACTCGACTTCGGCGACTCGATCCGCAAGGCGCGTCCTGCGATCGATGTGGTGCTGGAGTCCTTCACCTGGACGCTGCAGCTGGCGCTGATCACCATCGCGCTGGTGACCGCGCTCGCCATCACCATCGGCTCGGTTGCGGCCTTCCGTCCGGCCGGCCTGTTCGATCGCTTCGTCTCCCTGGTTTCACTGATCGGCGCATCGGCCCCAGATTTCTGGATCGCGATCGTCGGCATCGTGGTCTTTTCCATCACGTTCGGCTGGGTTCCGACATCAGGCACCGGCACGGTCTGGCACTGGATCCTGCCGGTGGCGGTGCTCTTCATCCGGCCATTTGGCCTGATTCTTCAGGTGGTACGCGGGTCGATGCTCACGGCCTTCGGATCGGCCTATGTGAAGACGGCACGCGCCAAGGGCGTTGGAAACCGCTCGATTATCTTCGTCCACACGCTGCGCAACGCCATGCTGCCGGTGATCACGGTCATCGGCGACCAAGCGGCGGCGATGCTTAACGGCGCGGTTGTCGTCGAGACGATCTTCGGCTTCCCCGGCGTCGGTAAGCTGATGATCGATTCCATCCTGCAGCGCGACTTCAACGTGATCCTTGCGGCGATCATGGTCACGGCGCTTGCGATCTTCGTCATGAACCTGCTGATCGACATTGCCTACACATTGCTCGATCCGCGCCTCAGGACCTGAAGGCCATGTCCATGTCCAGTACTTTGCCATCCACGGAGATCTCGACCAAACGGCACGGCAAGGCGCATGTGCTCCTCGGCATGCTGTGGCGCGACAAGTTTGCGTTCTTCGCGACGGTCTTCCTCGTTCTCGCGGTCCTGTGCGCGCTGTTCGGACCGATGTTGCTGAGCGAGGCGGCCGTCTCCCAGAACCTGCGCGCCCGCAACCTGGCGCCGTTTACTCTGGATCGGGGCTGGCTCTTCCTACTCGGAGCCGATGCGCTCGGTCGGCCGTTGCTCGCCCGCATCGTCGTCGCTGCGCAAAACACTTTGATGATCGCCGCCGGTGCGGTCGTCTGCTCCAGCATGATGGGTGCGCTGCTTGGCCTCATTGCCGGTTACGCGTCGGAGCGGGTGTCGAACGTGATCATGCGCCTTGCGGACGTGATCATGTCCTTCCCGTCGCTGCTTCTCGCAGTGATCGTGCTCTACATGCTGGCGCCATCGGTCGGCAATATCGTGATTGTTCTCGCCATCACGCGGATCCCGGTCTATCTGCGCACCACTCGCGCCGAGGTCCTCGAAATCCGCCAGCGCATGTTCGTGCAGGCGGCAAAGGTCATGGGGGCGTCGTCCTTGCGGATCGTCTTCCGCCATATCCTGCCCATGGTCGTCCCGACGCTCGTCACCATTGCGACGCTGGACTTTGCCTTCGTCATGCTGGCCGAATCCTCGCTCTCCTTCCTCGGCATCGGCATACAGCCGCCCGAGGTGACCTGGGGCCTGATGGTCGCGCAGGGCAAGCAATACCTCACCAATGCCTGGTGGTTGGCCTTCTGGCCGGGCCTGGCGATCATTCTCACGACGCTGTCGCTCAATCTGCTGTCGAACTGGATGCGTGTCGCCCTCGACCCGGCACAGCGCTGGAGACTGGAAATCGGAGGCCGTAAGAATGGCTGAGCATCTGCTTGAAGTGCGCAACCTGTCCGTTCAGTTCCATACGGCCGGCGGAACGGTGCATGCAGTGCGCAACATCAACTGGCATCTCGACCGCGGCGAGACGCTGGCGATCCTCGGCGAAAGCGGCTCGGGCAAGTCCGTTTCCGCCTCCGCGATCATGAACCTGATCGATATGCCGCCGGGCGAGATCACCAGCGGCGAGGTCATTTTCGCCGGCAAGAACCTGCTCGCCATGTCCGATGACGAGCGCCGTGCGATCAACGGTAAGCGGATCGCAATGATCTTCCAGGACCCGCTCAGCCATTTGAACCCGGTCTTCACCGTCGGTTGGCAGATCATCGAGGTCATGCGCATTCATGGGATCGCCCCCGATGCGGCACGCGCGCGGGCGCTCGATCTTCTGAAGCGCGTCGGCATTCCCGAGCCGGAAACGGCGATGCGCAAGTATCCACATCAGTTTTCCGGCGGTCAGCGCCAGCGTCTGATGATCGCCATGGCGCTCGCGCTCAAACCCGACATCGTGATTGCCGACGAGCCGACGACCGCGCTCGATGTGACGGTGCAGGCCGAAGTGCTTGCGCTTCTCGGCGAGTTGCAGAAGGAAACCGGCCTCGGGCTGCTGCTGATCACCCACGACCTCGGCGTCGTGGCCGATATCGCCGACCGGGTGGTCGTGATGAACGCCGGCGAGATCGTGGAGACCGGAACGCCGGACGAGGTCTATCACAATCCCAAGCACCCCTACACGCGCAAGCTGATTTCGGCCGCTCCCGGTCGGGGCGAGATGCACGAACCGAATGCCACCGGCGAGCCGCTCCTGAAGGTCGAAAACCTTTGCAAATCATATGGCTCCTTCAAGGTATTGAAAGGCGTGTCGTTCACGCTGCAGCCGGGAGAGACGATGGCCGTTGTCGGCGAAAGCGGATCGGGAAAATCGACGCTGGCGCGTGCGCTCCTGCGCCTCGACGAAGCGGACTCGGGCCATGCCTACTGGAAAGGCCGAGACCTTCTGAAAATGCCGGCCAAGGAGCTCTACCGGCTCCGGCGCCAGATGCAGATGGTATTTCAGGATCCGACACAGTCGCTCAATCCGCGGATGACGGTCTATCAGCTGATATCCGAGGCCTGGGTCATCCATCCCGAGATCCTGCCGAAGCCGCAATGGCGCCCACGGGTGGAAGAATTGCTGACGCAGGTCGGCCTTTCGCCCGCCCATGCCGAGCGCTATCCGCACCAGTTTTCCGGCGGCCAGCGCCAGAGGATCGCGATCGCCCGTGCGCTGGCGCTCCGACCCGAACTCATCGTTTGTGACGAGGCGGTCTCAGCACTCGACGTATCCATCCAGGCGCAAGTAATCGCGCTGCTCGACAAGCTCCGGCGTGAACTCGGCATCGCCTTCATCTTCATCGCCCACGACCTGCCGGTTGTGCGCGATTTTGCCGATCATGTGATGGTGATGCAGGCGGGCGAATGCGTCGAGATCGGCACGGTCAGGCAGATCTTCGAGAATCCGCAGCGCGACTATACGCGCCGTCTGCTCGACGCCGGTCTCGACCCGGACCCGCGTGTCCAGGCCGCGCGTCGCATGCCAAAGGTCCAAGCCGGGCTCGAAGTGGGCTGAGCATCAAACCTCCGGCAGGGGAGGACCTTTGCGCTCATCCCGATTTCGTCGGCGGCTTACCGCAGCAGGAACGGCTCCTCGAAGAAATGTTCCTCCAGGTTGACGCCTTCACCGCCGCGGTCGATTACCGCGAAATCGGAAACACTCTCCAGCGGCGTCAGAATGCCGTGCCAGACGTTGCGCGCTATGTTGACCCCTTGGCCCGGTGCCGTCAGGAAGGCACGCGGCTCGCCGGGGCCGTCGGCAGTCTCCTCGGAAACGACGACCAGGAACGGATTGTTGCCGAGAGGGATGAAGGCCTGGCTTCCAAGCGGGTGACGTTCCACCATCGTCAAAGTCAGGGGCAGTGCGTAAGGCTCGCCGCGCACGATGCTGATCATCGGGCGGGCCTTTTCGCCCGCTGTCTCAATCCTAGCGAGGTCGTGATAGCGCATGCACCGTCCGCCATTGATCGGAAAGCTGCGGGCGTTGTCGGTCTCGATGACGTCGCCGAAAGGCGCAAAGGCCTCGCGGGTCAACTGCTGAATGGTGATCTCTTTCATATACCGGTCTCCACGATCCGCCCCAGACGCGCAAACGTCTGACGCCGCCCTCCGGTCGCCTGTCCCTCAGTTTGGCAGCATGTCCTGGAGACGGAGGAACGCGATCCTTTCCACCTGGCGACATGCCGTGTCGAACTCGGTCCCGCGGTTGTTGCCGATCCGGTTCTCGAAAGCGGCGAGGATCTCGTCCTTGCGCCGTCCCTTGACCGCCATGATGAAGGGAAAGCCGAACTTTTCGACATAGGCGCTGTTGAGCGTCGTGAACCGCTCGCGCTCGCCATCCGTCAACGCTTCGAGACCGGCCGAGGCCTGCTCGTTGGTCGAGCTCTCGGTCAAGCGCTTGGCCTGGGCGAGCTTGCCGGCCAGGTCCGGGTGCGCGTTGAGGACCGCCAGACGCTCCTCTTCCGCCGCGCTGCGAAAGACGTGAACGAGTGCGGCATGCAGGCCGATTGCCGTATCGTTGGCAGGCGAAAGTTCGCCGGCGAAGGCACGCTTGGCGATCCACTTCGAATGTTCGAAGACGCCACCGAAACGAGCAACGAACGCCTCTTCGGAAAGCCGGGAGGGGCGGCCGTGATCGGCTTCCAACGGGTAGGTCCTCGCCCAGTGGCGGGCAATGTCGATGCGGCGGGCGAGCCAGACCTTCTCATGCCCCTTCATATAGTCGAGGAAACGGGCGAGCGCGGCAATCCGACCCGGCCGGCCGGCGAGGCGGCAATGAAGGCCGATGCTCATCATTTTCGGCGAGCCGGCAGCGCCCTCGGCGTAGAGAACGTCAAAACTGTCCTTCAGATAGCTGAAGAACTGGTCGCCGCTGTTGAAGCCCTGCGCTGTCGCAAAGCGCATGTCGTTGGCGTCGAGCGTGTAGGGAATGACGAGCTGGTGCTTGCCGTCGTGCTCATGCCAGTAGGGGAGGTCGTCGGCATAGGAATCGGAGACATAGTCGAAGCCGCCGGCCTCGGTCACCAGATCAAGCGTGTTTTCGGAGCAGCGTCCGGTGTACCAGCCGCGCGGCCGCTCGCCCGTGACGATCGTGTGGAGGCGGATCGCCTCGGCGATTTCGGCCCGCTCCTTTTCGATGCTGAAATCCTTGTGCTCGATCCATTTCAGTCCGTGCGAGGCAATCTCCCATCCGGCCTCCTGCATTGCCGCGACCTGGGCGGGTGATCGCTTGAGCGCCGTTGCCACGCCATAGACGGTGGCGGGCACATCGCGATCCGTGAACAGGCGGTGCAGGCGCCAGAAGCCGGCGCGCGCGCCATATTCGTAGATCGACTCCATGTTCCAGTGCCGCTGACCCGGCCAGGCCTGCGCGCCGACGATCTCCGACAGAAAGGCCTCCGACGCCGCATCGCCATGCAGCACGCAGTTTTCGCCACCCTCCTCGTAATTGATCACGAACTGGACGGCGATCCGCGCTCCGTCCGGCCAGACGTAACGGGTATTTGGGCCATGGCCGTGAAGATCGCGCGGGTATCTCATGAAAGCGGCTCCTCCAGACTTTGTCTCTCAGCACAATTCGTAGCGAGAAAACCGCCTGCTTATTCCCCCCAAAAAATTTGAAAGTCTCGAAGGCTGGCGCCGCTACACAAGCGCATCTCCCCTCCGGATACTGTGCAATGGAAAGCTGACTTCGGGAGGAGCTAACGCATGCAATCTCAAGGTGGAAACGTCGGCCGCCTGACGACCCACGTGCTGGACACGGCGAGCGGCAAGCCCGCCAGCAACCTGCGCATCGAACTCTACCGTTTCGATGGCGACCGGGCGGAGCATCTCGTCTCCACGAGCACCAACGACGATGGCCGCTGTGACCAGCCGCTGCTTGCTGGCGAACGCATGGAAAGCGGCACTTACGAGCTGCGTTTCCACGCCGGCGAATATCTCGGCCCGGCTGCAGAGCGCGGCGCCAATCCCTTCCTCGACGTTATTCCGATCCGCTTCGGGATCGCCGACGAGGCGGCGCATTATCACGTGCCGCTACTGCTTTCGCCTTATGGCTACTCGACCTACCGCGGGAGCTGATCGGCCATGACGATTGAAATCCGTGACACGATCCGCTTCCTGCTGAACGATCGCCTCGTCGAGCTTGCCGATGTTTCGCCGGTGCAGACCCTGCTCGATTTCCTGCGCATCGACCGCAACCTGCGCGGAACCAAGGAAGGCTGCGCCGAGGGCGACTGCGGCGCCTGCACCGTGCTCGTCGGCCGACTTCTTGGCGGCCAACTGAAATACGAAACGATCAACGCCTGCATCCGTTTTGTCGGTTCGCTCGATGGCTGTCATGTCGTCACCGTCGATGCACTGGCTCAGCCGAACGGCCCGCTTCACCCGGTGCAGCAGGCAATGGTCGACACCCACGCCTCGCAGTGCGGCTTCTGCACGCCGGGCTTCGTCATGTCGCTTTACGGCCTCTGGATGGAAAATCCGAAGCCGAGCGTTCAGGAGATCGAAAAGGCGTTGCAGGGCAATCTCTGTCGCTGCACCGGCTATGCCGCGATCATTCGTGCCGCGGAAGCGATTTCATCGATCGGCGAGGTCGGAAAGGATCCGCTCGTCGCGGAGCGCGAAAATATCGCCAGACAGCTTGCCGCGCTTCAGGATGGCCGCCGGGTCGTGATCGGCAAGGAGGCCGAACGTTTCGTGTTGCCGGCCTCTGTCGACGACTTTGCTGCCGTGCTCGAATCCGACCCGACGGCGACGATCGTCGCAGGCTCGACCGATGTCGGTCTTTGGGTAACGAAGTTCATGCGCGACATCGCGCCGGTCGTCCACATCTCGCATCTCGATGAACTGCGGCGGATTTCCGTCGACGCTGACGGCATCACGTTAGGGGCCGGTGTCAGCTACACCGAAGCCTATCCGGTGATCGTGAAACACTTCCCGCAGATGCGCGAACTTTGGGACCGGATCGGCGGGCAGCAGGTGCGCAACATGGGCACCGTCGGCGGCAATATCGCCAATGGTTCGCCGATCGGCGACGCGCCGCCGGCGTTGATCGCGCTGGGCGCGTCGGTGACGTTGCGCAAGGGTGAGCGGCGTCGAACGCTGCCGCTCGAAGCTTTCTTCATCGAATACGGAAAGCAGGATCGCGTGCCCGGCGAGTTTGTCGAGACTGTCCGCGTCCCGTTCCTCGACAGGGCGGCGCGCTTTGCCGTCTACAAGGTGACGAAGCGCTTGGACGAAGATATTTCCGCCGTTTGCGGTGCCTTTCGTGTGACGCTCGACGGACGGGGCAAGGTCGCCGACGCGACGATCGCTTTCGGCGGGATGGCCGGCACGCCGAAGCGCGCCTCGAAGGTGGAGGCGGCGCTCACAGGAGCGGATTGGACCGACGCGACGATTGAAGCGGCCGTCGCGGCCTTTGCCGAGGATTTCACGCCACTGACCGATTGGCGCGCCTCGGCCGAATACCGCATGCTCGTGGCGAAGAACCTGCTCCGCCGCTTTTACCTGGAAACGCAGGAAGCCGGACGCGTCCGGCTCGATCGCGCCATCGCCGTCGCGGTCTAGGGAGGTTTGAGCCATGAATGTGATGCAGCCCATCGACCGCATCCGCGGTGGCGTTCACGAGAAGGAAAAGCACGAGTCCGGTCACAAGCACGTCTCGGGCACGGCGGAATATATCGACGACATTCCGGAGCCCGCCGGAACATTGCACGCCTATCTCGGGCTGTCCGCCCGGGCGCACGCGGAAATCCTGTCGATCGACTTTGCGGATGTGAGCGCCAGCGCCGGCGTCGTCGGCATTCTGATGGCGGACGACATTCCCGGCGAAAACGATATCAGCCCCGCGCACAAGCATGACGATCCGGTTTTTGCAACTGGCAAGGTGGAGTTCCACGGTCAGCCGATCTTCGCCGTGATCGCGACGTCACGCGATGCCGCGCGGCGGGCGGCGGCTAAGGTCAAGATCGATTACCGCGACCTGCCGCATGTCACGGATGTCAAGGAGGCCGCGGCGGCGAACTATCCGCTGGTGATTGATCCGCTGAAGCTCGAACGCGGCAACATCGATGCCGGTTTCACCAAGGCAAAGAACGTCGTTCAGGGCGAGATGCGGATCGGCGGTCAGGATCACTTCTACCTGGAGGGCCATATCTCCTTCGCCATCCCCGGCGAGGATGACGAGGTCACCGTCTATGCCTCGACCCAGCATCCGAGCGAGACGCAACATATGGTCGCCCAGGTACTCGGCGTGCCTTCCAATGCGGTGACGGTCAATGTCCGGCGCATGGGCGGCGGCTTCGGCGGCAAGGAGACGCAGGCGAACCTCTTTGCGGCGGTTGCAGCCATGGCGGCGCGAAAATACCGCCGGGCCGTCAAGATCCGCCCCGACCGCG
The DNA here is from genome assembly GCF_004827385.1 of Ensifer sp. MPMI2T. GTDB lineage: Bacteria > Pseudomonadota > Alphaproteobacteria > Rhizobiales > Rhizobiaceae > Sinorhizobium. The sequence goes on from NZ_SRXN01000003.1 coordinate 183,812, forward strand.
ACGACGACATGACGGCGACCGGCAAGCGCCACGATTTTCATGTCGACTACAAGATCGGCTTCGACGATGACGGCAGGATCGAGGCGGTCGATGCCGTCTTTGCCGCGCGCTGCGGCTTTTCGGCGGACCTCTCCGGTCCGGTCACGGACCGCGCACTTTTCCACGCCGACAACTGCTATTTCTATCCGAACGTCCGGCTGCGCTCTCGGCCGCTCAAAACCAATACGGTGTCGAATACCGCCTTCCGCGGTTTCGGCGGACCGCAGGGCATGGTCGGCGGCGAGCGGATGATCGAAGATATCGCCTACACGCTCGGCAAGGATCCGCTCGAGATCCGCAAGCTCAACTTCTACGGTGGCGAGGGTCGCAATCTGACGCCCTACCACCAGACGGTGGAAGACAACATCATCGGGCGGATCATCGCGGAACTCGAAGCGTCGGCGGACTATGCAGCCCGGCGCGAGGCCGTTCTCGCCTTCAACCGCGAGAACCACGTGATCAAGCGCGGTGTCGCCCTGACACCGGTGAAGTTCGGCATCTCCTTCACCAAGACGGAATACAATCAGGCCGGCGCTCTGGTCCATGTCTATACCGACGGCTCGATCCACCTGAACCACGGCGGAACGGAGATGGGGCAGGGGCTTTACACCAAGGTCGCCCAGGTCGTGGCCGACGAATTCCAGGTCGATCTCGACCGGATCAAGGTGACCGCGACCTCGACCGGCAAGGTACCGAACACGTCGGCGACGGCCGCCTCGTCCGGCTCGGACCTGAACGGCATGGCTGCGGCCAATGCGGCCCAGCAGATCAAGGCGCGGCTCGTCAGCTTTGCGGCGGAACGCTATGGCGTCAGCGAAGCGGATGTCGCTTTCGAACCCAATGTGGTGCGGATCGGCAGCGAGCGCGTTTCCTTCCCCGATTTCATAAAGATGGCCTATACGGCGCGTGTTCAGCTTTCCGCCGCCGGCTTCTACAAGACGCCGAAGATCCACTGGAATCGCTCCGAAGGCCGCGGCCGTCCGTTCTACTACTATGCGTACGGCGCCTCCTGCTCCGAGGTCAGCGTCGACACCTTGACCGGCGAATATCAGGTTGATCGCACCGACATCATTCACGACGTCGGCAAGTCGCTCAATCCGGCCCTTGACCTCGGCCAGGTCGAGGGCGCCTTCGTGCAGGGCATGGGCTGGCTTACGACGGAAGAGCTCTGGTGGGATGCCAAGGGGCGGCTGCGCACTCATGCGCCATCGACCTACAAGATTCCGCTCGCTTCCGACCGGCCGCGTGTCTTCAACGTGCGTCTGGCCGAATGGTCGGTAAATCGCGAAGAGACGATCCGCCGCTCCAAGGCGGTCGGGGAACCGCCCTTCATGTTGGGCATTTCCGTTCTCGAAGCTATATCCATGGCAGCGGCCAGCGTTGCGGGATATCGTATCCCACCGCGCATCGACGCCCCGGCGACGCCCGAGCGTGTGCTGATGGCGATCGAGCGGCTGCGCGGGAACGCAGCTACGGAGACAACGCGGTAGCATTTGATGCGACGCATGGCCGGCCGGCGTCGACCAAGCGCGGAAACAGGAACCACGAGCATGCTGGCGAGCAGAGAGGATATCCGGGCTTTCCTGAACCGAGAAGCAACCTCAATTCTCGTCGAGGTGGCTGTCGCGGCCGGCTCAACCCCTCGCGACACGGATGCCTGGATGCTCGTCTCGAATGATCAAATCTTCGCTACGATCGGCGGCGGCCAGCTGGAATATATGGCGATCGATCACGCGCGGAAGCTCCTCCAGGGAACGAGCACGGATCGCGAGCTGACGATCCCGCTTGGCCCCGAGATCGGCCAATGCTGCGGCGGTCGCGTCGCGCTCGTTTTCAAGGCGGTCGACAAGGAAACCCGCGCGGCACTGATCGAGCGCAGCGATCGCGAGATCGCCTGTCGGCCGCATGTCTACGTCTTCGGCGCCGGCCATGTCGGCGATGCACTCGCCATGGCGCTCTCGTTGGTTCCGGTTCGAACCATCCTCGTCGATACGCGCGAGCAGGAGCTCTCGGTCGTGGATGTGCCCGGGATAGAAACCTGCCTTACAGCGATGCCGGAGGCGGTCGTGCGCGATGCCCCGGCGGGAAGCGCTTTCGTCATTCTCACCCATGACCATGCGCTGGATTTCCTGATCGCCGCCGAAGCGCTCGGCCGCGAGGATGCCTGCTACGTCGGCATGATCGGCTCGAAGACCAAGCGCGCCACGTTCAAGAGCTGGCTTTCGCGGGAAATAAAACGTCCGGAACTTTTCGACAGGCTCGTCTGCCCGATCGGCGGGACAGCGGTCAAGGACAAGCGCCCGGCCGTCATCGCAGCACTTGCCGCCGCCGAAATCATCACGGCAGCCTTGAACCATGATCGCCCGCAGGACGATCTCGCGTCGCGAAAACGGGGAAAACCGGTTAGGGCGTGAGGCAGGTCAACCGGGGCTCTGGCTCTTGACGGCGGATCGAGGCTTGACGACGCAATCCGCAAGGCGGTCCTGCATCGCCGATGCCCACCGGGCACTTCAAAGTCGGCAAACGGCCGGGAAGATAGTGCTCATCTCCTGAGCGGTCTGCTCCAATCAACCTGGAACGAGAAAGGCGACGGCAAAGTTGCGGAGGACGTCCGCGATCGGAAGGCGGCGATGCGGTTCGAAGACGTTCCCGGTCGCCAGATTCTGCAGTCGCGTGAGGTCGCGGCCGTCGGGCCATACCAGACACGTGTCCTCCCACAATTCGGGCAGGACAGACAGTCTGTCGCCGTCCGTATGGCCGAAGACCAGTCGCGGGACCACCGTGATCGAAAAGTCGTTCTCCGTATGCCGCATGAAGGCGGCGGCGTGGGGCAAGCCGGGACCTCGTAGCTCCAAGGGAAGATAGCCTCCTCTCGTGAACAGGTCCGAGCCCCCGTTTCGGCGATAGTTCAGGCATCTTTCGATCAGCGATTGCTTGCAGTCTTCGAAATCGCTTGCGGTCGGCACGCGCGGAAGTGCGGCCGGTGAGGGTCTTGGCGAAAAGGGCCGGCGGTTGTCGGGGTCGACGAGGCTGAAGTCGAGACGCTCGCTGCCTTGATAAATATCCGGGACCCCCGGTGCGGTGAGTTTCACCAGGGTTTGTGAGAGGCTGTTGATCAAGCCGGCCTGGATGAAGGGCTGTGCCGTTGTCTCGAAGCTTTCGAGAAATGTTCGGTTCTGCAAATCGAGGAGGTCAGAGAGAAACTCCGTCACTGCGGATTCGTAGCGCTCGTTCGGAGACTCCCAGCTCGTCCTCGATTTTGCTTCTCGGAGCGCCTTAACGGCAAAGCTGCAAAGGCGCTCGCGCAAACTGGAAAGATCGTCTTCGTCGAGAGAGGGCTCGATTGGCCAGATGCCAAGCAAGCTCTGGTAGAGGAACTGCTCCACGGAGGCCTCCGGAGCGTCGCCGCCTGGGAGGTGACGGATCCGCTCGGCATTCATCTCGTGCCAGCGTGCAACCGAGGCCGCCCAGACGTCCGGTGCCTCGCTGATGGTATAGAGACGGGCGCGCGCGTCCTCGCCGCGTTTTGTGTCATGCGTCGACGTTGCCGATAGGCCGTTTGGCATATCGCGTGCGCGATCCTTCATCATCTCATGAAAGCAGTCGACGCCGCCCGGTCTCCAGAATGGAGGGGCCCCCACCTCATTCGCGGCGAGATAATCGGTCGTTCTGTAGAAGAGGGTGTCCTCGACTGCCTTGGCCATGACGGCGCCGCTCAACTGTTGAAAGCGCGTCCGGAACTCGGAATGCAATTCCCGGTCTGCAAAACCGCTCTTCGACTGCAGCGCGGCAATGACCAGGGCTATTTCGGCCTCGGCAGCGGGGGCAGCGGCCACTGCTTTCAATTCTATTTCGTCGAGGATCTGTTTGTCGCGCTCGGTCGCGCCGCGGTCGCTGACATAGGTCCGGTAGACGGGCAGTGCTGCCATCAGCTGACGAATGGCCTCGGCGCTACGGTCGGTGTCCTGCGATGAACCGTCGTTTTTCCCGAGATGGACCGCAAGTCTGGCCAGCCGCGTGACCTCGGCGTTGAAGTTATGATTTAACACCTGCAGCTTGCATTCCAGGACTGCTTTCTCCACTGCCGACCGACGTGCCTCACTCGAAAGCCCGGAAGAAGGCTGCTCGTTGGTCAGGAGTTCCGCCAGGGCGGAGATGAACTCGTAGCCCGTGCCCCCCTCGACCGGCCACTCCTGCGGCAGCGCTTCATTCGCCTCCAATATTTTCTCGACGACCATGTAGGTGCTATTGCCGACGAGTTGCCGCAACCGATGAAGATAGGCTTCGGGATCGGCAAGGCCGTCGACGTGATCGACCCGTAATCCGTCGACTAAGCCGCGCTTGATCAAATCCAGCGTCAATCGATGGGTGTCCGCGAAAACCGACGGGCTCTCGACGCGCATGCCAACGAGACCGGCTATCTCGAAAAACCGGCGATAGCTGAGCTGGTCTCGCGCGCTTTTCCAGCTTGTCAGCCGCCAGGGCTGCAACTGATGCAGCCGCAGCATATGCTGCGCGTCGGCGGAGAGCCGTTCGAGAAGTTCCTCCAGCTCGGCGGCAACCGGCGGCGTCTCCAAGACCGACGAGATTTCGGAATGAAGATCTGCGGTGCCCTCGGATTCCGCTGCACCGGCAATGGCCGCAACCCTTTCGAGAGCCGGGCCCGCGTCCTTGAGGATTTCCGGATAGGTAACGGGACTGAGCGGATACAGCGCGTCAAAATACTTGAGCGCCAGGCAATTGCGGTTGCGATCGAGTGCGAGCCGCACATTGCCGGCGGCGAGCTCTTCCTCAAAAGACTGTCCCAGGAAGGGCAGCGTAAGAGGCTGCCGCCAGTCGATGTCGAAATGACCGGCAAAGGCGCTGGAACGGCCTGATTCAATGACGCTGTGCCACCATTTGTTCTCGAGGCTCGCAGCCATGTGGTTCGGCACGATGTCCAGAATTATGCCGAGCCCTTGCGCTTTCAGCTGGCGAACCAGCCGCAAAAATCCCTCTCGACCGCCCAAGGCGGGGTCGATCTCGTTGAAGTCGACAACATCGTAGCCGTGGGTCGAGCCATGTACGGCCGTGAATATCGGCGAGGCGTAAAGATGGGATATGCCGAGGCGGACGAGATGAGGGATCAACTCCACGGCTCTTGCGAAGTCCATCCCGTTTCTAAATTGCAGGCGGTAGGTTGCGTTTGGCAGCTGCATTGCGGATTTGAGTCCTGTGCTGGCTCAACAAGATTCATCGCCCTTTGTTCCCAAGCGCTTCGATAATCCGCGCGCGGCCGGGGCTTAGGCCAGCACAGCGCAGCAGCAGACCGTGTGATGGTGGGTGCGAGGCCATGCGTCTACCGGATGATTCCTTAAAATCGGAATCGACTTAAGGACAAAATCCAGCAGCAGTTCAAAGTGCTACAGCGACTTTGGCGCGTCCGATTGGACACGCGGCGCTGTATGGTGCCGCGTCGCTCGAACCGATCGGCGCTGCTTGCAGATCAATCCCTCGCAGTGATGGGCGCATGCCGGGGATCTACAACTGTAGAAAGAATTAATCCGATAGGATGATTTGGCAAAAGCGATGAGTTTGTCAGGAAAATCCTTTCTCAAACTCTGGAATTTCCTGTACTTGGCCTGAAATTCTTACGCTAACCTAACGTAGCGTGACGGCATGTTCTGGTTGTATCGTCCGCAACCACGCCAAAAAATACATAAACTGGATCCTGAAAAGCTGATTTTACTTTTCCTGATCCTGCCAACAAGGAGAAAGGGAGAACGTTATGAATAAAAACAGCGAAGATACCGTAGACAAGCTGCGGCGTATTCTGACCATTTCCACAGCGGCAGCATTGCTGGCGACCGTCGCTTCTCCTTTCGCGGCAGGTATTGCCAAGGCGACCGAGGGTGAAGGCGATGGTGACGGTGGCGAAGGCGGCGGCAACGGAAAAACCAAGGGCAATAACGGCTTCGGCAATGGCGGCGGCGACGGTGTGCCTGGCAACTCCGGCAAGACTGACGTCAATCGCTGACCAATAGAGAAATATGAGGGCGGTCGCTTGCAAGAGGGGCCGCCCTTCTTTGTTCCAGCGCCGAAGCGGGGGAGCGCGAAGCCATCTATCCGCCGCGACTTAACCCAAAGGCTTTCACCCCAGTGAGCGCGGGTAAGGCGGCGTGTCGAAATGTCAGGCGAGCAATTGGCCGATCAGCCTCTGGCATCGTTCCGCCATGAAGTCGATGATCAGGCGCACCTTTGGGTCCTGGAAGCGCTTGTGCGGATAGATCGCCGCAAGCTGCGCGCTGAGCGGCGGCGTGTCCGGCAGGATCGGGACGAGCGAGCCTTCGTTGATGTACTGCTTCACCTCGAAAAGCGGCTTGTTGATGATGCCGCGGCCATCGAGCGCCCATTGCGTCAGCACGTCGCCGTCGTCGGAATCGTAGGGGCCGGTCACCTCGAACTTGCGCACGCCGTCGGTCGTCTGCAGCGTCCAATAATATTCCTTCGAGCCGGGATAACGCAGCAGCAGGCAGTCGTGCCGGTTGGTGATGAGTTCATCGGGAGTAGCCGGTGTGCCGCGCCGCTCGAAATAGGCGGGCGCCCCGCATACCACCCGCTCGCAGTTCATGATGCCGCGCATGCGCAGGTTCGAATCCTCCAGGATGCCGAGCTTGAACGCGACGTCGACACCTTCGCTCAAGATGTCGACATTGTGGTCGGAGAGGCGCAGGCGCACCTCGATATCCGGATATTTGTCGTGGAACTCCGGAATGCCGGAGGCAATCAGCCGGCGGCCGATGCCGAGCGGCGCGGTGATGCGAAGCGCGCCCTTGGGATTGCGGGAAAGATCGGCGATGGCGCTTTCGGCCTCGTTCACGGCTTCGAGAATTTTGACGGCGCCGTCATAGAAGACGCGGCCGTGCTCCGTCGGCGTCAGCTTGCGGGTCGTACGGTTGAAGAGGCGGACGCCCATGTGCCGCTCCAGTTCCTTGATCCGGTTGCTGGCAACCGCAGGCGTCACACGCTGGTCGCGCCCTGCCGCCGACAGTGTTCCGAGTTCCACGACACGCACGAAGACGCGTACATTATCGAGATAAGACATCCTCCCGCCTATGCTCCTCCGATGCCGACCGGCGCGCTTCAGCGCGCAAAAGGCCGTTTTAACGCTTTGAATTTCTGCATAATTTTATTCCCAAATCGACTCCGATTTAACGGGCAATGCAGTAGCGCATCCGCGCTTCTTCGATTTTATAGTTTTTTTTGAAAGAGTTGGTGGTCGCGCGGCGTTCTCCCCCGCCCAAGCAATGACACATAATGCCGCCCAGAAAAATGGGAGAGCTGCATGTATGAATTTGCCATTGCCTGGGACTGGCTGACATTTGCCGTGAGATGGCTGCACGTCATCACCGGCATCGCCTGGATCGGTTCGTCCTTTTACTTCGTCGCGCTCGACTTGGGCTTGAGGCAGCGGCAGGGCTTGCCGGCCGGTGCCTACGGCGAAGAATGGCAGGTCCATGGCGGTGGCTTCTATCACATCCAGAAGTATCTGGTGGCGCCGGAAAACATGCCCGAGCACCTGATCTGGTTCAAATGGGAGTCCTACGTCACCTGGCTCTCCGGCTTCGGCATGCTTGCTCTCGTCTATTATGCCGGTGCCGACCTCTATCTGATCGATCCGAATGTGCTCGACGTGTCGAAACCGACCGCGATCGCCATCTCGCTCGCCTCGCTTGCCTTCGGTTGGCTCGCCTATGATACCGTCTGTCGCTCGCCGCTCGGCAACGACAACACCCGGCTGATGGTGCTGCTCTATTTCGTGCTGGTCGCCGTCGCCTGGGGCTACACCCAGCTCTTCACCGGCCGTGCCGCCTATCTGCATCTCGGTGCCTTCACGGCGACGATCATGTCGGCGAACGTGTTCTTCATAATCATTCCGAACCAGAAGAAGGTCGTTGCCGATCTGATCGCGGGCCACACGCCCGATCCGGCGCTCGGCAAGCAGGCAAAGCAGCGCTCGACCCACAACAACTACCTGACGCTGCCGGTCCTGTTCCTGATGCTGTCGAACCACTATCCGCTAGCCTTCGGCACTCAGTACAACTGGATGATCGCCTCGCTCGTCTTCCTGATGGGGGTCACGATCCGCCACTGGTTCAACACCCGGCACGCCCGCAAGGGCAGCCCCACCTGGACGTGGCTCGTCACCGTTGTGCTTTTCATCGTGATCATGTGGCTTTCGACCGTGCCCAAGGTTCTTTCCGAAGGTGGGGAAGCCCAAGCTTCAACCGCCGAGCAGGCCGTTGTCGCTTCGGCGGACTTCGAAAAGGTGCGCGACACCGTGCTCGGCCGCTGCTCCATGTGCCATGCCAAGGAACCCGGCTGGGAGGGGCTCATCGTGCCGCCGAAGGGTGTCGTCCTCGAAAACGACAGCGACATCGTCGCGCATGCCCGCGAAATCTATCTGCAGGCCGGGCGCTCGCATGCCATGCCACCTGCCAATGTCACTGGTGTAACCGAAGAAGAACGTCGCCTGCTGGTCTCCTGGTATGAAACGGCGGTAAAGGAAGGAAAGCTTCAATGAGCGAGTTGCTAATCCGCGGCCGGGTGATGACCTTCGTCAAAGAGCCTGAGGGCATCGATGACACGGCCTCCTATCGCTTTTTCGAGGACGGCGCCGTGCTTGTCCGGAACGGCAAGGTCGCCGGTGTGGGTGCGCATGCTGATGTCGCGAAACAGGCAGGCGAGGGCGTGAAGGTCGCTGATCATCGTCCCCATCTCGTCCTGCCCGGCCTCATCGACACACATCTGCACTTCCCGCAGACCCAGGCGATCGCCTCCTATGGCGCGCAGCTTCTGGAGTGGCTGAACACCTATATCTTCGTCGAAGAGCAGAAGTTCAAAGCGCCTGAGCACGCCGCCTTCATCGCTGGCCGTTTCATGGACGAATTGCTCGCCAACGGCACCACGACGGCGGTCGCCTACTGCTCGGTGCATCCGGAAAGCGTCGACGCCTTCTTCAACGCGGCCGCGGCGCGCAACATGCTGATGATCGGCGGGAAGGTGATGATGGACCGCAATGCACCGGAGGCACTCAGCGACACGCCCGAGAAGGGATATGACGAGACCAAGCGCCTGATCGACAAATGGCATGGCCGTGGGCGGGCGCATTACGCGATCAGCCCGCGTTTCGCCATCACCTCGACGCCGGAGCAGATGGAGATGAGCCGGGCACTCGTGGCGGAACACCCGGACTGTTACGTCCAGACGCATCTTTCGGAAAATAAGGATGAGATCGCCTTCGCGACTTCGCTTTATCCGGAGGCGAAGGACTACACGGATATCTACGCACGCTATGATCTTCTCGGTCGCAAGACGCTTCTCGGCCATTGCGTCTATTTGAGCGACTGCGAGATATCCGTGCTGGCCGAGACTGGAGCGGTCGGCGTGTTCTGCCCGACGTCCAATCTCTTCCTCGGCAGCGGCTTGTTCGACCGCGATCGTTTCGACAGGCTCGGCGCCCGCTACTCGGTCGCGACCGATATCGGAGCCGGAACGAGCTTCTCGATGCTGGAGACCATGGACGAGGCCTACAAGGTGCTGCACCTACAGGGCCAGCGGCTTTCGCCGCTCAACTCTTTCTACATGACGACGCTGGGTAACGCCCGCGCGCTCGAACTAGAACATTCCATCGGCTCGCTGCATGTCGGCGCCGACGCGGACATCGTCGTTCTCGACAGCCGCGCGAAACCCGCGATGGAGCTACGGATGCAAGTGGCGTCTTCGCTGACCGAAGAGCTTTTCATCCTGCAGACGATGGGTGACGATCGCTCGGTGGCCGAAGTCTATGTCGCCGGCAAGCCGATGAAGCACCATGCGCGCAAGACGCCCGTGGCTGCGACTTCGGCGCGGGTATTTGAAACGGCCTGATCTCGATCATTCAAAACGACCGCGCCGGCCGAGACTTGTGTTCCGGCCGGCTACAGATCTTCCGGCCGCCGCCCACCCATCGCTCGGGTCAGGGCGTCGGCGGTTTCTCTGACCATCGGCCCGAGGGTGGCGAGCTTTTCGTCGGTTACCCGGACCGAGGGACCGGAGATCGATATGCCGGCGATCGTCTCCCCATATTCATTGAAAATCGGTGCCGCGACGCAGCGCATGCCGAGCGTGTGTTCCTCGTCGTCGATCGACCAGCCGCGCAGCCGTATTTCCTGAATGTCCCGGAGCAGGCCGGGCAGCGTATCGCGTGTGTTTTCCGTAAAGTGTGCGAGGGTTCGGCCTGACATCAACTGGCCGATTTCCTTGTCGGACCATGTCGACAGGATCGCCTTGCCGATGCCCGAAGCGTGGACCGGACCGCGCCGCCCGGGCCGGAAGAACGCCCGCATCGGCGCATGGCTTTCGACCTGTGAGATGAAGACGACATCGCCGCCTTCCTCAATCCCGATATTGGCTGTCTCGCCGCTGGCCTCCATCAACTGCTTCAGGAACGGGCGGCTGATCGTCCCGAGCTTGCGGAAGCGGAGAAATGCATTGCCGATTTCGAAGGCCTTGAGGCCGACGGTCCAGACGCCCGTGTCGCTGTCGCTCATGACCATGCCGTGGGAGGCGAGCGAGGTGAGCAGCCGGTGCACGGTCGAGGGCGCCATGCCGGTGCGCTCGGAAAGCGAGGTCAGTGTCGAGTCGTCGTTTTCGGCAACGATCGCCAGGAGCGCTAGGCTGCGGTCCAGCACTTGCACGGACGACGGTGCGGCATTCTCGGCGGCCTTGCGACCGCGCTTTCCCTTGCCCGTCAGTTCCATGAACCATTCTCCAAATCAGTTATCTCGATCCATCTTCCTCTATCGCGATTGCCTTCGATTTTCTCCTTTTTCTTGAAAATCCTTATTTCCGTATTATGGAAATCATTTCCATTTTTGAATTGATGAGATCGGAAAATGGATTATCGTCCTATGTCAAACAGGAGGAATTTCCATGGCCAAGATGCGCGCTGTCGATGCGGCAGTTTATGTTCTGGAGAAGGAGGGGATTGATTGCGCCTTCGGTGTGCCGGGCGCTGCGATCAACCCGTTCTATTCGGCCTTGAAGGCTCGCGGTTCGATCCGTCACATTCTCGCCCGTCACGTCGAGGGCGCCTCGCATATGGCGGAAGGCTATACGCGGGCCAGACACGGCAATATCGGTGTCTGCATCGGCACCTCGGGGCCGGCCGGCACGGACATGATTACCGGCCTCTATTCGGCCTCCGCCGACTCGATCCCGATCCTCTGCATCACCGGCCAGGCGCCGCGCGCCCGTCTCGACAAGGAGGATTTCCAGGCCGTCGACATCGCTGCGATCGCCGGCCCGGTCACGAAATGGGCGGTCACGGTCATGGAGCCGGCCCTGGTCCCCTTCGTCTTCCAGAAGGCGTTCCACCTGATGCGCTCCGGCCGTCCCGGTCCGGTCCTCATCGACCTGCCGGTTGACGTTCAGCTCGCCGAGATCGAGTTCGATCCGGAAACCTATTCGCCGCTGGAGCCCTACAAGCCGTCGGCGACTCGCGCGCAGGCCGAAAAGGCGATCGCGATGCTGAACGAAGCCGAGCGACCGCTGATCGTCGCGGGCGGTGGCATCATCAATGCCGACGCCTCGGATCTTCTGGTTGAGTTCGCCGAGATCACCGGCATTCCGGTCATTCCGACATTGATGGGCTGGGGCACGATCCCGGACGATCATCCGCTGATGGCCGGCATGTGCGGACTGCAGACGTCGCACCGCTACGGCAATGCGACCCTGCTCGCCTCCGACTTCGTGCTCGGCGTCGGCAATCGCTGGGCCAACCGCCACACGGGCAACGTCCCGACCTATACCGAAGGACGCAAGTTCATCCATGTCGATATCGAGCCGACGCAGATCGGCCGTGTCTTCGCCCCGGATTTCGGCATCGTCTCGGACGCGGGTGCCGCACTCAAGCTCCTCCTCGACGTTGCCACCGAATGGAAGACCGCCGGCAAATTACGCGACTGGTCGGGTTGGGCGGAAGAGTGCCGTGAGCGCAAGCGCACGATGCTGCGCAAGACCCATTTTGACCAGACGCCGCTCAAACCCCAGCGCGTCTACGAGGAAATGAACCGGGCCTTCGGCCGCGATACTTGCTACGTCTCGACCATCGGCCTCAGCCAGATCGCCGGCGCACAGTTCCTGCATGTCTACAAGCCGCGAAACTGGATCAATTGCGGCCAGGCTGGTCCGCTCGGCTGGACGCTGCCGGCGGCGCTCGGCGTCAGGGCAGCAGATCCGGATCGGCCGATCGTCGCGCTTTCCGGCGACTATGATTTCCAGTTCCTGATCGAGGAGCTCGCCGTCGGCGCGCAGCACAAGCTGCCCTACCTGCATGTGGTCGTGAACAATTCCTATCTCGGCCTCATCCGGCAGGCGCAGCGAGGCTTCAATATGGATTTCGAGGTGAGCCTCGCCTTCGACAACATCAATGCCGACGGCGATGCGGAGAAGGGTTATGGCGTCGATCACGTCGCGGTCGCTGAAGGTCTCGGCTGCAAGGCCATCCGTGTCCGCAGCCCCAATGAATTCGCCGAAGCCTTCGATAAAGCGCAGGCGTTGATGGACGAACATCGGGTCCCGGTCGTCATCGAGTTCATCCTCGAGCGGGTGACGAACATCGCCATGGGCGCCGACATCAACGCCGTCGTCGAGTTCGAGGAACTCGCCGCGCGCGGTGAGGACGTGCCGACGGCCATCGCCGCCCTTCTCGATTGAAAATCATCTGAGCGGGACGAGGAAAAGTTTCTGCCCGCGTCCCGCGCCACTTCCAGGAGGAACCATCGCATGCCGAGATTCGCTGCGAACCTGACCATGCTGTTCAACGAGGCGCCGTTCCTCGATCGCTTTTCGTTGGCCGCCAAGGCGGGCTTCGAGGGGGTGGAGTATCTCTTTCCCTACGAGTTCGAGAAGATGGCGTTGCGTGCCGCGCTCGATCGTAATGGCTTGACCCAGGTTCTGCACAACTTGCCCGCTGGAGACTGGGCGCGCGGCGAGCGTGGCATCGCAATTTTTCCGGACCGGGTCGACGAGTTCCGCAAGGGCGTTGCGACCGCCATCGACTACGCGACCGCGCTCGATTGCAGGCAGGTCAATTGCCTCGTCGGCATCGCGCCGGACGGCGTTTCCGACCATATCCTGCGCACGACGCTGATCGCGAACCTCAAGCTCGCGGCAATCGAACTCGGCAAGCACGGCATCCGCCTCCTGATCGAACCGATCAACTGCTTCGATATTCCGGGCTTTTATCTCAACACCGTCGATCAGGCGGCCTCGATCATCGCCGAGGTCGGGAGCGACAACCTCTTTATCCAGTACGACCTTTATCACCAGCAGCGCACGCAGGGCGAATTGGTCGGTACCTACAAGCGTTTCGTCGACCGCATCGCCCACATCCAGCTTGCCGACAATCCGGGTCGTAACGAACCAGGCACCGGCGAGATCAACTATCCTCATGTCTTCGATGCGCTGGAGGCAGCCGGCTACGACGGCTGGATCGGTTGCGAATACAAGCCGCTGACCACGACGGCCGAGGGGCTGGGCTGGCTTGGTGGCGAGCGCAAGCGCAAGCAATCCGCAGACATCATCAAAATCAGGAGCTAAAGCACGATGGCATCTATCGGTTTCATTGGACTGGGTATCATGGGCACGCCGATGGCGCGCCACCTGCAGGATGCCGGGCATACGATCGTCACATCGAAATTCGTCATACCGCCGCGCCAGGAGCTCGTCGATAACGGCCTCAAATTTGTCGAGACGCCGAAGGCGCTCGCCGAGACCGTCGATACGATTATCCTGATGCTGCCGGACACGCCGGAAGTGAAGGACGTTCTCTTCGGTGAGAACGGCGTCTTCTACGGCCTGGGCAAGGGCAAGCTCGTTATTGACATGAGCTCGATCTCGCCGATCGAAACGAAGGAGTTCGCAAGAAAGGTTCGCGAAACGGGCGCCGAATATATCGATGCTCCGGTTTCCGGCGGTGAAGTCGGGGCGAAGAACGCCTCGCTCAGCATCATGGCCGGCGGCTCGCAGGAATCCTTCGACCGCGCCCTGCCGCTCTTCAAGCGGATGGGCAAGAACATCACCCTTGTCGGTGATTGCGGCGACGGTCAGGTCACCAAGGTTGCCAACCAGATCATCGTTGCACTGACGATCGAGGCGGTCTCCGAAGCATTGGTTTTCGCCTCCAAGGCGGGTGCCGATCCGGCGCGGGTGCGCGAGGCGCTGATGGGCGGTTTCGCCTCCTCGCGTATTCTCGAAGTCCATGGCGACCGGATGATCAAGCGCACCTTCGATCCCGGCTTCCGCATTTCGCTGCACCAGAAGGATCTCAATCTGGCGCTGCAGGGAGCAAAGAGCCTTGGCATTTCGCTGCCGAACACGGCGGCCACGCAGGAACTCTTCAATAATTGCGCCGCCAACGGCGACAGCGGGCTCGACCATTCCGGTCTCGTCCGGGCGCTGGAGCGGATGGCCAACCACCAGGTCGCCTAGTTTCAATGCGTTAGAGCGTTTCGCGGTTTCGAAGTTACCGTGAAATGTTCATCCGTGGGGCGGTGGTGGGGAGGCCGCCGCCCCTCATTTTCAGGGAGACATATACGTGGCACCGATCGCCGATCCGCGCGCCTTTCTCGAAACGCTGTTTACGTCGGCCGTCGCCGCCGCCGATCCTGCCCTTGTCATCGCCTCCAATTTGCCGGAGAGGCCGAAGGGGCGGACCGTTGTCGTCGGGGCAGGGAAGGGCGCTGCGCAAATGGCGCGGGCCTTCGCGAATGCGTGGCGCGGTCCGCTGAGCGGCGCCGTCGTTACCCGCTACGGTTTCGGCGTTCATTGCGAACGCATCGAGGTGCTGGAGGCTGCTCATCCCGTGCCGGACGAAAGCGGGCTCCATGCCTCCAAACGCCTTCTCGCCGAGGTTCGCGACCTGACCAAGGACGATCTGGTGGTGGCGTTGGTCTGCGGTGGCGGCTCCGCGCTTCTGCCTTCGCCGCCGCGAAGCCTGTCGCTCCAGGACGAAATCGCCGTCAACCGCGCGCTTCTCGCCTCCGGTGCGCCGATCAGCGCAATGAACTGTGTGCGCAAACATGTGTCGACGATCAAGGGCGGCAGGCTGGCGGCGGCTGCCTATCCCGCGAAAGTCGTTTCGCTTGTCGTCTCCGACATCCCGGGCGACAATCCGGCACTCGTCGCCTCTGGTCCGACGATCGCGGACGGGAGCACGCGCGGGGACGCCTTGAAGATCGTCGAGCGTTACGGGCTGTCGTTACCGGAACAGGTCATTGAGTGGCTCGCGACAGATGCTGCAGACGCGCCGAATCCGTCCGATCCGAGGTTTGCCCGAAACGAAGTACGCCTGATCGCCTCGGCTGCCGTCTCGCTGGAGGCTGCGGCCGCGCGCGCCCGCGAAGCCGGGATCGAGGCAATCATCCTGTCTGACGCGATTGAAGGCGAAGCGCGCGAAGTCGGGCGCGTCCATGCCGCGATCGCGCGCGAAGTTGCTCAGCGCAGCCGTCCATTCTCGAAGCCGGTCGTCGTCCTCTCGGGCGGCGAGACGACCGTGACGATCAAGGGGAAGGGCAGGGGCGGCCGCAACGGCGAATTCCTCCTGTCGCTGGCGCTCGGCATAGACGGAATCCATGGCATCTCTGCACTTGCCGCCGACACCGATGGCATCGATGGTTCGGAAGACAATGCCGGCGCCTTCGCCGACAGCACGACGATTGCCCGGCTTCGCGGTCAGCGGCTGGACCCGACGGCACTGCTTCAATGCAACGATAGCTGGACGGCCTTCGATGCACTCGGCGATATCTTCAAGCCGGGACCGACGGGCACCAATGTCAACGATTTCCGAGCGATCCTCGTGCAGTAACGTCGCGCGCAAACGGCTCGGCGGCGGCTCAGTGCCCGCCGAGCTTAGCGGGCACTACCGGCGTTTATTCGGCGCTAATCGCGATCCGCTTGGACTTGTCCTGGCTCTGCTCCGATTTCGGAAGCGTGACGCTCAGCACGCCATTCTTGAAGGTCGCTTTGACCTGGCCTTCATTGATGTCGTATGCGAGCGGAATACGCCGTTCGAAGCGGCCGTAGTAGCGTTCGGAAAACTGCTTTTCCTTGTCTTCGCTCTCGGCGCGCTTTTCGCCGCGCAGCGTCAGGACGCCGTCGGAGTAGGACAGCTCGATATCCTTTTCTTCGAGCCCGGGCAGCTCCGCCGTGACCTTGATCTCGTTATCACGGTCAGTTACTTCGACATTAGGCCAGCCGAAGCCGAAGCCCGGTTGGTTCGAAAACGCAAACGGCATGCGTTGATCGAAATTGCGGAAGACGTCGTCGAACAGGCGGTTCATTTCCCTGTGAAGCATCAGGAACGGATTACGGTCGACATCGCGATAGGATGTAGGCACGTGCTCCTGGGCGCGGCCCCATGGAATGAGATCACGTACGTTCATTGTCAGCTCCTTTTTTTTGTCGCCGTCCGCCGAAGCCCGGTGCTTGCCGGCCTTCGGCGTTTTTCGGCAGAGGGTGGTCGCGCGATTGCTATCAGGCCGCGTGCCTGCTGCCTTTGGTGTGCTCCTGGTCCTCGATCGGGGGCAGGGTCTCGGCCTGATGAATTTCGATCCGACGTGGCCTCATCTGCTCGGGCAGTTCACGGACGAGATCGATTGCCAGCAGACCGTGGGCGAGATTGGCACCCGTGACCTTCACGTAGTCAGCCAATTGGAAGCGACGATCGAAATTGCGGCCAGCAATACCGCGATAGATATAGTCAGCCTTGTCCTCGCCGGGCTTTTCGCCGCGAACGACAAGCAACTGCGGTTCATGCGTGACGGTTATCTCGTCCGGCGCGAAGCCGGCGACTGACATAATGATGCGATACTGGTTATCGCCGACGCGGAGGATGTCGTAGGGCGGCCAATTGTCGGTTGGCGCCAGACGGCTCGCTGCGTCAAGCAGGTCGAAAACGTGGTCAAATCCCACGCTTGACCGGGACAAGGGCGAAAAGTCGAGTGTTGTTCTCATAGCCATATCCTCTGTGAGCAACATGGACGATGAGGAGCAGCGTCGAAGAGGACGATGCCCCTCGACTGCGAACCCCGAAAAGGCGGCCCGTAATAGCGATTTAGGGACTTCCTCAGCGGTTTCAAGGGGTTGTGCGAGCCGCTACCGGGTGATCGGGCAGCAAGGAAGGAGATGGATGCAAGTCTTTGTAATATCGTGAAAAATTTCGATGCGCGCTCGCCTTGATTTTCCGAAATCGGCGCCAATATCTCCCTGCATAGATCCATTGGGGCATGCGAAAGGAGGAAGAAATGCTTCTCAATGAGATTCCGTGGACAACTCCCCTCACGGTACGCCTTTCAAGTGGCATCAAACACACCTTCAATTCCGTATACGAAGCCCTGGATTTTCTCGAAAACGAATGGCCGCTACGCAAGGGCCAGCGGTACGAACGTGCGGTACGCACCTGCCGCGGCGCGCTCAATCGGATGACGCCGGCCGCGATCGCCCGAGAGGCTTTCGTCGCCGCCTGCCTTGAAGCCGGAATGCCGATTGTGGCGACCGAGCATGCATCGCATCAACAAGCGGGTGAAGGCAAAGCCCCACGTGCGTGAGGAAGGGTAAGTGCCGTCCACGAAGGCGTCCGAAAACTGCCGCGCTCAACGTCGTTCAATGATCCGGAAACGCATTATTCTACAAAAACGCGAACGCTTGCCGCCCGCCCCATGGCATCGATGACCGTGAGAGTGGAATAGCCGCCGCCGTCAGGGAGCCACTGGCTCGTGCGGCGGCGAGTGACATCGGGCAGTGGCCTGCCATTGGCGAGCCATCGGAAGGGGGCGCGACCACCCTGCAGCTTGAGGGTCAGCGGCATCATCGCTTCACCGCTGTGCGCCCCAAGTTCCACGCGCGCGCCTTCCGGCGGAAAGACGATCTGCGGGGCCGGCTCGCGTGCCGATGCCGAAAGCAGGCCGCTCGCGGTTATCGAAAACCGCCGCTGGCTGATCGGCAGGTCGCCCTGGGCGATTCGAACGGCTCCGGCCGGGGCATCCGGCAGCGGCGTGATGGCGATCCCCGATTTGGCGAAGCCTTCGAACAGGATCGGTGCGGCGGCGCCGTAGCCGGTCAGTCCAGGTACGGCGCCGTTGTCCGGGCGGCCGACCCACACGCCGAGCACATAGCGGCCGTCGAAGCCGACGGACCAGGCATCGCGATAGCCGTAGCTGGTTCCCGTCTTGTAGGCGATGCCGCGCTGGCGGCTGCCGGCGGGCGGCAATACGTCGGAGAGAATGTCGCCGACATGCCAGGCTGCAACGGTCGAGAGCAGCGGTTCACCGTCGATCAGACTCGCCTTGCCCTCGATGCCGTCTCCGAGCCGCACCGGCCAGCCGCGATTGGCCAGGCCCGCGTAAAGCTGAACGAGGTCGCGCAGGGTGATGCCGACGCCGCCGAGGCCGATCGCGAGCCCCGGCGCCTCATTGGGCGGCAGCGCAGGCCGCACCTCCGCGCGGCGGAAGCGCACCATGAGCCGAGCGGGACCGACAGCATCGAGGAGCCGGATCGCCGGCACATTGAGGGAGAGTTGCAGCGCCTGCCGGATGCTGACGTCGCCCTGGTAGCTCATGTCGAAGTTGCGCGGGCGATAGCCGAAGAAATCTGCCGGGCGGTCCTCGATGATGGTTTCCTGGGCGACCAGCCCCTCCTCGAAGGCGAGCCCGTAGACGAAGGGTTTTAGCGTCGAACCCGGCGATCGCGTGACCCGCGTCATGTCGATCCAGCCGGCGCGGCTCGCGTCGAAGTAATCGGCCGAACCGACTTCGCCGACGATCTCGCCGCTGCGGATGTCGGCCATCACCATGGCGACGGAGACCTTCGGCCCAAGCTTTGCCGCACCCTCGCGCGCAACGGCTTCGAGCCCGCGCTGAATGTCGCGACGCAGCGTCGTATGGTGCTGCAGGGCCTTCGGCTCCTTGCGAAGCGCCACTTCGGCGAGATGTGCCGCGTGGGACGGAAGCTGAAGGCGCCGTGTCGGTATGGCAGCCAACGCCGCCCGTTCCGCTTCGCCTTCACCGATCGCCTTGGAGACCGCTGCGCGGTCGAGGACTCGTTTGCGGGCGGCTTCGGCGGCGGCGAGATTGCGGTCGGGACGACGCTTTTCCGGCAGTTGCGGCAACGCGACGAGAAGCGCCGCCTCGGCGACCGAGAGGCGGCGCGGTTCCTTGCCGAACCAGGCGAGGCTTGCGGCGCGGACGCCTTCGAGATTGCCGCCATAGGGCGCATGGGTGAGGTAGAGATCGAGGATTTGATCCTTGCTGAGGCGACGCTCGATCTGGATGGCCCGAAGGAGCTGCAGGACTTTCGCCGGCAGCGTCCGCTCCCGGCGCGGTTCGATCAGTCTTGCAACCTGCATCGAGAGCGTCGATGCGCCGGAAACGATGCGGCTGTTTGTGACGAACTGCAGCGCCGCACGGCCGAGCGCTAAGGGGTCGACTCCGTGATGCTCTCGAAAGCGCTGGTCCTCATAGGCGATCAGCATCTTGAGAAACCGCGGGTCCACATCGTCGACGGTCGTCTTCAGCCGCCACAGACCATCCTTGGTCGCGAAGGCGCGCAACAGACGCCCGTCCTTGTCCAGTACTTCGGCCGAGACGGTGCCGGCCTCATCGAGCGGCGGCGGAAAGGCCTTGTCCGCCCATTCGAGGCCGAGAGCGGTGAGCGCGGTCAAGACAAGGCCGACAGGTAGGGCGATCAGGGCGACCGCACGGAGGCGTCGGAGCTGCCGGGAAGGGTTCGAATTGACCGTTCCGGCATCAGCCCCCTCTGGCCTGCCGGCCATCTCCCCCACAAGGGGGGAGAGTGGCAAGGGGCGGGCTCCCCGCTTCCTCTCCGTGACCGTGAGGGCCTCGTCGCTAAGGGTTGAAGTGGCCTGCGATGGCGCCTCCCTCGTCTCCCCCCTTGTGGGGGAGATGGCCGGCAGGCCAGAGGAAGTGGACGCCTGCACAACACCGCGCTTGTAGCGCGCCCATACGCGCTCACGCAGGCCGATGAATAGTTTCCGCCACAGCGTCATCGCGCGTCTTACTGGGCTGCCAGTACCTCCATGCGGCCGGTTGCCGTGCGCGCCGAGAATTGCGGCCGGTACATGTCTTCCACGCTTGCTGCCGGATGATCATAGGTGCCGGGCGTTACCGCGCGCACGACGTAGGCCAGCGTGATCTCCCGGGTGTCGCCGGTCGACCGATCGAAGGCCGCGACGAAACGATCGTTGCGGAACTCGGTATGGGCGGCCTCCACCTCGCCGATCCAATCGAAGTTCGCAAGCTGCGCACTGTCGACAAGGCTCGGATTGTCGATCTCTAAACCGGCCGGCAACAGATCGGTAATCAGGACGCGCGACGGCCAGTCATTGCTTTCGGTGACCTTGAGCACGACGACATAACGCTCGTTCTGCCGCGCTGCACTGACATTGGCCCCGGCGCCGTCGAGCGTGTAATAGGTGCGCTCGATCGTGAAGCCATCGCCGCCGGCCGAAAGTGGCTGAGCCGGGGCGGCGACGGTCGTCACCACGGCGGAGACCGCGTCGCCACCGTTATTGCGAATGACGACCGGGTGCTCGATGAGGGCATCCCCGGTGATGCGTGCGGCGTAACTGCCGGTGCGCGCCGCACCGTTGATGTCGAGTTTCATATCGTCGTCGCCGCCCTGGATCGCGCGTGCTGCGAGCAGCATCCAGGTCTGTTCCTGCGTGCTCGTATATCGTGCCTGCTGCCACTCCCTCGCGACGATCTTGGAAAGCTCCGGAATGATCGCCGATACGGGGCGGCTTTCGGCGGCGAGCGCCAGCACCGCGGCATCGTCGCGCAGCGACGAGCCGTAGTCGGACCGGGCAAGGCTGACTTTGACGAGACCGGAACCGGTCGACATGTTCAAGGACGCCGCGAAGATATCCTGCGAGCGTGCGGCATCGCCGTAGAGCGCCAGCGCCGCGGCGATATGCGCCTTGGCGAGCGGCGTCGGGAAATCGTCGAGCATTGTGTCGGCGTAATAGCGAAGGTCGCTGATCGCCGCCTTGCGATTGCGGGCAAGCACATAGAGCGCATAGGCGATCTCGTTGCCGCGGTCCTTGACGTTGGTTTCGTAGCTCAGCGCATTCTGGAGATTCTCGAGCGCCTGCACCATGGCGTGTTCGGGCACGTCATACTTCTCTTCGCGCGCACGCGTCAGGAAATCGCTCACATAGGCGTCGAGCCAGAGGTCGCCGGAACCAGGCCCCCAGAGGCCGAAGCTACCGGAAGAGGACTGGTAGGCAAGCACGCTGTAGATCGCCTCCTGTACCCGCTTCGTCACCTCGCCGTCGTCGGCAAGGCCTGACTGTTTCGCGAGTTCGCTGAGATAGAGCAGAGGTAGGGCACGGCTCGTCGTCTGTTCCGCGCAGCCATAGGGATAGCGGTCGAGCGTCATCAAGAGCGCCGGAATATCGAAGGCGGCCGAGCGCGTGACGTTGAGACTGACCGAAGCGCCCTGCAGCAGGCTGTCCGCAAGCAGTTGATCGTCCACCGTCAGGCTACCGCCCGCGGCGATATTGACCACCTGTCGCTGGGTGACCGGCAATGCGGCGGGGCGGACCGGAACGTTCAACGCCTGCTCGACCGACAGGCCCGAGGCGTTGGAAAGTGCCACAGTGACGAGCCCGCTTCCGGGATACTGTCCCGTCAGCGGCAGTGTAACGGCGGTCTTGCCACCGGCTTCGAGCCGCACGGTGTCGGCGGCGCCCGTCTGTTCCACCGTCACCGGACCGTCGGTGGTCACCTGCAATTGATAGTCGCCGGCAGGTGCATCCGTGTTGGCGATGTCGAGCCTCAGTTCGGCGCGGTCTGCTGGGGCCAGGAACTTCGGCAGGCTCGCGGTCACCACGACCGGATCGCGGATCACGACGTCCTTGGCCGCATGGCCGACACCCGCTTTCGTCCAGGTAACGGCCATGACCCGCGCCGTGCCGTTGAACTGCGGGATATCGAAGCTGACCTTCGCCTCGCCGTCGGCGTCGAGCTTCACCGGCCCCGAGAAGAAGGCGACCAGCTTTTCGGTCGGCGGGCTACCTTGCAGCGGCATTTGCCCGCCGTCGCCACCGGTGCGCAATCGGCCAGTGGCGCCGAGCGAGCCGTCAATCAAGCGTCCGTAAAGGTCGCGGATTTCGAGGCCGAGCTGCCTTTGGCCGAAGTACCAACCGTCGGGATCGGGTGCCTCATAGCGCGTGAGGTTCAAAATGCCGACGTCTACCGCGGCGATTGTGACATATGCGTCCTCGTTCGCGCCCGCGCCGCGCACCTTGAGGTTGACGTTGAGAGGCTGGCGCGGCTGCATCTTCTCCGGCGCGTCGAGCGTGACGGCGAGCTTGCGCTCCGCCGGATCGACGGCGAGCCACTTGATGCCGATCGCCCGCATCGGCATACGGCTCTCCTGGGCATCTCCGGGGCGATAGAGCGTCGCGGTGACATAGGCTCCGCCGCCCCACTCGGCGGTTACGGGCAATTCCACCTCGCCGCCCGTCTCGGCAATGGTCGCCGTCTGCGTCGTGATCAGGCTTTCCGTGCCGACCGTGACCAGCAATTCGCCGGCAAAGCGCGGTGAGACCTTGAGTCTCGCAGTCTCGCCGACCGCGTAGCTCTCCTTGTCGAGCGCGATCTCCAGCCCGTCCGGCGTTTCAGTCGAGGTTGCTTCGACATACCAGCCGGCGTCGAACTCGACGCTGGAGGCGGGACCGTCGATCGTAGCCGTCTCGACCTCGAGGCGGTAGCGGCCCCAGCCGACCGGCACGGCGATCTCGACACCCTCTGCAGTCACGTCGACGGTGCCGTTCGCCACCTGTTTCGTGGAGATGACAGGCTCGTATTTCCAGGCGCTCCCGTCCCGATACCACTGGTAATTGCGTTCGACGCTGATCAGCTTCCAGAGCAGGCCGGGCATCGGTATTTTCGCGCCGTCCCCACCGACCGCAATCACGTGGAACCGCCCGACTGAATTTTCGGCAAGGTCGCCCGAAAATTCCGGCTTGATGCCGACCATCGCCCCTTCCGGCTTGACCGGCAGGGTCAGCGAGCGCTCCACTGCGCGACCACCGGCCTCCCGCATGCGTACCGTAATATCGGCGTTGAGCAATTGCGTCGTCGAGGGGACCTCGGTCAGATCGACGTCAAAAACTGATTTGCCGTTCTCGTCCAGCGGCTCCAGCGCCTCGAGCGGCAAGCGCGTGTCTTCGCTTGCCTCCTCGTCGGCAAGACCGAAGAAGTATCCCTTGAAGGCAGCGCTCTCGCGCGTCGGCTTGATCGAGATCTCGCCCTCGAGCGTCAGCCCGGCAGCAGGCGCGCCATAGAGAAAGCGACCTTCGACAGAGACAGGCACCGGCGTTCCAACGGTGATCTCGCTCGCCTCACTCGTCAGATCGAACTCGGTGCGGTCCGGTACGAAGTCGTCGACGAGGAATTGCTTTTCGCCGATCGCGGACCCTTTCGGATCGGCGAAGATCTGCATGGTCCAGGTGCCGCGCATCGCGTTTTCGGGAATCGGCAGGTCGAGCGTGTGGCCGCCGAGCTTGCCGCCATTGCTGACCATACGCCTGTCCTCGACGCCATCCGGTCGCAGGAAGGCGAAGGTCAGCGGCAGGTTCTCGATCGCGGCGCCGTTCACGTCGCGGGCAAGCGCTGCCGCATGCACCGTCTCGCCGACGCGATAGATGCCGCGTTCGGTCCAGGCAAAAAGGTCGATCGCGCCGGGCGCCGCGCGGCCGGTGACGCCGCGGTCGGAAAGATCGAAGCCGGCGCGCGTCATGTCCAGGAAGACGTAATCCGCGTCGCCCGCCTTCGCCGTGATGACGGCGGGCGTCATGCTCGCCGTGCCGCGCATCAGGCCGGCGGCAAATGTCGCTTTGCCCTCCGCATCGCTCGTTGCAGTGCCGAGCACTTCGTTGTTCTTCGCGACGAGTTGCAGTTCGACGCCGTCGAGCGGCTTGGCGGTGGCGAGCGAGCGGGCAAAGACAGTGAGGCCATCCGTGCCGGCATAGGTCGAGATGCCGATGTCGGAGACCACGAACCATTGGGTGGCGCGGGCGTCCCAATCCTGGCTGAGGCCGGTGCCCGAAACCGCTGTCAGCACGTAGACGCCCGGCTTGCGTTGCGGCAACGCTTCATCCACCGGGAAGCTGGTCACCACTTCCTTGTTGAGTTCGGTTTTGATGTCGATGCTGCCCTGCCAGACAAGTTCGCCGCTCTCGTCCTTGATGCGCTCTTCGCTGTAGCCGTCAAGCTGCGTCAGGAATTGCGAGTTCGTCAGCAGGGAAGAGATGTTGCGGTCGCCGATGCGATAGAGCTTGAGTTTGGCGCTCTCGGTGTTGACCGACACGATCGGAATGCCGCGCCTTGCGGTCGACGGCAACACGAAGCTGTCGCCGGTGAAGCGCACCATCGGCGAACGGTCCTTGACGTAAATGTCGAGGCTGACGGGCGTTTCGATGACTTCGTCGACCGAGGAGGGCAGGCCCTGCCTCAGCGCCAGCCTGTAGCGTTGCCCGTGCGACAGGCCCTCGACGCAGATCTGGTTGCCCTTGGCCTCGACCGCCTTCGGAGCCTTGCCGTCGAGGGTGACAAATGAGGCGTAGTCCGCTCCGCCCTTGACAAGCTGCTCGGAGAACTGGACGCAGGCACGCGGGCTGGCGCTGTCGGCATCGATCGTATGGTCGGTGACGCGGAAACCCTGCCGCGCCTTGAGGTCGAGGTAGGCCGCTTCGACGGTCTTTGCCTGCACGAGTTCGAGGCTCGCCTTGTAGGCGTTAAGGGCGGCGCGATAGTTCTCCGTGTTTTCGAGCGATTTCGCGAGAACGGCGAGCGCGTCTGCCCGGCTCTCGGTGGTGCGGGTCAATTGATAGCCGTTGAGGGCGGCAAGCGCTGCCTGGCCGGCAATCTCAGTGTTGCCGGTGATCCGGTTGGCTGCACGCGCCGTCTCCAGCCATAATTCGCCGTCATCCGGCGTTATCGCCAGCGCACCGCGAAAGCCTTTCAGCGCATTCTCGATGTTGCCCGCTGTCAACTCGCTCCGGGCGGCTTCGATCAGGCCGTTGACGCCGAAACCCTGTTGATCATCTGTGAGCGCCAGGTTCGCCTTCACGTCACGCGCCTGCTGCAAGAGATCGTCTGAGATGAAAGAGAGGCGCGGTGGTGCGCCGATATCGCGTTCGCCGCTGCTCGTCTCGACGACCTTGCCGGCGATTGCCCCTTTGAAGGTGTTCAACTGATTGAAGTCGGATTTCAGGAAGCACCACTTCACCTTTGGATTGTAGGTGAAGGCGCGGCAGGCCTGGTCGGCGATGCAGGTGGTCTCGCATTGCTGAAGCGAGACGTTCTGCTCTGTGCGGAGATCGAACCCGAAATAGTCGCCGTCCTGCGTGATCTCGACTGTGCGGTTTGTTTCAGCCGCCGCAGCAGGCGAGCCGAGGGAGACGAGCGTGAGAAGAAGGGTGGAAAGGCCGACAAGCGCGCGCATAGACATAAGTCCTCCCAATGCTGCCCGTCTCAATTGAGCGTCACTTTGTCAACCTTCTCGAGCGCTTGTCAATCGCGCATGCACCAAAGGCCCGCGGCAACTGCCGCTCGAGCGGCGCTGCAACCGGAGCGATTGATTGGGCGGGGCTCAGGGGCAGGCTGACTCCGGCGCGAAGGCCTGCATCGAACCGGTATAGGGTTTTGCAAGCGGTGCGGCATAGGAACCGCGCTTGCTGGTCGTAAGGCCCTGCGAGACGAGCGCCTCCGCTTGCTTGACCGCCGCTGAGACGCCATCGACGACCGGCACGCCATATTCGCGCTGCAGCACCTGCGCCAGATCGGCCATGCCGGCGCAGCCGAGAACGATAGCCTCGGCTCCGTCCTCGGTCAGCGCCAGTTCGATCTGGCGCTTGAGCTTGACTAGTGCGCCGGATGCGTTGTCCTCGAGGTCGAGCACCGGAATATCGGCGGCGCGAACCTTTGCGCGGCCAGCCATGCCGTAGCGCACGACGAGGTTTTCGATGAGAACGCGGGAGCGCTCCAGCGTGGTGACGACGGTGAAGCGTTGAGCCAGAAGCGCGGCCGTCATCAGGGCGGATTCGCAAAGGCCCAGCACGGGAATGTCGGCGAGGGTCCGCGCGGCCTCGAGGCCGGTGTCATCGAAACAGGCGATGATGGCGGCGTCGGCGCCAGCTGCCTGCCCCGCACGGATTTCGAGAAGCATGCCCGGTACGGCGATCGCGCCGTCGTAGTGTCCCTCGATCGAGACAGGCCCGTTCTTCGAGGTTGCGGCGACGATTTCCGTCCCGTGTCCGGCGACGGCACGCGCTGCTTGCGCAGCCTTTTCCGTCATCGAGGTGGTGGTGTTCGGATTGACAATCAGAATGCGCATGGATGTCAGCTTATCTTTGCCTGCCGGCGCCTGAGCACGAGGATGACGGCGAGAGCGACGAGGATGATGGTGGAGGAGAACAGCGTCGTGACCGTGCCAAGAGCGTAGAGCACTGGCGTCGTCACATTCGTCGTCATGCCGTAGATCTCGAGCGGCAGCGTGTTGTAGGTGCCCGACGTCATCAGCGTGCGGGCAAATTCGTCATAGGAGAGGGTAAAGCCGAAGAGGCCGACGCCGACGAGGCTCGGCGCGATCATCGGCAGCACGACGTGACGGAAGGTCTGCCATGGCGTCGCGCCGAGGTCGCGGGCCGCTTCCTCATAAGCGGGCGAGAAGCGATTGAAGACTGCGAACATGATCAGCACGCCGAAGGGCAGGGTCCAGGTGAGATGCGCGCCGAATCCGGAAGAGTACCAGGCGGGCTTTAACCCGAACTGCTGGAAGACGACGCCGATGCCAAGCGAAATGATGATCGAGGGCACGACGAGGCTTGCGACCGTCACGTAGAAGAGTGTCGTCGAGCCGCGGAAGCGATGGCGGAACGCGAGCCCCGCCAACAGCGCCACGACGACGTTAACGACCATGACCATAAGCCCGAGCGTGAAGGATCGGCGGAACGATGCGCCGAAATCGCCGACTGCCTGCTTTTCGAAGAGGTTGTAGAACCAGTGCAGCGAAACGCCGTTCAGCGGAAAGGTGAGACCGCCGTCCGGCCCCTGGAAGGAGAGGATCAGGACCGCCGACAACGGTCCGTAAAGGAACAGCACGAACAGCGCAAAGAAGGCCGCCAGCACATAGAATTCCCAAGTCCGTCTTTCGTGGCTCATCTCAGAGCTCCTTGCGAATATCGACGACCCGGAGGATCGCGGCGACCATCAAAAGCACGACGATCAGCAGCACGACGGCGTTGGCGGCTGCCGCTGGATATTGAAGCAGCGACATCTGGTTCTTCATCATCAGCGCTACCGATGCGCTCTGCCCGCCGGACATCACCTGCACGGTGGAAAAATCCGCCATCACCAGCGTTACGACGAAGATCGAGCCGATTGCCATGCCCGGCTTTGCGAGCGGCAGAATGACGTTCCAGAGGATCTGTGAGCCGCTCGCGCCGCAATCGCGCGCGGCCTCGATCAGCGAGCGATCGATGCGCATCAGCGTGTTGAAGATCGGCGTCACCATGAACAGCGTGTTGAGATGCACCATGGCGAGCACGACGGCGAAATCGGAATAGAGCAGCCATTCGATCGGCTCCGGAATGATGCCGAGTTCGATCAATGTCGAGTTGACGAGGCCGTTGCGGCCGAGAACCGGGATCCAGGAGATCATCCGGATGATGTTGGAGGTGAGGAACGGCACGGTGCAGACGAGGAAAAGCACCATCTGCATCGTCGTCGTGTGGATGTGGAAGGCGAGGAAATAGGCGACCCAAAAGCCGATCACGAGCGTCAGCACCCAGGTGATCGCGGTGAATTTCAGCGTGTTGAGATAGGTCTTCCACGTCACCCACGAGCCGAGCGTGTCCGTGTAGTTCATCGTCAGGAAATCCGGGTAGAGGCCCGCGAAATCATAGTCCCAAAAACTGACGACGAAGATTGTCAGGATCGGCAGGATGAAGAAGAAGCCGAGGATCAGGATGAGGGGTATCGCTTGGAGATAAGCGATCAGCCGTTGTGGGGCGGCGAGGGAGCGTGGTGCCTTGCCGGCCTTGATCTCTCCTGAGCTTGCGATGGCTGTCATACTCGATCCTCTTGCAATCTTGCCTTGGAAACTGCCCCTCATTCGCCTGCCGGCACCTTCTCCCCGCTCGCGGGGAGAAGGGACTTGCGGCGCTGTCCTCGTCCCACCTCTTCCCCTCGCGAAAGGAAAGTGCGGGAGCCGCGCCCTCGTCCCCTCTCCCCGCGTGCGGGGAGAGGGCTAGGTGAGGGGCAATCGCCTCCGATAAGAGGCGATCGCTTAACGTGAGGCCAAATCTTCCCTACGCCGCGATGAACTCGTTCCAGCGGCGGACCATGTAGCGGTCCTCGTCCATCACGGAGTTCCAGCACGCAACTTTGCCCATGCGCTCCTCGAAGGAGCCGCCATCGCGGACGGCGCCGGCCTTTTCCATGACTTTGCCCTCTGGAGAGAGGATGTCGCCCTTGGCCGGCTTGCCCTCGACCCAGAAGCCCCACTCGTCCTCGGACATATGCGCCTTCGCCGTCTCCATCGCAGCGGAATAGTAGCCCTGCCGGTTGAGATAGGCCCCGACCCAGCCGGAGAGATACCAGTTGATATACTCATAGGCCGCGTCGAGCTGAGCGCCCTGCAAATGAGCGGCAAGGCCGAGGCCGCCGCCCCAGGCGCGATAGCCCTCTTTCAGCGGCTGGTATTTGCAGGCGATCCCCTTGGAGCGCACGGCGGCGACCGCCGGCGACCACATGGACTGGATGACGACCTCCCCTGAGGCCATGAGGTTGACGCTCTCGTCGAAGGACTTCCAGAAGGCGCGGAACTGGCCGTCCTGCTTGGCCTTGATGAGGAAATCGATCGTCTGGTCGATTTCGTCCGTCGTCATGTTGCCCTTGTCGGCATATTTGACCTTGCCCATGGCCTCCATGATCATGGCGGCGTCCATGATGCCGATCGACGGGATGTTGAGGATCGCCGTCTTGCCCTTGAAGGCGGGATCCATGATGTCGGCCCAGGTGGTGATTTCGCGGCCGACGAGGTCCGGGCGGATGCCGAGCGTGTCAGCATTGTAGATGGTCGGGATGAGAGTCATCCACTGCGTCGGCTCTTTGGCGAAGGTCTTGGAGTCCTGCGCTTCGACGAAGCCGACGGTGTGCGGAGCGGTGCCCTGGGCGATCACGCTGTCGGGCTTCAGCTTGCCATTGATGAAGAGCGGCACGATCTTGTCGTAATATTTGATCTTGGTGACATCCATCGGCTGCATGACGCCAGCCGGGAAGACCTTCTTGGCGATCCAGTATTCGATGTCGGCGATATCGTAGGAGTCCGGCTGGGTGACGGCGCGCTGTGCGGCGGCGTCAGAGTCGGTCGCCGTCATTTCCAGCGTGATGCCAAGGTCCTGTTTGCACTTCTCGGCGATCGCGTTGATGTTCGAGACGCCGGTGCCGAACTGGCGAAGCGTGATCGGGTTCTGCGCCCAGATGGTCGGGAAGCCGGTGATGACACCGGAGCCGGTAATGGCGCCGACGGCGGCAGCGCCCGTCTTGAGCAGCGAGCGCCGGGAGATGCCCTTTTGAGCTTTAGGTGAATTGGTTTCGGTTGTCATGCGCAGTTCCCCTTTTCTTGGTGGTTGGTGGTTCGTAGTTGGCGTTAAGCGGAGCGCGGGCGAAAACGCTCCGCGCTTTTCCTCATCCCGCTATGCTGAAAGACGGCCGAAAGGGATCACGTCCTCCAAGGCCCAGCTCAAGGACACCGCATCGCCCACGGATACCGGTTTCCTGAAATAGTCCGCGTCGGAGAGGATCACGGTGAAGTCGTCACTGCCGGCGCCGATCACGGTGATCTTCACGGACGCGCCGCGATATTCGACATTCGAGACGATGCCTTGGAGGCCGAGCGACTTTTCCGGGGCCGGCTCGAGACGCACGCGATCGGTGCGGATGCCGATGTCGATCGGCTTACCGACCTCCTGCCCGATGTCGCGTACGGTGAAGCTCTGGCCTTCCGGCACCCCAAGCGTCACGATGCCATCTTCGATCTTCGTCACGCGGCCCGAGAGCACGTTGTGGTCGCCCATGAAGCGGGCAACGAAGGCCGTCGCCGGCCTTTCGAAAACGGTCCGTGGCTTGGCGGCCTGCTCGATCCGGCCGTTGTTCATGATGACAATCAGGTCGGCGAGCGCCATCGCCTCTTCCTGGCTGTGCGTCACATGGACGAAGGTGATGCCGAGCGTCTTTTGCAGCTTCTTCAATTCCGCCCGCATCCGGATCTTCAAGAAAGGGTCGAGCGCGGAAAGCGGCTCATCGAGTAGCAGCGCTTCCGGATCGGTGATGAGCGCCCGCGCGAGCGCCACGCGCTGCTGCTGGCCGCCCGAAAGCTGCGCCGGGCGGCGCGTCGCATAGGCCTCCATCTGCATCAGCTTGAGCATTTCGAGCGCCTTCGCCCGGCGCTCGTCCTTATCGACGCCTTTCATCTTCAGGCTGAAGGCGACGTTGTCGACGAGATCGAGATGCGGGAACAGCGCGTAGGACTGGAACATCATTGCCGTGCCGCGCTTCGCCGGCGGAAAGTCCGTGACCACCGTGTTGCCGAGGCGAATATCGCCGGACGAAATGCTCTCGTGACCGGCAATCATGCGCAGCGTCGATGTCTTGCCGCAGCCAGAAGGTCCGAGAAAGCAACAATAGCTGCCGGCGGGAATCTTTAGGCTTATCGAATGGACGGCGGTGGTCGTTCCATAGATCTTGGAAACGGAGGCAATATCGATCTCTGCCGCTTTTGACATGGCGTTTTCTCCTTGCGAAAGGGGAGAAGCATCAAGCGTGCCAGTTCGCTAAAAGCCTGATATTCATGGCCACGTTTTCGGATGCGCTGATCCGCCGCCAGTGTTGACCTGATCGGTTGCACATTTTGTAGGCGGTTGTCGGCAAAGACTGCCTAATATTGTATACAATTGAAATTCGAGTTGAGCACAATTAATGATTCACTTCCGGCGCACGCCGCGTTAGAGTGTCAACATTGTTCGGATTCCCAGCCCCATGACCACAGCCAATCTTGCCCCGGCAGAAAATGCCATCGACACCGGCGCCCAGCATATTCGTGACGTGATCCGCGAGGCGATTGTCGAGCGGCGGTTGGCGCCCGGAACGAAGCTTTCCGAAAACGACGTCGGCGGCCTTTTCAACGTCAGCCGCACGGTCGTGCGCGCCGCGCTCCAGGCACTTTCCTACGAAGGGCTCGTCACGGTCGAGAAGAATCGCGGCGCCTTCGTCGCCTATCCCTCGGTGGCCGAGGCGCAGCAGATATTCGCGACGCGCCGGCTTATCGAGCCGGGCCTTTTGCGCGAGGCGGCCCGTCATCTGGAGAAGCGACATATCAAGGAGTTGCGAGCGCTGCTTGCCGAAGAGGACCGGTTGACCAGCGAGCGTGGCCAGTCGGCGCGCCGGGCTGAGATCAAGGCCTCCGGCGATGTTCACCTAGCGCTCGCTGCCATCACCGGAAATGCCATTCTCCAGCGCTTCATGGACGAACTCATTGCCCGTTCCTCGCTGGTGATTGCGCTTTACGGCCAGTCGGTGGTCTCAAGCTGCGGTCATGCCGAGCATCAGCAGATCATCGACGCGTTGGAGAAGGGAGATGTCGAGGCTGCCTGCACGCTGATGCTCAAGCATATCGATCACATCGAGGCGGATCTCGACCTGCGAACAACGAAGAGGGACAGCAATTTGAAAGACGCCCTGTTGCTGTAGCGGGCGGCAGGCGCGCGCCAGCCACTCTCAGATCATCGTCCTGAGCCAACAGATTGCGCTCTCTTCGGGAGAGCTTAATCGACCGTGCTGAAAAGCGCGTCTACCAGGTTGTCCTTTTCTGATGATGTATCCGCTGACTCGCAGAAAATCATGGCTCGCCAAGCGTTGCGTCCATTGACGATGACAGTGACCTCGGCGTGCGACCAAGCCTGGTTCGGCGTGGTGCCAGTCGCACGAAGTGCTTGCTGCCCACCGATGGTGGCAGGCTGCCAGCGGACGTTATCTGAATCTGGGACGATATCACCTCCTGGAGCGTGACAGCGTACCTTTCAACGTCGAAGTCCGAAGGCGGTTGCTCATAGCCGAAAATAACTCCGGTCCTCAGCGCAGCCGAGTCGAAGTAGAACGCTCGACCGCTGCTTGATCTTGCATCCAACTCC
This sequence comes from Ensifer sp. MPMI2T, assembly GCF_004827385.1. GTDB lineage: Bacteria > Pseudomonadota > Alphaproteobacteria > Rhizobiales > Rhizobiaceae > Sinorhizobium. The sequence goes on from NZ_SRXN01000003.1 coordinate 216,150, forward strand.
GAGATACCCCAGCTTTCGGCAATTTCAGCCCGTTGGTTGGTTATCGGGTTTTTCCAGCTTTTTGTCGCTACGGTTGGCGCCGTGCGGTCCGCGGCCCGGAGGTATGTTAGGATTGAAACCAACCCGATGGCGCAGACTGCGCCAATCCACACGCGATTTGCAGACGGCGTTCCTTCGACCAAGCAGTAGCCATCATCATAGCTCGCAGCTTTCCCGCCGGCGACCCGCGTGTATTGGTAGATCGGGGTGAATAGAGCGACGAAGGGAATCCCCAATCCGAGCCCGAAGACCCATACCTTCACTCTCGGATCAGGAAGAATATCAGCCTGCTGCCCGTTACCACCGGCTTTACGCGGATGCCGAGGATCGCCTTGCCTGGAGTGGTGCCAATCGCAGTCATGAGCAATGCCACGACAACACCCACGAGCGGCAGCAGCGCGAAGCCGATGATTTTAGGGTCGGTCGCGACCAAGAGCAGGGCTGGTGAATAGAGAAAAGTGCCGACGCCGATGATGGCGGCGAGGATCAGGCCTAGTAGCCACAGATCAATTAGCCTGGCCCAGAAACGAGGCCACGGCGCTGCCGGTTGAGACCCTTGCTCCAACCGAATATCAGCAGGTGGTGGCGCAGGCGCCGCTTGAGTTGAGGATGAGTCCACACCCAATACCATTTTGATTCCCCGATAGATCCCCCTCCGACTAGTAATGTCGGCCGGCACCGATTTCAAATTGCAATCTTGCGTTTCACCATGAAAAGTTGCTCAGGGCCTTCTCCGACCGGCGGTATCGGCGGATGCGCGATACAAATGCGCGATACATATGGGGCGATAGATATGGGCGATACTGGCATCCGTCGCCTAACAGTTCGGGACTATCGTCGTGGCCGCTACCATTGGCGAGGCATCTCTTGTCGCCGGGGCTTAGTTTGTGATATTCCTCACAAGATTGCTCGTGCGCCATGTAGCGCAAGCCTTCGCCCTGGAAGGACAATGGCCAACCGCAAGTCGACACGTATCACGACCTTGACCGACGCACTTTCGGCGCGCCGTGTGCTGCATCTGAAGGAGGCCGCCGCGCTGCTTGGCGTGTCGGAGATGACAGTGCGCCGCGACGTTGCCGACAATCCCGGACTTTTCGGCTATCTCGGGGGGCACATCGTTCCGGCGGCCGATATCGAGAGCGACGTGCCCTACGAACTTGCGCGCGCGGCCGACAGCCACGCGGTCGCCAAGCGCGAGGCCTGCGTCCATGCCGCACGATATATTCGTCCCGATGAGACGATCTTCATCGACTGCGGCACGACGCTTGAATATTTGGTCGATCTGATTCCGGAAAATTATTCAATAACGGCAGTCTGTTATTCCTTGAACGTGGCGGACCGCCTGACCCGCAAACCCAATGTGCGAATCGTCATGCTGGGTGGCGTCTATCATCCGTCGTCGGCATCCTTTGCCGGCGATTCCGGCCTGGAGACTCTGGACAGGATCGGCATCAACGTCGCGTTTCTCTCGGCCGCCGGAATCGACCAGCAGCGGGGTGCAACCTGCGTTCATTTCCATGAGGTGCCGATCAAGCAGAAGGTGATTGCGCTCGCCCGGGAAAATTACCTCGTCGTCGATCGCAGCAAGATCGGCAAGTTGAAGCCCGCCTTCTTCGCGCCCACTGGCGCATTTCGGGCGGTCATCACGGAAGACGGCGAGACGGCAGTCGCATAGGGCGTTTCGCGGATGCGGCTCTTTGCTTGACAGACGGCGCGCTTGTTGTAATTCTAACATAGATAGAAAGAAAGATAACAAGATCGCCAAGGCGAACAAAAGCTGCGAAGATGCGCCCCCGACGGCGACATCGGCGATACGAGGAGTAGTCGTTTGGAAGACCTTGCTGTGAAGAGCACGGCGGCGGCATTGGCCGAGACCGCCGGCGCAGGTCACAATTGGCCGCGCAACGATGGCATCGAGCTCGACCTTTCCTGGGTGGTCGACCAGCGCGTCAACCTATCTGCGGCCGAGCGGCGCGTTGCGACGCTGCCGGGGCGGCGTACGGTCAAGAAGGACGCCCAGGCCGCCTGGCTGCTCAGGGCCGTGACCTGTATCGATCTCACCACGCTCAATGGCGACGACACGACCGAGCGTGTCAAACGGCTATGCGCGAAGGCGCGCCAGCCGGTGCGCCAGGACATTCTCGAGGCGCTCGGCATGGGCGATCGCGGCATCACGACCGGCGCCGTCTGCGTCTACCACCGCTTCGTTTCGACGGCGGTAGAGGCGCTCAAGGGTTCCGGCATCCCGGTTGCCGCCGTCTCCACCGGCTTTCCGGCGGGTCTCGTGCCGCACGACGTCAAGCTGAAGGAAATCGAAGCGTCGGTCGCCGACGGCGCGCGCGAGATCGATATCGTCATCACGCGCGAGCATGTACTGACGGGCAATTGGCAGGCGCTCTACGACGAGATGCGCGATTTCCGTGCGGCCTGCGGCGACGCCCATGTCAAGGCGATCCTGGCGACCGGCGATCTGAAGACGCTACGCAATGTGGCCCGCGCATCGCTCGTCTGCATGATGGCCGGTGCCGACTTCATCAAGACCTCGACGGGCAAAGAGGGCGTCAACGCGACGCTGCTCGTAACGCTCGTCATGCTGAGAATGATCCGAGCCTATCAGGAGCGCACCGGGCTCAAGGTCGGCTACAAGCCCGCCGGCGGCATCTCGGCGGCGAAAGACGTGCTGAACTACCAGTTCCTCATGAAGGACGAACTTGGCCGTGAATGGTTGGAACCCGATCTCTTCCGCATCGGAGCATCGAGCCTGCTCGCCGACATCGAACGCCAGCTCGAACATCACGTCAGCGGCGCCTACTCGGCCCTCAACAGACACCCGATAGGATAATTCCGATGAGCGTTGCCAGGTATTTTGACGAAATGTCCTACGGTCCCGCACCCGAGGCCGACACCGAGGCGCGTGCATGGCTCGCGCGCCACAATAGCTTGTTCGGCCACTTCATCAACGGCGCCTTCGTCGTTTCAGCGTCTGGAAAGACGTTCGATTCATACGAGCCTGCGACCGGCGCCTTGCTCGCCAAGATCGCGCGCGGCGGCCGCGAAGACGTCAACAGCGCAGTCGCCGCCGCCCGCAAGGCACAGGGTGCATGGGCGAAGTTGCCCGGCCACGCGCGTGCGCGTCATCTCTATGCATTGGCACGCATGATCCAGCGCCACGCGCGTCTGATCGCAGTGGTCGAAGCCCTCGACAACGGCAAGCCGATCCGTGAGACGCGCGACATCGACATTCCGCTGGCCGCCCGTCACTTCTATCACCATGCCGGCTGGGCGCAGTTGCAGGAGACCGAGTTCGCCGATCAGGTGCCGGTCGGCATCGTCGGCCAGGTCATCCCGTGGAACTTCCCCTTCCTGATGCTGGCCTGGAAGGTCGCGCCGGCGCTGGCGCTCGGCAACACCGTCATCCTGAAGCCGGCCGAATTCACGCCTTTGACTGCGCTTCTCTTCGCCGACCTTGCCGCCGCGGCCGGGCTGCCGCCGGGCGTCCTGAACGTGGTGACGGGCGACGGCGAAACCGGCGCGCTGATCGTCGAGCATGAGGATATCGACAAGATCGCCTTTACCGGTTCGACCGAGGTCGGCCGCCTCATCCGCGAGAAGACCGCCGGCACCGGCAAGTCGCTGACGCTGGAACTCGGCGGCAAGTCTCCCTTCATCATCTTCGACGATGCCGATATCGACGGGGCGGTCGAAGGCGTGGTCGATGCCATCTGGTTCAACCAGGGGCAGGTCTGCTGTGCCGGTTCGCGCCTTCTGGTCCAGGAGGGCATCGCGCCGCTGTTTTACGAGCGGTTGAAGCGGCGCATGGGAACCCTGCGGGTCGGCCAACCGCTGGACAAGGCGATCGACATGGCGGCGATCGTCGCACCGGTGCAGTTGCAACGGATCGAAAGCCTCGTCGCCCAGGGTATGACCGAGGGCGCGTCGCTGCACCAACCCAAGATCGACCTGCCGGAGGGCGGCAGCTTCTACCCGCCGACGCTGCTCACCCATGTCCAGCCGACCTCCATCGTCGCCACTGAGGAAATCTTCGGGCCGGTGGCCGTTTCGATGACCTTCCGCACGCCGGAAGAGGCGATCCAGCTCGCCAATCATACGCGCTACGGCCTTGCCGCCAGCGTCTGGAGTGAAACCATCGGGCTCGCTTTGCATGTTGCCGCGAAGCTTGCGGCCGGCGTCGTCTGGGTCAATGCCACCAATCTCTTCGACGCGGCCGCCGGCTTCGGGGGAAAACGCGAGTCCGGCTTCGGCCGTGAGGGCGGGCGCGAGGGCTGCTATGAATATCTGAAGCCGAAGGCCTGGATCGGGCGCAAGCTCCGGTCCGCCCCGGCCGCGCCGGTCGTGAAAGCGGCCGCAGGCGACTTCTCCATGCCCGCGCTCGACCGTACCGCCAAGCTCTTCATCGGCGGCAAGCAGGCGCGGCCGGATGGAAACTATTCGCGGCCCGTGCTTTCCTCCAAGGGCAAGGTGATCGGCGAGGTCGGCGAGGGCAACCGCAAGGACATCCGCAACGCCGTCGTCGCGGCACAGGCCGCATCGGCGTGGTCGTCTGCTACGACGCACAACCGCGCGCAGATCCTCTATTACATAGCCGAAAACTTGAACGCCCGCGCGGCGGAATTTGCCGACCGCATCGCGGCCATGACCAGCGCCTCGGCAGCCGGTGCGAGGGCCGAGGTCGATGCCGCGATCGCGCGTCTCTTCAGCTATGGTGCCTGGGCGGACAAATACGAGGGCGTCGTGCACCAGCCGCCACTCCGCGGTGTCGCGCTGGCGATGCCGGAACCGCAGGGTGTCGTCGGCGTCATCTGCCCGCCCGAAGCACCGCTGCTTGGCTTCATCAGCCTGGTGGCGCCGCTGATCGCCGTCGGCAACCGCGTCGTTGCCGTTCCGAGCGAACAGCATCCGCTGGCGGCAACCGATTTCTACTCCGTGCTCGAAACATCGGATGTGCCGGCCGGCGTCGTCAATATCGTCACCGGATCGGCGGTCGAGCTCGCGAAGACACTTGCCGCCCATAACGACGTCGATGCACTCTGGGCCTTCGGCTCACCGGAACTCTCGATGCTGGTCGAGAAGCTCTCCGTCGGCAACCTGAAGCGCACCTTTGTCGACTACGGCAAGGCGATCGACTGGATGGACCGGACGGCTGCAGAAGGTCCGACTTTCCTGCGCCGTGCCATCGACGTCAAGAACATCTGGATTCCCTACGGCGAGTAGGGGATCAGGCATCCTTCGGACTAAGGGACGCGGCCGAAGGAGCGGAGAAATAACAACAAACTGTTGACGATCGGCGCTGGAAACGGCCTGATGCGGTCGCGTAGCGCCGGAAGAACGGCGCACCCGGCGCCGCGCGTTCGATCGGATGCGCAGAGTTGCTGCAGCACGTTGAATTGCAGTAGATCGGTTTCGGTCCCAAGGAATCATGCAGGGGGGAGAACAGGAATGCTCAAGAATATCGACCCGGCTCTCAATGCCGACGTGCTGCACGCGCTGCGTTCGATGGGGCACGGCGACACGCTGGTCATCTCGGATACCAATTTCCCGTCCGACGCGATCGCGCGTCAGACGACGCTCGGAAAATTGCTGCACATCGACAATGTCTCCGCCGCGCGCGCCGTAAAGGCAGTGCTCTCCGTCCTTCCGCTCGACACACCGCTGCAGCCCTCGGCCGGCCGTATGGAAGTCATGGGCGCCCCCGACGAGCTTCCGACCGTGCAGCGAGAGGTTCAGGCCGAAATCGATCGCGCCGAGGGCAAGCCGGCGCCGATGTATGGCATCGAGCGCTTCGCCTTCTACGAGGAGGCGAAGAAGGCCTATTGCGTCATCACCACGGGCGAGACGCGTTTCTACGGATGCTTCCTCTTCACCAAGGGCGTCATTCCGCCGGAATCCGCCTGACGCGTCGGCACGACAGTAGGCCAGCTGCAGCCGAGAGGATCGCGGTCGTAACGCGCCGCGACCCGATCAAGCTTGGTGAGTGACCGACCTGCTTACTTCGCAGCGGTCCGCGCGGCTGCGAGGAAGGCGAGCTTCGCCGGCATCTCGATGAGCCTCGAAAGCGCGACCCTCTCCGCTGTGTAATGATGCTCGACGTCCAGACAGTTGACGGTACCGAGCAGTTCGCCACCGACGACGACGGGAATGTTCACGACCGATCCGCAGCCGAGGGCGGCGATCGTCTCGTAGTCGCCGAAGACCGTGGAAATGTCGGCGATCGTATTGGCGACGAAGGTCTCGCGCGCCCTGTGGACCGTGTCGAACCAGCGATCGTAGCGGATCGGCTTGGTGCCGGAGATCGGATACTCGTCGGGGTGCGAAGTATAGGCGCGGCGCGCCAGCTCGTTCGCCATGTCCACCGTCATGATCGTGAAAAGCCTGGCGCCGATCAGCTTTCGGCTGAGCGTCTGCAGCGCGCGATAGGGCGCCTCCGCGCCGGTGTCGTTGGCAATGGTCGCGTCGAATTCCGCCAGGGCGGCGATATGTTCGGTATTCATCCTGCGTCCTTGGGAGGATTTGTCTGAGATTGTTTAGGTGGCGTGTGCGGCGCTGATCTGCATCAGCTCGCGCGAATAGGGTTCCTTGAGGTTACCGCGCTTCAACTCGTCGACGCCGGCCACTTCGACGATGCGGCCTTGGCGCATCACGGCCAGGCGGTCGCAGAGGAAGGAGACGACCGGCAGATTGTGGGTGACCATCAGGAAGGTAAGGTTCTGCTCCCGGCGCAGGCGCTTGAGCAGGTTGAGGATTTCGGCCTGCACCGAAACATCGAGCGCCGAGGTCGGCTCGTCGAGCAGTAGGATCTTCGGCTTCAGTATCAGCGCACGGGCAATCGCCACACGCTGGCGCTGGCCACCGGAAAGCTGGTGCGGAAAGCGGAACCGGAATTTCCGGTCGAGGCCGACGGATCCCATGACCTCCTCGACACGGGCGCTCCGGTCGCCGATACCGTGGATCGTCAGCGCTTCGCCAAGCGTCGCGTCGACGGTCTTTCGAGGATGCAGCGAACCATAAGGGTCCTGGAACACCATCTGGCAGACCCGCGAGAAGTCGCGGTCGACCCCGTGGCCGCGCGCTTTGCCGAGAACGTGGATCTCGCCGGTCCATCGAGGTGCGAGTCCGGCGATCGCCTTCAAGACGGTGGACTTGCCCGAGCCGCTTTCGCCGACGAGTGCGAAGCTTTCGCCCTCGGCGATGTCGAGGCTCACCTTGTGGGTGATCTGCGTGTCGCCGTAGGAGATGTCGAGGTCCTTGAGAGAGAGCGCGGTCATGCTTTGGCCCAGGCGCTGCGGTCGAGCACGGGCAGCTCGTCCCTTGTTTCATCGAGGCGCGGAATGGAGGCTATCAGCCCGCGGGTGTAGGGATGTGTGGCGTTCATCAATTCGCCGGCCTTGCATTCTTCCACGACTTCGCCGGTATTCATTACCAGGATCCGGTCGCAATAGCTCGAGACGAGATTGAGGTCGTGGCTGATGAAGATCAGTCCCATGCCCTTGCGCCTGACGAGTTCGTCGATGATGTCGAGCACCTGCGCCTGGACCGAGACGTCGAGCGCCGAGGTCGGCTCGTCGGCGATAAGCAGGTCCGGTTCGGGAATGAGCATCATCGCGATCATCACCCGCTGGCCCATGCCGCCGGAAACCTCGTGCGGGTAAAGCCGTGCAACCCGCTCCGGATCGGTGATGCGCACCGATTCAAGCATGGTTTGCACGCGGTCGTTCACTTCCCGCCGCGGCAGGCGCTTGTGCGTCAGCAGCGCCTCGGCAATCTGCTCGCCGATGGTCATCACCGGATTGAGCGAGAATTTCGGATCCTGCATCACCATCGAGATACGAGCGCCGCGGATGGAGCGCATCTGCTTCTCCGAGCGGGTGCTGAGATCGATGCCGTCGAAGGCCAGCTTGTCCGCGGTCACGCGGCCGGGCGCGCGCACGAGCTTCAGGATCGAACGGCCGGTCATCGACTTGCCCGAGCCGCTTTCGCCGACGATGCCGAGACGCTCGCGTCCAAGCGTGAAGGAGACGCCGCGCACGACATCGATGTCACCGCGAGCAGTCGGGAAGGTGATGCGCAGGTTTTCGATTTCGAGGAGCGGTCTCATCAGCGCTGTTCTCCGCTCTTCGGATCGAGCACGTCGCGCAGACCATCGCCGAGGAAGCAGAAGCCGAGGCTGACGAGGATGATCGCGAAACCCGGCATCGTTGCGACCCACCATTGATCGAGAATGAAGGAGCGTCCGCGCGAAATCATCGCGCCCCATTCCGGCAGCGGAGGCTGGGCGCCGAGGCCGATGAAGCCGAGGCCGGCAGCCGTCAGGATAATGCCGGCCATGTCGAGGGTGACGCGGATGATCATCGACGAGGTGCAGAGCGGCAGCACATGGCCGAGATTGACCCTGAGGCTCGACGCGCCGAGGAGACGCACGGCGGCGATGAACTCGGAATTTTTGAACGTCAGGGTTTCGGCGCGCGCGACGCGGGCATAGCCGGGCCAAGAGGTGATTGCGATCGCGATGATGGCGTTCTCGATCCCCGGGCCGAGCGCGGCGACGAAGGCGAGCGCCAGGATCAGCTTCGGGAGCGACAGGAAGATATCGGTGATGCCCATCAGGATGCGATCGACCCAGCCGCCGAAATAGCCGGAGATGACGCCGATGACGAGCCCGGCGGGTGCGGCAAGGACGGCGACGAGCGCGACGATCACAAGGGTAATGCGCGCACCGTAGACGACGCGCGACCAGATATCCCGCCCGAGTTCGTCGGTGCCCATCCAGTGTGCGGCGCTCGGCGGCAGCAGCCGTTCGGCAAGCGCTTGGCGTAACGGATCGTGCGTCGCGAGCCACGGCGCGAAAAGTGCTGCGAGGATCAGGGCGACGATGATGATCGCGCCGATCACCGCCAGCGGATTATGCATCAGCGCGCCGAAGATGCGGTAGAACCGGCCAAGGCGTGCCTGCATCGGGGAAGCGGGACTGTCGTCGATCAGCCAGTCGCGAAGCGTTGCCATGTCCACACCTTCCTAGCGCGCACGCGGATCGAGCACACGATAGAGCACGTCCGAAATCTTGTTGATGCCAATGAAGACCGCGCCGACCACGAGGGTCGAGCCGAGCACCGCGGACATGTCGGCGTTGAGCAGCGCCACGGTCAGATAGTTGCCGATGCCGGGCCAGGAGAAGATCGTCTCTATCATCACCGATCCTTCGAGAAGGCCCGCGTAGGAAAGGCCGATGACGGTGATCAGCGGCACGCGGATCGGCCGGAAGGCATGGCGCCAGATGACCAGCCGCTCCGAAACGCCCTTGACCCGGGCGGTCGTGACATATTCCTGGCTCAACTGGTCGAGCATGAACGAGCGCGTCATGCGGGCGATATAGGCCAGCGAGAAGAAGCCGAGGCAGGATGCCGGCAGTATCAGATGCCAGACGGCGTTGCCGAAGACCTCCCAATCGCGGGCGATAAGGCTGTCGATCAAAAGGAGGCCGGTCACCGGCTGCACGATGCCGTCGAGGAAGATCTCCACGCGGCCGGGACCTCCGACCCAGTTGAGCCGGGCATAGAACACCGCAAGCCCGACGAGGCCGAGCCAGAAGGCGGGAACGGAATAGCCGAGCAGGCCGACGACGCGGATCGCCTGGTCGAGCCAGGAGCCGCGCCGGCTTGCGGCAATGACGCCGAGGGGGACGCCAAGCAGGACGCCGATGATGATGCCGAGCGTTGCCATCTCCAGCGTCGCCGGGAAGACACGGGCAAGATCCTCGAGGACCGGCCGGCCGGTGGAAACGGACGTGCCGAAATTACCGGTCAGCACATCGCCGACATAGCTTGCGAACTGTGTCGTCAAGGGGCGATCGAGGCCCATTTCCACGCGCACCCGTTCATAGACGGCGGCGGGGGCGCGGTCGCCGACGACCGCGAGCACCGGATCGATCGGCACGATTCGGCCGATGAAGAAGGTGATCGCGAGGAGTCCGAGGAAGGTTACGGCCACCGTGACGAGAAAACCGGCGGCAGCGATGAGCCGGCGATGGCCCGAGACGGTCGCGCCACGGCGGCGCACCGGTCCGGCGACGGTGGTCGTGCTGTCGTCTGCCAACTGGCGGCTCCATTCCTGATACGCTTGCGTTGGGCCACGCCCATACCGCAAGAATTCGCTTGGAGTATATAAACAAATTTGCTTAGATCAAAAAAATTTTACTGGAGGGGAGTCGGTCGTGACCGCATCGGACGATGCACGTGCCGCACAGGGTAGCGCGAATTCCGCGCCGCAGCCGAGGATCGGCCCGCTGGTGCGCGCGCGCCGGCGGCAGATGCACATGACGCTCCAGGAATTGAGTGACGCGGCCGGCGTTTCGGTCGGCTATCTCAGCCAGGTCGAACGGGATCTCGCCATGCCCTCGCTCGGCACGCTCGCCCAGATCGCACGCGGCCTCGACACCGAGATCAGCCATTTCATCCTCGCCCCCGCAATCGATACCGGCCTTTCGCGCGCTGAAGATCGAATGGTCTTTTCCGTCGGTGGCTCGCCGGTCGCCTACGAGCGCATCGGCGCAGATTTTGCCGGCAACCAGCTTTCGAGCTTCGTCATCACGATCCCGCCGGGCCACCGGTCGGAAGTGTTCAGCCATGAAGGGGAGGAGATCGTCTTCGTGCTCGATGGTGAGATCCTCTTCGGGCTTGATGGCGAACAGACGACGCTGACGAACGGCGATGGGCTGCATTTCAGGGGCATCCAGCCGCACTACTGGTGGAACAGGAGCGACAAGGCTGCGCGCATCCTCTGGACCGGAACACTGCCGCTCTTTCGGCCGCGAACCGCCGCATCGAAGGAAGCAGGCCGTGCCGAGACGACGGGAACACCGGCACGGTCCGCAAAAACCAAGTCTCATCGAAAACAGGAGAAGCGATGATGAAAATCTTCAAGGCCGCAGTGTTTGCGGCATCACTGGCGCTCAGCGTTTCGCCGGCAGCATTGGCAGAAACACCGGCGGATGTGCTGGTCGTCGCCCAGAACATCGACGACATCGTCAGCATTGATCCGGCTGAGGCCTATGAGTTCTCGTCGGGCGAATATGTCACGCAGACCTATGACCGCCTGGTGCAGTACGACGCTCCTGACGTTCAAAAGCTCGCACCCGGCCTCGCCAGCGAGTGGACAGCGGACGACGCCGCCAAGACAATCACCTTTACCTTGCGTGACGGCGTGACCTTCTCGTCCGGCAATCCGCTGCGCGCGGAAGACGTGGTCTACTCGTTCAAGCGTGTTGTGACCCTCAACAAGGCGCCGGCCTTCATCCTGACACAGCTCGGCTGGACGCCGGAAAACATCGAGAAGATGGTGACCGCCGATGGCAACAAGGTCGTCGTCAAGTACGAGGGCGACTTCTCGTCCGCCTTCGTGCTCAACGTTCTGGCCGCCCGTCCGGCATCGGTCGTCGATGCTGAGACGGTCAAGGCAAACGAGCAGAACGGCGACTTTGGCAATGCCTGGCTAAAGGCCAATTCCGCCGGAACCGGGCCCTTCGTGTTGCGCGCCTTCCGCGCCGGCGAACTCCTGAACCTCCAGAGCAATCCGAACTATTTCGGCGGCGCGCCAGCGATCAAAGGCGTGATTATCCGCCACGTGTCGGAAGCAGCCACCCAGCAGCTTCTGCTCGAGACCGGCGACGTCGACATGGCGAAGAACCTGACGCCTGACCAGGTCGCCGGCATCACCGGCAAGGACAACATGAAGGTCGAGACCTATCCCCAGGCGGCCGTTCACTTCCTCTCCTTCAACCAGAAGACCACTGCCCTGCAGCCGGAAGCCGTCTGGGAGGCAGCACGCTATCTCGTCGACTACAAGGGCATGACCGACAGCTTCCTCAAGGGACAGATGGAAATACACCAGGCCTTCTGGCCGAAAGGCTTCCCCGGATCGCTCGACGAGACGCCCTATGGCTACGATATTGAGAAGGCGAAGAAGATCCTTGCCGACGCTGGCATCAAGACGCCGATCAAGGTGACGCTCGATGTCATCAACTCGACGCCCTTCACCGACATGGCTCAGTCGCTGCAGGCCTCGTTCGCGGAAGCCGGCATCAATTTCGAGATCATTCCGGGTACCGGCAGCCAGGTGATCACCAGGTATCGCGCTCGCACCCATGAAGCGATGCTGCTCTATTGGGGTCCCGATTTCATGGATCCGGATTCCAACGCGGGTGCGTTCGCCTTCAACGAGGACAACTCCGACGATCACTACCAGTCGACGACGACCTGGCGGAACTCCTGGGCCGTTCCGGCCGAACTCAACACCGCGACCAAGGCGGCCAAGGCCGAGGCCGATCCCGCCAAGCGAAACGCGATGTATGTTGACTTGCAGAAGAAGGTGCAGGAGAAGTCGCCGATCGTAATCATGTTCCAGGCGGCCACCCAGGTGGCGATGAAGAATAATGTCGCGGGTTACGTCAACGGTGCCACGTCCGACTTCGTCTTCTACCGGTTGGTGAAGAAGAACTAAGCGACGGACCCGGGTCGTTACGCGATCCACGTTCATTTGTTCGGGAACAAATCGCGCCGCGGCCTAATAAGGTCCGCGGCGTTGTTGCAGGAGCGGTGCTTTGCCTCGATATTGCGCCGGCCGGGTGCATAGCGGGAAGGGGACGGTCAATGGCTGAGTTGAAGGTAAGGACGAGGGAGACGGGCGCGACAGCCGTCGTCGGGCGGACGGGCTTCCCGCACGTGACATCGGTCACCGGCGGCGAACTCGATATCGTCACCAGCCCGTCACAACCGGGCTATGGCCCACTCGATCTTCTGTATGCTTCGCTTGCGAGCTGTCTGGTGCTTAGCGCTCGCATTGCCGCGAGCCGCTTCGGTGTGCTCGACAGGCTGACGGAAGTCGCCGCAAAGGTCACCGGCGAGAAAGCCCATGACGAGCCGTCGCGCGTTGCACGCTTCGACATCGAATTTTCTATCAAGGGCGATTTCGACGACACCGTTCGCCATGCGATCGCGGAGGCTGCGGAAAACGAGATCTGCACCGTCAGCAACACGCTGCGCGGCAATCCGGCATTCACGAGCAGATTATCGGAATGACGTCATGGCCAACGATGGCCATTCCTCGTCCGGCTTTACAGCGCCGCGCGTCTTTTGAGACGCGCAAAGGTCGCTGTAGCACTTTGAATCGATACATGATTTTGTCCTCAAATCGACTCCGATTTGAGGAATCATGCAGCAGAAACGGTTGGTCCAAACCAAAGGGTGCAAAGGATGCCGCAGTCACGCCCCGCCTACGCGTTCAACTCCATCATTGTCCGCACGCCGTCCCAATCCGTCGTCAACGGCCTGCGCGCTGACGATCGCGGCAACCCGACCTACGAGGGCGTGAAGGCCGAGCATGACGCCTATATCGGCGCAATGCGCGAAGCCGGCGTCAAAGTGACCGTTCTGCCGGCGCTAGAAGCCTTCCCCGACTCGATCTTCGTCGAGGACCCGGCGCTGGTCTTCACCGAAGGCGCGATCCTTCTGCGTCCGGGTGCACCGACACGCGTCAACGAAACCAAGGAAATCGAGCCGGCGCTGCGCGAGATGTTCGACACAGTTCTCGACCTGCCGGGCACAGGCTATGCCGATGGCGGCGACGTGCTGACGACACGTGAAAGCGTAATGATTGGTCTTTCGGCCCGCACCGATAAGGCGGGCGCCGAAGCGCTTCAGAGCTGCCTCGACAGGCTCGGCCGCAAGAGCGAGATCGTCGCGACGCCTGAAGGTGTTCTTCACTTCAAGACCGATTGCTCGCTGCTCGACGACGAGACCGTGCTTTCCACCAACCGCCTGGCGCGTTCGGGCGTCTTCAGGAAATTCAAGCAGGTCATCATTCCGGAGGGCGAGGAGGCGGCCGCCAATGCGCTGCGCGTCAACGACGTCGTCATGGTCGGTTCCGACTTCCCGCGCACGATCGACATGCTCGACAAGGCGGGATTCAGGGTCGTGCCGCTTAAGACCACGGAAATCGGCAAGATCGATGCAGGGCTCTCCTGCATGTCGCTGCGTTGGTTCAGCCGCGGAAAAGATGGGTGAATCGGTGCCGCACAGGCACGGACGAAACCAGATCGTCGCAGGCGCGTGACTTGCTCTGCTTAATTGTTCGGGTGCGCCCAATCTGCTATCATTTTAGCCATGGCTAATGCGGCTTGGGACAGCCGCCGGCCGATACAATGACAACGATGAATGCGATCCGGGAGAACGACCATGAAAAGGCTTCTAACGGCGGCTGCTCTATTAGCAGCAAGCAGCTTGGTTGCAGTGCAGGGCGTAGCCGCCGACGCAGCCGTCGACGACGCTGCACTGATCAAAAGCGCCGAATCCGCAGCGCCCGCTGCGGTAGCAAGCGGCGCTGCGATCCATGTTATGGACGAGAACGGCAGTATGCGCACGTTGAGGGAGGGCACGAACGGCTTCTGGTGCATGCCCGACGTCCCCGCCACGCCCGGCCCGGACCCGATGTGCGGCGATGCCAATGCGATGGAATGGGCGACGGCTTGGATGCAAAAAAAGGAACCGCCCAAAGGGAAGGTAGGGTTCATGTACATGCTGGCCGGCGGCAGCGACGGAAGCAACACCGATCCTTACGCGACGAAACCTGAAGAGGGTAACAACTGGGTGGAAACCGGCCCGCATGTCATGATCGTCAACGCGACGGACATGATGCAGGGCTATCCGACGGATCCTAAGCCCGACACCTCACGGCCCTATGTGATGTGGGCGGGCACTCCTTATGCCCACCTTATGATTCCGGTGAAATAGCGACAGTGGAAAAGACGCGGGCGCGAACGGATGTCGCGCCCGCAAATCGCAGCAACGACAGCTGAGATGCCTTTTGGTCTTTTCGCAAAGGCACTCATTCTCGTTTGTACTGCGCCCGCCCCCACGCCTCCACCCGTGCGAACCTGGTCGTCGCGGGGCCGGTCTCGACCGACAGGATCAGGGCGCGCCGCGGTTAAGCACGACCGGATTGAGCCGAACTTGCGGAACAAGCCGAAGCCTGGTCCGTTTACTTGCGTACCTGAGGTCGCCACGAATGCAACCATGCGCGGAGCCTCCTTATGGAAGACTTCCTTCTGTTCGCGGCGGTCGGGTTTCTGGCCCAGGCGGTCGACGGTGCTCTAGGAATGGCGTATGGCGTCATCTCTTCGACGGTGCTCCTTGCCTTCGGTGTGCCGCCGGCACAAGCATCAGCTTCAGCTCACGCTGCGGAATTGTTCACCACCGCCGCCTCCGGAACGGGCCATCTCTATCACCGCAACATCGACTGGAAACTGTTTCGGCGGCTCATTCCCTTTGGTGTCGCTGGCGGGATATTAGGCGCCTTCGTACTCACCTCGTTTGACGGCGATCAGGTCAAGCCATTCGTCACAGCCTATCTCGCGATTATTGGGAGCTGGCTGCTATTTCGGTCGTTTCGTCGTATTCCGACCAACCCCGTGAAAATGAGAGTTGTGGCTCCCTTGGGCGCGACTGCCGGCTTCCTGGATGCCGCAGGCGGTGGCGGCTGGGGTCCCGTCGCCACCACCGGCCTGCTCGGCGCGGGCGGGCAGCCACGATTCGTGATCGGCACGGTCACTGCGAGCGAGTTCCTGATTGCACTTTCGGTGTCGCTGAGCTTCCTCGTGACGATTGTAACCGGCCACTGGGAGCAAGCCGTCGAATTCGGCGATTACCTAACATCTGTTGGCGGGCTGATCGTCGGAGGCGTTTTGGCGGCGCCGCTGGCGGGATGGGTGGTCAAGACTTTGGAGGAGAGGACACTCCTGCGGCTTGTCGGATCCCTGATCACGCTTTTGGCCGGCTATCAGACACTCGAACTGACAGGCGTGCTCTGAGGATTCGGCAACGACAATCCCCGCATTACTTCGCAGGAGAAAGTTCCCCGAACACGGTCGGGATCAGTTCCGACACGGTTGGGTGGATGTGCATGGCGCGGGTAATCAGAGTATAGGGCTTCTTCGCATACATGACGTCAAGAATGCTCTGGATCGCCTCGTCGCCGCCGGTACCGAGGATCGATGCGCCGAGTATTTCCTGAGTGTCCGCGTCGACGATCACCTTCATGAAGCCCTGCGTCTCGCCTTTCTCGACGGCACGCCCGACCCGTGTCATCGGCCGTGTGCCGATCAGGAGCTTGCGGCCGCTCTTGCGGGCCTCGCCCTCTGTCATCCCGGCGCGCCCGAGCGGCGGGTCGATATAGAGCGCGTAGGTCGGAATACGCTCCGTCACCCGGCGTAGATCGTTGTCGAGGAGGTTGGCGGCGACGATCTCGAAGTCGTTGTAGGAGGTGTGGGTGAACGCACCGCGACCGTTGCAGTCGCCCATCGCGAAGATATGCGGAACGCTCGATCGCAGGACATCGTCGACCTCGATATTGCCGCGCGCGTCGGTTTTCACGCCAGCCTTGTCGAGCCCGAGATCGTCCGTGTTCGGTCGGCGGCCGGTCGCGAGCAGCACATGCGAGCCGATGACCTCCGGCGCCCCTGACGTGCAATCGACGCCGGCGGCGAGCCCGTCTTCATGCTTGGCGAAGCGAATGCATTCGGCATTGAGGCGGATATGGATGCCTTCCTTTTCGAGAATGTCGCGGATCGCATCGGAGACGTCCGGATCTTCCCGAGCGATGAGGCGCGGCCCCTTCTCGATAACCGTGACCTCTGAACCAAAGCGGCGGAACATCTGGGCGAATTCGAGCCCGATATAGCTGCCGCCGATGATGACGAGATGCTGCGGAAGTTCGCTGAGGTCCATCATCGACGTGTTGGTGAGATAGGGAACCTCGTCGACTCCCGGAAAATCCGGAATGGCGGCACGTCCGCCGGTGTTGATAAAAATCTGGTCGCCGGAAATCAGCACATCACCGATGCGCACGTCCGTCGGGCTTTCGAAGCGTGCGTGGCCTTCGAAGACCGTGCAGTTGTTCATTCCCTTGAGCCAGCTTTCCACGCCCGAACGGGCGTCGAGCCGCACCTTCTCCTTGCGTGCCATGACACGGGCGAAGTCGACGGAAATCGTGCCGGTCATCATGCCGTATTCGGCGCCGCGGCGGGCGGTGTGGATCGCATACGCGCTGGCGACCATGGCCTTGGTCGGCATGCAGCCCGTGTTGACGCAGGTGCCGCCGAAGAGTTTGCGTTCGATGAGCGCAACGTTTTTTCCGGCAGCTGTCAGCCGCCCGGCGAGCGATGGTCCCGCTTGCCCGGCGCCGATGATGATTGCGTCGAAGTGCTTGCTCATGACACGGAGGACACCACCCAGAAAGCTAGCAGAATTGCAACGAGATCTTCGAGAAGGGCGACCGGCAAGTCCTTGCCGACGGCGAGGCCAAGCCGCTTTCGTGCCTCGTAACCGCCGAGCGTGCCGATGACAGCCCCGATGGCGCCGGCGACCGCACCGCCGACAGGCGATCCGCCCGCAGTGCCGATCACCGCGCCGCAGAAGCCGCCGCTGACGATGCGCGCGCCGAACTGCTGCGGCACCTTGCGGCTCGGCGTGCTCGCGAGTTGATCGGTGACGTATTCGACGAGTGCCAGCAGGCCGAAGATGTAGGGCGTGAACCGGAAGCCCATGAAAGCTGCCCAGCTATTGGCGACAGGCAGCCAGCCGGCGGCCGCCGCGATGCTGGCGGCGGCGGGCGCAGTCATGGCACGAAGCCCCGCCACCACACCGATCAAAAGCGCGAGAATATAGACGGACATGTTTCCCTGTATTTACTGCTTTGAAATTATTGCGTTTTTACGCATCGGCTGCGCGGCTCAACGGAGCCGTTCAGCTAATCGTGCTGCTCGTTCTGCTCTGCGTTGACTTCCTTCGTCATCGTGGAACAGATGGCCGTAAAGGTCAAAGGTGATTTGGATGGAAGAGTGCCCCATTTCGGCCTGGACTTCCTTAGGGAGTCGCGCTGGCTGCGATGAGCATGCTTGCATGAAATCGCGCTATCCCTGTCGGTAGCTGCGGGTTGTCGCGCGAGATCTTGATGGCCACAACGGAGGGGCTTGAAAGATGGCCGATTCAGTAAAGAGCCTTGGGAGCAAGGAAACGCGATCTGGTACATTCGACATTAACTTGAACTGTGTTGGGGGACTAACTGAAATGAGCAACGAATCAACCATTCAACCTAGTTGGGTTACTCGAGGTAAGACCATTCGGCAGTTGATTTGGGAGTTGCAGTCTTTTGAGAATCAAGACTTGCTCGTCGAGATTTCAGTCGATGGCGGCCTCACTCACAAACCAATCAGCCTCGTGAAATGGTCGGGACAGAAATGTCTATTGGTTAACAGTGAACTTTCGTAACTACGGCCATTTAGTTCCGCTTGACGGACAGGTGGGGGCCCGACTCTCGCCGGCGTCGGAACCAACCGCTACTCGTTTAACCTTTTTCCGCTGTCATCCATGGAGTCAGAAGATTACCAATCGATACTCGATTACAATCTCCAATCGAGGGCTGTGCGTGTTGAGGATTCAACCGCAGGTCAGGACACGCCACCCGCTCTATTTTTCGCCGAACCCTGACATATATGGAATGGCTTACGCCGACGCAGCGGACAATCCGTGATCAAACTGCGAGACCAAATCGAGGGAGACAATCATGCGCCTGATCAAGACTGTTATCGGTACTGCACTTGCCATTGCGCTCACCGCCGCTGCGGCTGAGGCCGATGTCGTCGTTTCCTCAAAAATCGATACGGAAGGGGGCGTGCTCGGCAATATCATTCTCGCCGTCCTCAATGCCAACGGCATCCAGACCACGGATCGCGTGCAACTCGGCGCGACACCTGTCGTGCGCAAGGCGATCACCGCCGGGGAGATTGACATCTATCCGGAATATACCGGCAACGCCGCCTTCTTCTTCGAAAAGGCGGACGATCCGGCCTGGAAGGATGCTGCCAAGGCCTATGAGCAGGCAAAGAAGCTCGACTATGACGCCAACAAGATCGTTTGGCTGACGCCGTCGCCCGCCAACAACACCTGGGCGATCGCGCTCCGCAAGGAGGTCGTAGAGGCGAACAAGCTCAAGACGCTCTCCGACTTCGGCAAATATGTCTCGGGCGGCGGCGAGGTCAAGCTCGCGGCTTCATCCGAATTCGTCAACTCGGCCGCGGCGCTGCCGGCGTTCCAGACGACCTATTCCTTCACGCTGAAGCCGGACCAGCTGATCACGCTTTCGGGCGGTGATACGGCGGCGACGATTGCCGCGGCTGCAAACCAGACGAACGGCGCCAACGCCGCGATGGTTTACGGCACCGATGGTGGCATTGCGCCCTCGGGCCTTGTCGTACTCGAAGACGACAAGAGCGTCCAGCCGGTCTATCAGCCTGCGCCGATCATCCGTGAAGCGGTGCTCAAGGAAAACCCGCAGATCGAGGAACTCCTGAAACCGGTCTTCGAAAAACTCGACCTGGTGACGCTGCAGGAGCTTAATGGCCGTGTACAGGTCGGCGGCGAACCGGCCAAGGCCGTTGCGGAGGACTTCTTGAAGAAGAACGGCTTTCTGAAATGATGTGATGAAGGGGACGGCGCTTGTTCTAGTAAGTTGGAGCGGAATGCGGGCGGAAAACCGCGCACACTTTTGCTCCTCCCGCTCCAGCAAGCACTCCCTCGTCCATCCGATCGGACGGGCAACTCCTGAAACGCCATGGGTGATGGCATGATCCAAGCAAAGGAACGCGTGCCCCTCCGCGTCGATAAGCTCGGCGTTGTCATTGCCGCGCTTGCGGTCTACGGTGCACTTCTTGCCCCGTTTGCAACCTTCCGGGCCAACCGGATCGTCCAGGGTGACGCGAAGGCAATTCTGGAGGCCTTGCCGCCGTCGCTTGGATACGCGCTTCTTGGCCTGCTGGCGTTGGCCGCGATAATTGCACTCTTCAAGACGCCGACTCTGGTGCGAATGGCTGTGGCTTTTGCCGCTCTCGTTGCGCTTGGCGTTCTGATCGGAATGGCCGCCAATCATCTGACGCCGCCGGAAAACACCTATGCCCGCGTTTCGCCGGCCTCCGGCTTTTGGGTTATGGTTTTCGCCTTCTCACTTCTGGTTGCCGATGCGCTCACGCGTCTGAACCCGGGACCCATCATCCGCCTCCTCTTCCTGGTTGCCGTTCTTGCGGTCGCCGGTGCGATGCTGCTAGCCGGCGGCTGGGACGGGCTGTCCATTCTGAAGGAATATGCCAGCCGTGCCGACACCTTCTGGAAGGAGGCGGGGCGGCACGTAACGCTCGCGCTCGGATCGCTGGCAGCGGCGACGGTCATCGGCTTACCGCTCGGCGTGCTTTGCCATCGCGTCGAACCGTTGCGCGCCGGCGTGTTGAACACCCTCAACGCCATCCAGACAATTCCCTCGATCGCGCTCTTCGGCATTCTGATCGCGCCGCTCGGCTGGATCGCGACGCATGTGCCGGGGGCGGCGGCAATCGGCATTCGCGGCATCGGCGTCGCGCCCGCTTTCGTTGCGCTGTTTCTCTATTCTTTGCTGCCTGTGGTCGCCAATACGGTGGTCGGGCTCGCCGGCGTTCCGCGCGACGCCAACGACGCCGCGCGCGGCATCGGCATGACCGATTGGCAGCGACTTGCCGGCATCGAGTTTCCGCTCGCCTTTCCGGTGATCCTTACGGGCATCCGCATCGTTCTCGTCCAGAACATCGGCCTCGCAACCATCGCTGCCCTGATTGGCGGCGGCGGGTTCGGCGTCTTCGTCTTCCAGGGCATAGGCCAGACGGCGATGGATCTCGTGCTGCTCGGCGCTGTGCCGACTGTCGTCCTGGCTTTCGCGGCGGCGATCGTCCTTGACGCCTTGATCGAAATGACCGTAACGGACCGTAAGCAGGGCAATGCCGCATGATCGAAATCGAACAGGTTACCAAGCGCTATGGCAATACGACCGTTGTCGATGACGTGTCGCTGACCGTCGAACCGCATACGATTACGGTGATCGTAGGCACCTCCGGCTCGGGAAAGACGACGCTGATCAGAATGGTCAACCGACTGGTCGAGCCGACCTCGGGCACGATCAGGATCGATGGCCAGGATAATCGTGCCGTGCCGGACTTCGAGCTTCGTCGCAGGATCGGCTACGCCATCCAGGGCCACGGGCTGTTTCCGCACCGCACCGTCGCCCAGAACATCGCCACAGTACCGACGCTCCTCGGCTGGGATAGGAAGCGCATCGACGCGAAGGTCGAGGAACTGCTGACGCTTTTCCAGCTCGATCCGGCGGCCTTCGGCCCGCGCTATCCGCATGAGCTTTCCGGCGGCCAGCAGCAGCGGGTCGGCGTTGCGCGCGCGCTTGCCGCTGAGCCGAACGTGCTGTTGATGGACGAACCCTTCGGCGCCCTCGATCCGATCATCCGCTCCAAGGCGCAGGACGACCTTGTCGCCATCCAGAGACATTTCGGCACGACGATCATCCTCGTCACTCATGACATGGAAGAGGCGTTTCACCTCGCCGACAGGATCGCCGTGATGGACAAGGGAGAGGTCGTGCAATACGCGACGCCGGCCGAGATGCTCGTCAAACCCGCGACACCCTTCGTCGAAACGCTGATCGGCACCAGCGAGCGGCCGTTCCGGCTGCTGGCGATCGACACGGCCGCCGACGCGGTCGAGCCCGGCTCGGCCGAAGGCGCGCCGATACCGGCGACGCTCAGCCAGCGCGAGGCGCTCTCCGAGCTCCTGTGGTCCGGGCGATCCGCGCTACCGGTTGCCGCGCCCGACGGCGCGATCCTCGGCAAGGTCAGCCTCGAGGGGTTGGCAAAACGGGCGGCGAGGCCACGGTGATGGCGTGGCTGCCCAAGCTCGTCCGGATGGCGGTCCTGCTGCTGTTGCTCGTCTTCCTGCTGCAGCCCTCCTGGTTCGAACCCTTGCTGAGGCCACTGGTTCAGCAAAATGCGCCGGCGATCTATAACCAGGGCAGTCTGTTCTGGCTGACCGTGCTGCATCTGAGAACGGTTTTTGTCGCAACGCTTGCCGCGGCTCTGGTTGCCGTGGCTCTGGCAATCCTCGTTACACGGAAGGCAGGGGCCGAGTTTCTTCCGCTTTCGCGCAGCCTCGTGAACATCGGCCAGACGTTTCCGCCGGTCGCCGTTCTTGCGCTGGCGGTACCGATTTTCGGCTTCGGCGAAAAACCGACGCTGATCGCACTCTTCCTCTACGGCCTGCTGCCGATCTTCGAAAATGCACTGACGGGTTTGACGACGCTACCGCCCGCTGTGATGGAGGCTGCACGCGGGGCGGGTATGACGGAGCGCCAGCGGCTCGTCAATATCGAGCTCCCCCTGGCGCTGCCGGTGATCCTGACGGGGATCCGATTGTCCGTCGTGATCAGTCTTGCGACCGCAACGATCGGGTCGACCGTTGCGGCGAAAACCCTCGGGGAAGTCATCATTGCCGGCCTGCAGTCGAACAACCTCGCCTTCGTGCTTCAGGGTGGCCTCATCGTGGCCGCAATGGCCGTGCTCATCCATGATGGACTTCAGGCACTCGAACGGTTCCTTTCCGGTCGGGTACGAGCCTAGGACCATCCCCGAAATTCGCTACATGCTCGCAGAAGTCGTAACAGCATCAGTTCGGTACGATTGTGAAAATGAATTTCACATTTTGCCGGAATGGCCGATTTTTTGTTGACGCCCTGGAAATTCTATCCCAGTCTACGAAAATAAATTACGCCAAAAGGCAAGGGAACAGCGCGAGCATGAAAGTCGGTATAATCGGACTCGGATTCCGTCTTGGCTATCTGGGCTACGTTTTCAAAGCGATCGACGAAAGCTTCGAGATCGCCGGCTATGTCGACCCGGCGCCCGCTGGTCTCGCAACCCTTGTCGAAAAGGGCATTTCTCCCGGCAGGGCCTATTCGACGCCGGAAGAACTGATCGCTGACGAGAAGCTCGATCTCCTGATGATCGGTTCGCCGAACCACATGCATCTCGACCATATCCGCATCGGCCTCGAGGCCGGCCTCAAGATTTTCTGCGAGAAGCCCATCGTCAGCACGATCGAGCAGAGCCTGGAACTGGCAGGGCTTCTGGCGAAGCACGGTCACGACCGTCTGATGGTCGGCCTCGTGCTGCGCTATGCGCCGCTGTACCGCGACCTCAGAGCCGCCCAGGCTGCGGGAACGCTCGGTGAGATCGTTTCGATCGAGGCGGCCGAGCATATCGAACCCTATCATGGCGCATTTTTCATGCGTGACTGGCGCCGCTATGGACGCTACGCCGGCAGCTTCATGCTCGAAAAATGCTGCCATGACCTCGATCTCTATAACAGTGTTGTCGGCGCCCGGCCCGAACGGGTCGCAAGCTTCGGCGGCCGCAAGAGCTTCATTCCCGCCAACGACCCCACCCGTGAAGGCATCAACGATCTGCAGCTCTTCCACCGCAAGCCGAGCGGGTGGCTCGGATCGGACAAGGTCTTCGACAGCGACGGCGACATCATCGACTATCAGGTTGCGATTATCGAATACGCCAACGGCGTTGCGATGAATTTCCACACCAACCTCAACGTGCCGGACCAGTTCCGCCGCTTCTGCGTGATCGGGTCCCGCGGCATGGCCGAAGGCGACTTCATCCGCGGTTATCTCGATGTCCACGAAGTACTTTCCGGCAAGAAAGCCGTCGAGAAGCGCTATGCCGCTACGGCCCTATCGCAGCATTACGGCGCCGACGAGCAGATGGCCGCCGAGATCATCGCCCACGTCAGGGACGAGGGGCCACTGCCGGTCTCACCGCTCGATGCGCTGGAGGCCGGCATCCTGGCGCTGTCCATGGACGAGGCGCGGATGAAGAGGGCGGTCGTCGATTTGAGACCGCTCTGGGACCGCTTCGACGAAGCGCTTCACTCCCGCGCGGCCTGAGAGGGTGAGGAGCATGAGCGTTCGGCGCAGCACCCTCATCTTCGCCTGGATCCTGCTTCTTCCCGCCTTGCTCTATGTGTCCGTCATTGTCGCCTATCCGCTGGTGGACACGTTCATCCTGTCGTTTACGGATGCTTCGCTGAAGAAGACGACCAAGTGGGTAGGCACGCTCAACTACGACAAGATCTTCAACAGCACTTTCGCGGAAGTGATCATCCGAACCTTCGTTTGGACCTTCTTTTCCGTCTCGATCAAAATGATCATCGGCACGTTCGGTGCCGTCATGCTGAACGCCGCCGTACCG
Source organism: Ensifer sp. MPMI2T (assembly GCF_004827385.1). Classification (GTDB taxonomy): domain Bacteria; phylum Pseudomonadota; class Alphaproteobacteria; order Rhizobiales; family Rhizobiaceae; genus Sinorhizobium. Next base: position 240,373 of record NZ_SRXN01000003.1, read on the forward strand.
GGTCGCGCCCTGTTTCGTGTCCTGACCATGCCGCCGTGGATCGTGCCAATGGCAATCGGCATCTTCATGTGGGGCTGGATGTACAACGGCCAGTTCGGGATGATTTCCGGCATCCTGCAGAACCTGGGTCTGGTCGACGGCCCGATCGCCTTCCTCGCCCACGGGTCAACCGCTTTCTGGGCAACGATCATCACCGATGTGTGGATCGGCGTGCCGCTGGTAACGCTCTATCTTCTGGCCTCGATCCAGGCGATCCCGCAGGATCTTTACGAGGCGGCATGGACGGATGGGGCCGGCCGCTTCTACCGCTTTCGCCGCATCACTCTGCCGCTGCTCGTGCCGGCAATGATCACCATGTCGATGCTGTCGCTGATCGCCACCTTCAACTCGTTCGATATCATCTGGATCCTGACGCAGGGCGGCCCGAACGGCGACACGACGACGATGATCATCGATACCTATCGAACGGCGATCGGCTCGAAGAAATACGGGGAAGGTGCTGCGCGTGCCGTGGTGATCTGTATCTTCCTGTCGATTTTCTGCCTGCTCTACTTCCGCGTCACCCACCGCCTCGCCTCGGGAGAAAGCCGATGAGCCAACCGGCCCTGATCAATCGCTATCGCTGGTACGAGCTGGTCGGAATCTATGCGGGGATCTTCGTCTTCCTGGCCTTCATTCTTGCCCCGTTCGTCGAAGGCTTCCTGGTGTCGCTGAAGCCGCTCAGCCTGCTTTTTTCATCGCCCTATCGCTTCTGGCCGGAGAATGGCTCCTTCGCCGCCTACAGGACCATGTGGGTGAGCGTGCCGGGATTCGCCCGCTATATCTTCAATTCGTTTTTCGTTTCCATCATCGTCACCGCGGTCGTCTTGGCGCTGGTGGTGCCGGCTGCCTATGCATTTGCGCGCTTCAGGTTCCGCGGCAGCGGATCGCTGCTTGCGGCCTTCCTTGCGGTCAACATGTTCTCCGGCGCAGTGCTTTTGATCCCGCTCTTCCGGCTGATGCGCAGCTTCGGTGTGCTCAACACCTATTTCGCCATGATCGTGCCGGGTGTCGCCTTCCTCATTCCCTCGGCGATCTGGCTCCTGCGCACCTATATGATGCGGATCCCGCGGGAACTGGACGAGGCCGCCTTCGTCGACGGCGCCAGCCACGTCTACACGCTTCGCCGGGTGATCCTGCCGATCGCCATGCCGGGCATCACCGTGGTCGCGATTACGACCTTCATCGGCTCCTACGCCCAGCAGTTCATCTTCGCGCTGACCTTCAATTCCAAGACCGAGTACATGCCGTTGCCCGTGGGCCTCTTCGCCTATTTCGGCCGGCAGGAAGTGGTCTGGAATGAACTGATGGCCGCAAGCTTCGTCGGCATCGCGCCGGCCGTCATCGTCATTTTCTTCCTGCAACGCTATCTCGTCAGCGGCCTGACCGCCGGCGCGGTGAAACAATAAGCAACCACCAGAGAAGGGGAGTTCCATCGTGACCATTGCTTACAAGACTGCTTTCCTAACGCTTGCCTTGCTCGGATCGACCGCGCTTGGCAGCGTTGCCGCGCAGGCCGCCGACCAGGAGATCAGCTGGATCTACTGCGGCGACAAGATTGATCCGATCCACGAGAAATACATCAAGGAATGGGAAGGCAAGAACGCCGGCTGGAAGGTGGTGCCGGAAGTCGTCGGCTGGGCCCAGTGCCAGGACAAGGCGACGACGCTTGCCGCGGCCGGTACGCCGGTCGGCATGGCCTATGTGGGATCCCGCACCCTCAAGGAATTCGCCGAGAATGACCTGATCGTCCCGGTTCCGATGACCGAGGAAGAGAAGACGAGCTACTACCCGAACATCGTCGACACCGTGACCTTCGAGGATAACCAGTGGGGCGTGCCGATCGCCTTTTCGACCAAGGCCCTCTACTGGAACAAGGATCTCTTCAAGCAGGCCGGCCTTGACCCGGAGACGCCGCCGAAGAACTGGGCCGAGGAAATCGCGTTTGCGAAGCAGATCAAGGAAAAGACCGGCGTGCCCGGCTATGGTCTTCCGGCCAAGACCTTCGACAACACGATGCACCAGTTCATGCATTGGGTTTACACGAACAATGGCAAGGTCATCGACGGCGACAAGATCGTCATGGATAGCCCGGAGGTGCTGGCGGCGCTGCAGGCCTACAAGGACATCACGCCCTATTCGGTCGAAGGGGCGACCGCTTACGAGCAGAACGAAATCCGCGCCATCTTCCTTGACGGGAAGGTTGGCATGATCCAGGCAGGCTCCGGCGCAGCCGCGCGCCTGAAGGAGACGAAGATCAACTGGGGCATCGCTCCGCTGCCGCTCGGCCCCTCGGCCAAGGGCGAAGGCACGTTGCTGATCACCGACAGCCTGGCGATCTTCAAGGGCACCGGCGTCGAGGAAAAGGCGATCGAATTCGCGAAGTTCATCACTTCCCCGGGACCGCAGGGCGAATACGAGCTGCAGGGCGGCGCAGGTCTGACGCCGCTGCGCCCGTCTCCGAAGGTCGATGAATTCGTCAAGGCCGACGCGTCCTGGAAGCCGTTGATCGACGGCATCGCCTATGGTGGCCCGGAACCGCTCTTCAAGGACTACAAAGGCTTCCAGAACGTGATGATCGAGATGGTCCAGTCGGTCGTTACCGGCAAGGTCGAACCTGGCGACGCGCTGAAGAAGGCGTCAGGCGAACTCGAACAGTACAAGTAAGCCCGACGGAGGCCGCGGAGCGTCAGCCGCGGTCTCCGTTTATTTTTGGCGGTAGAGCCGCCTCGTGCCGGTGGCCGGAGACAGATTCTTGGGACAGCTCAATCTCAAAAAGGTTCAGAAATTCTACGGCACCTACGAAGTGCTGAAGGGTGTCGAACTCGAAGTCAGGAACGGCGAGTTTGTGGTCTTCGTAGGCCCGTCGGGCTGCGGCAAGTCCACGCTTCTCAGAATGATCGCTGGTCTTGACGAGACGACGGCGGGCGACATCGTCATCGATGGCAAGCGTGTCAACGACTTGCCGCCGGTCAAGCGCGGCATCGCCATGGTCTTCCAGTCCTATGCGCTCTATCCGCATATGACGGTGTTCGAGAACATTGCCTTTCCGCTCCGCGTGGAAAAGATGCCCGAGGAGAAGCTTAGGGCCAAGGTCGAGCACGCGGCGCGCATTCTCCATCTCGATCAGCGGCTCCAGCAGAAGCCCGGCATGCTTTCCGGCGGCCAGCGCCAGCGCGTCGCGATCGGCCGAGCGATTGTCCGTGAGCCGAAGATCTTCCTCTTCGACGAGCCGCTGTCGAACCTCGATGCGGCTTTGCGCGCCGACATGCGCATCGAACTGGCGAAACTACACCGGCAGCTGAAGGCAACGATGATCTACGTCACGCACGACCAGGTCGAAGCGATGACGATGGCGGACCGGATCGTTGTGCTAAACGCCGGAGAGATCGCCCAGACGGGCGCGCCACTTGAACTCTATCACAAGCCGGCCAACACCTTCGTGGCCGGCTTCATCGGCAACCCGAAAATGAGCTTCCTGCCGGTCACCTGCAAGAGCGTCAGCGACGCTGGCGTCGAGGTTGAGTACAAGGGGCAGACGGCGATCATTCCGGTGGCGCCGCGTAGCGGCATGGCCGGTGCGACCTTGACCCTCGGCGTGCGCCCTGAGCATATCCAGATCGGTTCCGGCGACCTGACGTTGACGGTCACACCCTCGGTCATCGAGCGCCTCGGCGCGCACACGGTTGCCTATGCTTCGCTCGGAGGCGAAGGGGAGAACTATTGCGCCATGCTGCCGGGCACCGCTGCGATCCGGGCGGAAGAAGAGGTCAGGACCGGCATCCGTGCCGCTGACTGCCACCTGTTCGATGAACACGGCATCGCCTTCGAGCGTCGCGTCGAGATGACCGATATCGATATGGCGCTTTTCGATCCAGCGGCAGCCTGATCGGCTGGATGGCATCTATTCGCCACCCGCATTTCTCTGCCGCGGTTTCAGTCGTTCGCCTTAAGAAATTTCCGCTTCGGTGATCGTTGGCGTAGAGTACCGACGTCAAGCTGGCTCGGGTAATTCATATCGGGAGGCAGGAATGTCGGAAACAATCGTCAACGTGCGTTACATGGTTGATGACGTCGAGGTTTCCATCGAGTGGTACACCAAGCATCTCGGCTTTTCACTTCTCTCCAACCACGCTCCGGCATTCGCGGACGTCAAGCGGGGAGCGCTACGGCTGTTGCTCAGTGGCCCCTTGAGCTCTGCGGGACGACCGATGCCCGACGGTGAGCGTCCTCAGCCCGGCGGCTGGAACCGGATCCACCTCATTGTCGATGACCTGGCCGCTGAGGTCGACCGACTGAAAGCCGCCGGCGCCAGGTTCCGCAATGACATCGTAACCGGGCCCGGCGGATCACAGATCCTGTTGAGCGACCCGTCCGGCAATTTTGTCGAGCTGTTTCAACCCGCCGGTCGTTGATAGGGGCTGGCGAACCAGTATTTCCATTACACGGTTCGCGGAGCGCCGTAGTAAGACAGCGCTCCGCCGGTTTTGAACTTTCGGAATTCAGGCTGTCATTTGTTGCCGAGAACTTCAGAGACGGCGCCCACTGCCGCCTTCACGACAATGTCGGCCTCGTCGCGCGTCAGGCAGAGCGGCGGGGCAAAGCCCAGGATGTCGCCCTGCGGCATCGCGCGGCCAAGGACGCCGCGCTCTGCTAGTGCAATCGCCACTCTTGGGCCGACCTTCTGCGCCGAATCGAAGAATTTCCGATCGTCCCGGTCCTCAACGAACTCGATCGCCGCCATCAGGCCGTCCCCGCGCACTTCGCCCACGTGCCTGTGCTCCGAGAGCGCCTTTGTAAGTTCCGACCGGAAATAGGCTCCGGTCGAGCCGGCGTTCTCGATGATGCCGAGTTCGTCGATCAGTTCGAGATTGGCGATACCCGCAGCAGCGCAGATCGGGTGGGCGGAATAGGTCCAGCCATGGCCGATCGGACCGAGTTCGTCCGATCCCTGCACCAGCACCTCCCACATCTTTTCCGAGACGATGCTGCCGGAAAGCGGCGCATAGGCCGAGGTCAGGCCCTTGGCGATGGTGATGAGGTCCGGCTTGATGCCGTAGTGATCGGAACCGAACATGGTGCCGAGACGACCGAAGCCCGTGACGACCTCGTCGGAGACGAGCAGGATGTCGTATTTCTCAAGCACCGCCTGGATCTTCTGCCAGTAGCCCTTCGGTGGCGGCACGATGCCGCCCGTACCAAGGATCGGCTCACCGATGAAGGCCGCGATCGTGTCCGGCCCTTCCGCGAGGATCATTTCCTCAAGCTTGTCGGCGCAATATTGCGAGAACTCCTCTTCGTTCATCGAGCGGTCCGGACGGCGGAAATAATAGGGCGCCTCGGTGTGCAGGATCGGTGCCCGCGGCAAATCGAAGGCATTGTGGAAAAGCTGCAGGCCGGTCAGCGAGCCGGTCATGACACCTGAACCGTGATAGCCGCGCCAGCGCGAAATGATCTTCTTCTTCTCGGGCCTGCCGAGAATGTTGTTGTAGTACCAGATGAGCTTGATGTTGGTCTCGTTGGCATCCGAACCGGAGAGGCCGAAATAGACGCGGCTCATGCCTTTCGGCGCCCGATCGATGATCATCTTGGAGAGCCGGATCGACGCCTCGGTGCCGTGGCCGACATAGGCGTGATAGTAGGCGAGGTTCTTCGCCTGTTCGCCGATCGCCTCGGCTATCTTCTGCCGGCCATAGCCGACATTGACGCAGTAAAGGCCAGCGAAGGCGTCGAGGCTGCGCTTGCCGGTGACGTCCGTGATGTAAACGCCTTCGCCGCCGCCGATGACCCGTGTCGGGGTCTCACCGCGCGCATGCATGCCCATATGCGTGGACGGATGGAAGAAATGGTCGCGGTCCCAGGCGGTGAGTTCGTTGCTTTTATCGAGCATGGTCTTTCCTTTCGTCAAATCCGTTCAGGCGGCGGTGTCGATGCAGAGATATTTGAGTTCGGTGAAGGCCTCCATGCCATGGCGTGAGCCTTCGCGTGCGAGGCCGGACTGCTTCCAGCCGCCGAAGGGGATCGGTCCGCCGGTGATCTTCACCCGGTTGATTGCCACCATACCGTACTCGAGCGCTCGTGCGAGCCGCAGCTGGCGAGCGCCGTTTTCCGTGACGACATAGGCGACGAGGCCATATTCGGTGTCGTTCGCCCGGGCGATCACCTCATCCTCGCTGTCGAACGCGGTGACGGCGGCCACGGGGCCGAATGTCTCTTCGCGCATGATCAATGCGTCGTCTGGTACATCGGTGAGCACGGTTGGCTGAAAGAACAGCGGCCCTGCGGCGTGCCGCTTGCCGCCGATCGCGAGTTTCGCACCGCACTTCAGTGCGTCGGCGACCTGCTCCTCGACCTTGGCGATCGCGCGCTCATGCATGAGCGGTCCGATGTCCGTGTCTTGTGCGAGCCCCGCGCCAACTTTGAGACGGGAAACGCGTACCGCGAAAACCTCGTTGAAGGCTTTCAGGATCGGCCGTTCGACGTAGATCCGGTTCGCCGCCAGGCAGTCCTGCCCGGAGGTCGCGAACTTCGCGGCGATCGCAATGTCTGCCGCCTTCTCCACGTCGGCATCGGCGAAGATGATGAGCGGCGCATGGCCGCCGAGTTCCATCACCAGCCGCTTCATCGTCGGTGCGCACTGGCGGGTGATCAGCTTCCCGATCTCGGTCGAGCCGGTGAAGCTCATGGCGCGGACGCGGGGCTCTTCACACAGGCGACCAACAATGGTCGCGGCATCACCGGTAACAATATTGAAGACTCCGGCCGGAAGGCCGGCGCGCTCTCCAAGTTCCGCAAGCGCGAGAGCGGAAAGCGGGGTCTCGGAGGAGGGATGGGCAACGACCGTGCAGCCAGCGGCGAGTGCCGCGGCCGCCTTTCGGGTGAGCATAGCGGAGGGGAAGTTCCATGGCGTGACGATGCCAACGACCCCGAGTGCTTCGCGGCGTACGATCATCTCCGCGCCCGGCAGGTGGCTCGTTACGCTCTCGGCGTTGAGCCGCTTGCCTTCCTCGGCATACCATTCGATGAAGGAGGCGGCGTAGTCGATTTCGCCACGGGATTCCGCAAGCGGTTTGCCCTGCTCCAGCGTCATCAGCAGGGCGAGATCCTCCTTGGCGGCGAGCATCAGCTCGTACCATTTGCGCAGAATGGCGGCGCGTGCTTGCGGCAACATGCTACGCCATGCTGGGAAGGTTTTGGCGGCGGCATCGACGGCTTCCGAAGTTTGGGCGGCGTCGAGCGAGGCGACCCAGGCAAGCGTCGCGCCCGTTGCCGGGTCTGAGACCTCGAAGGCCTTGCCATCACGCCCGGCAACCCATCGCCCGCCAGCATAGGCGAGCTCGCGTAAGAGCTGCCGATCATTCAGGTGGTTTAGTGCGTCGTGGAAGGTCGTGCGCGCGAAAACAGCAGTCATTTCCGATCTCCTCTCTTGTTGCGGGTAATCTGGACCGCAACGGGGAGAGAAGTTGTCTATTCCGGGCGCATGCTGCAGAGAGTTGGACTAAATAACCGGGATTGGAGAGCCGGATTGTCTATGGTGTTTGAGACAGCAGGCTGGTGAGGGGGAGCTGGGTTTCTTCCTTGACCGTCTTGGTGACGATGTAGGTGAAATAGCGGTCTATGCCCAACTCGCGATTCAGCAAGCCATCGATCAGTCGCTGGTAGGCGTCGACGTCCGGTGTCATGATTTTCAGAATATAGTCGACGCCTCCGCCGACCGACCAGCAGGCGACGATTTCGGGGATCGAGGCGACCACGCGTTCGAAGCGTTCGAAATCGGTCTGGCGGTGGTTGCCGAGCGTGATCTCGGTGAGAACGCTCGTGACTGGAGTGACTCGGCGCATGGCAAGCCGTGCGTGATAACCCGTCACGATGCCGGCCTTTTCCAGTTTCCTCAGTCTGAGCCAGCAAGGTGTCGGCGACAGCCCCGCCTTCTCGGCGAGCGCCAGCTTGGTGATTCTTCCATCCTTCTGGATCGCTTCCAGGATGCGCAAATCAATGGCGTCAAGCTTGATCATGCCTTGGAACGCTCTTCGGACAGTTCCGACTTGTCGGCATAGGCCATCATGCGATGGAAGCTCATCGAAATGTGGGCCCGGCGAATGTATCCGATCGCCTCCCAGTCGCCGATTTCGGCGGCCGACAGGACGGCCTGCATCTCGCTGCGAAAGGCCGAGAATTCTTCCGCCAATCCGAGCTTCGGCATCATTTTCAAGACGACGCGAACGACCTGATAGTAAAGCCGCTCGCTGATCTCCCGCAGCGGCAGGTTTCCTGTGAACGCCCTGATTTCGGTAAAGAATGCCATGTTCAGGTGCAGGAATGCCTTTTGCGTGGGATTTTTCATCTCCTCGTCGCAGCGGGCGATCAGCGCCCTGATCCGTTCCAGGTCCTCGGCGCTGCGCGGGATCGGCGAAAGCTTGCCGACCAAAAGCGCAAGTTCCATGCGCAAATGATAGATCTGCACCAGCTCGCTGATATCGGGGTCGGTCACGATGGTCCCGACGCCATGCACCGATTCCACCAGCCCCTCTGACTCCAGCCTTGCCAGCACACGCCTTACGGGCGTGCGGCTGGTGGAAAATTCCTTCGCTAACTCTTCCTCGGACAGGCGGCTGCTCGGCGCGTACTCGAGCATGCAGATGCGGTCCCTGAGAGTATGGTATATCCGGTCGAACCTCTCCCTGACCGATACCGGCTGAAAGGATGCGCTGGTTTCGACATTGTCGGGCAATTCAGGGTGCAAGGCTATCCTGCTTCCAAGACAGCATTCAGAAACTGTCTTGTCCTTTCGTTCTTGGGGTTTCCAAAGATTTCCGCAGGGGAGCCCTGCTCGCAAATCTTACCTTGATAGAAGAAGCACACCCTGTCCGAAAACTCCTTGGCGAAACCCATCTGGTGGGTGACCATGAGCATGGTCAGGTCGTGTTCGCGACCGATCTTTCTTATAACCTGCAGAACTTCGCCTACAAGTTCCGGGTCGAGCGCCGACGTTACTTCGTCGAACAGCATGATCTTCGGCCGCATTGCAAGCGCCCGTGCGATTGCCACACGCTGCTGCTGACCGCCCGACAGCTGCGAGGGGTAGTGATCCTTCTTGGCGGACAGGCCGACCATGTTGAGGAGCTCCGCCGCCCGTTCCTCAGCCTCCGAGCGCTTCATTCCGAGAACGGTTATCGGCGCTTCAATGCAGTTTCCCATCGCGGTCATGTGCGGGAACAGGTTGAAGGACTGGAATACCATACCGATTTTCGCGCGGATCCGGCGTATGTGCTTGGTGGTCGCGGGCACAAGCTTGCCGTTCTGCAGCATATGCGTCATGGGCTCCCCATCGACCCAGAGGACACCATCATTGATGGCCTCCAGCGTCATGAGCATGCGCAGCACGGTCGTCTTGCCGGAGCCCGAGGGGCCGATGATCGACACCTTCTCGCCACGGCCGATATCGAGGTTGAGACTGTCGAGAACGGTGAGCGCGCCGTAGCGTTTTGAAACGTTCTCGAAACGAACCATTGGCATGTCGTTCATCTTTTATCTCCGCTGCAACCAGGATTCGAGCATCCGGATGATGCCCGCTGAAACGAGACTCATAACCAGGAAGAACACCCCGACGAGCGTGACGGGCTCGGTATAGCGGAAGGTCTCAGATCCGATGTTCTTTGCGGTCTGCATGAGCTCGAGGACCGCAATGGCCGAGAGCAAGGGCGTCTCCTTGAATAGCGCGATCAGATAGTTTCCGAGCGCAGGAACGACGGGAGGCAGAGCCTGAGGCAGGATTATATCCTTGAAAGTGTTCCACGGGGACAGATTGAGAGCGATCGATGCCTCCCATTGCCCCCTCGGAACGTTCTCGAATCCGGCCCGGTAAACCTCGGAGCAATAGGCGGCGTAGTGAATGCCTATTGCTGCCACGCCCGCCGTAAACGCATCCAACACGATGCCTGCCTTGGGCAAGACGAAGTACAGGAAGAATATCTGGATGAGCAGGGGCGTCGACCGGATGAGTTCCACCAGGATCGTGACCACGACGCCGGCGGACGGGAATGCCAGCCTGATGGAAGCGAGCACAAGCCCGACTGTCGCGGCTATGATGAAACCGAGAGCGGTCGCTTCGACCGTCATGATCGCCGCCCGAGCAAGGACCGGCAGAATCTCGAACGTGAATGTCCAATCCCACATCAGGCGACCCTTCCGCGTGTCAGTCCCCTCGACGCACGCTGCTCAAGCAGGCGCATGGCAATGGTGACGGTTAGAGAAATGGCCAGATACATCAGCAGCACGAGGGTAAACACGGGTACCGTCTTCAGCGTTGACTGATTCATTTGCTGGGCCTTGAAGGTAAGGTCCGCCAGCGTAATCAGGGAAACGAGCGAGGTAGACTTCACCAGTTCGATAAAGAGGTTGCCCCAGGGAGGAATCATGGCAGTAAAGGCTTGAGGCAGGATGATCCGGCGCAGCATTTGTGCCTTCGACATATTGAGCGCAATCGCAGCCTCCCACTGTCCGCGCGCCACGGAAATGATGGCACCGCGGACCACCTCCGCCCCATAGGCTCCGATGTTCAGGCCGAGCGCCAGAACCGCCACCACGAAGGCGTCGAGGAAGACGCCGAACTGCGGCAGGACGAAATAGAGCCAGAAGAGCTGCACCAACGCGGAAGTCCCGCGGAAGATTTCAATGTAGGTGGTCGAAAGCCACCTTATCGGCAGAGGGCCGTAGAGCTTTGCGAGCGCCGCTGTCAGCGCCATGAACACGGCGAGTACGGCTCCCAGAAGCGTTATCTCCACCGTCAGCACGGCGCCTTCGAGCAAACCCGGCATGAAGAGCCGGTAATCAGGGTTGGCCGAAAGCAGGGCAATCAGCAGCAACGTTGCCACGAGCATCGCGGCGAGCATGCGAATCCACATCTGGGTCCCTCATGAACGCAGGGATTGGAAGTGCGGCGCTTTCGCGCCGCAGGCCAGAAGACGTTACTCGCCTGCGCAAAGCTGCGCGGTCGTCTTGTTGGGCAGATAGCCCTTGCCAAAGCCCAGCGGTTCGACGAGGGCGATGTGTTCCGGGGTGCCCAGGAAGGCGGCGAGTTCCTTGTTGAAGGCCTCAACGAGATCCGTGTCTTCCTTGCGGAAGCCGAAGCCGCCGTGACCCTTGACCGACTTTCCGGCAACTTCGCCGAAGGGTTCGGTCGACTCCACGCCTTCCGCCTTCTTGGCCATGTCGGCGATCGAAAGCGCGGTCAGCGCTGCCGCATCCGCGCGGCCGGCCTGAACAGCGGCGACGAGGCTGGACTGATCTGGAAGGGAGACGACTTGGTCGGCGGAGACGCCCGCATCCTTGGCGTAGCCACTTTCCACAGCACCCGCCATCACGGCGAGCTTCAGGTCCTTGTTGGACGCGAAGGTGGAATAGTCTTTGACGGCCTTGGGGTTGCCCTTCGCAACCAGCATGGCCTGCCCGATGCCATAAGAGGGCTCGGAGAAGGCGATCTCGGCGCAGCGCTTGGGATTGATGAACATGCCCGCCGCGATGATGTCGAAACGGCCTGCCTTCAGGCCGGGGATGAGCGAACCGAATTCGGTGAGCACGCCGTCCACTTCGGCAATGCCCATTTTCTTGAGTACGGCCTTGGCGACTTCCGGGGCCTCTCCCGTGAGCTTTCCGTCCGGAGTGGCGAATCCGAAGGGCGCCTCATTGGCAAACCCGATGCGGATATAGCCGGCAGCCTTTGCTTTCTCCAGAGTCGTTTCTGCATGGGCGAAGCCGGAGAAGGATACGGCGGCGATGGTGAGGGCTGCTGCCCTGAGTGCATTCCTGCGGGAAATGAGAGTTTTGAACATGGGTTCCCCTTTTATTTGAAGATGGTATTCGCCTCGGACGGCATGAGTGCCTCACGAGAGAGTAGAAGTATACATCTGATGCCTGTTTTGGCAAGATGGCCTGCAAATATCTCAAATATGCGGAGACCCTGTTGCGTGCCACGCAAAATGATGTACACATCTAAGGGTCATACACGGTGGAGGAGATGTCGTGAGCAGGCCGGCTGTTTTTACCGCGGCGGAATATTCCCGCCGGATCCGTGACGTGAAGAAGCGCATGGAGCGGGCGGGCTTCGACCTCATTGTTTGTCAGGATCCTGCGAACATGGGTTGGCTCACCGGCTACGACGGCTGGTCGTTCTATGTTCCGCAATGCGTCCTTGTGCACGTGGACGAGGAACTGCCGATCTGGTTCGGCCGGGCGCAGGATGAGAAGAGCGCCCTTTTGACGACCGGCTTGCCGGCGAGCAACGTCGTGCCGTTTTCGGAGTACCTGGTACAGAACCCGGAAGGTCACCCCTTCGACGAGCTTGCCGAGCTGGTGCGCGCCCGTGGCTGGGGGAAGGCGCGCATCGGCGTGGAGATGGACGCGCACTACTACACGGCGCGGTGCCACGCTCATCTCGTCAAAGGGCTTCCGGACGCCACCTTTTCCAACAACGGCGACCTGGTCAATTGGGCGCGCCTGATCAAATTCGAGCCCGAACTTGCCTTGATGCGTGAGGCCGGCGTCATTTGCTCACATGCGATGGAGCGGGCCATCGCGAAGATGAGCCCCGGGGTCCCGCAGAATGAAGTCATTGCCGAGCTCTATCGCGCCCAGATCATGGGCGTGGGTGGGCTCGGCGGCGACTATGCCGCCATCTGCCCGCTGATGCCCGTCGGCGAAGGCACTGCCACGCCGCATCTGACCTGGACCGAGGATCCTCTGCCGCAGTCCGGCCTCGCGATCCTTGAAATCGCCGGGGTCAGGCGGCGTTACCATGCGGCGCTTACCCGCACGGTGCATTTTGGCCGGCCGCCGCAGAGCTACGTCGATATCGCCAAGGCCATTGTCGACGGTGTAGATGCCGGCCTCGAAAAGGCGCGTTCCGGCAACACCGCCGAGGAGGTCGAGGCGGCATGGCAGGCGGTTCTGCGTAGCCGCGGACTGAAGAAGGAAAGCCGCGTCGGCTATCCGATCGGCCTCGCCTATCCGCCGGACTGGGGCGAGCGCACGGTCAGTCTCCGGCCGGGCGACCGGACCGAGTTACAGCCAGGCATGTGCTTTCACATGATGGCGGGTGTCTGGCTAGGCGATTTCGGCCTGGCGATATCCGAGTCCTTCGTCGTCACGGACAAGGGCGGGGAGAAGCTTTGTGCGTCGCCCCGGGAGCTGATCGTCGTCGAATAGACGCTCATCGACATCCATTCGAAGCGCCGCCGACCGAGGCGGAAGACAAGAGAGAGACCATGGACGGTAATCCCTTTACCGATGACGAGATCGCGCGCCGTCTTGATGCTGTGAGATCAGGGCTCGTCGATCGCGGACTCGACGGGGCGGTTTTCGCATCGCCGGAAAACATCTTCTATCTGACGGGTCTCGATCACTGGGGCTATTTTGCTCCTCACCTTCTCATCGTTCCGCTCCGGGGCGTACCCACCCTCGTCACCCGGGCGATGGAGCGGGTGACGATCGAAAACCATGTCCGCGCGGCCGAGTTCCACGGCCACAGCGACAGCGAAACCGCGGCCGATCTTGCGTCGCGCCTTCTCAACGATCAGGGTCTTGCCGGAAAGCGGCTCGGGCTCGAGCAATGGACGTCCGGACTGAGCCATGGGCTTGCGCGGCGGCTGGAGTCGCTGGTGACCGCGGAGTGGAGCGATGTCTCCAACCTGGTGGATCACCTGAGATTGGTAAAGAGTGCGGAGGAGCAGGTCCTCATGCGGCGGGCGGCCGCGGTCACCGACGCGGCGGCCAGCGCCGCCTTCGAGGCGATCGCCGACGGTGCACGGGAGCGCGACGTTGCTGCGGAGTGCATCGCCGCGATGACCCGTGCTGGAGGTCATGTGCCGGGCTTTGGTCCCTTCATCCGTCCGGCGTCCCGGCTTGGCGAGGAGCACACGACATGGGGATCCGGAAACTACCGCCAGGGGGAGCCGGTCTTCATCGAGCTTTCCGGGTGCATCTCGCGCTATCACGCGCCGCTCGGGCGCCTGATCCGGCTTGGAGGCATCAGCGACGCCGATGCGCGCATGGCGGAAGTGACGGCGGCGGCCTTTGATGCCGTCGTCGGGGCGCTCAGGCCCGGCGCGCGCGCCCGTGATGTCTACGCCGCCTGGCAGGCTGTCGTCGATGAGGCGGGCCTTTCCCATTACCGCCGCCATCACTGCGGCTACTGCGTGGGCGTCGGTCAGCCTCCGTCGTGGACCGGTGGCAACACGGTGACCGGTCTTAGGCACGATTCCGATCTCGAGATCCGCACGGGGATGAGCTTCCACCTCCTTTCCTGGCTTATGGGGACCGGCAAAGGGGACGATTTCGTCTCGAACACTGTGTTGCTGACGGAGACCGGACCCGAGCTGCTGACGCGCACGCCGCTCGGCCCGATCGTTCGATAGGACCTTGTCATGAGCCGTTATTCGGTCTTCTCGCTGCTGCGCCACGCAGCCACAGGCAACCGGGGATGGCAACGCGCCTGGCGCGTCGCCAGTCCAAAGGCCTCCTATGACGTCGTCATCATCGGCGGCGGCGGACACGGCCTCGCAACCGCCTTCTATCTCGCCGAGAACCACGGCATCCGCAACGTGGCGGTGCTGGAGAAGGGCTATATCGGCGGCGGCAATGTGGGCCGGAATACCACGGTCATCCGGTCGAACTACCTGCTGGACGGCAATACCCAGTTCTACGAGTTCTCCATGAAGCTCTGGGAGGGGATGTCGGCCGCCCTGAACTTCAACGTCATGTTCTCCCAGCGCGGCCAGCTCGTGACGGCACACTCGGCGGACCAGCTCGATACGTTCAGTCACCGCGCCAACATCATGCGCTCGAACGGCATCGATGCGGAGATTCTCGACCGGGACGCCGTGCGCAAGCTCGCGCCCTATCTCGACTTCTCCGACACAGCGCGTTTTCCGATCCAAGGCGCGATCTTCCAGGGGCGAGCCGGAACGGCCCGCCACGACGCGGTCGCATGGGGCTATGCACGCGCAGCGAGCGGCCACGGTGTCGACATCATCGAAGGCTGCGAGGTGACCGACTTTCTCCGGCAGGGTGATCGGATCGTCGGCGTTGAAACCACCCGTGGCCGTATCGGTGCAGGCCGGGTCGGTCTCGCGGTGGCCGGCCATACGTCCGTCCTTGCCCAGAAGGCCGGACTGGAACTCCCGATCGAGAGCCATCTGCTCCAGGCCTTCGTGACGGAACCGGTCAAGCCGTTGGTCGACCACGTCGTAGCCTACGGGGCGGATCACTTCTATCTCAGCCAGTCGGACAAGGGCGGCCTCGTCTTTGGCGGCAACCTCGACGGCTACAATTCCTACTCCCAGCGCGGCAACACCGGCGTGCTGCGCGAGGTCTGCGAAGCAGCGATTGCGCTGATGCCGAACATTTCGCGCCTACGCCTGCTGCGCCATTGGGGCGGCATCATGGATATGACGCCGGACGCAAGCCCGATCATCTCGCTGACGCCCGTCGATGGCCTCTATCTGAATGGCGGCTGGTGCTACGGCGGGTTCAAGGCGACGCCGGCATCCGGCTGGTGCTTCGCCGAGATGCTGGCGACCGCCGAGACGCCGGCGCTTATCCGCGGCTACGGGCTGGGGCGCTTCCGCAGCGGGCACATGATCGACGAAGCGGGTGCCGGCCCCTTCGCCTGGCTTCAATAGGAGAGCGAGATGCTTCGTATCGACTGCCCCTGCTGCGGCGTGCGTGACCACAGTGAATTCCGTTACGGCGGTGATGCCACAGTCGAGCGGCCCGCGCACGACAATCCGGATCTCGATTCCTGGTACCGCTATGTCTACGTGCGGCCCAATCCCAAGGGGCTGCATCGGGAATATTGGCAGCACGTTCTCGGCTGCCGCCAATGGCTCGTCGTCGAGCGCGACACGGTCACGCACTCGATCCATTCGGTCAGTTTTTCAAGAAGGCAACGGGCATGACACCCACCGAAAAGCGCTTTGCGTCAGGCGGATATCTGGACCGCTCGCAAGTCCTCAAGTTTACGTTCGATGGCCGTCAGTACGAGGGATTCAAGGGAGACACGCTCGCTGCCGCCCTGCTCGCGAACGGGGTCTCGCTGGTCGGCCGGAGCTTCAAGTATCATCGTCCCCGCGGCATCCTTTCCGCCGGCGCGGAAGAGCCGAACGCGCTGGTGACGGTTGGCACCGGTGCGCGCCGGGAGCCGAACCTGCCGGCCACGATGCTTGAATTGGCATCCGGCCTGGAAGCGGCAAGCCAGAACAACTGGCCGTCGTTGCGTTTCGATGTCCAGAGCGTCAACAGCCTGTTCGGCCCGCTTCTGTCCTCGGGGTTCTACTACAAGACCTTCATGGGACCGAGCCGCCGGGCCTGGATGTTCTATGAGCACTTCATCCGCAAGGCGGCCGGTCTCGGCAAGGCGACAACGTTGCCGGACCCAGATGTGTACGACTCACGCGACGATTTCACGGACGTGGCGGTCGTCGGCAGTGGGGCGGCCGGACTTTCCGCTGCCCGGGCCGCCGCGCAAGCCGGAGCGCGCGTGCTGCTGATCGAGCAGGACTTCGAAATCGGCGGCCGCCTGCTTTCCGAGCCTGCCGGAGCGGCATGGCTCCGCGCGATGCGGACAGAGCTTGAGGAAATGGCGAACGTGCGCATCATGCGTCGCACGACCGCCTTCGGACTCTATGACGGGAATACGCTCGGACTGATCGAGGATGCGGACCCATTCGCTGGTCCCGTGATGGCTGCGGCGCGAAAAACCTTCACGTTGCTGCGCGCCCAAAGCATCGTTTTCGCAACCGGCGCGATCGAGCGGCCGATGGTCTTCTCGAACAATGACCGGCCCGGCGTCATGCTGAACTCGGCGATCAGGACGTATGTCAACCGCTACGCGGTTCTGCCTGACAGGAATGTCGTGATCGCGACCGCCGACGACAGCGCCTATCTCACCGCTTTCGATCTCCTCGCCCGCGGCGCACGGGTCACGATCGCCGACGCAAGGCCGCTCGCGGAGCCGACGCTGCTTGCAAAGGCGAAGCAAATGGGCGCGGAGGTCCATCTCGCGACGAATGTCGCTGACGTGAAAGGCAAATATACGGTAACCGGTGTCGTTCTTGCAGGAAAGTCAGGCACCGCCGGCGTCAGCTGCGATCTGGTCGGCATGTCCGCCGGCTGGTCTCCGGTGCTGCATCTGACGTCGCACCAGGGAGTAAAGCCTGTCTATCGCCCAGAGATCGATGCCTTTGTGCCGGGGCAGCTTCCCGAAACCCAGTTCGTCGCGGGCGGAGCGGGCGGAAGCTTGAGCATCTCGGCGGCGGTTGCCGAGGGTGCCAGCGCCGGCCGCGCGGCGGCCGCCGTCGCTGGAAAAGTCGGGGTGGTCGCCGAAGCGCCCGCCTTGGAGATTGAGGAAACGGCCGGCGCGACGACCGTCTACAAGCCGATCTTCGGTCAGCGAAAGGCATTCGTCGATTTCCAGATGGACGTGACGCTCGACGATATCCAGCTCGCCCACCGGGAAGGCTACGAGTCGGTCGAGCACCTCAAGCGCTATACGACGCTTGGGATGGGAACGGACCAGGGCAAGACCAGCAATATCAACGCCTTGAAGGTGATGGCCAAACTGCGCGGGATTTCGATCCCGGAGGCCGGAACGACCACGTTTCGGCCGCCCTATACGCCGGTGCCGATCGGGGCGGTTGCCGGACGTGCGACAGGTCACCACTTCCGTCCCTATCGTCTCACGCCGATCCACGATTGGCACACTGCGAACCGCGCGCAAATGCTCGAGGTCGGGCTCTGGATGCGGCCGTGGTTCTTCGAGGCATGCGGCACGGATGTGAATACGGCTTATGTCAACGAAATGCGGCTCGTGCGATCTACGGCGGGGATCATGGACATCTCGACGCTCGGCAAGATCGACATCCAGGGACCGGACGCAGCGGCCTTTCTCGACCGGGTCTACGCCAATGGCTTCGCCAGCCTCAAAGTCGGGCGGGCGCGCTACGGCGTCATGCTGCGCGACGATGGCATCGTTTTCGACGATGGAACGACGACGCGCTTGGGGGAAAACCGCTTCTTCATGACGACGTCGACCGCCAAGGCGGCCGACGTGCTGTCCTGGCTGGAATTTCTTCTGGACACGGCGTGGCAGGATCTGCGCGTGTCCGTCTCATCGGTCAGCGACGAATGGGCCGGCATGTCAGTCGCGGGACCTCAGAGCGCCAAGATCCTGGCGGCGGCGTTCCCGGATATCGATTTCTCCAACGAGGCGCTGCCGCACATGGGGCTCGCCGAGGGAGCGTTCAAGGACAGTCCGCTCAGGATCATACGCCTCAGCTACTCCGGCGAGTGCGCCTATGAGATCTATGTCGGGGCCTCGAACGGAGAGAACGCCTGGCGGGACCTCATCGATGTCGGCGCGGCGTACGGCCTGAAACCCTACGGCGTTGAGGCGCTTGGTGCGCTGCGTATCGAAAAGGGCCACGTTGCCGGCCCTGAAATCGACGGCAGAACGACTCTCTCGGACCTAGGCATGGGACGGATGGTCGCCAAGCGAAGCGGCTATGTCGGAGAGGCCCTCAGCCATCGGGAGGCGTTTCAGGCTGCAAATCGCCAGCGGCTGGTCGGCCTGAAATCCATCGAACCCGGCAAACGGCTTCGCGGCGGAGCGCTTCTCTTCGCGCCCGGCGAGCCGCTGCAAGGCCACGGTCGTGGCCGCATGACGTCGATCACCTACAGTCCGGAGCTGGACTGCTACATCGGCCTCGGTCTGCTCGCCGCGGACTTTAAAGGCGACGAGGTTGTTGCCTCCTATCCCATGAAAAATGAGGTCGTGCGGGCGCGCGTCGTTTCGCCTGTCTTCCTCGATCCCGCCGGAGAACGCATGCATGGTTGAGACGTCATCCGCCAAGCGCATGGTGCTGAAGCAACGGCCATGCCCGCTCATTCAATGTGATGCTTGGGAGCGCGCACTTGCGGCGTTCGAGTTGGCGCTTGCCCGCGAGATCGGTGGCGCCCTGCCGATGCAGGTCGGGGGGATCGCTGGCCGTGGTGACCTGAAAGTCGTGCGTGCGGGACCCCGGCGTTTCTGGATCTTCCCGAGGGAGCGCTCGTCGACGATCGCTTCCGAGATTCCGCCCGAATTGGGCTGCAGTCTCGACTTGAGTGAAGGCCGGATACGCATCGAGGTCTCGACGCCCGATCTGCGCGACGTCGTCTCCAAGTGTCTGGCGATCGACTGGGACCGCACACTGGGGGTTGCGACCTTTTCCTCGCTGCACCGCATCCCGGTCATGTTCACGCGTTCCTCGGAGCGCGATGGCGCATTCGTCGTACCGCGAAGCTTCGCCAGAAGCATCTCCGAATGGCTGGAGGAATGTCAGTGATGGAGCTCGACACTTTCCTGGTCGCTCGCCAACGGATCGCTGGAAAGGTCCTGCGCACGCCGTTCGTCCTTTCCGCGTCGCTTTCCGAGCGCTGCGGCGTGCCTGTCGGCCTGAAGCTCGAACACCATCAGACGACCGGCAGCTTCAAGCTGCGCGGCGCTACCAACGCGGTCCTGTCGCTCAACCCGCAGGAGCGGGCACGCGGCGTCGTGGCGGCCTCGACGGGAAATCACGGCCGGGCGCTTGCCCATGCGGCAAAGGCCGAAGGATCGAGCGCGACGATCTGCATGTCGCGGCTGGTGCCGGAGAACAAGGTCTCGGAGATCCGGCGCCTCGGCGCGAATGTCAGGATCGTCGGTAGATCGCAAGACGAGGCCCAGAAGGAGGTCGACCGTCTGGTCAGCGAGGAGGGGCTGGTGATGGTGCCGCCCTTCGACCATCCGGCGATCGTTGCGGGCCAAGCTACCTTGGGGCTGGAGATTGTCGAGGACATGCCGGAGGTGTCCACGGTGCTGGTGCCGCTATCGGGCGGCGGGCTTGCGGCGGGCGTCGCCGCCGCGGTCAAAGCGCGGCGGCCTAAGGCGCGTGTGATCGGGCTGACGATGGAGCGCGGTGCGGCGATGAAGGCGAGCCTCGACGCCGGTCGGCCCGTGCAGGTCGAGGAAGAGGCAAGTCTTGCGGACTCACTCGGCGGGGGGATCGGACTCGACAACCGCGTCACCTTCGCCATGTGCCGCGATCTCCTCGACGACGTCGTGCTGCTTTCCGAAGAAGAGATCGCCGCCGGCATTCGTCACGCCTACGAACAGGAACGCGAGATTGTCGAAGGGGCGGCGGCCGTTGGCTTCGCAGCGCTTTTGGCGGACAAGATCAAAGACATTGGCGGACCCGTCGCGCTGATCTTGTCGGGACGCAACATCGACATGGGGCTGCACCGGCGCGTGATCAACGGCGAGACGGATCCCCTTCGGGAGGGTAGAACATGAGACAAATGAAGATCCTCACAGAGGCCGATCTGAGGGCGGTCGTATCGCTCGACCTCGAGGCGGTCGATTGCGTCGAGGGCGCTTTCCATGCCTTGGCGACGAAAGCCGTGGCAATGCCGCCCATCTTGCGGCTGGACATTCCGGAGTACCGCGGCGAGGTCGACGTCAAAACGGCCTATGTTCCCGGCATCGAAGGGTTTGCAATCAAGATCAGCCCGGGCTTCTTCGACAATCCGAAGATCGGCTTACCGAGCACCAACGGGATGATGGTGCTGCTGTCGAGCCGCACCGGCCTCGTTCAGGCGCTGTTGCTCGACAACGGCTACCTGACGGACGTCCGCACCGCCGCCGCCGGAGCGGTTGCCGCCAAGCATCTCGCCCGGGAGGATGCCAGCGTTGCCGCGGTTCTGGGTGCCGGGATGCAGGCAAAGCTGCAGCTTCAGGCACTCGCGCTGGTGCGGCCAATCCGCGACGCGCGCGTCTGGGCGCGGGATCATGCCAAGGCCAAGGCCGCGGCGGATGAGCTTGCCGAAAAGCTCGGGATTCCCGTGACCGCCCTTTCAGACGCGAGGGCGGCCGTCTCGGGCGCACACGTCATCATCACGACGACGCCCTCGACCACGCCCATTCTGAAAGCGGAATGGCTCGAGAAAGGACAACACGTCACCGCGATGGGCTCAGACGCCGAGCACAAGAACGAGATCGAGCCCGCTGTCATCGGCCGTGCGGATGTCTATGTGGCCGACAGTCTCGCGCAGACGCGGAGGCTCGGCGAACTGCATCACGCCATCGAGGCTGGCGTAACCGGGGCCGGAAACGACTTCCCCGAGCTCGGGCAGATCATTGCCGGGAAAAGAATGGGACGCGCTGACGCCGATCAGATCACCATCGCGGATCTCACGGGCACGGGCATCCAGGATACGGCAATCGCCACTCTCGCCTTTACACGGGCCAATGCGGCGGATGTCGGGACCACCTTCGAGAGCTAGCGCCGGGGAAAATCGAGGAAACGACAATGACGCAACCCAATCTCAAATTCTCCCTGGCGGAATACGAGGCAAGACTGCTGAAAACGCGCCAGTCGATGGAGGCAAAGGGCATCGATCTGCTGATCGTCAGTGACCCTTCGAACATGGCCTGGTTGACGGGCTATGACGGCTGGTCATTCTACGTGCACCAGGCCGTGATCGTGCCGCCGGCGGGCGAGCCGATCTGGTTTGGCCGTGGTCAGGACGCCAACGGCGCGAAGCTGACCGCCTATCTGAAGCACGAGAACATTATCGGCTATCCCGACCACTACGTGCAGTCGACCGAACGCCATCCGATGGATTACCTCTCCGGCATCCTTGCCGACCGCGGCTGGGGTTCACTCAGGATCGGTGTCGAGATGGACAACTACTGGTTCTCCGCCGCTGCCTTCGCCTCGCTGCAAAAGCATCTGCCGAATGCTCGCTTCGTCGACGCGACCGCGCTCGTCAACTGGCAGCGCGCGGTCAAGAGCGAGACCGAGATCAAGTACATGCGCAACGCGGCCCGCATCGTCGAGGGTATGCATCGGCGGATCTTCGACAAGATCGAGGCCGGCATGCGCAAATGCGATCTCGTCGCGGAGATCTACGACGCCGGCACGCGCGGGGTTGACGGTATCGGCGGCGACTATCCGGCAATCGTGCCGCTGCTGCCGTCGGGCCGTGACGCGACCGCACCGCATCTGACCTGGGACGACAAGCCCATGAAGGCGGGAGAGGGGACCTTCTTCGAGATCGCCGGCTGTTACAATCGTTACCATGTGCCACTGTCGCGCACCGTCTTCCTTGGTAAGCCGACCAAGGCCTTTCTCGACGCGGAAAAGGCGACCCTCGAAGGAATGGAGGCCGGACTTGCCGTCGCCAGGCCGGGCAACACCTGCGAGGACATAGCCAAAGCCTTCTTCGCGGTTCTGAAGAAATACGGCATCGTCAAGGACAACCGCACCGGCTATCCGATCGGACTTTCCTATCCGCCGGACTGGGGCGAGCGCACCATGAGCCTGCGTCCCGGTGACAGGACGGAACTCAAGCCCGGAATGACCTTCCACTTCATGACGGGGCTCTGGCTCGAGGACATGGGCTTCGAGACCACTGAAAGCATCCTCATCACCGAGACGGGTGTCGAGTGCTTCGCCAACGTGCCGCGCCAGCTCTTTATCAAGGACTAGCATCAAATGACCGAGACGATATTGCGGCCATCACCGATCTCAGCAAGCGTCGATTTTTCGGCAGACGGCGTCCAGCACGGCTTCCTGCGGCTGCCTTACAGCCGCGATGACTCCGCCTGGGGATCGGTGATGATCCCGATCACCGTCGTCAAGAATGGAGACGGACCCACGGCCCTTCTCACGGGCGGCAACCACGGCGACGAGTACGAAGGGCCGATCGCACTCTTCGATCTCGCTCGGACATTGGAGCCGGATGAGGTAAAGGGGCGGGTGATCATCGTTCCCGCCATGAACTATCCCGCCTTCGCCGCCGGCACCCGCACGTCGCCGATCGACAAGGGCAACATGAACCGCAACTTTCCGGGAAGGCCGGACGGTACCGTGACCCAGAAGATCGCCGACTATTTCCAGCGGGAGTTGCTGCCGCTCGCCGACATTGTCCTCGACTTCCACTCGGGGGGAAAGACGCTTGATTTCCTGCCGTTCTGCGCCGCGCACATCCTGCCCGACAAGGAGCAGGAGGCAAGAGCCTTCGAACTGGTCAAGGCGTTCGGCGCGCCCTGGTCGATGAAGATGCTGGAGATCGATGCGGTCGGAATGTACGACACTGCGGCCGAGGAGATGGGGAAGGTGTTCATCACCACCGAGCTTGGCGGCGGCGGCACGGCAACCGCCAGGAGCGCCGGCATCGCCAAACGCGGTGTCAGGAACGTGCTTCGCGCCGCCGGCATTCTGAAGGGTGCAGTCGAGACATCGAAGACCGAATGGCTCGACATGCCGGACGGCGACTGCTTCTCCTTCGCGGAAGATGGGGGCCTGATCGAGCCACTCGTCGACCTGGGCGAGAAGGTGCGCAAGGGCGATGTGGTCGCCCGCATTTATCCCATCGCGCGCACCGGCGCCGAACCGGTCGCGATCAAGGCGAAAATGGACGGCCTTCTGGCCGCCCGGCACTTTCCAGGTCTGGTCAAGCAGGGCGACTGTGTTGCCGTCGTCGCAGTGCAGCTCATTTGACCGACAATGACGTCCGGAGGAAGATCGTCGTGAAATCGCACATCCTTACAATAACCTGCAGGTCGACGACCGGCATCATTGCGGCAGTTTCGGGTTTTCTCGCCGAAAAGGGCTGCAACATCATCGACAGCTCGCAATTCGACGATCTCGAAACGGGCCTGTTCTTCATGCGGTTGGTTTTCCTCAGCGAGGAAGGCGTGAAGCTTGACGAATTGCGGGAAGGCTTCGGACCCGTCGCCAAGCGCTTCGAAATGACAGCTGAGATCCGCGACTCCGAAGAGCGCATGAAGGTGCTGCTGATGGTGTCGCGTTTCGGCCATTGCCTCAACGACCTGCTCTACCGCTGGAAGATCGGCGCGCTGCCGATCGACATCGTCGGCGTCGTCTCCAACCACTTCGACTACCAGAAGGTGGTCGTCAACCACGACATTCCCTTCCACTGCATCAAGGTGACGAAGGAAAACAAACCGAAGGCCGAAGCCCAGCTGATGGAAATCGTCGAGCAGACCGGCGCCGAGCTGATCGTGCTTGCCCGCTATATGCAGGTCTTGTCCGATGCGCTCTGCAAGAAGATGTCGGGGAAGATCATCAACATCCACCACTCGTTCCTGCCGAGCTTCAAGGGCGCCAACCCTTACAAGCAGGCCTATGAGCGCGGCGTGAAGCTGATCGGCGCGACGGCGCATTACGTCACCGCCGATCTCGACGAGGGTCCGATCATCGAGCAGGACATCGCCCGCATCACCCATGCGCAAAGCGCCGAAGATTATGTCTCGATCGGCCGCGACGTCGAAAGCCAGGTGCTCGCCCGCGCCGTCCACGCCCATATCCACCACCGCTGCTTCATCAACGGCAACCGCGTCGTCGTCTTCCCGCCGAGCCCGGGAAGCTATGCGTCCGAGCGGATGGGCTGACGCAGTCGGCGACTGCCGCTATTGCTTCGCCGTTCTCCGCGGCTATAGTCGCTCTCAGATTGCGCTGACGCGCACGCGTGGGGCTGAGGGCGCTTGCCACTCACCCTAGCCTTCTCCCTGTGGGGACGGGGAGAGGGGATTGAGCGGTGCCACATCTCCCTTCTCCCCGCGTGCGGGGAGAATGTCGCGGCAGCAGGATGAGGGGCGCGAACGGCCTATGCTTCCGCTCGATCCTCAGGCTGCACCTCTTTCCGGCGCGAACGGGTCAGAGATCATCGGCCAGATGTCGCGCCGCACGCGCCTGTAAGGGGTTTTCGCCGGATTGTTGGGGTAGGGCGCTCCGGCCGAGCAATAGAGGATCTTCGACGCAATCTTCGAGAAGGATGCGAAGAAATGGTTCGTCGACTTGATGACGAGGATCTTCTTTGCACGCGGATCAATTCCCATCACGGAGAACAGGCTCGGGTCGAAGCTCTGAGCGCGGGTGGAATTCAGGATGATGTCGATGCCGCGATGGTGGATGTGCGCGGCGTCGCCGAAGGGCGCGAAGCTTTCTCCGAACTGCATTTCGGCATTCCGCACCAGACTTATCACCTTGACCGTTCCGTCGATTGGATGGCCGGTACCGGGCGCCGATTTTGCACCGAAACGTAAAGGGATCTCGGCGCCTTCGCCTGCGGCCATGCAGATCTGCACCGCCATCGGATCCCAGATCGTGCCGACGGCTGCGTTCGTGACGCCATTGGCGAGCAGTTCTTCGAGCACCACGGTCGCGTCACCCGCCGTGCCGCCGCCGGGATTGTCCCACATATCGGCAATCACCACCGGACCGGCGGTCGCGGCGATGGCCTCGGCGACCGCCTGGCGCTCGTCGAGCTCTGGCATCCGGAACGTGCCGCGTTTGGCGAAGAGTTCCAGCCCGAGGTCGCGGGCAAGTGCCTGGCCTTTCTCCCGGTTGCCGTCGGTCACCGCTATCATCTTGGTGCCCATCTCCGGCACGTCGCCGGCCATGAAGCCGTGCACCACCGAAAGCGAGAGCACGTCGGCGTCGTCTCTCTCGATCTCGATGAGCTTGTCGACGAAGCTGCGCATGGGTTCGCGGGATGTCGGAAACACGTCGATCATCCGGCAGTCGAAGACCGACATGACTGGCTTGACGCGGCCTTCGAGCTTATCGACGGCGATCCGCCACAGATCCTTGGCGCGATCGACGAAATCCGTATGCGGAAACTCCTTGAAGAAAACAAAGAAATCGGCCGCCGCGACGCGCTTCCCGGTCAGATGGCTGTGCGGATCGAGTTCTGCGCAGAGGAGCACATCGGGTCCGATGATCTCGCGGATACGCGTCAGCAGATCACCTTCGGTGTCCTCGTAGCCATCGGCGACCATCGCGCCGTGCAAACCGAGTACGACAGCGTTGACGGGAAGGGCCGCCCGCAACTGATCGAGGATCTCGTCGCGCAGGCTCTCATAGGTGTGCCGGTTGACGAGACCAGCGGGATCCGCCCAGGCAGCCGTTCCCTCGATCAATTCCCAGCCCTTTTCGGCCGCGACCTGCCGGCCGACGGTGATCGGCGCGGTGCAAAGCGTTGGCGTCTCCGGATGGCTGCCTGGCGGCGCATAGAGCGAAGCCTCGAAGGCCCGCTTGTCGATGCAGATCGGCGAGAAGGTGTTCGTTTCGGTCGCCAGGGCCGCCGTGAAGATTCGCAATTCCGTCGCCTTTCCGCCTCCTGCATGTTTCCCGAAATCGGACGCGATCTCAGGAAACATGCAGCAATTCAAAGTGCTGCAGGCCTCAATTCGATCCCATCGGATTGGGCAGATAGCCGGTAAACCCGCAGATCTGCCAGCGGCCCTGATGCCGCCGGCAATAATAGACGGTCTGCCACTTCATGACATCATAGCTGCCATCGGCCTTCCTCAGGCCGCCATCGAACTTCTTGCGCGCGAGCGCCAGATCTCCGTTGATTTCTATGTCTTCCAAAGTGGTCGTCGCGAACATCGCCGCGCGCGGATCCTCTGCGAAGGATTGGCCGGCGAAGTCCTTCGCCTGGCGCAGCCATTCGTCGCGATAGGCGGCAAGCGAGGGAAAGGAGAGGCGCCAATTGTCCGGGCTCACCTCCCGCCTTCCGTCGATGCCGATGAAGCCGTCCTCGACGAAATCTTCCGCGACCAGCGACCAGTCTGCAGCAAGGAAAGCGTCGATATCTCGTGTCACCAGCATGTCCCAGATCGCATGCCGAGCAACATCGGAGGTGGGGAATGGATTCTGGAAGGGATCCCGCATCGCTTCGCCTTGGATTGAAATTCTTTTCATAAACTAGGATTTTCTCTGGTCAAATTCCGTATTCTGTGGTGATTTGTCAACGGACAAAGAAAATAATTTGCACGAAGGTCGCCTATGTCCATCAAACGTTATGGCGCGGAGCAGGTCGGAGCGGGTGGCAAGTCGCTGCCGTTCGCGCGAGCTGTCGAGGCAGACGGCTGGCTGCACGTCTCCGGTCAGGTCGCCATGGAAAACGGTGAGATCGTCGACGGCAATATCGTCGCGCAGACACACAAGGCGGTCGGCAATCTCCTGGCCATTTTGAAAGAGGCCGGTTACGGTATCGAGCACGTGGTGAGGGTCGGCGTCTGGCTGGATGACCCGCGTGATTTCTGGAGCTTCAATAAGATCTATCAGGAATATTTCGGCGCTCATCCTCCTGCGCGCGCCTGCGTGCAGTCTTCGATGATGGTCGACTGCAAGGTTGAAATCGACTGCGTCGCCTACAAGCCGAAGGACGCCTGATCACAAAGGGGGGGGTGGGCGTTCGATGGATATTTTCGCGACACTGCAGGAGGAAAAGGGGCGGCTATCCCAGTCGGAGAACCGCATTGCCGATATCCTGCTCAATGATTTCGAATTTGCCGTGAACGCCTCGATCATCGAGCTTGCGGGCAAGGCCGACGTGTCGCCGCCGACGGTTACCCGTTTTTGCCGGCGTCTCGGCTGCGAGAGTTTTTCTGATTTCAAGGTGCAACTGGCCCGTACTGCCTATATCGGGATGCGCTACCTGAAGCCCGAGCCGAAGAGCCAGGAGCCGGCCGACGTCGCGCAGGACATCATTACCAAGGCGCAGAACGCACTCTTCCTACTGCACCGCTCGCTCGATCTCTCCGCGATCGAAGAGACCGCGGAGCGGCTGGCCAAAGCGGAAATGATTTACGCCTTCGGTTCCGGCGGCAATTCGTCGATGATCGCGAGCGAATTGCAGAACCGCCTCTTTCGACTTGGCCTCCGCATCACTTCGAGCTCCGATCACAGCATGCAGTTGATGATGGCGGCCGCGGCCAAGCCGAAGGACGTACTGATCGGTTCCTCATTCTCGGGGCGCAACGCGGAGCTCGTGCGTGCCTTCACGCTCGCCCGCGAAGCCAGGGTCCCGACGATCGCGCTGACCCAGAGCGGCAGCCCCGTTGCGCTTGCCGCCGACATCACCGTTCCGGTCGACCTGCCGGAAGGCAACAACATCTATCGCCCGACATCCACGCGCATCGCCTATGTGGCTTTGCTTGATATCATCGCCAGCCTCGTCGCCTACCGTGTCCGGCCGCAGGCCACGGCGACGCTGAGGCGCATCAAGCAGCAACTGGTGGTGCACAGGGATGGCGACGATCGCCAGCTTCTCGGAGACTGATGTGCCACAGGAGCGCCGCATGAAGACATCCGTCGCGATCGTCACCGGAGCGGCCGGCGATATCGGCCGCGCGATAGCCCGTCGCCTGGCCGATGACCATGAGGTGGTCGTGCTCGCGGACATCGACGGCGACGCGGCGGAAAAGGTCGCCCGCGACCTCGGAGCGAAGGAGCGCTTCGCAGCCATCGCCTGCGACGTCACGGATGCCGCGAGCGTCGCGTCGATGGCGGCGAAGGCTAGATCGCTCGGAGCGATAAGCACGCTCGTCAACAATGCCGGTGCGGCCCGCGCCGTCAGCCTGCACGACACGACGCCGGAGATCTGGCGCATGGACAACGCGCTCAATCTCGAGGCGGCCTTCCTTTGTTTCCGGGCCGTCGAGGACATGCTGAAGGAAAGCCGGGGATCGGTCGTCAACATCGCATCCGTCAACGGCATGAATGTTTTCGGCCACCCCGCCTATAGCTCCGCCAAGGCCGGCCTGCTTCACCTGACCCGGCTGATCGCGGTCGAATACGGAAAGTTCGGAATCCGCGCCAATGCGGTGGCGCCAGGCACCGTGCGCACCCAGGCCTGGGAGGCGCGTGCGGGGGCCAACCCGCAGGTCTTTAAGGAGGCGAAGCGCTGGTATCCGCTGCAGCGCATCGTCAATCCGGAAGACGTCGCCAATGCCGTCCAGTTCCTGGCAGGGCCGTTGGCAGGTGCCATATCCGGCGTCTGCCTGCCGGTCGATTGCGGGCTCACCGCAGGCCAGGCGGAACTCGCACGCACCTTTTCGCAATCCAGCCATTACTGAAAAAACCATATCGGGAGGACGCTCATGCAGCCGGTTTCATATCGCCTCGAATCTGCCTGGCAACCGGATGGCGGCCCGTTCGGACGCTTCACCTTCACCCTTATCAATCTTTCTGCTGACCCTCTAAGCGACTTTCGCCTCGTCTACACATCTCTGACCCGCGTCATCGATGCGGCCGCTTGCGAGAACGCCGTCTTTCTGCGCCGCAATGCCAATTTCCACGAATTCGGACCGCCGAGGGGATTTGTCCTTGGCGCGGGAGAAAGCTGGACCTTTACGGTCAGCGGGCTGCACAGGCAGGCAAAACACTGCACGGATGGCGCAAAATCGGCCTATCTGACGCTCTCGGACGGCCGGCATGTACCGGTGGCGGTTTCCGATCTGCTGCTGGAAGGGGCGGCCAGCGAGCCTCCACCGCAGCGCCTGCCGGAAGGCAGGCTCGACCTGGCCTATGCCTTGCAGCCTTGGCCGGCGAACATCGACGCCGTCCCGGGTGATGGATGCCCGGTCGTGCTCTATCCGGCATCCGGGAGCAGCAAGGACGAGGTCAGGGCGGTCGACATGGTGCTCGCGCTCTTTCATCGTCTCTTCCCGGGAGGCCATGCTCCCTTCACGCTCGCCTCGTCCGCACAGGGTCGCCCGATCGTCTTCGCCGCGAAACCCGATCTCGGTCCCGAGGCTTATACGCTGGCCTTCTCGGAGCGAGAGATCCGGCTCGAATATGGCGCCGCTGCCGGTCGGCAATATGGATTGACAACGCTCGCGCAGCTGCTTGACGGGCCGCGCAGGGAGGGGGGCAAGTTCCGGTTTCCCGTGTCGGGCACGATTTCAGACCAGCCCCGTTACGGCTGGCGCGGCTGCCATCTTGACGTCTCCCGCCAGTTCTATCAGACCGCGGATGTCATGCGGCTCATCGATATTCTCGCATGGTTCAAGCTCAACATCTTCCATTGGCATCTAACCGACGACGAAGCCTGGCGGCTGGAGATCAAGGCCTATCCCACGCTGACGACACTCGGCGTGCTTCGCGGGCCGGACGAGCTGATGCTCCCGCAGCTTGGCAACGGTGCCGACTCGATGGGCGGCTTCTACAGCCAGGACGAGGTGAGGGCGATCGTCGCCCATGCCGGCACGCTCAATGTCGAGGTCGTCCCGGAGATTGACATTCCCGGCCATAGCACCGCCGCGCTCGTCGCCCTGCCGGAGCTCGCCGATGGGCAGGAGGCCCCGGAAAGCTATCATTCGGTCCAGGGCTATCCCAACAATGCGCTGAACCCGGCCATTCCGCTGACCTACGAATTCCTCGAAAGGGTCTTTGACGAAATGGTCGAGCTCTTCCCGAGCCAATACATCCATGTCGGCGGAGACGAAGTGGCCAATGGTTCGTGGCTAGCCTCGCCATTGGCGCGTAAGCTCATGGAACGGGAGGGGATTTCCGGCACCTTCGCGCTGCAGTCGTACTTCCTCAAAAAAGTAAAGCAGATGCTGACGGCGCGCAGTCGCAAGCTGGTCGGCTGGAACGAGGTCGCCCATGGCGGCGGCGTCGGTACCGAGGGAACGCTGTTGATGGCCTGGGAGAACCCCAAGGTCGGGATCGAGCTGGCGCGCGAAGGCTACGATGTCGTGATGACGCCCGGCCAGGCCTACTACCTCGACATGGCGCAGGCCGAAGCCTTCCAGGAGCCGGGCGCGAGCTGGGCCGGCACCGCAACGCCGGCCCACACCTACGCCTACGAGGCGGAAGGCGAGTTCCCGGAAGAGCTGAAGCACCGCATGAAGGGCGTGCAGGCCTGCATCTGGTCGGAGCATTTCCTGTCGCGCGGCTACTTCAACCGCCTCGTCTTCCCGCGTCTCTCCGCCATAGCCGAAGCCGCCTGGACGCCGAAGGCGCAAAAGGACTGGCTGCGTTTCGCCGCGATCGCCCCTCTGAGCCCGATTTTGTGAGTGTGAAGCCATGCGGATCGCCGTCGGTGGAATCCATACGGAATGCAGCACCTACTCTCCCGTCTTGATGACAGGCGAGGACTTCCGGGTGCTGAGGGGAGCGGAGCTCCTAAACGCGGACTATTTCAGTTTTCTCAAGGCCGACGGCGTTGAGCATGTGCCGCTCCTCCATGCACGGGCCGTGCCCGGCGGCCCCGTTTCGCGCGCAGCTTACGATACCTTCAAGACAGAATTCCTCGAGCGGCTTCGTGCTGCGCTGCCACTCGACGGCCTCTATCTTGCGATGCATGGAGCGATCAAGGTCGACGGGATGGACGACGCCGAAGGCGACTGGATTTCCGCCGCCGGCGCGGTCGTCGGCCCCGATTGCCCGATCGCAACAAGCTACGATCTCCACGGTAACGTCAGCCAAAAGATCATCGACCAGATAGACATTTTTGCCGGCTACCGCACCGCGCCGCACATCGATACGCGCGAGACGATGGTCCGGGCCTGGTCGATGCTGGTCACGGCCGTCCGGACGGGAACGCGTCCCGGCGTAGCCTGGGCGCCCGTGCCGTTGCTGCTGCCAGGGGAATGCACGTCCACGGAGGATGAACCTGCCAGGAGCCTTTACCGGCGCTTGCCAGATTACGATGCGCGCCCCGGCGTCCTCGATGCCAACCTGATGGTCGGCTATGTCTGGGCGGACGAGCCGCGGGCGACCGCTTGCGCCGTGGTGACCGGATCGGACAAGACAGCCGCCTCGAGGGCAGCGGAAGAGATCGCCGCAAGCTACTGGAACGAGCGGGAAAATTTCCGTTTCGGTCCGGTCACCGGTCCGCTCGAAGCGATGCTCGACATTGCCGAGGAGACGGCAACGAGGCCCGTCATCCTCGCGGATTCCGGTGACAATCCCACCGGAGGCGGCGTCGGCGACCGAGCCGACGTATTGAAGGCGCTTATCGCGCGCGGGTGGCGGGGCGCTCTGGTTGCCGGCATAGCCGACCGGCCGGCCGTCGCAGCCTGCTTCGCGGCCGGCGAAGGCGCGACGCTCGAATTGCGGCTCGGCGGCAGCCTCGATCCATCGAGCCCCGTGGCGGAGGTCACGGCTGTTGTCGTGCGGTTGGACGATCCAGGACAGCTTGCCGAGCGCCAGGCCGTCATCCGCATCGGCGGGATCGAGGTCGTGGTGTCGGCGCGCCGGCGGCCATACCACAACATAGAGGACTTCCGCCACCTTGGCCTCGATCCGAGCGCCGTGCGCCTGCTCGTCGTCAAATCCGGCTATCTTTCACCGGAGCTTTCACCGATTGCCAATCCCAACCTGATGGCGCTCACCGATGGTGTCGTCAATCAGGACATCGCAAACCTCGCGAGCGAACGCCGACAGCGGCCGGTTTTCCCGTTCGACCGCGATTTCGATTTCGAACCGCGGGCGCGGTTCTCGGCCCGTTGGACCTGAGCCGGGATCAGGCGGCGATCAGGTCGCTCGGATGGTCGGTCGACGTCGACCATGCGGCGGGTTTGGAAATCTTGAAATTCACCCTGTCGGCGCCGATATTTTTTTCACTTCTTTTTCATTCGGCGTATGCGAAAGGAGGACGTCATGTTTAATCCGGAATTGCTTTGGATGGCGCCCGTCACCGTCCGCATGAAGGACGGGGCGCCCCAGGTCTTCGCTTCTGTCAACGACGCGCTCGATTTCCTGGAAGGCGATTGGGCCATGTATCGCGGCAGAACATATAATCGGGCGGTTCAAACGTGCCGCCGTGCCCTAAACCGAATGACGCCAGTCGCCATCGCGCGCGAAGCGTTCATTGATGCCTGCCGAGATGCGGGCATGTCGACGGTCGCGGACGGACCGTTCGGGACGAAGACGGGCGCTGGCGGTCAACACTCGCTTGCCTAGATCACGATGATTTTAGGTCGGATCGACCTAAAATCATAAACGTGACCGATTCTAATAAGTTTGCGCGGGATGCGGGCGGAAAACCGCACATACTTATCCCCATCTCGCGCTGAAATCGCTGGGCTGGGGCACTTCTTAGTTCCCCGACTTTTTGGTGCCCCCGACTTTCGAGCATTCCCTCCGCGGGGCGCCGGAGCAATTCGCCACCGCTCCTAACGCGTTATGACCGAGCCGCCCGGCGCCATGTCTGGGTATTTCGGTGATCCTGTCGGGCCTAAATTCGTGGCGACCGATCGATCGTATTCGCCTTCGCCTGCTGCGACGCCATTGGCGACCGGGCGGGCGGATGGGGCATGGTTGGTCCCTGCCAATCATGGAGACAATCGGGCTCTTGAAGATCACTTTGCGCAAAATTACATCGTTTTACGCAGCGTGCGCAGCACGCGAGAACACTGTTGATCAAGCTTCATTCGTGGAGGTTGTCATGGCAAATGGACTGATGGAAGGCAAGAAAGCACAGGATTGGCTCAACCTGGTTCTTGCAGTCGCCTTGTTCGTCTCGCCTTGGGCGATCGGCTTCGCTGGTGAGTTCATGGCCGCCTGGAACGCGTGGATCGTTGGTATCGTCATAGGCGCTTTGGCGCTCGCCACCTTGACCGCGTTCTCGGAATGGGAGGAATGGGCGAACATGGTGGTCGGGATCTGGCTGGTCGTCTCGCCCTGGCTGCTCGATTTCGCCGCGAATGTGAATGCCATGTGGACACACGTGGTTTTGGGTCTACTCGTTGCGGCGATATCGGCTTGGGCGTTGTGGGACGAACGGCAGAATCCGCATGCCCATGTATGATCGAAAAAAGGAGAGAGTGGCCCGCCGCTGAAGCGGCGGGCCACTCCGGATATGCGTCTCGCTGTGCCCATAACGGAGCGACGGGAATTGAAGGCTTAAGCTTGCCAGCGGGGCGTCGATAGCGAGGCAAGCACGGCTTCCCTCACTGGACACTATGGGCGGCCGCTCCTGTCGTTTACGACGGTGTACTTCAGTTTATGTCGTTCCGCGTAGGCAATGGCGGCATCGCGGGACGGGAAATGCAGTTCGACTTGCGTCAGCGTGTCACTCCCGCCCGTGTAGCCCATCAGACAGTCGATGATTGGGGGAACTTGCCGTTCGAAAACCAGCAGCCAAGGTCGCCTCGACACGCGCGCCGAAGTCATCACCGAGCGTGACGGGCGAAAAATACGTGCGACATGATCAGCCCTTGTTCGCGATCCGTTGATGTCGATCGCAAGCGGCTGGCTCGTGCTGACGTGCTCCACAAACTTGCGGTCAGCGCGGTTTGTCTGTGCGTCTCGCTTCACGGGCTTCGTCATCGACGTCGTCCCTTGCTCGTTCGCGAGTAACCAGCCGGGCACTTCCGCGCCCGGCTGGCTTGCGGCGGTGGGTATTATTTGGTCCTGTCGATCGAGATGCGCTTGACGTTCCTCCCTCCTTTTGCGCAGTCGCGTTCCTTCACCTGTTCGGCGACAAGGGAGGGTTGAGGCAGGCGCACCGTGTCAGGCTGCTTTGTCGCCTTCGATCTGCTTCGGCGCTGGCTTCGTCGTCTCGGTTTTGATAGCGATCCGACGCGGCTTCATCTCCTCAGGTACTTCCTTTTTGAGATCGATGACAAGCAGCCCGTTTTCGAGCTTTGCGCCCTCGACGGTGACATGATCGGCAAGTTCAAATCGGCGCGCGAACGGCCTTAGGGCGAGGCCATGATGGAGGTACTCAACCTCCTCATCCTCGGACTTGGCGCCGGTGACCACGAGCATGTTCGACTCATGGGTTACCGTCAGTTCGTCCTCGGCAAAACCTGCCGCCGCGATGACGATGCGGTAGGCATCTTCTCCAAGTTTGACGATGTTGTAGGGCGGCCAGTTGTCAGCATTGAGGCTGGCGTTCTCGAGCAGGTCGAAGATGCGATCGAAACCGATGCTCGACCTGTAGAAGGGGGCAAAGTCGAGGTCTGTTCTCATAGCTACATCCTCCGTAGAGCAACATAGATACGAGGGAACGCCAAGAAGCTCGGCGCTCCCTGACTCCGACCCCATTTTGGCGGTCGGCGGAAATGAGGTGGGGATCAAATCGCGTGGTGTCAAGAGGGGACGCGGCTGCCCAGGTCTCGTCTAGGAGGGGCAGCGGACGAGGGCCGTCAATCTGACCATTCAAACGGCACAGCACGCAATAGCTCTATGATTTCATGCCGGTAGCACTCTCCAGCATCGAGTGCTAAAAAATCCGTGCCGCCCTCTTGAAACTCGAGAAATCAGAAACCAGATCGATTTGCGCGCGATGCCGAAAGGCTCGGCGTCCCGCGTCGGTTTCGCTCCGAATGCGGCGCGGAGGAGCTCTTGAGAAATCTGTTTGTCGAGGAGGAGAGCGACATGACGTTCCGTCCCTTGCATGACCGTATCCTGGTTCGCCGCATCGAGGCCGAGGAAAAAACGGCCGGCGGCATCATCATCCCAGACACGGCGAAGGAAAAACCACAGGAGGGAGAGGTCGTTGCGGCCGGCGCTGGTGCGCGCGACGACAGCGGGCAATTGCGGCCGCTCGATGTGAAAGTGGGGGATCGCATTCTGTTTGGCAAATGGTCAGGCACCGAGATCAAGCTCAATGGCGAGGATCTCCTGATCATGAAGGAATCCGACGTGATGGGCGTCATCGAGGCCGACGCCGCAGCGAGAAACGCAGCCTAGCGCCGATCCGGACCACGCCAGACAAGGAATGTTGCCTCAGGAAGGAGTAGAAAAATGGCTGCCAAGGAAGTGAGATTCCATTCCGACGCCCGCGAGAAGATGCTGCGCGGCGTCGATATCCTCGCGAATGCCGTCAAGGTCACCCTCGGCCCGAAGGGACGCAACGTGGTGCTCGACAAATCGTTCGGCGCTCCCCGGATCACAAAGGACGGCGTCACCGTCGCCAAGGAGATCGAACTCGAGGACAAGTTCGAGAACATGGGCGCCCAGATGGTGCGGGAAGTGGCGTCGAAAACCAGTGACGTCGCCGGCGATGGCACCACCACGGCAACGGTTCTCGCCCAGGCGATCGTCAAGGAAGGTGCAAAGGCCGTGGCATCGGGCATGAACCCGATGGACCTGAAGCGCGGCGTCGATAAGGCCGTAGACGCCATCGTTGAGGAATTGAAGACAAACGCGCGTAACGTCACCAAAAACGACGAGATCGCCCAGGTCGGGACGATCTCGGCCAATGGCGACACCGAGATCGGCCGCTTCCTCGCAGAAGCGATGGAAAAGGTCGGCAACGAAGGGGTGATCACCGTCGAGGAAGCCAAGACCGCGGTGACGGAGTTGGAAGTCGTCGAAGGCATGCAGTTCGACCGCGGCTATCTTTCGCCGTATTTCATCACCAACCAGGACAAGATGCGGGTTGAGCTCGAGGAACCCTACATCCTGATCCATGAAAAGAAGCTCTCGAACCTGCAGGCGCTGCTTCCGGTTCTCGAAGCCGTTGTTCAGTCCGGAAAGCCACTCCTTATCATTGCCGAGGATGTTGAAGGCGAAGCGCTGGCGACGCTCGTCGTCAACAAGCTGCGCGGCGGCCTGAAGGTTGCAGCTGTCAAGGCCCCCGGCTTCGGCGACCGCCGCAAGGCGATGCTGGAGGATATAGCGATCCTCACAGGCGGAACCGCAATCTCCGAAGATCTCGGCATCAAGCTCGAGAATGTGACGCTCAACATGCTTGGCCGCGCCAAGAAGGTCGTCGTCGAGAAGGAAAACACAACGATCGTCGACGGAGCAGGCTCGAAGACGGAGATTCAGGGCCGCGTCGCCCAGATCAAGGCGCAGATCGAGGAAACGACGTCAGACTACGATCGCGAGAAGCTGCAGGAGCGGCTGGCGAAGCTTGCCGGCGGCGTTGCGGTGATCCGCGTCGGTGGCTCGACCGAGGTCGAGGTGAAGGAACGTAAGGACCGGGTCGATGATGCAATGCATGCCACACGGGCGGCGGTCGAAGAGGGCGTGCTGCCTGGCGGTGGTGTGGCGTTGCTGAGAGCCGTCAAAGCACTGGACAGCGTTCGGACGGAGAATGCCGATCAGAAACACGGCGTTGAGATCGTCCGGCGTGCACTCGAGGCGCCGGTGCGCCAGATCGCCGAAAATGCGGGTGCTGAGGGCTCGATCATCGTCGGTAAGCTGCGCGAGAAGACCGACTTCGGTTATGGCTGGAACGCCCAGACCAATGAGTTCGGTGATCTTTACGATCAGGGCGTGATCGATCCCGTGAAGGTCGTCCGCACTGCGTTGCAGGACGCTGCCTCAGTCGCCGGCCTGCTGATTACCACCGAGGCGATGGTCGCCGAGTAACCCAAGAAGGAGGCGCCCGTGCCGCCGATGCCCGGAGGCGGCATGGACTTCTGACTGGAACGACCGTCCGCGCTCCGGGGCGCGGACGGTCGATAGATTTGTGAACACGCGTAGCAGCTAAATGGATGTGACATTTGGATGTCGAACTGGTGCCGGTTGGTAGGGCCAAGATCGTGACTCCGACGAGGCTGGCCCCGAGGGCCGCCCGACCGCGCCGAAGGAGGATCTGAAGAATTCGGGGCGAAAAATGACCACGCGTTCGTCGAAGTATGTTGGCGTATTCGCCGCACTCGTCCTCATCCTCGTTCCTGCGCCGTTACCGGCGGCGCAACCGCAGTCATCCATTTCGGCAAGCACTCAACGTTCGCTCGCCGATGTCTTGGAGGAGGTCACGCCGGCAGTCGTCAACATAGCGGTGAGGTCACGCCACCCCGCCGAAACCAATCCGCTCTACAACGAT
The DNA here is from genome assembly GCF_004827385.1 of Ensifer sp. MPMI2T. GTDB lineage: Bacteria > Pseudomonadota > Alphaproteobacteria > Rhizobiales > Rhizobiaceae > Sinorhizobium. The sequence continues at coordinate 278,038 of NZ_SRXN01000003.1, forward strand.
CCCTTTTTCCGCCGCTATTTCGACCTGCCGGAGCAACAGCAGCGGCTAAGTGCCGGGTCCGGTGTCATCGTTGACGCCGACGACGGCTATATCCTCACCAATCACCACGTTGTCGCGGACGCCGGGGAAATTGCGGTAACCCTGAAGGACCGGCGCCGCTTCACCGCCGAGCTGGTCGGCAGCGACGAGGCAACCGATATAGCGTTGGTGAAGATCGACGCGGATAAGCTGACGGCGCTTTCGTTTGGCGATTCAGGCGCCCTCCGTGTCGGCGACTCGGTTGTCGCGATCGGCAATCCGTTTGGCCTTGGCCAGACCGTAACCTCCGGCATCGTCAGCGCCCTTGGCCGCGGCGGCATCAACGTCGAGGGCTATGAGGACTTCATCCAGACGGATGCTTCAATCAATCCCGGCAATTCCGGCGGCGCATTGGTGACAGCAGACGGCCTGCTGGTCGGCATCAACACCGCTATCATCGCGCCCGCCGGCGGCAATGTCGGCATTGGCTTTGCGGTTCCGATCGCGATGGTGTCTGCAGTGATGGAGCAACTGATCGAGCATGGCGAAGTGCGGCGTGGCCGGATCGGCATCTCCGTTCAGGACCTGACGCCCGACCTGGCCGAGGCGCTCAGCATTGAGGAAAGCTACGGCGCCGTCGTCGGCAGCGTTGAGCAGAATTCGCCGGCGGCACAGGCTGGCCTTCAAGCCGGCGATGTCATCACCGCCGTCAACAATCGCAAAATCACGGGCGCGGCAGATCTCCGCAATCGTGTCGGTCTGGCTCAGGTCGGATCGGAAGTCGAAATCGAATATCTCCGCGATCGAGTTCGCAAAACGGTGACAATGCGCGTTGAGCGGGACGAGGCAAGTGCCAAGTCCAACTCCATGGCCGCTCGCCTCCAAGGCGCGCAGTTCCAGGATGCGGCCGGCAACGTGGTTGTTTCCAGCATTGAAGATGGAAGTGCTGCGGCCCGATCGGGTTTGCGCGCAGGCGACGTGATTGTTGCCGTCAATCGCCGGCCTATCGCGACCGTGGCGGAACTCACGGCGGCCTTAAAGAACGCCGGCGGCGCGATCGCGCTCGATCTGTTTCGCGGCGGGTCGAAATTCTTCCTAGTGATCCGGTAGGTGGTCGCCCCGACGCTCGACGGTAACATCGATGGGAGAAGGAGATGAGAAAACAACTCGATGGATTACAGCCCTGGCTGTAACAGCACCGTTTGCGTGCGCTGAAGCGCCTGCTCGGCGCCGCGGCGGGCATCGCTGCAAGTGTCTAGGATTCCTGACGGCTGCCAATGGACGCTCAAGGGCAGCAACCTTAACGCTTCGAGTCAGGAGGCGAGGACATGATGGCTGCTCGGCACATCGCAATCCGCAACTCTTTTTGATGTCGCGTGAATGGAGGAGAACGATGGAACACGATTGCTTTCGACATCCAGTCACAATCCTTGTGGGTCTCGGGTTTCCGGCTGAGATCCACGGCGTGAGAGAGGCCTATGCCTGGCTGAATGAGTGGCCGCCATCGAAGCGAAATCCAACGCACGCCATCGCGCTCAATGCCTGCAGAGCAGTATTTGCGGGAGAGATTGATGCCGAGACCGCTCGCGGGACGTTTGTCGCCTTCGCGCGACGGGCCAATCTCCTCGCACCCGACACCGAGGCGATCGTGGCTGCTGGTAGAGCCGGTGCGCTTGACGCCCGTTCGCAAGCCGGAGGCAGCAAATCGATGTGATCCGTAGGACCGAGCTGGTGATGAGCGATATTCGATTTTCCGTCCCGGTGAGATTGCGCTTGCTGCCGCCGAGGAGCGAGTTGTCGCACCAACTCTTGGGAAGCGCTGGAGTGCCTTGCCCCGTGGTCCGAAGGCGCGCGAGGGGCGCCTTCGCGCAGCCTGCCGGGTCTGCGCGACGCCTTCGACGGCTGGAGACGGCCGCAAGAAGGAAGAAGGGCATTCGTGAATGCGGCACGACGCGCCGGACTGCTGCGCTCCCGCTAAAGTGCCGCGCTCATTGGCGCGCTGGGGCTGGAGCCTTGTCGTTGTTTGTCGACGGCGTCCGCAGCGGGGCCATGTCGCAGTGAAGGAACTGCAGGAGGCCGCCATGGCGGCCTCCTGCGTCTTTGGTCAGTTTCCGAGAATGCCGGGCAGGCGCAGGCCCTTCTCCTTGGCGCAGTCGAGCGCGATGTCGTAGCCGGCATCGGCGTGGCGCATGACGCCCGTCGCCGGATCGTTCCACAGCACGCGCTCGATCCGCCGGCCGGCGTCCTCGCTGCCGTCGCAGCAGATGACGACGCCCGAATGCTGCGAAAAGCCCATGCCGACGCCGCCACCGTGGTGGAGCGAGACCCAGGTTGCGCCGGAGGCGGTGTTTAGCAGCGCGTTCAGGAGCGGCCAGTCGGAAACGGCGTCGGAACCGTCCTTCATCGCTTCCGTCTCGCGGTTCGGCGAAGCGACGGAGCCGGAATCGAGGTGGTCGCGACCAATAACGATCGGGGCGCTGAGCTCGCCCTTGCGAACCATTTCGTTGAAAGCCAAGCCGAGGCGGTGACGATCACCGAGGCCGACCCAGCAGATGCGTGCCGGCAGGCCCTGGTAGGCGATGCGGTCCTTGGCCATGTCCAGCCAGTTGTGCAGGTGCTTGTTGTCCGGCAGCAGTTCCTTCACCTTGGCGTCGGTCTTGCGGATGTCCTCGGGGTCGCCCGACAGCGCCGCCCAGCGGAACGGCCCGATGCCGCGGCAGAAGAGCGGGCGGATATAGGCCGGCACGAAACCCGGGAAGGCAAAGGCGTTTTCGAGGCCCTCGTCCTTGGCCATCTGGCGGATGTTGTTGCCGTAGTCGAAGGTGGGGACGCCCATGTTCTGGAAGGCGATCATCGCCTCGACGTGCTCGCGCATCGATGCGCGTGCCGCCATTTCTACAGCCTTCGGGTCGCTGACCCGCTTTTCCTTCCACTGGCCCATCGTCCAGCCCTTCGGCAGATAGCCGTTGACCGGATCATGTGCGGAGGTCTGGTCGGTGACCATATCCGGGCGAATGCCACGGCGAACCATTTCGGGGAGGATTTCTGCCGTATTGCCGAGCAGGCCGACGGATTTTGCTTCGCCGGCCTTGGTCCAGCGATCGATCATCTCCATCGCTTCGTCCAGGGTCTCGGCCTTGGCGTCGAGATAACGGGTGCGCAGGCGGAAATCGATCGAGTCCGGATTGCATTCGACTGCGAGGCAGCAGGCGCCGGCCATGACCGCGGCAAGCGGCTGTGCGCCGCCCATGCCGCCAAGGCCGCCGGTCAGCACCCACTTGCCCTTGAGGTTGCCGCCATAGTGCTGGCGCCCGGCCTCGACGAAGGTCTCGTAGGTTCCCTGGACGATGCCCTGCGAGCCGATATAGATCCACGAGCCAGCGGTCATCTGGCCGTACATGGCGAGACCTTTCTTATCCAGCTCGTTGAAATGGTCCCAGGTCGCCCAGTGCGGCACGAGGTTGGAATTGGCAATCAGCACCCGCGGCGCGTCCTTGTGGGTGCGGAAGACGCCGACGGGCTTGCCAGACTGGACGAGCAGCGTTTCGTCCTCGTTGAGATCCTTGAGCGTCGCGACGATCCGGTCGAAATCCGCCCAGGTACGGGCGGCGCGGCCGATGCCGCCATAGACGACGAGTTCGTGCGGGTTCTCGGCAACGTCCGGGTCGAGATTATTCATCAGCATGCGCAGCGGCGCCTCGGTCAGCCAACTCTTGGCGCTGATCTCGGTGCCACGCGGGCTGCGCACCTCGCGGATATTGTGGCGCGGATTATTCACGTTCATGCCTCACTCCCTGTCAGTTTGAGGGCGAATGCCGTTGTTTCGATGCGTTTCAGGATGGCCTTGAGATGGGTGCGAAGGTGTTCGGCCTTGGCGGAATCCAGCGAGAACGGCGGCGCTTCGGTCGCCAGATGCGTGGACTGCGCAAGTTCCATCTGGATCGCATGCACGCCGATTTCCGGCCGGCCATAGTGACGGGTGGTCCAGCCGCCCTTGAATCGGCCATTCAGGATACTGCTGTAACCCTCTGCCGAAGCGGCGATTTCTACCGTTGCCCTCTCTATTTCGGCGGCGCAGGTCTTGCCCATGTCGGTGCCGATATTGAAGTCGGGCAGCTTGCCTTCGAAGAGGAAGGGAATATGCGAGCGGATTGAGTGGCAGTCGTAGAGCACCGCCACACCATGGATCGCCTTCACGCGCTCGATCTCGGCGGCGAGCGCCGCGTGATAGGGAGCATGGAAATCGCGAAGGCGCGTCGCAATAACGGCCTCCGTCGGCGCCTGACCCTCCTTCCAGATCGACACGCCGTCGAAGTCGGTCTCCGGCACGAGGCCGGTGGTGTTCTGGCCGGGATAGAGGCTCACACCTTCCGGGTCGCGGTTGGCGTCGATGACGTAGCGGTGGAAGGTCGCGCGCACGGTCGTGGCTTCCGGCAGAAGCCCCTCGTAGAGGTCGTGTATATGCCAGTCCGTGTCGGCGAGGATGCGACCGTTATCGTTGAGCCGCTCCCAGATCGGGGCGGGCACGTCGGTGCCCGTGTGGGGAAAGCCAAGGATGACAGGGGAGGCGCCCCGATGGACTTCGAAAACGGCCATGTCAGAGATCCAGCTTCGGAAGGATGCCATCGGAGACGGCGGCGTTGAGCGCGCCAGATGCGACCAGTTCGCCGGCCGCCTTGAGATCGTCGGCCATGTAGCGGTCCTCTTCGATCGTCGGCGACACGCTGCGTACGGCAGCCACTGCCTTCGACAGTTCCGCGCTGGTCGTCAGCGGCGCTCGGAACTCGACACCCTGCACGGCTGTCAGGGCCTCGATGCCGATGATCGAGAACAGGTTGTCGGTCATCTGCAGTAGGCGGCGCGCTCCGTGGCAGGCCATCGACACATGGTCTTCCTGGTTGGCAGATGTCGGCGTCGAGTCGACGGAAGCCGGGTGCGCGAGTTGCTTGTTTTCCGACATCAGCGCGGCGGAGGTGACCTCGGCGATCATCAGGCCCGAATTGAGCCCCGGCTTCTTGGCCAGGAACGCCGGCAGGCCGTAGCTCAGCGCCGGATCGACGAGAAGTGCGATGCGGCGCTGCGCGATCGCGCCGATTTCGCAAACCGCAAGCGCGATCTGGTCGGCGGCGAAGGCCACTGGTTCCGCGTGGAAATTGCCGCCCGAGACGACGGAGTTGTCCGAAAGCACCAACGGATTGTCGGTGACGGCGTTGGCCTCGATCGTGAGCGATGCGGCGACTGAGCGCAGGAGATCTAGGCAGGCGCCGTCGACTTGCGGCTGGCAGCGGATGCAGTAGGGATCCTGCACCCGTTCGTCGCCCTCGATGTGGCTCTGCCGGATCACGGATCCCTCGAGCAATTGGCGAAGGGCGGCGGCCGTGTCGATCTGGCCCCGATGACCGCGCAGCGCATGAATGTCGGGATGGAAGGGTGCGGACGATCCCATTGCGGCATCGGTGGAGAGCGCCCCGGTGATGAGTGCTGCCTGTGCGGCGCGATGGGCACGGAATAGGCCGGCGAGCGCCAGTGCGGTGGACGCCTGCGTGCCGTTGATCAAGGCGAGGCCCTCCTTCGCGGCGAGCGTCACCGGCGAAAGACCGGCCTTTTCAAGCGCGGCTCCGCCCGGCATGCGCACGCCATCGAAGAACGCTTCCCCGTGGCCCATCATCACGGCCGCCATGTGCGCAAGCGGCGCAAGGTCGCCCGAGGCGCCCACCGAACCCTTTTCCGGGATCAGCGGGATCACGCCCCGTGCCTGCATCGCCTCGATCAGGCGGACGAGTTCGAGGCGAACGCCCGAAGCGCCGCGGCCGAGCGACACGAGCTTCAGCGCCATCATCAGCCGGACGATATTCTCCGGCAGAGGCGCACCCACGCCGCAGCAATGCGACAGGATGAGGTTGCGCTGCAGCGTCGCCACGTCGGCGCTGTCGATCTTGATCGAGGCAAGTTTGCCGAAGCCGGTGTTGATGCCGTAGACCGGGGCATTGCCGGCCGCGATTTCGGCAATGCGGGCGGCGCCCTTAGCAATGGCGGTGTCGAAGGCGGGATCGAGGCAGGCCGGTTCCCGAGTCCAGTAGATCGTTTCCAGATCCTTGAGCGGAACGGAGCCTGGCTTAAGTACGATGGTCATTGGCCGATTCTTTCGCCTCCAAAGATGCGCTGATGCAGCGGATTGAAGCCTATCCGGTAGATAAGTTCGGCAGGCTCACCGATGTTCCAAATCGCGAAGTCCGCGGACTTGCCGACCTCGATCGTGCCGGTCCTGTCGAGGATTCCGAGCGCGCGTGCGGCCTCGCGCGTGACACCCGCGAGGCATTCGTCGACGGTCAGGCGGAAGAGCGTTGCCGACATGTTCATCGTTAGAAGCAGCGACGTCAGCGGAGAAGTGCCTGGGTTGCAGTCTGTCGCAATGGCGATGCGCGTGCCGGCGGCGCGTAGCGCATCGACCGGCGGCAGTTGCCTTTCCCGAAGCGTATAGAATGCACCGGGCAGGAGCACGGCGACGGTCCCGGCCTTTGCGAGTGCTACCGCTCCTTCCGCGTCGAGATATTCGAGATGGTCGGCCGAGAGCGCGCCGTAGGAGGCTGCGAGCTTGGCGCCGCCGAGATCCGAAAGCTGTTCGGCGTGGAGCTTGACCGGCAGGCCAAGCGCCTTCGCGGCATCGAAGACACGGCCGATCTCGGCAGGAGAGAAGGCGATACCCTCGCAGAACCCGTCGACTGCGTCGACCAGGCCCTCGGCGTGCGCGCTTTTGAGGCCCGGCAGCACGACGTCGGCGATATAGTCGCCGTTGCGGCCCTTGTATTCGGGAGGTGTCGCGTGCGCGGCGAGATAGCTCGTAACGATGCGCACGGGTCGCAACTCTTGCAGCCGGCGCGCGGCGCGCAGCATCTTCAGCTCAGCCTCGATATTCAACCCATAGCCGGACTTCACCTCGACCGTCGCGACCCCCTCGCAAAGGAGCGTGTCGAGCCTCGGAAGTGCTGCTTCCGCCAGTTCCTCGACCGACAGGGCATTGGTCGCCTTCACCGTCGAGGCAATGCCACCGCCGGCGCGGGCGATTTCCTCGTAAGTGGCACCTTCGAGCCGACGCTGGAATTCACGCGCGCGGTTGCCGCCATGGACGATATGGGTGTGGCAATCGATCAGCGCCGGCGTCATCCAGCGGCCTTCACAGTCAGTTGTCTCGTCCGCCTGGGCAAGATCCCGGGGCAAGTCTTCTTTTGCGCCGACGTAGACGATCCGGCCGTCGCGGGCGGCGACAGCGCCTTTCTCGATGATGCCGAGCGGCCCCATATCCTCGCGCAGCGTCGCAAGGCGCGCATTGTGCCAGAGGCTGATTTTGCCTGAATTCGCGTTGCTTTTTCCGTCCATAGATCGCCGCCCTTCGTTGCAATAATGTATATACATAATATGGCCGATGACAAGCAAAAATTCACCGCGCTATGGCGCGAGTCGCCGGACCGGCCTGATACCAGAGAACATAGGGTGATCTTGCAGCATGGAAGATCCCGGCGGCAGACGCCTGAGATCCGGGCCGTCAGCTGGGCACATTTGTCGCCGGCAGTGGCGCGATATGCTGCCGCTCGGCAGTGCTGCACTGTCGCGGCCAGCCGGCAGATGACGTTACGTGCATCCTTTTGAGGGGGCGGGTCGAAGAGCGTGGCCGGAAGGCGTTTTGTAAGTTCTGTCGGAAGGGTCAGCGATCGGAGAAGTTTGACTGCTCAGCGATCCCACTGAGATCGGGCCTGGGTTGAGCCGGCCGGCGCGAAAACATGCATGCCACGCGCTGGCTTCATTGTGGTAGGCCCTATTCCGCCAGGGTGGCCGCGAAGCGCCGCCGGTAGGAGCGTAGGCCTGCATAGAGGACGGCGAGTGCTGCCACCGGAAACAGCGCCGCGAAGAAGCCGAGGTTGGATGCGGCCGTATTTTCCAGCACCCGCCCACCGATCGCAGTGCCGCTGGCGATGCCGAGATAAATTGCCGAGGCATTGAGCGACAGCGTCAGATGCGCCACCTCCGGCGCGAAGCCGACGAGGCGGCTCGCCTGGGCGGGCGGGAACGCCCAGCCGATGATGCCCCACGGCACCATGATGCCGATCAGCAGCAGGCCGGCGAGATCGCGCGGCAGGAGGTTGAGCCCGAAGGCAATCACCAGCGACACCACAACCGCCGACATCAGCGAAAGCACCACCATGCGCGTCGCGCCGACCCGGTCGGCCAAATAGCCGCTGGAGAGGTTGCCGATCACCGCGCCCGCGCCGAAAGCAAGCAGCAAGCCCGGCAGCGCCATTTTCGAAAGCCCCGCCCCGTCGATCGCCAGAGGCGCGAGATAGGAGATGATTACGAAGGCGCCCGCAAGATAGAGAAAGGTCACCATCAGCGACGAGGCCACGCCCGGGAGACCGATGGCGCTGAATCGTTCGGAAAGTGTCAGCTTCATTCCGCTGAGGCCCCGCGGCAGACGCAGCCACAGCACGGTGGCGCAGGCGAGCCCGAGAAAGGCGACCGCCCCGAAAGTGCCGCGCCAGCCCCAGAACGCGGCGATCAGCGCGCCGAGTGGGGCACCCAGCGCCACCGCAAACGTGGTGCCGCCCACGACGATCGAGATTGCCAGCGCGCGGTGCTCCGACCCGGCCAGCGAAACCGCCGTCGCCTGGGCAGTGGCAGCAAACAAACCGCTCGCCATTCCCATCACCACCTGGGCGAGTAGCAGCGTGGTGAACGAGACGCTTGTCGCAGCGATCCCGTTGCCCGCCACGAAGGCGAGCATCGCAGTCACAAGCAGCCGCCGCCTGTCAGCCGTCCCGGCCAACGCCGAAAGCAGCGGCGCACCGACGGCATAGGAAAGCGAGAACACGGTGATCAGGTGCCCCGCATGTGGGATCGTCGTGTGGGTGTCGGCCGCGATCGATGGCAGAAGGCTCGAAAAAACGAAGCCGACCGTGCTCATCGTGAAGGAGCCGACCGCGAGCCAGATGAGGCGCTTGTCCATGGGGGGATCCTTGTTCAAAATATGTTGAACTATTGAACATTACTGGTCGGCATGTCAATATGCTCTGTCTACTCACAGCGCCGCGCGTCTAATCAGACGCGCAAAGGATGTTGTAGCACTTGAATTGCAGTACCTCCTGTGTAAGCGAGCGCCCTGCCGCGTTGAAGCGGAGCATCGGCGCGGATATCTTTGAACCATGACCCTACCACATCCCACCGCCGATCAGATCACCCTCTCCAACGTGCTCGCCGCCCTTGGCGACCCAACGCGCCTGGCGATCGTGGGCTACCTCGCGCGCCGCGAGGGGCGGCCGACTATGTGCCTGAATTTCACCGATTTCGGCTCCAAGACCAACATCAGCTATCACCTGGCCAAGCTGCGTGAGGCGGGCGTCACCCGAACGGAAGTCTCCGGCACGAGCCGACTGGTGACGCTACGGCGCGACGACCTTGACAATCGCTTTCCGGGCCTGCTCGATTCCGTCATCGCCGCCGCGGTGGACATGCCCATGGTGAGGAAGATCGAGGAAGCGGCGCAGGAGGCACTGGCGCAAGGCGACCCGCGATAGCGACCTCCGCCGGGTATCGATTCTATCAGTCCCGACAAGGCGAGGTCGGTTGCCTGTCAAAGGGCGCAGCGCGAAAAAGCCCAGGACCATTGGGGCCGGCGCCGCGACGTTCGCGATCCTTCGTTATTGCTCAGGCCGGATGATGCAACGCCGCGCAATGCCGCTCAACAAGCGCGACGAAGCGCTGCCCGGCGACGTCGAGTCGGCCGCTATTGTCGATCACCGTCACGTCGGGTCCGGCGACGATGTCGGGCGTCTGCCGCGTTAGCCGGCGCAATACGTCTTCCTCGCTCTCGCGCCCGCGCTCAGCCAGGCGCTTCGCCAGCACCTGCGGGTCAGCGGTGACGAGCGCGACGGCGATGGTGCCGAAGGCCGCGCGAATTGCGGGAAGGGCCGCGCGGCTACCGTTGACGATCGCTGTCATGCCGGTCGCGACCTTGCCGGCGATCTCACTCGGAATGCCGTAACTCAAACCATGGGCCTGCCACGAAACCGCGAAGGCACCGCTTCGGCTCATGTCCTCGAATTCCGCGGTCGAGACGCTTTCATGCACTTCACTGCCGGCGTCAGATGGACGCGTGATCACGCGCCGCACGAAGAGGATATCCGGGCGATGCGCGAAATGGCGCGCGGCGAAGCCCATGACACTGTCCTTGCCTGCCCCGCTTGGGCCGACGACGACGATGAGCGCTCCACGCCCCTGTCCGACCGCGGTCATGCGACACGCCGTCCTTCGCGCCAGACGGAGCGAACAACTGGAATTCCCTGCGGGCGGTGGACGCGCGCAATATCGGCGCGCAGACCGACGGCGATCCGGCCGCGATCGTCGAGACCGACGGTGCGCGCCGGCGTTGCCGTAACCATGGCGATCGCCCGCGGCAGGTCGATGGCCTCGACTTCGTCAGCCAGAATGAAGGGCGCATGAATGAGGCTGAAAGGCACATAATCGGATGAAAGCACGTCGAGCACGCCGCGCTCCGCGAGATCGCGGGCGGCGATGTTGCCGGAGTGGGATTTGCCCCGAACGATATTGGGCGCGCCCATCAGCACGCTCAATCCGGCGCGATGCGAGGCTTCCGCCGCCTCGAAGCTCGTCGGGAATTCCGCCAGGCGGATGCCGTAGCCGATCGATTCCTCGACATGCTCGACCGTCGCATCGTCATGGCTTGCAATGGTGATGCCGCGTGCGGCGCAGGCCTTTGCCAGCGCCGTGCGATGGGGCGCGGCGTACCGCGCGGAGAGCGCCTGCTGGCGCTCGACGAACTCGGCGAAAGCCTCGTCCGAAAGGCCGCGCTTCGTTTTGTAGTAGAGCGTGTACTGATCCATCGTCTGGAACTGACGCTGTCCCGGCGCGTGGTCCATCAGCGAGACGAGTCGAACTTGCGAGTCGTCTTGAAAATCCTCGTAATGATCGAGGACGTCGGAGGTCGAAACCTCGCAACGCAGGTGGATGAGATGGTCGGCGCGCAGCCGGCCTTCCGCCTTGGCTTGCGCCAAGGCGTCGGCCATGCTGCGCATCTCGCCCTTCTGGAAGCCGCCGTCCTCGTCCGAACCCAGACGCAGGCAGTCGAAGACGGTGGTAATGCCGGAGGTGACGACCTGGGCGTCATGGGCCTGGATCGCCGCGATCTTCAGCCAGCGCACGCCCGGGCGCGGCGAGTAGTGCGCCTCCAGATGATCGGTGTGGAGTTCGATCAGGCCGGGCAGCAGGTAGTCACCTTCGAAATCCTCGCCCGTGCTGCTTGCCCCTTCCGAAATATCGGCGATCCGGCCGTCGCGGATGAGGACGGAACCGTTGACGATCCTGTCCTCCAGAACGATGCGGGCGTTGCTCAAAACCTGTTCTTTGCTCATCTCATGCGATCTTTCGTTCGGATGCGCCGCCAAGCGGCAGTAGGGAATGGACGGTGAACGGCGCGCCGCGATGGGGCTCGACGAAAAGTGCGACGGTCGAAACGTCGAGCGGCTTGCCAATGAACTCCTCGAATGCGGTCGTCAGCGTCTCGCGCATCACTGTTTGCGTCTCGTTCGGCACCGGCCCCGTCAGCGTCAGATGGAACTGAAACTCCTCAAAGACGTAGGGGTAACCCCACGTCGCAAGATATTCGCGCTGACGCCGCGTAAGCTTCTCCGGATTGCGGCGAGCGATATCGGCGTCGGAGAGCGGCGCCCGGAAGGGCTCGAAACGGCGGACGGCCTGTTCCGCCAGCTTTTGAAGAGGCGGGCAGTCTTCGGCCGGGACCAGTGCGAAAAAGGGGCCGATCTGGTGCAACATGATCTGCGGCACTTCGAAAGCCTCGAACTCTGCTGCGAACTCGTCGAAGGCGGCCAGCAGATCCGCTTCGCTCTTGCCTTCCGCGAGTTCGAACGGCGCCTTCAGCGTTCCGTGGAAGCCGTATCGGCGTGGATCTGCCGTCAACGCCATCTGATTTTCGCGCCCGAGCGGCGGAACTTCCGGCCAACTCAGTGCTCCGTCGACAAAGGCGTCGCGGCCAAGCCAACGGGCTGCGGTCTGCGTGAGCCGGTCATCGGCCGGCGCCGCGAAGTAGATTGCATAACGCACGAGTCTCACTTTCTGTATCGACCGGCCCGCCGTCCGGCGGGTCGATGTTCGCGGGGTTCGATGCGCAGCTAGTCGATTTGCATGACAAGATCATGATGACTTCGGCGCGAAACGCAATTCGGATCAGAGCGGGATGAGGAAAAGTGCGTGCGGTTTTCCGCCCGCACCCCGCTCCAATTTAATGCGCCTTGCGCCCCATCAGGCGCGAACGGCACGCGTTTGAGATGCTGTCGAAAATGAAGACAACCATCAAGATCAGAAGCACCATATAGGCGACATTTTCCCAATCGGAGTTGGTGCGCATCGCCTCCCACAATTTGAGTCCGATACCGCCGGCGCCGACTGCGCCGATGATCGTCGCCGAGCGGGTGTTCGATTCCCAAAAGTAGAGCGCCTGGCTGGCAATAACCGGGAGCACCTGCGGCAGCACGCCGAAGCGCTGCACCGCGATCGGCGTCGCGCCGACGGACTTCACGCCTTCGCGCTGCTTGTCGTCGATGTTCTCGAGCGCTTCGGAGTAGAGCTTTCCGAGCGTGCCTGTGTCGGTGAAGAAGATCGCGGAGATGCCGGCAAGCGGCCCGGGGCCAAAGGCGCGCGTGAAGAACAGCGCCCAGATGAACATGTCCACCGACCGCAGGAAATCGAAGAAACGTTTGGCGAGCTGGTTGGCGAAAAGGTTCGGCGTGATGTTGCGCGCGGCGAGAAAGCAAAGCGGAAAGGCGATCAGCGATGCGAAGAGGGTGCCGACGAACGCCATGACAATCGTCTGCAGCAACTTGGTCCAGACGTCGAGATGCTGCCACTCCGCATTGTAGAGGATGTTGCTCCAGGCAAGCGAAAGGTTGGAGCGTGCCGGATCGATCCGCTCGCCGGAGACGATCAGCGATGCCACTTCGCCATAGGCCTTTCCGAAGAACGGCGAGTTGGTGTCAAAGAGGAAGTTCGCCCAGCCGAAGAAACGATTGCGGATCGAGACTTCGTCGCCTTCGACCTCGGCCCAACCGGTCAAGCCGAAGGAGAGCGTGATCTTTTCACCCGGCCGCTTTTGCGTGGCCCAGAGGGGCAGGGGACCTTGCGGCGTTACCGCATCGGCGCCGTCGACGGTCATCGTCAGTGTCTCGCCGCCGTGCGTCGCTTTTACCAAGCCGTCGGCGATTTCGATATTTGTCGAGCGATCGTAGGTGATGAGCGCGCGAACAGCGACTTCTTCGCGGCGGGTCTCCATACGGTTCTGTGCTTGAGCCGTTTGGGAACCACCGAGCGCGGCATTCGGCGCCATGAAATTGAAGGATGAACTTGCCTTCGGCTTCGGCGCCTGAGGAGCGGCCGGCGCCCCTATCGTTCGGGTCACGGTCTTCTTCTCGAGCGTGACCCAATCGGGGTTGGGATTGGAGCCGAGCGGCGAATTGCGTGCATAGGAGACGGCCATCGTGCCGTCGGCCGCGATCGCAATCTCCGGCCGGACCTCATAGGAGACCCAGTCGGCGAGATAAGTGCCGGCGATGCCCCAATTGGCGTTGGCAAGCACGTGGCCGATCGAAAAGAACCACCAGCTGAAAACCATGTAGAGCAGCACGCCGATGCCGATCAGTGCCGCTTTCAACCTCTTTGTTGAAGAGGACTGCAACAGGTGCGGATGGCGGGCGGCGATTGCTTCCATTTCGAGGAGGCTTGGCTTGGTCGAGGCGGTCATGGTGCGCTCCTACTGGGCAAGCTGGAAGGCCTGATCGCCGACAAGGCGGCGGCGGAGCCATGCGGAAAACTGGTCGACGGCGAAGATCGTCGTGAACAACAGGATCACGATCGCGATGGTCTTTGCCTCGTGACCCTGGCCGATCGACAGGCGCAACAACTCGCCGATACCGCCGCCGCCGACGGCGCCGATGATCGTCGAGGCGCGCACATTGATCTCGAGGCGAAGCAGGAAGTAGCTGGTGAAATTCGGGAGAACCTGCGGAACGATGCCGAACCAGACCCGCTCGATCCAGTTGGCGCCGACGGCGCGCAAGCCTTCCTCAGGCCTCATATCGGCGTTCTCGACGACCTCGAAGAACAATTTGCCAAGCGCGCCGATCGTGTGGATCGACACCGCCGCAATCGCAGGAATCGGACCAAGCGAGAGGATTGCCAGGAAAAAGCCGGCAATGACCACTTCGGGGAAGGCGCGAAGGATCTCCATAAGGCGGCGCACCGGGCCCCTAATCCAGGGATTGGGCATGAGATTACGCGCGGCAAGGAACGAGAGGATGAAGCCGAAGGAGACGCCGACCACCGTCGAGAAGATGGCGATGTTCAGTGTCTCCAGCATCTTGTGAAAATACTCCGGGATGTAGAGGCTGTCGGTAAGGTAAAGCCGGCCGTCCGGATAATTGTACTTGAAGCTGCCGTCGTCATAGGGCGAGGGCAGGTCGAACATGGCACGCACGATTTCCATGGCGTCGCGCGGGACCAGATCGCCGACGAAATCGAAGAAATGCGGCAGGCGATCAAAGAACTTGCCGGCATTTGAGTCGTTTGCGAACCAGAGCGAGGCGAACAGCGTCAGAACGAGGAACGCCAGACCCAGGAAGGTGTAAAGGCGGCGGCGGGCATTGAGCTCCTGCCAGTGACGCTCCACCAGAGCGCCGCTCTCGCTGAGCTGCCGGGAAAGCACGGAAGTGGCCATGGGGATTTCCGGCTCGTGCCGGCCTCTTGAGATGGATGCTTGTGGCAGTCCCAGGCAATCAAGCGCTGGCCGCAACTGCATGATTCCTAAGTCGAGCTCGATCTAAGGATAAAATCATCCAGCAGCTCAAACTCGTTGCAGCGCCGCTGTGCGGCGCTGCAACATGGCCAGCGTGTATCTGATGCCTTGGCGATTAGCCGCCGATCGTTGCCTTGCGAGCGTCGATGATCGGCTTGTAGAAATCGGCATTGACTTCGGTGAAGCCCGTGAAATCACCGCCCTGGATGGCCGAGAAGCAGGCGGCATCGGTCTTCGGCAGGTCCATCATGAACTGCTTGAACTTCGCCTTCATGTCGTCGTTCATCGAAGTCCGCACGACGATCGGGCCGTTCGGGATCAACGGCGACTTCCAGAGCTCGACCAGGTCGTTCATGTCGAGGATACCTTTGTCGACCATTTTGCGCAGGTTGCCCGAGGTGTAGCCGTCCTTGAACTCGCCGATGCCCGAACCGAAGGTCGTGCCGGCATCGAAGGTGCCCTTGACGACTTCGAGAACGAGGTTCTCGTGGCCGCCGCCGAAGCCGGTTTCACCAAAGAATTCCTTGACCGGCGCGCCGATCGCTTCCGGAAGTGTAACGAGCGGGATGAGATAGCCGGAGGTCGAGTCCGGATCGGCGAAGCCGAGCTTCTTGCCCTTGAGGTCTTCGAGCTTGGTGATGCCGGAGTCCTTGCGGGCAACCATGATCGAGTGGTAGCCGGTCGAACCGTCGGTCTGGACCGTCGTCAGGATCGGCTCGACGGCGTCTGCCTTGGCGAGGTAGATCTTGGCATAGCCGGAGGCGCCGAGTTCGGCGTAGTCGAGCGTACCGCCGAGCAGGCCCTGGATGACGCCGTCATAGTCGGCGGCCGGAAACAGCGAGACCTTTTCGACGCCGATTGCGGCCGGGAGCTTGTCGACCAGGCACTGGAAGTTGCGCAGGCGGTCGGCTTCGTTCTCGCCGCCAAGGATGCCGATGCGGAATTCCTTGAGGTCTTCGGCCTGGGCCTGGCCGACGAGGGCGAGGAGCGCAACAGCGCCCAGAAGAGCTTTTTTCAACATGAGGTTCGTCTCCCGTTTTTCCGGCGTTTGCCGGATCGATATCGGTTGCAAAGAGGTGCCCTTCACGCGGGCCTTCGATCGTGGCGGGTCGTCAGAGACCGGCCAATGCCAGCGGCTTGAGGCCAGCCGATGCGGTTTTTTCCTGCGGTAGTGCCGCGGGAATATTGATGCTTGTCGAGGTCATCGATTCTTCGATCGCGGTGTCTGCGCCGTAAATCTCGGCGACGGCCGCGGCGGTCAGTTCCTTCGGTTGTCCGTCGAAGACGACGCGCCCATGCGCCATGCCGATGATCCGTTCGCAATAGTTCCGGGCGGTGTCGAGCGTGTGCAGGTTGGTGATGACGGTGATGCCGTCGCGCTCGTTGATGTCGCGCAGCGCATCCATGACGATCTTGGCGTTGAGCGGGTCGAGCGAGGCGATCGGTTCGTCGGCCAGGAGCACCTTCGGCTGCTGCATCAGCGCGCGGGCGATCGCGACACGCTGCTGCTGGCCGCCGGAAAGCGTGCCGGCCGGCTGCAACGCTGTCTGCTCGATGCCGAGGCGTTCGAGCGCGCCGATCGCCATGATCCGCTCTTCGCGGGTGAACATGTTCAGGATGCTGAGCGCGGTCGAGCGGTGGTTGAGGCGGCCGAGCAGGACGTTGGTCAAGACCTCGAGCCGGGGCACGAGGTTGAACTGCTGGAATATCATCGCACAGTCGCGCTGCCAGTTGCGCAGCGCCGCACCGCGGAGCGAGGAGACTTCCGTGCCTGCGAATTCGATCGAGCCGGAGGAGAGATTGACCAGCCGGTTGATCATGCGCAGCAGCGTCGACTTGCCGGCACCCGAGCGGCCGATGATGCCGACCATCTGGCCCTGCGGGATGTCGAAGGTAACCGAGCTGACGGCTGTTTTCGTGCCGAACCGGCGGGTTACATTCTTCAACTGAAACATTGGCAGCAGTTCCTTTTTAGGGGGACCGGTCATCGGTATGACACCTGCCATAGCGGCGCTCGATGAACGCCAAGTGTCAGTTTCTTGTCGTTTCTGTAACAGTTCACAGCCGCGAGCAGGCGTGGCCCTCAAATCAATCTGAGCCGATCCACAAGCCATCGCTCCGCCGTCCCGAGACCGCGCGCCTCGCTCCAGATCACGAATGTTGGCTGGTGATCTTCAATGGGTGCTCCCCCACGCGCGGTCGACGGCGCGTGTCCTTGCCCTGAGCGATCAGCCGTCGGTTCCCAAAAATCGGCCTCTTGCTGCGCTGCATTTTCTCCCTTGACCTTACCATTGTTGGAACCATTACACCGATTTTTCAGCATTACATCGCCGGCGCCGCTGGGCTCGCCGCGGTATCTATACGAACTGACAATTGACAACTTCGGCACCGATGTTAGTCCTGCGAGGCATGGGTATGTTTCGAATCACATTGCAGAGGATGTTGATTCTGATCCGCTTGGTGATCGTCGTATCACTGGCGGGATACTCGCTGCCGACCGCTTCCGCTGCCATGCATGGGGCGTGGTCCGATCTCGAGGTCTCCCAGTCCAGCGACCACCACGAGGTCGCGAGCGGCGACCATGTGCACGGCGATCACGACCAGTCTTCCCCTGACGACGCCCAGAAGCTGGCGAAGACCGACTGCTGCCAGGGCTTCTGCGTCAGCATGGCCATCATCGCCGACGCTGACGCGGTCGGCGGCCCGCGCGTCGCTTCGATCCGCGAGTTCGTCGACGACGCTGAGGCCAGAGGCGAACTGCCGCCGCTGCACCGCCCGCCAAATATCTGAACAGGACACACCCGTGCTCGCGGGTCGAATCCGTGCGTCTGCGAGCGTGTTTTGCGCTCAAGCGCCGTTGCAGTTCCCATTCGGATATAACCATGCGACCTTTGTTTCTCGTGGCCGCCTTGCCGCTATTTGCCAGCGGATGCGCTGCCACATTGCCTCCCGATGTCATTGCTTCGGACGATCTTGCCGCCTCCCAGGCAGGAGTCCGCCCCCTCAGCTATACGAGCCCGGTTTCGGGCTACACCCACCGTGTCCCGGTCGATCCCAAACCGTGGCGCAACCAGAATGACGCGCAGGCTCCGGAAGGAGACGCGTCATGATCAGAAACAACTTGAAACTGGCGGCAGTGCTCGGCCTCCCGCTGGTGCTCGGCGGTTGTGTGTCGGCCAGCGAGTATGCGGCGAAGAACGCCGGGTTCCCCTCCGTCGAGGCCAAGATGGCGGAGGCCAGCGGCAAGCAGACCGTCTGGGTGCAGAACCGGGAACAGGCCCGCGCCGTCTCCGACCGGGTGAAAACGCTGTTGGCGAGGAAGACGGTCGACGTCGAGACGGCCGTGCAGGTCGCGCTTCTGAACAACAAGGGCCTGCAGGCCGCCTATGCCGACCTCGGCGACTCGGCCGCCGACGCCTGGCAGTCGACCATGCTGGTCAATCCAACCGTCGCCATCGGCTTCAACGGCATCGGAGCGCCGGGGATCGAGGCCTTCAGGTCGGTCGAGGGCATAATCGCCTCCAACATCCTTGCGCTCGCGACGCGGGAGCGGAATGTCGGTATCGCAGACACCCGCTTCCGGCAGGCGCAGTTGAATGCGGCGCTGCGCACGCTGCAACTCGCCGCCGACACCCGTCGCGCCTGGATCAACACTGTCGCCGCCTGGGAAACGGTCGGCCAGCTCAACCAGGCGCAGGCAGCGGCCGACGCTGCCTCGGAACTGGCCCAGAAGCTCGGCGAGACCGGGGCGATGACCAAGGGGGCTCAGGCTCGCGAGCACGTCTTCTATGCCGAGCTGGCCGGGCAATCCGCCAAGGCGCGACTGGACGCCCGGCTCGCCAAGGAGGAACTGACGCGGCTGATGGGACTCTGGGGCTCGGACATCGATTATCAGGTGCCGAACCGACTGCCGTCCCTGCCGAAAGGATTGATGCAGCGCGAGCTGATCGAGGCGGAAGCGCTGCAGCGCCGCGTCGATCTCCAGATGGCGAAGCTCGATCTCGAAGCGACGGCCAAGTCCTACAAGCTGACCGAAGCGACCCGCTACGTTACCGACCTCGAACTTCTGACCGGCTTCGAGACCGAACGGGAGAAGGAGGACGGTGAGGTCGAGACCGAGACGACCGGCCAGGCGGAACTCGAGTTCGTCATCCCGATCTTCGACAGCGGCAAGGCCCGGATGCGCAAGGCGGAACTCGCCTATATGCGGTCGGCGAACCTGCTCGCGGAGAAGGCCGTCAACGTCCGCTCGGAGGCCCGTTCCGCCTACCAGGCGTACCGCGCCAACTACGACATCGCCCGGCACTACCGGAACAGCGTTGTGCCGCTGCGCACCAAGATCGAGGAAGAATCCCTCCTCACCTATAACGCCATGATCACCAACACCTTCGAGCTGCTCGCCGACAGCCGCGAGAAGGTCAATGCGAACCTGCTTGCCGTCAACGCCAAGCGCGACTTCTGGCTGGCCGAGGCCAATCTCGCTCCCGCGATCTATGGCGGCGGCGCGGGCGCGGCTGCCGGCGAGACGGAAGTTGCGGCGGCCGCCGAAAGCGGCGGTGGCGGACACTGAGAAAGGAACAGACCATGTTCAACAGAAGACAATTGCTCGGTGCGAGCGCCGCCCTGGTATCGACCGCCGCCTGGGCGAAGACGTCCAACATGGGGCTGCCGGAGGCAGCGGTGATGGAGACGGCGGAGACGCAGACCCCGGTCAGGCCGACGTCCGGTCCGGACTACAATCCCGTCGTCACGCTCAACGGCTGGACCCTGCCCTACCGGATGAACAACGGCGTCAAGGAGTTCCACCTCGTCGCCGAGCCGGTCGAGCGCGAGATGGCGGAGGGCATGACCGCCTATCTCTGGGGCTATAACGGCCAGTCGCCGGGGCCGACCATCGAGGCGGTCGAAGGCGACCGGGTGCGCATCTTCGTCACCAACAAGCTGCCGGAGCACACGACGATCCACTGGCACGGCATGATCCTGCCATCCGGCATGGACGGGGTCGGCGGGTTGACGCAGCCGCACATCCCGGTCGGCAAGACCTTTGTCTACGAATTCGACCTCGTGAAGTCGGGCACCTTCATGTACCACCCGCATTCCGACGAGATGGTGCAGATGGCGATGGGAATGATGGGCTTCTTCGTCGTCCACCCGAAGGACCCGAAGTTCATGCCGGTCGACCGCGACTTCGTGTTCCTGCTCAACGCTTACGACATCGATCCCGGCTCCTACGTGCCGCGCGTCATGGAGATGACCGATTTCAACATGTGGTGCTGGAACAGCCGGGTGTTTCCGGACATCAGCCCGCTCGTCGTTTCCAAGAACGATCGGGTGCGCGTGCGGGTCGGCAATCTCACGATGACCAACCACCCGATCCACATGCACGGCTACGACTTCGAGGTCACCTGCACGGACGGCGGCTGGGTGCGGCCGGAGGCGCGCTGGCCGGAAGTCAGCATCGACATCCCGGTCGGGGCGATGCGGGCCTACGAGTTCGACGCCAAGTACGAGGGCGACTGGGCGATCCATTGCCACAAGTCGCACCACACGATGAACGCCATGGGGCACGACATCCCGACCTTCATCGGCGTCGACAAATCGAAGGTCGCCGAGAAGATCAAGAAGCTTCGCCCGGAATACATGCCGATGGGCACCAAGGGCATGGCCGACATGGGCGAGATGGAAATGGAAATCCCCGAAAACACCGTGCCGATGATGACCGGCTGGGGACCGCACGGCCCCATCGAGATGGGCGGCATGTTCTCGGTTGTCAAGGTGCGCGAGGGCATCTCGGCCGGCGATTACGCCGATCCCGGCTGGTACGAGAACCCGCCCGGAACCCAGGCCTGGGAGTGGACGGGCGAGCTTCCCGACGCGCCGAAAGCCAAGGAGGCCAAGACCCAGATCACGCCGAAACATAAGAACCACGGCTGATCCCGCATGCCGATGTTCAACCAACCCAAGGACCACACAATGAAAGCTCAAATCTTCGGACTTCTCGTCGCCGCGCTCGCCACCCCGGCGCTCGCCTCCGGCAATCACGCAGGCGGGCACGGCGAAGCCATGGCCGTCGGCGAGCCCGGCAAGAAAGCCAACGCCACCCAGACGATCCGGGTGACGATGAAGGAGACGGACGACGGCAAGATGCTCTTCACTCCCTCGTCCTTCAAGGTCCGCAAGGGCCAGACCATCGTCTTCGCAATCAAGAACGCCGGCGAACTCGACCACGAGTTCGTGCTCGATCAGGAAGACAAGATCATGGAGCACAAGGCGGTGATGGAGAAGTTCCCGGAGATGGAGCATGACGATCCGAACGCGATCCGTCTCGCGGCAGGCGAATCCGGCGAGATCATCTGGAAGTTCACCAACGGCGGCACGTTCAAGATCGCCTGCCTGGTCCCCGGCCACTACGACGCCGGCATGCACGGCGACATCACAGTCAACGGAAAATGATCAATTGAAAGGAGCCTGACATGAAAACGCTGATCAAACTCGCTCTCGCCTCTGTCGTCGCCCTCGGTAGCGCCTATGGCGCTCACGCCGAGGAGTTCACCAAGGGCACCGTCAAGAAGGTCGACGCCAAGGCCAAGAAGGTCACGCTGATCCATGAGGAGCTCAAATCCCTCGACATGCCCGCGATGACCATGGTGTTCCGCGTCCAGGACGACGCCATCCTGGAGAAGCTGAAGGAAGGTGCGAACATCGAGTTCGTCGCCGAGCGCGTTGACGGCAAGCTTACCGTTACGGAAATCAAGTAAAGCGAAAGGACGCGGCGGTAATTTGGTCGCGTCCTATCATCCTCCGGCCGAACAGGGAAACCTAACCTACGCGTTTCGATATGACGTCTTCGCTTCACCCTGGATGGGACTTCGCGAGAGAAATCCGCTCGATCCTCCTGCGGTTCGTTGCCTTCGCTATCCTGCTCGCCAACCTCCTGCTTGCCGGCAACGAGGGGGGCGAGGGCACGCACGTTGTCGTAGTCGTCAGCTATTTCCTCATCAGCATCGCCTCGGTCACGAGCGCGCGCTATATCCCCGGCCGCTCTTGGCTCAAGACGCTGTTTGCTGTTCTCGACGCCCTGCTGGTCACGATGATCCTCTACGCGGATATCATTGCCGGACCGGTCGCGGAGAACCGCAACCTGACGACCACGAGCCTGGTGGTTGCTTTCATCCTGCTCGGCCACGTCGGCCTGAAGCTAGATCGTCGTCTGGTTCTCGTCTTCGCCGCCATCGTCCTCGTCGCCTGGGTTTCCATGCTGGCGATCACGGCTGTCGGGCATCAGGCGGCCGACGCCGTGTCGCTGCTCGCGTCCTTCTTCAATCGGGACCTTGGCCTAACCGTGAGCTTTGGATTCACCGCCTTTGCGATATACCTGCTTGCGCGGGATCACGACCGGACGCGCAAAGAGGCACTGAAGGCGGACCAGCGGCGCCTCAATCTCTCGCGCTTCTTCTCGCCGTTCATTGTTTCGGAATTACAGGAGCGCGGCGAAACCCTCGGCCTGGAGCGCCGAAACGCGGCGATCATGTTCGTCGATCTGCGCGACTTCACCAGCTTCGCCGAAGCCGTGTCCGCCCGGGAACTTGCATCCGTGCTTGCGGAATACCGCCAGCTCGTCTCTCGAACGATCTTCGAACATGGTGGGACGGTCGACAAGTTCATCGGCGACGGCGTCATGGCCGTGTTCGGACAGCCGCGGCCCACGGAAGACGATGCGGACCGGGCGCTCGCATGCGCGCTCCACCTGGTCGATGCACTGAACGACTGGAGGAACCACGCCGTTCGGAATGGCCATCCCGCGCTCGATGCTGCGATTGGACTGCATTATGGCACCGTCGTCGGCGGTGTTCTGGACAGCGGCTGCCATAGCGAGTTCACGGTCATTGGCGACGCGGTGAACGTGGCGCAACGCCTCGAAACACTGGCCAAGTCGCTCGACGCGCCTCTTGTGGTCTCGTCAGAACTGCTGGCGCGGCTGCGAGAACCGGTTGCGCCCGCCATGTGGACTCCGAAGAGCGGCGTTTCGCTGCCCGGGAGGCGGCTCCCTATCGACGTGTCTTATCTCCGTCGGGAGCCTGGTGCGGCGGGGGCGAGCGATCAACGCTACGATGGCGGCGCGCAGACAATTCTCCAGAGATTCGGCGGCATGGCCGAGGACAAATGACAATGTAAGCAGGCTTCGCCCAACCCGGTGAAGGGCGACCTTGCCTCGCAACTGAACGCCGACGACTCATCGGCGACTGGCGGGCAGCGAATCGAAGCGCGTCGAATTTCGGGACGAAAGAGTGCCAGGCGATCGCCGGCATGACTTGATAGGCCGCCCCACGCCGGGATTGCTGCAACACCGGCAAATCACCGTTCTCGTCAGGTGCGCCGTGACGCCTCAACACCCGTTTTTCCGCTGCCAAATCCGGTTCTCCAGCTTCATGCAGGGTGCCGCGATTAACCATTTGTTAACCACGGTTCACGTAAATCTTAGCAACCAAAAATTAACGTAGATGACCAAAGTGCTAACAGATACTCGCTCGATCCGTATCAAGGGCCGCTCATTTCTGGCGCTCGTGCTTTCTCCGGAATTGCCACTCGATGAATGGCTCTCCCGGCTCGACGATTTGGCCTCGCGTTCGGCGGGGTTTTTCCTGGGCAGACCGGTCGTCCTCGACGTGGAAGACATCGAGATCGATCGGACGCAGTTGAAGGCGCTGATCGGTGAGCTTGCGAAACGCAACGTGCGCATCATGGGCATCGAAGGCGGGCGTCCGTCACTGTTCGAGCCAGGCATGCCTCCGGCCATGAAGGGGGGGCGGCCTGCCCCCGATTTCGAGGTTCCGTCGGCCGAGCAGGCCGCCGAATCGGCCAAAACCGGTCATGACAAGCCGGCAGAACCTGCCGCTCGTCCCGAGGTTCAGGTGGTCAGGGCAATGCCTTCGATCATCATCAAGGAGCCCGTCCGTTCCGGGCAATCGGTGATCTTTCCCGAAGGTGACGTCACCGTCGTCGGGTCGGTCGCCTCGGGCGCGGAAATCATCGCGGGTGGTTCGGTTCACATCTACGGTACGCTGCGGGGACGGGCGCTGGCGGGATCCGTGGGGAATGCCTCGGCGCGCATCTTCTGCCGCAAGCTTGAAGCAGAATTGCTGGCAATCGACGGCGTCTACAAGACGGCCGACGACATGGCGCCACACCTTCGCGGGCAGGCGGTGCAGCTCTGGCTCGAGGGCGATTCAATCATGGCAGAGAGACTTAATTGAGCCGGCTGCCGGCCGGGAAACAGGAGTGCAAGATGGCGAAAGTAATCGTGGTTACATCGGGTAAGGGCGGCGTCGGCAAGACAACGTCTACCGCCGCACTCGGTGCGGCATTGGCGCAGAGAAACGAGAAGACGGTGGTCGTCGATTTTGACGTCGGCCTGCGCAATCTCGATCTCGTCATGGGCGCCGAGCGGCGAGTCGTTTATGACCTGGTTAATGTCATACAGGGCGACGCCAAGCTGCCGCAGGCGTTGATCCGCGACAAGCGGCTCGAAACGCTCTTCCTGCTGCCGGCATCGCAGACGCGCGACAAGGACAGCCTGACGCCGGAGGGCGTCGAAAAGGTGATGGCCGAGTTGAAGAAACACTTCGACTGGATCATCTGCGACAGCCCGGCTGGGATCGAACGCGGTGCCACGCTCGCCATGCGCCACGCCGACGTTGCCGTCATCGTCACCAATCCGGAAGTCTCGTCGGTTCGCGACTCGGATCGCATCATCGGCCTTCTCGACTCCAAGACGGAGAGGGCGGAACGCGGCGAGCGGGTGGAAAAGCACCTGCTGCTCACCCGCTACGACGCCAACCGCGCAGAGCGCGGCGACATGCTGAAGGTCGATGACGTGCTCGAGATCCTCTCGATCCCGCTGCTCGGAATCGTTCCGGAGAGCATGGATGTGCTGCGCGCGTCCAACATTGGCGCACCGGTCACGATCGCCGACAGCCGTAGCGCGCCGGCGCTCGCGTACCTCGATGCCGCACGGCGGCTTGCCGGCGAAACGGTTCCCATCACCATTCCAGGTGAAAAGCGCGGCGGCCTGTTCGGAAAGATATTCGGACGGAGGGCAGCATGAGTATTTTCAGCTTCTTCACCAAACAGACTTCGGCGCCGACCGCGCGCGAACGCCTCCAGGTGCTGCTCGCCCATGAGCGAGCCTCGGTCGGTCACTCGGATCTCGTCGCGCAACTGCGGGAGGAAATCCTCGCGGTCATTGCCAAGCACGTTCAGGTCGACCGCGACAAAGTGAACGTGAAGATGGACCGCGGCGAACAGGTCTCGACACTGGAGGTCGATATCGAGATTCCGCTCGACGCAAGTGTGCGGGCGGCCTGACAGAAAAAGCCTGCAAAGCTACCGATAATCTCGGCCGCCCTCGACGGAGCGGCCGAGACGCCCAAAGTGACTTTCACTGGCGCACCTCTGATTTGCTATTGCCCTGCGACGAACACTAGCGTGATCGGGTGACGAACGACCAGTTAAACGTTTGTAATCATTTACATAAATCAATCGCGCTTCCGATCTGGAGTGGCGGGAGTCTGCCTGCACAACGCCCTCGCAAACGAGCAGACATGACGCATTGCCTGCACAAGAAGCCCTACAGGCGTCCTATTTCGTAGTCTTGGCAGGACTCGCCGAATTGCGCCAGTGCCTCTTCCAAGTAGTCTGCCAGCAACGGTATGCCGAGCAGATAGGCGGCGGTTCGGTTGTTGTGTGCCTCGGCCGCCTGAGCACGAATATCGTCCCAGTCTTCCAGCTTGCCGTCACCGCGGCCGAGCCAGGTCATCGCGACGAGATCGATCTGCTCGTCTTCATTGAGTGCCCAAATCGCGCTCGCAAGTTCAGCCTCGACGGGATCGTCCGGTTGATCCTCAAGTACCGAGGCCATGTTGTCGTCGGATGCGTTGGATGCCGGGTTGGGATCCGTCACGGCATCCTTGACGTCGAATTCGCGCGCCTTGACTACGAAATAGCAGACTTTTTCGGGTGAAATCGACAGGTCCCAAGCTTCGCTCATTGGTGCAACCTCCAATTGGCGTCGTCTGTAGCGATCTCCGTCGGGAGGGGGGCGGATGCCCCATCCGAGAAGTATCGTTCGGTGTCCGATATCGGCAACTTTACCAGATCCCTACCGATCTTGGCGCGTATTGCCGTGTTCCGCTCGGCGGCGATCCCCCCTCGGTCCGCTTCTCGACAGCGGGCGCTCAACGGGCGATCAAGATGGGGATGGTGGCTTCGTCGAGCATCGTTTTCGTGACCCCGCCGAAGATGAGCTCGCGCACCCGCGAATGCCCGTAAGCCCCCATGATGATCATGTCGGCGGAAATGTCGACGGCATGCTGCTGCAGCACGGTCGCGACAGGACGGCCCGCGCTCGGTAGCTGGTCGACGGTAACGTTGATGCCGTGGCGAGCGAGATAGGCGGCGACATCGGCGCCGGGCTCCTCGCCGCTCCTCCCAGGACCTGCCTCCGGGTCAACCAAGGTCACGTGGACCGAGGTCGCCTTCGCCATGAGTTCGAGAGCCTCGCGCGCCGCGCGCGCCGCTTCCGCGCGCGAGTCCCAGGCAAGCAGGACCGTCTTCGGCCGAAGACTCGGCTTGCTGCCGGTCGGGATGAGCATGATTGGGCGCATTGCCTGAAAGAGGCTGCCGTTGATCACCTGCCGCTTCAGGTCCACCTGTCCCAGAACGCCTGATCCAATCAAGACCAGATCGGCATAGAGCGCGCGATCGCCAATCTCCCGATCTGCCGTCCCGGCTTCGGCGTAGATGCCGTCGACCGCGAAAGAGAGGTCCGTGCGAGAGACGATTTCGCGCGTGTGGTTCGCGGAAGCTTTAAGCTTCTCGCGATCGCGATCCCGTTGTTCCAGCCATATCGCGGAAACGGTCGCATACTCTCCCATCGGCGGCGGCGGAGCCATGGCGACGGCCAGGACAGAAAGATGCGCACCCGCTTGGCCGCAGAGATCGACTGCCGTTTGCAGATCGCTGTCTGGACTGTCGACTTCTGTGACGGTGAGAATTGTCTTGAAGGGCATGAGCGTTCTCCGTTTGAAGAGTTGGTTGCGCTTCGGCCGTCAGCCTAAGCGAGTGACCGCGTCCTGCATTGAGCCGCATCAACCCCGCATGGGCCGAGCAATCCGGGCGCGATGTGCTACTTCGTGAAACGCTTTCGCCGATCGAGGGTTTCCCTCGGTGAGTGCTTTCGTTGATCGGTATCAATGAGAACGATCCCCAAACGGCGTTCCATGGCAGTCGGAGAAAACAGGAGGCATGCGTGATAGCGGAAGACCAGACCGCGGCGGTCGCTTTTCTCAGCGCTCCCGCTTCTCATGGCACCACCGAGCCGGTCGAAACGATGGAGACGCATATTTCCCGTATCTTCCTCGTCGGCCGACGGGCCTTCAAAATGAAGCGCGCGGTCAAGCTGCCCTATGTCGATTTCTCGACGGCGAGCCTCCGGCTTGATGCTTGCCGGAAGGAAGTGGAGCTCAATTCTGCGACTGCGCCAGGGCTCTATCTCGGCGTCCAGCGAATTACCCGCGAGAAGGATGGCGGTCTGGCGTTCGACGGCCATGGCGAACTGCTCGACTCAGTGGTTGAAATGGTGCGTTTCGATCAGCACTCTCTCTTCGACCGAATGGCTGTCGAGGGCAGGTTGACGCCTCGGCTCATGACCGTGGCTGCGCAGATGATCGCACGCTTTCATCGCGCGGCGCCGGTTGTTCATGACGGGGGAGGCGCTGCCAATATCGCTGGAGTTCTCCGCATCAATGCCGCGGGTTTTGCAACAAGCCGGGTCTTTCAGCCGGATGAGCTCGCTACCTTCACTCTCGCATTCGAGAGAGGCCTTGCACGTCATGCGGCCCTGCTCGACCGGCGCGAGGCGGCAGGAAAGGTCAGGCGCTGCCACGGCGATCTGCATCTGCGCAACATCTGCCTGTTCGACGGTGCGCCGCGGTTGTTCGACTGCATCGAGTTCAACGATCAGATCGCCACGGTCGACATACTTTATGACCTCGCCTTTCTCCTGATGGATCTTTGGCATCGCGGCTTTCCGGATCTCGCAAATCTGGTCATGAATCGATACCTGGACAATTCCGATGACGAGGACGGTTTCGTGCTTCTGCCGTACCTGATGGCAATTCGCGCTGCCGTCAGGGCGCACGTCACCGCGACACAGGTGGAAGAAAGCGGGGAAGCTTCGGCGAAACTCGTTGCAGAAGCGAAATCCTACTTCGACCTGGCGCGCTCGCTGATCGACCCCGTACCGGCACGGCTGATCGCCATCGGTGGATTCAGCGGGTCCGGCAAGACGACAGTAGCAGAGGCATTGGCTGCGCAAATGGGTGCGCCACCGGGCGCCAGGATTGTCGAAAGCGATCGCATCAGAAAGCGCATGTATGGCGTTTCCGCGGAAACCAGACTTCCGCCCCCGGCCTACCGTCCGGAGGTATCGGAAAAGGTCTATCGCCAAATGGCAGAGAGGGCCCGCTTGCTCCTCGCCGCAGGCGGCAGTGTGATTGTCGATGCGGTGTTCGACAAGCTGGACAATCGCGACCTGATGGAACAGCTTGCCGGTGAATTCGCCGTCCCCTTCACCGCCGTGTGGCTGGATGCCGAACCGGCGCTTTTGCGTGACCGCGTTGCCTCCCGAAGCGGCGGGCCTTCGGATGCGAACCTCGACGTTCTGTCCGGCCAACTGGCTCGCGACAGCGGCGAGCGGGGCTGGAGGCGGATCGATGCCGCGCATAGCGCCGAACAAATCGCCTCGGAGATCCTGAACCTTCAACAAGAAGCGGCACGGGCGCCGTCGCTACCTACGTCTTAGAAGTGGACGCAAATCCGGACGGAAAACCGTTACACACTTCCGGAACTGCTCTGGGAGTTGCTCAGCCTGGCTCGTTCGAAAACTTTGCAATCGCGTCTTTAGCCATCCGGTTGACGCACCAGCGAGCGTAGATGGGGCCGAATAGCGCGCCAAGCATCCTGCCGGCGACCGAGTTTGGGTAGTCATAGTCGATAAACACGCGCAAGCGACAGAACTGGCCTGAAGCAGCGATCTCGAAGCCCATCCGGTAGCCTCCGACGACGAGCAGGTTTGGCTGTCCTAGCGTCTCCCAAGTCTTGCGGCGCGGAGGATGACGTTCGACGATCACCTCTTCTACGGACAGTCTCAGCCCGAGGACTTTTCCCTCCATTCGGACGAGCGAACCGACGGCGCGTCCCCGCGCTTCGTCGAACTCATACGACATTCGTCCACCCAGCATCATCATCGAGGACTTCTGCATGTGCGAGCCGAGCCGGGTCGGGTCATCAAGGTAGTCAAAGATCGTCTCGGCCGACGCTCGGGCGGTTGCGAACGCTTGTGCCGAATGTGCGTAAGTCAACTCACGTCGTCCTTTGTCGAATGACGTTGGTGTCGATCATGGTGATGGCTGCCATGGCCGTGAAAAAGATGCATCAGGGGACACGCCAAAAGCAGCAGGTAGGGAGCGAGACCCAAGGCGTGCGCCCAGTGCTCGCGAAGCACGAAGAACACCGCGATGACGCCGAGCGATGCGGCAAGCAAAGTCCATTTGCGCTCCCATCTCATATCTGCGCACGCCTCAGTCTTAGAGCGTTGCCAATGACGCTGACGGAAGAGAGAGCCATGGCCGCGGCCGCGATGATTGGTGACAGAAGCAACCCGAAGGCCGGATAAAGGACGCCGGCGGCAACCGGCACGCCGGCGGCGTTGTAGATGAAAGCAAAGAACAGATTTTGCCGGATGTTCTTCATCGTGATGTGGCTGAGCTGCCGTGCTCGCGCGATGCCTTGAAGATCGCCTTTGAGCAACGTTACACCGGCGCTCTCGATCGCAACGTCCGTTCCGGTCCCCATGGCAATCCCGACATCGGCCGCGGCAAGGGCAGGGGCATCGTTCACCCCGTCCCCGGCCATCGCAACGATCCGGCCCTCCCGGCGCAATCGCGCGACGATCTCGCTCTTATGCTCCGGAAGGACTTCGGCTTCGACTTCCTTGATGCCGAGTCTCCTGGCCACGGCCTGCGCCGTCGTCTTGTTGTCTCCTGTCAGCATAACCACCCGGACACCTTCCTCGACCAGCGCCTCGACGGCAGCGGGTGTCGTCGACTTGATCGGATCGGAGATGGCAAAAAGTCCGCCGACGCGGCCATCGACGGCGGCAAAGATTACGGTCGCCCCTTCACCTCGCAAGGCTTCCGCCTTTTCGCTGAGGGAGGAAACGTCCATCTTTTCCTCGGCCATTATGCGGTGGCCGCCGATGACGAGCTTGCGACCGTCGACGGAGCCGGTCACGCCTTTGCCGACCGGACTGTCGAAGTCCTCCGCTGTGCCGAGATCCACGCCGTGTTCATTGGCGATCTCCACGATCGCCGCCGCGAGCGGATGTTCGCTCGCGCGTTCCAGGGTGGCGGCGAGGCGGAGCAATTCGGCCTCGGAAAAGCCGTTCGCGACCTCGATCGACGTGACCCTGGGTTTGCCCTCCGTCAGGGTCCCAGTTTTGTCGACTACGAGCGTGTCGACCTTTTCGAAGCGCTCCAACGCTTCGGCGTTTTTGATCAGCACGCCGAGCCGCGCGCCCCGTCCGACGCCGACCATGATCGACATAGGAGTGGCGAGGCCGAGAGCGCAGGGGCAAGCGATGATGAGCACGGCGACTGCGGCGATAAGCCCGTGCGCAAAGCGGGGCTCGGGTCCGACCGCCATCCATGTGGCAAATGCAATCACGGCAATTGCAATCACGACGGGCACGAACCAGCCGGAGACCTCGTCTGCGAGGCGCTGGATAGGAGCGCGCGAACGCTGGGCATCCGCAACCATGCGCACGATCTGCGACAGCATGGTATCGCGCCCAACCTTTCCCGCTTCCATGACGAACCCGCCTGTGCGGTTCATCGTCCCGCCAATGAGGCTGGCGCCGACCTCTTTGGTAACCGGCATCGATTCTCCGGTAATCATTGATTCATCGACCGAACTGCGCCCCTCGACGAGGACGCCGTCGACCGGGACCTTCTCGCCGGGCCGCACCCGCAGCCGATCGCCGACGACAACGGCTTCGAGCGGCACGTCCTCGTCGCCGCCGGCATCGCGAATGCGTCGGGCAGTTTTCGGGGCGAGGTCCAGAAGCGCGCGGATCGCACCTCCCGTCTGCTCGCGCGCCTGCAACTCCAGCACCTGCCCGAGCAGGACAAGCACTGTGATGACCGCGGCGGCCTCGAAATAGACCGCGATCGAGCCATCCACGGCGCCGAAGGTCGCCGGAAAGAGGCCAGGGGCAGCGGTTGCGACCGCGCTATAGATCCAGGCAGCGCCGGTTCCCATCGCGATCAGCGTGAACATGTTGAGGTGCCGGTTGACGATGGATCGCCATGCGCGCACGAAGAACGGCGCACCTGCCCACAGCACCACGGGCGTTGCAAAGAGGAACTGCAGCCAGTTCGACGTCTGCGCCCCAAGCAGCATATGCAGATTGGTGACATGGCCGCCCATCTCCAGCGCGAGCACCGGTATCGTCAATACTAGTCCGATCCAAAACCGGCGCCTCATGTCGATCAGTTCGGCGCTTGGGCCGGTATCTGCCGTTGCCACCTCCGGCTCGAGCGCCATGCCGCAGATCGGGCAATTGCCCGGGCCGATCTGGCGCACCTGCGGATGCATGGGGCAGGTATAGACGACACCTTCCGCCTGCTTCGGCTGAGGACCTGCGTCATGGCTTGGCTTCGTCGCGCCCTGCCGCCCGTGATGGTTGTGATGCTGGTGATGCTGGTGATGTTCATGATCGCCCATTGGACACGACTCCGTTGGTAAACGCCCGTTGGAAGCCGCGCGTTTGGCGCGGTTGGCCAACGTGTTTCGCAATGCCGTTGCCGGCGAATACCGAATACTGACCCCGCCGCACGGGTTCCCTAATCGAAGCGATCAAGGGAAGTTGTGCAGCAATTCAATGCGTTACAGCACCGAGCGTCGGATAGGACGCGCGGTGTTCTGTTGCTCAGCTCGCCTTCCGATAACGAACGAAGGACATCATCCCGGACGCCATGTGATACAGGTGATGGCAGTGGAGAGGCCAGCGCCCCGGATTGTCCGCGTCAAAGGCAATCGCCAGGCTTGTCATTGGCGGCACGACAACGGTGTCCCGCACGGCGCCGCCCCGCAGGGGCAGACCGGCGATTCCGACCACTTGAAAATGGTGCCCGTGAAGATGCATCGGGTGCGCCATCATCGACATGTTCTGCATGACGATCTCCACCCTGTCGCCGAGCTTCACGCTCAAGGCATCACCACCTTCAATCTGCCATTTGTAGCCTGCCATGTCGCCGGTCAGCGTGAGTGTGAAATGCTGGACTGCCGGGCGTTTTTGGAGCGGCGCGATTGCCGTCAAACTCCGCTCGAGTTCGAGCCCGATCACCGGGCCTGCGTCTTCCCCTCGGGACGCGAGCCTGCTTACCGTCGCGCCGGGCGGGGCGAGGATCACGCCGGTACGCTCATTGGATCCTTCGCGCAAGGCGAGGACAGGGTGCGCCTCTCCGGTTCTGGGGAGTTCCAGGCGGATATCGAGTCGCTGGCCCATGG
Source organism: Ensifer sp. MPMI2T (assembly GCF_004827385.1). GTDB lineage: Bacteria > Pseudomonadota > Alphaproteobacteria > Rhizobiales > Rhizobiaceae > Sinorhizobium. The sequence continues at coordinate 310,556 of NZ_SRXN01000003.1, forward strand.
AGATGGGGAAGCGGCTTCCCGCAACCGGCTGGATCGCTTGCCCATCCACCGCGATCAGTTGTCCAACGATCGGTCCGGTATCAATCGTGAATGCCGTCGCTGTCGCGCCATTTATGATGCGCAGCCGAACCCGGCCGCCGTTTTCGACCGCAACGATCTCGGGATCATCGAGCGTCCGGTCATTGGCGAGATAGGCGTCATATTCGATGTCGTTGAGGTCCATGGCGGCCATTCCCGACATCGCCGCGCCGGACATGTGCCCACCATGCATTGCGCCCGTCATGCCCCGCATCATCGAACCGTGGTCCATCGGCATACCGCCCATCGGAGCGGCGCCCTTTAGTTTAGCGAGCAGTTCCTCCGCTGGCGTGAAAGAAAAGTCGTGAAGCAGGACGACGACTTCCTGTTCATCGCGCTTCAAGTCCTCGGCCGTCCTGACGATCAACGGTGCCGCCAGCAGATTCTGCTCCTGCAGCGTAGGCGCATGCATCCAGTGCGTTCCTCCTGGCCCGACCGGGAAGGTGTATCGCCGCGTTTCGCTCGGCATCAGTAGCCCAGCCGGGTTATCCGGCACGCCATCCATCTCCCAAGGTGGCGCCAGTCCGTGCCAGTGAATAAGCGTGGGCTTGCCGCCCTCATTGCTGAGTGCAACGTCGAACTGGCCGTTCGCGTCGAGCGTGAGACCATGTCGTCCGTTCGGCTGGACGAGGCCGAAGACGTTCGCGGCTTTCCCGTTCACGTCTATCACGCGTCTGGAGATCGTAAGCGAGCGTGCTTTCGCGTGTGATGACGGACCTGTTGCCGGTTGCGGCCATGCTGGCGCCGAAAGCCATATCGGCGCCGAACCGACGAGCGTGGCGCCCGAAAGCAACCGCCCCAAGAAATGACGACGTTTCATATCTCGTTTGAACCTCTTTCCCGCGTCGGCAACGCCGACGAAACGGCCGCCATGCGTGAATCGCAGGCAACCGGCGATCATCCGCTGGCGAGCGGAGCACGCGTTCAGGCTTGGGCTCGGGGAGGACCGAGAGTGGGAGGCGACGTGACGCCAGTGATGGAACTTTCCGGATCGAGATAGTCCTGACCATGGGAGTCTAGCGACAGAACGACGGGGTTGGCAGCCGGAAGCACGATGCTGCACCAGGTGCAAGCGGTGTGGCAGCAAGCCTTGTGGTCGTCCGGGCGATGGTCGCCCGATTGGTTCAAGTCCCGTGACGTCTCGCTGTGTTCGAACTGCACGGCGTGGTCATCGCATGCAGAGGCGGTAGCCTCAGCCATCGGTGCGGCAAGGAACATGATCGCGACCAGGATGGCCAGCAATCCTCTCGCGCATCTCCAGGTAGTATGGCCCATCGCGATCACGTTTCCACTCGAACGTTTGTCCGTATTCAACCACAGTGCCGTGCGGTTGCAAGTGGCGCGTTGACCTTGATCAAATGGGACGACGCCCCAGGTGCGGAAAAGAGCAGCGATCGTTCGAATTCGCTCGAAGGTTTCGGGCGCCTGCGCCCGCCGTCAGCTGCTTTCGCGAACGACGAGTTCGAATCCGAGATCGATCGTCCGTTCGCGGATCTCTGCGCCCGCAAGCAGCGCCAGCATCAGATGCGCTGCATGTTTGCCGACATCTTCTCGAGGGGTGTGGATCGAAGTCAGCCGTGGAACGATATGGGCCGACATTGGCAGATCGTTGAAGCCGACGAAGGCAACACGGCCAGGAACGGGTATACCCTGCCGTTGAGCCTCGAAAATCGCGCCGTGCGCCAGGTCGTCGTTGCAAAAGAAAATGCCGTCGACATCCGGATGCTGGCGCAGCAACCTGTCGAAGAGCTCACCGCCGAGCCCGACGGACGAGGGGTCGGGCACCGCCAGCTCCAATGCATCCACGCCCGCTTCGGCGAGTGCGCGCTTGAACCCTTCGCCGCGTCGTATGACGCGGGCGTCGAGCTGGGCTGCGACATAGGCGAGCCGGCGCCTTCCTCTCGCTAGAAGATGCCGGGCTACCACAGCTCCGGCGTCTTCTTGGGAGAAGCCAACTGAAAAGACGTCCTCCGCGTTCGTGAGTTCCATCATGTGGACGCGGCGGATCTTGTTTGCTTCTAGCAGGCGCCGGGATGCGTCCGTGCGATCGAAACCTGTGAGCAGGATTCCGCAAGGCTGGATGGCAAGATAGTTGCGGATGAGCTCCTCTTCCTCCTCCCGGGAATAGTGGAAGTTACCGATAAGGACATCATAGCCGCGTGGGCGAAGAACATTGTGAATGGCTTCGAGCGTCTCGATGAACAGCTGGTTCGAGAGGGCGGGAACAAGCACGACGACCGATTGGCTTCGCGCCGAGGCGAGCATGCGTGCGGCCGGGTTCGGCACATAGCCTAAGGCTTTCGAGGCTTCGCGCACCTTCGACGCCAGCACCGGATCGACCGTCGGTATGTCGCGCAATGCGCGCGACGCAGTGATCTGCGAGACGCCGGCAAGCTGTGCAACCTCGGCGAGGGTAGGGCGGCCGGTGGCGCGGGAGGCTTCTTTACGCATGATACTTTGATGCTTGCCAATACGGATTCGCTTCGTTAAGACAGCGCTACCTTACGAGGAATGCGACCTCGCCGCTACTGCATGTTTCCTTAAATCGTAGCCGATTTAAGGATAAAAACATGCAGCAATTCAAAGTGCTACAGCGTCCTTTGCGCGTCTGCAAAAGACGCGCGGCGCTGTAGGAGGTTTATCGGCGATTTCGCTCACCTCCGTGCCCATCGGCATGGAGGTGTTTTTTCAACGGGATGAGACAGCGCTATCTTGGGAGGATAAATATGGCTGAGCGGATACGCGGTATCGTCGTGATGGGCGTTTCAGGCTGCGGAAAGAGCGGCGTCGGCGCCGCCATCGCGGCTCTCTACCAGGGCCGCTTGATCGAGGGCGATGCTTTTCATCCTGCCGCCAATATTGCCAAGATGAGTGCCGGCGTCCCCCTTACCGACGAAGATCGGCACGGTTGGCTCTGCCGACTCAGCGAAGAAGTCGCCGCGGCAACTGCTGCCGGCGAGCGCCCGGTTCTCACCTGTTCTGCGCTCAGGAAAAGCTATCGTGACCTGCTGCGGCAGGGGGAGCCCAGGCTTGGGTTCGTCTTTCTCGATCTGGCGCGGGATTTGGCCGCGGAACGCATTGCCACGCGTTCGGGACACTTCATGCCGGCAAGCCTGATCGAAAGCCAATACCGGACGCTCGAGCCTCCCTATCAGGAGCCGCTGACGCTTGCCGTGGACGCAAGTCTGCCGGTGGAGGCGATAGCCGGGCAGGCCGTTCGCTGGTGGCAAGAAACGACCGAAACGGATCCTGCCTGAAATCTGCAAACAACGATCACTCAATCATATCGCAGAAGATAGCGCTACCCCACCTCCATTCACACACGACGTGGCCTTCGTCGCCGACAATCCGGTCCGCATCTGGGTGGATCTCATCGGCCATCCGATCACCGCGCTGCTTGCCGCCCTGTTGCTTTCCTTTTACACCTTCGGTTCTGCCTGCGGGTTCTCGCGCGAAAAGATCGTCTCTCTGCTCAACGATAGCCTGACACCCGTTGCCGGTATCCTCGTCATCGTTGGCGCCGGCGGTGGCTTCAAGCAGATGCTGGTCGCGAGCGGAGTCGGTGACGTGATCGGCCATCTCGCGGTGCAGGCCCAAATATCGCCGATACTGCTTGCGTGGCTGGTTGCGGCGGTGATCCGGATCGCGACCGGCTCGGCGACTGTTGCGACTATTACCGGGGCTGGGCTTGTGGCGCCGGTGGTCGCAATGGTTCCAGGTGTCAATCGGGAACTGCTGGTGCTTGCAACCGGAGCAGGTTCCGTTGTCCTATCCCACGTCAACGATGCCGGGTTCTGGCTCGTGAAGCAGTATTTCAATATGACGGTCCCGGAGACTTTCAAGACTTGGAGCCTGATGGAGACCATCCTTTCGGTGGTCGGTCTCGCCCTGATCTTGCTTCGGTCGCTCGTGGTCTGATCCTGTCGGCGAATGTGCGGGCCGCGTGATGACATGCGGCCCGATCTGGCGCCGGTCGTGGCGGCACGAAGTTTTCCGAGGCTTGCAAGCCGTTCTCAACCCGGGGTTCAGTTCGACGCCGTGCTTATTGCAACCTCGCGGTTTAAGAGTGACAATAATCTAGCTGTTCTTAACCCCTCCGCGCGTTCCGGTTTCAGTGTTGAGCGCAAGCAACCACAAGGGGATTACTCGATTCTCTCGAAGGAAAAAATCAAAAAGTCATCCTTATTATTCTCGAAATACGACCTTCGATTCGCAGAAACATCATCGTGTAACGCTGGTCTTCTTGTTATACTCTCAAGGGGATTTCGTGATGCTGCTCGATCGAGAGGGTCCACTCGAGGCTTTGCTGAGTGCGGTGCGGAGCGCTGCGGCCGGACGCGGCAGCACCGTGCTGCTCGAAGGCGAAGCGGGAATTGGCAAGACCTCCCTGCTGCGCGAGTTCGCGGAGCACGCGGACAAGGGCTGGCGGGTACTGTGGGGCTGGTGCGAGGCGCTTTTTACGCCGTGCCCGCTCGGGCCTTTGCAGGACATGAGGCAATCGCTTGACCCCGGTGTGGCAGCACTGCTCGACCAGGCGGCTCCGCCCGAGCGACTGTTTCCGGCGCTCTTGAATGTGCTCCAGCACGCCGGTGATGCGATCGTACTCATCTTCGAGGATGTTCATTGGGCCGACAACGCCACGCTCGACCTCGTGAAATACCTTGGTCGCCGCATCTCCTCGCTCCCCGCCGTGCTCGTCCTCAGCCTGCGCAGCGATGAGATCGGCGCCGATCATCCGCTGACGCATGTACTCGGCGACCTGCCGTCCGCATCGGTCACCCGTATTGCGCTCGAACCGCTTTCTCCCGAAGCCGTGGCGGTACTGGCGGAACAGGCGGATCGCCGCGGCGCGGATCTTTATCGCGTCACGGAGGGCAATCCCTTTTTCATCACCGAACTTCTGGCAAGCGGAGAAACCGAGCCGGGGCGCGTGCCGGATTCCATTCGTGATGCGGTCTGGGCGCGTCTCTCGCGGCTGACGGCGGGTGAGCGGAAAGTGCTTGAGGTGATCAGCATCGTGCCGGGCAGCGTGGAGCGGTGGCTGGTCCGGGCTCTACTGGGTGCCGAGGCCGAACCACTGGTGGACGAGTGCGTGGCGCGTGGATTGCTGCGGCGAGACAGTCAGGGCGCCCTGATGTTTCGGCATGAACTTGCCCGGCAGGCGACGCTCGACCGGCTGCCACCGAGCTTTCAAAGGTCGCTCCATGCAAAAGTGGAAGCGGCGATATCACAACGCCCGACGGCGCATGCGTCCGCGCTGCTTTCCCGCCGGGTCCATCACGCCGCCGGGGCCGAAGACGGGGCACGCGTCCTCGAACTCGCCCCACAAGCTGCGGCTCAAGCTGCACGTCTAGGCGCTCATCGGGAGGCCGCGTCGCATTTGGCGGCGGCCCTTAAGTACGTTGCGCAAGCCACACCGGAGCAGGCCGCCCAGCTTTACGAGGATTGGGCCTACGAGGCGGGACTGGCGCTGCTTGTCTACGAGCCGGTGATCCAGGCGCACCACCGCGCTATCGAGATCTGGCGCGAACTGGGACGCACAGACAAGATCGGTCCTAACCTGTGCAGGCTGTCGCGGCTGCATTGGCGCCGCGGCGAAGGCGAGCCAGCGGAGGATTATGCAGACCAGGCGGTGCGGGAAATGGAAAAGCTGCCGCCCGGGCCGGAATTGGCAATGGCTTACAGCACGCGCTCTCAGTTCCACATGCTGCACTATCGGTTCGACGAAGCGATAGATTGGGGCTTGCGCGCGATCGCTCTAGCCGATCAGCTTGGCGAGGTCGAAACGCGTGTCCACGCCCTGAACAATGTCGGCACCGCGCTCTTTTTCGCCGATCGTCCCGGCGGTCGCGAGCGACTGGAGGAAAGCTTGGCGCTGGCTCTTGAGCACGGATTTCACGACCATGCCGTGCGGGCCTACACCAACTTCGCGGAGTGCGCCATTGCGTCCCAGGATTTTGCGCTGGCCGAGCGCTTGCTGGCCGAAGGCACCGCGCTTGCGACCAAGCACGATCTCGATCCGGCGGCACAATACCTGCTCGGGCGGCAGGCGCAGCTTCGCATGGAGCAGGGACGTTTCAGAGAGGCGGAGACTATTGCTGAGGGCGTCATGAATCTGGAACGGCTGGCGATGGTCATGCATCTGCCGGCCCTAACCGTACTCGGAAGGGTGCGCGTGCGACTGGGCGAGCCCGGTGGCTTGGCCCTTCTTCAGCAGGCGCTCCAGGAAGGACTGGCGACTGGCGAGCTCCAACGGATCGTGCCGGTCCGGATGGGATTGATCGAAGCCGCCTGGCTCGCTGAGGAGCCGGGTGCCAGCCACGAACAGCTGACAGCCCTCGCCGCGATGGATCTCGACGACTTCCGGGCCTGGGATTTGGGCGAACTGGCCGTCTGGTGGCAGCGATGCGGTATGGCCAGGGCGCTGCCGGCGTCGACCGCGCGGGTTCCTTTGCGGCGGTCCGCCGAACTCTGCGGCGATCCGCTGGCGGCGGCAAAGGAATGGGAACGCTTGGGGCTTCCCTATGAAGCGGCACTTGCCCTGGTGCAGGTTCGGGGAGCGGGGGCCGGACCGGCACTGGCTCGTGCCGTGACCATATGCGAGTCGTTGGAGGCACGTCCCGCCGCGGCGCTGGCGCGAAAGCAGGCGCAGCGCCTGGGTGTAGCGGATCAGTTGCCGAAAGTCCGCAGAGGGCCTTACGGGGCGGCTCGCCGTCACCCGCTTGGCTTGACGCGGCAGGAACAGCAGGTGCTCGCCTTGATGGCTGAAGGCATGAGCAACAAGGAAGCCGCCCGGCGCCTGTCGCGCTCGCCGCGCACGATCGAGCATCAGGTGTCCGCCGTGCTCGGCAAATTCAACGCCGCCAACCGGATGGAAGTCCTCCTGCGCCTGCGCGGCGAGCCGTGGCTGCTGTCGGCCGGCGATCCGCAATAGGCAAGCTCGTGAAAATTAGGGGATCGGCCGCGGGAAATTGGGGGACCGCACCGATTTTGCCCGAGCCCATCCGCGCATAGGCTGCGCGTGTCACCATGGGAACAGACAATCTGCCGCGTTGCGCGTCTTATAAGATCTCCAGAGGGCTATGTAGCCTTTGGGCAGTTGATGGCTCACGGAGGAGGGACAGCCATGACCAAACGTTCTATCGCATTTGCAACGGCCTTGCTCGCCATGACAGGCGCCGTCACGGCGTCGGAACTGGCGCCGGGGAATGGCCACAGCATTCATCTCGGGCGCTTCGATGGGGCCGTGTATTACACGGTCGAAAAGGATGGCTACCGGGTGGTTGCGACCTTGGCCTCGGGAGCAGAAGCGCAGCCGATCCGCTTCGTATCCACGCTAGGACCGGGGGAGCGGCTGATGATCTCCGTGCCTCAAGCGATCGGCCAGCCTTCTGCCGACTTCGAGATCATACGCGATGGCGAAGTCCTGCTTGTGAACGAGCCCGGCGCCACTCTGTTCGACAGCGTGACGACCAGCGCCATACTTGATGAGTGACGGATCCTTTTGACCGGTCCCTACTGCATGTTTCCTTAAATCGTAGCCGATTTAAGGATAAAAACATGCAGCAATTCAAAGTGTTACAGCGTCTTGTGCGCGTCTGATAAGACGCGCGGCGCTGTAGGCGGTCACTGACAATCCAGGGTGTGAACACCGCCAGCACGAGAGCTTCGGAAAGAGGGGAACGATGCTCTACACGCTCACTATGTTGGTTTGCCTGTCGAATACGCCCGAGGCTTGCGAGGTCCGCGAGGAGATCGTTCGGGATCTGGCCGCGAATCCAGGTGTCGCCTTTATGCAGGCGCAGGCATTCGTCGCGCGTTGGACCGAGATGCATCCCGGTCGTTTCGTGCAGCGGTGGAGGCTTTTGCCGGACATGAGGGTTTGAGATCGCTGGTTCAAAGGGACATGCGTCGATTGCAGTATCTGGTCTTTGCTGTCGTTTTCTTTGGCTTTGCGGGCGGGGGAATGTTCGCAGAGGGTGCAGCCGCCGACAGATTTTACAGAGTCGTCGGCGGCAAGGCCGATGCGCGGACCTACAACGGCTATCGGCGTTATAATGCCGGCTGCAACCATTGCCACGGCCCCGATGGAATAGGCTCGAGCTTCGCGTCCTCCCTCGTCGACCGGCCGCTCGCCATCGAGGAGTTCAGGCGCGTCGTTCGCAATGGCCGCAGCAGTGGCGGCACTTCGGTCATGAAGGCCTTCGGCAACGATCCCAATTTCGCTCCCTACATCGACGACATCTACGCCTATCTGCAAGCCCGCGCCGAAGGCGCGCTTGGTCGCGGGCGGCCTGAGAGATTAGAGCCGTAGAACCGCTTCGAGGCCGGCACGGGAGTCTCGGGCAATGGAATTGCTCTAACTGCGGCGATTGGCGCGTGGACTGTTGACGGCGAGGAAGTGACGCACGACCGGCGCCTCCGGTCCTTGCTGGAAGCGCAGAACCTCCTGCTGCACATCGGCGTCGGCCTTTGAGACTCGCCGATGCTGTCTGAGGTGCTCTGCCCAGGACTCGACCATGAACCATTCGACGATCCGTTCCGGATCCGCCGCGTCTTCCGTCACACCCCAGCTATAGGCGCCATCCCTCCGCCGCTCCTGCGACAGGCGATGGAGGGCATTGAGAAATCCCTCCCTGTCGGCTCTTGCGATCCGATATTCGATGAGGATCATGACCGGGCCGCGGTCGTTCTCGATGGGCTCGGCAGTGAGCGGCTCCGGCCAATGGTTCGACGCGACGAGATCGGCCTCGCCTCTCGGAAGCTTGAGCGGATGAAAGAGAAGGCCGACGGCGAACAGGCCACCGGCGCCGATCAACAAGGTGAGCGGAACACCAGCCGCCTCGGCGACAACTCCCCAAATGAGGCTGCCGGCGGTCATCGCCCCGTTGAACACCGTCAGGTAGACGGCCAGGGAGCGGCCGCGGACCCAGTTCGGCAGGATCGACTGTGCGGCGCCGTTGAGTGTCGTCAGAGCAGTAATCCAGGCGGCCCCGAGGGCGAGAAGCACCACAGGCGCCAGCCATTGTGAGGGCGCAAACGAGAGCCCCGCCATGACCGCAGCCGTCACGCCTGCGGCGCCAAGAAGAAGCGTGTCCGCATCAAAGCGGGCGCGCAACGTCGGCATCAGAACGGCACCACCGATCGCACCGGCGCCGACCGCGCCGAGCAGAATGCCGTAGTAACCGGCATCGCCGCCGAGGAGATTGCGGGCGACCAAAGGCAGGAGGGCCCATACCGCGCTCGAGAACGCGAAAAAGACGGCGGCTCGCAACAGGACCACATGAAGCTCGTGGCTTGCCTTGGCGTAGCGCAGGCCGGCCCGGAAGGCCCCGGCGAATCTTTCCGAGAGCGCGTCCTCGGCGTCCGGCGGGCGCTTCCACCAGAGGAGCGCGCTGATGACGAAGAGATAGCTGATGACATCGACGCCGTAGGTCACGGCGGCGCCGAACCAGGCGAGCAGCACCCCGCCGACCGCCGGTCCGATCGACCGCGCGATGTTGATCCCTAGCGAATTCAGTGCGACGGCGCTCTTGACGTCTTTCTTCTCGACGAGTTCGGGCACGATCGCCTGCCAGGTCGGCGCCATCAGCGCAGCCCCGACACCGCCTGCGAAGGTGAGCGTAATCAGGGAGCTTACCGACTGATAGCCGGTCGCCGAGAGAAGCAGGAGGCAGACGCTGACGCAGGCAAGCATCAGCTGGATGACGATCAGAAATTTGCGGCGGTCGAGAATGTCCGACAGGACGCCCGCCGGAATCGCCAGGAGGAAGATCGGCAGCGTGCCGGCCGCCTGGATCGTGGCGACGGCGGCGGGGGCCGGCGAAAGGTCGGTCACCAGCCACGCACTCGCGACATCGCGGATGAAGCTACCGGTATTGCCGATGACGGTCGCAATCCAGAGCGTCGCAAAGACCTTCTGGCGCAGCGGTGCGAAGCCGCTGGAGGGGGCCGTCGCCTCTGTCATGGCTGATTGAACCTCAGCTGATGGAGGTCCTGCCATGCGACTATCAGGAACGCGCCGACGAGGCCCAGATGCTCGAAGAACGCGTTGGTCGCCATGAGACGTCCCTGTCCTGGGGCGAGCTCCCAGAAGCGTAGCGCGACGAAAGTCGCCGCCAGCGTGAAGGCCGCAAGCGCGAGCGCGGCGAGCCAGCGGAAGAAACCGCTAAGAATCATTGCAGAGGCGGCGAGTTCGAAGACGATCACCGCGACGGCGAAGAAGGGCGCCGGATGGAGACCGAAATGGTTCATCTCGGCAAGCGCCCCGCCGAAGTCGAAGATCTTCGTCAAGGGACCCTGGATATAGGCCGAACAAAGCGCAAGCAGCGCCGCCCACCGCAAGGCCGGCGCGGCGAAGAGCAGCCTCGCACGGGCCGCGAGCTGGGTTTCGAACGTTGAAGCCGGGATCATCACGCCTCCCTTCCTCAGACGGCCCAGCAGGAGCAGCCGAGTGCGCCCCAAAAGCCCTTGAGATCGGCGACCGGCAGCTTCGACGTCCAGGCCCCGGCATGATCATGGCCATGGACACCGCAGTTGTTGGCGCAGCCACAGGTGGCGATCGCCGTTCGGCGCAGCGAGCGCTTGCCGGCCCCTTCCGGTTCGCCCCAGGCGGCGTAGCCCGCGTAGGTTCTGACCGGAGACCAGTCGGGCATGGCCGGCGGCACGTCGCTCTCGTCATGGTCGGCAAAGATGCCCGCCGCATAGACGACCTTGCCGCCGACGACGGTAAGGTCGGAAGTCAGGAACGAAATCTCGTCCTCGGCGCAGGCGAAGAAATCCTTGTCGGGGACGATCAGGTCGGCGAACTGGCCCTTCTCGATGCGCCCCTTCTTGCCTTCCTCGTTGGAGAACCAGGTGACGTTTTCGGTCCACATCCTCAGCGCCGTTTCGCGGTCGAGACAATTGCGCTGCGGATAGATGCGCATGCCGCCGACGGTGCGGCCGGTGATCATCCAGGAAAGCGAGACCCAGGGATTGTAGGAGGCGACGCGCGTGGCGTCAGTGCCCGCCGATGTCTTGACGCCCTTTTCCAGCATGCGCGCGACCGGCGGCGTTGCCTCGGCCGCGCCGAGGCCGTAGCGCTCGACGAAATATTCCCCCTGATAGGCCATGCGGTGCTGGACGGCGATGCCACCGCCAAGAGCGGCAATGCGGTCGATCGAACGTTCCGAGATTGTCTCGGCATGATCGAAGAACCAGTTGAGGCCTTCGAGCGGGATATCCTGATTGACCCTTTCGAAGACATCGAGCGCGTGCGAGATCGTCTCGTCATAGGTCGCATGCAGCCGCCAGGGCCAGCGGTTCTCGGCAAGGATGCGCACGACCGCCTCGAGTTCTCCTTCCATCTCCGGCGGCATGTCGGGCCGCGGCTCGCGGAAGTCCTCGAAGTCGGCGGCGGAGAACACCAGCATTTCGCCCGCGCCGTTGTGGCGGAAGTAGTCGTCGCCCTGCTTGTATTTGACCGACTTCGTCCAGTTGAGGAAATCGTCCTTTTCCTTCTTCGGCTTCTGGGTGAAGAGATTGTATGCAAGGCGAACGGTCATCTGGCCGTCGTCGGCAAGCTTCTGGATCACCGCATAGTCGTCCGGATAGTTCTGGAAACCGCCGCCTGCATCAATGACGCCGGTGACGCCGAGCCGATTGAGCTCGCGCATGAAATGCCGCGTGGAGTTGACCTGGTACTCGAAGGGCAGCTTCGGGCCCTTCGCGAGCGTCGCGTAGAGAATGCCGGCGTTCGGCCTGGCGATCAGCATGCCGGTCGGGTTGCCGTTGGCGTCGCGGGCGATCTCGCCGCCCGGAGGGTTCGGCGTTTCCTTGGTATAGCCGACGGCACGCAACGCGGCGGCGTTCAAAAGCGCGCGATCGTAAAGATGCAGCAGGAAGACCGGCGTATCGGGGGCGACCGCATTGATCTCCTCGAGCGTCGGCAGGCGCTTCTCCTCGAACTGATGCTCGGTGAAGCCGCCGACGACGCGCACCCATTGCGGCGCCGGCGTGATCGCCACTTGCTGTTTCAGCATATCCATCGCATCGGCAAGCGAGCGGACGCCATCCCAGCGCAGTTCCATATTGAAATTCAGGCCGCCGCGCACGACGTGGGTGTGGTTGTCGATAAGCCCCGGCAACACGCGCCGGCCCTTGAGGTCGATAACCTTCGTGCCGGGCCCGGCAAGCGCCATGATCTCGGCATCGCCGCCGACGGCGAGAAACTTGCCGTCCTTGACGGCGACGGCCGTTGCGTTCGGGTTTGTCCGGTCGAGCGTGGTTACAAGGCCATGATGGAGGATCAGATCGGCGCTCATTGGCTCGTCTCCAGAAATCGAAGCGGGATCGGCGGCACGCGCCGGTGAATATAGGCCGGGAAGCGCCAGCGCGGACGCTGCTCCCAGAAAGCCGCGACGGGTCGGCATCATCCGATCTCCCGCGTCTTCGGTTGGTCGGGCATATCCTTATGATCGACTCCGGTCGGCAGTTTTCCAAAGACATGCGGGACACACCGGCTGTTAAGCCAGGAAACGTTCACTGGATCGCCCGAGATCAGGCGTTTGACGACCGGCACTGCCTGCTCGCCGATGAGCATGCCCAGCAGTCCGATCAGTGCAATCACCGGAGGCGCCGGCGAGCGAACGTTGAGCAGGCTGTAAATGACGCCCACGAGCAGTCCGGTGCCGAGCGATATCAGGTACATTTTCATCGGCATGGTCCTTTCGGCAAGACGAGCCGTTCCGCCCGATGCGGACGGAACGGTTGAAGCAGCCGGAGCGTTCAGTGTCCTTCGGACGCACCGAACATGGTCTTGGCGTAGATGATGCCGAGGCCATAGGCGCCGCCGAATCTCTTCGCGATACCGGTCGTCATGTCGTAGGTCTCGGTGCGGGCCCAGTCGCGCTGCAGTTCCAGCATATATTGCAGCGAGGTCATCGGCCTGACGCCGGCCTGGACCATGCGTTCCATGGCGCGCTCATGCGCTTCCTCCGAGACGTCGCCGCAGGCGTCGGCGATCACATAGACTTCGAAGCCCTGATCGAGCGCCGAGAGCGTCGGGCCGACGATGCAGACGGAGGTCCACAGTCCGCAGAAGACCAGCCGCGGCTTGCCGATGCGGTTGACCTCCTCGATCACCGCCGCGTCCTCCCAAGTGTTCATCGACGTGCGGTCGAGCAGCGCCTGGCCTTGGAAGGCCTCGGTGATCTCGCCGAACATCGGGCCTGAGAAGCTCTTTTCGGCGACGGTCGTGAGGATCGTCGGCACCTTGAAGCCCGCAGCGGCGTGCGCCACCAGCGCGGCATTGTTACGCAGTTGCACCGCATCGATCGACTTGGTCGCAAAGGCCATCTGCGACTGGAAATCGATCATGATCAACGCATGATCCGTCGGCGATATCAGAAGGGAGCCAGGGGTCGGCGTGGCGTTCGGCATTGAGACCTCCATGTGGTTATTAGAACGTGCTAAAGGATACTGATCCTGGATGGGCGAGATGCTGATTTTAGATATGCGAAAGGATGCTGATTGTAGAAAACTGCGCTTATTGTCGAAAATTGCTCGGATGGATGATTTTTTCATCGACTTACGCAACCTCTCCTTCAAACAGCTTAGCGTGAACAGCCGATGACGCCTGACGAGGGCGCTGTGTTTGCCACCGGGCGGTCGCGACGCAGACGGCCGTTCCATGGGTTGCACTGTTTACAAGAAGGTCGCCTCATCATTTGCGCTGCATTCGTCGCCACACAGCTGGCGAGACATGGCAAATGGACGAAAAAACGTGCGTCAGGTGGCTTTGATCCGTGAAGCCGCAACTGACGGCGATTTCCGCTATGGGCGTCTTGCCCAGGAGCAGGTCTTGGGCTTTTTGGATCCGGTGTTCGGTCAGCCACCGGTGCGGCGTGCGCCCCGTCGATTTCTTGAATGCCCGAATGAAGTGGCTTGTGGACAGGTCGCATATCGACGCGACCTCGGTCATTGAAATTTTGCGCGACGCGTGTTCCGTAAGGTATGCCGTCGCGGCTGCCAATTGACGTCGGGCAAGGCCGTGTTGCCGGACCGGCGCCAAATCAACGCCACCGTAACGACTTACGAGATGAGCCTGAAAAGCGAGCAGTATGTGGTCCACGTACAGCTTGTCGGCGTTCTCCGGATCTGCAACTGCGGGCAAGAGTGCTTGGCCAAGGTGATACATCACCGGGTCGATCTGGCCGGACTCGCACTTTAGATCGGGAAGGTTGGCCTTTCCGTTATCGAGCAAAAAGTCGCTCAAGACCTTGCGGTCGATCGTAAAGCGGATGTTGTCAAAGGCTGAGCGATGCTCGCAGCGCCAATCCTCGGCAAGATGCGTGATCGACAATGCTCCTTGCGCGTGGCTTCCGTCATGCACCAGCCGTCCGTTTCGCCACAAACGATGATCCTTGAAGGGGCGAAGTTGAACGATGGTGCTGAACGAGTCCGAATTGGGGATTGCGATGCTCTCCTTCTCGACAACATGTTCGCTGCGAACGTGAGCAACGGACATGGATTCTGATCGAAGAACGGTCACCTGCGTTCCGATTGACATGAGCTTTCTCCCTTCGTTCGTTCAGTGTTGAGGCCAACAGTGGCCTCCGGAAGACGGCTCGCCCGACGCAGCGCCTCTTTCTGTGGGTGGCGATGATCCGGCTCTGGAAATCTTGATCCTCACGTCCTCCGTCTATGGTCCTCGAAAGATCCGGCGAATGTGACCTGCACGCCTCCTGGTTCGCCAGTTCCTGCCGGCTTGGCTGTTTCGATCGTGTATACAGGCTTGTCGGCTTTCTTAGTAAGTGAGATAATTACGAGATATTTGTTCGAGAAAGTTGAACTATGTCCAATCCCGGCACTCCAACTTTCGAGCAGCTTCGCGTGTTCCTGGCGGTGGTCGATGCCGGGAGTTTTGCAGGCGCGGCCCGCAACCTCAACCGGGCCGTTTCGGTCATCAGCTACGGAATCGCCAATCTGGAAGCGCAGCTCGGACTTGAGCTGTTCGAACGCGACCGTACACGCAAGCCCAAGCTGACCGCCGCAGGACGAACGGTGCTCGCGGAGGCACGCGCGCTTGCTCAGGGAATCGACGGGCTACGCGCCAAGGTGAAGGGTTTGATCGATGGACTGGAAGCGGAGGTGTACATCGCCGTCGACGTGATGCTGCCGGCGGAGAGGATCGGAAAGGCGTTGCGCGCCTTCGCCGAGGCGTTTCCGACAGTGTCGCTGTGCCTGCATGTCGAGGCCTTGGGCGCAGTTACCGCGGCGGTGCTGGAACGCAAGGCAGTGATCGGGATTTCCGGCCCGTTGGCAACGGCCGTCGAGGGGGTGAGTTGTATTGCGGCAGGGTCGGTGCCGATGGTTCCCGTGGCAGCGCCCGACCATCCGCTCGGGCGCATGGAGAGAATCGAGCCTGGGGAGGCGCGCAATCATGTCCAGCTCGTCCTGACGGATCGCTCTGTCTTGACCGAGGGGCAGGACTTCGCCGTGGTCAGTCCGCGCACCTGGAGGCTCGCCGACCTCGGTGCCAAGCACGCGCTGCTACGCCAGGGGCTCGGCTGGGGCAACATGCCTCTGCCTTTGGTCCAGCCCGATATCGAGGACGGCACGCTTATGCGACTGGCGATCCCCGACCACAATGGCGGGATCTATCGTTTCGCCGGCGTCTGGCGGCGCGACACACCGCCGGGGCCGGCGGCTTCGTGGCTTTTGGACCAGTTCGTGGCGCTAGGCGCCGGCGACATCGATGAAGAAGGATTTTCCGGGATCTAGATTCGAGCGTCACAGCAGTTCGCACGGCTCAAGGCTTATCCGTATTTCTGCGCCGGCGATGCTCTTGCTACTTTTAAAAGCGGGCAGGAGAGAAGGAGCGGGGATCGAGCGCCTCGCGTCGAAACGCCTCCGGCACGGGCGTGTCGATCAACAGGCTTGCCGCAAGCTGCCCCAGTGGCGGCGACGTGAGGATGCCGTATCCGCCCTGGCCGGCAAGCCAGAAGAAGTCCGATCGTCCTGGCGCAAAGCCGATAACGGGCAGCTTGTCGGCCGCGAAGCTGCGCAGACCCGCCCAGCTCTTTGCGATCCGCCGCACGGAGATTGTGGTGGCTTCCTCCACGTAATGTGCAGCCCAGGCGACATCGATCTCCTCCGGCTGGACATCGGACGGCTCGCAAGGTGTAGCGTCCGCTGGCGAGGCGAGCAGCCGCCCGCCTTCCGGCTTCATGTAAAAGTCCTCGTCTATCTCGTTGATTTCCGGCAAGGTTGTCGCGTCCACCCCATCCGGGAGATCGACGGTAATGGCGGTGCGGCGATGCGGAACGATGCCGATCGGCTCGACGCCGACGAGCGCGGCGACCGGATCGGCCCAGGCGCCGGCGGCATTGACGACGACCTTCGCGCTTATTTCACCGCCGGCCGTCATCAGGATCCAGGCGGCTCCATCGCGCTCGGCCGACAAAATCTCATGGCGTTCCAGGATCTCGCTGCCGTTCCGCCGGGCGCCCCTGATGTAGCCCTGAAGCAGGTTTTGCACCTCGATGTCCCAGAAATTCGGGTCATAGTAAGCGGCAGCAACGTAGCCGCGTTTGAGGATCGGAATGCGAGACACGGCCTCTTGTGGTGTCAGACGCTCGATTTCCGGCGTGAACGCGCGTTCCTCCGCCAGAACCGTTTCGAACCGCTCGATTTTGTCCGCGCTGGCAATCATGACGCCGCCGCGCCGCTTCAATAGCGGCACATCGGCAAACCCCTGCGGCGGTTTATCGAAGAAATCCTTGGCGATCCTCGCCAGCGCGCACACTTCCGGCGCATTGTATCGCAGAACGAACTCGGCGGCGGATCGGCCGGTGCTGTGGTAACCGAGCGCGTCCTCCCGTTCAATGACAGCAACCGAGCGGTGCTGGCTCAGGAAATAGGCGAGCGACAAGCCCGCAATTCCACCGCCAATGATGACCACATCGTATTTCCGCATTTTTCCGGCTCCTCAGGTCGTTGGCGCACCATAAGGAGACCATCAGCGTCGTCCAAATTTATAGTTGTAAATCTCGTTATCAATCCAGATGATGGCTCAGACAGCGATCCAGCGGTTAGTCGCAGGCCAAGTTCCATAGCTGGCGCGGCTGTTTTCTCGACGGCTAGGGGGCAGCATGGTATGGTTTCACCACGCGCCGGCCGTCTGCTCCGGAGTGTTCGGCAGGTCGGTGGGGAAGGGATGGCCTGCAATGAACGCGACGGGCCAGATATCCGCTTCTGGCTGGGAGCATTTCCATCATGACGCCGACATCGGGGTGTGCGGAAGGGGCCGGTCGGTTGTGGAGGCCTTCGAGCAGGCCGCCTTGGGCCTGACCCGGATTGTCACCGACAGTCCGATCGCCGCGGATAGCCAGGTTGAAGTCGAATGCCGTCAAAACGACCTGGAATTGCTATTCGTGGACTGGCTCGACGCCATCATTTACGAGATGGCGACCCGCAAGATGCTTTTCGGGTGTTTCGCGATCCACATGGAAGGTCTCGCTTTACGGGGCTCGCTCTGGGGTGAGCCCGTTGACGTGGCGCGGCATGCACCGGCTTGCGAACCGAAGGGAGCCACGCTCACGGAATTGGAAGTGGCGCGAGACGATAATGGCCTCTGGTCTGCGCGGTGTGTGATTGATGTATGAGGCGCTTCGATGAATCCGGCAAATTTCACTGAGCTCAATCCGGTTACGTGGCGTATCGAACCGACCGGAGCGATGCGCGTGCCGGCGATCATCTTCGCGGATGAGCAACTGATCACCGAGATGGACGACAAGGTCGGTCAGCAGGCCTGCAATGTCGCCACCCTACCTGGGATCGTGTCTGCCTCTATCGCGATGCCCGATGCCCATTGGGGCTATGGGTTTCCGATCGGCGGCGTGGCCGCCTTCGATCCGGCGGAAGGAGGCGTGGTTTCTGCCGGCGGCGTCGGTTTCGACATTTCCTGCGGCGTGCGAACGATGCTCACCGGCCTATCGGTAGAGGATATTCTGCCGCGGCAGGAAGCAGTGGCCGAATCCCTGTTCCGGCAAATCCCCGCAGGCGTTGGAAGTCGGGGAAAGATCACGCTCGACGATGCCGAGATCGACGCGATGCTCACAGGTGGTGCACGCTGGGCCGTAGAGCATGGCTGGGGCGAAGAGCGGGATCTGGAGTGCATCGAAGAAGGCGGGCGGATGGAAGGCGCCAGGCCGGATTTTGTCTCAGACCGTGCAAAGGACCGCCAGCGGCGGGAAATGGGCACCTTAGGCTCCGGCAACCACTATCTGGAAGTGCAGGCCGTGGTTGAGATCTTCGATGAGGAGGCTGCTGCCGCATACGGTTTACGCTTGGACGGCGTCGTGGTGACGATTCATTGCGGCTCCCGCGGGCTCGGCCACCAGATCGGCAGCGAATTCCTGAAGGAAATGGCGAACGCTGCGCCGGCTGCAGGGATCATCCTTCCGGACCGCGAACTGGCCTGTGCGCCCATCAAGTCCGAGCTCGGGGAGCGGTACCTCGGGGCGATGCGCGCCGGGATCAACTGCGCACTGGCAAATCGGGAGATCCTTGGCCATTACAGCCGCCAGGTCTTCGGGGACTATTTTCCTGAAGCCACTTTCGAACTCTTGTTCGACGTCTCGCACAACACCTGCAAGCTCGAGTCTCACGTCGTGGCTGGCGTGCGCCGCGAACTCTTCGTCCATCGCAAGGGCGCAACCCGTTCGCTCGGGGCCGGCCATCCAGTTGTTCCGCAAGCATTCCGCACGGTTGGACAGCCCGTCCTTATCGGCGGCAGCATGGGAACAAGCTCCTATGTGCTTGCTGGCGAGTCGACGAGCGAGGAGAAGGCGTTTTCGTCCGCCTGTCATGGGGCTGGGAGGGCGATGTCGCGCCACGCGGCGCTGAAGCTCTGGGGCGGCCGCCAGATCGTTGACGATCTCGCAGCGCAAGGAATTCTGGTCTGCAGTCCCTCCAGCCGCGGTGTGGCAGACGAAGCACCTGGCGCCTACAAGGATGTCGAAGCCGTCGTCCTTGCTGCTGAGCGGGCCGGCCTTGCCCGGCGTGTGGCGCGCATGCGCCCCATCATATGCATCAAGGGCTAGCCATGACATCCGGCAAAAAATGGCTCTCCTATGCCTTTACTCATCTTAGAGAACTTGGCGGTGTCTATGCGGCGCCGGGTTCAAGCGACTGCCGCCCAGATTTGCGGTTCAGCGATCACTACAGCGCCGCGCGTCTTGTCAGACGCGCAAAGGACGCTGTTGATGGCCCTGCTGAGGGGCAATGGCGTGGAGGCGCGGAGAGTGTCGTAATCGTTGTCGTCAAAGGTGTCAGACCGCTGGCGGGGTGACCTGTATGGTGGGTTGCCCGAGACATCCATGTTCAGGAGGCGACGACGGACTTGCCTAAAAGTTTCAGGCTATCGCCGCTAACAATGACATAAACTACCATCCAGCTCACCACACTTTTCAATGGCGCGATCGACAATGAGACGGGTAGGTTCCAGCCCGACAGAGCGCGCCGGCTAATCGCAGACCTTTAATGCAGCTTTGTCGTCATAGGGATGGCTGCTGCAGCTGCTCGATCTGGCGTGACTACGGGAACGTTCTTTCCTTCCAATGGTTGTAGCAACCAGAGTTATGTTTTGGAGGACCCGACATGCACGGTCTCATTTATCTCGTGGGGCTCGTTGTCGTCATCATGGCGTTGCTGTCCTTAGTCGGCCTGAATTAATCGCTGTGCCGTGACACCAACCAGCTCCCCGGAGCTGGCAGCATATGCAGCCGCGAAAGATTAGATGGGACGCCAAGGCTTCACCAACCGCCAGATTCCGGTCGGATCCTCGGCCAAACTCGGTTGAAGTGGGCGCTTAGGACGCAGGAGATAATCAAATGACCCTCTCTGAATTGCCTCCAAGCAAGGAATCCAAGGAATCCATTGTGCCTGTGACGTCAACCGAGGAACCCTCCTATGTAGATTGGGCAGCCATTTTTGCTGGAGCCATAGTCGCGAGCGCCATATCCGTTGTCCTGCTCGCTTTCGGATCGGCACTCGGGCTGACATTCGCTGACTTCGATGAGGGAGCGGGCAGACCGTTGATCTGGTTCGCCGTTGCCGCAGCGCTGTGGATGCTATGGGTGCAAGTGTCGAGCTATTTCGCCGGCGGTTATCTTGCGGGACGCTTACGCCGCCGGATAGGCGACGCAAGTGAATACGAGTCCGATATTCGTGACGGCTCCCACGGCTTGATCGTATGGGCACTGGGCGTCGTGTTCAGCACCCTGGTCGCGCTATCCGGTGCGGCCGGGGTTGCCGCGACTGCGGCCGGATCTGCCAGTGTGGTGACCGCCGGCGCCGCGGCCGGTCCCGAGGATGCACGCACCTACGATCTCGCTGTCGATCGTTTCTTGCGTGGCAACGCCACGTCGCAGACGCCCCTGCCACCGGAAACGCGTGGCGAGGTTGGTCGCATTCTCATCGCATCGGTTGCCGAGGACAGCTTGAATGAGGCTGATCGGCAGTACCTGACCTCCACCGTCGCCGCGCGTGCAGGAATCGACGAAGCCGCCGCTCAGCAACGAGTAGATGCGCTCCTAACCGACGCCAAGGCAGCAGCAGCGAATGCGCGTGAGATAGCTGACAATGCCCGAAAGGTTGCTCTGATGGGTGCGTTCTTGACCGCCGCTGCCCTGTTTGTCAGCGCCGTTGCGGCTTACTACGCGGCAACGCTGGGCGGAAAGCATCGCGACGCGCAGACCGAAGTCGCGGGTTGGTATAGGCCATGGTGAGGCATGCGAAGCCTCGCCAAGGCCCACTGAAAAGCATGGTCAATTTTTCGGTAAATGGCGACAGGAAACTTGGCGATCTTCTTAGTGCCAAGGCACTCGTCACCGCTCCCGGTGAGCGTATCTGCTACGCAACGGACCTGGCATTCACTGACGCGAACCTCTCGCGTTGGCTTGCCTTGGCGGAAGGGTCGGATTACCTCTTCATCGAGGGCGGCTTCCTTGATGAGGACAAGGCCATCGCAGCTTCCAAGAGGCACCTGACGGCATCTCAGGCGGGAAGTATCGCCGCCGCCGCAGGCGTTTCAAGATGCGTTCCCATGCATTTCTCGCCCCGCTATCTCGGTCGCGAGCAATCATTGTTGGATGAGTTTCAGAGGGGACTTACCACAGGACTCGCCACCCTCTGACTGCTACCTATTTCCGTAAATCGAACCCGATTTACGGATAAAAACATGCAGCAATTCAAAGTGTTACATCGTCCTTTGCGCGTCTGATAAGACGCGGCGCTGTAGCAATCATTCTGCGCTTCAGCGCGATCTCCGGCTACTGCGGTAATAGCCCTTGTTCCGCGACGGGCGGCGTTCAGCCGTTTTCGCTGGCGGTCAAGCCGGCGCCGTCGGCGCGATACGCACCGGCCGGCGATAGGCGCCCCAGTCGCCCGGGTGCGGCTCGAACACGCCCGGGCAAGGCGTGCCACAACGGTGGCAGCGGCCCTCGGCGTCGAGAGCCCAGGATAGCAAGCGGTACCAGTCGCGGGCGATCAGGCATGCGCCGCAGGCACGGCACCATGTGCTGCCGCCGACGTCATCGTGCACGTTACCGCAGTAGACGTAACGCAGCCCGTTTTGGAGGCCGATCCGGCGCGCCCGTGTCAGCATGTCGGGCGCGGTGGGCGGCTTGTCCATCATCTTCCAATCGGGATGGAAGGCCGTGAAGTGAAGCGGCACATCGGGCCCAAGTTCGTCAATGATCCATTGCGTCAGCGCCTCGATCTCCGCCTCGGAATCGTTCTCGCCGGGAATGAGCAGAGTCGTGATCTCGAACCAGACGGAGGTCTCGCGCTTGAGATAAACAAGTGTGTCGAGCACCGGCTGGAGCTGGCCGCTGCAGACGCGCTGGTAAAAGCGCTCGGTGAAAGCCTTGAGATCGACATTGGCCGCATCCATGTGGCGGTAGAATTCGGTGCGTGGTTCGGGGCAGACATAGCCGGCCGTGACCGCGACGCTTTTGATCCCCCGCTCGCGGCAGGCATCGGCCACGTCGATGGCGTATTCATGGAAAATGACGGGGTCGTTGTAGGTGAAGGCAACGCTGCGGCAGCCGAGATCCGTGGCCGCCCGGGCGATCGCCGCGGGGGAAGCGGCGTCGGCGAGCGTGTCGATCGCGCGAGACTTGCTGATGTCCCAATTCTGGCAGAACCGGCAGGCAAGATTGCAGCCGGCCGTGCCGAACGACAGGACGGCGGTGCCCGGCAGAAAATGGTTGAGCGGCTTCTTCTCGATCGGATCCACGCAGAAGCCGCTGGAGCGGCCGTAGGTCGTCAGCACCATCCGGTCGCCCTGGCGAGCGCGGACGAAACAGAGCCCCCGTTGCCCCTCATGCAACTTGCAAAATCGTGGACAGAGATCGCACTGGATGCGCCCGTCAGCGAGCGCGTGCCAATAGCGGCCCGGCACAACCGACGCGTCTTGTGGCTGCAATTCCGGGCGGATAGCGGTGGTGGCGTTAGGGACCGAGACCATGCTCGCATGATAGACCAGCCATGGCACCGTTCAATAGGTGGCGGCCGCTCCCGCAGGAGCACCTGCCCCTCGGCGATCGCCGCTGGCGTGAAAAAGATCGGGGCCTATCCTGACCCTGATAGGGTGCTGTATCCGAAAGACGATAGATCACGGAAGCGGCGTAACGCCAATCAGCCATTCGTGCAGCCTCCACACGAACAGCACGTAAAGCAAGAAGCCTGCGATCGCAGCCGTGAGGTCCCATTTTGCCGGCCCCGGCGCCGGGACGTTATCGCCCCGACGTTTGACCGAGATGCGATCCGCAACCGCCCAGGAAAGGAACGCACTGAAAAGCAAAAGCGAGGCGAGATCGCCATTGGCGAGCAGATGCGCAAGTGCCCAGATCTTCACCGATATGAGCATTGGGTGCTTCAGAACCGGCTTCAGGCGACCTGCCGGCAAGACAAATACTGCGAGGCTGATGAAGGCGAAAAGCATCAACGCAAGTGCGATATGCTTCATCCAGTCCGGTGGCTCGTAAAGGATAGGAGCATCCTGCCTGGCAATGGCAAATCCCAAGACGATCAGCGCGAAACCGATCAGCGCGGTGAGCGAATAGAGCCCTCTCCAGGGTCCGTCCCCCATAGCTGCAATGCGCCGATTGCGCCAATCCGGCGCAAAAATACGAACCGAGTGCACGCCCAGAAAGATCAGTAGGCCGAGAATCAAGACAAACATCGTCGTCTCCGCAGGCGTAGTAGCCGATCGCTTGGGAGCGGCGCTGCTCCATCCGCTCATGAAGATAAGCGTTATTCTGCGGAGACTACAGCCCCACGCGGGTCAGCAATCTCAGTTCGTTGCGACACGTTGCGTGCCTGCATATCCCCGACCGGGTGCAACGAGGCCGACGCGCTGACTGCAGCGAACTATTGTTCCACGACATGGACGTCATGAAGCGCAACATCAGGGAAGGGTCTGCGGCCATCGCCGCTGCGGGAGCTTCGACGGTCTCGAGGTTGTCATCTTGTCGGGGGCTCGAAGGTCACGCCCCAGTTCCTGAAGATCGCAGCGATCCTTCCGTTGGCCAGCGCCGCCGCAATGGCGTCGTCGACAGCATAGGCGAGATCCTTGTGCTGAAAATTCACGCCGACCCCGACAGTCCATTTCCCGCGGGCGAAGCCCACAAGTGCCGGTTCGTGCACCGCGAGGCTCGCCGAGGATTGCGAGGCGACGGCCGCCTCAAGCTCCGCGCGCGGCGCCATCGCGGCCATGGTCTCGCCGGATGCCAGACCTTCCATGGCAAGCGCGGTACTGCGGTAGCGGCGAATCTTGTCCACCGGGCCGAGGAGAGAGGTCAGGTAGAAGTCGGCAATGGAGTCGTTTTCCACGGCCACCGTGTCATAGCGGAAGAAAGGTGGCGTCGGTCCTTTTTCTGGGTAATCCCTCTTGTCGTAGGCGATCGCGATGGTCTCGGTTGCGTATTGGCCGGTGAAGGTCACCTGCTCGATCCGGCACGCATATTCGCTGTCATAGGGCACGTGCAGCATCACGTCGCTGACGTGGCCGCCGATCGCCGCGCCTTTCCACACGTAGTTGAGGAGGTCTGCGTCGAGCGTCTCCCCCGCCTGGACCAGCCGGAAACGAGCTTCGACGCCGAGTGCTTCAGCGATTGAATGGCCGATGTCCACATCGATCCCGCGTGCTTGGCCGTTCTCTTCATAGGACCACGGCGGGAAATCCTCATAGATCGCAAACTCGATCCAGCCCTCCTCGAGCACCCGATCGAAAGAGCGCCCGACGTCCTGTGGAAAGGTGTTCTGCGGTTTGGGCTGCGGCACGTGGCCTTCGCATCGTGCGAAGGCCACGTCCGGCACGGCGGCGCAGGCCAATGCCACGAGCGCCATGGCCCTGAGAGGATGCATGGCTCACTCCGTCGCCGAGAGCCCGACGGTCAGGATTTCGCTCGCTTTCTTCCAGCTTTCCGGCGTTTCGGCGAGAATGCGGGCCGCCTCGTAGGCGACGCTGTCGGCGACCGGTGCACCGGAAGCCGTCTCCACCTCGGCAGCGATCTTTTCGAGTTCGCTCTTCAGCGCCTTGGGATCCTCTACCTTGGTCGAAGCAAGCTCATTCCGCATTTCATGAAGCCGGTCCGCGTGAGCATCGAGCGCTCCGTCCGCGGGCCGCGTCTCGATATAGGTCCGGATCGCCCAGGCCGCCTTCTGGCCGAGAATATCGCCGAAGGCCGGCATCTTGGTCGTGCCATCCTGGGTGTAACCGTGGCGGAAGCGCTCTATGAACCATTCGTCGCCGTATTCTTCTGCTTCCAGGAAGCGAAGGTCGGGGGCAAGCCCGCCCGATACGGCGCCGAGCCCGTGGCAGCGGGCACAGTTCTGGTTGAAGCCGGATGCACCGATCTCGACCGCCTTCAGCCAGACATCGTGCCCGACCTTGGCCTCCCGATAGGGGTTCTCCGTCAGCCACTCCTCGCCTATTTCCGGCAACGCGTCGGTGTTGACGGGCTGGGGCGCGACGTCGCCATGCGCGACGACCATCGTTGCTGTTGCCAACAGTGCGAGCCCCGCAAGCCCGGCTCGGATATGGTTTCTGGACATCTTTCCTCCTCCACGATCTCGCTGAGGTTTTTGTAACGCCCGTCGCCGGTGCCGCGGAATACGACCTAGGTACCATGCCGGGCCGCGACCTAGGTCGTATTCCGCCCTCCGCGGCGCCGCTTTAACGTCTTCGGCGGGAGGAGTGTCCAATGCCAGAGATCCGCATCAGACGGACAATGTCCGCAGGCCTCCTGGCCGCGCTTCTTGGCGCTGCCGGGCCGGTTCAGGCGGAGGTCACCGTTGCCGTGACCTATCTGCGTCAGGAGCAGAAGGCGCCGCCGGTGCTTTCCAATCTCGATCCAATCCCCACGGACCTGGGAATCGCAGGAGCGAAGGTCGCTCTGGCCGATAGCGAGACGACCGGCCGCTTCCTCGGCCACCAATACAGGCTGCAGGTCATCTCCATTGTGCCGGGAGGCGACCTTGCGGCGGCGGCGAAAACGGCGCTCGCTGCCTCGCCGGTAGTTCTCCTCGATGCGCCCGCCGAAAGCATCCTGACCGTCGCCGACCTGCCTGAGGCGAGGGACGCGCTTATCTTCAACGTCGCGTCCGGCGAACGCCGCCTGCGCGACCACGACTGTCGTGCCAATCTCCTGCACACGATCGCGGAGGATTCGATGCGCGCCGATGCGTTGATGCAGGTGTTGAGGGCGCGCCGCTGGACGCGCACGGCCCTGATCGTCGGCCCCAGACCAGAGGATGAGGACTTCGCAGCAACCTTGCGAGCCGCGGCGGCGAAGTTCGGCGTCGAAATCCTCGCCGAAAAGGCCTGGACCTTCGACACTGACCTGAGGCGCGCAGCCGGCAAAGAGGTGCCGCTGTTCACGCAGGACCTTCCCGACCACGACGTGCTGCTGATTGCCGACGATGCCGACGATTTCGCTCGTTATGTCGCCGATAACACCTGGCTGCCACGTCCGGTTGCCGGCTCGGACGGCTTAAGCGGCGAGGGATGGGCGCCCGTTCTGGAACAATGGGGGGCCGTGCAGTTGCAGAACCGCTTCGAGGTCTTGGCAAAGCGGGAGATGCGTCCACGCGATTACGCCGCCTGGACGGCGCTGCGCACGGTCGGCGAGGCGGTGACGCGGACGAACTCGGCCGATCCGGTGAAGCTGCGGACTTACATTCTGTCGGATGCCTTTGCCCTCGACGGCTTCAAGGGCCGCTCGCTCAGCTACCGCGATTGGAACGGGCAATTGCGGCAGCCGATGCCGGTTGTGAACGCCCGCGCCCTCGTCGAGCTCGCACCGCTCGATGGGTATCTGCACCAGGACAACGACATGGACACGCTCGGCCTCGACCGTGCGGAAAGCGCCTGCCAGGCGTTCGGGGGATGAGATGAGACGGATCTTTCTTTTCCTAGTGGCGCTTCCCATTGCCGCGTTTCCGATCGCCGCTTCCGCCGGCGAAATCTGGGTTACGAACGAGAAGGACGACAACATCTCGGTGATAGACACCGCGACGCTCGAAGTCGTGCGCACAATCGCCACCGGCGAACGCCCGCGCGGCATCACGTTCAACTCTGACCATTCGCGCGCCTATATCTGTGCATCCGACAGCGACGCGGTCGAGGTAATGGATGCCCGAACCGGTGAAATTCTTCATGAGCTCCCTTCGGGCGAGGATCCGGAGCAGTTCGTGCTCGCACCCGACGACAAGCACCTGTGGATCGCGAACGAAGACGACGCGGTGACGACAGTAGTCGACGTCGATACCCGCAACGTCGTTGCGCAGATCAATGTAGGCATCGAGCCCGAGGGCATGGCTGTTTCGCCGGATGGCAAGATCGTCGTGACGACTTCCGAGACGACAAACATGGCCCATTGGATCGACACAGCGACGATGACGATTTTCGCCAATACGCTGGTCGACAGCCGGCCTCGGCACGCGGAGTTCACCGCGGACGGCCGCGAGCTTTGGGTATCCTCCGAGATCGGTGGCACGGTCACCGTCTTCGACGTCGCAACCCGGGCGGAGAAGGGCAAGATCGCTTTCGGCATCACCGGGATCAATGCAGACCTCATCCAGCCCGTCGGCTTTGAATTCGCGCCCGACGACAAAACGGCGTTTGTCGCGCTCGGCCCATCGAACCACGTGGCCGTGATCGACATGAAGACATTGGCGGTCGAGGAATACATTCTCGTCGGCCGACGCGTCTGGCACATGGCCTTCTCGCCCGATCACAAACAGCTTTTCACCACGAATGGCGTTTCCGGCGACGTCACGGTGATCGATGTGGCAGCGCGCGAACCGGTCAAGTCGATCAAGGTCGGCCGCTTTCCATGGGGGGCTGCTGCCCGCCCGTGACAGACAGGAAACCATCGGACAAGGGGGGAGGGCATGAGTGGACTGGTGATCGAGTCGATAACCCATATGTGGGGGGCGAAGCAGGCACTCGAAGACGTGAGCTTCTCCGTAGCCCGCGGTGAGTTCTGCGCTCTCCTCGGGCCGAACGGCGCTGGCAAGTCGACGCTATTCGGCCTGATGACGCGGCTTTTCACGCCGCGGGCTGGAGCGATCTCGATCGCCGGTCATGATCTCGCGCGCGAACCGCACGGCGCCCTTCGGCACATCGGCGTCGTCTTCCAGCAGCCGACCGTCGACCTCGATCTCACCGTCCGGCGCAATCTTCTTTATTTCGCCGCCTTGCACGGTCTTTTCGGCCGCCGCGCCGAGGTGCGGGTGATGGCGGTGCTCGAGCGGCTTGGAATGGCGGAACGCTCCGGCGAAAGGGCCGAAGCGCTCAACGGCGGCCATCGGCGACGGATGGAGATCGCCCGTGCCCTGATGCACTGCCCTTCGGTCCTGCTCCTCGACGAGCCTACGGTCGGCCTTGATGCCGCCGCTCGCGTCGCCATCGTCGACCACGTGCACCGGCTTGCTGCGGACGATGGCCTGACCGTGCTTTGGGCTACTCACCTCGTCGATGAGATCCGCCCGCCGGACCGACTCGTCATTCTTCACCGCGGCCGCGTGCTTGCCGCCGGCGAAGCAGGTGAGATCGGCGGTACAGATCTCAGCGAGCGGTTCATTGAGTTAACCGGAGCTGTGTCATGAACGCTGTGCCAGATCGGGATGCTTTCGCGCCGAACCCGCCAAAGACCCTGAACGTCGTCGATGCCGACAGGCTGGATCGGGATGCGCAGGGGAGAGCTGCGCCCGCCTTCTTCCATTGCGCCATTGTCGCCCTCAGCGCCATCTTGCAGCGGGAAGCGCTGCGCTTTCTCGGCCAGCGCGGTCGGCTTCTCGCGGCGCTCGCGCGCCCGCTCGTATGGCTGATTGTCTTCGCCGCCGGTTTTCGCGCCGCGCTCGGCCTTTCGATCACGCCGCCCTACCAGACCTACATCACCTATGAGATATACATCACTCCCGGCCTCGTCGGCATGATCCTTCTGTTCAACGGCATGCAGTCGTCGCTGAGCCTTGTCTACGACCGCGAGATGGGCTCGATGCGCCTTTTGCTGACGGCCCCGCTGCCGCGTTGGTGGCTGCTGACGTGCAAGCTCGTCGCCGGCAGCCTGATCTCGGTGCTGCAGGCCTACGTCTTTCTCGCTGTCGCAGCCGCCTGGGGCGTCCGCTTCACGCCGGGCGGCTATCTTGCCGCTCTTCCTGCCATCATGCTCGGCGCGCTGATGGTGGGAGCGCTAGGGCTTGTTCTTTCCTCGTTCATCCGGCAGTTGGAAAACTTCGCTGGCGTGATGAACTTCGTCATCTTCCCCGTCTTCTTTCTCTCGTCCGCCCTTTATCCGCTGTGGAAGATGGCCGAGGCGTCGCCGCACCTGCGCGACATCTGCGCCGTCAATCCGTTCACGCATGCGGTCGAACTGATCCGCTTTGCCCTCTATGCCAAACTAGACCCGCTCGGGCTCGCCGTCACCATCGCCGCCCTTGCCGTCTTCGGCGCCGCGGCTATTTGGGGCTACGACCCGGCGCGTGGACTGGCGGCGCGGAAGATCTAGACCACGATTGTTTCGCGTCGGACTGACCCAATCGCTAATCGCTTTGCCGACATGCAAAATGTAACCGCGCCGCGCACCTGACTGCTGCATGTTTGCTTAAATCGCACTCGATTTAAGCAAACATGCAGCAATTCAAAGTGCTACAGCGTCCTTTGCGCGTCTGATAAGACGCGCGGCGCTGTAGGCGCGCGGTGCGGCAATTTCCGAATGGCTTTAAGGGGCAAGTGCCGCGAGCGCCGCCTTCATCCGTTCATCGGCCTTCTTGGGCAGGTTCACCGCCTTCACGACTTCGACATTGGCCGGCACGTCGCCCACCTGGATCAATGCCACCATGCCCATGGAGAAGTGCGGCGAGCACTTGACGCCGTAAATGCCAGGCGCGGTGACGGTCATCACGTATTCTTCGTTAACCTTGCTCTTGAACTTGTCCACGCCGTCGGGCAACAAGCCTTTTATCGACTCGACATTGTGGCCCTTGTCCACCGGCACGAAGCGGATCGTGTCGCCGGGCGCGGCTTTCACGAAGGCCGGCTCGAAGACCATCGCCCCGCTCTCGCCCTTGTTCAACATCTTTACTTCGTGTTCCTCGGCGAAGGCCCCGCCGGCAATGAGCACGATCGCGGCCATGATACCCATTCTTCTCAGCATTCATCTCTCCCTGCGGTTTGAAACTGACAAAAGCAAATATCGAAAGGGCAGGACGATACAATGCGACCTTGGTGCCGGTTGAAGCGACCGTCCGCATAAGTGTGTTCGATTTCAATAAGTTAAGGGGGAGATGGCGAGTGGAGGCGCGAGCCAGAAAGCCTGAGGTGGGTACCGGTGGAGCTCGGGAGGAGCGACGTCAGGAACGGCGGCCGTTCGTCATGCGCTGGTAACGAAGGCTTCGAGCACGTCGAGGTTTATGGGCTTGTAGATCATCTCGATCTCGGCTGCGGCGCAGGCTTCGCGCAAACTCGGTGATCGATCGGCGGTGATGATCCTCGCCGGGCGCTCGCCGTGGCGTATCTTGAGCGCGGTCAGGGTCTCGACGCCGGTCAATCCCTCGCCGAGCTGCTGGTCGACCAGATAGAGATCGGGCACGATGCCCATTTCATCGACCAGTTCCAGCGCTTCCTCGCCGCTTCCCGCTTCGAGGACCGTGATGCCGCGCCGCTCCAGGAGCAGGCTCATCGCGTGCCGCAGTTCCTCGTCGTTCTCGATGAGAAGCGCGATGCGGTCGCCGCACTCGTTCGACGGGTCGGCATCTGCAGCGTCGGCGCCAGGGTAACTCGCCGAGTTACGTGAGGGTGCCTGCTCCAGCTCGATCGCAAAGCATGTGCCGCGCCCCGGCGTCGAGCGCAGCGTGAGACGGTGCTTGAGCAGCGTGCAGGCGCGCTCCACTATGGCGAGGCCAAGCCCCAAGCCCTCCGAAGCGGAAGCGGTGGCATTGAGCCGATGGAACTCACGAAAGATCGCCTGCTGCTCCTCGGCCGGAATGCCGGGACCGGTATCATGCACCTCGATGCGCACGCCGCCGGATATGCGACGCGGCCCCACGAGCACGCGGCCGGTGCGGGTATAACGGATCGCATTGCCGATGAGGTTTTGCAGGATGCGTCTGAGATAGGCCGGATCGCTAAAGACCGTCAGCGTGCAGGGCAGGATGGCAAGTTTCAGACCCTTGCGCTCAGCCATCGGCGCGAATTCGTCGGTGAGTTGTGCGATCAGCGGTGCGAGACGCACTGGCGAAATCTCGACCACCGCCTCATCCAGCCGCGAGATATCGAGCAGCGCTCCGAGGATCGCCTCGACGCTTGCCAGCGCCTTGTGGGCCTTGTCGAGTGTGCTGCCCGCGTGATCGTCATGCGTTTCGTCGCGGGCCGAGGCTACGAAGAGCTTTGCGGCGGAAAGCGGCTGCAACAGATCGTGGCTGGCGGCTGCGACGAAACGGGTGCGCGTGGAATTGGCCCGTTCCGCATCCGCCAACGCGGCGCGCAAGTCTTCCGTGCGGGCCGCCACGCGCGCCTCGAGAGAGGCGTTTGCGCGCTGCATTGCCTGGATCGCCTGCCGTTCGCGCGTCACGTCGCTGAACGACATCACGAAGCCTCGATCCGGCGTCTCCTCTGCAAACACGACGAGAATCATTCCCGAAGTGCGACGGATCTCCAGGAACAAGGGGGGCCGCGTTGTCGTTTGGGCTGCCCAGGCGGAGAGCGCCGAAGGAGCGAGGGCGCTGACCAGTTCGCTGTCGCGACGGATCCAGCGCTGCAGCGTGTCGAAGCCGATGCCAGTGCGCAGGACTGTCACGGGAATATCGAGCAACAGGCGGAGCCGCCCGTTCCAGCCGACCAACCGGCCGGCCGCGTCGAAGATGCAGATTCCCTGGTTGATGTGCTCCAGCGTCGCGCGAATCAGCCGGGCCTGATCATCCAGCATCCTGCCGCGCTCGGTTCGCTCCATGCGAATGATCTCGGTGACATCCGTCTGGAGCACGACCGTACCGCCGTCGGACGTGGGCTGTTCGCTCACCTGGAGCCAGCGGTCACCGGCAAGCGCCACCTGGAACACGCTGCGCGCGTGATGGCGCTGCATCCTCGTTGCCATCCAGCCGGCCGGCGCCTCGCCCTCCGGCAGGGCCAGAAAGCGCGACCGGCTGCAGGCTTCGATATAATCGGCAAACGGCAGCCCGGGATGAAGCACGGCTCGCACGTCCTGAAGATCGCAGCAAAATCTCGAGTTGTACATCACCAGGATTTCGCCGGCATCGAAGAGGGCGAAGCCTTCCTCCACCGCCTCGATGGCATCGGCCAGGTTGCGGCGAGCGCGCTCGGTCGCATGGTTGGCCTCGGCCAGCCGCGCATTCGTATCGTTGAGCACCTTCAGCGTCGCTTCGAGGTCGGACGTGCGTTGCCGCACCCGCTCTTCAAGCTGGGCGGCGCGCTGAAACTGCTCGTAGGCGATCCCGCGTTCGCCAGATGCCTGCTCGACCTGACGCATCAGCACTTCGGCGATGGTCAGAAGCTTCTCGGTGTTGCGCTCGGGATGGCCGTCGGGATCAATCAGCCAGTCAGAGATGCGGGCCATTACGGAACCTTTTCGGGTAGCACTGTGCCTGGCGGATAGATGGCGACGCCGGTCATCGTCTGGTTCACGTGCATCGGGCCGAACTGCTCGCCATAGGTGCAGAAGCCGATAACGCCGTGGCGGCGCAAGAGCTCGGAGACGCGGCCAACGATCTGCTTTTCCTCGGCCTCCAACCGGCGCAGGATACAGTCGAAGGCAAGGATCGCTGTCGGACGCTCGGGCAAAGAGAGGCGAGTGAGCTCGCGGTTGAGCTGGCCGACCATGTCACCGGGCTCGGTGATCGTCAGCACCACACCCTCGTCGATCGCCGAGAAGAAAATAAGGTCGCCGTTTTCCATTACCTGACGGATGGCGCGCACGTGATGCCGCATTCCCATGCGGACCGCGACCGGATGGGCGGCGAACGTAAAGGTGCTGAGCTGTTCGG
Organism: Ensifer sp. MPMI2T; assembly: GCF_004827385.1. GTDB lineage: Bacteria > Pseudomonadota > Alphaproteobacteria > Rhizobiales > Rhizobiaceae > Sinorhizobium. Next base: position 343,193 of record NZ_SRXN01000003.1, read on the forward strand.
GATCCATGCCGACGAGGCGCGCGTATTCTCGTGCGGCGGGCTCCGCGTTGATCTGGCGGACGATGCGGTGGCGGGGATCGGCCTCGGTGACCACCATGCGTCTTTCGGTCGGCACGAGGTGATCGAAATTGAAGACCCGGACCGGACACTCCGTGCGCACCAACGCCAGCACGGCCGTGTTCTCTGACAGCCGGTGGCCGTCGAGCACGAAGGTCCGGGTAAAGCGCGTGCCGTCGCCGGCCGAACCGCCGAGCATCGGCGTTGCTCCCATGCCTGCCGCAAGTGCCGAGGTCAGTTCGTCTTCCTTCTGCGAAAGCCCATCCACCAGGAGGATGGCGAACTCATGTGCAAGCTCGGGATGGCGCTCAGCCATCGCCGTGCGCGCTCGGACGAGGGCGGCGGCGAGAGCGGGTGGGTCAAGCCGCATCAGGTCGGGGATCGTCAGCGTGTCGACTTGGAAGTACGCTGCGGGCAGGGCGATCGCGACGATGGAGTCCTCGTTGTAGCCAGTGTCGGAAATCTCGCCTGCGGTGGTGCAACCGACGATCGGGATGTCACCGAAGACCCGCGCTGCTTCGCTGGGCAGACGCTCCAGGTCGGCCGCCGGCGAAACGAAAAGCATGATCAGCGAAAAAGGTCCCGGCCCCAGTTGCCGTGCCAACGTCTCCAAGACGTTCGGATCGCGCGTCGAAACGCTGCCGCGCGGGACGATCGCCTCGCACGCGATGCCGCTCCCAGCGAATATCCTCATTCCCTCTTCCTCCCGAAACTACAGTAGAACCGTAATCGGTCCGGAATCCAGCGAACTTTCGAGGGCGGCAGACCAGGGGGCGTCATTCCTCCGGCGTCAGTGCCGTGAAACGAGCCTCCTGTGCGAACAATACCGCCTGCATCCGCGTCTGGACGCCGAGTTTGCGCATGATCGCGGTGACATGCGCCTTCACCGTGGTTTCGGCGATGGAAAGCTCATAGGCGATCTGCTTGTTCATCAGGCCGGCGCAGACGAGCTGCAGGATCTTCGCCTGTTGGCGCGTCAGCAGCCCCAGCCGGGCAATTGCCTCGTCGGACAAGGAAGGGCTGCCCGGCTCCAACGCCATCTGGGGGGCATAGATTTCGCCCCGAGCGATCGCCGCGAAGGCGGCACGAAACTCGTCTCGAACCGCATGCTTCGGCACGAAGCCGTTGATCCCCGCCTTGAGCAAGGCCCGGATGATCTTCAATTCGTCCAGCGACGAGACAACGACGATCGGGACGCCGGGAACCGCCTGTCTCAGCCGGACGACGCCGTCAAGTCCATTGACGTCCGGCAGATTGAGATCGAGCACCACGACATCCGGCGGCGTATCGCCGTCCAGCCGTGCAAGGGCGGCGTCCAGCGTCCCCACGGAATCGATGGACTCGATGCCGACGAGACCGGTCAATGTCATCGCTAGGGCATCGCAGAACAAGGGGTGATCGTCAACGATCAGCGCCGATCGCAACTCGACCGGTTTGAGTAGAGGTGGCACCGCCAGGTTCGGACGCGGTGCATGGAAGGAATTGCGGATGATGATCATGTGCGAGCGCTCCGCATTATTCTGCCGCAGTCACGGCGTTCGAGGGCCGGGCTGCCAACACCCGGCCCATTGTGCCTATTGTGCCAAAGCCAACTGTTTTGGCAAACGGAAGGTCCACACCATTCCACCCTGGTTGAGGTAATTGACCTTCTTGGCGACTTCGCCGCCCCAGAGCGGAACGGCACCGCCCCAGCCGGAAATGACCGACACATATTGCTCCCCGTCCTGTTCCCAGGTGACGGGCTGACCGACGACCCCCGACCCGGTCTGGAACGTCCAGAGGACCTCGCCCGTCGCATCGTCGAGAGCCTTGAATTCACCCTCGGGAGTCCCGACAAAGACAAGCCCGCCCGCCGTTGCCATCACCCCGCCCCAGAGCGGAGCGCTATTCTTGTATTCCCACTTGACCTCGCCGCTGTTGGGATCGATCGCTTTCAGCGAGCCTATATAGTCCTCGAAAAGCGGCTTGATGGTGAAGCCTGCACCGAGATAGGCCGCGCCCTTCTTATAGGAGATCGGTTCGTTCCAGATGTCCATGCCCCATTCGTTCGAGGGCACATAGAAGAGCTCGGTCTTCTGGCTGTAGGCCATCGGCATCCAGTTCTTGCCACCGAGGAACGACGGTACCGCGAAGACCTGCTGTCCCTTGCCGCCGTCGGCCGCCGCGGTAGGATCGCCGGGACGGTTTTCTTCCACATAGATCGGACGACCGTTCTTATCGATGCCCTTGGCCCAGGTTATGTTCTTGACGAAAGGATAGGCGGCGACGAACTTCCCGTCCTCGCGATCGAGAATATAGAAGAAGCCGTTTCGGTCGGCGGTTGCGAACCGCTTCTTGCCATCCCTGGAGATGAAGGGAACGACCTCGTTGACGCCGTCGAAGTCCCATCCTTCGCGGGGCGTTGTCTGGAAGTGCCACTTGATCTCGCCATTCTCGGGATTGATGCCGAGTCGACTCGCGGCGTAGAGGTTGTCGCCCTTGTTGCCCTCGACCGGCTTGCCGGCGCCACGCAGGTGGCTGTTCCAGGGGGCGGGGTTGCCGGCGCCGAAGACAAGCGTGTCGGTATCGGCGTCGTAGGAACCACCGAGCCAGGTGGCACCGCCCCCGGTCTTCCACAGGTCGCCGGGCCAGGTCGCGTTCAACGTCCCGGTCATGGTGCTTTCCTTACCCTTGTAGGTGCCCATGTGCCCTTCTATGACGGGCCGTGTCCAGACAAGCTCGCCGGTCTTGGCGTCGCGCGCCTGCACCTCGCCGACAACGCCGAACTCGCCGCCGGAATTGCCGGTGATTACCAGGCCGTTCACGATCAGCGGCGCGGCGGTGTAGCTGTAGCCCTCCTTGTAATTGGCGATCTTCTTGTTCCAGACCACATCGCCCGTCTTGCGGTTCAGTGCGACGAGGCGGGCGTCGAGCGTTCCGAAGTAGATATTGTCGCCATAGATCGCGGCACCGCGGTTCACCACGTCGCAGCAGGGCAGGATGCCTTCCGGCAGGCGGGCATCGAACTGCCAGAGCTCCTTGCCGGTCTTGATATCGATGGCGAAAAGGCGGCTGTAGGAGGCCGTGATATACATGATCCCGTCATAGACGATCGGCTGGCTTTCCTGCCCCCGCTGTTTTTCGCCGCCGAGGCTGAATGCCCAGGCGGGCACAAGGTTCTTGACGTTGTTCTTGTTGAGCGTCTCGAGCGGGGAGAAGCGCTGCAGATCCCTCCCCATGCCGTTCGTCAGTACATCGCCGACCGTATTGGCGTCCTTGGCGAGGTCTTCCTCCGTCACCTCCGCCTGGGCCAGTCCCGCCAGTGACAGGACCGTCACGGCAGTCAGCATCAATCTGTTCATATTGATCTCCTTCCCTCGCAATGGTCACGTGAGGCGCAACCGTCTAGCGGCACTGATCATCCTCCTGCGACAAAGCTGCGGGCTATTGCACCTTGGTCGTAGTGTCGGCGGCCTCGCGGCTCCGCGTTTACCCGCGGCAGGCCCGATGTCGATTGTCCCTTGGTCGTATTGCGGAGATCTGCGCGGTCGTTACCATTTGCTTACGGAAGGGGAGGTTCCGTGACGTTCGCCAGACCGATCTCAGAAGGCGACCAGCCAAGAGCTCTCATTTACGGCTTCGGGTGAGGAGCGCGTTAAGCGCTGCCAATGACGGTCTGCGATCGGTAACTTTCGCCAGGAATATTCCGGAGATACGAGCGGATGCGCGATCGTTCTCACGGCCTCCGTCGGTGCACGCCCTCAGGCGGGGCAGGAAACGATTTGCGAAAAGTCCTGCGATAGCGCGGTCGCCGGGCCTTGCCGGTGCAGCAAATGGCCGCTCCGGCTCTTCACCCGAGCAGAGCTCTCACCGGCAAAGCTCGTCTCGTGTTCGACCGGCTGCGAGCGCGCATGTGGATACCGGAGCGAGCACACCAACTGGTCATGGCAGAGGAGAAAACATGTCCTGGCATAAACCGAAATTCATCGACGTCAGCTGCGCGATGGAAATCACCCGCTACGTTCCCGCGGACGGGGACGAGCCGATCCTTTTTTGACAGGCCGCCCTACGATGGTCGGCTCACAGTACGGAGGCGCTCCGGTGGCAGAGACGTCCGATCTTCGTATCATCGTTCTGGGGGCCGCCGCCGGCGGCGGCCTTCCGCAGTGGAATTGCGGCTGCCTGAACTGCACGCTGGCGCGCGATCCGGGCTCCGCCCTCAAGCCGCAAAGCCAATCATCGCTGGCCGTCAGCCGCGATGGCGAAGCCTGGGCGGTGTTCAATGCCTCTCCCGACATCCGCCAGCAGATTGAGCACAATCGTCCGCTGCAGCCGCGCCGGCTGCGCCACAGCCCGATCAAGAGCGTGGTGCTGACCAACGGCGATATCGATCATCTCGCCGGGCTTCTCGTTTTGCGGGAGAAACAGCCGTTCACGCTGTTTTCCACCGCTTCGGTCGGTGCGATCATCGCCGACAACCCGGTCTTCGGCGTGCTCGATCCGGAGCTGGTTGCACGGCGGAGCGTCGCGATCGAGGAAGCCTTCTTTCCGCTTCCCGACCTCGAGGCGCGGCTCTTCGCCGTTCCCGGC
>NZ_SRXN01000040.1 GCF_004827385.1 Ensifer sp. MPMI2T
AACCGGCTCCAACGCTGCGCAAGATGAAGGCTACGCGTTTCCGCCGGTTGCTCCCACCGCGCCAAATGGCGTGTCGAAAACCGCCGGGGCTCTAATCGCCGCTGGATGAAAGTTCAGTGGCAGCTCAGCTCAGACCGTGGATCCGCTTACGAAGGAACAATTCGATGCCACGTGAATGAACCATTGACAAAAATCCTGATGTGAACGGAATCGAACTGCAGACCAGGTATTTCAACAAAGCCGGTGTTGAGCCCATGCAGCAGATCGCCGATCACCTGATCCGCTCCAACTCTAACCGTGCCGAGGTACCGCTTACCACTGGCAGGGACATCAAGGCCGTGAAGTGGCGTTTGTGGCACGGCCGCGTCGATCGGGCGATCCGCGACCTGGAGCGGCTCCTGGTCTGTCTCAAGCAGTCGCAGTGGGAAGGTGAATTCTCGATCTCACGCTTCACAGCCTGGGCTCGCAGCTGCTGACCTGTATCCGTTCCAACCGCGGTGCCATCATCAACTATGGAAAGCGCTACCGAGCCGGATTTCGCGTCGCTACGACCCTCGCCGAGTCGGCGGTAAATTCGCTTGTTGGCAAGCGGATGGTCAAGAAACAGCAGGTGCGATAGTCGCACCACGGCGCGCACATGCTCATGCAGATCCGGACGGCCGCGCTGAACGGCGAACTTCGCGATCGTTTGAGGACACCGTTCCGACAGCCAGAACCAAACATGCCTTCGATATTCAAGCCACCACTCCGGCGTGCCGCCTGACCCCAGAGAAGTTACCGGTCTCGTGCAAATCCAGGCAAATGCCCTTGAAGTGACCGTGCGGTTTGAGGACGCGGAGCTCTACTTGGTGACCCTCCCAGCAGCGAAGGGAATCTCGGTGCTGCCCGATGCAGAGATAGAACGTCGTACCCTTAGGTCCGAAGAGCCGTCCATCGTGTCGGAAAGTCGGCAGCAAGCCAAAATTAAGCCCGCAGCTTGAATTCCGCAACGAACTCGGCGCCGTCAGCATGAAGCGTCAAGTCGCAGGTGCCGTCCAGGGAATGGCTAAACACCCCCTCCAGAACACGCGAGCCGTAGCCTTTGCGAGCGGGGGCGGTATTGATGTCGGGGCGGTTCTCTCGCCAGCGGAAACTGATTTGTGTTCCATTGCCCTTTCGTCCGCGTGCTGTCCAAGTTACCTTCAGCCTACCTTCGGGCGAGGCCCAGGCACCATGCTTTACGGCATTGGTGGTCAGTTCATGGATGGCCATGGCGAACGCTTGCGTAGCCTCGCGCGACATGGCGACGTCCGGCCCTTCAAGGTGGAAGTTTTCTCCCTCATGTCCACCCTGGGCCTCCAACTCCAAGCGCAGAACTTCCGCCATGAGGACATCGCAATCGGGCGCGCGCATCAGCAGGTCCTGAGTCCTGGCGAGGGCACCCAGGCGCGTTGCAAAACTATCGCGAAACTCATCAAGCGATTGGCTCTCATAGAGGCTGCGCCTTGCCAGCGCGTTCACGCTCGAAAGGACGTTCTTCACCCGGTGATGCAACTCGCCCATCAACGTCTGTTGCTGCGCCTCCATTCGACGTTGTTCGGTGACGTCGCGGATCGCCAGCAGGATCAGGTCGAGATGATCGAGACGGCGGCCATTGAGGACCATGATGCGCCGCCCGATCGTTTCGAAGTCGTGCGCTACCTCGACATCGTCAAAAGCATTGTTGTCGGGAAGAACGTCTTCCAGGAGCTCCCTCAGTTTCGGAATGTCCCATTGCCGGTTTCCGAGTTCGTACACCAGGCGGCCTTCGGTGCCGGCGGGGGAGACCTGGAACAGGTCATAGAAGGTCTGGTTCGCCCTGACCACTCTCAGATCCCAGCCGAGCACCAGCAGTCCTTCGCGAACGCTGTCGATCAGCTTTTCCAAGAACTCCCGATGGCCTTCGAGCTCGAAGCGGGCCTGCTCGGCTTCCGATCGATCGGAAACTGTGAGCAGGATCAGTTCCGGACGCCCATCATCCGCCGCTATTCTTCGGGCGTTCAGGATCATGACGCGCCGCCCGATATCGGGAAACTTGTGCTCGATCCGGTAGCCTTTCACCATCGCACGCTCGGGCAGGACCTGCTCCAGGAGCCCGCGCAGCTCGGGAATGTCCCATTGGCCATTGCCCAGCCGGTATATCGGCTGGCCGCGCATCTCTTCGGCCGTGACGCCGAACGTTTCGCAGTATGCGGAGTTGACGTCTGCAACGGTGAGATCGGAAGTGAGGATTAGCAGCGGCTGATCAAGCGTCTCGACGATCGCTTCAGCAAGTCCTGCCAAACCGAAGCGCTGCCTCGCGTCACCCGCATTTCCCGCGCTGTCGTTCCGGCCGGTCATGTTGCATAATCTGGCACTTATTTTGCGAGAGTCTAGATAATTATGGGAAGCATTAAGATCTCGCGGAACCTGGCTCGCGAAGGACTGCGGGAAACTTATATCAAACACCGTCGCCTCATCCGCCCGCTCTCTGATTCCCTTGAACGACGCGTGCCGGAACCAGTTATCAACATCAGAGTTTGATTGCACACCCCAAAAATGGCGGTGCTCAAGCCTAGGGAGGGCATGATGACCGATTACGATACCTCGCGTAGCGGCGATATCGCGAAAGAAGAAACCGGAACTTTGATCGCGGCCAGCAAGGTCGAAGGTACCAATGTTTACAACACTCAGGGAGAGTCGCTGGGATCAATCTACGACGTGATGATCGGAAAGAGGTCTGGACAGGTCGCCTATGCGGTTATGTCGTTCGGTGGCTTCCTGGGTATGGGTAACAGTTACCATCCAGTGCCATGGCAAATGCTAGAATACGACGAGCGCCAAGGCGGGTATGTTATAGATCTCGACAAGGATCGATTGGAGACGGCACCGTATTATAACGAAGGGACCGCTCCAGATTGGTCAAGCCCGGAATACGGACGCAGCATCGACGAATACTACGGCGTGACGCGCTCGAAGATGTAAAATGGGCGCCACGAAAAGAGAACACCCGACGTCGCGCCGTTTGTTGCGGCGCGACGAACAATGATCCGCCCTATCAATCCAAGGACCATGTTTATAAATAGCGATGCCTGAAAGCGATCAGCAGTACGAGTTTTCTGTCCCCTGCGGCGAATTCGTCGATGATGATGTCATGGTCACAATCTGCATTTACCGCCCCGCCGGCACAAACGGCGACTGGACGTTGGAGGTTGTCGACCAAGAAGGTTACTCGACCATCTGGGATGACCGATTTGCCACCGATCGCGATGCGTTCGAAGAATTTCTGGCGACCATTAAGCGCGATGGAATTCGCAGCTTCCTCGAGCAATCAATCTACACCGTGCATTGATTTGCCGTTTTCTACGGCTCTGCCCTGTCGCTAGCTTCCTCTTCAAGCCGCTCGACTTCCGCCGCAATGCGCTCCGGCTCTTCGTGCTCGAGGCCGACCACTCCGTTTCGGGGCTCACGCATCGAAACGATGATTTCGTCTAGCTTGGCGTGGATCGCCGCCGTGTCGCGATAGCCTTGGATCAAAACGACGCTGGTGATCACTATTGCTGCGACTGACAGAGCATAGTTGACGACGTTTGTGAGGCCGAAAGGCACCAAGGCGGTACAGGCAACCATTGCCACAATTGTGAAATAGAAGCCGGGGGACGAGAAAGAAATTCAGCCATTCGAAAAAGAAAGTGATTCACTATCGGTTCTCCCTCACATCGGTGCTCTCATTAACGCGCCAATGCAGATCGAGTTCGAACTGAGTATTCGTCTGGATTGCTCGCCCAATGCGGAGTCGCGGCCCTGCAAGTATTGGTACCACATGGGCTGGTGGAATTGGTACATGACCTGGAATTGGGCAAGAAACGCCAACAAGTGGATGCGACCGAACGGTCAGGCCGATTCCGCAAGGGCGGCGGCACTCGAGGCGGAGGCATGCTACGATGCCGTCCTCAGGTGTGAATGGCCGGGCATGGTGGCAGAGGATCTTCAATGCATGCTCGATAACGAGGAATGGATCCGCACGAGATGACAGTCCGCTGGGCCGGAACAATAGCGCGTCAAGGGGATTATCATAGTGCCGAGCAATTCGGCATTTCAGGTCCCAAACCTGTTAGCTAGTGCCCGCCTCCTTTGCGCGGGCACTAGTGCATTTGCGAGTATCAGATTATGTCCGACGCGCTCAAAATGAAAAAACTGATCTGGGACTGCCAGCGAGACATCGCCGAATATCTGCCGCAGGACAGCGGCATCACAGAACATCAGCTACTGCAGATGGTCTGACAACAATAGAGCTGCAGAGGGTGTCGGTCCCTGCAGCTCCGATCGCGACGTATTCTTCGTTTAGCTTGGGGCTTACTCGCCCTGTTCCATCCAAGGGAACCGCTTCGAACGTCGCCTATCAATAAGCATAGGGCGGGCGCGACTGGATCGGATCATCACTGCGAGGGAGCATCTCCTCCCCCGGTGCCGCTATGTCCTCATTCAACCGCGCGTGTTTCCGCCGGTACCAAAATTCGCGATTGGTCGGAACCAATCTTCAATCCGTGTGTTCTCTCTGCCGACACTTAGAGCAGAGGTAATCCTATGAAATATATGATTTTTGCGGCGGCAGCGCTGATGGGCGCTGCCACGGTCCCGGCGTTCGCGCAGACAGCATCTCCGTCAGGGGACACTCCGGCTGTCACCACTCCTGAAAGCAACAATCCGACCGCACCAGTAGAGGGCGCGAACAGCTTCACCGAGAATCAGGCTAAGGAGCGCATCGAAGAGGCCGGCTACACCGATGTGAAAGATCTAAAGCTCGACGACAAAGGCGTTTGGCGCGCCACAGCAATGAAAAGCGGAAAATCCGTTTCCGTCGCCCTCGATTATCAAGGCAACGTCACAGCGCTTTGAGCGCCAAGCGGGCCTATCCAATTGAACACAGGAGTACAAAGATGAGAACCGTGTCTGGGCTTTTCGACGATTACGCTGACGCCCGCGAAGCCGTGAGCGAATTGGAGGCGGCCGGCGTTCCGTCCGACGATATCAGCATAGTCGCAAACAATGCCGGAGAGCGTTATTCCGACGAGGCCTCCGGCGCCGCTGAGGGAGCAGGAACCGGTGCCGGGCTGGGCGCAGCAGGCGGTGGCGCAATAGGACTTCTGACCGGCCTTGGCCTGCTGGCAATTCCCGGCGTTGGTCCCGTTGTTGCTGCCGGATGGCTTGCATCGACTGCTGCTGGAGCTGTGGCGGGCGCAGTGGCCGGCGGCGCCGCTGGCGGCATCATAGGGGCGCTCACAGACTCCGGAGTCCCGGAAGAAGAAGCCCACTTTTACGCCGAAGGTGTGCGCCGCGGCGGGACGCTTGTGACGGCCCGTGTCGATGAGGCGCTCGCGCCTGAAGCGACGGCGATCCTGGAGCGCAACAATTGGGTCGACCCCGTCGAGCGTCGGCGCGCCTACACCGCTCAGGGGTGGACACGCTTCGACGAATCCCTGGCACCCTACACATCGGAGGAGGTCGAGCGCGAGCGTGACAGATACCGCATATGATGTAGCGGCCCGATCGCACTAATAAACCCCGCTTCGGCGGGGTTTATGGGCTAGGCCGCCCTCGCCGTCTATCTTTTTCAGAGGGCGGCATGAACACGACGGAAACCACTCGCGAGCCGCATCTGGGACACCTCAGCCGACTGGCGACCATCGATAGGGGAAAGTCGCGCCCCCGCGTTGCCACTAACGTGAGCATGTCCAGGTCGTAGCTCCAGGTGCATTGACGAATAGACTTCATTCCGTCGCGCTTGCTGTAGGCGCATTTGGCTTTGAGCTGCCATCCGAGGCTGAATGCTTGCACCGATTGTCTGTAAGCGTGGCGTGACGACCGCGGGATAGCGTTCGGTCTGGAATCGGATAGTGTCCACTGTGGATTTAAGTGGACACTATGATTTGGGGAGACCAGTTCCACGGAAGGAGTTCGTCGATCCTGTTCGCGGGGTGGTCGGCGATGCGGTTGATGATGTCGGCGAGATAGGCGTGCGGGTTGATGCCGCCCATTTTGCAGGTCTCGACGATGGTGTAGATGACGGCGGCCCGCTCACCGCCGGCGTCTGAGCCGCTAAAGAGATAATTCTTCCGAGAGCCATCTACCGAACATTCTGCCCATGTCGGGCGAGAGGTTGTCGTCCACTATCGTTGGCATCCCTATTTCGGTCGTCGTCTGCGGCTGCACTATAGCGAGAACCGTAAGAAGGGTCAGTTTGTCCACGTTGAGGTCATGCCCGGCGTTGTGACGGCGATCGCGGCATGGATGCTCGATGCGGCGTGCTGTGCCGGCATTGGATTGGGGGCGCCTCGGGTCTCTTTGCCAGCCCTTGTGGCTCTTGATGACCTTTTACAGCACCGCGGAATGCGGCGAGATCTCAGGCAACCGACTATCGATACGAGGCGGCGCTTTGCCTCGTCGAGCGGGGACTGGCGCTGGCGTCCAATCGGACCGATCGATTCACCCTCGAATGCTTCCACGGCGAGATTCTGCATGACCTCGGTGCCATGCCCGACGCTGAGCGTGCCTACGAAGGTACGCTAGACGCTGCGTGCGACGATGCCGAACGATGCCGAGCATGGATCGGCCGCGCTTCAGTCAAGACGTGATCGATAACCTCGACGGTGCATTCGCCGACCTTGAGCGCGCCGAAGCGGTTGCAGTCAGACAGCAACTGACTCACGAGCAGGCCCACATTCACTTTCTGCGCGGCAATCTCTACTTCCCGCGCGGCAACGTCGAGGGTTGCCTCAAGGAGCATAGCAAGAGCCTTGGGCTGGCAAATCAGCTTGGTTTGGCGGAGCTTGAGGCTGAAGCGCTGGGCGGCTTAGGCGATGCTGAGTACATGCGCGGCCGCATGATCAGTGCCCATGACCGGCTCCGCTCATGTGTCGAACTGTGCCGTCGCCATGGCCTGGGCCGTATCGAGGTAGCGAACGCCGCGCAAATTGCCCATACGATGCTGTATTGCTGTCCGCAGGAGCAGGCACTGGAAGCTGGCCATGCGGCCACCCAGGCGGCCGCGATCTTGTCCAGTTCGAGGTTGATGATGGTGTCCGCGACGATCAGCGTCCTTGATGAGCGGTGGAAGAAGATAAACTCCTTGAAGTAGCCGCCCGGAAATAGCGCCTGGTCCAGGTCGCGCTGCCAATATTGAGGCGGCATCTCCTGCAAGTTGTGGTCGACGGCCATGCTTGCCGAGCCGCTCACCATGGGTGTTGCGGTTGGGCTGATGCTTGGAAAGCTGGTCGGGGTCTTGGGGACCGTCGCTCTGCTCGTGAACCTCGGTCTTGCGCATCTCCCGGCCCAAGAGAGCTGGGGTCAGATGGCGGGCACTGCCTTTCTTTACGGTATTGGCTTTACGATGTCCCTGTTCATCGGACTGCTTGCTTTCAAAGATCCGAGCGTTCAGGATCATGTGAAGATCGGAATCTTGATGGGGTCGATCGGCTCCGGTGTTCTTGGAGCTTTATTCCTGACACTGTTTGGTCGGCGGCCCCCCAAGAGCAGGGCCTGATCTGAATCGCTGTTCCAGTTGGTAGATTTTGAACATCCTCACAACAGGCCGTGCACAGGCCTCGTGAAGAATGGCTTCCTTCGGGTCCAAGACGGTCATCAGGTGGCGATCACGCTGACTGGCTTCGTGCGCCTTTTGCCTCTCCCTGATTGCGAACCCGATAACCCATTCGTGTCCGCTCGGAAGCGGACTCCCCTAGGCCTTTTCCTTGCTTTGCGTGCCCGCCCTGCGGGTAGCGGAGGGGGGAACGATCCTCATGCGCGCCGCCTTTATGGGTCGCGCTTCCCCTTCGGAAAGGCTTTCGCGCGCCGCATCGACGATCGAAAAGGCCACGAAATCCGCCTGCAACTCTTCGATGAGCTGTGCCTTTCCATCGGACGCTCCTTCCCGGTTCTCCCGCCAGAATGCGACGCCGATGCGCGCCGCCGGCGTCAAACGCTTCAGCCGGCGCACGATAAACTTGGCATGCCTCCTGGAATCCTGATTGAGAAAGCCTATGATGGCCGCGGAGCGGCCCTCCAACGCCAGAGTCCTGATATTGCTGAGTTTCAGGTCCCGGTAGCTGGCCGATTGAGCCTCGGCGCCCTGGATCGTGACGACCTGCGCCAACATCGAGGCTGCCACGTCGTCCAGATCGCCCCTTCCCCCGATGCATAGAACGGATTTCCCGTCGCCGTCCGGCAACTCGTAGTCGTCTGGCTGGTCGTCTTCTTCTGAACCGTCGGCGTTGTCGTCCTCCTCTTCCTCCTCTTCTTCGCTGGCGATTTCTTGAAGATTGGCGACGAGCACGTGCCCGCTCTCGGCGACCTGCTCCAGCTGCGCTTGCGTCATCGCCTTTCGGGCGCGATCCCGTTCTGCGAGCAGGAGCGCCGGAATGGCGACGGTGTCGTAGAATTCAACGAGATACTTCTCCTCGAGCATCTCCTCGGCATTGTCGGTCGCCTCGTCGGGGTCGCCCGCGAGCAGGCGCTGATAGAGCCGTTCCTTGGGATCGAGTACCGGCTCGTTGCCGAACAGGATTTCGAAGAACTCGAACTGGGGAACATGGCGGCCGAGAACAACGAGGCAAACGGTCAGCGGCGTTGAAAGCACCAGCCCGACGGGTCCCCAAAGCCAGGCCCAGAAGATTGCCGCCACGATGATCGCAAGCGGTGACAGGCCCGTGCGCGAAGCGTAAAGCCAGGGCTCCACGACATTGTTGCTGAGAATTTCGAGGAGAATGAACAGAGCTGCCGTCCAGAGCAGCACGCTCCAACCCGGCGCCACGGAAAAGGCCAGGAACAAGGGAACGAGCGCGGCGATGATCGGGCCGATATAGGGCACGAACCTGAGGACGATTGCCAGCATGCCCCACAGGACCGCATTGGGTATGCCAAGCACCCAGAGACCGGCAGCGAGCGGTATCCCATAGGTGATATTCACCACCAGCTGCATGAGCAGGTACTGGCCGACGCGAGAGCCGGCATCCTGGAGGGCTTGCGTCGTGCGGTGGAGGTCTCCGTAGCCCACGAGGCGGATGAAACGATCCCTTAGATCTTCCCGTTCAAGAAGCATGAAGATGACGACGATGATGATGAGACCGGTGGTGGCCAAAGGTCCAACGAGCGGATTGACAATATTCCTCAGTATTTCGATGGGGCGCTGAGGCGAGAAGATCTCCACCAGAAGCGGCTTCGGTGGCGGCTGCGCCTCGGAAGAAGGTCTGGCTTGAGGTTCCGACCGACTGAGTTCGGTCCCGATCCGCTCCACGAAACGGCCGAGCCGATCGATCACGCTGTTTTCCGATTCCGCCTCTTTCAGGGCCCTGATCTTTTCGACGATGTTGTACTGGTAGGTGGGGAGGTTCTGCGCGACCTCGCTGACCTGCATCGCCACGACGGCGCTGAAGATCGAGAGTGAGAGAAAGGCCGCAGTCACGCTGACGATCACGGCGGGCATGCGCGGCAAACCGACTTTCCTGAGGTTCGAGACGACGGGTGCCAGCGCAAAGGTGAGCAGGATGGCAACGGCCAAGGGCAGGAATACGGCCCGGGCGAAATAGAGGACAGCGACCGCGGCAGCCATCGCAGCGAGCGTTGGAAGCTTGGACGGCTGTGCTGCGGCTATCGATCCCGAGCCGTAGCCCCTGTTGCTTTCCTCGCTCATGCCCGCCCGCTGAACTCCCGTGCAAGATGGATGAAATTGCGCCCGCGTGGTTTCATTAAGCAGGTAGAGCGATTTGTGGATAAACCCAGGGGAAAACGGAGGGGATCACGCAACCCGCATCAGCGGCCGGTTTGACGGGTCTCCAACCGGGGTCGAGGCACCTGCGAGGAGAAACGGGTGATCATCGCCTTCGGGCGGCAGTTCGTCGAGGGCCGTGGCCTCGGCCCGGACGCGTGTGACTTTATGTTCGGGAACCCCCAAGAGCCACCGGTACGCGGATTGGTCGAGGCGCTCATTCGCCATGCAGAGCCGCGCGACGTCCATTGGTTTGGCCCAGAACGTGAACATCCTCGTAACAAGCTGTGGACAGGGCTCGTGAAGAACGAGCTCTCTTCGACCCAATGCAGAGTCTCAAGGGCAAAGTCATGGCGGCCGCTTTGCGCCCCATTTCCGCCATTCAGACCACCGTTGCAGCTTCCCGAAAGCTGACGGTCTGCTAAGCCGGCACTAAGGCCTCGAATGGGGTGGTAGCGGTTACGCCGCCTGTCACAGGTCCTGGAACACCGCCCAAGGCGTTGATGTCAATGCGGGCATCCAAAATATCAAGTACTCCTTCGCGGCCTCGTCTAGGCTATCCGCCCGCGTGGTCGCTGCCACCGTGCGCGGCGATGAACATGGCGACGGCCGACCGGCAATAGGATTCGATCTCGTTATCGTCCTCTGCTCTCGCCTCATCGAAGCGTGCGACAATCAGGAGATCGGAGCCTTTGAAAAGTGCGGCAAACAAGCGGGCGGACCGGAGAGGATCGGGCACGTTCAAAGCCGCCTTCGCGTCCAACTGACGCAACAGGGCCTCGATTTGGGCGGTGATATGGGCGGGGCCGGCTTCGTAATGGACCTTGCTCAACGACTTTTGGTTCGGCGTGTCGGCCATGACCATGGCTTCGACGTTGCGGACGTCCGGGCGCAACAGCGTGCGAAGCAGCGATGATCCCACCGCCATGAGCTGATCTTCGGCCGAGCCGTCGACGCCTTCAAAAAGGGCCTGTGGTATTAACTGCTGGCAGCGGGCCGCAAAGGCCGCTCCAAACAGCGCCTCCTTGTTCTCGAAGTGCCTGTAGATGCTGAGCTTGGATATCTTCGCTCGCTGGGCGACCTTGTCCAATGTCGTCGCTTGAAAGCCCAATTCCGCAAAGAGTTCGCCCGCGGCGTCGACTATGGTTTGGCCGAGCGCCTCATTGGCGGGCCGGCCTCTCCTGCCTCGACTATTTTCGCTCACGATAATTACAGTCCTTGACAGTATCGTTATTCGTGAATTACGATACTACGCGGTCTCGGAAATTCCAAGAGGTGATTTTATCGTGTCCTCCAGATCAGGTTTGCCTTGGCCGCAAGGCGATATCCAATGCGCATCGCTGGACGATATTGCGCGCCAGGCACAGCCTAAGTCCCTCCATCCGCAATACGGAGCCCATCACCATGGATGACGTCATCATCGTCGGCGGCAGCTTTGCCGGTCTCGCCGCCGCCCTGCAGCTCGGCCGTGCCCGTCGGAAGGTCACCGTTCTCGATACAGGCCTGCCGCGCAACCGCTTCGCCGGCCACTCGCATGGCCTGCTCGGCCACGATCACAAGCCACCGCCGGATATCCTGGCCGAGGCGCGGCGGCAGTTGGCGCGTTATCCTGCGATCAATTTGGTCAATGCCCGGGCCGACAGCGTTTCCGGCGCTCTCGACGATTTCTCTGTCGTCACTGGCGGTGGCGAACGCCTTGCGGCGCGCCGCCTGATCCTGAGCTATGGCATCACCGACCAGATGCCCGATGTGCCGGGCTTTGCCGAAAGCTGGGGCACGTCCATCGTGCCCTGTCCCTATTGCGATGGCTTTGAAGTCGCAGGCCAACATTGGGGCCTCGTCTGGTCCGGCCCGCAGTCACACAACCAGGTCAGGCTGTTCCACGATTGGACCGACAGGTTGACGGTCTTCGCCGATGGTCACGACATTCCGCCCGATACCCGGGCCGATCTGGAGCGTCGCAACACACCCATCGTCGACGGCCGGATCACTGAAATCACCCGTCATGGGGGCCATAACCCCACCCTCAAGCTCAATGTCGGCCCCGATGTCGCCGTCGACATCCTGTTCGCGCATCCGCGCAACAAGCCGTCCGCAAGCCTGCATGAATCACTGGGTCTCGCCACGGTCGATACGCCCCTCGGCATCGTCCTCAAGGTCGACGAGCGCCGCGAAACCAGCATGCCCGGCATCTACGCCGCCGGCGACCTCGCCAACCCCCTCATGGCCTCGGTCACCACGGCATCATGGCAAGGCGCGATGGCGGGTATCTTCGCCCAGCAGTCGATGCTGGTTTGAGAGCACAGATTGGAGATGAGCATGGCCGTCGAACCGGACAGCGCGGGTGTGCGCTTCCCTCCGCCCTTCGTCTATCTGGGAGCGCTGCTGTTGGGGCTGGCGGCGGAGCGGTTCGTCACCCTGCGCTCTTTCGGCATCGACTGGCGGTTGCTGGTCGCGACGGGCGCGCTGCTGTTCGTTGCCGGCGCGGCGATGATGCTTTTGGCGGCGGGGCTGTTCCGACGGCTGGGCACCAACATTCCGCCGTCGCAGCCAACGACCCTCATCGCAACGACCGGTCCTTATCGGTGGACCCGCAATCTCATGTATCTCGGCATGGCGCTTATCTATGCCGGGCTTGCGATCGGCTTCGACGGGCCGATCGCCTTCGCCTTGCTCCCGTTGGTGCTGATCGCGATCCAGACGCAGGTGATTGCCCGCGAGGAGCGCTATCTCGAAGCGAAGTTCGGCGACGACTACCGCCGCTACAAGGCCGAGGTTCGCCGCTGGCTCTGACTATTTGGTCACCGCTTGCCGCCACAAATGAGCCGTCGACGCACCGCACGCCGATGTCTGCTTTCGAGAAGCGGTAACCAAGAGCGGACAGACCGCCACCGGCCCAATTGAGACGCTCGGGTCACATTGGCCAAGTATCCGCTCCTGACGCTGCCTGGGCGTTCAGAACATGGGCAGTAACGCGAACTCTCCCACATGCCCATGCCGTGGCGTCTGCCACCCTGCACTTGTGGAAAGCAGTGGGCAGGCCGGTTTCACGCCTTATTAACCATGAATTGTGAAAATGTGCCCATCCGGTGGGTATGATGCCGACCGTTCGTTCGGGTAAAAAGCGCATGCGTAAGCCGCAAGATCAGAAGCTGTCCTCTGGAGCCCTCATTCCGGAGATCGGGTACATCGTCTCCCGCCGCGCCGTGCTTTCGGGCCTCGGTGTCATGACCCTGCTTGGTGCCTCCGGCTGCTCGCAGGCGCTCGAACTCCCATCGCTGGGACCGCTCGAGCCGTCCGGTCGTATGTGGCCTGCGGGTGTTGACCACATGTCGACCGGGTCGATCCCACCGATCAGCGTCGACAGCAACATCACCGACAACAGCACGATGTATGCCTCGCTGATCGACAATGGTTTCGTGATCCCGGCAGTCCCATTCCAGAAGATTAGGCCGGAATTCCGGCGTCAGATCGTGATCGATCCGACCGGGGAGGCGCCGGGCACGATTGTGGTACGGCTTAACGAGCGGCATCTCTATTGGGTGCAGGAAGGCGGCGAAGCGATCCGCTACGGCATCGGCATCGGCAAGGCCGGTTTCGAATGGAACGGTCGCGCCGAGATCCAGTACACAAAGCAGTGGCCGACCTGGACCCCGCCCAAAGAGATGATCGCGCGCAAGCCGGAGCTGGTGAAATGGACCGGCGGTCAGCCGGGTGGCCTCGACAACCCGCTCGGCGCCCGCGCACACTATATCTACAAGGACGGCCACGACACTGGTTATCGCGTGCACGGCTCACCGGAATGGTGGACCATCGGCACTCAGGCGTCTTCCGGTTGCGTGCGCATGATCAACCAGGACGTCATCGATCTGTACAACCGGGTCAAAGCATCGCCGACCAAAGTCCCGATTGTGGTGGTGTGAAAGCCCTCCGCTTCGAGGTATGGTTCGAGGACTAAAATTTCGCACCTGACCCGGTTTCAGCGTGACCTCGTTTTAACATTTTAGAAAGCTCGGATTTCTGCGAGCTGTGAACTTGGAATCCGCTCGAAAACTTGTAAGTTGAGCGACCTTTTCCAACCTACGAGCGGCTAATGCAGGTTCTAGTACGCGATAACAATGTCGATCAGGCGCTCCGCGTCCTGAAGAAGAAACTCCAGCGCGAGGGCATTTTTCGTGAAATGCGGATGCGCGAGGCTTTTGAAAAGCCCTCGGTTAAGAGAGCGCGCGAGAAAGCCGAGGCGGTGAGCCGCCAGCGCAAGATTGCCCGCAAGCAAATGCAGCGCGAAGGCCTGCTTCCGTCGAAGCCGAAAAAGAGTAGATAGCTGATGAACGCTTAGGGCGGCCGCTGTGGCGGTGGGGCAGAGCGCCCCATGGTTCAGAAGCACAGGCTCAGGTGTATTTCCTATACCCCTTGCCCCGGGGCGCTGCGTAGTTCCTCAATTTTCGAACGCGCACCTTGATTGAACCTCCGCCCCCTGCGGAGGTTCAATCAATTGAGCAGAACCCAAACGACGGAGCAGGCGGCTAAACAGTTCCCCACGATACATTATGCGATCCCAGACGCACAAACCGGAAACAAACACAGCACAATGCTCGTGAGACCTTCACCTGCGTTCCGAATCCGTTGATGGGGCGAGCTGCGTCCAGCTCTAGCCATTTGCTCCTCGGTTCTGCCGCACGAGGGTGACGCACCGTCCAATCCTGCCACAACCGCTGCGATGACGAAGTCTTAGTGGTCGTGACAATGTTCAAAAATAGCTGCCCGCGCGCTCACCGTACTCTTGCGCAGATTAGCAAATTGTAATTCACTCGCACCAATCAACTTTGAGGCGAGGGAGACGTCGATGATCCGGTATCTGGCAGCATGCCTTGCAGTTCTATTCGGATCGACCGAGGCCCTGGCAAGCCAGGTTACCATCGCCACTTGGAACCTCGGCTGGCACATGGATCAGGCAACGGTCCAAAATTGGATCGGCGAATGTTCGAAGAACTATGTCGAAAATCCCACCACTGGCAAATTCAAGCCGTCGCAAGAGGCGGGGTTCAAGCCGGGATGGGACACCGACGTATTTAAGATCGAGGGATGGGACGTCAGCCGGTTCCCCGTATGCAGTGTTTACTTCGCCGGGGGAACTGTTCGCGTCAACCTCAAGGCCTACGGCAAGCGGCAGCAGCAGATCGCGAACTTCATCTCAAGGTCCGTTCCTGCTGACATCATCGCCTTTCAGGAGGTCAGCAGCGAGCAGTCAGTTCGGGAAGTGCTTCCGAATGGCGGCAGCGATTACGATTTCTGCCCCGTGACGGGCTACAAAGTGCAACGCCTCGTCATAGCCTGGAGGAAAACGCTCGGTGAAAAGGTGTCCTGCGCGATCGAGGACGCGCTCAGCCTTCCCGCCAACCCCGATGACAAGCGGCCTTGCCCAGGTCTTGCGCTCACACTCAAGATCGACGGAAAACTGCTTCGCATCATGAATGTTCATCTCAAATCGAGTTGTGTGTCGCCATTCGATGGTGGAAATCTGGAGGGTACTGGCAAGGACTGCATGATCCTGCAGCAGCAGGTCGACCCGCTCGAAAGTTGGGTTGAACGCGCGGCGGCCGATGAAACTAAGATCGTTCTTCTGGGCGATTTCAACCGCAACCTTTGGCACGAACTGCGCGACCAACGGCCGGTTAGGACCGACGGCAGCGGAACCTCGTCGCCGCGGCCCGCGGGAGCGCTGTCCCGCTCTCTCATAGAAGAGGTCGCGGACGGTCAGCCAGCGGCCGCCAATCTCAAGATTCTCGATGAGCACTGTCAAATCGGCGAAGCCGGGCAGGCACTTTGCGCCCAGGCCGAAACCCGTGACCTGACCCCAGCGGAAACGCAACTGCTCGCCTCGGACAACTATCTCGGGTGCCGCAATCCTGTAGGCCTTGATCACATCCTCATAGGCCCCGGAATCAACAGCGATGGCCCGGCCGAGCATCTGAGCATTGGAAACCTTGGCAGCAACAAGGCAGGCACCCCGAACGGGAAAGACCAGGTCCTGGCGATTTCGGATCATTGCCCAATGATCGCCCGGCTGAACTTTTGATGACGCTTCCTCTGGTAGATGTCCGAGTCGATGACCCTGTTGTGTTGGGAGGGGGTAGTGGAAGCTAAGGATACAGAAATCGGCCAAATAACCTTCTTCCTCGCGAAGGAGGGAATCACGATGGATACGATTATCGACGATGAGGCGGACTTGGACGGCAAGAAAGCTCAAACGTACAACTTCGCGATTGGAGGGGCCGAGTGCCGATTCATCTACTTCGAGACAATGTCGGTTCGAAAAAATCCACCTTGGCTCGATTTCGTCAACGAGCAGCTCGGTGATGCTCCCATAACATTCGGATCGACCAGCCAAAGCCCTAATGGCCTGCTCCTGATCTCAACAGAAGATCGGCTGTTTGCCGCAGTATTCGGTCGCAGCGCAACCAGCTGCCTCAACAGGAAGATGCTTGAGCCAGACTTCGGCATCAAGACCGCCATGAACATGTGCGGTAACGAAGAGATTCGGCAGACGCGCAGCCAGAGCAACACGATCACGCCTACCCATATCGACAGACAAGCAGCTAGGCCGTCCGATAGTTTCGTGTTCGGGTTGAGCGAGGCGGAGGACCTGCGCTACATTTCGGCGCATATCAAAGGCAACCGAAACACGACCCTGCAAGGACGTGACAACCTCACCGTCAAAGTGATCGGCGACGAGAAGCTCAGTTGGGCGAAAATCGTCGCCCAGTGCCAGGAGTTCCTGGAGCGCTTCGGTGCCCGCGACTATATCGCACTATTCCCCAACTATCGGAATTTTCAGCCGGCGTCGGACGAAGATGCAAAGCTGCTTGATGAGATCCTGGTCGCCGCGTTGCAAGCGAAGGACTATGGCAAGATCGAGCTTTGCATTCCGGAGTTCCTGTCGGAGGAGCACTTCAGCTTCTCGTACTCGAACAAGCAGGAACGGGAGAACACCATCTACTCCTTCCTGGCCCCTGAGCAGCTCGAGAGAGTTTTCAAGACGCCTGAGGACATCACAGTTGAGCGACTGCAAAACAGACGCATCTACGCGTATTCTGCAGCTGAGGACCGCGTTCTGGCTTATAGGCATTGGTCAGTCTATGATTGCATAGTTTACGAGCACGAGCTCCACGGACGCTACTTCATCCTGAACGATGGCCGCTGGGTTCAGGTCGATCCTGAATTCTACAAGTCGATCATCGAGTTTATCGAAAATCGCGTGCAGGAGGAGGCGCCGGAAGCCTGGTATCTCAATATCGATATCAGCGACGATGCCACGAAGAAGAACAGCGAAGCGATATTCAATGCCAAAGTCGTCGACCTACGGCCGACCTGCGTACTGTTCGACCGCGCCAAGCTTCAGATCGGTGCTGGCCGGAAGGATAAGGAGTTCTGTGATGTGCTGGACTTGCAGGACGATGGCATGGTGCGGATCATTAATGCCAAGCAGTACAAGGATGCGTCTTCAATAAATTACCTTTTCTCACAGGCGAAGTTTTATTGCGAAGCATTTTTGAACGATGAGACCTTCGTAGCGCAGATCAGAAAGTTCATCGAGGATGGACCCTGCGGCCATCGGCAAGCTTATCTCGATTATATCAAGCCTGAGATCGAAAACAATCATGGCAAGGACTATGTCCTGTGTCTCTGGTTGCTCTACGACAAGAGCAAGGCGGCGCCAACAAAAGGGGATATCCCGCTAATCGCCCAATATGAACTTAAGCTAATGCATGATCATCTGCGGAAGGTCTGCAAGTTTCATAACATCATCATCCGTTTCGTTCCTGTAAAAACCACGCGGTACACGCAGGCGCGAAAGAATAAGAAGGTTGCATGACTCTCTCGTGCTTACTTCGCCCAGAGGGGCAGCTCGTTTGAAGTTCGGTAAGGACTGCTTTCCGGGAATAGCACCAGGCCAAAAAATCCAAGCGGTCGGACAGTACAGCCAGTGTCCGCTTTTGGAGATCGGCGAATGCTTTTCGATGGCCGACATGGGGGCGCGAGGCCGCCGTTGAGGGCCGCAATAGGCCCCGCAGCTGACGAGCGTTTCGCCTTGAGCGGATCCGACCCGTAGCCGGTTCTTGATGAAGGGGTAACTTTCTTCCTAGTTCACCACTCCCTAGTGAACGCACCCGGCAGTAATGCTGCCCGAACCCGTTCGGCTCAGCAATTGTTGACCAGACATAGCCCCGGAGCTATGCTTTCGCATGAGAATCGACGCTTCGTTCCACCGGTCCTCGGCATGCTTAGTCGTGGCCAACTACGATGAGGGGACGGCAGTTTGATCTCTCGGTACGACTCGAACTTTTAGCGTCGTTCGCGCAAACCAGGTTTTCGCATCTCCGCTTTCACGGAGATCCGATCGCCGACGCACGGAGCAAACATATGGAGCGCAGCCCAGATAACGTAGCCCGAAAAGACGGGGACAACGTCGGCGCTGAAGACACTGAGCTGATGCAGGACGTAGACGGACTGCGGGCGTTGCGCCAAATTGCTGGCAAGGGTCAGGCTGATATCGCGGCCGCGCTTAGAATCAAACAGCCCTCCGTTTCCAAGATTGAGAAGCAGGCGGACATGCACATTTCAACGCTTCGCAGCTATGTTGAAGCGATCGGAGGCGAGCTTGAACTCACCGTAAGACTCCCGAAGCGGCCCGCCGTTCGCATCCACTCCCTTGGAGAAGTCGTTACCGCGATCCCCGAAAAGCTCGCTCCCCGCAAAACTTCTCTCGCCAGGGCCGCAGACCGCCAATGATCCACCCGTCCACGCCCCTGGGCGAGGCTATAGCTACAGAACGACGAAAATCGGCCGCTATTTTTGAAAGGCTTTGAATTTATGATTGGCACCGAGACACGAACCGCAGCCGGTATTCTCACGCTCACCGCTTTGCGCGGTATCGGCCCAGCTACAGCTGAACGCCTCGCCGAACGTTTCTCGCTGCTGGATGCCATTGTCGATGCGGAGCCTGGCAAGCTTCGGACCGTCGTGTCGGCCGCTGTCGCCGAGAGCCTTCACGAACCCGCCGCCATGGTCAACGCCGGCGAAAGGGCCCAGAAGGTCCTTGATGAGGCCGACCGCCGTGGCGTGCGCGTTCTCTCCGTCTTCGACCCCGACTATCCAGAGGCTCTTCGGTCCCTATCCGACCGCCCTCCCATCCTCTTCGTTAAGGGCAAACTACCGCCACGTCGGAGTGTCGCCTGCATTGGAACGCGAGAGCCATCTGACTTCGGCGAAACCGTCAGCGACAAGATCGTTGAAGCCTTGGTTGGCGCAAACTGGGCGATCGTAAGCGGTCTGGCGATCGGCGTTGATACGCTGAGCCATCAAGCAGCGCTGCGCCATGGCGGCCGGACCATTGCCGTCATGGCGGGCGGTCTTGACGGGATCTACCCGAGACAGAACGCGAAGCTTGCCGACGAGATTCTGGAGAAGGACGGCGCTCTGGTCAGCGAACAGCCTTTCGGTGTGCCGCCGTCGCCGCGCAATTTGGTCCAGCGCGACCGCCTGCAGAGCGGGCTTTCAATCGCGACATTCGTCATGCAAACCGACATCAAGGGCGGCTCCATG
This sequence comes from Ensifer sp. MPMI2T, assembly GCF_004827385.1. Taxonomy (GTDB): domain Bacteria; phylum Pseudomonadota; class Alphaproteobacteria; order Rhizobiales; family Rhizobiaceae; genus Sinorhizobium. The sequence goes on from NZ_SRXN01000040.1 coordinate 19,367, forward strand.
CACACCGTCCGCTTTACGATCCAGCAGAACCGTCTGCTGTTCGCGCCTGTACCTCAGGGCCGACACGCCGCTGAGCCGAAGAGCCAAGGCATCCTCGCGATGACGCAGTTCTCCGCAACTCGCTTTGCTGACGCCGCGCGCGCTGAAGGAGACTACCGGCGAATCCTCTTCGAGCGTTATCGCACCGGACCGGTGGCTGTACCGCTCGCTAGCAAGGAGGATTACACCTCCATGCTCGAGCTGCTGGATGTGCGCTTGGCCGAAAGCGCAGGCCAGACCGCGCCCGTTCGTCTCTCGTCGCCCTCGCAGATGTCCATGCTCTGACCATGCCCAACGTCTTTCTTTTCGACCTCGACATGACGCTTGTCGATAGCTCAGCCCTTGCCCAGATGCGTCGCCTCCAGATGTGGGAAAATGTCCGGCAGAATATGAATCTGATCCGGCCCTTTCCTGCGCAGGGGCGGGCCGCACCGCATGAACTCCCGGCGCTTCTGCGAGCGGAAGGGCAGCCCGTCGGCGTCGTCACGTCCTCGCCAGAATGGTATGCGCAGGCGGTCCTGGCACAGTTTCGTATCCCTTATGACGTGCTGGTCAGCTACGGAGATACGCAGAACCACAAGCCTGACCCCGAGCCGCTTCAGGAGGCGCTCCGCCGTCTCGGCATCGCCGCGAGCCCGCAAGTACTCTACATCGGCGACGATGTGGGCGACATAGAGGCCGCCTATCACGCCGGTCTGACGTCCATCGCCGTGCGTTGGGGACCCACGTCGATATTTGAGCTTTCCTCCAGCGCTCCGGACATATTCATGTCGAAGGCGTCCACCTTGCTGCGGCTCGACCGCCTCGGCGGCCGAGGCTATATCGGCGAAGCCTTAACCAGCGGCTGGCCCTTTCATAGCCACTGGGGCTCGATCCTTCATTGTGACGACGACCCCACCGTCTACGCGCTGGGTCGCTACTTCACTGCCTCGGATCCGCGCCACGCGACCAGCGCTTTGAGCGCGACCGTGCTATCGCTGAAGAACGACGACACCTACGCCAACATCCTTGGCGAGGCCGTTGGCAAAGCAATCGCAAACCTCGACTGGGCCCCCGACTGCATCGTCCCAGTGCCCATGAAGCCGTCACAGGAGCGTAACCGCTTCAAGGAACTGCTCGACAGCGCCGCCGATCATTTCGACGAGGATATTGAAGTCGAACTCGATGGCCTGAAGACCATCAAGGAGGTTGAAGGCTACAAGCAGATGAATGCGCTGGAGCGCGCAGAAGCTATCAAGGACGCCTTCGACACCGACTTCATCTGGGGCGGTGCCAAGATCCTGCTGCTCGATGACGTATACACCACCGGCGAGACGACGAGGGAGTGCGTGCGGATCCTCAACGCCAACGGCGCTGGCGAAGTTCGGGTGATGGCGATCGCGAAGGATCAGCGCGTTTTCGCTCGCAAGACGTGTCCCGCCTGCGGCCGCTCAATGAAGATCCGCGAGAATCACACATCGCACGTCAAATTCTGGGGCTGCTCAGGCTATCCGCACTACTGCCAGAATACCGAAGACTTCTAACGCGGCGCCACCCGGGCCGCTCAACCTGCTGGTCCGGATGTCCCGCATATCGTGTTCAGCTAAATCGACCGGGGAACGACCATCAGGACGGACAACGACCGGCAGTAACATAGGGGGAAATATGATCGGTCGGGGATCTGAATGGCGTCGCTGGGAACCCCACATCCATGCTCCAGGGACCGTCCTCAACAATCAGTTCGGCAGTGGCACGCCCTGGGAAACCTACTGTCGCTTGGCATTTAATTATGAGAATTCTGCACCAGTGATTTCAATGGGTTGTCATGGCACTTAATTTGATGGGGTGGAGCGGCCTCCCACGGCGTCTAACATCGTCGTTGTGGGAAACATGGAAAGGAGCCACTCCATGAACGAGATTGTTACAATCGGACTCGACCTCGCCAAAAACATCTTCCAGGTTCACGGCATTGACGCTTGCGGCCAGGTAGTCGTCCGCAAGCCATTGCGCCGTGGCGAGGTGCTGAAATTCTTCGCTGGCCTTCACCCGTGCCTGATCGGCATTGAGGCGTGTGCGACAGCTCATCATTGGGGCCGTGAATTGAGCAAGCTCGGCCACACGGTTCGTCTGATGCCACCGGCCTACGTGAAACCCTATGTCAAGCGCGGCAAGACCGATGCGGCCGACGCCGAGGCGATCTGCGAGGCTGTCACACGGCCAACCATGCGCTTCGTCGCGGTCAAGAGCATCGAACAGCAGGGCGTGCTGATGCTGCACAAAACCCGAGACCTGTTGGTGCGCCAGCGCACCATGGTGATCAACGCCCTACGCGGACACCTTGCTGAGTTCGGCATCATCGCTGCGCAAGGGGCCGCCGGAGTGAAAGCGGCGATCGAAGCCTTTCATGCGGCGCAAGACAATCTGCCCACATTGGCGCGCAGGGCGCTGCATGGATTGATCAATCAAATGCGCGTCGTGGCGAGCGAAATCGTAAAGATCGAAGAGCAGATCTTGACCTGGCATCGGAACAGTGCGGCAAGCCGGCGTCTGGCTGGCATCCCCGGTATCGGGCCGATCACGGCGAGCGCCATCGTGGCGGCAATACCCGATCCGACGCTATTTTCCTCGGGCCGCTCCTTCGCAGCGTGGCTTGGTCTAACGCCGCGCTCGCATAGCAGCGGCGGCAAAGAGAAACTTGTCGGCATAAGCAAACGCGGCGATAGCTATATTCGGCGCTTGCTCGTTATCGGAGCCACGGCGGTCATCCGTCGGGCGCGCCAGGACAATGCCAGCAAGAGTTGGGCCGCCAAGCTGCTTACGCGTAAGCCGGCCCGGCTGGTCTCGGTGGCACTGGCCAACAAGACGGCGCGCATCGCCTGGGCCCTGTTGGCGCGCAATCAAACCTATATCGCGGGTGCTGGCGCAGCATAACAGGATCTGCCGTTCGGCAATGCTTGAGTAGCAAGCTGGGCGGTAGGCAGCGAGGGTGATGAGATGTGATGGCAAACCGGTCGAACCGGGGATTGGATCAGTCCGAGATTCTCAAGGCGTTTCGAGCGCGCTAATTTGATTGGAACCCAATCCGCGGACTTCATCAGGGCCTGCGGCCATATGCGCCGCCTCGTGAAGGCCGGACACATGGCTTGCACCCGACCAGAGCCGCATCACTGATTTTCTCTCTTGCAACAACCGGCCGCTCCACACATGAGAATCCGACCGGTCGGATTCTCAACTTTAAATGCCAAACCCAGCTGAAACAGCCGCATTCTCACATTTACGTGCCAAGCGACATCTGACTCATTGTGCCAAACGGAGGTTTGGCATGACGAAGGCGATATCGTTGCGGGTAGATTACGACGGAACGGCCCTCCGGAGGCTGGCGAAGAAGGCAAAGGATGCCGCCCAGGTCCGGCGGCTGTTGGCGCTGGCTTCGATTTATGATGGCGGCTCCCGGCAGTATGCATCGGAGATCGGCGGGGTGACGGTGCAGATCGTCCGCGACTGGGTCTTGCGCTTCAACGAACGCGGCCCCGCCGGGTTGATCAACACAAAAGCACCGGGCGGCCGGGCCAAGCTAAACGACGCGCAGCGTCAAGCGCTGGCGAAGATTGTCGAATGCGGTCCGATCCCCGCCGTTCACGGCGTGGTCCGCTGGCGACGTAAGGACCTCGTGCAGTGGCTGTTCCAGGAGTTCCGGGTCTCTGTCGACGAGACGACGGTAGGGCGAGAACTCAAGACACTCGGCTTTGCCAAGCTTTCCGCTCGCCCGCGCCATTACGCCCAGAACGAATTGGAGGGTGAGGTTTTTAAAAAGACTTCCCCGCCGCGCTGGCAGAGATCAGGGCGAAATGCCCGCCCGACACGGACATCGAAATCTGGTGGGCCGACGAAGCCCGAATAGGGCAAAAGAACAAGATCACGCGCCGCTGGGCACGCCGGGGAACCCGACCGTCGGCCCCGCACGACCAGCGCACCATGTGGGCTTATATCTTCGGCGCGATCTGCCCGAAAAAGGGTAAGGGGGCTGGCCTCGTCTTTCCCTATTGCGACACCGAGGCGATGCAGGAACACCTTGCCGAAATCAGCAACGCCGTCGATCCCGGAGCACATGCCGTGCTCATTCTCGACCAAGCCGGATGGCACGTCACGCCGAAGCTGAAGGTGCCGGACAACATCACCTTGATGTTCCTGCCGCCGCGGTCGCCGGAATTGAACCCGGTAGAGAACCTCTGGCAGTTCATGAGGGACAACTGGTTGTCGAACCGCGTCTTCAAGGACTACGACGACATCGTCGATCAATGCTGCCGCGCTTGGAACAGGCTCGTCGATCAGCCGTGGAAGATCATGTCCATCGGAATGCGCGATTGGGCGCATCGGTCATGATCCGTGCACGTTGGTATCAGACCATTTCATTTTTTCACATCCCCCCACGCCCGAAATCTCCCCCTCCCTGTCATCTCGCGAAGACCGAGCTCGCCAACGATTCGCCGCGCCGCCTGCGGCGTGACCTCGAGCGTCTTCACGTCTTCACGACCGTGGTACCCCTCCGATGACGGCCGCTTTGCTGGGTTAGGCTGAAGGCTGCAAGCTGCAAGTCCTAGTGCAAGCACTAGTCTCTCATGTTCCCTGTCAAGGCTGAAGGCGAGCGGCATCGGCCACTTGGCGCGAGCGTGCGAAGCAGTCGGATTGGCTGAGGCTGCACAGGGCCGGGGGTGGAGCTCAGAGACGACGGTTGAACAGACTCTCATCCGCGGGTTGGGTACCGCCTTCCGTGTCTTCGTCTCGGGGCTGTCCTCGGTTTAGAGGGCGGGCGTCGAAGCGCCGTCCCTTGTTCCGAAGCGCCCACGCGACAGGGTGAAGACAAATCGTCGGGATGCGATGAGCTTGGCACGGCTGCATCGTGCGGGCGAATTGACGCCGGTCTGCGTTCCTGACCAAAGCCACGAGAGGCAATGCGCGATCTCGTACGTCCACGCGATGCGGCACAAGAGGTGCAGAAACAATTGCGCCAACAGCTCCATGCCTTTTTACTTCGTCACGGCAGAATTTTCACAGGGCGCAAGCCGTGGACACGGGCGCATGCGCGCTGGCTGGCGAGCCAGGCCTTCGAACATCACGGCCATCACGTTCTCCTCGCGGAATATTGCCGCCATGCATTCATGCACGAGCAAACGCCGCCATCCACGCCGCAGACAACCAGTGCTCGTACGCCTCACCCTCCGCGTCGGCCATGACGAAGCAAACCGGATCCAACACCCTTTCTTCTCCCCCGCACAATCCACCGTGCATCAGCGTGATATTGTGTCCTAGAACAATATCCTTCTCGTCTGATTTTAGGCAGCGCTCTGTCCGCTCGCGAAGCGATTGCCACCTTATCCCCGTCGTCTCGACAACGATGGCGTCAAACACCGATAGCGCCTCTGGCTGACCATCGCGGAAATCCCCAGAAAAGAAAGCCCTGTCTTCATCAGAAAGAGGCGCATCGATATTGTGTAGATTGACGAGCACTTGCCTAGGGTCGGTGATGCCGAGCAATGCGCCAAGCTGCACATAGCCCCCACCGGCCTGCCGAATGACCGAAAGCGAATGTCGTAGGTTGCCAGCACAGAATTCCACGAGCGCGTGAAGGGATGGTGGCTCTCGACCGGTACGATGCTCGAAGGCCAGCTTCAATAGCGACACGACGTCATAGTAAGGCGTCAAACTGTGCCCTTGGCCGGCAGCCCGCACTACGAAACCCTGGTAGAGCTTATGAGTGCGTGTCGTACTAATGACATTCGGAAAGGTTCTGCGGTCGCTTGGGCTCCAGCTCGCCAGCTCGCATCGACTGGGCGTTAGAAAGGAGCTGTTGCCCCCATCATGATGAGGCAGCAGCGTGCGCAAGTTCCTGCCGTTGAATACTTGCGTCGTTTGCGGCTTGTCGAACTCCACAAACATGCGCTCCAAACCCCAACGTTTGATAAGCGCATGCGCTATCGCCTGAACGCAATTGCGCACGACGGATGAATGCATGTCTGCATCCAGTTCAATGTTACTCAACGGGATAACAATGCCGTGTGCCATCGTATCGAGTGCGTTGGAGGCATAGGTCGCCCAATCGAGACATATGGCATCCTCGGCTCCCTCTGCAAAGCGCCACATCAGTTCCAAGGAGAAATCCAGGCGCGCGCCATCGACCACGTGTGCGTTGGCACATATCGCGTTTTGTTGTCCGCGGGCACAAATGCAGTTCATCATTCTTGCCTTTCTGCCTTCGCCTGGTCCGCTATGCCGCGCTCATCGCGTTCCAGTCCAGAAGAAGAAGTTCATAGAGAAGGCGGGCCGCGATGAAGGCGGTTCGGCCCGTCGGATCAAGAGAAGGATTGACTTCGACAATGTCGACGGCTCGAAGGCGGTAGGATTGCAAAATCCTGGCGGTCGCGATGAATTCTTCTGCCTTCAAACCTCCAATTGTTACGTGACCAGTACCTGGCGCAACGCTGCAGTCGCAAGCGTCAATGTCGATGGAGACGTAGAGGCCGTCAGGGGCGTTCTTTGTCACGGCGTCGAGAACCTGCCGCAAGCATCTTTCATATCCATGGTTTCGAATATCGTTCATGTTGCGGATGGTGCAACCACGTGCCCGAAGCGATTCGAACTGGTGAAGGCTTGTGATATCGCCCTGCCCAACGAACCCCAACCGCTGCAAGTCCATACTCAGATATTCGGCGATACGGCGCGCATTTGAACCGTGATAGTGGGCCCCGTGAAGAATGGAACTTGCTCCAAAGTCGAAATGATTGTCGATTTGGACATATCCGATCTTGCCGCTTCCTCTGCTTGCTGCGGATTCGGCCACGCCGACGAACGCTGGATAGGATATCGTGTGCTCGCCACCAAGAATAACCACCAGTTCTGATCTTTTGGCGACTTCAAAAACCTCGCACACTGTTGCCCGAAGTTGACGGTCCAGGTCCGTTGGAAAAACATGCAGATCGCCGAAATCGGCAATCTCTGGGCTATGCAGGCGGACCCGAGCCGCATTCCCCATGTGGATGAAATCTACGATGTCTCGCGACCGAGCCTGGGAACTGAACGAGAGACTTGAGCGCCTTATGGCGCAAGGTCCGTCCCGGGCGCCTATCCTCGTCGAAGCCGTTCCATCGAAGCTGATTGAGCACACGCCGACCGCAACCCTTGCCTCTGTCATGGCGAGGTGGGAATGACGTCCGTTCAACAGCGGGGGGCCGCCTTGACACCATGGAGGAAGGGGATAGCGCGACCACTCGCCCAGACCACCAGTGCATTGTCTTCGCAGGCTCTCGAGATCATTCATGCAACACCGGTTTTCTTTTGCAGAGTCAAACGTTGACAGATCAACTCGTCGCATAGCGTGACCATCTCGATGAATTGGTCCCAGGCCTCTGCAACGCTCTGATGGTACGGATGAAAGACGACCGGTCGGTCCTCCCGCCAAGTCGAAAAGTCCCAATCGAAAATGCGATCTTTTACTTTCGCGAAGATCGGCGCCATCGGATACGGAACAAAGTTGTACAGGTTATACAGGCTGACATCGTCGGCAGTCGACTTGATAAATTTCATCGTCTGCATGTGGCCCTCAACCGTTGCCTCGGGAAGGCCGCCCAAAAGGTTCAATGCGACCGCCATGCCTCTCGAGTGGATTCTCCCAAGCCAATATTCGTAACTTTGCCCGCCTGACTTCTTCATGGTTCGCAGGACCCGCGAGTCCGCGCTCTCAAAACCCAATTCCACGAGGGAAACGCCAATCTCCTCCATCAGTTCGAGAAGCTCTTCGGACAACGTCAGGATATGGGTCTGGACGACGAACTTGTATCGCCCCGGCGGTCGTGCCGAGAGGATGTTGCGCACCGCCTCTGGAGACTGGCCGAATGTCTTGTCTCCGATATAAATCGTCTTCACGCTCGGGAAAAATTCTCCAATTTGCTCGAATTCCGAAATCAGGTCTCTTCTTGAGACCACGTGCAACTGCCGGCTCCATGCGTCGCCGCAGAATGTACAACCATAAAGACAGCCATGGCTTGCGTTCAGTCGCGCCAAAGTCACGCGGTTGGCAAACCGCGCCAGATGACGGTAGTTCGGGCGATATCCGAAGTTTGCCTCCTGCTTGCCAAGCTGCCCAGCCCCGTTTTTGGGAAAGACCTGCTCCAGGAAACCCCTGCTGGCCAATCCGTGGTAGATCGCAGAAAACGCAGTCGGGTCCGCCAGTGACGTCATATTGCCACCAAGCAGACAGGAATGCCCAAGCCGAAGCAGCGCGCGTGACACCTCTGTTGCAAGCGAGAGATTCTGAGCCAATGGAGAAAACAGAAAGAGGGCGCGACCGCTCCCCGTTGCTGTTGCGAGCCGGTCGACGCACTCAGATACGTCAAATCTTGCGAGGCTCAGGTCCTCGAACTGCGTTTCGTCTTTTCCGATTGCAGCATCCAGATGGGCAACCCACAGAGGAGCCTCCCAAAGGTCGTCTGCGCTCAAAGCAATTGGCGAGATCACCTGCGAATAATACTTGCTGTAGGAGGCATAATACTTCTCGATACGACTGTCCGGATCCCCTTGGGAAGGAAACGGAAGCTGAACAATGATCGGAAGCAATACGGTCATCAAACGAACTTTCGCCACGGGTCCATTCATAGGGGTGAGCGAGAATAAAATGTCGTGATGGTTGCACTTAATCGTTAGTTGTGATGTAATGATAATGCAAGTGAATTGTGCTTCAGTACTCGTGAGCCGATCAAAAACGGAGGCAGAAATGAGCGAGAAGGCGACACCTGAAACGAAGAAGGTTGTGCAGCAAGCGTTGCACCAAATTTCTGAATTGAAAACGCTGATAGAAGCCGAGAACTCCAAGAAGCTGACCGACAAGCTGGACGCCATCGCCCAAGGGCTTTCGACAGTTCAGCTCTAAACGTTGGCTGGAGAAAGTGGCGTGGTCGCTTTCGAAACCTGGCCGATACCCCGCGAACGGCTTGGTGAGGGTCATGGCGCCAGTGTGACAGCCGATGAGGTCCTCACCGGTCTTTCGTGTGGCGAAAAACCAAAAGTCATCATCGTCTCAGACGCGTGGGGAAAGATAACACCCGAAGTTGTTTCGGCGTTGGCGCTATGTGCGCTTCAGCAACCCGAACGCCTGGTCGCGGTGTGCCCAGCTAGTCCAGCGCTCGTTTCTGGTCGCGAGAAAGGCGAAGCGCAGTCCCTCTCAGGGGAGATATTGGTCATTTCCGAGGCCGACAGAAGCCTCCTTTCTTCAAAAGGCTCGCGCCCGATTTTGGGAGAAGAGCTGGAGGCGATCATGTCCGCCGACGCGCCCCCGTCGGCACTGATCATCCAGGGACATGGGACAGAGCATTGCATACAACTTGCAGATACCGTTTGGTTTAGTATGGACCCATCCCTGGCCCCGCCGGGACAAGTGATAAGTCCGTCGAGCTGTAGGATCCCCATCGTCATATTCCTCTCTTGTGCGCCCCTTCGAATGGGTGGCTCGATGATCCCCCAGCGTTTCTCGGTTGCCGGTGCGCTTTTTGATGCCGGTGCAACGGTGATTGGTGCCTGCCACAACGTCTTTGCAGTCTTCAGTCTCATCGATGTAGCGCTGCATGGATTGATGGAGGGCAATCCATGCGGCGCCATTGCAAACAAATTCAATGAGAGAATGCTTGCTCGAACGGGGCTGACGCCCTTTGTGACCCTTGGAGATCCTCAGCGGCGTGCAACCATCGAAGTAGCGGGAACTCTTCCTCAGCGAGACGCGTTCATATCTCACTCGAACGCGGCGGCTTGTGTTGCAACAGCAAAGCGGTTGACTTGGCTTGTCGAGCTTAGTCATACGTTGCAGCGGTGCACACCCCTGTCCGATGAATTGCGGGAGGTGCTGGACATTGCCCTCGATACCGCGCGCCTTCTACTGGTCGCCTCAAAGCCTGATGCCACCACTCGACTTCATGCCGATGAATATCTGATGCTTCTGCAACGCGGGACCTCGGTTGCCTCTCACCTCTCACAGAGCATCTTTTCCGAAATATTCAGTTTCATACGGCTTGGCAGATGGCTTGATTCCCTCTTTCTGCCAGTCTCTGAAACCACAGTGTCGCGCAGCGGTCCGCTCGCTCCGGATTGCATTGACATTGCGTACGATCTTTTCGGAACAGGCGCTATGTCCCTCATCCGACGTGAGTCCCTCTCAGCCGGTACAATGCGCGACCATATCGGCAATGCGCCGGCCTCTCGGCCCAAATTCGTACAGACCGCGGCCGGCATCGAGGTCAGGCTTCCCCCGCTCGATGAACACGTCCTAGGCGCGGGTCTCTTTCACCGCTCGGCACGCCACCCGAGGTTCGATTGGCCACCGCAAGGCGCCTTCCTGGAAATCCCATACAAGGACCTGCCATATCGTGGCCGCTTGACATTGGCCTTCGCGCGGCTTGGCGCCGATTTTCTCTGCATGGACTATTTCTCGTTTTTCGTTGAAAGCTGAATAGGCCGTTGGCGACATCATGAGGAAGAAGAAAGAGCACAGGGCCAAGGTGTTGGAGGCTCTTGAACGGGAGGCGACCGACATTCTTCTCGTTGATTTCGGGGGCGTCATTTCCCGCTGCCGCCGCACCAGTCGCTGTCGCCGAACCGAGCGAGAGTTTCTGATGGCCGACGGTCTAGTAGATTGGCTGTTTGCCGCTCCTGCGTCCGTCGAAGCGCTGACACGTGCGACGCCCTATGAGGATATTATCCGCGAATTGTCGGTTTATCGTCGCATCAACTTCGAGACAATGAGAACCATTATGGATGTGTATGTGGAAGCCAATGCCATCGATACCGCCCTTCTTCAGGCGCTCCAACGGTGCCGCCCCGTCTCCAAATTGTACATTCTGAGCAATTATTGGAGTAACGGACGAGAGTTCATCGCAAACAAGCTGGATGTTCGTCTGTTCGACGGAATATTCATTTCGGCCGAGATTGGAATGAAGAAGCCAGACCCGCGGCTTTGGACGTATCTAAGCGAGGTCCTGATGCGGCCGGCCTCGTCCATGACGTTGGTCGACGACGACGCAGAAAATATCGAAGGTGCTTCAAAGGCCGGCTTGAAGGCCCACCTCTGGATATAGCATTGCATGACGATGCTCTTGTGCTGCAAGCCAGGCCGCCGCTCGCTCGCGCTCAATCGCATGACAGGGATGAAGTGCCGCCATGATCCCAATCGGCCGGAACCCGTAGGCAAACTTGATGCGGTACGGCGATCGACCGGCCTGAATTTCCTTCATCCCAAGGGAGGCCGCCCGGCTGATCGCATGCTGGTAAAGAATGTCGGAAGGGTAGTAAGGCTTTGCAAATTGCCGGTCATTTCCGCCTAGCCACATGAAGTAGCGTGTGCCCCAGGCAAAATTCAGCGCTATTGCAGCCGATTCATTGCGCGGCGTAACGGCGAGAAGGACCTCCAAGCCCGGGAGGTTGGCCGTTAAAGCTGCCTCTATGAAGCGTGGCGGCAAAACGGCGTCGTCGACGCCATCCCGTCGAAGGAAGGACCTGACAAGCTCGGTATCTTTCACAGCATCGGAGGCGCGCAGGACTTTGACCTGGAGGCCCGCCTCCTCGGCCCGGCGTCTGATCCTGCGGCGCTCCTCTCGCTGTTTCTTTGGCAGTTGTAGTGGATCTTCCACGTGTCGAGCATTCAAGAAAAGAACGGTATTCGTGTGGAAACGTCCTATTAAATAGCCGAGGTCGCCAAGGGATTGAATGGTCGCTCTATCGCGCTCGTCTATTCCAAAAAAAAGTGACGCCGCCCCCGTGGCCTTGCAGAATTCCAAATGTGACGAGATCGCCTCCCGAATGAGACCTTTGTCATTGCCGATTGGCCCGCCATACCACCCTACCAACGCATGCCCACCAACTATATCACAGTCCAACGTTGGCGTGACATTTCGTCGGTAGTAGCTTAATCGCGGACACGCGCCGTAACGGAAGGACGGGATAACGGCATGCCGGTCTCCCACATTCACCTCGACATGGGAGGGCCGTTCACACCCGACCCATGCCTGTTGCAAGAGCATACAGAACTCCATTGAGTGAAACGGCATGCTCGTCTCACGGGACAATGATGACCAACTTGGAAGAGCTGCTGCTCTCACGAGCGTCTCCTTATCCGAATTTGGCGAGAAGTTCCTTGACGCGCTCGACCTTTATTGCTGCCAGTTCCGGGTCTGGCGCCTCTGAAAGAAACACGACTGCCAGCATTGCCGCGGTATAGAGAGAGCACGCAAGTCCGACCTCTCCCGACAAGGTAGCGGCCTCCCGTTGGGTTATTTCATAACCAGCCGCAAAGCCATTGGAAAACTCACCGTATTCCACGAGGCGGGCGAGTTCGAGAACCGGATTGGCGATCATGGCATTCGACCAATCAACGAGCCCGGTGATCTGGCCGTCTCGGCTGAGGTAGTTGCCACGGCGAAGATCCATGTGCAAAAGTCGAACATCGGCATCGATCGGTCCAAGCATCTCACGAAGCGTGCTTTCAGTCGGAACCGCTCCACCTACTCCAGACAGTTGTTCAACGACCTTCAATCTTTCGACCGTCAGTTGCGCGACGACATCTGACGGTGAGCGCCCTCGCTGTGCCACTGTCGATATCTCTGGTGGACGCAATAAATGGAGCCGGCGTGTCATCCTGCCAAGCTCGCCCGCAAGCAGCGGCAAGTCGTCGGCGTCAATGATTTCCATTGCCAACACGGGGAAGGACCCGGCTTCGGGATACGCAAGGACCCGCGGCGCCGGTATGCCGTGCTCGTGGGAAAAGCCTATGAGGCGACGTTCCTGATCCATGAGCTGAAAGCTGTCCAGGTCCCGGTCGTTATCATTGATAATCCACCTTGTGCCGGGAAACTTGATGATGAACGGATCGCGGCCGCGAGCGCTGACCCGAAATACTTCAAATTCGATACCGCCGCTGACACGCTCGAATGCCGCATCATTTGAGATCGTCAGTTGCTCGCGGAGAATGTCGAGCGCATCCAGAGCTGTCCATTGCCGACTGTCTGTGTACACCAAATGGAACCCCCGCTTGAAGGTGACAATGTTAGGCCGCCGGAGAGAACGTTTCTGAAACGGGCAGAATCTGCCACGGACCTCCGTTGGCTTCAAGGCAGATCATGCGCGACCAGTTTCTCATCGATTTCAAAAATCCAAATACCTGTTTGCGCCAGGAGTGGATTTTGATCGAGCGCCTTACTGCCGTCGTGGGCATCATGTAGCCAGTTATTGTTCTATCGTGGAGCACATTGGCAGTCGTGGCAGATATTCCAAACGATCAAACGGATTGGCTGCCGTGCTTGATCGTATCGGTGGCCTTCCCGTCAACGGAGCATGAATGATTGAAGAAGGTTTCCACGACACCCAAACCACTGGAGAGCCTTGGCAATTGCTGGCGGATTCCTTGAATCCTACCCGAGGCGGCCGTTCCCTCCAGTCTTGCCACGCCACCATGAATTTCGGTGCCACGCGTCGTAGCACAGGAACGACTCAGACATAGCTTCGCCGATGGCGGCTATGCCCGACCCAAGCTGAGGGGCGCGCTGCAAAAGATCGCTACCACAAAATCTGCCCGGTTACCCAACTGGGCTCGGTCTGGGCACAATTGTCCATTCGTTAACCGTATGCGACGTCCACGCCCCATCGCTTTTTCAGTTGCAGCGATCTGAGGTTGATCTACGGGCCGTCAAATGAGCTCACCGAAGAGTACCTGACGAGCTCATTGTAAGGCCTTGATGCGGGCGGCATAGGCCCATGGCATCAGGGCATCGATGTCTTTGGCGAGGTGGCCGTTTGCGAGGCGGGTGAAGAGGTCGCACAGATAGGCGTAGGGCTCAACGCCGTTCATTTTACAAGTGCCGATCAGGCTGGCAAACCGGGCCCAATTGCGGCCCCCTTCATCGTGCCCCGCAAAGAGCGCATTGCGGCGGTTCATGGCCGGTCGGCGGATCGCGTTTTCCACCAGGTTGGAGTCGATATCGACGTGGCCGTCGCCCAGAAACAGCCGGAAGCCGTCCTGCCGCGTCAGCATATAGGCCAGGGCTTTTCCGAGGTCAGACTTGCGTGAGACGCGCTTGGCTTGCGCTGCCAGCCAGGTGAAGAACTCGTCCACCAGCGGGAGGGACAGGTCCTGTCGAACTGCCCGGCGATGTCCGGGATCTGAGCCCCGGATACTGTCTTCGATCTTGTAGAGCGCGGCGATCTGCACCAGCGCCTCGTCGACGATGGGCGATCCACTCTTTGGCGTGGCCTTGATCAGCTTTCTGCGCCCGTGCGCCCAACAGAAAGCCAGCTTCAAGGGATCGCCACCCATCCGGTCCGACGTGGCGAGGTGAGAGTAACCACCGTAGGCATCCACCTGGATTGTGCCGTTGAACCCGTCGAGGATTTCAGCGGCATATTCGCCTGTACGCCCGGGCCGGTAATGGAACACCACGCCCGACGGCGCGGAGCCATTCCAGCCGCGATCGTCACGCAACACGGCCCAGAGATAGCCGGTCTTCGTCTTGCCTCGCCCCGGATCCAACACCGGAGCCGTGGTCTCGTCGACATAGAGCCGCGTGCTTTCCCACAGCAGCCGTTTTGCCATGTGGTCGACCACCGGTGCGATTTCGCCACCCGTGCGCCCCATCCAGTCGGCCAGGACCGTGCGGTCGATCGGCACCCCGTGTCGCGCCATGACCTCGGCCTGCCGGTTGAGCGGCATATGTTCGGAATGCTTGGAGACGGCAATCTCAGCCAGAAGGGCTTCCGTCGGCCAGCTCCCTTCCAGCAGATGCGCTGGCGCTCTGGCCTGGATGACGCCCGTTCGACCCTTGGGGCAGGCGTATTTCGGGCGGATCGTGACGATCACCTCGTAGCGCGCCGGAATCCGGTCGAGCCGTTCCGTCCGGTCTTCGCCGATCCGGACCATGTTGCCGCAACCGCAGGGACAAACGATGCTCTCGGGCTCGATCACTCGCTCGACCCGCGGCAGGTGTTCGGGCAGTGCACGGGCCTTACGCTCCTTGCGAGGAACGGCCTTGTCCGGATCGGATGCGCTGGCTTCGATCTTTTTCTCGACGGCGGCGATCCGCGCCTGTGTTTCGGCAATCGCCGTTTCAAGGTCTTCCAGCGCCAGTTCCATCTGCGCCGGTTCGAGCTTTTCCGATTTCGGCCCGAACTTCGTGCGCCGATAGTCGTGAACCTGCCCCTCAAGCTTCTCGATCAGTTCCTTCAGCTCGGTGATGAAGGCGTCCCTTTCGGCAACCACAGCCTGCTCATGCTGACGTGCAGCACGCTCGACCGACAGTTCGAACTGCATCGCCGCAAACGCCTTCACCACCTCTGGCGGAAGGTCCGGAAACAGGCTGAGATCAAGGGGCGACGACATGCGGTCTATAGCAAGACAGCACGAAAAAATCCAAATAAAACAATGCAAAGGCAGCGGGATATTCACCCTGCCGCCGACGGCGCGATCACCCGTTGCGCCATGCATCGCCGCCAGTCGAGCCCCTCGAATAACGCTTCGTATTGCCCCCTGGAAAGACGCATCGTCCCATCCTGCACCTTGGGCCAGGCAGAGCTTCCATGTTCAAGAATTTTGTAGGTCAGCACCATGCCGGTGCCATCCCATACCAGGATTTTCAGACGATCACCGCGCTTCGACCGGAAGATCACCGTCACCCCGGAATGCGGGTCGAGCTTCAACTCGGTCTGCACCAGCAGAGCCAGCGCCTGATGCCCGCAGCGGAAGTCCACCGGCCGCGTTGCAATCAGGATCGGCAGTCGTTGGCCCGCGACGATCATGCCGTCCCTCGCATGGCGCGCACCAGAGCGGCCACACGTTCAACCGGCACATCGCCGGGAACCCGCATCACAACGTCCGGGCCGATCGTGAGCGTCAAGACTGACGAAACCGCCTCCCGCAGTTTCGGCGGCGCCAAAACATTCACCGCCTCGCTCGGCTCTGCCGCAATCGCCAAAGGCACAAATGCAGGCTCGGCATAGACTCAAAAGGCAGCGTCAGAATGCCCTCGCGCACTTGCCGGCGCCACAAGGAAAGCTGGTGCGGAACAACGTCATGACGGCGCGCGACATCAACAACTCGAACACCAGGCTCAAGGCTTTCCGCCACGATCCGCGCCTTCACATCATCTGGCCAACGCCGGTTTCCGCGGCGCGGCTCGACAACTTCGTAGCGCCCAACAAATCCATCATCTGCCATGCAAATCTCCAGATAGTCCTGGAAACCTTCTCGCACGCCCGGCCAGCCTCAAAATACAGCCTATCCAATGGGGCGGAGACGGCGCTTACCGTTAACCATATGAATTAACTTCTGTAAATCTACAAACGGAACTCATATTGTGGTTTACTTCCGTCATCCGGACGCCAATTTCCGCACTGCATCACTATCGATAGGGACTAAGTATCGATAGTGATGGTTTTCGAGCCGCAAATCACTGCCGTCAGGTCGTCCCGGATCGGCGGATTCGCTTGGAAATCCGGACATTTCAGCCCCTTACCCACCCTTGTTCAGCGGACTCATTTGCCTGATCGAGTGGACTGGACCTTTGCCGAGCGGCCGACGCGGAGCGCCACCGGACAGTTTTTCAGTGTCAAAGCTCGCCTGAAGCGACAGGGCGATACTCGGCCTCCTTCAAAACGGCTGGTTTTGCGGCGTTTCGGCCACAGAAGGCCGTCAGCGCGATTTTCCGACCTTCGACGGCCCCGTGCTTGTTGCAGACCCGATTTCGTGCTGTACGGCCTTCTGTTTCGAGCTTAAAACACGCTTGCAAAGGAACGTTTTCTGACACATTTCTTATTTGTACAAACCGCCCCCGAAACGGCCGAAAAAATCCGATGACGAGAGCTGCAACCCTCAATCCCCCTCCCCTGCCGCAGAGGCTGATCGGATACGCCCGCGTTTCGACCGAAGATCAGCTCAACGACGCCCAGGTCGACGAGTTGCGGGCGGCCGGTTGCCACCGCATCCACCAGGAGCACGGATCCGGCGCGTCCCGCGCACGTCCCGTGCTGGCCAAGCTTCTCAAAGACCTTGCCGCCGGCGATGTGCTCGTCGTCGTCCGCCTGGACCGCCTGGCCCGCTCGGTCAGCCATTTGCTCGACGTTATCGAAGATTTGGAAAAGCGCGGCGTGCATTTCCGCTCGCTGCGCGATCCGATCGATACCTCGACGCCGCAGGGGATGTTTTCCTTACAAGTGCTCGGCGCTGTCGCCCAGCTTGAGCGCGCACTAATTGCCGAACGAACCAAGTCCGGCATGAGGGCCGCCAAGGCCCGCGGCCGGCTTGCCGGTAATCCCGGGCTTCGGGAACGCCGCCCGGAGGCCATCCGCGCGGTTTCCGCGGCGCGCCAGCGGACCTATCTCGATGAGCTGCTTGCGTCGGCACAGACATGGCTGCCGACGGTACGGCGGCTACGCCCACAGCACAGCTGGGACAATGTCGTGCGGATTCTCAATCGGAGGGGCCACGACTGGACGGTCGAACGCTTGCGCCGGGCGGTGCATCGATTGGTGCGCGAAAAGCTCGCCGAACCGGAGCTGCTTGCCCGATCGCCGCGCCGGCCGCCTGAGGATCACCTGATGCGGCTGGTTGCCGGGATCGCGATCGCCGATCCCGATCTGTCGCTGCGCGACATTGCCGGCCAATTGGAGCAGATGCATGAGCGCCCGCCACGCGGTGGCCGCAAATGGCAACCGTCTTCGGTCCGGTCACTGCTGGACGACGCTCGCCGCCTCGGGCTGGTTCGCTTCTGAGAGCCTGGTTCATAAGGCCACCGAGCTTGCAGAGACGCGCCATTGACGCCACGAACGGATGAGAGCTTCCTGCGCCACGGCCTTCAGCCAATAGCATTTGTGTGAGGGGCATGCAGCCTGCCTTGCGGAAGCGGTACCAACGCCACAAAAACCCAGCGCGGTAGGAGGTGCACCGGGCTTCGATAAGTGACGGACAGCTGGGGAAGACCCAAAGCGGTTCGGGAGGAGGTGAATCGCTTCGGAAAGGTCGAGTCAACCAAAAGCTCGCGTGTGAGGATGCTGCCTAGGCCTGCAAATTGTCCGCCGACATCTTGCCGGACTTGCGATCCTTGACCAGCTCGTAGCTGAGCTTTTGGCCATCCTTCAGCTCCCGCAGGCCAGCCCGCTCCACCGCGGAAATGTGGACGAAGACATCGGCGCTGCCGTCGTCCGGCTGGATGAAACCGAAGCCTTTCGTCGCGTTGAACCATTTTACCGTACCGGTCGCCATAATGTCTTCCTTCGATGATTTGCCGTGCCACCGCAGGGCGGACCAGGCTCGCCTCGTACGCGAGCACAGATAGGCGCTTTTGCGCTCCGGGCAAAGCTAAAAATTCCGCCCGAACGTTGATGCAACTGACCAGCCCACGCAAGCGATCTTCGTTGCGATAGACGCAACTTTTTGCCTCCTTGTTTCGCCGGATGCTGATGGGAACACCCTCGGTTTGCCTAACGTCAAACTGATTCGCTGAGCTTTCAAAGCCCGAGGGTGCGCGGGTCGAAGTGCGGCGCCAGATTCAACAACTGCCGACCGTGCCCAGATTGACGCAGCCATCCTCCGTGTTCTCCTGCGACAGCATCCTCTTGATCAGCTGCCGCGAGACCTCCACTTGCGCGCAGATGGACCGGGCTCGGCACTGTCGGCGCGGCGCAAGTCGGCTCCTTGCAGCCCTTCGGTTGGGCAGGAGTAAAGCTCGGGATCGACGGCTCATTCGAGGCGCGCTTTCCGCAGAGCGCCGCAAAGGGTTCGCTCTGGTGGCTGAACTCGTCGCAGTCGTGGGCTACGTGCCAGAGTCGCTCTCGAAGCCGACACGCGACACGGCGATGCTCTCGCTGCGCGCGTCCGCCGAGGCACGGGTGATCGCCCCACGCTCACCGGCGCGGTTACGTCGCCCGCGCAGGCCGACCTCGATGCGCTCGTCCTGCACGTCCTCGCTTGGGCGAGGAACTCGTGCGAGAATCATGCTCCCCGCGCCACCTAATCCGCGCCACGTACAGATCAGTCTCCCAGACGCGCTGCCCGTTCGAGTATCGCTAGCCGCCGGCGGCAAATGCTTTCGACAAGGCGAAGCAGGACGTTGGCGCGCTCCATCAGCCAGCGCAGCGCCTCCTCCGAGACCTCAAAACGGCGGGAGTAGCGAGCCTTTACATAGGCCTCATTGAGAACTTTGAACCAGACGGTATGGCGGTGCTGTTCGCGCGGCCAAGCCTCCACGAGTCGCCGGTCCCGGTCTTCGGCCAGACCGCGCAGGAACGTCAGATTATGCGAGCGAGGGCTGTGGTTCGTCAGGGTCAGTAGCAGAGCGGAATAAGCGGCCTCAACGGCTTGGTGGAGCAGGAACGCCGCGTGGTCGTCCCAGTTGCGGGGGATCGCTGTACGACTAAGCTCAAGGAACCGTTGGGCGCTGCTGTGTTGCCTGTCGAAATGCGCCCTTGCCACTTTGAGAGCGTCGCCCGGACCAAGCGCATTCGGTTCCGCGAGCGGCCGCTCGTCGAGTTCGTAGAGCAAGATCCCCTCGCGCAGGATATCGAAGAAGAAAAACTGTCCCTCCGCGAGTTAGTTGTTGACCTCTCTCGCACCGTGCACGATCAGCCGGACCAGCGGCGATATGGCCTTGTCCCACTTCAACCGATCGGCGGCGCCGTCCCAGTATCGCGGCTCGGCGAGCTTGCGGTTGCTGACGAGGACGAGAATGTCGAAGTCCGACGTATAGCCCTTTTTCGACGAAGGTGTCGCGGGCATAGGAGCCGAACAGAATGATCTTCAGGATCCGCCCGCGCTTCTTGAAAGCAGTGGAGCTGCCCTCGAGCGCATCGGCAAACTCCTGGTGAATGATCTCGACGACGCGGGCGAGCTCCCGCTGCTTGTCTTCCGGCAAATGCTCAAGGGTGGATTTCATGGGGAGTGCTCACGTCAGCGAATCGTCGAAATTCCCGTAGGCCGTAAACTGCCGTCTCGGCCTGCCGACCCAACATGCCCTGTTCGCACGTTGTGCGCGACTAATAGAACTATTAGTCGCGGGTGACGGCGATGGCGTTGCTGCGGTGGTTTGCGGGAGGGGGCGAGAATCCAACGCTCTCTTGATCGTCATACGCGCGGGAACGCGCGGGAAGCCGTCACCGGGTCTGCCCTGGGGCAGCGTGGCTCGGGGCACGACCCTATTCGTCGTCGAGTTTGGTCGCCTCGTCTGCCTCCATGGCAGCGTGGCAGCCTGCGTACCAGTCGCTGTGTTGGGGGTGCCTGGTAGGGATTATCCTCCTTGCTCATCCCGGTCTCCGCCGCCGTGACGCCTTCATCGAAAGGCGTAAATACCGTTGCCATCGCTAACTGGATTCTCAGAAGGATGAGCCAGACCATCACGTCCTGCGTCACGAGATAACGCCGACTGCCCAGCATCACGCTTTGCCGAACCGCACTGTTGATTGTCCGTGGCCACAACTGTACCGATACACTACTTTCAATTGGCGACCGGTACAGGAGTATGGGCCTCGCGTCGAGCAAACAGGCGATCCTCGCCTCAGAGACCGAAACCCCTCGTTCAACCGAAAAACGGAAAGAATCTAGGATTAACACGTTGATTCGTTTGCAAAAACATCCGTTTTTGTCAGCTGACAACTTTTGTAGTCTGTTTTGAGGACGCAATACGTCGTCCCCATTCTTGGCAACCGGTCAAAGAACCAAGATCTGGTGTAGCATTCGACCTTTCACAGCATCGTCCTTGCACCTCAGACTCGCAAAAGGATCATCGCAGCGCATCAATGACTAAGCCACTTCACGCGGAACCGTCTCTGTTCCGATGCTCGAATGTCTGCGCCAACCTCCGGAGCACAATGCTGAGGGAGCCGCGAACTGGTTCGGGCGTGTCCCTGCCTTTGGTGTCCTCCTACGAAAGTTCCTGCACACACTGTGAAGTCCCTATTCGTACCGTCTCCCCTGCCGAAACAACCGCTAGCGACAGCGTCAGACATAAGTTCCCCTAGTCGGTTGATTCGACGTACTGATCTGCCGATTTTGTCAGCCGACAACAAGCTGCCGCCCAAGAACTGAAGGCATCGATTCTCGTCGATCGACTAGATTCTTCGATCACGAGGCCAATCGATCACGCACGCCTCGGGCCCTGAGCAATGCCATCAACACCGGCCCCAGCGAAAACTCGCCGCGCTTTGCCCGAGACGTCAGATCCCGCAGATATCCGCCGGCCGAGTTGATGTGCCCTGCTCGCTCCAGAATGCAGGCCATGATGGCGGATGCATTTTGGGGCCCCATGACCTCGCAGGCATCCTGGTAGGCCGACGGACTGACGCGGAGCGTTGAGCGGACGACCACCGCGGCCTGCATCAGGTCGCGCCAGTTCGCCACTGCGCCTCCGGGGCCATAATCTGAAATGGTTGGGCAAGCCTGTAACACCATTCCTAGCGGAAACTCCTTCATCGGCTCGCGCTGCGGCTCTATGGCTTGGTTCGGCTTCTCCCCCTCCTCTTGTCGAGAGCTGGGTTCAAGTTCATTAATTGACTCTGGAGTTGAATTCTGTTTGTGCCGCTCAGTTTGAGCGGGATTGGCGCTCAAATTTTCGATTTTTATCCTAATTTCCAAAAGGTTGGAGATTTCCTCGCGCAACATCTCCATCTCTTCGAGGATGGGAACAACGGTCGCGGTGGTCGCCACTCGAGGAATGGTCACCACCAGGCTGCGGTAGTGCTGGTGTATCGCGTCCCAATTGCCGTCCACTCCCTCATCGAGGGCGACTTCAATCAGCTTGCCGATATCGCGCCGGCAGATCGTCAGGCGCTCGCGAAGTCTACGCAACTGCAGTCGCTCCATCTCGACATTGGCAGCTATTTGCTCGATCTCGCGTGCGCGTGACAGCAACGGAGCTAACGAAAAGCCATAAGCCTCATCGATCGCACCGTCTCCGTCCTTGCGGGCGTAGCGCTTGCCATTTGGGCTATCGCGGCGTGCCAGAAGGCCAGCGTCGACGAGCGCTGCGATGTGGCGCCGCAACGTCGCTTCAGCCATGCCATGCGCGCGAAGCGACAACTGCATGTTAGAGGGAAACACGATGAGCCCGTTTTCCTCGGACAATGTCGTCTCGGGATAAAAGCTTAAAAGTGCGTTCATAACCGAGAGCGCACGCTCGCTGATGCCGAGCTTCGGCTTAGCTTTGCAGAGCGCTCGAAACAGCTTCCACTTGTCGGCCGATGTCTGGGGCTCGATTTCACGTGACATATATTGGCTTGCCAACATGCCAAACGTCATTGATCGCCGCCCGAAGGGCGTCGTCACACTTCCACCTTGCATCTTCTTTCACCTATCTTCAGGCAAAAGACGTCCGCTCACCCGTTCCGGTGCCAAAGACTCTTGACTGCGATTCGTGGAAATGCGATTCTCAGGCTGCTAAACGATGAGAGAGGCTTCCACGATGGTTACCGTCTGGGGGCCTTTTTCTTTTGCGTGCTCAGTCTTCCTTCCGATTACCGTGCGCTAGGAACTCGGCATAGAGCCGGTCCAGGTTGTCTGTAAGATACCGCCCAAAGGGGCCGGCATGCCTTGATTTCATAGACAAGACAAACGCCTTGCCGGAGTTCGAATACTTAGCGGAGACGGTCTTGTCCGCCGGTTGCCAGTTCTCCATGATCTTGGGAGTCGTCTTCCGGACAGGCTTCGCCGCGCTGTTCAGACTAGAAAACAGGGCATTGAAGCGTTCGTCGGTGCTCAGTTCGTCGAAGGAGGGATCAGAGACGATCGCCTTCAACTTCCCTTCGTTGGCCGTTTTGCCCACAAGCAATGACAGCTCGACCCAGCGTTCCCGGCCGACTGCCGGGCAGGGCCCGATCCTTGCGATTGTCTCTTCAGGAATGCGATCCGTTACGGCGATCATTTTCGAGATGGCGGCCGCATTGGCAGCAAGCGCCAATCCTATGATTGTCCGGTCATAGCCAAGCTTCTCGAGGTGCGAGGCGAAGTTCGCGCGTTCGATGAAGGAGAGGTTGGCGCGCGCCGAGTTTTCTTGTCCCTGGGCGATAACGTGCGTACGGTCATCCAGCGCCTTTACCACCGCCTTGACCTTGCGGCCGAGCTCACGGGCAACGCGGGCGCGGCGATGTCCAAAGACGATTTGGTAACGGCCGGCTGCCGACGGGTGAGGGCGCACAAGGATAGGCGTATCCTGCCCGCGCTCGGCGATCGCCTGCTTCAATTCCTCGAACTGCTCGGGATTATCGTCCATGCGATCAGAGACGAACGAACTATCGAGTGTGTCAGGTTCGAGTTCGACGACCGTTTCTCCTTCGAGAAATTTCTCGGCCTGGCGCGACAACTCATCGAGCGAGCGCACCATGCTCTTCGACGCGCCGCGCATTGGATAGGCGGGCGCGACGTCTGCGTGCGGGATTTCCGCTGCGTCGACCAGTCCCGCCAGTAGGTTCTTTCTCGCCATCTACCTGCTCCGTTTGCCTTCGATCTGCCGGACAGTCCCGGGGAAAGTTTACGCCGGTCCGTTGAGAACCTTCCTGCCCCAAGAGGCATGAACGAGTTCGGCGATCTCGGCGTTGACTGCGTTCAGGGAGTCCATCGCGCGCTCATAAGTGGATCGCGTCATCTGGCTCTTGTCGACTTCGTAAAGTGTCTGCTTAGTGATTCCTGCGTCCGAAATCGCTGTCGATTTCAGCATCTGGTTCTTCAGCACGAACTGGTGGAACAAGGTCTGCATGAAGCCCACCATCTGCGCCTGCGGCCCGTCCGTTGGCTCGTACCGGGTGATCAGGTAGCGATACCATTCGAGATTAACCGCAGCACCCGCATCCCGGATCGGCTTCAGGATCCCGCCCAGCATCAAAAGAAACTGTCCCATCGACATGACGTCGAGCATCTGCGGATGGATCGTGATCAGGACGCTCGTCGCCGCAGTCAGCGCGGTGATCGTGAGATAGCCGAGTTGGGGAGGGCAGTCGATGACGACGACATCGTATCGGTCGTCGACCTCCCCCAGCGCGCGCGAAATCCGCGTGAAGAAGGTCTTGCCATCGTTCGAGCTCTTATTCGACATCGCAAGCGGCGTGTCGTATTCGTACTCTTGGAGTTCAAGATTCGCAGGCACGATATCAAGGCCCGGGAAATTGGTCGGCTGGATGATCTCGCTAATCGATCGGCGTTGATCGTCATATCTGAGCGCCTCATAGAGCGAGGGCGACATGTCGAGCTCGGGCTGAAAACCGTGGAGCGACGAAAGTGATGCCTGCGGGTCGAGGTCCACCGCCAAGACACGGTGCCCGGTCAACGCCATGTACTGCGCGAGATGGGCGGCCGTCGTCGTCTTGCCCGAACCGCCCTTGAAATTCACAACGGCAATGACCTGGAGCTTTTCGCCCGGCCGACGGTGCGGTACGTAGTTCCTGGCTTCCGATCGTCCATGCTGATCGAGATACTGACGTAGTTCCGCCATTTGCTCGGCATTATAAGAACGGCGACCCGACGACGATGTCTGGGGGAGGGGGCCTTTTCCCTCAAGATGGAGTTTCTTCAGCGTGCTTTGCGAGACGCCCAGGAACTGCGCCACTTCCGAAAGCGAAAACTGGCGAAGCAGTTTCTTGGCATTCGGCGGGAACTGCTGCATGCTCAGGAGATGCAGCTTCTTAGAAATCAGATCGCCCTGTTCGAGGATGAGATCCTCGAAATGCATCGGCTGTGCGGGAGCGACGGACGGCGAATTAGCGTTCATTGCAAGGGAGCTCTCGAATAACGGTTTTTCGGCCCGAGAGCCGACATAATCGTTATTATGTGCGATTCTAGCCGGCTGACAAGGAATATAGAGTTAACAAAGGGTTAATACAGCGTCCCGCTCGCCGGCAAAACACACGTGTTTCTCCTTTATTCCTAGGCACTTAGATGGCCGCTTGCGCTCCGCTAGACGCCAACACTTTTCCAGGGGAGAAATACGGCCGTTCGCCTGGCTACGAAACTTCACTTCGAAATAGCGGTCATATTCCTCTCCGCGACTCACCCGACTCAGTCTTGGCGGATACATGCGAGTTCTGAGTTGCTGCAATTGCCCGGACAGAAGCCCTGCGTGGCGCATGATCTTGCTGCGAGCATCTTCCTTCGAGCGCACAACTGATTCTACTCGATTTGCTATCGCCATCTTTCCCTCTTGGCGGCTTTCAAGGGTCCGGGAGAACCCCTAGGAGGATCTTGGCTTTTTGTGTTTTCGCTCCGAGGCTTACCCGACGCTTCCGCCAGCTTGATCCCCAACGGTTCTCCTGTGAAGCCAGCGATCTCGTGGGGCCACGCCAACGGTCTTCGCTCAAAACTAACGCCCGAATCACCTCCGGCACAACCCTGTTGAATTCTACAACTGCCCAGCGATTCGGATCCGTGCTCATGTCGCGACGATGTTCAACGACGGAGAAATTGATGCAGTTCTCGCGATCTCAAAGCCCCGGAATACCGAAGAAGCCCGGCTTCTCCACAGCCATCATCAGCTGCGCGCCCGCGTCTTTTCCGATCGGTTGGGTTGGGAAGTCAATGTTGCAGGAGGCTGTGAGTCGGATGCTTTCGACGATATCCAACCGACCTACATTTTAGCCGCCGCCAAGATGGGTCGGTTGGCTGGATGTGCCCGCCTTCTTCCTGCACTGGGCCCGACGATGGTGGCGAACGTTTTCCCCTCGCTTCTTTCTGCCGGGCAGCTCAACGCTCATTCATCCATGGTCGAGAGCTCGCGCTTTTGCGTGGACACCTCGCTTGCTGAGGCAGGGGAGACGGTCCTATTCACGAGGCAACGCTCACCATGTTCGCGGGGATCATCGAGTGGTCGATGGCGAACCAGTTCACCGAGATCGTCACGGTAACGGACATTCGCTTCGAGCGGATCCTCGCGCGTGTCGGTTGGCGGCTTCAGCGCCTTGGCGAGCCGAGAAGGATAGGGGCGACCATGGCCGTGGCCGGCACTCTGCCCGCGAATGCTGACACATTCATGAAGCTCCGCCCCGCCAATTACCGCTCCAACATCACCAGTCCTTTTGGGCAAGCAGCTAAGGAGAAATCCGTGACACAACTTCGCTCCCATCCTCGACTCGTCCGCAAGCTTCAGGAGGCACTTGGCGACGAGCTTTGCGTCGCACCGGACGATAGCAACGTCGTCGAGATCATGCTGAATCCCGATGGCAAGCTGTTCATCGAACGGCTTGGGCATGGCGTGGCGCCTGCCGGAGAGATGTCATCATCTGCGGCGGAAATGGTGATCGGTACGGTCGCCCACGCGCTGCAATCGGAAGTCGATACCGACCAACCCCTCATTTCCGGAGAACTCCCGATCGGCGGACATCGCTTCGAAGGCCTTTTGCCGCCAGTGGTCGCGAAGCCCGCCTTTACGATTCGTCGGCGCGCATCGCGCCTAATCCCGCTCGATGATTATGTTCGCTCTGCAGTCATGACCGAGGCCCAAGCTGCGACGGTCCGCAGCGCAATTGCCTCGCGTCTGAACATCATCATTTCCGGGGGGACTGGCTCCGGCAAGACGACGCTCGCAAATGCAGTAATCAATGAGATCGTGAAGAGCGCACCAGAAGACCGGCTCGTCATTCTCGAAGATACAGTTGAAATCCAATGCGTGGCTGAGAACGCGCTTTTCCTGCGCACCAGTGATGCAATCGATATGGCGCGGCTCCTCAAGAGCACGATGCGCCTGCGCCCTGACCGCGTAGTCGTTGGCGAGGTCCGCGACGGCGCGGCGTTGACGCTTCTAAAGGCCTGGAACACAGGTCACCCCGGCGGCGTGGCAACGATCCACTCGAACACGGCGACCTCCGCGCTGCGCCGCCTGGAACAGTTGACGGCCGAAGCAAGCCAACAGCCGATGCACGAGGTGATTGGGGAGGCTGTCGACCTCATCGTTTCCATCGAACGTACGCCGCGAGGCCGGCGGGTCCGCGACGTCATCCAGGTCGAGCGCTTCGCCAACGGCCAATACGAGATCGAATCCGACCAACTCACCGAAGAACAGGAGGCGCGGCATGTCGCCTAAGAATACGGTTGTTTCCATTGCGCTTCTTGGTGCGCCAGTCATTTTGGCGTCGGTCGCACCGGCACTGGCCAGCTCAGGCGGTAGTCTGCCCTGGGAAGGACCGCTCGAGCAAATCCAGGAGTCCATCACGGGGCCAGTCGCGGGCTATATCGCACTTGCAGCAGTAGCGATCGCCGGCGGCATGCTGATCTTCGGTGGGGAGCTCAATGACTTCGCGCGGCGCCTGATGTACGTCGTGCTTGTTGCCGGCATTCTCCTTGGCGCCACAACCATTGTCGACCTGTTTGGTGCGACCGGCGCTTCGATCGGCCTGACTGATGATCGGGTCGCTTCGACACGCCCGAGTGCAGGAGGGGAGGGGGCTCGTGGCTGAGGCGCTATCCGGGCGTCACCGCAAACGCATTCATCGTGCGCTTTCGCGGCCGAACCTCCTGATGGGCGCGGATCGGGAACTGGTTCTGATCACCGGGCTTGCCGCCGTTATCCTGATTTTCGTGGTGCTGACTGTCTACTCGGCGTTCTTCGGGGTCGCCGTGTGGATCGTGATCGTCGGCTTGCTGCGGATGATGGCGAAGTCGGATCCGCTCATGCGGCAGGTTTATGTCCGCCACATCTCGTACGAACCCTACTACAAGGCGACCACTTCTCCGTGGCGCCGGTATTGAGGGACTGGCATGGTCGCGCTCAAACGCTTCCGGGCCACTGGCCCATCCTTCGCGGATCTCGTTCCCTATGCCGGTCTGGTCGACAATGGCGTCCTTCTGTTGAAGGACGGAAGCCTGATGGCTGGCTGGTATTTTGCGGGTCCGGACTCTGAAAGTGCTACCGACCTCGAGCGCAACGAACTGTCGCGCCAGATCAATGCCATCCTGTCGCGGCTCGGAAGCGGCTGGATGATCCAGGTCGAGGCCATCCGTATCCCGACGTACGATTATCCCACGGGAAGACCGCTGCCATTTCCCCGATGCTGTCACGCGCGCGATCGACGCGGAGCGGCGGGCGCATTTCGCGCGCGACCGGGGACATTTCGAAAGCAAGCATGCGCTTATCCTGACCTATCGGCCGTCGGAGGCCAAAAAGACAGCGCTCAGCAAATACATTTATTCGGACGAGGAGAGCCGTAAGAAGACCTATGCCGACACGGTGCTTTTCATCTTCAAGAACGCTGTCCGCGAGATTGAGCAATATTTCGCCAACACGCTTTCGATCCGGCGCATGGAAACGCGCGAGGTTACCGAAAGGGGAAGGGAGCGTGTCGCCCGCTATGATGAACTACTCCAATTTATCCGATTCTGCATCACTGGCGAAAATCATCCGATCCGATTGCCGGCTGCTCCCATGTATCTCGACTGGATCGCGACCGCTGAATTCGAGCATGGTCTGACGCCGAAGGTCGAGAACCGATTCCTCGGTGTCGTGGCGATCGACGGACTGCCGGCGGAGAGCTGGCCGGGGATCCTCAACAGTCTTGACCTGATGCCTCTCACCTATCGTTGGTCGTCGCGCTTCATTTTCCTCGACGCTGAAGAGGCGCGTCAAAAGCTGGAGCGGACACGCAAGAAGTGGCAGCAGAAAGTCCGTCCGTTCTTCGACCAGCTATTCCAGACACAAAGCCGGTCGGTCGATCAGGATGCCATGACGATGGTGGCCGAGACTGAGGATGCGATAGCGCAAGCATCGTCGGAGCTTGTCGCCTACGGCTATTACACGCCCGTGATCATTCTCTTCGACAATGATCGGGAGGCATTGCGGGAAAAAGCCGAGACGACCCGCCGACTGATCCAGGCCGAGGGATTTGGGACGCGGATCGAGACACTCAACGCGACTGACGCCTATCTCGGTAGCCTACCGGGCAACTGGTACTGCAATATCCGCGAACCGCTGATCAACACCAGCAACCTTGCCGATCTCATCCCTCTGAATTCGGTCTGGTCCGGCTCGCCTGTGGCGCCGTGCCCCTTCTATCCGCCGAATTCGCCGCCCCTCATGCAGGTTGCGAGCGGCTCGACGCCGTTCCGGCTGAACCTGCACGTCGATGATGTGGGCCATACGCTGATCTTCGGCCCGACCGGCTCGGGCAAATCCACACTGCTGGCACTGATTGCGGTACAGTTTAGGCGCTACGAACGCGCCCAAATCTTTGTCTTCGACAAAGGGAACTCGCTGTTACCGTTGACCCTGGCTGCCGGAGGGGATCACTACGCGATCGGCGGCGACGGCGAGGAAGAGGGGAGGGCGCTCGCCTTCTGCCCGCTCTCGGAGCTTTCCACTGACGGCGATCGCGCCTGGGCGACCGAGTGGATCGAAATGCTGGTCGCGCTGCAGGGTATCACCATCACGCCCGATCATCGCAACGCCATCTCGCGCCAGATCGGTTTGATGGCGAGAGCACCTGGTCGATCGCTGTCGGATTTCGTGAGCGGCGTTCAGATGCGCGAGATCAAGGACGCGCTGCATCACTATACTGTCGACGGGCCGATGGGTCAGCTTCTCGACGCGGAAGAGGACGGCTTGACGCTCGGCGCCTTTCAGTGCTTCGAGATCGAGCAACTGATGAACATGGGCGAGCGCAATCTCGTGCCCGTGCTCACCTATCTGTTCCGACGGATCGAGAAGCGCCTCGACGGTTCTCCGAGCCTAATTGTGCTGGACGAGGCGTGGTTGATGCTCGGCCACCCGGTGTTCCGAGCCAAGATTCGCGAATGGCAGAAGGTGCTGCGCAAGGCAAATTGCGCCGTCGTCCTCGCAACACAGTCAATCTCCGACGCGGAGCGCTCCGGCATCATTGATGTGCTGAAGGAATCCTGCCCGACCAAATCTGCCTCCCGAACGGCGCCGCGCGCGAGCCGGGGACGCGCGAGTTCTATGAGAGGATTGGCTTCAACGAGCGGCAAATCGAGATCGTTTCGAACGCGATTCCCAAGCGCGAATACTACGTCGTCACACCTGAAGGCCGGCGTCTCTTCGATATGGCGCTTGGTCCCGTGGCGCTCAGCTTCGTCGGCGCATCCGGCAAGGAAGACTTGAAGCGCATTCGCGCCCTTCATTTCGAACACGGCCGCGATTGGCCGATCCACTGGCTCCAGATGAGAGGAGTTCACGATGCCGCATCGCTGTTCAACGTCGAATAGTTTGGTCGCCGGTCTGGCGGTCGTCGCCGTAACGATTGGCACTATCACGCGGGCCGATGCCGGCACCGCCACAGGTGCGGCGACCGAGTGGACGCAGGTTCTCAACAATGGCGAACTGGTGTCGCTCGTCGGTCAATCTGGAGAGCAGATCCAGAACCAGCTCACGCAGATTAGCCAGCTCGCGCAACAGATCGAAACTCAGTTGAACATCTATCAGAACCTTGTTGCAAAACACGGCCACCCTCCCGTCCCACATGTGGGGGCAAGTCGAGAGCGATCTCAATCAGCTTCGCAACATCGTCGATCAGGGCCAGAGCATCGCTTTTTCCATGGTCAACGCCGACGACGTACTGCGGCACCGATTCCAGAGCTGTGCAACCCTCAAGACCAACCTGCCGAGCAATGAGACATTCTCCTCGACCTATCAAACCTGATCGGACACCAACCGGGATACGATTGCCAGCACGCTGAAAGCGGCAAGCCTCACGGCCGATCAGTTCGCCAGCGAGGAAACCACAATGTCCTCGTTACGGTCGATATCAGAGACGGCCGACGGGCAGATGAAGGCCCTGCAGGTCGGCCATCAGATCGCGGCGCAGCAAGTCGCGCAAATGCAGAAGCTCCGCGGGCTCGTCTCGCAGCAGATGACGATGATGGCAACCTGGCTCCAGACAGAGCAGACCGACAAGGACCTCGCTCAGGCTCGGCGGGAGAAGTTCTTCGGTGCGACGGCGCCATCCACCTCCGGCGGTGAAAAAACGAAGGTGGAATGGTGAGAGCGAAACTGACCCTGATCGCAATCGCGACGATTCTTACGATCGGCAGTGCCAGCATCTGGTTCATCATCGCGGAGTTCGTCGGCTCGTCAAAAGATTACCCGACGTCGGGCGGCCAGAAGGTGAAAGTTGAATGGTGAACCCATGATGCGAAACAACTCCGCGCTCTGCGCGTCGCCATGGTGTTTGCTACTTTCGCTGCATTGGCCGCGCAGCCTGCATTGGCCCAGGAGGGCTCGGTACTGACGTCCCTTCAAACCAGATCACGACTGCTGCGAAAGGGTGGGAAACCACTGTCACGGACGCCGCGAAGTCATTGTTCTGGATTCTTGCTACCATCGAGATCGGCATCGCAGCGGTATGGCTTGCCCTTGAGGCTGCGTCCCTCGACAGCTGGTTTGCCGAGCTCGTCCGGCGCATCATGTTCGTCGGCTTCTTCGCGTTCGTGCTGGCGCAGGGGCCGACCTTCGCCAAGGCCGTGGTCGACAGTCTCTTCCAGATTGGCGCCGGAGGGGGTACCGCCTCGCCCGCGGACGTCTTCAACGCCGGGCTCGCCGTCGAAGATGTCCGAAAAAATCCAGTTCGGCCTCTTCGAGGACAATTCGCTCGCGATCTCGGCCGCTTTCGCCATGATCGTTGTCGTCATTTCTTTCTCTCTTGTCGCGGCAATCTTCGTCTCCGTCATGGTTGAGATGTACCTCGGCCTGCTTGCCGGAATGATCATGCTTGGACTTGGAGGGTCGTCGTTCACCAAAGACTTCGCCGTCCGCTATCTGGTTTACGCCTTTTCAGTAGGCATGAAGCTCATGGCTTTGGTCATGATCTCCGGCATTGGATCGGAAGTGCTCATTGGATTGGCGAATGAGCCCCAAGTCGGCGACCAGTTCCAGACCGCACTCGCGATTGCCGGGATCGCCGTGGTCATCTTCATCATTGCGATCCACGTGCCGAATATCATCCAAGGTGTTGTCCAAGGGGCCTCGGTATCCGGAGGAATGGAAACGATCCGTCACGGCGGGCCGGCAGCATCCTTCGCCGCAGGCGCAGGGTTCCCCGCAGCAGGCGGTGCAGGAGCCGGTTTTGCGGCAGGTCAGTCCGCCAGAGCGGCCGGCTCATCGTTCGCTGGTGCGGCTCTTCGAGGAATCAGCGCCGGGTTGGGATCGGCAGGCAAAGCTGCCGGTTCCGCGGCGAAGGAGAAGGCGATCGGTTCGCCCGGCGCTTATGCGGGTTCAATCCTCGGACTTGCCAACGCCAAGCTCGATGAGGGCCGCGGCGGCTACAGCGCGCCGAAACCACCTCCCGAACGCAATGACTAACAGCAATCAGAAAGTGATGGATCGATGGCAGCGAACCACGCCCCCGAAAACCCCTATCTTGCCGCACGGCAGGAATGGACGGAACGATACGGATCCTATGTGCGAGCCGCCGCGGCATGGCGCATCGTCGGCATACTGGGCCTGACCATGGCCGTGATCGGCTTTGGATATGCCATGTATCTCAGCACTCAGGTCAAGCTGGTGCCGTACATCGTGGAGGTCGACAAACTCGGCACGTCGGTCACGGCCGGCTTCCCCGAACAGATCGAGTACGCGAACGTCCGGGTGGTGCGCGCCACACTCGGCAATTTCGTCACCAGCTTCCGTTCGATCACGCGCGATGCCGTGGTGCAGAAACAGTATATCAAACGAATCTACGCGCTGCTGCGAACGTCCGACCCGTCGACCGAGAAGATCAACACCTGGTTCCGGGGCAATTCGCCGTTCGAAAGGGCGAAGACGTCCACGATCGAGACGAGGCGACGATCCGCCTCAATCCGATCGGTCTCTATGTCCGGGATTTTGACTGGACCGCACAGCTTTAAGAGCAGGGGATTTTTCAATGCACAAAACAGGATTGATCGCAGCCGCCTGCTGCATGGCCGGACTCATCTTCGCGAGCGGCGCTTTCGCCCAGAGCATGACATCGAATGAGGTGAAGGGAAGTGGCGCGGCACGCCGGGCCTTGTTACCACCGGGCCGGATGGGAAGGTCATCTTCCTTTTTGGCGAAACGCAGCCGTCCGTCGTCTGCTCGCCGCTGCAGGTCTGCGATATCGAACTGCAGGGCGGTGAAATTGTCTGCGACGTTCTGGTCGGCGACACGGTGCGGTGGAAAGTCGAACCGGCGACATCAGGCGCTACTGGAGGCCAGGCAATCCATCTGATCGTCAAGCCGTCGGAGCCAGGTCTCGTCACCTCGATGGTAGTCACGACGTCGCGGCGCACCTATCATATCCAGCTCAAGTCCCATCCGAGCCAGTACATGGCCCGCGTTGGCTTCGAATACCCCGAAGACACCTCGACCAAGCTCGCCGATATCAATGCCCGGCTCGAGACCGGCGGCATTCCCGGCACTGCCCCAGACAAGTTGAACTTCTCTTATTCAGTCAGCGGCAGCGCCTCGTGGAGACCGAAGAGGGTCTACTCCGACGGCGTGAAGACGTACATCCAATTCCCCAAGTCGATCTCGGGACAGGACGCACCCGTCCTTTTCGTCGTCTCCGGCGGTCAGAACCGCATAGTCAACTACCGGATGAAGAACGATATGATGATCGTCGACTATGCGGTCGACAAGGCGATCCTTGTTTCCGGTGTCGGCTGGCGCCAACAGAAGATCAGCATCCGGCGGGGAGGCTGATCGATGCGCAAGCTGCTCACTTTGATCATCGGCGCCGCTCTCCTTTCCGGTTGCCAGACCGCTGACGATGCTCTCACCACCACTTCCACCCCCGTCACCGTCAGCGGACCGGCCGCAGGCGCCATCGCCGGCGATATGGCTTAGGCTTGCCGAACGCATCAGCCCGGCCGCCATGACAACAATCAAAATGGACAAGGACACTTCGGAGTATGCCACTGCCCTGGAGGCGGCGCTGAAGGGATGGGGTTACGCCGTCGTCACTGATGGAAAAGTCGAGAAGGATCAGAAACCGGTCGAACTTGCGTGGTCACTTGACAGCTTTGACGGCCAGATACTTGCCCGCCTCACGATGCCATCGATCGCGCTCGGCCGTGCCTATTCGCCCGCGGCAGCTGGAGCCACACCGGCGAGCCCGCTTTCAATCATGCGGCGCAACTGATGGGAGAGACACATGGTCCAGTCGCTTCAGCTCGGCACGTCCGGCAATGCCGAGGATCAGCAGGGCATGCGTCGTCTCAACCGGCTGCCGATCATCATTGCCATCGTCCTCATCGTGCTGTTCTTCGGCGTCGCAGTGATCGACCTTTCGTGGCGCGGGCTTACCTTCAACCGCGGCAACGATCTCGACGGCGCATCCAATTCCCCGGCGACGAATTTCGGGGATCAGCTGAAAAAGGGCATCTCTGATGGCATCATCGGCGAGCCTGAAAAGCAGGAGGTCTTCTAGCCGACACCCGTCATCCTCCCGAAGGAGGACCAGCAGGAACCCGCTGTCGAGCGCGAACTGGTGGAACGACAAGAGGGCCGACGCGCGGCTTGAGGCGGAGGACGAATGGAAGGCCGGCTGAAGCGTGAGCAGGACGAGCAGTATATCCGTGAAGCGCAACGCCAGCGGATGGCACGCCTTCAGGCGCACGGACTCTCCCTTGAAAGTCGACATCTCCGATGCCGAGAAGGCTGCGACAAATCCTACCGGCACGGGGCGACACAATCCGACGGCGACAGCAACCAATGCCTCGACCTCTATGCGGCCGCTATGCAATCGGGGCTCATGAGCCAGAACGTCGATCCGAACGGCCAGCCCTCGAAGGAGGATTTCTTCAATCAGGATATCAAGGACCTTGGCTATTTGCCGGACAAGGTCGTCCCGCAGATATCGCCCTACGAGTTGAAGCGCGGCTCGGTCATTCCGGCCACATTGATCACCGGCCTCAATTCCGACCTGCCGGGCAGGATCGTCGCGCAAGTCAGCCAGAATGTCTATTACAGCGCAACCGGCAACCGGCTCCTGATCCCGCAAGGCGCGAAGCTGTTCGGGCGTTATGATTCAAAGATCTCATTCGGTCAGGAACGCGTTCTCGTCGTCTGGACCGACCTCATATTCCCGAACGGCTCGACGCTACGGATCGGTGGGATGGCGGGGACGGACGCCGAAGGTTACGGGGGCTTCAAGGACAAGGTCGACCGGCATCTCTTGCGGACATTCGGTTCGGCAACACTGATCGCGTTGATTGGAACAGATGCCCGAGAGCTCGTCGCTGGCGATACAGGATACTGCCTCGGATGCCGCACGACGAAACTTCGCTGAATCCTTCGCCCGGGTGGCTGAGCAGACCATTTCGAAGGGCCTGAATGTCCAGCCAACGATCCGCATTCGACCCGGCTTAAGTTCAATGTCCTCGTCGGTCAGGACATCATCCTTCCGTCCGTCTATCGTGGGTAGCGGCGCAGGGGCCAGAGACCTAGTCTAGTCTAGCACTACTTTGGCACTTTTGGCTTGGGGCGTTCTGTGAGGAGCATCTCACAGTGGGGGCATCGGGGCGGCGGTGGCCGTGCG
Source organism: Ensifer sp. MPMI2T (assembly GCF_004827385.1). Lineage (GTDB taxonomy): Bacteria > Pseudomonadota > Alphaproteobacteria > Rhizobiales > Rhizobiaceae > Sinorhizobium. The sequence continues at coordinate 54,878 of NZ_SRXN01000040.1, forward strand.
AAGATGTCGAGGATCGCTTGCCTGACGGCCGGCATGCTCGGTTGTGGCGGCGGACCTGTGAATTTTTTTTCCGTCCCGCGGCCTTGAGGCGGCGGGATTGGAGAAAGGCATAGGCGATCATCGTCATCAAGGCATGTCGATGTAACCCCGTCCAGGACCTGCCTTCGAAGTGGTCGAGCCCAAGCTCCT
>NZ_SRXN01000041.1 GCF_004827385.1 Ensifer sp. MPMI2T
GTGATGGGGCCGGAGGGGGGGATGCCATAGGCAGCGGTCGAACTGACATGAATCAGCGACTTGACGCCGGCCTTGGCGGCCTCCTCGCAGACGATGCGGGTTCCTTCGACATTGACGTTCCAATAGTCGCGACCCGCATCCGTCTGCGCCACGAGGGCGGCATTGTGGTGCACGATGTCCACGCCGCGCATGGCCGCCCGCACGCCGTCACGGTCGAGCACCGAGCAGTTGACAAATTCGATGTCTCCCGGCCTCGAGCGATCCTCCCAGACATCGAGTACGCGCACGCTATCACCCTGGTCGCGCAGCCGTCGCGCCGTGAGATTGCCGATGAAGCCTGATCCGCCGGTGATGAGATGCCGCATATTTCCCTCCGGCCCCGTCCAGGGGGCAGTTTGATCAGATCGCCCGATCCTCGATCGCGCGCATGACGTTGCGATGCGCGACGGCCATCACCGTGCCCTGCGGGTTTACGACCGTCGGGCCACAGAGAAGCGAAGCGTCGGCAATGAAAAGATTGCTGGTGCCGTGCACGCGGCCAAAGGAATTCGCCGCGCATTTGTCAGTGTCCTCGCCCATCGGACAGGAGGAAAAGAGGTGAAGCGCGGTGGCGTTCGCCTGTTTGGGGGAGAGCGTTTCCGGAAGCTTTCCGATATCGGCCAGCGACTTGAGGACAGGATAGCCCGGAATGCTCGGATAGACCGCCACGGCGCCGGCGGCAAAGAGAACCTCGGCGAGGCGCGCCAGACCATCGGCGAGTTCTTTCAGGTCCGACGGTTCCAGGGCGACGCGCACCAGGGGATCGCGGAAGCCCGGTAGGCTTCTCACCCTGCCTGTTCCACCGGTGCTTTGCACGTAATAGATCGCCATGCGTCGCCAGTCCCGATCGACGGCGTCGATCATCTCGGGATGCGCTGCCATTGCGAGCGCCAATGCAGGCCGCTTGCTCATCGAGCAGCCCATACTGAAACGTGGGTCGAACTCCTTGATTTGGTGCACCGGTTCGAGTTCGCCGGGCGTATTGAGCTCGTCGGCAAAAAGCGCCACGACCTTCAGCATCGGATGAAAGCGCAGGCTGTCGCCAACGTTGCGTTTGATTCCCGATCGCCGCAGCAGCCACGGGGTCTGCACCGCGCCGGCCGCGACGAAGACCGTCTTCGCCTTCAGTTCGATCTGTCGGGGCCGCGCTGCGCCATTGACGCGCGCATGGACAGTCCACCGCCCATCCGAATGGGTGAGCTTCGTCGCACAAGTATCGGCCATCAGCATACCGCCGGCGTTCAGGAAGCGCGGAACGAAGGTCTCCGACATGGATTGCTTGCGTCCCGGCGCTCCGGAGGCAGCATCTTTGGCATAGGCGTAGAGGCGAGGAACCTCGACGGAGGACCAACCGAGCCTTTGTGCTCCCTCGTCAAGCCGCGTCGACAATTGCGGCGCCGGGCCAGGCAGGTATTCAACCCTTGCGACCGCTTCACAGGCGGCGAAATGGGGGGCCAGTTCCTCGAGGGTCAGCGCGTCCACCCTGTAGCCGCGCCTCCAGAGATCGAGCACCGACTCCGGAGTGTGATGATAGAGGCCGCGATTGATCTCGCTTCCCCCGCCGACGCAGCGTCCTTCGACATAGGCGATCTTCGCCGCGCCGAAGCCGATGTTCACGCCCGCGTTCCGGTACTTCTGCAAGATCTCCTCGCGTGAGAAATGCGGGGCGGATTCGAGCGGCAGATGCGGGCCTTCCTCGAGCATCAGCACGGACTTGCCTGCCTCGGCGCATTGAGTGGCCGTGACTGCCCCGCCCGGGCCCGATCCAATCACAATGACGTCTGGAGTGAACTTCTCAGAGGCGAGCTGGTGCTCCGGTGACAACAGGGTCATGCTGATAGTCCTGCCCGTAAAGATTTGAATAAATACCGAATAGTGCCAATGAAACATGGAACTCAACGAAACGGCGCCGGAACTCGAGGCGGGAGCGCCGCCATTTGTCGAGTTCGGCCAGTCGGTCGTCGAGCGAAAGCTGATAAAAGAATCTGCCCTTGCGTATCAAGGGCCAAGCATTGAATAGCAAAACAAGAATACGGAAAGGCGGGCGCAAATAATCCGGCATCTGGCGGTGCACGCGCAGAAGAAACTCTGCGGCGCCAGCGCCCAATGCCTGCCGTTTATCGTCGGCGGAGCGTCTTTCATATGCAATGGTTTCACCAAGCGCCAGTATGGCGTACTCAAACTGCCGCGACATGACCTCGTCCCTTATCAACCTGCCCCGATAGGACTGGCGCTATCCTGGTGAAGGAGACTGCCCCGCTCGATACAATACGTATTTCTAACTGGTCTTATGAGTAAAATCTACTAAAACATTGTCTCTGCCTGACATGGATCATGTATACCCAAATCGCCAATACGAGATGTATCCCATGAAACGCCTCCTGGACGCGAGCTTCGTTCGGTATTTCGCCTTTGGGACGATTGCCGCCAGCCTGCAGGTCGCGACGCTCGCTTTCCTGGTGGAGATCGCCGGGATGGGAGAGGTCTACGCCTCGACCGTCGCTTTCTATTTTGCCGTCGTCGTCAACTATTTTCTGCAGCGGCATTACACCTTCCGTTCCTCCGAGCCCCACCGATTGGCGTTGCCGAAATTCGTGGCTGTGTCCACTATAGGCGCAGGAATAAACGCTCTCGCATTCGGCCTGCTTGTGACGTTGATGCACTACGTTGTTGCACAATGCCTATCTCTGCTCCTCGTCTTTTCGGTGAACTACAGCTTAAGCAAGACGCTGATCTTCCGCAGGAGGGAAACATAGGGTATCACCGATGGTGATACGTTCTGGCGACGCGCGAAGCACCCGCATCGGCGCAGGCTCGACCTCGGTCGCCGCATCGAGCATCCATCGGCTTGAGCCGTCGTCCTCGCCGGCGATCGGCGTGAAGCCGAGCTTCGCGTAGTGGTCGCGCACCATGGCGTTGCGATCGGTCGGTCGATAGATGCCGACGAGCTTGCGGATCCCAGCCTCACGCGCCTGTTGCAGGATCTCGCGCAACACCATTTGCTCGACATTTCGTCCCAGCACCCGGCAGCTCATCAGCCAAGTATCGATTTCCCAGGTCGCCTCCGGCAGGGTCCGGCAAATGACCACGCTGATCATGCCGTTGTCGCCGAACCTGTCGGCGAGACGGACCTGCAGCGTCGTGCATGTCGGATCGCTCTCGGCAGCCGCCACCTCGGCCTCGGTGTAGCGCCGCGTGGTCAGGTTGAACTGATTGGACTTGTTGATCAGTTGGGCGATCCGTGACCGGCCGGTGCGATCGAACGGCCTGAAGGTGATCTCCATCTCGAGCGAGGCGAGATAGGACTCGATGTCGCCGGCCCGCTCCTGCAGCGCCACGCGGCGTGCATTGCCCTCATAATACGCGATGCGCCGGCGATCTTCGTCCGAGAAGGCCGTCGCCTCGAAATACCCGGCGGCCGCCAGCGTGCGTGCGTACAAAGCCGGATCATCAGGCAGCTCTGGCACCGCCACCTGCGGCAGGATCTGCCGCACCAGCGCCCGCTCGACCGGATTGTCATCCAGGAACACCAGCGATTCGAGCCCGAGCGACAGGGCGTCGGCGATCGCCTTGATGTTCGTCGCCTTGTCGTCCCAGTTCGCCTGGAAGACGGTAATGTGCTCCTCGCGGATCAGCATCTCCGGGTGCTCACGAAAGACGCGCCTCGCCACCTCGTCGGTGTTCTTGGACGACACGGCGAGCACGATGCCGCGCTCGCGCAGCGCGAGTGCCAGGCGCTGAACGCTTCGATAGGCTTCGCCGACAGCGTCGCCCTCGGCGAGCATAATCCCATGCAGGCCATCGTCGCCGATGACGCCGCCCCAGAGCGTATTGTCGAGGTCGAGCACGAGGCAGCGCCGGGCCTTGCCTCGCATTGCCCCAAGGAGCCGTCCGACGTGGTCGGCGTAAAGCGGAACGCAAATGTCGGCAAAGGGTAACTTCGCGAGATTCCATTGGCTCGGCGAATGCCATCGGGCAAGGCCGACGGTTTCGGCGATGGCGGCGACGTCGAGCAGCACGTCGGCCGTGCCTTCGAGCCCCGCTGCAAGCCGGCTGTTGAACCCGTCGATGAGATGGCGCGACGTGCCGGGCAGAGAGCGATCCATGCTGCCGAACAGCGCCTCGGCGGGCGGCGCCAAGGTTTGCAGGATGCAGACTGCTCCACTGTCGGCGATTCCCTCACGGATCCGGTTCAGGAAGCCGACCGCTTCGTCGATATTGGCGGCCGCGGCCGCTGCGTTTCCAGGCGCGGGCACGAAGGGAAAGGAGCGATAGTCTAGGGCGAGCAGCACGGCATCGCACCGCGCCGCATTGATCCTCGAAGAGGGATCGAGGGCTTCCTGCGCGAACAGCCCGTAATCGGCGGTGACACACTCAAGCATGATCCCGTGCCGTGCGGCGCCAACGACGAGTGCCGGGATCACCAGGTCGATCGTCCCATTGGCGAGGACGCCGAGCTTCATCGGGGTCAACGGAGGCAGCGGCCGGCCCGGCTCCTGCAGCATCTGGATGACGCGGGCCAGACGCGTCGACTGGGTCGTGTCGAGCGCGAAAGACGCCAGGTGCTGGATTTCGGCACCGGATGCGCCAGGCGCGAGGCGCCGGCACATGTCCTTGAACTCAGTGGGCGGCCTCGGCAACCAAGCGAGGTCGAGGAAAAGCTCGCAACTCACATCCAGCCCTCCCGGCTGCAACTCGCTCAGGTCATGCGTTGGATCAGCGCAGCGAGCTCGCCGACATTGCGCAAGGAAGCGATCTGGCTTGCCGAGAAATGCACCTCGAACGCCCGCTCGACGCTCAGCATGAGCTGCACGTTCATCATGCTGTCCCAGCCTTCGACATCCGTCGCGGTAAGCTGCGGGGTGACGATCAGGCCGTCGTCATCGAAGACGTCCCGGAAGATTGTCTCCAACCGTTCGTAGATCTCGTCCACCGTGTCGATACTCCCTTAGAACTGAAAATAGAGGAACATGGTGGGTGCTGCCGACAGCGCCCGGGTAACCGCCAGAAAACCGATCAGGCCGGTGACGACGGCAAACACCGGCGTTGGCTGCCAGGCGAACATCCGATTCTCCACGCGTTGTTTACGGCCGAACCATGTCGCCGAACGCACCTCACCCAGACCGGTTTCGTAGTGGTGCAACCACTCCTGGACGTTTGGCAGAAACCAGACGATCGACAGCAGCAGGAGCTGTAATCGCACCGTGTCCCAATCCAGGAGCTCCGACGAATGCAAGCCGACGCCGTTGAAGCCGGCCATGCAGCCCAACAGGTGAAACGCCGTCATAAGGTCCGGAGAGCGGAAGAACACGAGACCGATCATGACGCATCCCATCGTCATCAGAACCGAGGGGACGACATGGATCAGCCGATCGCTGTCGAGGCGCCACTGCCAGCGCATCTTGAGCATCCGCCAGCCATGGTTGATAGTGAGAAACAGCCCGTGCACCAGGCCAAAGGCGGCGAACTGCCAGCCGGCGCCATGCCACCAGCCGATGATCACCATCGACAGGATCGTCGGTACGGCGAGAAGAACGAGGAAGGCCTTGGGGCTGGTCTTACCACGACGCAAGCCCGGCCTGCCGCTCGCGAGCCAGCGCCGCGTCAAGCTCAGGCTCAAGGGATTGTAGATGTAGGCGGTCACGAACCGCGTCAACGTCATGTGCCAACGCGACCAGAAGTCGATGATGTTGCGCGCCTTGAGCGGCGAATCGAAGTTGAACGGCAAACGGATGCCGAACAGCATAGCGAGGCCGATCGCCATGTCCGAGTAACCGGAAAAGTCGAAATAGATCTGCAGCGTGTACGAGAGTGCGCCGCCCCAGGCCTCGAGCATCTGCAGCGGGTCGCCCTTGCCGGCGGCGGCGAATACCGGGTTTGCCCACAAGGCGATCGTGTCGGCAATAATCACCTTCTTGAAGAGGCCGACGACAAAGACCGTGCCGCCGAGTGCCAGCATCCGCGATTGCGGTTTGAAGATCCGCGCGTCGTCGAACTGCGGCATCATCTCCTTGTGATGGGTGATGGGCCCGGCGATCAGATGCGGAAAGAAGGTGATGAACAGGCAATAATTGGCAAAACTACGCTCCGCCGCAACGTCCTCATAGGCGTCGCAGAGAAACGCGATTTGTTGAAACGTGAAGAACGAGATCGCCAGGGGCAGAAGGATCATCGGAACCGGCAGGCCAAAATCGAGCACCCTGTCGACCGTGGCCAGGAGAAAACCGGCATATTTGTAGTAGCCGAGGAGGAGCACGTTGAGAACGATGCCGGCGATCAGAAGGCTCTTCACCTTCCGCCTGGTGAGTACTGTGCCGATCGCATAATTGACGACGATGGAGCCTAGCAGCAGCGGTACGTAGGCCACGTTCCACCAACCATAGAAGACGAGTGAGACGAGCGTCAGCCAGATGATCGCGAGTTTGCGCCGACCAGCGAGCCCAAGGGCAAAAAAACCGATGAGAGCAATCGGCAGCAGCCCGAGAAGGAAGATGCCAGAGTTGAACAGCATGTCGGTTACTCCGCGATCCCTTCAGCACCAAAACTGGTGGCCGTGATGAGTTGGCTCGTGAAGCGTCGAGCACCCGGCCAGCGCAAATGGATGGCATCGACGAAGTCACTCGCATCCATCTTTGCCGCCCGCCCGCCGTCCCAGAAAACAGCGTCCGTCCCGGCGATCGCGCTCTCGATCTCTCGCACCATTTGGTCGTGGGCCGCAACCCTGTCGGAGCGCTCAACCGTGGTCGGTCGCAACGGGAGGGACGCCACGGTCAGGTGCCGCCCGCCATCGGCAATCGCCCGCGCCAGCCTCCGCAGTGACGCCACGCAGGCCGGATCAATGGCGTCGAAACGTCCTCTGTCGAGCTTGCGGCTGATATCGGTGGTCTGCGGGCCGTCGCCGTAGGCGGTGAAGATCAGCGGATAGAAGGGAAGCCTGTTCTCGCGCGCGGCTTTGACGAAGCTAGCGTTGCGAACCAGCGAGACAGGATCGAAATACTTGAAGTAGTAGCTCCAGACCGGGCCTTCGCTTGCCAAATAGTCATCGACATCGCTCCTGTCGAACACGCGCGCCTCGGTGCCTGTGCACGCATCCATATCGATCGGGCTGAGCAGGAGTAATACGTCATGAACATTCGGGTACCGGCGCAGCAGATAGTCGGCGACGAATTCGGTTTGGTTGAGCTGCAGCCCACAGAAACTGCCGTTGAGTGGCCTCGCGGCCGGATATCGGCGGGCGATTTCTTCACTCGCTATTCCACGCCAGGCGGCTGACGACCCGAGGATGAGCGCCGTCGGCGCTTGCGGGTCGTGGTCGCGCAGAAAAGCGAGCTTCTCATCGGAACAGAGGCTATTGGTAAGCGCTGGCGGGGGTAACCGCCCGACCGTCTCCAAGGTCACGAGAGCGAGGAAATAGACAACGCCGGCAACCATCGCCGTCACCACAGTGCAGGCAATGTAGGATACCCAACTGTCAAGCCGTAGCGCCGGAGGGGCAGGCCACAGCAACATCGCAAGCCGTCTCATGGCAAGAGGAGCCCGAGGTTCGGTTTAATACGGTGGTGAGCTCGGTATCGTGAGCGCCGGGTCTTGCCGCTCCTCAGCCGACAAAGCTCCCGACCTTGCCGCCGTCTGCCTTTGGTGAATAACCTCAATGTCATGACATCCTCCCGAATGGGCGGGTATCCAGACTTAACACTTGCTGGTTGCAACGTCCGAGTTAGGCGGCCTCAAGCAAACAAGCAAATCAGAGCCCACGCGGGCTCGACGGAGGCATAGCCTATCGCGACGCCAGAGCATGTGTTGGCTGGCAGAAGATACCGGATGCGGCCGATATTCTGATACACATATACTTAAGATTAATACCATTACTTTCAGTATCCACCGAACGATAGATCAATCGGTGACAGGTGGTCAAGCAATAATGACTCTGCACCAAAGCAACTTAGAGTTATCACCAACCAACAGGCTCGCCTCCGCCAATTTTGATGACGTGCGCGAGGCCCGAGTGTTCTTGCTGGCGCGGGGCGCTCCCGCGCAATCCTGAATGCTTATCTCCGACGCCGGCCGCACTCGTGACAACGACTGCACCCTAAGCACCGCGCTGGTCACTCTTTCAATCCGCCTGCGGCCTGACGTACAGGACCGGCGACCCATATCGGTCCTTGATCCCCAGGTCGGACGAAACAACGTAGCCGTTGTTTTGCGCATAGGCGAGCATCGGCCGTTCTAGAACCTCGTCGAAGCCGAGCAACAAGGCTGCAGGCGGATCGGCCTCGAACAGCGCGCCAATCGTCGTCGGAGACGTCATCTTGTAGAAAGCGGCAAGTTTCGGGTCGGCAATATCGGCTATCCGATAGGCAAAAGGTCCGGTCGCAAGCTCCTGATAAACCGCAAGCCCGCCTTCGAGCGGATAGATGGGCGAGATAGTCGCGACCTTGCCACTGACCCCCGCGGCCGCAAGACGCTCGGCAACGGTTTCGCCTGCCGCATGTACCCGCAGCGCAGTCCACCGCTGTGGCTGCGCAACCGTCGGAAGATATTGCACGAGGCGAGGCGCCGCGACCACGAGCACGACGATCGTTGCAGCAACGAGGCCCGGTTGCATGTAGCGACGCGTTTCGTGACCGAGGCCGGCATAAAGCAGCGCGAGTACCAGCGGCAAGCATATCAGCGGCGGTCCGAAATATTGCGGGAAGCTGGGTGTCGGGATCAGGCTCAGCGCGACACTGCAAACAAGGGCTCCCGCGACCACGAGCAGCGAGGCCACCGGCAGCCGCCCATTTCCGGCCGGCGACAGAAGCCAGGCAAGAAAGAGCATGAGAACGGCAGAAACCGCGACGGCGACCGTCGCGGACAGCCAAACACTTTGCGCGAGCAGCAACTTGGCGGCCCACGAGACAGACGCACCCTCTGATTCGACTGCCGGGTCTTGCCAGTACTGCAGATGCGGACCGGTGTGATAGCCGAGCACATGGGCGAGAAACAGTTGCGGGTCGGAGACCAGCGGAACGAGGATCGGAAGTGCACCGAGCAATCCCCCGAGCGCCAGCGGGAGGGCGACGCGCAGGACGCGTTGGCGAAAATCGTACCCACGCGGCAGGAAAAAGGCTGCGATCGCAACAGCGGGGATGAAAGCGACGGCACTGATCTTGAAACTCGCCGCGAGCGACAAACAGAAACCCGCTGCGCCAATCGCCAGCGGCAGGGCGCGCCCATCCTTGATCGCGACCAAGAAGAGCCCGATGCCGAGAAGCGAGAAAGGCAGCGGCAGCAAATTGTTTGTCGCCGTCATACCCGTCTGCGACAGGAAGAGCTCATTCGTAACCGTCAGGACGGCCGCGCACCAGGCGACGAGCGCCGAGCGAGTGAGCGCATAGGTGATCCAGCCGATCACGGCCACAAGCAAAAGCCAGGCCAGGAACATCGAAACTCGGCCGGTGAGCAAGAGGTGATCCGAACCGACGATCTTGCCGACCCCGTAGAATAACCAGGCGGAACCGGGCGGATGATTGTAAAAGAAGTCGTTATAAATCTGATACTGGTCAAGCAGCCGAATTGGCGGGACGTATAGCTGCTCGTCCTTGCGCACCTCGTAGTTCATGATGCGAAGCAGCAAGCAGAATAAAAGCAGCGCGGAAAGGACAACCATCCCGGCGCTGAACAGTAGCGCTCTCGGCTTTACTGATTGCCCGATGAGCTTTGATACGGAAATCTCTTCAACATTTGTCATAAAGATACTCCGAACAGAAAAGTCTTTGGCGAACTCATGCTGTACAGGCGAACACGGCTCGCGTTTTCAATTATCGAAAATGGCTGTTTTCAACGCCTTCCGGAGCAATCCTGACAAGGATGCAAGGTTTATCCTGACACCTCTATGGCTTGCGGATTTACGGAAGCTCAGATAGCATATTCATCATATATCAAATTACCGAGTATTATTCAGCGAAATTTACCTTAAGTACAGTCATATTTATACAAAAATCTGCGCGCCTTTCCGGCTTTCAGCTGCTTTTGACTTACTTGCCGATAAAGGCGTCTTTGCGCGCGTGTTCAAGAAACACGCGCACGGCACCGATTGGATGACCCAATCGGAATTCCACTCCTGACCTGTTGGAGGCCGTCATGAAAGTCGTTCTTTTCGCCGGGGGCTTTGGATCGCGCCTCGCGGAGGAAACCACCCGCATTCCGAAACCGATGGTGGAGGTCGGCGGAAAGCCCATCATTCTCCACGTCATGGATATCTACAGCCACTGGGGCTACCACGATTTCGTCGTCGCGGGCGGCTACAAATGCATGTCCATCAAGAACTTCTTCCACAATTTCCATTTGTCGACCGCTGATTTCACGGTGGCGCTTGGAAGTGGTTCGATGGTTCTTCGCCCGGTTCATCCATTGGATTGGAACGTCTCGGTTGTCGACACGGGGCTGTCGACCATGACCGGTGGACGGTTGCTGCGCCTGCGCGACTGGCTCGACGGCGACACATTCATGGTCACCTATTCGGACGGTGTCGGCAATATCGACATCGAGGCACTCCTCGCCTTCCACCGCTCGCACGGCCGGCTTGCAACCGTTACCGCCGTGCAACCGCCGGCGCGTTTCGGCAACCTGGAGCTCGAAGGCGACCAGGTCGTGGAGTTCACCGAAAAAGTGCGCAAGCACGAAACCTGGATCAATGGCGGCTTCTTCGTCTTCGAGCCCGGCGTGCTCGACTATATTCCCGGTGCAGCGGAGCCGCTTGAAATGTCGCCCCTGACAAACCTTGCCAGGGACGGCCAGCTCTTTGCCTTCAAGCACAAGGGTTTCTGGCATCCGATGGATACGGTGCGCGACCGCGACTACCTCAACGGCCTCGCCGAAACGGACGACCCGCCGTGGCTGCAGTTTGAACGAAGCCCCGTTTCCGCGACCGCTTCGCCCCAGCAGCCACAGGCAACGGCCTAAAGTGGGAGGTCGCCGTGGACGAGACCTACCTTTCGCAGGTGCTGCGCGACCGCCGCGTGCTGGTGACCGGGCACACCGGTTTCAAGGGCGGATGGCTATCGTTTTGGCTCCGGCGTCTCGGCGCGAACGTGGTTGGCGTCGCGCTGCCTCCGACGGCGCCCTCCTTCTGCAAAGCCGTGGATCTCGATGGCCTCGTCGATGGGCGCATCGGCGACATTCGCACAGAAACCGGGTTCGGCCAAAGCATTGACGGCCAGGATTTCGACCTCGTCATCCATATGGCCGCCCAAGCGGTCGTCCGCGCGTCCTACGAGACGCCGGTCGACACCTATCTCACCAATGTGGTCGGGACCGCCGTCGTACTGGACGCGGCTCGCCGCATGCCTTCGCTTCGGGGCGTCGTCGTCGTCACCAGCGACAAGTGTTACGACAACCGCGAATGGGTCTGGGGCTACAGGGAAAGCGATCCGATGGGCGGACGTGATCCCTACAGTTCTTCCAAGGGCTGCGCCGAACTCGTCGCCGCCGCCTATCGCGCTTCTTTCTTCAGCGATCCCGAAGGCCCGCAGCTGGCCACGGTGCGTGCCGGCAATGTCATCGGCGGTGGCGATTGGGGCGCGGATCGGCTGATCCCGGATCTGGTGCGCGCCGTCGAAACCGGCACGCCGGCGCGGCTGCGAAACCCAAAGAACATCAGGCCCTGGCAGCACGTGCTGGAGCCGATCCGCGGCTACCTCATGCTTGCCGCCGGCTTGATCGACGCCGGTCAGCGCTTTGCCGGCGGCTGGAACTTCGGCCCCGAAAAGGAGGCAACCGTCAACGTCGGTACGCTTGCCGAACTGGTTGTCGCCCACTGGGGCGAGGCCGCGCCCGAATATGTCATCGAGCGTCGCGCCGACGAACCGAAAGAATCCGTCGTTCTGCGGCTCGACAGCACGAAATCGCACGTCGAACTCGGATGGCGGCCCCTGCTTCGCCTGGATGATGCAGTCGCCATGACGGTCGCCTGGTACCGGAAATATCTGGAAGAACCCGCCGAGATACGCCGGTTTTCACAACAGCAGCTTGACGAATACGCAGCAGCCTGGGGCCACACAGTCTGAGTCTGGCGCCCGACGAACCGTAGATGGGGAGCGTGAAATGCGTGTTAACTATGGGCAGTCCGTTTACGGCGAGGACGAGATCGCAGCCGTCGTCGACACCATGCGCAGATCGACCCAGATGGGTCAGGCGGTGAGGGAAATGGAGGAGCGCGTCGCGGCGCACTTCGGCAAGCGACATGGCATCATGGTCAACTCCGGATCCTCCGCCAACTATATCGCGATCGAAATGTTGAACCTTCCGAAGGGCGCCGAGGTCATTACGCCTGCGCTGACCTTCGCGACGACCATCGCGCCGATCGTAAGGGCGGGTCTGGTACCGGTCCTCGTCGATGCGGCGGAAGCCACTTACAACATCGATGTCGACCTCATCGAGCGGATGATCTCGCCGCAAACGCGGGCGCTGATGATCCCCTCCCTGATCGGCAACCTTCCGGATTGGGATCGCATCCGCTCGATTGCCGATGCGCACGGCCTGGTCGTTATCGAGGACAGCTGCGACACACTCGGCGCCACGCTTCATGGCACGAGCACCGGCAAACGCTCGGAGGTGAGCACAACCAGCTTTTACGGCTCGCATGTGATCACCGCGGCCGGAAACGGCGGCATGCTCTGCGTGAACGACGACGAACTGGCGCGCCGCGCGCGGCTCTTGCGCTCATGGGGGCGCGCCTCGTCGCTTTTCGTCGATTCCGAACTCATCGAAAACCGCTTCAACATCGATCTGGATGGCATCTCCTACGATGCGAAATTCGTGTTCGAGATGCTCGGCTTCAATCTTGAACCGTCCGAACTGGGCGCCGCCTTCGGCCTCGTCCAACTCAACAGGCTCAAGGAGAACATTGCGGCGCGGGAACGCAACTTCGCCGCGCAGTTTGCCTTCTTTGAGGAATACGAGGACTGGTTCCTGCTGCCGCGGCAACTGCCCGGCTCGAAGACGGGCTGGCTTGCATTTCCGCTCACGATCCGGCCCGGTGCGCCGTTCACAAGGCGCGACATGCAGATTTTCCTGGAACGTCGGGACATTCAGACGCGTCCGGTCTTTACCGGCAACATTCTGCGCCAGCCGGCGATGAAAGGCGTGAAATGCCGCGTTGCCGATGGCGGATACCCTGTTGCTGATGATGTCACGCGCGGCGGCATCTTGCTCGCGTGCCACCACGGCCTCACGCATGAGCAACTCGACCACATACACAATTCGTTCCGAGAGTTCGTCAAGAGCCTCCCAGCCACGCGACCCGCGGCACGACAAGCCTTTGAGTCCCCTATCGCAGCAAAAGCCACGGGAGTTTGACGATGGCCCTTCTCACCCAGTGCCGCGCATGCCTAGCTGCCACCCCCTATACGTTCCTGCGCATGGGCGACCATCCGCCGGCCAACAGTTTCGTGCGACCGGAGGACATCAAGGAACAGCAACCCGTATATCCCCTGGATACACAGGTCTGCCTCGAATGCGGCCTGATCCAGGTCTCCGACCAGGTTCCGGAGGGCTTCTTCGAGCACTACCTCTATGTGCCCTCCGCGGCGACCTCGATGCACAGCCACTTCGCCGGACTCGCCGAAGTGCTCAAGAACGAAGCCGGCGACGGGCTGATCGTCGACATCGGCTGCAATGATGGCCTTTTGCTCTCGGCCTGCAACAAGATCGGTTGTCAGACAGTCGGCGTCGATCCGGCTGCCAATCTTGCGGAGATCGCCCGTTCCCGCGGCGTCGACGTCGAGGTCGGATATTTCACCGCGGCGGCGGCTCCAACGCTTGTCGACAAACGCGGCCCGGCAAAGGCCATCGTAACCACCAACACCTTCAACCACATCGGCGACCTGCATGACTTCATGGCGGGCGTGGTGCGGTGGCTTGCCGACGACGGCGTTTTCGTGATCGAGGTACCGTGGGCGAAGAACCTTCTCGACAACAACGAATTCGACACGATCTATCACGAGCACGTTTCGGAGTTCAGCCTGCTGTCGCTGGTCCGGCTCGGAGAGTTCTTCGGGCTGACGGTGACGGACGTGCAGCGGCTTGGCGTCCATGGCGGCTCCATGCGCGTCTTCCTCAAGCGGACGGCTGGCGCTCCTGCGGTGGCCTCCATCGTCAAGGAGATGCTCGCCGAAGAACGTGACGCCGGCATGCAGTCGGCCGAAACCTACGAGGCCTTTTCCACACGCGTGGAAGAAATCCGGCGCGACCTGATCGCGATGCTGGAGCAACTGAAGGCCGACGGCGTCGCAGTCGCCGGCTACGGGGCTCCGGCAAAGGGCAACACGCTGCTCAACTACTTCAAGATCGGCCCCGAACTGCTCGATTACCTCGTGGATCGCAATACGTTGAAGCAGGGGCTCTATTCGCCGGGCATGAAGATTCCCATTCGGTCGCCGGAGGCGCTGGAGCAAGAGGACAAGCCCGCAGTGCTGCTCGTGCTGGCCTGGAACTTCTTCGATGAAATCCGTTCGCAGCAGAGCGACTTCGCGGCCCGCGGCGGGCGGTTCCTCGTTCCGCTGCCGCGACCGGTCCTCGTCAACTGAGCCAAGGCGTCGCCTCCCGCACCGCAAGCCGGCCGGTTTAGCGGCGACGATCGACACGAACCCCTCTCCGCCGCCCGCAAGACGGCTGGCGGAGAGCCAGAGCAATTCCAGGAAAAGTGTGTAACGGTTTTCCGTGCGGAATTGCGTCATTTCAAAGCGTTGGATCATTTCAGGGTTTCAATGAAACCGTGAAATGATCCGGGCATGAGTGGGCTGACAAGATGGCGCGTATTCTGATTACCGGTGGCGCAGGGTTCATTGGTGCCCACCTCGCCAAGGCCTGCCTGGCGGCCGGCCACGAGGTGCATGTCGTGCTGCGTCCGGGCTCGGACGACGAGCGGCTGCGGCCGCTTGCCGACGATGTCGTCCGGCACGGCTTCGACCTTCAGTCCGAAGCCGCTCTGAAGCATTGCCTGTCGGAGGTACAACCGGATCGAATTTTCCATCTGGCGGCGCGTCCGCGTCGGCGCGAAAGTCCAGATTTTGCTGATGCCGCGGAAGGCGTGCGCGAGCACTTGCAGACGCTCGTCAGCCTGCTCGGCGCTGCTGCGGCGACAGCCCGTCCGCCTGCGCTTCTTATTCGCTCCGGTTCGCTTGCCGAATACGGACTGGCGCCTGCGCCTTACCTGGAAACAAGCCGCGAAGCGCCCGTCACCACCTACGGCGCGGAACTCGCGGCCGCGACGCACATGATTGGCGGACTGCAGGGGCGGCTGCCGTTTCCGGTGGTTACCGCGCGTCTTGCGCTTGTCTACGGGCCAACCCAGGCGACCGACTATCTGATGCCTTCGCTTATCCGTCGCTGTCTCGCCGGGGAGTCCTCGATCGTACGTCACCCGCGGGATCGGCGTGATCTGCTCTACATTGACGACGTTGTCGATGCGCTCCTCCTGTTGGGAGAAGCCCGGCTGCCGGGCCCAACGATCGTCAACATCGCGAGCACCATCGCACCCACGATGCGCGAGGTGGCGCAGATGGTCGTCGAACAGACAGGCGCCAATCCTCGCCTGATCGAATATGGTGCCGACGATCACTCGTCCGGCATCGCAGACCTCAGGGGTTCGGCTGATAAGGCACGCGAACTCATCGGATGGCAGGCGCGCGTTCCGCTGGCGGAAGGCGTCGCGCGAACCGTTGCATGGTACCGAAAACACACTTGCACCGGCGTCTCGCCCCGCAAGGTCGAGCACCGCGCGTAAAAACAGGACTGGAGTGCGACAGTGAGCGACATGAAAACAAGGGTTTCGGTGCTGGTGCCGGCATACAACGAAGAGACGAATGTGGGGCGCTGCTATGCGGCCATCGTCGACGCGTTTCGCGAGCTCCCGGGCTACGACTACGAGATCATCTTCACAGACAATCATTCGACCGACCGCACCTTCGAGCTCCTCCAGGATATCGCGCGCGATGATCCCCGCGTTCGCGTCATCCGGTTTAGCCGCAATATCGGCTACCAACGGTCCCTCCTGGTCGGTTACAAGGCGGCGACCGGCGATTGTTCGGTGCAGATCGACTGCGACCTGCAGGATCCGCCACACCTCATTCCCGATATGCTCGCGCTCTGGCGACAGGGCCATCAGGTGGTCTACGGCATCCGGCGCTCACTCAAGGATGACGCCGTAACCGCCTTCATGCGGCGCGCCTTCTACTGGTTCATCAATGCCTTGAGCGAGGACGATCTTCCTCTCAATGCCGGCGAATTCCGCCTTGTCGACCGCCGCATCCTCGATGAATTGCGCCAGGTCGACGACACGTCCCCCTATCTACGCGGTCTTATCAGCGCGATGGGCTTTTCCCAAATCGGCTTCGAATATGACCGCCAGGCGCGCATCGCAGGCGAGAGCAAATTCCCGGTCAAGGCCATGCTGTCGCTGGCCGTCGATGGCATTCTCAACCATTCGCTGACACCGCTCAGGATCGCGTCGATGGCGAGCCTCATCATGGGGACCGCGACCTTTCTGCTGCTCATGGGCTACGTGATCGGCAAACTGGTCTTTGGACAGGATTGGCCAGCCGGTTTCGCCACGACCACTATCCTGATCCTGCTCTCGATCACGTTGAACGCCGTCTTTCTCGGAATCATCGGCGAATATCTCGGCCGTATCTTCATGCAATCGAAGCGGCGGCCAACGCCGATCATCGAGGCAACCCTCAATGGCGAGATCCGCTTTACTCGTGACCTGGTCGCGACGAAATTGGGTTCGCCCTGATGCAGTACCCGCCCACCAGCGAGCGCGCCGGAGTACGGGGAAGCCTCGGAACCGTTACGCGGTTCGCCGTCGTCGGAGCGGTCACGACCGCCTTGGACTTCGTCCTCTTCACCGCCCTCGTGACAATCGGTGCAATGCCCGCGCTTGCCAACCTCTTCTCCTACTCGTGCGGCATACTCGTAAGTTACCTTCTCAACCGGTCCTGGACATTCGGCGCGCGCGGGAGTCCCGTTCTGGCGCTGAAATTCGTTGTTTCGACATTGGCGGGGCTCATGATCTCGACCTGCCTTGTCGCGCTGTTCGTGACGATCATGCCGGCGGTGGTCGCCAAGATCCTGAGCGTTCCGCTGGTCTTCATCTGGAATTATCTGATGGCCCGTCTATGGGTCTTTCGCAATTGAGGCCCAATATGGATAAATCACTGCTTTTCTAGTTTGGTGACAAAGCATTAGCACAATGCAATGCTCTACTTACACTCTATCGCGAGCATCCGCTTCTCGGCCATTGTTGTGGTACTACCGTCCGGATAGCCGCCGCGAATAGTCGCTTATTGTTATTGGTGCAGAGAACATGCGTATTGTTTTCGTTGGCGCCGTCGAAGGC
Source organism: Ensifer sp. MPMI2T (assembly GCF_004827385.1). GTDB lineage: Bacteria > Pseudomonadota > Alphaproteobacteria > Rhizobiales > Rhizobiaceae > Sinorhizobium. Next base: position 17,420 of record NZ_SRXN01000041.1, read on the forward strand.
TCCAGTATTGCTCTTGCTGCCCTCATCCGGGCCGGTCGCACGCCGTCATTGACGATTACCCTCCCGCCCGAAGCGGCGGCAAGGCATTCCGATTTCGTCGACATTTCCGGCCCTGCGCGCGCCGCCGGCAGTGCGGTTCATTACACGACCAACATCAATGCGCCTCAGACCCTCGAAGCGATGGCGGCGGTGGCGCCCGACCTGACACTTGTCATCGGCTGGTCGCAGATCTGCAAGCAGCCATTTCGCGATATTGCGGCAAAAGGCACCATCGGCTTCCATCCGGCCGCGCTGCCACGGCTTCGGGGCCGCGCTGTCATTCCCTGGACGATCCTGGGCCGAGAAGACACCACTGGCTCAACCCTCTTCTGGTTGGACGATGGGGTAGACTCCGGACCGATCGTACTGCAGCGCCTGTTCGCCGTAGCACCCGACGAGACCGCTCGCAGCCTCTACGCCAAGCACGCCACGAACCTCGCCGAAATGGTGGTGCAGGCCGTGAGACTTGTCGAGACAGGAGAGGCGCCCCGGGCCGAGCAGGACCATATGCAGGCAAGCTATTGCGCCAAGCGCACGGCCGAAGACGGCCTCATCGACTGGCGCAGCCCGGCGGAGTCGGTATTGCGACTGATCCGCGCTGTCGGCGAACCCTATCCCGGGGCATTCACCTTTCAGAACGGCGAGAAAGTCCGCATCGACGCGGCCACGGCGCTCGATAATCGCGGGCGATACATCGGTCTGCCCGGCCAGGTCCAGGCCCACACCGAACATGGATTCGTGGTTCTTTGTGGCGACGATCAATGCATCGAGGTGTCGGCCTGGACGTCACCGTCCGGCAAACGCCCGCCGGTTCACAGCAAGTTCAGCGGAGGCGCATAGATGAGGGGCAAATCGCTAGCGATACTGGTTTCCTCCGCCGGCAGACGGGTCGGCTTGATCGAGTGCTTCCGCCGGGCAGCCCTCGAGATCAATCTCGACCTCAAAGTGCTGGCCTGCGACGCCGATCCCGATTTGAGTGCGGCCTGCCAGGTCGCCGACAAGGCCTTCAGGGTACCCAGAGTCGATCATCCGGACTTCGCCGCCACTCTCCGCGACATCGCCGCTCGCCACGAAGTGAGGCTCGTGGTGCCAACTATAGATCCGGAACTGCTGCCGCTTGCGGCCACCGCCGGTGAATTCGAGGCGATCGGCGCTCGTGTTCACGTCAGTCCGCCGTCAGTCATCGACATCGCGCGCGACAAGGCGGAGACCATGCGCGTGCTTGGCGCCGCCGGTGTGCCGGTACCCGCCACCAGCACATTTGAGGACGTGCGCGAGCGACCCGACGCATGGCCATGGCCGCTCTTCATGAAACCGCGCAACGGAAGCGCGAGCCGGCTTATCAGGCTCGTGCGGACACCGGACGAACTGCCACAGAACGTGGATGAACCGATGATCGTGCAAGAGTTTCTGGACGGGCCGGAATACACGATCAATGCCTTCTTCGATGCGACGGGCCGGTTGAAAACCGCCGTCGCGCATCATCGCCTCAGCGTGCGGGCTGGCGAGGTGGAAAAGGGTAGGACGGTCCGCGATCCGCGTTTCACCGAAATCGCCCACCAGCTTGCCAGCGCCTTGCCGGACGCGCGCGGCGTCCTCTGCTTTCAGATTATCGCCGACCGCCAGAGCGGACCGAAGGTCATCGAGATTAATGCCCGGTTCGGCGGCGGCTACCCCCTTGTCGATCGCGCCGGTGCAACTTTCGCGCGCTGGCTTCTGGAAGAAGTCGCCGGCCTGCCGAGCGGCGCGCATGACGAATGGCGCGAGGGTGTCCTGATGCTGCGCTATGATGCAGCGGTCTATGGAGAGTGAAGCAGTGTCCGGCGACGAAGGCGTTCTGGTATTCGACCTGGACGACACGCTCTATCTTGAGCGGGATTTCGCCTTCAGCGGCTTCAGGGCCGCCGGCGATTGGTACGCCGATCGAAGCGGCCTGCACGGGCTGGCAGAACGCTGCGAGGCGCTTTTCAACGAGGGCCGCAGAACGAAGATCTTCGACGAGGCGCTCTGCGGGCTCGGCATGGCTGCCGACGAGGCTCTCGTTGGCGAACTCGTCGCCGTCTATCGCGGCCACAAACCCGCAATCGCGCTCGCGCCCGATGCGGAGCGCTTCTTTCGTCAGCGCCGGCTCGGGCGGCGGCTCGCCATGATCACGGATGGCCCTTCGGCAACACAACGGGCGAAAGTACAGGCGCTCGGTCTCGACCGGATGATCGACTACATCATTTACACCGATGTCTGGGGACCCGAATTTTGGAAACCGCACCCCCGCGCGTTTGCGGCAATCGAGGCGTGGGCCGACGCGCCGCCTTCACGGATCGTCTACGTGGCGGATAATCCTCGCAAGGATTTCGTGACCCCACGTGCGCGTGGATGGTGGACGATCCAAGTGTCTCGGGCCGATAGAGTTCACCGCGGCGAGGCCCCCGAGGAGGCGTACGGGCCGCACATTGTCTTGTCCGATCTCGACGCACTGGAAGTCCGTCTGGCGGAGCTTCAATCCGGCTGAAGGAAGCCCAAGTCGGAATTCGCTCTCATATCAACCTTTTAGGCACATTTTGCCAAGACAACAACCTATCCATGCACCGACCGCAGCCGCTAAACTCTAGCAATCAAATGGAAAACTATATTTGGCGCGGTGCGCGAAAGCTATTTACAACCGGTTAATTACGTGCTTTTTTATTATCGAATACAAATATGACTGTATAGTTTTGCGCCAGGATTTAGCCATCCCGGGGCGATCATTTTTTGTTGAAAATGAATATTAGCCTTTCGACCCTGTCGACCAGATCTAACTCCTAGACGACGGCGCTCTCAAAATATTGGGGCGCGAGGGCAAGTGTCGTCGTCATACGGCCGGGCGGTAAGGCTTGCTTGTTAGGAAGGGGCCGTCATGCAGCGTTTATACGCCGCCGCGAAGGCGTTTCGTGACAATTTCCTAGAGTGGCCACCGCTGTCTCGGAAGGGCCAAGAAGCAAAATCCTTCGGAAAAATGATCTGGGCTCTGTCGCAAACCGCTCTCGATATCGGTCTGCGGCGCCTCACGACAGCGGCTCGGAGCGCCCAGAAATGCTCGGCGCTCTACCTTGTGGACCTTGGATCGGCGGCGATTGCGCTCGCTTTGGCATTGCTGCTGCGTTATGGCATCGCTGGCCTCAGTGCCCGGCCGGACACTACCTCCGTACTCATATGGTCGGGCCTGCAGTATGTGGCCATCTGCGCCTTCGTCTTTCCGTTGTCCGGCTTGTACAGTCGAAACTGGAAATATGGTTCCATTTCAGACCTGTTCACCATCCTTCGGGCAGCCTTGCTGACGTCCCTGTTGCTCGTCTCGCTGCTGTTCTTTTCGACCAGGCTCAGCGAGATTCCGAGAACGGTCGTCCCGCTTCAATCGCTGCTCCTGATCGCCTGCCTGGCTGCCTCTCGCCTGAGCTTTCGCGCGGACGAAATTTCACTGGCGCGGCCGGCTTTCAGGACTGCCCGCAATGGCGCGGCAAAAGCAGACCATCGCATACCACTGCTGATCGTCGGGGCGGGTGATGCGGCTGACCTCTATCTGCGCGCGCTCGCTCGGGATCCAAACACCACATACTTGCCGGTCGCTTGCCTCGACAAGACCGCCGATCACATCGGCATGACGCTTCGCGGCGTTCCGATTGCCGGCCGGATCGAGGATTTCGAGAATGTCGTAAGCGAGTTGCAACGGGTGAACCGCCAGCCGCGCCACGTCGTCTTCACCGAAGCGCCTTCGACGTTTGGGGACGCTGCGTCCGATGAACTGCTGAAATCGGCCGAAAGGCTGGGGATCGCGGTGTCGCGCCTGTCTCAAATGACCGAGCTCAAGCGTGCGAAATCCGAAAATCCGTACGAGCTTCGATCGATCGAATTGACCGACCTTCTGGAGCGCCCGCAGGCGGCGCTCGACAAGGAGGCCATTCGGCGTCTCGTCAGCGGACGGCGCGTGTTGATAACCGGAGCCGGCGGCTCGATCGGCAGTGAGCTGACCTCCCAGATAGCCGCCTGCGCGCCGGCGGAGATCGTGCTGATCGACAACACCGAATACAATCTTTACGCGATCGACATGACGCTCAGCGAGAATTTCGCGACCGTCCCCCGCTTCAGCTACCTTTGCAGCGTCAGACGGAGCCAGCGCGTCGATGAAATCTTCGACAGGCACAGGCCGGAACTGGTGTTCCATGCGGCTGCCTTGAAACATGTGCCTATGGTGCAGATGAACCCATGCGAAGGCGTGTTGACCAACGTCATCGGAACGATGAACGTTGCCAATGCGGCGAAGAAATATGGCACGCTTGCAATGGTCCAGATCTCGACCGACAAGGTTGTGAACTCGACAAGCGTCATGGGCGCCACCAAGCGCCTTGCGGAACTTTATTGCCAGGCGCTCGACCTGGACGGCGTTAAGACTGGCAAAGGTCCGCGTTTCATGACGGTGCGCTTTGGAAACGTGCTTGGGTCGAGCGGTTCGCTGATCCCCCTTTTCAAACGCCAGCTTGCACGTGGTGGCCCGCTCACGGTCACCGATCCCTGCATGACACGCTTCTTCATGACCATTCGCGAAGCGGTGGAATTGACGCTGCAGGCCTCTGCATACGGCTTCGAGAAACAGCTCGGCCAGGGGGAAATATTCGTTCTGGATATGGGCGAGCCGATCAAGATCATCGACATCGCCCGCCGCATGATCCAGCTGGCAGGGTTCACGCCCGATCGCGATATCGAGATCAAGATCATCGGGTGCCGACCGGGTGAGAAGCTCTTCGAAGAGCTGTTCGATGAAACGGACAAGCGCATCGAGTCGCCGGTGCCGGGTGTCCTCGGGGCGGTTCCAGATCCGATATCCCTGCCGACTCTCAGCGACGCATTTACGCGGCTGCAGCGTCATTCCGAGCGAGGCAATGAGAAGGCCTTGAAGTTGGTCATGCGCGAGTTGCTTCCGCGCTATGAGCCGGAGCCGCTGAACGGGAATGCCTACCCCCTCAAGGATCGTACGCCGATTCGGCGACGAAAACTTGCGAAGGGAGGCCCGAAGCGCAACGGCTATGACAAGGGCGCGCGCAAGGAACTTGGCCTGCCAGGCACTTGAACTTGATAAGCCGCGAAGCCGGCCCGCGCATCGCCCGATGCGCGGCTCGCGCCGGGCGGCGAGACAGATGAGCGGGTCGTAAGAGGCGCAAAGCTGCACCATTGTTCGTGGTCTCATAGCAGGCCGAGCGCGGAGACTGGGATGCACAACCGAACTCCATCACTCCAGGACGGTGACAGATGCCGCTCCATGCCGTTTCCCGCGGCATTGCGAAGAAGCTTCCGCGGGAGACGGCCTTGAACCCGACCATGTCAACTTCGCGCCCCTATGTCGAACGTGCCGGCGTCCAACCCTGCATTCCCGCCGACCCGTGTCACACACAAGATATGCAAGCGCAAAAGCGCGTGGTAGCGGTCGTTGCGAGCCTGACGATTTCGCTGACGAATTTCCGGCTGGAGCTGCTGAAGAGACTGGCCAAAACCGGGCATGAGGTCGTTGCCTTTGCTCCGGAAAACGACGAACGGGTCGAACAGCAATTGGCCGAGATCGGCGTTCGCTTCGTTCGGATTCCCATGGCGCGCACCGGGCTCAACCCCATGGATGACCTGCGGACACTTTGGTCACTGAGGCGACACTTCAAGCGGCTGAAGCCGGACGTGATCCTGCCCTATACGATGAAGCCGATCATCTATGCCGGGATTGCCGCCCGGATGGTCGGAATCACGGACCGCTGCTTCCTCGTCACCGGCCTCGGACATGTCTTTTCGAACGAAACACCCGCCTCGTTGAAGTCGAGTCTGGTCAGGCATTTGTGCGTCCGCCTGTATCGCATTGCCTTCCGCGGCGCGAGGGCCGTGTTCGTCTACAACGAGGCCGATCGTGCAGACATCTGCAAATACCAGATGCTCGATAGCACTTCCGTGCTCAGTCTGATCCCAGGATCGGGGGTCGACCTGGAGCATTTCGCTTTTTCGCCGCCACCCCAGCGCGGGCCGGTGTTTCTCCTCGTCGCTCGCCTTTTGCGCGACAAAGGGATCGTGGAATATGTCGAGGCGGCCCGGATCGTGCGTCGCAGCTTTCCGGATGCGAAATTCCAACTGCTTGGCAGCTTCGACAGCAATCCGACCGCGATCTCGCGTGACGAAATCGACGGATGGGTCCGCGAAGGCATCCTGGAATACCTCGGATATACGCAGGACGTGCGTCCTTACCTCGCCGGATGCAGTGTTTTCGTTCTGCCCTCCTATTATCGGGAGGGTATTCCACGAAGCATACTCGAGGCCCTTGCAACGGGCCGGCCGATCGTCACGACTGACCTGCCGGGCTGCCGCGACACGGTGCAACCCGGCGTAAACGGATTGGTCGTTCAGCCTCGGGATCCGCTCAGCCTCGCCGAAGCCATGTCGGTCTTTGCCCGCAACACGAGACTGGCAGCGGAAATGGGTCGGCAATCGCGCTACATTGCGCAAGCTCGGTTTGACGTTCACATGGTCAACCAGATGCTGCTCGATCGCATGCGTCTGGCCTGAACCGGGGACCGCGCCAGTGCCGCCGCCGCCCCTTCCTCCCCGGTGCACCAAAGCCCGACTGGACCTTTCGGGATGGTCCGGTCCGCAAAGCCGAATAAGCGAGCTTTCGGAAGGCGAGCACACTGCGCCACCAGGGTCGCCGCCATGATCATGCATGTCATCACCAATTTCACCGCCAGCGCCGGAGCCGAGACGATGCTGGCGCGCCTGCTCAAGATCTCCAGCGATGAACGCATCATCGTTGCCTCTCTGCGTGGCATATCGGAAAGGAACCGCAATCTAGCTAATAATCCCAGGGTCGTTTACGCGCCGCTGGGGGCTGCGTCCTCTGCCGGCCTGCCCGGAGCCTTGATCAAGCTTGCGAAGTTGATCCGCAAGGAAGAACCCGACGTCATTCTGTGCTGGATGTATCACGCGATGATCGCCGGCACGATCGCGGCTGGAATTGCCCGCGCCCAGGCCCCGGTGTTCTGGAACATTCGGCAGTCGCTCGACGATCCTGCTTGCCTGTCGCGCAGTTCGCGCATGGCGATTGCTGCGGGCCGGATGCTGTCGGCCAAGGCATCCGGCGTAATCTACAATAGCTCGCGCGCGCGTGACCTGCATGAGGCATACGGCTATCGCAATCGCCACGTCGCGGTCATTCCAAACGGCTTCGAACTGCCACCGCTCGTTGCCGGCGAGGCGACGTCTGCCAAGCGGATCGGCATCGCGGGCCGCTTTCATCCGCAAAAGGACCACGCCACATTCTTCCGCGCGGCCGCCCGCGTGCTTGAGAGGCACCCGCAGGCGACGTTCGCGGCTGCGGGCCTCGGGCTATCCCGAGACAATCCAGAGGTAATGAAGCTCATGGCGGAGGCGGGGCTCCCGCCCCACTCGATCGACCTCAAGGGCGAGGTCTCCGATATGGCCGGCTTTTACCGCAGCATCGATCTGCTGGTCCTGTCATCCAGGACCGAGGGCTTCCCCAACGTCATCGCCGAGGCGATGAGCCATTCCAAACCGATTGTTACCACGAACGTCGGTGATGCCGCCGTCGTTGCCGGGAACGCGGGAATCGCCGTACCGGCTCGCAATCCCGAAGCCCTCGCCGCGGCCATGGGCGCAATCCTTGATCTCACGCCGAGCGAATATGCTCGCTACGCTCGCAATGCCCGCGACCGCATCGCGAGCGAATATACGCTGGCCGCGATCGAACGAAAATATTCAAATTTCCTAGGAGCTTACAAATAGAACCGGCGCCGAATGTGACAATAGATTGACGGTGGAAATACACTATCACACCGTCAAAAAAAGCAACTCCCCTCGCTGCCAATTCCGATAATCGGTTGAATCCGCGCGATAAATTTCGCGTCAGGACGGATATTCAAATTTTTCCTTAATCAGATCAACGCCATACTATCTGGTTCTGTCGTGGGACACCTTTGTGCCTTATTCCAACTTTACCCGCTCTCCCCGCTAACAGCTAGAGGAGTTATTTAATGATTATCAAAGGGACCAACGCGGCTAATCGGCTCTATGGCACGAATTCCGTGGACACCATCAGCGGATACGATGGTGACGATTTCATTTGGGGTTACGCAGGAGACGATTACCTCGACGGTGGTGCCGGCAACGACACATTTTACGGTGGGCTAGGTAACGACTTTTTCAAAGCCTCGATTGGTAACGACTACGCCGACGGTGGCGACGGCAATGACAGTTTTGACGGCGGCGCCGGCGACGACAGATTTATCGGCGGCCTTGGAAACGACATCGTCGAGGGCGGTGACGGCCACGACATCCTCGAGGGCGGAGATGGACACGATCATTTCCAGGGGGATGCCGGCAACGACAAGATCTACGGCGGCGCTGGTGAGGAATACATCGACGCCGGCATCGGCGACGACATCATTTATGCCGGTGACGGGAACGATGGCTTCAACAACCGTATCGATCCCGCGACCGGCCAGATGACCCAGCAGGCCGTCAGCGGCGGTGCTGGCAACGACACGATTTACGGCGAAGGCGGCGATGACGCCCTGAAGGGCCAGTCGGGCAACGACCGGGTTTACGGCGGTATCGGCCACGACAAGGTCGACGGCGGCGATGGCAACAACTACCTCGACGGCGGCGACGGCAATGATGTGCTCGATTCCGAGATGGGCATCGATGAGGCCCATGGCGGAACCGGCAACGACAAGATCGAAGTCGGCGGAGGCAACGATGTGGCCTACGGCGATGCCGGCGACGACAGCATCAGCGGCGAAGCCGGCGCCGATATCCTTTGGGGCGGCATCGGAAACGACCGCTTCTACGGCGGCGACGGCAACGACACGATTCGCGGCGACGCCGGACAGGACGTCATCATCGCCGAAGCCGGCGCCGACATCCTTTGGGGCGGCGCCGATGCCGACCGCTTCGCCTTCAAGGGAGCGGGCGCCTATGCCGGGCAGGACACCGTCATGGACTTCCAGGACGGCGTTGATCATCTCGTGCTCGAAAACCTCGGAATAACGAAGTATTCGAATTCAGGCGCTGCAGGTACCGTGTACGCCTACAATACGTCCGACGGCGACGTGCTGATCAAGGGATATGGCTCTGCGGGTACCGTTTCGGTGCTCATCGACGATCCAAGCAACCACCTCAGCGCATCGAACTTCAGCAGCACGGACTTCGTCTTCGCCTGAGCCGGCCTTCAAGCTTCACGTCGGCATCGATGTGAGCTTGAACAATGCAGTAGTGAGCCGTGCTTCAATTGAAGCACGGCTCACGAGATCATAAACGTGATCGATTCTACTGCATGTCGCCTTTAATCGTAGCCGACTAAAGGACAGAACATGCAGCAATTCAAAGTGCGACAGCGTCCTTTGCGCGTCTGAAAAGACGCGCGGCGCTGTAGTGAGTTGCGACGGAAACCGCTCACATTTTTTCCTGAAATTGCTCTAAACACTCGACCATCGTTCAAGCCAGGCGTTGAACATCAGGACCGTCCAGAGCTGCGGCCCCCAGTCGCGGTTTCCCGAGAGATGCGCCTTCCAACGGTCGAGTATCGGCTCCACCTGGAACATCCCGTCGCGACGCATACGAGACGGAGACAGTATATCACTGGCCCAGGCGCGCAACGGGCCTCGCAGCCAAGCGTTCAACGGCACCCCAAAGCCGCGCTTGTTGGCGCTGATGAGTTTATCGGGCAGCCGTCGGGACAGCAGTTTGCGGAGCGCCGGCTTGCTGTGGTTGTCGGCGAAGCACAGCGTCCTCGGCGACCGCCACGCCAATTCTATGAACCGATAGTCAAGCAGCGGTGTCCGCATCTCAAGGCCCACGGCCATCGACGCGCGATCGATCTTCACCAGGATATTGTCGGGCAGATATGCGACCATATCGCGAAACATCATTCTGTCGACCGACCCGAGAGCGCCGGGGATTCTCTTCGACGAAAACGCGGTACTGGGCTCTTTTCCGCCCAGCACGACATCGGTCGGACGAGTCCATTGGGACACGAAATTCAGATATCTGTCGTCAGGATCCTGAATCTGCAACAGTTCCGCAAGCTTTCGGAGGCGACCGCCGGTCACCTCGTCTCTCAGCGGCGCGGCAATCATGGATCGACTAAGGCTTGATGCGATATCGAGCAACCAGTCCGGTGCACCTTTGGCTGCGTGAACGGCAACTGCGGGCATTGTCTTGGCCAGGCGATCGAATGCCATCATCTGCTGGTAGCGTTTGTAACCACCGAAAAATTCGTCGCCGCCATCGCCGGAAAGCGCAACCGTCACGGTTTTCCGCGCGAGCTTCGCGACCATCAACGTCGGAATTTGCGACGGATCGGCGAAAGGCTCGTCGTAAATATCCGGCAAACTGGAAATGATCCCGAAAGCGGTTTCGGGTTCCGCCGTGATTTCCGTGTGGTCCGTCTTCAGATAACCCGCAACCTCGGCAGCGGCATCCGCCTCGTTGTAGTCTTCTTCCAGGAACCGCACGGTGTAGGTCTTCACAGGCGTGGGCGACACTTCCTGCATGACCGCCGACACCAAGGATGAATCGATGCCGCTGGAGAGCAACACGCCGACCGGGACATCGGAGACGATACGTTCGCGAACCGCTGCCTTCAGCGTGTTGTCGAGAAGGCGCAAGGCCTCTTCCGCAGACTCGATCCGATCGGCATAGCCTCGCTCCACGACATCGAAGGCATCCCAATAGGATCGGACCGATCCCAGGACTGCGGCCATCGAGGCCGGTGGTTCATCGACGGATATGCTCAGCCAGCAGCCGTGCGGCAGTTTGAAGATACCCCGGTATATCGTATAGGGCGTCGGCACATAATTGTGGCGGAGATAGAGCGCCAGGGCATCGCGATCCAATTCCGGAGAGGCGAAGGAGGGATGCCTTCTGAGACTCTTCAGTTCAGAGCCGAAGGCGACAACACCCTCGTGCACGCCGATATAGAGTGGCTTTTCCCCCATCCGGTCGCGCGCAAACAGGATCTTCCGCTCGACCTTGTCATAAAGAGCGAAGGCGAACATGCCGTTGCAACGGCGCAGTGCAGCTTCGAAGCCATAGACTTCGATCGCCTCCAACAGGATTTCGGTGTCGGAGTGCCCGCGAAAGCGGGAGCCGCGTGCCTCCAACTCATCGCGGAGTTCGAGAAATCCATAGACCTCGCCGTTGTAGACGATGGAGTACCGGCCGCTGGCGGATAGCATCGGCTGAGCCCCTGACGGGGAGAGATCGATGATCGACAATCGGCGGTGACAAAGCCCGACACGGCCGTCCTGATCAAGCCAAATGCCGGCGTCATCGGGCCCCCGATGCGCCAGTGCAAACGCCATCTGCCGCAAGATCGCGACCAGTTCCTCGCGCTGACTGCGTTTGTAACTTATCAGCCCGGCAAGTCCGCACATCGCAAGTACTTCAAGAACGCGGCCATCAATGCGCCGATCAAGTTGGGATCTCGTGTGGCAGGTATTGGGCCTTCACCGAGTGGTTTCGTCCCTCCTGGCCAGAAAAGCACTTCGCGTCGAAAGAAAACCGAAAGCGCCGCCAACGCTCGCATCAATGAAAATAGCCCTTGAGCGATGGGGTTGACACTCATCCAAATGTCGGTGCTCTTCAAAAATTCGTGTCAGCACCAAAACAATAATGCGAAAGTTCTTCGAGGCGTCGATGATCTTAAAGCCCGAGACTGAACGAAGCCATTCATCGCGTCAACGCAAAAGTTACCCGAGCACTACCGCCAATTGCGCGCATCGCCATTGACGTGGCGACAAGCTTATGCCGCGACGCGCCTCACGGTACCGAGGGATTTTCCGCCCAGGCGATGAAATGCGGATTTGCGAAATCGCAGTCGTCCGCCTGCATCCTCTTGCCGTAGGCCAGCTGCGAACCGTTCAGGCGAACAACCGAACCGCCCGCTGCCCTGAGGACGGCGTCGCCGGCAGCCGTATCCCACTCCATCGTGCGGCCAAAGCGCGGATAGACGTCGGCCTTGCCCTCGGCAACCAGGCAGAACTTCAGCGAAGACCCTATGGACATGCAGTCCTTGACGCCGTGCCCAACCAGAAATGCCTCGGTTTCGGTGCTGTTGTGCGAGCGGCTGGCAACGGCCGTCAGCACCGCGCCCCTCGGCCTGACCCGGATAGCGTCCCGTTTCTCTATCGCGCCACCGTGGCCGAAGAGCAATTTCTCGGCCCTGCCATCGGCTGCCACGTAGGCACAATGCTGGGCCGGCGCATAGACGATGCCTGCAACCGGGACGTCTCGCTCTATCAGCGCGATATTGACGGTGAAGTCGTTTCGCCGGTTGATGAATTCCTTCGTGCCATCGAGAGGGTCGACCAGAAAGAAGGAACCGCCGCTGATGTCGGGAACGTTGCCGCAGGCAACCGCCTCTTCCGCGATCACCGGGACGCGTGGGAACAATCGTGAGAGCCGCTCGAGAATGATGGCTTCGGCTCTTTCGTCCGCCTCGGTGACGGGCGACTGATCGTCCTTGTAGCAAACATTGGGACCGGCGTCGTAGACGCCAAGGATCGCCTCGCCGGCATCGATCGCGATGCGTTCAAGCACCTCGCACAAGGACGTCATTTCTCCTCCGTCATCTGGTCGAGATATTCCTCGATCTTGAGCGCCAGCGAGATCGGCTCGTGGCCGACCGTGTGAAGGTGCAGCTCCGGATTTTCGGGTGCCTCATAGGGTGACGAAATGCCGGTGAAATTCGCAATCTTGCCGGCCAGCGCCTTTTCATAGAGGCCTTTCGGATCGCGGCGGGCGCACTCTTCCAGGGGCGTGTCGACGAATATCTCGATGAACTCGCCCTTTTCCATCAGTTCGCGCGCCATGCGCCGCTCGTCACGGAAGGGCGAAATGAAGGATACGAGCACGATCAGGCCGGCATCGGCCATGAGCTTCGCCACTTCCGCCACGCGCCGGATGTTTTCCACCCGATCCTCGTCGGTGAACCCAAGGTCCCGGTTGAGACCGTGACGCACATTGTCTCCGTCCAGCAGGTAGGTATGTTTGCCTCGCGCATGCAGAACCTTGTCGAGGGCATTGGCGATTGTCGATTTTCCCGAACCGGAGAGCCCGGTGAACCAAAGGACAGCGGGCCGCTGGTTCTTCAGTGCGCTGCGCGCGCCCTTGTCGACGTCGGTCGCCTGCCAATGGACGTTGTCGGCACGACGCAACGGGAAATCGATCATCCCTGCACCGACCGTCGCATTGGAAATCCGGTCGACGATGATGAAGTTGCCCGTCGTCCTGTCGTCCTTGTAGGCGTCGAAGACGATCGGCGCTTGGGTCGAGATATTGCAGACGCCGATTTCGTTCATCTGCAGGGACTTCGCCGCCTCGCGCACGAAGCTGTTGATATTGACCTGGTGCTTGAGCGCCGTAACGGTCGCATTCACGCTATCCGTCTCCGTGCGCAGGATATAGCTTCGCCCGGGGATCATCGGGCTTGGATCGAACCAGATCATGTGGGCCTGGAACTGGTCGGCGACGAAGGGTCTGGCACCCGGCGCGGCCAACATGTTGCCGCGGGAAACCTCGACCTCATCCGAAAGCACCAGCGTGACGGCCTCACCTTCCACCGCCTTCTGCACTTCACCGTCATAGGTGACGATGCTCTTGATCGAGCTACGCTGCCCCGATTTGGCGACGATTACCTGGTCGCCGACCGAAACCTTGCCGGACGCAACCTGCCCCGCATATCCCCGGAAGTTCGCGTCGGGCCGCATGACCAGTTGAACGGGAAAGCGGAACGGCTTCTGCGCCTCCTGGCGATCAAAGTCGATCGTTTCGAGGTATTCGAGAAGCGCGGCCCCTTGATACCAGGGCGTCTTCTCCGAGTTCGCGATGACGTTGTCGCCATAGCGCGCCGAGATGGGTATCGGCTTGATGCTCTGAAAGCCAAGTTCGCGCGCAAAGCGCAGATAGTCTTCCGCTATCCTCTCGAAGACCGGCTGGCTGTAGCCGACAAGGTCGATCTTGTTGACCGCCAGCACGACATGGCGGATGCCGAGCAGCGACGCGATGTAGGAGTGGCGGCGTGTTTGCGGAAGAACCCCATGGCGGCTGTCGATGAGGATCACCGCAAGAGCCGCCGTCGATGCCCCCGTGACCATGTTGCGCGTATATTCTTCATGCCCGGGAGTGTCCGCGACGATGAACTTGCGCTTCGAGGTGGAGAAATAGCGATAGGCGACGTCGATGGTGATGCCCTGCTCGCGCTCGGCCTCGAGGCCGTCCAACAGAAGGGCGAGATCGATATCCTCACCGTTCGCACTGCGTTGCGCACCGACACGGCCCAGATTGGCAAGCTGGTCCTCATAGACCAGCTTCGCATCGAAAAGCAGCCTGCCGATCAATGTCGACTTGCCGTCATCCACCGAACCGCACGTGATAAATCTGAGGATCGACTTGTTGTCCTGATCGGCCAGGTGCGCCTGGATATCAAGCGGAGCAAGAGAGGGAAGATAGGACATCAGAAGTAGCCCTCCCGCTTCTTTTTCTCCATCGCACCGGCCTCGTCCTGGTCGATCAGCCGGCTCTGTCGCTCCGAAGTGCGCACCGTCAGCATCTCGCGCAAAATGTCCGGGACCGTCGCGGCTTCTGAGGCGATCGCGCCCGTCAGCGGATAGCAGCCAAGCGTGCGGAAGCGCACAAGACGTTCGGTCACGCTTTCGTCCGGTTGAAGGGGCATGCGATCGTCGTCGATCATGATCAGCATGCCATCGCGCTCTACCACCGGGCGTCTCGCCGCAAAATAAAGCGGCACGACCGGTATGTCCTCCGTCATGATGTACTGCCAGATGTCGAATTCGGTCCAATTCGAAAGCGGAAACACGCGCATCGTCTCGCCCGGACGAATGCGGGTATTGTAGGTTTTCCAAAGCTCGGGCCGTTGGTGCTTCGGATCCCATCCGTGCTGGGCATTGCGGATCGAGAATATGCGTTCCTTGGCGCGCGACTTCTCTTCGTCGCGCCGGGCGCCTGCGAGCGCCGCATCAAATCCGTACTTGTCGAGCGCCTGCCGCAAGGCAACGGTCTTCATGATGTGCGTGTGAATATTCGATCCGTGCGAAAATGGTCCGATGCCCTGGTCCAGACCGTCCTGGTTGATATGAACCAGGAGATCGAAGCCGCGTTCCTTCGCCATCCTGTCGCGGAATTCGATCATTTCGCGAAACTTCCATGTGGTGTCCACATGGAGGAAAGGGAAAGGCGGCTTCGATGGAAAAAACGCCTTCATCGCCAGATGCAACAAGACGGAAGAGTCTTTTCCAATGGAATAAAGTACAACCGGATTTGAAAACGTCGCAACAACTTCGCGAATGGCATGAATTGCTTCAGCTTCAAGTCGCCGAAGATGGGAAAGAGACATATCGCAATCCCTCTATTTTAAAATCTTGAGTTTTCTATACCTGAAATTACGAATTCGCCCGCACTCGAAAGCATCGCGGCCTAAAGTATTAATTAGTTGCAGCCGGCAAAAATAAGGCCGGATCATTACGAGTATGTATTTAAACGCTATATCGCTAATATTTCAAGCATCAGGGAAAGCGATTCCCGTCAGCTACGACAGACTAGCAACCTTTTCCCTGCTCGCCCGACCGCGCGAGGATTTCCACTGCTTGACCCCTTGAAGGCACGCGACCGGTGCGGTGATATCCCGAGAACCGCGCCGCTCCGGCGATCCCGGCCAGCAACTTGCTTGTCAGTTCAGACCGCACCCGCCGTGCGTGTCTTCAGGATTGCGGAAAAACGAGGATCGAAAGTCCGGCTTATCGGTTCCGCGGCAGCACCGATGGCCACGGCCCAAGGGTCCGTGAAGCCCAGTTGCAGGCGCGGCATACTGCGTAAGCGATGCTCGGCGATCGAAGGCAGCAACGGATGGATCGCCTCGATCAGCAGGCTGGCGAGACCCGGCGGCATGCCGCCGCACAGGATGATGGTTTGCGGATCGAAGATGCTCTCGAGCGCCTGAATGGCAGCCTGCAGCTCGAATGACACATCCTCGACCCACGCCGTGACGCGTGCGTCCGCTTCGCGCGCCATCTCGTCGATTCGGCGATAAAGATCCGGATCGGCGGGATCGAGACCGAGGATCTTGCTGAGCGACGCAATGGAAGCCCGGTGTTCGAGCGGGGCGCGTTGGATGCCAGACGCCGCGCGCGGCTGGCTCAAGATCATGCCGATCTCGCCGGCATTGCCGTTGGCGCCGCGATAGAGCTCGCCATTGAGGATCAGTCCGGCCCCGAGGCCATAGCCAAGATAGATGCAGATCGCCTGATCGGCCCCGTGCGCCGCGCCGACCATCTTCTCGGCAGTCGCGGCCGCGGCCGCGTCATTCTGCAAACGCACGTCGAGACCGGTGCCCGCCGACAGCGTCTCCAGGAGAGGAAAGTTCTGCCAGGCCGCCATCATCCAGGGGTCGTCGGCGTCCGCCTCGATGCCGAATGGCCCGGGCATCGCAAGGCCGAGGCCGACGAAGCGATCCTCGGACTGCGGCGCGATCGCCGCCAGGTCGCGACGCGTCCTGGCGATCAAATCCAAAATGGTCGCGACGCCCGTCTCCGGGCCACCAGCGGGCAGGTTCGCTTCCCCCCGCGCGAGCACGGTGCCGACCAGATCGACCGCAATCGTGCGCGTGACATGCCGGTCGATCTGCAGGCCGATCGCGAAGGCGCCTTCAGGCACCAGCCGATAAGGCGTTGATGGCTGCCCGCGACCCTTGCGCACCGCGGCAAGAGACGTGACCAAGCCATCGCTTTCGAGTTCCTCGATAATGTTCGAGACGGTCTGCTTGGTAAGCGCCGTCGCCCGCGCGAGATCCGCCCGCGACAATTGCCCGTTCAACCGCAGAGCGTCGATCATGACGCGGCGATTGTGCGCGCTGGTCCCCTCCTGATTGGTCCCGCTCTTGGCCCGGATGGGGCGCATCTCGTTCATCCACAAATCCCGCTTGACACTGTTAGAATATTGGCGAAGAAATAAGTCAAGGCAATTGACTTAATAAGGGGTCGCAAGAACCTCGGGGGAACGAAGGCGGCGGCGCTATGCTGTCGCAAACGCTCCGATTGATTTGTCGACGGCCGCCGCGGCTCGCGGCGGGTTCTTCGCATCCGGCGCGCGGATGGGGCCGCGCCGGGAACTGAACGATCGGTTATTGGAGGCAACAATGTTGAAATCCACGCGCAACGCACTCTTCGGCGCTGCCCTTGTCGGAATATCCTTCAGCGGCCAAGCTTACGCTGAAACGACACTGAACGCGCTCTTCATGGCTCAGGCCGCCTATAGCGAGGCCGATGTTCGCGCCATGACGGAGGCCTTCACCAAGGCCAATCCGGATATAAAGGTCAACCTCGAATTCGTCCCCTATGAGGGCCTTCACGACAAGACCGTGCTGGCGCAGGGGTCTGGTGGCGGCTACGACGTCGTTCTTTTCGACGTCATCTGGCCGGCCGAGTACGCCACCAACAAGGTGCTCGTCGATGTCACCGACCGCATCACCGACGAGATGAAAAAAGGCGTCCTGCCGGGTGCCTGGACTACGGTCGAATATGACGGCAAGCGCTATGGCATGCCGTGGATCCTCGACACCAAATATCTCTTCTACAACAAAGAGATCCTGGAAAAGGCCGGCATCACCGCTCCGCCGAAGACCTGGAACGAGCTTTCCGAACAGGCAAGGACGATCAAGGACAAGGGACTGCTCCAGAACCCGATAGCCTGGAGTTGGTCGCAGGCGGAAGCCGCGATTTGCGACTACACGACGCTGGTCAGCGCTTATGGCGGCAAGTTCATCGAGGGCGGCAAGCCCGCCTTTACCACCGGTGGCGGTCTCGATGCGTTGAACTACATGGTTTCGAGCTATACCTCCGGCCTCACCAACCCCAACTCCAAGGAATTCCTGGAGGAGGATGTCCGCAAGGTATTCCAGAATGGCGAGGCGGCCTTCGCGCTCAACTGGACCTATATGTACAACCTCGCCAACGACCCCAAGGAAAGCAAGGTCGCTGGCAAGGTCGGCGTCGTGCCGGCGCCGGGCGTCGCCGGCAAGAGCGAGGTTTCGGCCGTCAACGGTTCGATGGGCCTCGGCATCACTTCGACCAGCCAGCATCCGGAAGAGGCATGGAAGTACATCGTCCACATGACCTCGCAGCCGACGCAGAATGCCTATGCGAAGCTCAGCCTGCCGATCTGGGCCTCGTCCTACGAGGACGCCAGCGTGACGAAAGGCCAGGAAGAACTGATCGCGGCGGCCAAGCTGGGCCTCGCGGCGATGTATCCGCGGCCGACGACGCCGAAGTATCAGGAGCTTTCGACCGCCCTGCAGCAGGCTATCCAGGAGGCGCTGCTCGGCCAGACCTCCGCCGAAGACGCCTTGAAGACGGCTGCCGAGAACAGCGGTCTCTGACAACGCGAGATTACGTTCCGGGCGGCCGGGCCGCTCGGAACGTGCACGAAGCACGCGGCTTCTTCCAAATCCTCGGCATGGCCGAGCACAATGAATCGCATGAAACGGCCCTGACGGCCGCAAGGGTCTTCATCCGATGCCCGGTACCTGGATAACAACGCGTGCGTGGCTCCTGATGCTGCCGCTACTCGTGGTCATGATCGCAGTCATCGGCTGGCCATTGGTCGATACGGTGCGGCTCTCCTTCACCGATGCGAAGCTTGTCGGCACCGCCGGCGGTTTCATCGGCCTCGACAACTACGCAAAAATGCTCGGCGGGTCGAACTTCCAGCGGGCGCTGATCACGACCACTTGTTTCGCGGTCGTGTCCGTCGCCGCCGAGATGGTACTTGGCGTGCTCGCCGCGCTCCTGCTCAACCAGCAATTTCGCGGGCGCACGGCTCTGCGAGCCTTGATGATCCTGCCTTGGGCCTTGCCGACTGTAGTTAACGCCACGCTCTGGCGGCTGATCTACAATCCGGAATACGGCGCCCTGAACGCCGCACTCACGCAGCTCGGCCTTCTCGAAAGCTATCGCTCCTGGCTCGGCGAGCCGGGTTCGGCCTTAGCTGCTTTGATCGTCGCCGATTGCTGGAAGAATTTCCCGCTGGTGGCGCTGATCGCGCTCGCCGCGCTCCAGGCGGTCCCCCGCGACATCACCGCCGCAGCACTGGTCGACGGTGCGGGCCCACTCAATCGCTTCCGCTACGTGACCATGCCCTATCTCGCGGGGCCCCTGCTGGTGGCGCTGGTGCTGCGCACGATCGAGGCCTTCAAGGTCTTCGACATCATCTGGGTGATGACGCGAGGTGGACCGGCAAACAGCACGCGCACGCTCTCGATCCTCGTCTACCAGGAGGCCTTCTCCTTTCAGAGGGCAGGCTCCGGCGCGTCGCTCGCGCTCATCGTTACGCTGCTCGTAACCATTCTCGCAGTCGCCTATGCGGCACTGCTTCGCAAGGCTGCGGGAGCATCGTGATGGAACGCCAGACCCCCCTTTTTACCGCCTTCGTCTATCTGGGCGCGCTGCTGCTTGCGATCGTTATCCTGGCGCCACTTGCCTGGCTCTTCGTCATGAGCATCTCGTCGGCCGCCGATCTTTCCGCCAAGCCTCTCAATTGGTGGCCGGACGAGATCGATCTTTCGCGCTACCGCGCCCTGCTGTCGACGATCGAAAACACCGCCGGCGCCGCCTTCGTCGCTTCGCTCCTCAACAGCCTGAAGGTCGCCGGCATGGCGACACTCGCCGCGGTTGCCGTCGCCATTCCCGCCGCCTGGGCGGTCTCGCGCACGGCTACGGTCTCCTGGTCACTCTATGCGGTGATCGCCACCTATATGCTGCCGCCCGTGGCGCTCGCGGTACCCCTCTATATGGGGCTTGCCTATTTCGGCCTGCTCAACTCCGTCTTCGGGCTGGCGCTCGTCTATCTCACCATCCTCGCACCCTTCACCACATGGCTCCTGAAATCAGGCTTCGATTCCATACCGAGGGAGATCGAGAGCGCGGCGATGATCGACGGCGCACGGCTCGACCAGATCCTCAGGCTGCTGACGCTTCCGCTTGCCGCCCCGGTGATGGCGACCTCCGCGCTCTTTGCCTTTCTGCTCGCCTGGGACGAATTCTTCTACGCGCTGCTCTTCACCTCCGACCTGCGCGCCAAGACGCTGACCGTAGCCATAGCGGACCTCGCCGGCGGTCGTGTCTCCGACTACGGATTGATCGCCACCGCCGGTGTGCTTGCCGCCCTGCCCCCGGTGCTGATCGGTCTTGTCATGCAACGGGCCCTGATTTCCGGCCTCACAAGCGGCGGCGTCAAAGGATGATCATGAAGGCTTCCAAGCAAAGGCCCGCCGGGCTCATCGCGATCGACAAGGAAATGGCGCGCCAGCATGCCGATGCCATCGCCTCCTATGAACAGTCGGCGACGCTGGCCAAGAAAATTGCCGCGTCGCTGAGATCGACAGGTCGCCTGCTCCTGTTGGGCATGGGCGGCTCGCATGCAGTCGGGCGCGCCGTCGAGCCGCTCTATCGGGCACTCGGGGTCGAGGCCGTGGCGCTGCCACTTTCCGAGCAGCTCGGCCAGCCGTTGCCGATCGAAGGAAAGACAGTCCTGATCACCTCCCAATCGGGCGAAAGCGCCGAGGTGCTGCGCTGGTTCAAGGAGACCAATGGCGGCACGGCGGATACCTTCGGCGTGACGCTGGAAGGCAATTCCTTTCTGGCGCGCACCGCGCCGTCGCTCATCGGCGCCGGCGGCACGGAGCAGGCTTTTGCCGCAACCCGCAGCCTGACAATCAGCTTCGCGCTGCATCTTTCAGTCCTTGCCGCCCTCGGCGATGATCCGGCCGGCGCGCTTCACGCCCTGCGCGAGCCCGAGTCGCCGGCGATCGACGAAGCGCTCACCGCACTCGCCGGCGTGCGCGCCGTGGTCACCTCCGGCCGCCGACTGCAGGGCGTGGCCGAGGCGATCGCGCTCGGGCTCACCGAACTCTCGCGCCTCCCCTGCTTCTCGCTCGAGGGCGGGCAACTTCGCCACGGCCCCATGGAAATGCTCGGCCCCGATGTCGGCGTTGTGCTCTTCCGCGCCAGCGACCCGACGGCAGGTCTCGTGGCAGCGATGGCGACGTCCGCAGCCGAAGCAGGCTCCCCAGTAGTGGTGTTCGATGCCTCCGGCGAACCGCCGGTCGAAGGGGTCACGACTATCCGCTTCAGGCGCGCCGCGGGCCTCGCAGCGGTCTTTGCCATGTTGCCCGTCGCGCAATCGCTGATGCTCGCCTTCGCGGATGCCCGTGTCGACAATGCCGGCACGCCGGCGCGCTCCACCAAGATCACCCGGAGCGAGTGACGCCATGCGCCCGCTTGCAGTCATCGGCAACGTCAACATCGACCTGATCCTCGGTCCGGCGGAGCCGTGGCCGAAGGCCGGCACGGAAATCATCGTCGATCATGACGAGCTGCGCGTCGGCGGCTGCGCCGGCAACAGCGCGCTTGCTTGGGACTCGCTCGGTGTCGACTACGCGATTGCCGCGAATGTCGGCAACGACCAGTTCGGCATCTGGTTGAAGGAGGCCTTCGGCGTGCGCGCGCGGGAATGGCCGGTCGAAGCCGTGGGCACGACGCTATCGGTCGGCATCACCCACCCGGACGGCGAGCGCACGTTTTTCACCACGCGCGGCCACCTGCCGCTCTTCAGCTTTGACGAAGTTTGCGCAATGCTTGACGGCGACCGCCTTCGCGGCGGCGTTGCGCTGCTCGCGGGCTCGTTCCTGACCGATGCCCTGACGCTCGCCTATGACGCGTTTTTCGACTGGGCGCAAGCGCATGGCATTGCGGTCGCGCTCGACACCGGCTGGCCGCTCGACGGCTGGACCGAGGCGAACAGGCGCAAGACCCTCGACTGGCTGAAGCGCTGCCACTGCGCGCTTTTCAACGAAGTCGAGACGACGATGCTGACCGGCGAGACAGACCCCCTTGAAGCCGCTCGCCACCTGAAGGAGCAGATGCCTGCCGAAGCGATCGTCGTCGTCAAGCGTGGGCCGCATGGCGCGCTTGCCCTCGACAAGACCGGCGCGCAATTTTCGGCTCCGGCGCCGCGCGTTGACGTCGTCGATACGATCGGCGCCGGCGATGTCTTCAATGCCGGTTTCCTGGCCGCCCTTGCCGCCGATATGCCGCTTGAACACTGTCTGCGGGTCGGCGTCACCGTCGCATCCGAGGCCATCTCCACGCTGCCCCGCAGCTATGGCAAACCCCTTTCGGCCTTCCTTGAGGAGACCAGGAAATGAGCGCACTCGAAATCCGCGACATCCACAAGCGCTACGGCGAGGTGGAAACGCTGAAGGGCATCGACATCGCGCTTGAAAGCGGCGAGTTCCTGGTTCTGCTCGGCTCGTCCGGCTGCGGCAAGTCCACCCTCTTGAACATCATCGCCGGGCTTGCGGAGCCAAGCCGCGGTGACGTCCGGATCGGCGAACGCTCGATCCTGGGCTTGCATCCCAAGGACAGGGACATCGCCATGGTGTTCCAGTCCCACGCGCTCTATCCGAACATGAGTGTCGCCCGCAACATCGGCTTCGGCCTGGAGATGCGCAAGGTGCCAGCGGTCGAACGCGTGGTAACGCCGCGTAGGTTGTTCGCTACGGAGCCAGGTCGCGTAAGAAAATCGCACAAGAAATTTCGGCGGCCGATTCTGGGGTTTTGTGGCTTGCGAAACGCGGTGGCGATAATCGCCTCTCTAGGAGAGGTTTTTGCCATGTCAGCCGACTATTTTGACTACCATCCGTGTCGCTTTCAGCTTTTGACCGCGGCCTGCGACATGCGCATCAAGTCGCTACGGGGATTAGATGGCGGAGATGCGCAGACACTCGCGAAGCCGAGCTGTGGCGACTTCGGCGGAATGTCTCGAGCTGAGTTCCTGGTGAGGTTAGAACTCGCGACAGAGATTCGCCAAGCTTGGAACCGGTGGAACGCTGCGGGTTGTGAAATTTTCGACTTCTCCAACGACATGCGTGAACTGGCCGGCTCTAGGGTGGTCGAGTTGCCGTGGTGCTCACCGCTAACCGCTTTTAGACCGCTCTACGTCCATTTTGGTCCCGAAGCCGCCCTCTGCCTTGCCGACACGTGCCGACTAATCGAAGGCGCTTACCTTGAGACTTGCAACGATCCGGAAGAAGTCGTCGTTCACTTTGTCTGCAATGAGGGTTCCCAAGGCGGAACTGTCGGCGACGCTTTGATTGCGCAGTCCGAGACCATCGTCGCCTGCTTGAACCGCAAAACGGATGAGTTCGTCTCGTTTGACGGCAATCCTGTGCTGGTAGAGTCCGCTCCCGAGCACGCGATGCTGGCACGCTTACTTTTTTCGCTGGCCCATATCCTTGGCCCTACCTCGGACTATGAGCGCACGCCATCTCACAACAAATCCCAGTTGCCCCTCCATTAAGACGGAACCGAGGCGACACCGGTGGCATTCTGCAGGTACCTCGAGATTTCGGACACCGTGAGCATCTGATAGAGATTTCAAGAGCACGGACCGCATAGGGATGACCCTCACGAGCTCGGTGCCGAAACATGTATCTCGTAGTTCCCTCCCGCGAAGTGAGGGACAGGATGACGATAGAGGATGCGGCGCAGTCAGCTTAGTGTGTCAGGAAAGATTTTCTTTCGGAAAACAGGTTGATGGCGACGGGGCCTTCCTCTTGCTCTCAACGGTTTAGATTCGTACGCCGTTCGAATGGATATGCGAAAGCGTAAATGAGGTCTTTTTAAAAGTAATTTTGGTTCACAAAAACGCGCCTGGTATCGGGCCTCACAAGGGGTAGTTATGAGCACGCTGACGATCGAAAACATACATAAGAGCTACGGCGAAATCGCAACTCTCAGAGGCATCGATATTAAGCTCGAAAGCGGGGAGTTCTTGGTTCTTCTCGGTTCGTCGGGGTGTGGTAAATCGACCCTTTTGAACATCATTGCCGGGCTCTCCGAACCGACGAGCGGCGAAATCCGAATAGCCGACCGGCCTGTGGTAGGGGTCCATCCGAAAGATCGCGACATCGCGATGGTCTTCCAAGCCTACGCGCTTTACCCAAACCTATCGGTTCGCCGTAACATCGGCTTCGCCTTGGAGATGCGTAAGGTCCCTAAAGCGGAACGTGATCGAGCCATAGAAGAGACTGCGCACATGCTGCAGATCGAAGCCCTCCTGGATCGCAAACCGAGCCAGTTGTCCGGCGGGCAACGCCAGCGCGTCGCGATCGGTCGCGCACTTGTCAGAAATCCTAAAATCTTCCTTTTCGACGAGCCCTTGTCAAACCTTGACGCGAAGCTGCGTATGGAGCTGCGGACTGAGCTTAAACGGCTGCACCAAAGCCTGAAGACAACCGTGGTCTATGTGACGCACGACCAAATCGAGGCAATGACTTTGGCCACGCGAATAGCGGTCATGCGAAATGGCCAGGTTGAACAATTGGGAACACCAGAGGCGATCTATAACCGGCCCGCTACGCTTTACGTGGCGAGTTTTGTCGGTGCCCCACCGATTAACTTGCTGAGGGGGCGCTGGGCATCAAAGGGCGTCAAGCTTGATGGAAGCGATCTCGTCCTGCCGTTCAACCGCGCGGAACTCGGCGTCGGAACCGAGGAAGAAGTAACGGTCGGCATTCGCGCTGAGGCGTTCCGTACCGGCTCCGCCGACTTTAGCTTAAACGCCGTGGCTGAAGTTACGGAGCTGACCGGCCCGGAGCTGATTGTGACCGGCACGTTCGGCGATGGAGACAAAATCTCGGCAGCCCTCCCCCCGCAAACCAAAATCCAACCCGGAGCGATAGTCTCGCTGGGCATTAACTTCAGCGATGTTCATCTGTTTGATTCCGTGTCCGGCAAGAGGCTGAACTAGGCCACCAAAGCCTTTGGCATGTGAAATATGCACTTAGGGAACGATGTTTCATCCGGTTCTGGCGTGCGCGGGCAGTTGCGCGCAACTGAGTACAATAATTTCAACTCAGCCGACGCTGTATATCTCTCCATCCACGAAAAACCGAACAGATTCCATGTCACAGGGCTCGGCGTGATGGTATGGCCCCACGATCAACTCCCTAGAGGGGCTACTCTGAACATGAAGCTTCGCTGGCGCGGCCACCTGCCGACTGGCACGCAACATCGCGCTCCAAGTGGAAAAAGTGAAGTTCTCCGCAATAGGAGCTCCTCCTCGCTTTTGCCTAGGTCTGCGCCTGGCTGACTGGTGGATGGTGCTGGCGCAGCGGGTGCGAGCGCAGGTGGTAACCAAAGTTTAATTCCCGCTTCCTACGGCTAATGTCACACACTTTCAGGATCGGGGAGAAATGTTCTCTCGCATCGACAGAATCAACGAAATGACGCGGCTGTTGATGCACCGCTTCTATGTGCATGCGATCCGCCGCGACCCGTCGTTGCTTGACGCGGCCCGTGAAATGATCGACACGGAACTTCGGCAGTCGCAGGCGCGCTATCTAACTCTATGGCGGGACTTCCTGAAGCTGCCTAACGACGACATCTGCCGTATTCTGCTGAGCTATCACGACAACGCCGTCTGGCTCAGACAGTCGTCACCACTTGGTCGGGTGATCCCGAAGGCGATCGTTGGCTTCGATTATGCCGATCCCGACATCCGCGGCAAGGTTTGGCGCAAGTCCGCACAGATGGTCGACTTCCTCCTTCGACGACCGCTCTTCCCTGAGGATTGACGATCCATCCAACCACCTCACGCGGGACGTAAACGGGCAAACTGGCCGATCGCATGACGGCTTGCCGCAAGCGCTTTCGCCTGCGTGTTTATCTCGGTTATCCAGGAATGCGACACACCTTTCTCGCCGACGTCCAGATTGCCGATCCTGCGGGCCTCGTCCGCGAGTTCATAGAGAGAGCGGCTGATCATGCGGGAAAGCATCACCGATGCGGCGACGCCCGCGATTACGAAGGCGGCGGCAATGAAGAGGTTGTGCACCAGCAGCCGATTGGCCTGTGCGACAAGATCCTCCAGCGGCACGACGATTGCGGCCTCGTACTCTTGAACAGGCCAGACACGCTGACGGGGGCGATCTGCACAAGATGACTTTCGCCATCGAGATCGACCTTTGCCAGGCCGCCGCTTGCATAGGCGGGAACCCGCCGCAGTTTGATGACGGTTTCGAGGCTCGTGTCTAAACCGGGTGCTCTCGCGTCAACGGCACTGGTACTTGTCGACCATTTTCCGAGGATCCTGCTCATTATCGCCGGATCGGAATGGGCTACGAGCTTGTCGCCGCCATCGATAATGTAAGCTCGCGCACGCGGCGAAATCTCCCGCGCGTCCAGCAGGCGACTGACGGTCTGCAGGTGAATGTTGATGCCAACGACCACCTGACCATCATCCCGCATCGGCGCGGCAATCGTGAGGGTTGGAACCTTGAGCGTTCCGGCGACATAGGGTCCGACGGAAACCGGCACACCTTTTTGAACCACGGATTGGTACCACGGGCGTTGCCGTGGACCGAATGATGCAGATCGGTCTTGCCTCGCTGTCCAGAAACCGAAGCGTCGATATCACGTCCGCCTCTTTGCCTCCGTGCGATCGTTCTGATCGCGTAGGACGTTCCGTCTGGTGCCTCAAGAGTCTGGCGAACAAAATCCCTTGCGGTGTTGATTACCTGCAGGTACGAGCCGTCGGGATATCCGGCGTAGACGCTCGTCGCGTTGGGGACGCTTCGCAGGACTTCCAGAAAGAATTCCTGTTTTGCCTCTTGGTCTTGAGGCGGCGGGGAAACGAGCTGCGACAGGGCGGATGCCAGCGCTACCGCCTCACTACCTCCCTCCAGCGTATTCCTGTATCCCTCGATCAGCCGCAAGCTCATCTCGCGCATCTGCTGCACGCCCGCGCGCACCGCAGCATCACTTCCTTGGCTGAATGCCATCCAGATGATCGGCGCCGACGTAGAAAGCAGCAATGCTACGACCAGGACGCTGAGATGCAGCCTTAGGGGTTTAGACCAGCGCACGAGTTTTTCCCTGAAATGCGGACGCATTTCAGCACGCGTATCATCTCAATCCTTGTCTTGCCGAGCAGGAATGAGCTACACCACGACGGCAGCAAACCGCGTTTTGAGGCTTCCACCGGCAGGGATCTGAGTTCTCCCCGTAGAGATAGCTTGGCTGCGGCTGCTCATTCAAATGTCCGCTTGTGGCGCGTCTTCGAATTGGCCACGCCTGCAGGAACAGCGTCCTCGCGATCGCCTCTGAGACATTTTACCTAACCGTGACCGTGATGATCCCGGCGTTGGCGATGTTGATAGAAATGCCAAACCTTTGGCCTTGCTCCGCTCGCAATTCGCTATTGGACAATCACTAAAGGCATAGATCCTCAAGTGCGCGACATTGCACAATCTCGATGCCGCGAGGGCCGTGCAATCTGATAATACCTTTGTTCTTCAGCTTTGTAAGCGAACGCGAAACCGTTTCGATCGTCAGCCCGAGGTAGTCGGCCACATCGACACGAGGCATGAACAACTCGAATCTGTGCAAGCCGCCCGTACGTTCCGACATCTCGGCGAGAAATGCTGCGACCCGCTCGATTGCGCTTTGGCGGCCGATGACCAATTGATGCTCCTGCGCGGAGGAGAAGTTTTCTAATACCGCAGGCATTAAGCCTTGCCAAATATACGGATTCCTTTGAAGGCTGATGCTTCTTATGCCAGTGACACCTATCGCTTCTGCAGTGGAGCGGTGCCGGTCCCCATTTTGCAGGCCGAACCAGTCTCCCCCAAAATGGAACGCAAGGATTTGCCGCCGCCCGTTCGCAAGCACCCGATAAACGCGGACCGCCCCAAATTCCACCCGGTAGGCTTGGCCGGCCCTTTCGCCGGAAGAATAGATGCTTTGTCCGTCGACAAAGCTGCTCGTCGGCTTCGACTCGACATCTCCCCCGAAAGTCAACTCCAGGGGAAGGACGTTTATACCCGATCCCGGAGCCAATATTGACGTAAGCATTGTTTCACTCCCATGACTGTGTCCCCCTTCCCCTTGCCTCAGCGACTAAAGGCGCCGTCGAGCCGTTGTGTTCTGCCAGTGCTGATTAGAGAACCAGATCGCCAGGCATTCCTTCTACAATCCAGGTAAAGCAGCCAACGCTTCTGAGTTAGGTGAAACCCTTCGCCGCCCCGAGCGCCTGCTCAATCTCTGCCGCCAGGCTTTCGAGTAACCCCCTGAATTCAGCGCGCCGCTCCTCGCGAACGCCGGAAGGAAGCTGATCGGCATTGGCAAGCGCGTGCTCGGCAGCCGCGAAGTCCTCGCACATCCCTCGGAAACTCTCATCGCGTATCGACAACTCCTTGATCTGCAAGGAGCGCGCCGGAAATCGACGCAATGCCGCCGCCAGTCCATGTTCTTCTCCGCGCCCTCCTGATTGCGCATTCATTTCGCTCCTCCCCCTCTGGGCCGGAAATGAAAAATACAGCGCCACTATATTGCGCTCTGAGCGGGTGGGGACGTATGATACGGGAGTTTACGAGTGCCGCTGGACACAAGCGTACGTTGTAGTGTTGATGGGGGCGGACATGACGATCGCTGGCCAGGAGAGCGTTCGGGTCGAGCCGGCTGCTTTGCCCTCCGACGAGGAAATTCTTGCGCAGCTCGATCGAATTCGGCTCAGCGCTGAATTCGATGCCCCCGGCCGCGCTCGTAAATTTCTGACCTATGTTATCGAGCAGGCGATTGCAGGTCATTCGGACCGGATTAAAGCCTATTCGATAGCAACCGAGGTCTTCGGTCGAGACTCCTCGTTTGACGCTCAAACGGATCCGGCGGTGCGGATCGAAGCGGGCCGTGTTCGGCGCGCACTGGAACGCTACTATCTTGTAGCTGGCCGCAACGATCCGATCGTCATCAGCATTCCCAAAGGCGGCTACGTGCCGATCTTCGAAAGGCAAACCGACGTGCGGGTCGAAGGAGACCCCGGTCCTTCAACGATAGCAAGATCGGTCTCGTCCATTCAAAGTTCCCGGAAGCGATGGATTTGGCTCGGCGTCGGCGCGGCCGCTCTTGTCCTCGGCGGCTTGGCGACAAGCGTGCTCGTTCGCCCTGCTTCGGACGCGAACCCGGCAATGTCCAGCGGCAATCAACCAAACATTCCAAAGCTGGTTGTGATGCCTTTCCAGGATCTCTCCGGAACGCAGCAATCGGCGATGATTACACGAGGACTCGCCGACGAGGTCATCAGCAATATCGCCAAGTTCAAGGAGATCGTCGTCGCCGCTGGTGAGACGGCGGCGCAGCCAAGCGCAGCAGGCGATGGCCCAACTTACGCCTTAGAAGGTCGGGTCCGGCTCGAGGGCAACAAGCTTCGTCTCGGCATACGGCTGGTCCAGCGGTCCGACGGATCCGTGGTATGGGCGAACAACTACGACGAAAACCTACAGGTGCACAGGATCATTGAATTGCAAGAGAACGCGGCTGCCGCCGTGGCGACTGCCGTCGCACAACCATACGGGATTGTTTTCCAGGCCAATGCTGCACACTTTACCCAGTCGATTCCGGACGATTGGGAAGCCTATGCATGTACCTTGACCTATTACGGCTATCGCGGCGACCTGAACCCTCAGACACATGCCTCCGTCCAAGAATGCCTTCAGCATGCGACAAGACAGTTTCCCAATTACGCGACTGCCTGGGCGCTCCTGTCGATGACGTATATTGATGAACTTCGGTTCCGATATCGTCTCGATCGATCGTCACCCATATCGTTGGAGCACGCGATCGAGGCATCGGCACGCGCCGTCGAACTGGATCCTCAGAATGTCCGCGCTCTGCAGGCGGAAATGCTCACTTTGTTTTTCCGTGGGGAGGTTGATGCGGCCTTGGCGGTGGGCGCGCGCGCTTTTGCCATCAATCCCAACGACACCGAACTCTCCGGCGAGTATGGTTTCCGCCTCGCCCTCTCCGGTGAATGGCGTCAAGGCTGCGATCTTGTGTCGAAAGCCGTCGCACACAATCCGGGTCCCGTTGGATATTTCGAGGCCGCCCTGGCGGTCTGCTCCTATATCGAGCAGGACTACGTCGCCGCCGAGCGATGGACCTCCTTGGCCGACCTTCGCGCCAATCCGATTTATCACGTCATACGGCTTGCCACTCTTGGAAAGCTCGGAAAAATGGATGAGGCTCGGGTGGAGCGGGATTGGCTCGAAGCCAATGTGCCCGGATTCCTCGATAACATCCGAAACGAGGTCGCATTGCGGATTCATCGCCCAGAGGACCGGCGGCAGTTCATCGAAGGGTTGCGCGAGGCGGGCGTCCCGATCCCCGGAACTTGAGCCCCAAAATGAACTAATTTAGGTGATTGCTTTAATTCATGTCGTTGGCCCAAAACCGATGCACACTTTTGGGCGAGCGACATGCATTAGGGCCGCCATTCCTCTTCCTCGGACGGGTCGAGAACAGCAGCGCCTCAGACCTTGTCCGGCGACCAATCGAGGAAGAAGCCGACATCGCCCGGAATGCCACCGGGGAAATTGATGATCATCGCCTTCAGCTTGTAGCCCTGCGGCTTGCCGAAGGTCTGATAGCGCTCGTAAAACTCCTTGGCCTTGCCCTGCAGCGTTTGCGGCCAGTCGCGATCGGCGCTGTTGATCGCCCGGCCACTGTCCGTGCAGAGCGAGGATGGGAAGCTGTAGACCATGGCTTCGAATTTGCCGTCCTTCACCGCGTTCTGGACGAGTCGGCGAACAACCGCGATTTCCTGCTCAGTGACATGTTTTTCGAGGAAATCGGCGGCGAAGTCGGCAAGCTTCTGTTCCTGCAGCGCGCGGAGCTTTCGCTCCTTCTCCATTTCCGCCATCTCCCGCTCTAGCATCTGCATGCGAAGCTGCGCGGCACTCATCGGTGCACTCGTATCGGCTTTCAAGTCTTTCTGTTCCGGCATCGCATTGCTCCACTTCAAGTCAAGAGGACAGAGGCGGCTCCATACGGGGCACGCATTGGAAAATCTGTGCATCGGTCTCCGCGGTATTTCTGCGTTCTGCAGGCGCTCGAGCTTTGCTGAAACTTTAAACAGGTGCCGGGCTTGCACCTCTCGCATCTGGCATCTTCGTTCCCACCATCCGCCAGCCCAAGAGAGCAAAAGCGATGGAAAGCAAGGGATTCGCTCCTAGAAAACCGATCATGGTCGCCCGCCCGACATCGGAGCGCCGGGCCGCCCGCGCCGAGTAAACGCTCGCCCCTTCGATACCGATGAAGACCCTTAAAGTGACCAGCATGGTGCTCTTGACCTGCGACATGACGCTGCCGAGGTTAGGGGCGTCAAGGGCACCCCCGCGGCCCCAGAAATTGAGCGTGAACCTGTCCCAATTGAACGCGACGATTCAATCAGGACGAAAAGGAAAAGCGGCGCGAGCTTGGCGATCGTTGTGACGATGTTGACGAACGCGGCCTGCTTGACGCCCTTCAGCACCAGCCAATGAATGGCCCAGAGGCAGAACGAGGCACCGATGATTGAAACGAGGTTGTTTCCATCGCCGAACACCGGAATGAAGAAGGACAGTCCTGAGAAGATGGCGACGGCATAGGCGACATTTCCCAGAAACGCACTTAGCCAATAACCCCAGGCGCTGATGAAACCCATGAAAGGACCAAAACCGGCCTTGGCGTAGGCGTAGGGGCCAGCATTGAGATCCGGTTTGCGGTTTGCCAACGTCTGGTAGACAAAGGCCAGCATCAGCATGCCGAAACCGGTAATGACCCAGCCGATCAATATGGCTCCGGGGGAAGCCGCGCGAGACATGTCTGACGGCAGATTGAAGACCCCACCGCCGATCATCGACCCCACGACGAGTGCCAGGAGAGTAAGTTTGTCGGAATGCACCTCGGTTTTTAAGGTGCCCTCATGCGCGATCGTCATGTCCCCCTCCAAATCGCATGCGGTTGTCGCATTCACGCGTTTCAGCTTCCCGGGCACAGTCCTGCAGCGGAGCATGATGCGTGTTCCACCGGACGCGCTCGCTCCACACCCGCGACTTTAGAAATGCGCTGGTGGCATGTCATTGATTTCAGACAAATCTCATTCTCCCTCGCTGGTTTTCCCGATCGTCGGCGCGCTTGAAGCGCATGCCTCGGGCCTTGAACCTGGGATGATCGCTGCAGACTGTCCCGTGACCTCCGAAATAATGGGTCACGGACGCGCCCATTAATCCGCGCCGGTGACACATCCTTTGATCTGGACGAAACAGGGACCCACCAAGCCGGGGACAAAGTCGTAGCTTGCCGGTCTCGCTTTTGATCGCAATCAACGACGCAAGGAAGTGATGGGCATAAGATCCCAACAAATGAAAAGCGGAGAGAGTACGATGAATCGCAGAGGAAGAATTCTGTTCGCGGCTATTTGCTGCATCGCAACCGCCGCGCCTGCTTCCATTTCTTTGGCTGACAATTACTCCGGAGATCACTACCGGGCATCGACATAAACCAGCGCATCATCAACGGGGAGCGCGAGCCCATCAACAAGTATCTTCTCAAACGCAGAGGCGCAGCACAAAAGCCAGATCCGGGTGCCACGGGTACGATCAACCAGCAACAACCGCCACGCACGCAACCGATGCAATAGCTCGATCACCAAGCGGTCCGGGACGACGCAGGGGCGTCCGCCCGTAATGCCTGAGCAGCCCTGTGGAGGAAGAATATGGTCAGGGAGCGGATTTTTGTGCTCGCCCGCGCGACGGCAATCGCGCTAACCCTGCTTGTCCCATGCGGTGTCGCGCTCGCCCAGCAGACGGCTGCTGCTCCCGCGGCGCCGGCCGAGACCGCGCCCGAACCGCTGACGGATGACGAGCTTGAGGTGCTGGTTGCCCGCATCGCGCTCTATCCGGACGAACTGGTGGCGCTGATTTCCGCCGCTTCGCTCTATCCGTTGCAGATCGTCGAGGCCGAACGGTTTCTCGAGGCGCGTGAAAAGAAGTCCGACCTGAAGCCGAAGGACAGCTGGGACGGCAGCGTTGTCTCGCTGCTGAACTATCCCGATGTCGTCAAGATGATGAGCGAAGACCTCGAATGGACGCAGTCCTTCGGCGAGGCGATCGCCAATCAGCAGAAGGATGTGCTGATCGCCATCCAGCAGTTGCGCGACGAGGCGGTGGCCAAGGACATCA